>NZ_CP045067.1:35000-1235000 GCF_016864015.1 Lacinutrix sp. WUR7 | reverse complement strand
ACACCTGTATGGTATTCTGTATTTACTATGGCTTTAAATTTACCACGATCTACTTCTTCGATGTCGCCATCTGCTTTAAGTTTCGCTAATTTTTTTATAATCTGATTTCTACTACTAGCATCATTAACACCAATTTTTGATGCAATTTGTTTGTAGTTAAAAGCTTGGTTTCTATCTTTTTTTAAAATACTAAGAATGGTATTTGTAAGGTTGGAAATCTTGTTATTTGAAGGTTTCCTGTGTTTCTTTTTTGTCATTTGTTGACTTCTATTTTTTTAATTGTAATCTATTGAATTTCTAAGTTATGCGAAATTCTGTTATTATCTAGCGTTTTAAGTGGAGAAATTTCGCTAATTATTTTGACAAAGTTACAATTTTAATATTAAATCGATATTAAGAGAATATTAATTCGTAAAAAAGGAAAGTAAATTATTTAAAAGAGAAAAAGGATAAATGGATTTTCAAGTTGAAAAAAGTAGTTATAAACATATATATACATATTCATCTTTTTCTTTTAAAAATTTAAAAAAATAATAATGGTTATTATAGCTTGTTAATAACGGTATAACTTTTTTAAGTTTTAGTTTGATTGCTTTAGTAACTGACTCTATTAACAAGTTGTTAGTTTATTAAAGGCTTCATTTTAAAAGGATTTAGTTTCGCTATTAACAGTTGTTAATAACTCTAATTGACATTCATTTTTTAATAAGTATTATAATTTTTAGTGTTGGTATGTTCACTTTTTAGTCTGAAAACTTCTCTGTAAAAAAATGCTAACTTTTTTGGTAGTCTCCTTTCGGTTTTTGATTGGAAAATTAACCGGATATTCCTAATTAAAGTTTTAAAAAACAATAAGAAGATATTAACAAGTTATCCTTATTATTTTGAAAGTTATTAAGACTCTATTTTTAAACTCTGTTTTATTAACAAGTAAAACTTAACTATCAATATATCAGTAGTTTAAAATATTTTTTATATATTTACTATTCTCTCCCAATTTTTATAATATCTGTTAATAGTTTCAGTTTCAAAAGCTGAAAATAAATTACGTCTAATTTAAACTATTAACTCATGAAAAAAATTTACACACTTTTATTAAGTATTATATGTATGTATCAAGTACATGCGCAATATACAGCAATTCCAGATCCTGCTTTTGAACAAATTTTAATTAATAATTCGACGGATTCCGAAGGTACCTTAGATGGACAGGTATTAACAAGTGATCTTACAATGGTTAATAGCTTGAATATTTCTAATAGTAACATCTCTGATTTAACAGGTATTCAAGATTTTATTGCATTAACTTCTTTAGAAGCAAGAAATGCAAGTATAATAAACCTAGATGTAAGTGGTTTAGTAAATTTAAGAGAACTAATTCTTGCTTTTACTTATACTTTAGAAACCTTAAATGTAAATGGTTGTACGGGATTAGTAAATCTAGATATAAAAATAACAGGACTTAATATATTGGATTTAAGCACGTGTACTTCGCTGGAAACTATTGATATGTACAAATCTACTTTACGCCATTTAGATGTTCATGGAGTTACCTCTCTAACATACATTAGAGCTAATGAATCTTATTTAAGTACTTTAAACGTTACTGGTTGTACTTCTTTAAGTAGTATTAATATTAGCGAAACAGGCATGCGTAGTTTAGATTTAAGTAACAATCCGTCTATTGTAAATTTTGGTTGTTTTGATTGTTTTTTGGAAGATTTAAATTTATCAAACTGTATTAATTTTGAAACTTTAGATTTTTGGAGGGTTCGTGATATAACAAATATTAACTTAACTAATTGTAATAATTTTACAGGTATAACTACTTACGAAAGTTCCTTACACTTACAAAGTTTAGATTTGACGGGTGTTGTAGATTTAGAAACTTTCCATTTAGATGAGGTTACTATTTCAGAATTAGACCTATCTAATAATCTAAATTTACACGAAGTTACATTAGGTTTTTGTACCATAGGTAGTTTAAATTTAAAAAACGGTAATAATACCAATTTTACTAATTTCGGTGTTCATAACTCCAATTTAAGCTGTATTACTGTAGATAACGCAGATTATTCTACATTAAATTGGACAAGCATTTCGAACTCTTCTGTGCTTTTTAGTAATGATTGCCAAACTTTAAGCAATAACGAAAACCAAATAAATAACATTAGTATATACCCAAATCCAGTTGTTAATAACCTTAATATTGGTTTGCAAAGTCATCAAATACTAGAAAATGTTATTATAGTAGACCTACAAGGAAAGCAGATGTTAACAACTACCGAAACCGCTATAGATTTATCTCATTTAAGCTCCGGATATTATTTTGCTTTAATAAACACCAATCAAGGAAGAAGCATAAAAAAGATCCTAAAAAAGTAAACCAATCCACTACATTTAAAATTGAAAAAGTCTTATTATAAAAAGTATACAAGGCTTTTTTATTTTAGTACCTTTATAGTGTTAAAAACAACCATCTTTAATACTAAAAAAAATGAAAATTTCTATAGGAAACGATCACGCAGGAACAGATTATAAATTTGCTATAATGAAGCATTTAGAAGCCAAAGGAATTACAGTAAAAAACTATGGAACAGATAGTAATGAAAGTGTAGATTACCCAGATTTTGTGCACCCTGTAGCTAATGATGTAGAAAACAAAAAAGCAGATTTTGGGATTATTATTTGCGGAAGCGGTAATGGTGCAAACATGACAGCAAATAAACATCAAGGTATTCGTTCTGCATTGTGCTGGACCAAAGAAATTACTACACTTGCAAGACAGCATAATGATGCAAATATATTAAGTATCCCTGCACGATACACTGCTTTACCACAAGCAATAGCAATGGTAGATACTTTTTTAGAAACTAAATTTGAAGGAGGACGTCATCAAAAAAGAGTAGATAAAATTCCTGTGAATTGTTAAAATGAGTCATGCACACGCACACAACCACGCTCAGGATGCTAAAGATTTAAAAGGGCAAAAACTGTTAATTACTATATTTTTAAATATAATAATTACAGTAGCACAAGTTATAGGTGGAATAGTTTCTGGAAGTCTATCTTTATTAAGTGATGCATTGCACAATTTTAGTGATGTTATATCTTTAATAGTAAGTTATATAGCAGCTAAATTATCTAAAAGAAAAGCATCTATAAATAGAACCTTTGGTTATAAACGTGCCGAAATTCTGGCGGCTTTTATTAATGCTTCAACCTTAGTTATTGTAGCTGTTTTATTAATTATTGAGGCAGTAAAACGTTTTAATAATCCCCAAGAAATAGAGTCAAACTTAGTAATATGGTTATCTATAATAGCAATTATAGGTAATGGTTTTAGTGTTTTACTACTAAAAAAAGATTCCAAAAATAATATAAATATGCGTTCTGCGTATCTGCATTTACTTACAGATATGTTAGCAAGTGTAGCTGTATTAATAGGAGGATTACTAATGAAGTACTTCCAAATGTTTTGGGTAGATAGCTTATTAACATTATTAATTGCTTTGTATTTAATTTGGGTTGGTTACGATTTATTAAAAACATCCACCAGAATGTTAATGCTCTTTACACCAGACGATATTAATATTAAAGAAGTAGTACGTGCTGTTAATAAACTACCAAAAGTGAATAAAATACACCATGTACATATTTGGAATTTAAGCGACGATGAGCTTCATTTAGAAGCACATTTAGACCTAACAGAAGATATTACAACCACTGCTTTTAATGCTTTGCTTTTAGATATTGAAAACGTGCTACACGATAAATTTAATATTAACCACGTAACTATTCAACCAGAGTTTAATAAAGAAGATCCTAAAGAAGTAATAGTACAAGATTAATCTGTTCCTTTGAAAAAAGGAATCTCATGGAATTAGATCCGGAATGAATTTCATGATAACCACTTATAATTATGCTTAAAATAGTAACCAAAACCTTTAAAGAATTAACCACACAAGAGCTATACGAAATATTACAATTACGATCGGAAGTTTTTGTAGTAGAACAAGATTGCGTATATCAAGACCTTGACGGAAAAGACCAGAAAGCACTACATGTTATAGGTTTTAAAGAAGAAAAAGTAGTAGCATACACACGTATTTTTAAACCAGGTTTTTATTTTGAAGAAGCAAGCATTGGTAGAGTAGTAGTTGCTGGATACCAAAGGCAACATAAATATGGTTATGCTATAATGGAAGCATCTATTAAGGCGGTAAAAGAACAGTATAACAAAAGCATTATTAAGATTTCAGCACAATGTTATTTAAAGAAATTCTATAATAACTTAGGGTTTAATGAAATAGGAGCGGAGTACCTGGAAGATGGTATACCACATATTGCCATGTTAAAAAACTAACGCTTTTTGGCAACATGTGTAATTAAAATTTCAACACGTCTGTCAAATTTAGGATCTCCACCAAGCGGAAATTTTCTACGCATACCAATAAAACGCATGCGTCTTTTACTCACGCCTTTTTTTATTAAATAGTCATAAATAAACTTTGCTCTAGCCAAGGATAAATTACGCTGATTTGTTTTCCTATTAACAGCATCTCTAGAGTTTTCTGTACAGCATACATGGCCTTCAATAGAGAAGTAAATATTATCTTCTTTTAATAAAATATTAGCAATGTCTTCTAGTGTGTTTTTAGAGTCTTTAGCTAGTGTAGCATAACCTGTTTTAAAGTATATGTTCTCTAATCTAATTTTATCTCCTTCTTTTACATTACCATCTGATATGTCTTGCGTAGTCTTTTGGTTTTTAGGTCTTGGTATGGTGTCTTTAGGTTTATTTACTACAATTTCTTCTTTTGGTTTTGGAACTTTTTTAGTAGCAATAATTTCTACTTTTCGGTTTAAACCTCTTATTTTATCTACTTGGTCTTCTTTTATAATTCTTAATAAAACCTCTCCTTTTCCATCTACATTACTAATTAGAGACTCGTCTATTTCATTATTAGAAAACACGGTTTTAATTGCGTTTGCTCTGTTTTGTGATAATGCTAAATTGTAGTGTTCACTTCCTCTATCATCACAAAAACCATAGATGGAAATCTTTTCAATATCAATACCATCTAAACCAGAAATAAATAATAATAATCTATTTTCTTCCGTAGATAAAACGTGGTAATCATCGGTTTCAAAATAAACTTCATGTGTCAATTTTTCTTGTGCCAAAGCACAAAAAGTACTTATTAAAAGGAAGAGATATGGAATTGTTTTTTTTATCATAGTTTAAAGTTTCTGAGCGTTTTCAGAAAAAAATATGCTTAAATATACAGGTTTTTAGTTTTATTTTAAATAACTCGCGTATTTTGAAGGGTTTGCTAAAATTTCAGTAGCTTTTTTAATTTCTATATTATGTGTCTTATAGTACTCATACAAACCTTCTCTGTATGCATGACGTTTTACAATTTCATCGGTTAACAACCCAATAATTTGGTCCTTATTTTGATCTATTGCTTTACTTTTAGAGGTATTTAAATTCGCTAACAATGTATTGTAATCTTTTAGAATAGCATCATCTAATTCTTCTTTTTCCGCTTGAATTAAAACCTTAGATAATGATTTTTCGGTATTGGTTTCAAAATTAAAATTATTAGAACTTAAAAAGTTTTTAAAGCCTTTAAAATCGGAATCTGTCAGCTTAAAATTGTTTATATCTTCTATGTTATTTTTGTAATAGTAATCTGTAGCATAATCAAAAATTAAAAAATCACTATTAATTGCTTTGGTAATTGGTGAATTTTTAGTGATTGCTAAATCTTCATCCGGAAAAACACCACCACCATCAAAAACCTTTCTACCATTTTTAGTTTTAAAGGCATGATAATTTTCTTGTTTAACTCGTACAGCATTTCCTTTATCATCTCTATTCCAATAATCTAATGCTTGTATGCAACGTCCAGATGGCGTATAATATCTAGAAATAGTAACCTTTAATTGGGTGCCATAGGTTAGGCTTTTTGGTCTTTGTACCAAACCTTTACCAAAACTTCTAGAACCTACAATTACAGCTCTATCTAAATCTTGTAAAGAACCAGAAACAATCTCACTTGCAGAAGCACTAAAACCGTTGATTAAAACCACTAGTGGGATTTCTGTATCTAAAGGATTATTTTTAGTGTAATAAGTTTTATTGTATTTTTTTACTTTCGATTTTGTGGTAACTACCAATTGCCCTTTAGGCACAAAAAGGTTCACAATACTTATTGCTTCATGAAGTAATCCTCCTGGATTGTTTCTTAAATCTAAAATAATGCGTTCTGCACCTTGGGTTTTTAAATCTTTTAAAGCGAAAGCGGTTTGTTTAGTTGTTTTGGTATTAAACTTACTTAAAACAATATAGCCTGTTTTAGCATCTATCATAGAAAAGTGAGGTACAGCATTAATTTCTATTTCAGATCGCATAATAGACGCTGTATTTTCTATTCCTTGGCGTACATAGGTAACAGATACTGAAGAATTTGCAGCGCCTTTTAATAAGTTTCCGGCTTCTTCTTTATAGTCTACAATAGATACGTTGTTAATTTTAATTATTTCGTCTCCAGCTTTTAATCCAGCTTTGTCAGCAGGATAATCTTTATACGGTTCTATAAGGATTAACTTATCCTTTAAAGTTCTAACGTTTGCACCAATTCCTGTGTAATCTCCAGTACGTTTAATACGTTCTGCTTCTACATCTTGCTCGTTATAAAAACGGGTGTACGGATCTAAGTTAGTTAGCATGCTTTTAATAGCTGCATCCATTAAATCCGCAGGATTGGTTTCATCCACATAATTCATGTTTAGTTCTTTAAACAAGGTGGTGAAAATTTCAATCTGTTTTGCGATTTCAAAAAAGTCATTCTTAAAGGCAGATCCTGTAAAAAGTATCGTTGCTGCAAATATTGGAATTAGTATTCTCTTTGTAAGTCTTGTTTTCATCTGCATTATTTTTGTTTTTCTTAGTAAGCCATTTTTTATAGAAAAATATAGCAAAACCTAAGATAAGTATAAAAGGCCACATGTGTAATATGCC
Organism: Lacinutrix sp. WUR7; assembly: GCF_016864015.1. Lineage (NCBI taxonomy): Bacteria > Pseudomonadati > Bacteroidota > Flavobacteriia > Flavobacteriales > Flavobacteriaceae > Lacinutrix > Lacinutrix sp. WUR7. The sequence continues at coordinate 1,227,970 of NZ_CP045067.1, read as the reverse complement.
TAGAAAAATTAAAGATATACCATTAAATCCGGATTTAATAGCGTTGCTTATTTTTGTTACGTAAGAAATTGTTCCACCATTTTCAGCAGTTTGTTTATAAAACGCAATAGAAAAAGGTAATTAAAAATTTCATTTCCTGTGTTATTTAGTTTCAGCGACTTTAATTAAAAATTTGTCAAACATCTTTTTTGTTGCCTTTTCTAATTCCGTATAGGTAGGCTTTTCTTTCCCAACATACAAAATCATAAACGCAAATTGTGTAGATATGTTGTTAAAAACCATGTGTTTATTAAGTCGGTAGGCCTCACGCATCATACGTTTTATTCTAATTCTATCTACGGCTTTTTTAAAATTACGTTTTGGTACCGAAACACCTGTTTTAAGAGGAACAGCTTCAGAAAACATAGTTTCTAAATATACAAGACGTAATGGGTATGCCGAAACCGATTCTCCTTCAGTAAAAAGTTTGGTGATAAGCTTTTCGCTTTTCAGTTTTTCGGATTTGTTATAGGTAAATTTCATATAAGATAGTAAGTATACAAAAATACCAATTACTAACCATAATACGTTATTAATTAAAGTATGATATTCATCATTTTTTTAGGGTAGTATTTTAATTAACTTAATGAATTATAAAGGGTTAACTGAAATATTATGGGAAATTTAAACGTTACTAAATTAACTGAAAAAAAAGATAGGGCTAATTATTTTCATCAACTCATCAAAGATATCGAAGCTTTAGATTTAATGATCTCTAAAGGTATGATTGAAAAAACACCCATTAGAATTGGTGCAGAACAAGAATTCTGTATTGTTGACAATACATATTTACCAAAAGGAAATGCGCTAGATATTTTAGAAACGATTAATGATGCACACTTCACAACAGAAATTGGCAACTTTAATCTAGAAATTAATTTAGATCCTTTTGAGTTAAAAGACGATTGCTTTTCTAAACTGCATAAACAATTAAAAACGCTATTAAAAAAAGCGAAAATTGCTGCAGAAAAGCATAACGCCAAAGTAGTACTTACCGGAATTTTACCAACACTTTCTATAAAACATATTGGTGTTGAAAATATGACTCCTATGCAGCGGTATTTTGTACTAAATGATGCGATTAAAGAATCTAGAAAACAAGATTTTAATATTCATATTAAAGGGGTAGACGAATTAAACCTACTTCATAATTCTGTGATGCTTGAAGGTTGTAACACGAGTTTTCAAGCGCATTTACAAATAAATCCAGATGTATTTATAGATAGTTATAATTGGGCGCAAGCTATTTCTGGACCCATTTTAAGTATATGTACTAATTCACCGCTTTTATTTGGAAAAGAATTATGGAGCGAAACCAGAATAGCCCTATTTACCCAAAGTGTTGATACCAGAGCAAACTCTTTTTTATTGAACGAAAAACAATCTCGAGTAAGTTTTGGTAATAATTGGGAAACAGGAAGTATAACAGATATTTTTAAAGATAATATCTCCCGTTTTCGAAGTTTAGTTACTTCAGAGTTTGTTAAAGATAGTGTTGCAATGTTAGAAGAAGGGGAAATACCAAAGTTAAAAGCGTTAAATCTTCACAACGGAACCGTGTATCGCTGGAATAGGGTTTGTTATGGCGTTGGCGAAGGAAAACCACATCTTAGAATTGAAAATAGATATATTCCTTCCGGACCTTCAACATCTGATGAAATTGCAAATATGATGTTTTGGGTTGGTGTCATGGTTGGTAAACCTAAAAAATATCAGAATATTCATGAAACCATGGATTTTAAAGACGCTAAATCTAATTTTTTTAGTGCTGCTAGATATGGAATGGCAGCGCAATTTAAATGGAATGGTGAAATAATTTCTAGTCAAGATTTTATTTTAAATGAATTATTGCCAATCGCTTATCGCGGATTGCATAGTATGGGAGTTTCGCCTAAAGACACAGAGCATTACCTAACACTTATTGAAAATAGAGTAAAGCATTTAAATGGATCCGATTGGATAACAACAAGTTATAGAAACCTTTTACAGACTAAAAAAAGAAAGGAAGCACTCCAAATACTAACTGAAAATATATACTTAAAACAAGATCTAGAATATCCAATTTCTACATGGAATGTTCTAGGAAAAGGCTTGGAAACTACGTTTTCTATGGAAAGGGAAGTGTATCATATTATGAACACAGATATTTTTTCAGTAGGCGAAAAAGATAGCCTAGAACTCGTGTTACATATGATGCAATGGAAAAATATTCATCACATGCCAGTAATTAATAATCAGAAAGATTTAATAGGGCTGTTGAGTTGGTCGGATGTAAAAACCCACTTAAATGAAATTGAAGAAAGCACCAAATGTGTTAGAAATTTTATGAAAGAAGCAGTTATTACCACTACACAATACACGACAATAAAAGAAGCTAAAAAGTGTATGCAAAAACACCAGATTAGCTGTCTTCCTGTAGTATCAAACAAGAAGTTAATAGGAATTATTACAACAAAAGATTTTTAGCATTTATGAACCAAGTTGCAAATTATTCAAGTACTAAAATAGTAACAACCAATAGAGTTATTGGTGAAATTCAGGGAACTAAACAAGGGCCAACAGTTGTTTTTTTTGCTGGTATTCATGGTAATGAAAAAGCAGGAGTTACTGCGCTTAAAACCATGTTTAAAACATTTACAGAAGAAGATATTACTGGAACCGTATTCGGAATCTTAGGAAATCTAAAAGCACTAAAGAAAAACCAAAGATATCTGGAGGAAGATTTAAATAGACTTTGGACTAGTGAGCGGCTTAAAACCTTGATGCATAAAGAAAATTTGAATTCGGAAGAAAGCGAACAAAAAGAATTGTTACTAGTACTAAATAATCTTATTACTACTAATTCTGGTCCGTTTTACTTTATAGATTTTCATACCACATCTAGTAAAACTTTGCCTTTTATTACTATTAATGACGCGCTAATAAATCGAAAATTCTCCAAGCAATTCCCTGTTCCTATCGTTTTAGGAATTGAAGAATATCTGGATGGACCATTATTAAGTTATATTAATGCATTGGGCTATGTTTCTTTAGGATTTGAATCGGGACAACATGAAGATAAAGAAGCCATAATAAATTGTACGTCTTTTATTTATTTAGCATTAGTCTTTACTAAAGCTATAGAGAATAAAAAAGAAAAGGAATATATTAAACACTATGAGCAACTAAAGTCTACATCTAATAATCTAGAGGAAATATTTGAAATTATTTATTTATATAGAATTCAAAAAGAGGAAGTTTTTACCATGAAACAAGGTTTTAAAAGCTTTGAAGATATTAAGAAAAAAACGGTCTTAGCAACTAGTAATAACAAACCTATTTTGTCAAAGTACAATGCAAAATTATTTATGCCTTTGTATCAAAAAAAAGGAAAGGATGGTTTTTTTATCATAAAACGAATACCTGCTTTTTTTATGCATCTTTCTACTATTTTGAGAAGAATGAAAGTAGATAGCCTTTTAGTGTTACTTCCTGGTGTTTTCTGGGAAAACGATAAAAAAAAGGTACTTGTTGTTAACCTTAAAATTGCACGTTTTTTTGCAAAGTCTATTTTCCATTTATTAGGTTATAGAAATCAGCAAGTAGATGCAACACATATGAAGCTTTATAATAGAGAACGCGCAACTAAAAAAGCAATGTATAAAGATCAAGCGTGGTATTAAAAAAAAACCACCTGATAGTTTTATCAAGTGGTTTTTTTAATAAAATAGCTGGTATTCTTTACTTCTTATTGTTTTCTTTATTAATGTCCGCCATCATTTCTTTTGGATCTATTTGAACGCTACTAATAGCTTTAGAACCTTCAAAAGTATACGTAGGATAAGCCCAAGCCCAATCTGCTTTAATAGTAGCAGTTGTTGGTTTTTCACCACGCATCATTTGTAACGGAATGTAAATTTCTTCTGTAGTACCATCTACATAAGTTACCGTAACATCTAAAGGCATTGGCATTAATCCAATTCTTTCTAAGGTTACTTTATTGCCCGCTATTGTTTTTACAGCGTAGTCTATGGTGTTTGTTGTTTGTGTCCAATCTGTTAAATACCAATCTAATTCTAAACCAGAAACTTTTTCTGCAGAACGAATAATATCTATTGGTCTTGGGTGTTTAAAGGCAAAATCATTAAAGTATTTTTTAATGGTTTTCTTTAGGTTTTCTTCACCAATAACGTATCCTAATTGCGCCATAAAAACCTCCCCTTTACTATAAGCAGAAGCGCCATAAGCACCATTATAATTGTAGCGATCGGCATGTGTGCTTTGTGGTTGTTCTTTACCAGACAATGCTAAACCTATATAACTTCTATATGCTCTAGAAGAAGGGTTTTCTTTATTACTTTTCATAATAGTATTCATAGCCTGATCACTAATATAACTTGTAAAACCTTCGTCCATCCACTCGTGTTTAGACTCGTTAGATGCTAATAGAAACTGAAACCATGTATGTGCCATCTCGTGTGCGGTTACACCAACAAGACTACCAAAGCTACGTTTTCCTGTAATAAGTGTACACATAGCGTACTCCATTCCTCCATCTCCTCCTTGAATAACAGAGTATTGCTCATAAGGATACTTTCCTATGTTTTCTGAAAAATACTGCATCATTTCCACTGTTTTTGGCTGTAAGTCTTTCCAAAACTGAAGGTTTTCTGCTGGTAAATCTTTTTTGTAATAGAAGTTTAGCATTGGTCCATTAGGAACTTGCATGGTATCATGAATATAATCTGGATCTGCAGCCCAAGTAAAATCATGCACATTAGGAGCTTTAAAACGAAGTGTTTTTTTGTTTCCGTTTACTTCAGGGTTTCCTTGTAAATAACCCGTTCCTCCAACTACATAATTTTTATCGATGGTAAGGTTTACATTAAAATCTCCCCAAACACCGTGAAACTCTCTTCCTATGTATGGATCTGCGTGCCAACCTTCAAAATCATATTCTGCAAGTTTAGGGTACCATTGGGTCATAGATAATGCAACACCTTCTTTATTATTTCTTCCAGAACGACGAATTTGAGCAGGAACTTGTGCATTAAAAACCATATCAAAAGTTACTTTTTCTCCTGGTTGAATAGGTTTCGCTAAATCAACTTCTAAAACAGTACCAACGGTTTCATAGTTTAAAGCGGTTCCGTTTTGTTTTAATGAAGAAACCTTGATGTAACCAATTTCGTCTGGACTTAATTTGCTAATTCTGTCACCAACTCTACTATCTGGATCCGGAATAGTACGGGAACGTACATCCATTTCACTTCCTGGTTGAAATGCATTAAAGAATAAATGATAATATACTCTTGTTAATACATCCGGAGAATTATTAGTGTATACTAAATTTTGTTTCCCTTGGTATTGAAAGTTGTTTACATCCATATCAATATCCATTTTATAATCTACATGTTGTTGCCAATAGGTAGATTTTGTAATAGAAGTTGATGGAGTATTAGGTGTTTGTGGTGCGGTAGAAACAGAATTAGTAGAACCACAAGAAACAAGAGTGATACCTAGCGCAACAAGAAAAAACTTTTTCATCTGTAAAAATTATTAAATAAAAAAGGCATCAATTATTTTTGATGCCTTTTTGTTTGTTAGTATTACTTAGATAATTGCTGTGCCATAATTAAGGCGTTATAAGCATTTACCATTTTACCAGATTTTGATAATGTTCCAAAATCTCTTACGTCATTAGCGTCACCACCAACAACTACTTTTTGATGGATTGGTAAACCAGAATCCATAATAACTTGTTTTACTTGTGCAGCAGTTAATTTTGGATATTGAGACCAAACTAAAGCAGCAACACCTGCAACAGCAGGAGAAGCCATAGACGTTCCGCTAATAGCTTTATATTCGTTATTTGGGAATGTAGAATAGATTTGAGATCCAGGAGCAAAAACATCTACGTTTTTCTGTCCGTAGTTAGAAAAACCAGAAACCATAGAAGAACCATATTTAGATGCTAATGAACCAACACGAATATAGCTGTTACTCACTTCTACATAATTTACGTTATCATCTGGAAAATTAGCTTCCGTATCTACATTTTTACCATCGTTTCCTGCTGCATGAACAAAAACAACATTGTTATCACTAGCATATTTAATAGCATCTCTAACCCAGTCACTATGCGGAGAAAAGCTTTTACCAAAACTACCATTAATAACTTTTGCTCCGTTATCTACAGCATATCGGATTGCTTTTGCTACATCTTTATCATACTCATCACCATTAGGTACCGCACGAATACTCATGATTTCAACATTATTCGCAACTCCATTAGCTCCTAAACCATTATTACGAACAGCAGCAATAATTCCGGTAACGTGTGTTCCATGAATTTCATCATCTGCAATAGGTAATACATTTGCATTTCCATATCCAGGCTTATCGTTAAAATCATCTGGATTATCACCAGTTGTTCTACCTTTAAAGTCTACGTTATAGTTGGTGTTTAATCTTCCTATTAAACCGTCTAAAGCTCCTTTTAATTCTTTTTTAGCTTCTTGTATGCTTGGTAAACCAAAACCTACCATTTGCGCTGCAAGACCTTTGTATTGTGTTAACTTTTCGTCTGTAGTTTCTAATTTTGAAACTTGCTCGCTAGTATAATCTGCAGTTTTAAAATGTGAAGTGAACGCTTTATCTGCATCTACTAAAGAAGCATAAATTTGCTCATAACGCGTTTTTGTAGGACCCAATTGTGCAATATTCTCTTCTAAACCAGCTTTAGCTTCCGCAAAACGAGGTGCATTTGTGTTTCCGTTTGCTACAATTCTTGTCATTTCTAATTGCTCATCGTAAGCATCTCCTAGAAAATTCCAACCATGGATATCATCTACATAACCGTTTTTGTCATCATCAATTCCGTTTCCAGCAATCTCTTTTTTATTGGTCCATATTACGCCATTTAAATCTTCATGATTGATATCTATACCAGAATCAATAACGGCTACAATAATTTTTTTTCCTTTTTTTCCTTTAACAATTTCAGCGTAAGCTTTATCTACACTCATTCCAGGAATAGTATCTTTTACAAGATCTAAATGTCCCCAATTGTGTTTTTCGTTTTCGGTTAACTCTGCTTCCTTTAAAGCAACAGTATCAATGTTTTCTAATGGTGTAGATAAAATTTCTGCTCCACCACCACAGCTAGTTAAAACAAGCGCTAAGCTTCCTACTAGTAAAAAGGGTTTAATAAGTTTCATAATTAAGTTTTAGTTTTTAAAATATATCATTACAAGTAAAAAGGTTGTCTAGTCTAACTCCTTTTTCCGTGTGTTTTACTGTAATAATTTCGTTGTTTGCATCGTGTTCCAAAAATAGGTAATAATTATTATCTGCCGCTAAATTGAGGAAATTTTCTTTTTCGTCTAAGGTTAATAATGGTCTTGTGTCATAACCCATTACAAAAGGAATTGGTAAATGACCAACGGTTGGTAGTAAATCTGCCATAAAGCAAATGGTTTTTCCTTTATAATGAATCATAGGAATCATTTGTTTGTCGGTATGCCCATTTGCGAAAAAGATATCAAAACCTAAAGCAGAATTTTTTAGAATATCTTTTTGGGGAAGTGCAGTAAATTTTAATTGACCACTTTCTTCCATAGGAAGAATATTTTCTTTTAAAAACGAAGCTACCTCTCGTTTATTAGGCTTCGTTGCCCATTGCCAATGGTCTTGATTACTCCAATAATGCGCATTTTTAAAAGCGGGTTCGTAACCAGTTTTGTCTTTATTCCATTGTACACTTCCGCCACAATGGTCAAAGTGTAAATGCGTCATAAAAACATCGGTAATGTCATCCCGATGAAAACCATGTGCTTTTAAGGATTTGTCAATAGAGTCGTCTCCCCAAAGATGGTAGTATCCAAAGAATTTTTCGCTTTGCTTGTTCCCCATTCCTGTATCAATGAGGATTAGGCGATTTCCATCTTCAATTAATAAGCAGCGCGCTGCAATATCAATCATATTATTTGCATCTGCAGGATTGGTTCTGGTCCATAAAGATTTTGGAACAACACCAAACATGGCGCCACCATCTAGCTTAAAATTCCCGGCATTTATAGGATATAGTTTCATGTGTTTATGTTTATTGTTTTGTAATGGTCACATGCAGCATCCATTTAAACATTATTCTTGGGTATCCAATTTTAGTTATGGATGTTTCCATAAGTATGCAAATTACTAAATAGGAATCGTAATTTATAAAACGTTAAGAATTTATTAAGAAATAACTTGTTTTAAACGTTTACCAAAATCGTAAAGCGCTTTGATTTCTTTAATACTTGCGTGTCTTTCTTTACTGAAAACTAACAATGCTTTTCCGTTAGATTCTACGTGATAATACGGGTTACTTTCAAAAAAATGAGTTACGTTATCATTAAAAAAGTGTTTTATTGCTTGTTCATCTTCGCCAAGCAAATAAAAGCGTTTTGAAAAGTCTTCGTGATTTTGAATAGGAATATCTTTAAAACCAGCAAAAGCATATACTTTTTCAAGAAAACCTTCTCTGTCTAAAGTAAACTCTGGAATGTTAGTATCTAATTGTATATAAAGCATGGTGGATCGAACCACTTCTTTTGCTATCAATTCTCCTTCAGAAAACTCGATATCAAACATGGTTAGTTCTTTGTTTTCGGAACAAAGCTGGTTATTAATATGATTGACATGCTTAGTTTTAAAAAACAAAAAACGATCTAAAAAGGAAACATTTTTTTCTTTTTTAGATACATAACGAAGCGCATAATTTTGGGCTAATGTTTCAATACTAGTTTGTCTTTTTGTTAAACTATTTTTAATAAGATTTGGCACAGGAAGCAAACGTCGTAATGCAAATGGGTGTTTAGAATCGGTATCGTGAAGATCTAATCCTACAACTTCAAAATGACCACCTCTTTTAGAAAAAAGTTCTTGATAGTTATTCAGGTTTTCCATAACGGTATGATCTACAAAATCACAAAGTGAAAAGTCTACAATGATATCTTGGTTTTCTGGAACAGCGTTTAGTTTTTCTTTTAATCGGTAGTAATTTAAGAAACTACAAAAATGCTTTACACTTACATAGTAATTACCTGCACTATCTTCCTCTTTATACATTAAAACATTCGGTTTTAATACATTTCTAGCGAATAAAGAAAAACTTTTATTTATAAATATATGTATAATGAAGGTGACTAAAACACCAGATAGAATACCAGTTATCAAGCCAACTTTAAGTGTTAAAATAAGCGTTACAAAAAAGATGATTAGTTGCTCTCTACCAATAGAAAATATTTTCTTAATGTTTTCTGGTGAAGCTAATTTATAACCTGTATATACCAAAATAGCCATTAAAGCAGGAAGTGGTATTCTGGTTAATTGGGTACTAAAAAGAAGAATGAATATTACCAAAAAAGTGGCATGAAAAAAGTTGGAAGAACGGTTTGTTCCTCCGTTATTAACGTTTACAGAACTTCTTGCAATTACAGTTACTACGTTTAAACCACCAAGAAAACCAGAACCAATAGTTGCTAAACCTAATGCTTTTAAATCTCTGTTTACATTAGAACGTCTTTTTTCTGGATCTAATTTATCTACCGCTTTAATACTTAAAAGAGATTCGATACTAGAAATAAGTGTTAATGCTATAACGCTAGACCAAAACGGAAAGCTTCCTATTTTACTAAAATTAACAGTTGGTAATTGTGAAATAATCTCCTGAAAATCTGGAATACCAGAAATCATGTATTCTTTGGCTATTGGATTAGCCTCATGTGCTATCAATTCAAAATAGTAACTAAAACCAATAGATAGAATAACAATCCACATTGGCGCAGGAATTAGCTGAAAATACTTATTTCTTATTTTTCCGTAAAATGCCATTATAATAAGACTGAGTACTCCAGCCAAAGCAGCAAAAATAAGCCCTGTTTTATCATAGTGAATAGCATCATTTATGGTAACAGGTATTTCTAATAAGTAATCAATAGTATCTTCTCGTTTAATTTTATGGGCAAGCATGATGTGAAATTGCTTCCCAAGAATAATGAGTCCAATAGCAGCAAGCATCCCTTGAATTGCAGAAGAAGGAAAGAAATCTGCCAATTTACCCAAACGCAAAAAACCTAGAACCAGTAAAAGTACTCCAGAGCAGATAATAGCTGCGTACGCACTTTCTAAACCTAAGGTGGTAATAGCGACTAAAAGCACCCCAACCAAACCGTTTCCAGGACCCGTAATGGTAACATTACTTCCACCAAGTATAGAAACCAATAAACCACCTACAACGGCAGCAATAATACCAGAAATTGGAGGCGCATCACTAGCCATTGCTAAACCTAAACCTAATGGTAAAGCAATAAGACTTACTACAAAACCAGAAAAAATATTTTTTGGTAATGCTTTAAAAAAAGACACTATTTTTTTTTCTTTTTTTATCATTGAATGATGAGTACATCGGTTGGTAACTCGGTTAAAATATGTTCTATATCGTGCGGAAATAAACGATCCCAAAAGGTCATTTTACTGGGTGCATTCATTATTAATAAATCCGCTCTTGCTATTTGTGCATAATGACCTATAGAATATCCTTTGGTACCAAAAATAGGTTGCGATTTTATAACAATGTCTTTGGTGTGGTCTTCCGGAATATTTTTAATTATGTTATTTACTCTTGAGGTTTCACGTAATTTTAAACGTTCTTTTACAATGTTGGCTTTTCTTAAAGATTTATCATCATCTACTTTAATGGTTCTTTTGTCTTGTGTGATTTCTTCTACTATGGTAATTTTTTCAGCACCTAAACAGTTTGCTACATAAAAAGCAGAAGCAATTGTTTTTTCTGTTCTAGGGTCTTTTAAACCATTTACCACCACATGGCTACAAGGCATTCTTTCTATAGAAGGATTGATAAGTAATAAAAGAGAGCACTTTGCTTGACGCGTTATTTTTCGAGCAATAGAACCGACGTAGTATTTATAAAAATTTTCTTGTTTTAAAGCTCCTAAAATTAATAGATCCACTTTTTTTTCAATGGAAACAGATAAAATGACATCTACAGGGGCTCCGGTTTTAAAAACAATATCATATTCTAAAGACTGCGAAATAAAAGGAGCCAATAGGCTTTTAAATTTTTCTGTTTTTTCTGAAGACTCTTCCCCAACATGAATAAGGATTAGTTTACTTTGAAAAAGTAAGGCTAAACGGGATGCTTCAAAAACATTCGCTTTTAAATTTGGAGAAAAGGTGACACCAATTCCTATGGTATGAAAAGGTTTTAATAACAAGGTTAGTTTATCCATTAAGATTTGAAAGATAGTATTTTTTTAAAACTCTGAAGTCATATTACCAATAGATGTCCTTTATAATTATAATTATTTAGTATTTTCACACACAAAAACAACTAGATGTTAGAATTAGCAGGAATCATTATTTTAGGGATATTAGCACAATGGGTTGCTTGGAAATTTAAAATCCCAGCCATTTTACCCTTAATACTTATTGGTTTATTGGTAGGTCCTATTGCTGCAGAATTTTTGTCTGAAGATGGCACCAAATGGATAGAACCAATTTGGAATGGAGAAGAAGGCCTATTTCCTGGTGAAAGCCTATTCTACTTTGTCTCATTAGCGATTAGTATTATTCTTTTTGAAGGAGGTTTAACGCTTAAAACAAGTGAAATAAAAAACGTAGGACCAGTTATTACAAAATTGATAACTATTGGTTCTTTGGTTACTTTCTTTGGTGCAGCAGTTGCAGCGCATTATATTTTTTATCTAAGTTGGGAAATGGCTTTCTTGTTTTCGGGATTAATAATTGTTACCGGACCAACAGTAATTACTCCAATTTTAAGAAACATACCATTAAAAAAAGATGTTTCAGCAGTTTTAAAATGGGAAGGAATTCTTATAGATCCTATAGGAGCCTTAGTTGCGGTATTAGTTTTTGAATTTATTACCGTTGAAGGTGGAGGAGAATTTACCAAAACAGCGTTTATTGAATTTGGAAAGATTGTCCTTTTCGGATTTACCTTCGGATTTACCTTTGCACACGCTTTAAATTTTATCATCAATAAAAAATGGGTACCACATTACCTATTAAATGTTTTTGCATTAGCAGCTGTTTTAGGTGTTTTTGTCTTGGCAGATACTTTTGCGCATGAATCTGGATTACTAGCAGTTGTGGTTATGGGAATGGTTCTAGGAAACTCTAATTCGCCATACTTAAAAGAACTCCTTTATTTTAAAGAGTCTTTAAGCGTTTTGTTAATCTCTATTCTTTTTATATTACTTGCTGCAAATATTAATATGTCCGATTTATATTTAATTTATAATTGGAATACTGCAGTTTTATTTGCTGTCGTTGTATTTGTTATTAGACCTATTGGTGTATTTTTAAGCACTAGAGGTTCTACCTTAAAAATCAATGAAAAACTATTTATTAGTTGGGTTGGACCTCGAGGAATTGTAGCTGCAGGTATTGCGTCTTTATTCGGATTGAAACTAGCAAAAGAAGGGGTTCCTGGAGCAGAGTATATTACGCCTTTGGTTTTTATGATTGTACTTGGAACCGTTTTACTAAATGCAACAACAGCGCGTTTGTTTGCAAAACTAGTTGGTGTGTTTTTAACCAAATCCGATGGAATCTTAATTATTGGTGCTGCTAGAGTTTCTAGATTATTAGGACATTATTTAGAATCTCACGGAAGACATGTAGTATTAATTGATAGTAATCAAAACAATATTAATAAAGCAAAAGAACTAGGTTTAGAAGCGATAAGTACTAATATTTATTCCGATTCTTTAATGGATAATATAGAACTTAATGATGTAGGTTACCTAATGGCATTAACAGGAAATACAGAAATTAACAAATATGCTATTAATAAGTTTAGCAAAGAATTTGGTGAAAATGGATCTTTTAGATTAGTAACACAAGAGGAAATGAATGATGGAACTAACAACCCAAAAGAAGGCCTATTTAGTCATACAGACGATTATAACAATTTAGTTACTGTTGCAAAAAACTTTCCTTCTATTCAAGAAATTGATATTGAAAATAAAGAACACTATAAAAGTTTAATAGAAATTACAAATACCAACAAAAACATTATTCCATTATTCTTTAAAGATGATGATGGCGAATTGCATATTATATCTTCTTATAATACAGAAATAGAAGATATAGGTGAGCATTGCCAATTGGTGTATTTAGGAAAACCTTTTGATGTGGAAAATGTTTCACTAATTCCGGAGAAAGTAGGAGTTTCTTAAATACGAATCTAGCATAAAATGCTTGTTGCAATATTTAACCGTTCCCAACAAGACGAAAAAAAATCCCTTTTTGCAAAGGGATTTTTTAATATATAAAAGTGATGTTCTATTTTAGTCATTCAGCTTTAAAACAGCCATAAATGCTTCTTGTGGTATTTCTACATTACCTACTTGACGCATACGTTTTTTACCTTTTTTCTGCTTTTCTAAAAGTTTACGTTTACGTGAAATATCTCCACCATAACATTTTGCAGTTACATCTTTACGTAATGCTTTTACGGTTTCTCTTGCAATAATTTTTGCTCCAATTGCAGCTTGAATTGGAATATCAAACTGTTGGCGAGGAATTAGTTCTTTCAACTTCTCGCACATTTTTTTACCAATATTATGCGCATTATCTGCATGTATTAAAGCAGAAAGTGCATCTACAGGTTGCCCATTTAATAAGACATCTAAACGTACTAGTTTCGACACCTTCATTCCTATTGGATGGTAATCAAAAGAAGCATATCCTTTAGATACTGTTTTTAAACGATCGTAAAAATCGAAAACAATTTCTGCTAAAGGCATTTCAAAAGTTAATTCCACACGAACAGGTGTTAAATATGTTTGATTAATAATCATTCCACGCTTTTCAATACAAAGCGACATCACGTTACCTACAAAGTCCGATTTTGTAATTATCGTAGCTTTAATAAATGGTTCTTCTACACGATTTACGGTAGAAGGATCTGGTAAATCTGATGGATTATTTACTATAAAAGGTTTGTCCGGGTATTTGTTTGTAAACGCATTGTAAGATACATTGGGAACCGTTGTAATAACCGTCATATCAAACTCGCGCTCTAAACGTTCTTGAATAATTTCCATATGAAGCATTCCTAAGAAACCACAACGGAAACCAAAACCTAAAGCAGCAGAACTTTCTGGAGCAAAAACCAAAGAAGCATCGTTTAACTGCAATTTTTCCATAGAGTTTCTAAGCTCTTCGTAATCCTCTGTGTCTACAGGATAGATACCTGCAAAAACCATTGGTTTTACATCTTCAAAACCTTCTACAATATTGGTTGTTGGGTTTGCAAAATCGGTAATAGTATCTCCTACTTTTACTTCTTTTGCTGTTTTAATTCCTGTAATTAAATAACCAACATCCCCAGTTTTTACGCTTTGTTTTGCTACTTGAGTTAGTTTTAAGGTACCAACTTCATCCGCATTATATTCTTTATTTGTAGCAACAAATTTTATCTTTTGTCCTTTTTTAATTTCGCCATTAAAAACTCTAAAATAGGTTTCAATACCTCTAAATGTATTGTAAACCGAATCGAAAATTAGGGCTTGTAAAGGCGCATCTGGATCTCCTTTAGGAGCAGGAACACGCTCTATAATAGCTTTTAAAATGTTTTCTACACCAAAACCAGTTTTACCACTTGCGTGAATAACTTCAGAAGGATCGCAACCTAAAAGATCTACAATATCATCTGTTACTTCTTCTGGGTTTGCACTTGGTAAATCTACTTTATTAAGAACAGGAATAATTTCTAAATCATTCTCAAGTGCTAAATATAAATTCGAAATAGTTTGTGCTTGTATGCTTTGTGCAGCATCTACAATAAGTAAAGCGCCTTCACAGGCTGCAATAGATCGAGATACTTCATAAGAGAAATCTACGTGACCAGGAGTATCAATAAGGTTTAAAACGTAATCTTCTCCTTCGTAAGTATAATCCATTTGTATGGCGTGCGATTTGATGGTAATCCCACGTTCGCGTTCTAAATCCATACTATCTAAAAGTTGTGCTTGTTGTTCTCGAGCAGTTACCGAACCAGTAACATCCAGTAAACGATCGGCAAGTGTACTTTTTCCGTGATCAATATGCGCAATAATGCAAAAATTTCTAATGTTCTTCATAATCCTTTTCTCTTCTCTTTAGAAGATTTGGCAAATATAACGCATTTATTATGCTTTTTCATACTTTTATTTTGTAGGAAAAAGATGAGCAAATTTATGGGTAAACCGTAAAATAATAAGCAAAAGTATTGGTATATTGCGAGTTAATATTATAATAATTTTGAAAATTAAAAAGAAACTTATTTTATTATTTGCATTTATTCCGTTAGGATTATTTTGTCAAGATTTTTCTATAAACGGAAAAGTTTTAGATGCGAACAATACACCTATTTCTTTTGCTAATATTGTTCTTTTAAGCAAGCAAGACTCTACTATTGTCTCAGGAACCAGTAGTAATAATTCGGGCAGTTTCTTTCTTAATAATGTTGCGCCTAATAATTATATATTAAAAACTTCATTTATTGGGTTTAATACATACATTCAAGATGTTCAAGTAGATAAAAACATTAACCTTGCCACTATTATTTTACAAGAATCTAATCAAAATTTAGAGGAAGTCTCTATTGTTGTAAAAAAACCAACCGTTAAAAAAGAGGTAGATCGTTTGGTTTTTAATGTTGCAAATACAGCATTAAGCGAGGGTAATATGATGGAAGTTTTACGAAGTACACCTGGTGTTTTGGTAATCGACAATACTATTCAAATAAAAAGTAGTACACCAACGGTGTATATAAATGATAAAAAAGTACACCTTTCTGGAGAGGAATTGGCACAACTTCTAGAAGGTTCTCCGGCGAATAATATAAAATCTATTGAGGTTATCACCAATCCTCCAGCAAAATATGATGCTTCTAGTGGTGCTGTTTTAAATATTGTAATGGGGAAAAATTTAATAACAGGATATAGAGGTTCTGTTTTTACAAATTATACACAAGGTGTTTTTCCAAGGAGTAATGTAGGAACAACTAATTTTTATAAAACGGAAAAAATTAATGTATTTGCCAACTATAGTTTTACACAAAGCAAAATAAATAGAGAGAGTGATGAGGTGGTTAATTTTTTAGAAAACGATGCTGTTTCTGAAAAATGGACTACGGATATTGATAGAAACTCATGGTCTAAAACACATAATTTTAATCTAAATTTAGATTATTTTTTTGATGATTATAACACCCTAAGTTTTGCTTCCAATTTATTATTTCTGCCATATTATAAATATAAAATTAAAAGTAATACAGAAATTAGTGAGAACGCTAACAACCCACTTACTAGCTTTAAATCGGATAACTTATCTAGAGATAGAAAACACAATTTAGGATTTGATTTAGATTATGTTCATACCTTTAAAAACGAAGCAAAACTATCTTTAAATACGCATTATACAGTTTATAATTACAATAGGAAACAAGATGTTTTTAGTGATTATTTTTATCAAGACACACCAAATACAACGAACGCATTTAATACAAAGGCAAATCAAGCTACAGATATTTACACTTCGCAATTAGATTATAGTGCAACAATAAATGAAACTTCTTCTTTTTCTGTAGGAATTAAGACCTCCTTTATTACGGCTGATAGTGACATCACACAGTTTGATGTAATAGGAAGTAATCAAACATTGAACACCGATAATTCCGATGCTTTTAATTATAACGAAGATATTCTAGCTGCTTATATTGGGTATAATAAAAAGTGGAAAAAATGGAGCTTATCTACAGGTTTCCGAATAGAAGAAACAACTATTAAAGGAGAATCTCCAATTACAAACGAAGAAAACAAACAAGACTATTTTAAAGGATTTCCTGTTTTTAATTTAAAACATCAAATTACAGATAAAGTAAGTGCTACTATTAATTATAAACGCAGTGTAGACAGACCTAGTTATCAAAATTTAAACCCTTTTGCGTATTATTTAAACGATAATACTATAGTCACTGGAAACCCAAATTTACAACCAGCATTTGTAGATTATATTACGCTTGGTACAACCATAAATGACATGTATACTTTTGAAGCGTATTATAAATATATGGACGCTAGTTTTTTAGAATTGCCTATTCAAGATAATATAGAAAATCAAATCATTTACACCCCAATAAACTTAAGTAATACCGTAGAATATGGTTTTGATTTTACTACTTATTTTAATGTTACCAAAAATTGGTTTCTTTACTTTGTAACCTCTTTTTATAATATTCAAGATTTAGCAACATTAAATGGCGAGCGTTTAAAAACAGACTCTTGGTCTAATTATTCTGTTCTAAGTAATGATTTTTCTTTTTTAAAAGATAAAAGCCTAACTGCTAACTTAACATTTGTATATGTAGGTAAAAACCAACAAGGTTTTCAAACAGTAGATGGTAGACTTGCAACCGACTTAGCAATTAAAAAAACGATTTTAAAGAAAAAAGCTACTATATCTTTATCGGCAGCAGATTTGTTTAACCTCCAGGATTTTACTGTAAACGCTAAATATCTAGATCAAAATAATTCCAGATACTCCAACCAAGACAATAGGTATATAAAACTTGGCTTTAGTTATAAATTTGGAAACACGATTTTAGAAACAAACGAGCGCACCAAATCTCGTAAAGAAAGAGATCGTTTAGAGAAATAACGCATTCCTAAGAAAGTAGGAATTTGTTAGTCTTGCCATTCTGCAATAAATAAATTAGTATCATGTCCGCCACCATTATTTCTATTCGAAGAGAAGACTAAGTACTTACCATCATTAGAAAATACAGGGAAAGCATCAAAGGTTGTACTATGCGTAACGCGTTCTAAGTTTTTACCATCAATATCAATCAAGTATAAATTAAATGGAAATCCACGAGGGGATTCAAAGTTAGAAGAGAATAAAATTTTCTTTCCGCTAGGGTGAAAAAACGGACTCCAATTCGCGTTTCCTAAGTCGGTTAATTGCTTTAACTCACTACCATCAGCATTACAAATATAAAGCTCCATTTCGGTTGGTTGTACTAAACCTTCCGCTAATAAATCTTTATATTCTTTAATCTCTTCTTCGGTTTTTGGTCTAGAAGAACGGAAGATAATTTTTGTGCCATCTGGAGAAAAGAAAGCGCCACCATCATAACCCAATTCGAAAGTAATTTGCTTTACATCACTTCCGTCTAAATTCATAGTATATAAATCGATATCGCCATTTCTAGTCGAAGTAAATACAATTTTATCGCCTTTTGGTGAAACAGTTGGTTCTGCATCATACCCTTTTTCATTGGTTAATTGCTCGGTTATGTTTCCTTCTAAATCGGCTACAAAAATATCATAGGTATCATAAATTGGCCAGATGTATTTTCCGTTTTTACGTAAAGGTGTTTCTGGGCAAGCATCATCTCCTAAATGTGTAGAAGCATAAATAATATGCTCGTTATCTGGTAAAAAATACGCACAAGTAGTTCTTCCTTTTCCGGTGCTAATCATTGGAGGAATTTTATCTTTAAATATTTCGTCAGCATCCATTAAAAACATTTGATCGCATTCTACATTCCAGTCTTTGTTATTCGACTGAAAAACTAATTGCTTGTCATCAAAACTCCAATATGCTTCGGCATTATCTCCTCCAAAAGTAACTTGACGTATATTTTTAAAATGCGTTTCTTCCGGATAAATTAAAGAATCCACCCATTTTGTAGCTCCCGTTGTAGCATCTCCTGTTTTAGAAGTGTTCTTTTTACAGGAAACAAAAGAAAAAGCAAGTAATATGTATAGTACGTAGTTTTTAGTCATGATTTTTTACTTAAATGGCATTTAATACCTAATTTTGTGTAAAATTAATATTTATCATTATGAAATATAGCATTCTTGTCATTTTTTTAATTCTATTGAGTTCTTGTAAAGAAGATATAGCTACACCAGAAGTATCTATTGAAGAAGACGTAGCATTTTTAGCAGATGATGCTTTAGAAGGCCGACAAACAGGAACAGTAGGAGAGCAAAAAGCTGCGGAATATATTGCAAAACGTTTTCAGGACCTAGGTTTACACGCCAAAGGAACCGATGGTTTTTTTCAAACCTTTTCCTTTAAACCAAAAACAGATCCGCATCAAGAAGTGAATTATACCGTAAAAGATGGAGATAGTACCATTACTGGAACTAACGTAATTGCATACATTGATAACCAAGCAGAAAATACGGTGATTATTGGGGCGCATTATGATCATTTAGGTTATGGTGCAGAAGGTTCTTTGTATAGAGGAGAAAGAGCTATTCATAATGGAGCAGATGATAATGCAAGTGGTGTAGCAGTGCTGCTAAACTTAGCAAAACGATTAATGAAAGGGAATATTAACAACAATTACTTATTCATAACTTTTTCTGGTGAAGAAATGGGATTATTAGGTTCTAACTATTTTGTGAAAAATCCAACAATAGATACCAAGAAAGCAAACTATATGATTAATATGGATATGGTTGGTAGACTTAAAAAAGATAGTACACTTGCTGTTTACGGCGTTGGTACTTCGCCAATATTCAAACAAACTTTAAAAGCGAATAACAACCGATTTAAATTAGTGCAAAAAGAATCTGGAGTAGGGCCAAGTGATCATACTTCTTTTTATAATGCAGATATTCCTGTGTTGCATTTTTTTACGGGTCAGCATGAAGATTACCATAAACCATCCGACGACACAGAGCGTTTACATTTTAACGGCATGCAAGTGATTTCAAATTATATCTATGAGATTATTAGCGATTTAGATAACAACGGAAAACTTCCTTTTAGAAAAACCAAAAACGAAAGCGAAGATGTACCACGTTTTAAAGTTGGATTAGGCGTAATACCAGATTATTTATACGACGGAAAAGGGATGCGAATTGATGGAATTAGTGAAGACAAACCAGCACAAAAAGCAGGATTACAAAGAGGAGACGTAGTTGTAAAACTTGGAGATATTGAAGTAATCGATATGACAACATACATGATAGGATTGTCTAAATTTGAAGAAGGAGATACTACCAAAGTAGTTGTAGAAAGAGATGGAAAAACAGTAGAAGCCGAAATTAGCTTTTAAAACCCTATTAAAGTAGCGCAAATTGTAACGCATTTTATAAATCAAAAACAGCAGCAAGAATAATTAAATTTTTGCTGCTGTTTCTCTTTATAGAAGTAATAAAAATAGAATTACACACCTAAAATTTTAGCATCTACTCTAAATTTTGTGTCAATGGTAATGTCGTGTGTTTCATTAATAGTTTCGTCTGTTATGGTTTTAACACGTAAACTAAAAGTATCTTTTTTAATAAACTCTTTTAATTCTTGATCGGTAACTTGTAATTGTAAAGTGCTAGAATTAGTGTTTTCTAAATCAAAAACATTTGCTATTTCTAATTCCTCAACACCTTCGGCATTAATATAAACGTGAATTTCCTTTAAAAAGTTAAAATTTCCATCTTCTGGAGTATCGATAGTAAGCTTAATCGTTTTTAGTTTAATGCTTTCAATTAAATCCTTACGTGTATCGTTGTTTTCAAAAGTAGACTCCGACTCTGTAGCCATGTCTGGAGTTTGGATATCAAAAGGAAGGTCTATTAAAGTACTTGATGGAATAGAGTAACTTGTTTGGTAGTCTAAATCGAATTTGGTTAATTCGTCTATAGCACTGCAATTTAAAAGGAGGATAATAGGGACAAAAAGTAAAAGTAGGTTCCTTTTCATTTTAATGTTTTTGCTGCAAAGGTACATATTTACATATAAGCGGAATTTGTGTTTATTTTTTATAAAAATAAAAGACTTATTTTTGCGCAAAATATTAAGTACTTGGTAAAAATAGGCAACATAGAACTTCCTGACTTTCCTTTATTGTTAGCACCAATGGAAGACGTAAGTGATCCACCTTTTCGTGCATTATGCAAAGAACAAGGTGCAGATGTGGTATACACAGAATTTGTTAGTAGTGAAGGTTTAATTCGTAACGCAGCAAAAAGTGTTATGAAATTAGATATTTATGAAAAAGAGCGTCCTGTTGGGATTCAAATTTTTGGAGCCAATTTAGATAGTATGCTGCAAACTATTGATATTGTTGCAGAATCTAAACCAGACATTATTGATATTAATTTTGGTTGTCCGGTAAAGAAAGTAGTTAGTAAAGGTGCAGGAGCAGGAATCTTAAAAGATGTCTGTTTGATGGAGCAATTAACTGCCGAAATGGTGAAACGTACCAACATTCCAATCACGGTAAAAACACGTTTGGGTTGGGATCATGATTCTATTCGAATTGTTGAGGTTGCCGAAAGATTACAAGATGTTGGCTGTAAAGCGATAGCTATTCACGGACGTACAAGAGCGCAAATGTATAAAGGAGATGCCGATTGGAAACCAATTGCAGAAGTGAAAAATAATGCTCGTATGCATATTCCTGTTTTTGGAAATGGCGATGTTACCTCTCCAGAACGCGCAATGGAAATGCGTGATGTGTACGGATTAGATGGTTGTATGATTGGTCGTGCTTCCATTGGTAATCCTTGGTTTTTTAAACAAGTAAAACACTTTTTTGAAACAGGAGAACATTACCGACCAATTAATATGCAAGAACGTGTGGAAGCGGCTCGTAGACATTTACAAATGTCTATTGATTGGAAAGGGGAAATCCTTGGTGTTTTTGAAACGAGAAGACATTATACCAATTACTTTAAAGGGATTCCACATTTTAAAGAATACCGAATGAAAATGGTTACTAGTGATGCATCTGTAGATGTGTTTGCTGCTTTTGATGAGGTGTTAGAGAAGTTTGGCGACTTTCAGTTTACAGAATAGTTTTTAGAAATTCCAAAAAACTAAATTTCAAATCCCAACACCATTGTTTTATAGTTTCTGGCACCTCTCTTTAGCTAAAGAGAGGTGGTTTTGACTTTAGTCAAAAGCGGAGCGTTTGAAGAAAAAAGCGAGGCTATTTTTTAGGAACAAAACTCCTCTTTCTTCCCGTTTTCTTTTTGGAAAACTGCAATTCATTCTCCTCTTAAACTTAAGAGGAGAGCTTTTACGCGTATATTTTTATTTAGTTAGAAAACAAGGCTGTATATATTCAAAACACCTCTTTCTTACAGCTAAAATTATAATTTGTACTTGCTCCTCTCTTTAGTTAAAGAGAGGTGGTTTTGACTTTAGTCAAAAGCGGAGAGTTTGCAAATTGCGCGAAGCTGCAACAAAATAGATTTTTTTAAGTAATTACTTTCCTTTTAATTAAACCTTAACCATAGCAAGTACACGCAAGAAGGATTGCAGTGGCATCCTTTTTTATGTCAGTTCGAGTGTTTTGCGAAGCATGAGCAAAATGTATCGAGAAAAAAAGATATAACGGAAAGCCTGTTTGCCTTTTTCAGGCAACTTGCCCAAAAACTAATTAGACACTAAATTTTTAGTAATTCTTGCAGAAGCAATTTTGGAAGCAATAACCCCCAAAACGGTAATGGTTAAAAACACAATTCCTACGTTTATTGCTTTTAATGCAACAGGATAAGGTAAAGAAGGTGTTATCATTATGAAAGCGAATGTTTGCTGTAGAAAAATAAGAAGTACTCCAATAATTAAACCAATAATACCGCCTAAAAGAGTCATTAAAACCCCTTGATAAAAGAATATGTTTTGAATATCTTTTTGGGTTGCACCAAGATTAAATAAGGTGTTTATGGTCTTCTTTTTATCTAGAATCATCATAATTATAGAACCAATAACGTTAAATAATGCGATGATTAATACCAAAGTGAATATGAGGTAAACGGCTAAATATTCGGTGTTTAGCATTTTATAAAGCGCATCATTTAATTGTGCTCTATTTTTTAAAATCACTTTATCACCTAAAATATTTTGAATATTTGTTCTTGCTTGTTCTTCGTTAAAACCTTCTTTTAGTTTAAATTCTATAGCAGAGATTTGATTGTCTTTGTAGCCTAACAATTCTTTAGCAAATTTAAAAGGTGCGTAAACGTATTTGTCGTTTAGCTCTTCGTTAATATCAAAAATACCGACATTAATGGCTTGAAAGGTGTTGTATATTTGTTTTTCGGAAGTAATTTGTCCTTTTCCAGGCTTCATTACATATAAACTAACACGTTTACCATAATCTAATACACCAAAAGAGAGGTTGCTCGAAATTCCCCAACCGACTACAATTTGGTTGGTGTTTTGTGTAAGCCAGCTTCCTAAAGGAATTACAGAGTCTATGTTATTTACTTTTTCGTAATTTTCATCTACGCCTTTTATGTATGCGTTTGGGTAGTTTTTTTCATCAAAAGCGATAAAAACACGATCTTCAATAATTTTAGAATACGAAACAATATCTTCTAGATTATCTAGCTTTTCTAATTCGTCATCCGTAATAAAAAAAGATTTTCCTATGGCGGTTTCTGCTTTTAAATCGGGATCGACAATAGAAGTAAATTGTAAGGTGAAGTCTTTTAAACCAGCAAAACCAGATAGTACAATAAATAAAGAAGCGGCACCAAGAACGATTCCGACAGCTGCAATTATGGTAATAAAATTAATAGCATTGTTACTGCTTTTAGAATGCAAATAACGTTTCGCTATGTATAAAGGGAAATGCATGTTTATTTTACAATAACAAAAATGAGTTTTAAGTAATAAATATAATGGAAAGGTTTTTTAAAACCAATTATTGCTTTTTACGTTTCCCTAGAAGTTCCGGATCGTTAATAGGGTCCTCTTTTCCTTTTAAAGACTGTTCAATCTTGTCAATATACTCTAAAGAATCATCTACAAAGAACTCTAAATTTGGCATACGTCTTAATTGATGTCTAGTACGTTGCGCTAATTCATGTCTAATTAATGGCGTATTCGATTTAATACCTTCTAGTAGTTCTTTCCCTTTATTATTAGGAAAAATACTTAAATACACTTTAGCAACAGAAAGATCTATAGTTACTTTTACTTTACTAACAGAAATAAGTATTCCTTTCATACCACCTTGTGATGCTGCTTTTTGTAGCACATCCACTATATCTCGTTGTAATACAGAACCTATTTTTTTTTGTCTTTGCGTTTCTTCCACTTTAAATGTATTTTAGATTCAGAATAATCTGAAATCTTATTTCAATATAAAAGATAAACTTTATCTTCTACAATGCAAAAATAGTTGATATTTAAGGATTATTGTATTTTTAAGGCATTAAAATAAATTTTAGTAAAAAATATAAGTTAACCTAAAAAATGATTTTCGCTTTCGCGGAAAATAAGCATGAATAAAATTGAACACATAGGTATTGCTGTAAAAGACTTAGAAAAAGCAAATAAATTATATGCGCAACTTTTTGGTGAACCGCATTATAAAGTAGAAGAAGTCGCTAGTGAAGGCGTAAAGACCTCGTTTTTTAAAGTCGGCGAAAACAAAATTGAATTATTAGAAGCTACCAACCAAAATAGCGCAATCGCTAAGTTTATAGAAAAGAAAGGAGAAGGAATGCATCATATTGCTTTTGCTGTAGATAATATTGAAAAAGAAATTTTAAGATTAAAACAGGAAGGTTTTAAAATAATTAACGAAATTCCTAAACAAGGAGCAGACAACAAGTTAGTCGCTTTTTTACATCCAAAAAGTACGAATGGCGTCTTAATAGAGCTTTGTCAAGAA
This sequence comes from Lacinutrix sp. WUR7, assembly GCF_016864015.1. Lineage (NCBI taxonomy): Bacteria > Pseudomonadati > Bacteroidota > Flavobacteriia > Flavobacteriales > Flavobacteriaceae > Lacinutrix > Lacinutrix sp. WUR7. Next base: position 1,203,231 of record NZ_CP045067.1, on the reverse strand, counting down.
ATTATTTAAAAAATATTCTTGTAGAGTTTTAAAATATGTAGTAATATTGCACACTCTTTAGCAATAAAGAGTTTGACATTTGTCAATGGTCCCATAGCTCAGTTGGTTAGAGCACCTGACTCATAATCAGGTGGTCCTTGGTTCGAGCCCAAGTGGGACCACTTTTTTTTATATAAGTATAGAAAAAGTGTTAAGATTTAACAGTTTACCGATGTTTTTTTGCAATTAGAAGATTTTTTTCAACTAAAAAGATTTAGAATTTTTTGTTAAGTCGCTTTTTTTTATACATTTACAACTGAATGATACAAAACAAAAAAATAATTGCCTCAATCTTATTTTTATTAATAAGTTTTGTTAGTGTAGCGCAAACTATGAGTGGACCTCCTCCTCCAGCGCCACCACCACCACCAGGTCTTCCTATAGATGCTGGTATTTACTTGTTATTAGGTATTGGTTTGGTATATGGTATTGTGAAAACGATTCGCTCTAAAGCTTAAAGTTTATTTAGGTCTACCAATCTAGCTACATATTTTCCAATTACATCAAATTCTAAATTTACTACTGTACCTATTTTAAAATTCTTGAAATTTGTGTGCTCATAAGTATACGGAATTATAGCTACGCTAAATGCATCCTTTTTAGAGTTTACAACTGTTAAGCTTACACCGTTAATAGTAATGGAGCCTTTTTCAATAGTGATATTATTTAACCCACTATCATATTTAAAAGTAAATAACCAACTTCCCGAAGTATTTTCAACATGCGTACAAGTAGCCGTTTGATCTACATGACCTTGTACAATATGACCATCTAATCGTTCGCCTAGCTTCATCGCTCTTTCTAAATTTACTACATCGCCAGCCTTAATCGTATTTAAATTTGTTTTTTCTAGCGTTTCTTTAATTGCTGTTACTTTATATTCGTTATTGTTAATAGCAACAACCGTTAAACACACGCCGTTATGCGCTACACTCTGATCTATTTGTAGTTCTTGCGTAAAATTACTTTGCACTGTAATGTGCAAATTATCAAGCTCTTGATCTAGTTGTTTTACCTCTCCTAATTCCTCAATGATTCCAGTAAACATTATTGTCGATTATTTAGTTAAATTTGTAACAGTAAAATTACAAACAAAAGTTAGCATTATTAATGAAGAAAGAAGAAAATATAATTGTAGGTATCTCTATTGGAGACTTAAATGGTATAGGAGCAGAGATTGTACTAAAGACTTTTGAAGATCCTAGAACGCTAGAATTTTGTACTCCAGTTATTTTCGCATCCGTAAAAACAATGACTTTTTTAAAAAATCATTTTAAAGTAGATGTGAATTTAAACGGAATAAACAGCTTAGATCAAATACTTCCACAAAAAATTAATGTCTTTAATGTTTGGAATGATCATGTGAAAATTCAATTCGGTAAAGAAGATTTTAAAATAGGGGAGTTTGCTATAAAGTCTTTGGAAGCTGCTACAAGCGCTTTAAAAAACGGAAACATAGACGTATTAGTTACTGCTCCAATAAATAAGCATAACATACAGTCGGATACCTTTAAATTTCCTGGACACACTAATTATTTAGAACAAGAATTAGAAGGAAACAGTTTAATGTTAATGGTTGCCGACAAACTACGTGTTGGTTTATTAACAGATCATGTACCAGTAAAAGATGTCGCAACACAAATTACGCCGAAACGTATCAAAGAGAAAATAGAAACTATTTATACTTCGCTACAAAAAGACTTTAAAATTAGAAAGCCTAAAATAGCGGTATTAGGTATTAATCCGCACAATGGAGATAATGGTGTTATTGGTACGGAAGACGATACTGTTTTAAGGCCAACATTAGAAGAAATTAAAAAAACAGGGAAGTTAATTTACGGTCCTTACGCTGCAGATAGCTTTTTTGGTTCCAATAATTACACAAATTTTGATGCTATAATAGCTTCTTATCACGATCAAGGATTAATTCCTTTTAAAACACTTTCTTTCGGACAAGGTGTAAATTACACTGCAGGATTAAACAAAATAAGAACGTCTCCAGATCATGGAACCGCTTTTGAAATCGCAGGAAAGAACTTAGCAGACAACAGTTCTTTCAAGGAGGCAGTGTTTAAAGCTATTGAAATTTATAAGAATAGATTAGAGTATGATGCATTAACGGAAAACCCTCTAAAATTCAATCAAAAAAAGATATAAACAAAAAAATGTTTATAACTGTGCTTGGTAAATAAAAATTTGTATATTTGCAGGCTCAAAATAGATGTGAAAATGAAGCATTTGAAAGCATTTACAATACCATTTGTAGGTTTAAAAGCAGGGGAACACCTTTTTGAGTATAATATTGAACAATCGTTCTTTGAACATTTTGAGTATGAAGATTTTAATGATTCAAACATTAAAGTAGCTGTTATTTTAAATAAAAAATCAACATTACTAGAATTGAATTTTAAAATTTCGGGAACTATAAACGTTAATTGCGATGTAACCAACGAACCGTATGATCAAGAAATTGAAAGTGATTTTGATTTGGTTGTTAAGTTTGGAGAGGAGTTCAATGACGAAGACATGGACATATTAATCATTTCGCATGGGGAATATGAAATAAATATACAACAGTATATTTATGAGCTTATTGTTTTAGCTGTTCCTAATAAACGAATCCATCCAGGAGTTGAAGATGGTACATTAGATTCAGAAATACTTAAAAAATTAGAAGAACTTAGCCCTAAATCGGCTGAAGAAAAAGAAAACAAAGAGGATATAGATCCTCGTTGGAATACACTTAAGAAACTATTAACGGATAAATAATATAAAAAATGGCACATCCTAAAAGAAAAATCTCAAAAACAAGAAGAGATAAAAGAAGAACACATTATAAAGCAGTTGCGCCACAAGTTGCTACATGCCCAACAACAGGTGAAGCTCACTTATACCATAGAGCACACTGGTTTGAAGGAAAATTATACCACAGAGGACAAGTTTTAATAGACAACTCACAAGTAGAAGAAAATTTAGCATAGTTACTATGCGTGCATACAATAAAACGCTCCACTGTGAGCGTTTTTTTTGTTATATATTTTTCTTTACGTTAAAAACAACTTAATTTGCGTCAAAATAAGCTGAAACACACCAGATTTATTAAATCTGAATTCGTTTTAGCCAATTTTGAACGATTTTAGGTTAAATTAACACCAAAATTATGAGCAAAATCTCAGCAGCAATAACAGCTGTAGGTAAATATGTTCCAGAATATGTATTAACTAACCAAATATTGGAAACTTTAGTCGATACAAATGATGAATGGATAACTTCTAGAACAGGAATTAAGGAACGTAGAATATTAAAAGAAAAAGGCAAAGGCACCTCTTTTTTAGCAACGGAAGCTGCCAAAGATTTGATAAATAAAGCAAATCTAGACCCCAAAGAAATAGAATTAGTAATAGTAGCAACAGCTACAAGAGATATGCAAGCATCTGCAACAGCAGTATTTGTAGCTTCACAAATAGGAGCAACAAATGCTTTTGCTTATGATTTAGATGCTGCCTGCTCTAGTTTTTTATACGCAGCTTCTACAGCATCTAGTTTTATAGAATGTGGAAAGTATAAAAAGGTATTAGTAATAGGAGCAGATATGAACTCCTCTATGATAGATTATACAGATAGAGCGACTTGTATTATTTTTGGTGACGGGGCAGGAGCTGTACTTTTTGAGCCTAACACAGAAGGGTTAGGAGTTCTAGATGAATACTTACGAAGCGATGGCACCGGAAGAGAGTTTCTTCAAGTAGCAGCGGGAGGATCTATAGAGCCAGCAACCTTAGAAACCGTAAAAGCAAAAAAACACTTTGTATACCAAGATGGAAAAACAGTGTTTAAATGGGCTGTTTCTAATATGGCAGACGCTTGTGTGAAAATTTTAGAAAAAAACAATCTTACTAATGATGATGTAGATTGGTTAGCAGCACATCAAGCAAATAAAAGAATTATTGATGCTACTGCAAACAGAATGGATTTAGATGCTAGCAAAGTAATGATGAATATTGAAAAATATGGAAACACTACTTCAGCAACAATACCTTTATTATTAAACGATTACGAATCTCAACTAAAAAAAGGTGACAAAGTAATACTTGCAGCTTTTGGAGGAGGATTTACTTGGGGCTCCATGTATTTAAAATGGGCTTATAATTCTTAAACTAACTAACAATCATAATCTAAAACTTGAATATTATGGATATTAAAGACATTCAAAACCTAATTAAATTTGTAGCCAAATCTGGTGCAAGTGAGGTGAAATTAGAAACTGACGATATTAAAATTACCATAAAAACCGGTGGAGACGATAAAGCAGAAACCCAAACATTTGTACAACAAATACCAATGGGTACTATGGCACAAGCGCCAATTGCTGCTCCACAACCGGTTGCAGATGTAACTCCTGCAATACCAGCTGTTGCAGAAGAAGACAACTCAAAATACATCACAATTAAGTCTCCTATTATTGGAACTTTATATAGAAAGCCTTCTCCAGACAAACCTGTTTTTGTTGAAGTAGGACAAACTATTAATGAAGGGGATGTTTTATGTATCATCGAAGCAATGAAACTTTTTAACGAAATAGAATCAGAAGTATCTGGTAAAATCGTAAAAGTTTTAGTCGATGATTCTTCTCCTGTAGAGTTTGATCAACCATTATTTTTAGTAGATCCATCATAACCCTTTAAAAATTCCAATACACAAATCTTAAAATCCAATATTTGGAATTTGGAGCTTGGAATTTGAAATTTTTAATCCTAAAAGTTATGTTCAAAAAAATATTAATTGCCAATAGAGGTGAAATTGCATTACGTGTAATTAGAACCTGTAAAGAAATGGGCATTAAAACAGTCGCTGTATATTCTACAGCAGATGCAGATAGCCTTCACGTGAAATTTGCAGACGAAGCCGTATGTATTGGTCCAGCAGCAAGTAGCGAGTCTTATTTAAAAATGTCTAATGTCATTGCAGCAGCAGAAATTACCAATGCAGATGCAATACATCCAGGATATGGATTTTTGTCTGAAAACGCTAAATTTTCTAAAATTTGTGAAGAGCATAATATAAAATTTATTGGTGCTTCCGAAGAAATGATTAATAGAATGGGAGACAAGGCGAATGCCAAAGCAACCATGATAGAAGCTGGAGTACCATGTGTCCCAGGAAGTGAAGGTGTAATAGAAGATTTTGAAGATTGCGAAAAAGTAGCCCTAGAAACTGGCTATCCAGTAATGCTTAAAGCATCTGCTGGTGGTGGTGGAAAAGGAATGCGTGCCGTATGGAAAGCCGAAGACCTTAAAGAAGCTTGGGATTCTGCAAGACAAGAATCTAAAGCAGCATTTGGAAATGATGATATGTATATGGAAAAGCTTATTGAAGAGCCTCGCCATATCGAAATTCAAATTGTAGGAGACTCTACTGGTCGTGCTTGTCACTTATCCGAAAGAGATTGCTCTATTCAACGTCGTCATCAAAAATTAACAGAAGAAGTTCCTTCTCCTTTTATGACCAAAGCGCTACGTAAAAAAATGGGTGAAGCTGCTGTTAAAGCATCCGAATACATTAAATACGAAGGTGCAGGAACCGTAGAATTTCTAGTGGATAAACACAGAAATTTCTACTTTATGGAAATGAATACGCGTATACAAGTAGAACATCCAATTACAGAACAAGTAATAGATTTTGATTTGATACGTGAGCAAATTCTTGTAGCTGCAGGAGTGCCAATTTCAGGTAAAAACTATTTACCACAATTACACTCTATAGAATGTCGTATTAATGCCGAAGATCCGTATAATAATTTTAGACCTTCGCCAGGAAAAATAACCACGTTACACGCTCCTGGAGGACACGGAGTACGTTTAGATACACACGTGTACGCAGGGTATAGCATTCCGCCAAACTACGATTCTATGATTGCAAAGTTAATTACAACTGCGCAAACTAGAGAAGAAGCTATTCATAAAATGAAACGTGCTTTAGACGAGTTCGTGATCGAGGGAATAAAAACAACCATTCCTTTTCATAGACAGTTAATGGATCATCCAGATTATTTAGCAGGAAATTATACGACTAAATTTATGGAAGATTTTGTAATGAAACCAAAAGAAGAAGAAGACTAATTAAAAATGTGCTTCTCGATATTGGACTAGAAGTTTCAAAATATAATAGTATTCCTTTAATAATGGAAAAACATTAAACTCCGAAAGCAATTTCGGAGTTTTTTTATGGTGTTTCTTTTGCCTCAAATAGCAAAAGTCAGGCTATTCGCTATATCTTTTTGTAAAAAAAACAAAAAGGATGCCGCTGCTATCCTTAACACAGTTTAGTACTTCCAATTAAAATCCTAAATTAGCAATATGAACTTATCCTATTGGGAAATAAAAACATGGCTCAGTAACATAGACTATACTATTGTTGGTAGTGGTATTGTCGGACTTAATTGCGCCTTGCAACTAAAAGAAAAATTTCCAAAAGCCAATATTCTTATTCTAGAAAAAGGAACCTTACCACAAGGAGCAAGTACCAAAAACGCAGGGTTTTCCTGTTTTGGTAGCCTAAGCGAAATTCTAGACGATTTAAACACGCATACAGAACAAGAAGTTATAGAGCTTGTGAAAAAACGCGTACATGGCTTACAGCTTTTAAGAAACACGTTAGGAGACAAAATAATTGACTACCAACAGTTAGGAGGTTATGAATTGTTTACCAAACAGGATTCCGATTTGTTTCAAGAATGTCTTTCTAAAAAGGAAGATATAAATAATCTGCTAAAACCTGTTTTTAATGCAGCCGTTTTTAGTTTAAAAGAAAACATATTCCGCTTTAAAAATATTGAAGAAAATTATATTTTCAACCAGTTTGAAGGACAAATAGATACTGGTAAAATGATGGATGCATTGCTTCAAAAAGCACTTTCTAAAGGCATTAAAATTTTAAATAATGTGTCGGTTACTAATTTTTCAGAAGATGCAAATGGGGTAAAAATAGAAACCAATTCGTTTTCCTTTTCCTCTTCTAAATTATTAATAGCAACCAATGGCTTTGCTTCGCAATTAAATATTCTAGAAGTAAAACCAGCAAGAGCACAAGTTTTAATTACCAAACCAATAAAAAACCTACACATAAAAGGCACCTTTCATTTAGATAAAGGCTATTATTATTTTAGAAATATTGACGATAGAGTTTTATTTGGCGGCGGAAGAAATCTAGATTTTAAAACCGAAGAAACTACCGAATTACACCAAACAGCAATCATTCAAAACAAACTAGAGGAACTTTTAAAAAGCACTATTTTACCAGAAACTCCTTTTGAAATTGACCATCGATGGAGTGGTATTATGGGCGTTGGTACTCAGAAAAAAGCAATAGTAAAACAACTAAGTACTAATGTGTTTTGCGGTGTAAGACTTGGAGGAATGGGCATTGCAATTGGTAGTTTGGTGGGTAAAGAATTAGCGGATCTAGTATAATGGCTAAACCAAAAAAGAAGCAACCAGAGAATCTGTTGCAAAGACTTTTCCGATTTGTTATAAAATGTATCTTTTGGTTGGTAGTGTTTTCTGTAGTTCTCGTTTTCTTATATAAAAAGGTTCCAGTTCCCGCTACGCCATTAATGCTAATTAGAAGTGTAGAACAATATCAAGAAGGTAAAGATATTGTTTGGAAACACGATTGGGTTGCTATGGATCATATTTCAAAAAATGTACAAATTGCGGTCCTTTGTAGCGAAGATCAAAATTTTTTAAACCATACTGGTTTTGATTATAAAGCTATTGAAAAAGCTTTTCAGCATAATAAAAAAGGAAAACGAATTAAAGGAGGAAGTACGATAAGCCAACAAACTGCAAAAAATGTTTTTCTTTGGCCAGAACGCAGTTGGTTACGCAAAGGTTTAGAAACCTATTTCACCTTTTTAATAGAAAAAATTTGGAGCAAAGAGCGGATTTTAGAAGTGTATTTAAATAGCATAGAAATGGGAAATGGTATTTATGGTGTAGAAGCCGCTTCGCAATATTGGTTTAAAAAATCGGCTTCCAGATTATCACAACAAGAAGCAGCTGCCATTGCTGCTATTTTACCAAATCCGAGAAGGTATAAAGCAAATCCACCAACAAGCTACATAAATTCTAGAAAAAGGTGGATTGTAAAACAAATGGTTTATTTTGGAACCTTAGATTTTAAGAGCAATGAGTAGTACGTTACATTTAAAGAAAAACCTATATGATACTTGTTTTCAGTTTATAGAAAACAGGTTATTAACGGTGCAAAAAACCATCAATGAAATCCAAGAATCCTTAACTAGCGAAACCAAAAGTAGTGCTGGAGATAAGCATGAAACTGGTCGTGCCATGTTACAACTAGAACGTGAAAAAGCAGGAAATCAACTCTCTGAAATTGTAAAGGTTAAAGAAGCACTTTCTAAAATAAGTGTCGAAAAAACGAGTCCAACCATTGGTTTAGGAAGTGTCGTATATACCACAAAAGCGAACTATTATATTGCTATTAGTGCAGGAGAATTGACGGTAGATAAAGAGAATTTTTATGCGATTTCACCAAATACACCTATTGGGAAATTGCTATTTGGAAAAGGTGTTGGGGATGCAGTTTTGTTTAGGGATTTGACGTTTGAGGTAAAAAAAGTGGTGTAAATAAAAATGTAGAGCAACAGAAGTTAGTCTAGGTAAATATTTGAAATTAAAAATGAATTATTTTAATAATTCAAGATACACAACTTCATTGTTTTTAAACTTCATTTTGCTCTCAAATAACACAACCTCACCTTCCAAATCCGCTTCCACCAAATAACAATTCCCTTTAAAATAAGACTGTTTAACGACTACTTCTAAATTTGATTTTTCAACTACCTGTAATTGATGTGCATAAATTATTTTACCATCTATCACATTAAATTCTCCAAAAAACGAAGCAATTAATGGCGTTTTAGGATCTTTATATAAATTTTCAGGAGTATCGTTAATTGCTATTTTATGGTTGTTTAAAACAATCATTTTATCGGCATGACCCAATACATCTTCTTTGTCGTGTGTAGCAACAATACAAGCTATATTATTTTCTTTTAAATATTTAAAAACACTTCTGCGAAGGGATTGTTTTTTAAAATTATCGATGTGGCTAAAAGGTTCATCCAGTAAAATAATTTCTGGTTGTTTTGCTAAAGCTCTTGCAAGTGCCACACGTTGTTTTTGTCCGCCACTTAATAATTTCACTTTGGTTTTTGCAACGTTGGTAAGCTCTACCACTTCTATTAATTCTGCTACTCGTTTCTGTTTTTCTTCTGGATAAAAACGAGATAGGAACTTCGCGATGTTTTCTTCGACAGAAATATAAGGCATCAAATCAAATTCTTGCGCTACGTATTTCATGAAATCATGGCCAATAACTAGATTGTGTTTTGGTCCTAGAATTTCTTCGTCTTGCCAAAAAATGTTTCCTTTTTCTGTATCATATTCACCATAAAGGACTTTTAATAAAGTACTTTTTCCAGAGCCACTTTCACCAATAATAGAAAGGTGTTCTCCGGGTTTTACCGTAAAGGAAATATCCTTTAAAACGGGTGTTTTATTATAAGAAAAGGTGATGTTTTTTACTTGCAGCATTTTATACCAGTTATCATTTAAAATTACCGAAATAAAACACCCTTTATTACTTTTTACTTCATAAGAAAAAGAAACCGTAACAAAAGCTATGCTTTATTTTTATTACTCGTATAAAGCAATAAATCATCATTTTATTTTACAATAGTTTTAAATGATGATTGGTATTACAAAAATAGCATAAAAAAACCGCGCAACTTTTAAGAAGAGCGGTTTTAGTACAATTTTATTAATTAGACATTTCGACACTAGATTCGCTAAAGCTTCGGATGCTAAATGCGCTGCGTGTGACAAATAATTATCCTTTTATTTTTTCTTTCATTTTGCTTGGTAGCACATCAAATCCCATATTATATAACGTAAATCCGAAAATATCTGCGTATTGCTCAATGGTTTTACTAACCGGAGTTCCTGCACCATGTCCTGCATCGGTTTCAATTCTAATTAAAGTAGGATTATTTCCTGTTTGCTTGTCTTGTAATTCTGCAGCAAATTTAAAACTATGTGCTGGTACAACGCGATCATCATGATCTCCTGTGGTTATTAGGGTTGCAGGATATTGTACGCCTTCTTTTACATTGTGTACTGGAGAATAACCTTTCAGGTATTCAAACATTTCTTTGTTGTCTTCTGCGGTTCCGTAATCATAAGCCCAACCTGCTCCAGCTGTAAATGTGTGATAACGTAACATATCTAAAACACCAACAGCAGGTAATGCTACTTTCATTAAATCTGGACGTTGCGTCATGGTTGCACCAACTAGTAAACCACCATTAGAACCACCGCGAATTGCTAAATAATCGCTAGAAGTATAATTGTTTGCTATTAGGTATTCTGCAGCAGCAATAAAGTCATCAAATACATTTTGTTTTTTTAATTGTGTTCCTGCTTTGTGCCATTCTTTTCCGTATTCACCACCACCACGAAGATTAGGAACTGCATAAATTCCGCCTTGTTCCATCCAAACGGCATTAGTAATACTAAAAGACGGATTTAAACTTACATTGAATCCGCCATAACCATAAAGAATGGTCGGGTTTTTTCCGTTAAGTTCTACGCCTTTTTTGTGAGTAATTATCATCGGTACTTTGGTACCATCCTTAGAGTTGTAAAATACTTGTTTGCTGATATAGTCTTCCGTATTGAAATCTATACTCGGTTTCCAGTACAATTCAGATGCACCAGTATCTACATTTAATTTATAAATACTAGATGGTGTATTGTAGTTGGTAAAGGAAAAGTAATCTATTTTCTCTTCTTTTTTTCCGCCAAATCCACCAGCATTTCCTACTCCTGGAAGTTGGATGTCTCTTATGAATTTTCCGTCATAGTCATATTGTTTTACTTTAGAAATAGCATCGACCATATATTCTGTAAAGAAATATCCGCCTCCTGTTGAAGGACTTAAAACATACTCTGTTTCCGGAATAAAATCTTTCCAGTTTTCAGGTGTCGGATTTGCAGCATCTACAGTTACAATTTTTTTATTAGGCGCATTTAGATTGGTTACTAAAAATAGCTTGCTACCAATATTATCGATAACATAAGTATCACTATCTGTATGGTCTAAAATGGTTACTAACGGATTGTTAGGATTCGATAAGTCTTTGATGTAAAGCTTGTTTCCCGAAGTAGAAACTCTTGGTGAAATTAGCAAATACTTATTGTCTTCTGTAACGGTTCCGTAGATATATCTGTGTTTTTCGGAAGGCGTACCACCAAAAATTAGCGCATCTTCTTTTTGAGGCGTTCCAAGTTTGTGATAGTAAACTTTGTGCTGATCGGTTTTAGCTGAAAGCTCGCTTCCTTTAGGTTTGTCGTAACTAGAATAATAGAAACCTTCGTTTTTAAACCAAGACATACCGCTAAATTTAATATCGACTAAAGTATCTTCCATAATCTCTTTTGTTTCGGTATCCAGGATTAAAATCTTCCTCCAATCACTTCCACCTTCCGAAATAGCATAGGCTAATGTTTTTCCGTCTTTTGAAAAACTCGTTCCTCCTAAAGAAACGGTTCCATCCTCCGAAAATGTATTCGGATCTAGAAATACTTCCGCGGTATCTGGACTACTTCCTTTTTTGTGTCTGTAAATTACATATTGGTTTTGTAGGCCATCGTTTTTATAAAAATACGTATAATCTCCTTCGTTAAATGGAGCGCCTACTTTTTCGTAATTCCAAAGTTTTTCAAGACGTTCTTTTAATTCTTTTCTATAGGGAATATTGTTTAAATAACTGTATGTTGCTTGGTTTTGTGCCTTTACCCAATTCTCTGTTTCTACGCTTTTATCGTCTTCAAGCCAGCGATAAGGGTCTTTTACATCAACACCAAAATAATTTGTAACGGTATCTACTTTTTTCGTTTCTGGATAGTTAACTGAAATGTTTCTTTCTACTTGTTTCTTTTCTTCTTTACAAGCCATTATGGTAATTAGTGTAATTAAACAAAGGGTTATTTTATTCATTTTTGGAGAATTTATAATTGGTATAAAAATAGCATAAAAAAAGCTCTAATAAATGAATAGTAGAGCTTTTAAGAAAAATTTATAGAATTATTGTTTTATTATTTTTTGTGTTTTGCTTTTTCCGTCTACAGTGATTTTTAATACATATATTCCTGTGCTTAATTTGGAAACATTAATAGTATTCGCTTTTAAGCTAGCATTTAGAATTTGTTTTCCTGTAATATCATATATAGTATACTTCGCATTGTTTAATGGAATGGAAGAACTAATAGTAACCATATCTTTTGCAGGGTTCGGATAAATAACAAGATCTTCTTCTAGTACATTATTGTTTATACTCAATGGATTATCTCCTTCAATGGCTGTGATGGTTTCATTAATATTTGGATTTAAAATAACATCTACTGTTCCAGAAGGCCATTTAATGGTTAGACTAGTAATTTCGGTGTCTGTACCAATACCAAAGTGGGTGTTTAGACTACTCATAAATTCAAACCCTTCGCCACTTCTTACATCTCTAATTTGTGTTCCAGAAGGCGTAACAATTTCAACTCTAGCGCCAATACCATTGTAATTACTTGAGGTTCCTTGTGTTCTTATTTTAATCCAATTATTTTCGTTAGGATTGTTTATATAAAGGGAACCTACATTACTTGTTCTTCCAAATACATCTAAAAAACCATCGTTGTTAAGATCACCAATGGCACCACTAGGTGGCATTCCTGTATTTACAACAGTAAAAGTATTATTCCCATTATTAAGTAACACTCTACCATTGGATAGAATATCTACATAACCATCATTATTAAAATCTGCAGGAGCATTTTCAATTCCGTAAGGAGCACCACTAGGCGCAGTTGCGTATGTAAAAGTACCATCCCCATTATTTAACATGTATTTATGGCTACCATCAGAACTAGAACTTGCTCCAATATACGCATCCATATCTCCATCATTGTCATAATCTGCCCAAGCAGAAGACCAAGTTTGTACAGGATCTGCAAGGTTTACACCAGGATCTGCTGCAACATTTGTGAAGACACCATTTCCGTCATTACGCCACAGTTCATTTATTTTATGTGTTACGTCACCACCTCTACATTTAGCAATAAACATATCGGAATCCCCATCATTATCATAATCCACCCAAACGGTTCCGTAATTTCCACCATCTGGATGTATACCTATTCCGTTAGGAACACCAGAAGAAGGTCCCTGGAAAAAGGCTAAATTACCAGTTCCATCATTAATAAAATATACGTTTGGCTCTACATCATGACAAACAAAAGCATCTAAATTACCATCATTATTAATATCTACAAAATTGGAACGTTGTGAGAAAACATAATCTGTAGTATTAAAAGACTGTATGTAACTTGTGCCATCTGCATTAGCCATCATAAAAGATACGCCATTTCCTGCACCATATAATAAATCGTTATATCCGTTACCGTCTAAATCTCCAGCTGCAATACTCCATCCCGGACCATAATTTGCAGACGTAATATAAAGGGTTTCATCGAAACAGCCGTTTTCAGTTTGGTAAGTAATTTGAAGGTTAGAAGCACTAGCGGCAATTAAATCGTCTAATCCGTCATTGTTCATATCTACAACCGCATAACTAGATGCACTGATAGGTGATATACTATTGTTTTGAGTAAAAGCAAATGCATTAGGTGCCGGAGCAGTGTTGTTTGTGGAAAAAGACAAAGAAGTCCAAGGACTAAATCCACTTCCATCAGGACATTGGGATCTAACATATATTTCATAGTTAGAATTCACAGATAAACCGGAAATCAAATAGGCTTCATTTGTATTGGTAGATGTACCAGAAGAAGGTGCTCCAGACCCTTGTGTTTGTATTGCAATTTGCCATGTAACTTCATCGTTCCCTGGCGACCAGTAAACCTCAACCGAATTATCTGTTACATTACAAATACTTAAATCGGTGATTTGTGGACAATTTGGAGGGGCTGAAGAAGATAGGTTTGGCGAATTAAAACAAATTCCATATCCAAAAGAATCATTATCATCATAATAAATACGATATCTAAAGTTTTGAAGTTGATTACTTGAAAACGCTGAAAAATCTAATTCAACACTTCGGAAATCGTTAGGTGTACCATTGCAATAATCTTCATTTGGTGCATTCGAAGTGTCCGTATCATATGTTGGTCCCCAGTTTACCCAAGTATTCGTATTTGCGTTCCAATATTGAAGATTTAACGTTTCATCATCGTATACGTTAAGTATATATGAAGAAGAGACCACTAAAATAGTTTCTCCAGCATTAAATGCGTTCGTTAAATTAATGGTAGGAGATTGTACTCCTATATTATTATCTGAACTTCCACCTCCTTCGTCGTCGTCAAAAGAAAAACTTGAAGCTCCTCCAGCTACCGTTGGGTTTCCAGTAAATATTAGAGGTGCTGGATTATAAGTGCCCTCTAAATCCCAATTCGTGTTTGGCCAGTTTGCATTTTGGTTTAGTACTTGTCCGGTAGCGAAATAGCAGCACAGCATTAGGGAAAGTACAAGTGTAATTTTTTTCATTTTTTTCTTGGTTTTTAGTTACATTGTATGGTTAATGAGTTTATCCACGCTTCAACTAATTGAAGCCCTTCAGTATGTCTAAGTGTTCTGCCTAATAGTGGCATTCTAATAGATTCTTCAGTTTCATTTAATCTATAGAACAATACAGATTTTCTTGTGTCTCGTGGTTCTACGATATGTGTTAATCCACCATCAATATTGTCATCTGGTACAACGCAAACCCCAAAATTGGTAGGATTTGAAGTCGCATCAAAATTAAATCGAATAGGTCTATAAGCACAATGAGATTCTTCCGAATGACAATGCGCACAATTAATATCAAGATAAGCTCTTGCTCTTGAATTTAGAGATAATGTTTCGTCCTCCCAATTAGGGAGTGTTTCTATATTTGAAGGATAGTTTTCTGCTAAGTAGCCAAAATCTGCCCATTTTTGTAATTGATTAATATCCCCATTTCCATAATTATAAGCGATATTTAAATTTCTAGGCTTTGGACCAATTGGTATGGAAGTATTTCCTGTTTTGTGGCAAGTATGGCATTGTGATGCACTTGGTATTCTATATTCTACGTGCTTTGTTTCAATTCCTTCGTTCCAGTCTGTGCTTACTACACCTCCAGATAAATTAAAAAGAGCTTCTGTTTGTGCATCATTCCAGATATAATTTAAAAAACTCCAACCATCTGCTTTATTAATCAATAATCTGGTTTCTATTATTTTTGTTTCATTGTTAGGTAAAACATTATTGTAATAGAAATTTTTGATTAAGATAGTACCAATCGGGAAGTTGAGTATTTCGTGATCTCCATTGTAATTTGCTTTAACATTGGAAGGCATCCAGATAAAGCGTTTCTTTTTTGCATAATCTGAAAAAAGAGTAGAACTTAAATCGTAAGGTAATACACCATATACTGGATTTAAGTTTTTAAGATCCCCTTTAAAAAAGTTGTATTCTGAAAGGGTAGCATAAGGCACTTGCGTTATATCAAAAACTACAGGAGACGTTTCTGGTACTTCTATTATTTCTGGTTCTTCGATGGATATATAATTATCATCAGAGTCACAAGAATAAAAAAGTGCGCTAATAAAAAAACAAGAAAAAACAAAAAGTAACTTTTTAACCATAGTTTTAAAAATGGCTATTAAGTTACAATTTTTTATATTAATTTAATGTTAAACAGGTTGAACTACAGCAATATTTATGTTAAAGTAGTTTTAAATGTTTAAACCAAATGGTTTTTTACTAAATATTCAGCAATTTGAACAGCGTTTGTTGCGGCACCTTTTCTTAGGTTATCTGCAACAATCCACATATTTAAAGTGTTTGGTTGTGTTTCGTCTCTTCTAAGTCTACCAACAAAAACATCGTCTTTTCCATGTGCTAAAATAGGCATTGGGTATGTGTTGGTTGCAGGGTTGTCTTGTACAATAATACCTGATGCTTCACTTAGTAATTGTCTAACGTCTTTTAAATCGAAGTCGTTTTCAAATTCTACATTTACCGATTCCGAATGTCCTCCAGCAGTTGGTATTCTAACCGCAGTTGCAGTAACAGAAAAAGTGCGGTCATCAAATATTTTTTGAGGTTCTCTAGCGAGTTTCATTTCCTCTTTGGTGTATCCGTTTTCTTCAAAAACATCACAATGTGGTAGTGCATTTTTGCCAATAGGATATGGGTAAGCCATTTCTCCTTCAATACCATTTATTTCGTTTTCTAATTGTTGTACCGCTTTAACACCTGTACCAGAAACCGATTGATATGTAGAAATAACAACGCGTTTCATTTTGTATTTTTCATGCAATGGTGCTAATGCTAATACTAATTGAATCGTAGAACAATTAGGGTTTGCTATAATTTTATCTTCTTTAGTAAGCGCTTTGGCATTAATTTCTGGAACTACTAATTTTTTTGTTGGATCCATTCTCCAAGCAGAAGAATTATCTATAACTACCGTTCCTACTGCTGCAAATTTTGGAGCCCAATCTAATGATGTACCTCCTCCAGCAGAAAAAATAGCGATATCTGGTTTCATGTCTACAGCTGTTTGTAAACCAACCACTTTGTAGTTTTTATTATTATATGAAATATCTTTTCCAACAGATCTTTCTGAAGCAACAGGAATAAATTCTGTTACAGGAAAATTACGCTCTACAAGAACTTGTCTCATTACTTCACCAACCATTCCAGTGGCACCAACTACAGCTACTTTCATTTTATAAAATTTAGATTACAAAATTATACCATTTATTAATGCAAACCTTTAATATACAACGTTTTTTTTGCTAAAAATAGCGCATAAAAAAAGCCCCATTTTAAATAAAAGGAGGCTTTTTTAGTAATTATATGAATATTATATAATTAATAGAGTTTTTATTAAAACAGATTACTTTTTTAATAAATCTCTAATTTCTGCAAGTAAATCTTCTTGAGATGGTCCAGCAGGTGCAGCAGGTGCTGGAGGAGTTTTTGTTTTATTGTATGCTTTTACAATTAAGAACATTACAAAACCAACAACAAGTAAGCTAATAATAGTGTCAATCCACGCACCATATTCTACAGCGGCAACGCCTGCTTCTTTTGCAGCTGCAACAGTTGCATAGACTTCATCTCCAGGAGTCCAAAAGTTGTCTGAGAAACTTTTTCCTCCAGTTACTAAACCAATAAGAGGCATAGCGATTTTAGATACGAAACCGTTTATAACAGCTCCAAGAGCTCCGGCCATAATTACAGCAACTGCGAAATCAATCACGTTACCAGTCATAATAAAATTCTTAAATTCTTTTAACATGATAAATGTTTTTTTTTAGTTAATTTATTTAAAGCGAAAATAGTTAAAATTTTAACAAAATATAAGAAATTAATTCAGTTGTAGCATTTTTTAACGATGAAATGTTCTTTTTACACGTTGAGATATAGAAGTTAGCAACTCATAAGAAATGGAGTTTGTTTTATTTGCTAATATTTCGGCAGTTGGGTGATTTCCAAAAATGATAATTTCATCTCCTTCATTACAGTCAATACTGGTTACATCTACCATAATCATGTCCATACAAACATTACCAACAATAGGTGCTTTTTGCTCGTTTATAGTAACAAAACCAATACCATTTCCGTATTGTCTACCAATACCATCTGCATGACCAATGGGAATGGTTGCTGTTTTTGTGGTTTTAGTTGCCGTATATGCTCTGTTATAACCTAAAGATTCTCCTTTATGTATGGTGTGAATTTGGGAAATAACAGATTTAAGTATAGAAATAGGCGTGAAATTTTTATTCTCTTTTTCCGAATTACCAAAACCATATAAACCAATTCCACTTCTAACCATATCAAAATGTGCTTCAGGATAATTTAATATTCCTGAAGTATTACACATATGAAGTATTGGTTGGTATGCTATTTTTTTGCTGAATATTTCAGCAATATTTTTAAATTTCGCAATTTGATTCAAAGTAAATTCCTTTTCATTTAAATCTTCGCTAGCTGCCAAATGCGAAAATATAGAGGTTACTTTTATCGAAGCATTATTTTTTAATAGTGGAATGATTGTATCTATTTCTTCGGTATTAAAGCCTAATCTATTCAGTCCGGTGTTAAACTTTATGTGAATAGGATAATTTTGTTGTTTTTCTTTGGCAGCAACAGCTATAAATTCTTTTAAAATTTTAAGACTATAAATACTTGGTTCTAAACAACGTTCTATAAGTGTTTGAAAATTTACAGCTAGAGGATGCAATACTAAAATTGGTTTAGTAATTCCTGCATCACGAAGCGCAACACCTTCATTAATATAAGCAACAGCAAAATAATCGACATCTAAATCTTGAAGATGTTTTGCTATTTCTTCCGCATCGCTACCATAAGCAAAAGCTTTAACAACTGCTAAAAATTTGGTTTTAGGTTGTAGCTTAGATTTAAGGTATTTGTGGTTATGCGAAAGCGCTTTTAAATCTATCTCAAGGGTTGTTTCTTGAACCTTAGACATTGGGTTTGTTTTCTTTGGTAGAAAGTTCTTGGGCGTCTTCTACTTTCATAGACTTTATTTTTTCGCGCATAGTAGCTTTGTAGTATGCAGCACGACTTAAAGGCTCATATTCATCGGTTTCACCAAGTAATACCAGATTGTCATTCAGTGATTTTCTAAAGCTATATTGTGCCAAATTCCCTGTTCTTGTGCAAACCGCATGTACTTTAGTAACGTATTCTGCAGTAGCCATTAAATTTGGCATAGGGCCAAAAGGGTTTCCTTTAAAATCCATATCTAAGCCAGCAACAATAACACGAATGCCTTTGTTTGCTAAGTCATTACAAACACGTACAATTTCGTCATCAAAAAATTGTGCTTCATCAATACCAACTACATCGCAACCGTCTGCTAAAATTGGAATATTAGCAGCAGCAGGTACTGGGGTGGAGCGAATTTCGTTAGCATCATGAGAAACAACCATTTCTTCATCGTAACGCACATCTATGGCAGGTTTAAAGATCTCTACTTTTTGCTTTGCAAATTGCGCACGCTTAAGCCTTCGAATTAATTCTTCGGTTTTCCCAGAGAACATAGATCCGCAGATTACTTCAATCCAACCAAATTGTTCTTTTTGATTTACTGTATTTTCAAGAAACATTTTGTAATTTTAACACTAAAACAAAACCTTTTTTCGTTTTGCATAAAGGTGACGCAAATTTATTAAAAATCAAAAGGCTAAATTGCATTATATTCGAAAAATAAAAATTAATATGTCATGAAGAAGAAGTTGGAATCTGAATTAATGAGCATTGCTCATAGAATTTTAAAGCTAAAAGGGAAAGAAGATGTTAATAAAATGCATGAAGAGGTTGCTGCGCTTTATGAAAAACTTACGGTTTTAAAATTTGCACAAGAAAATTTTGAAGATAGTATACCAACCATAGGCAATGATTCTTCTTTTTTTGGCATGCTAGACGCTGCTTTTAATAATAAAGTGAGTGATAATATAGAGGTGGAAGATAGAACCTATATTAACATGGATGAGAATGAAAATGAAGTAATCATGGAGCATGCTACTGAAAAAATAAAAGATATCGTTGCGCAAATGCCTAGCGAGACGCATCAAATTGATGATTTTTTAGAAACGGTAATTCCAAAAACACAGTTTCACAAAAATGACTTTGAAGAAATTACAGCCGACTTTACAGAAATGCCTGTTTTTGAAAAAGTAAATAAAACCAACGAAAAAAAGTCACTATACGAAAAATTAAAAACAGGAGCTTTACACATTGGATTAAATGATAAAATAGCTTTTATAAAACATCTTTTTGATGGTAAAAACGAAGATTACGAACGTGTGATTTCACAAATAAACACCTCGCAATCTTTTGAAGAAGCGCAAAATTTTATTCAGAATATGGTGAAACCCGATTATAATAATTGGATTGGTAAAGAAGACGTAGAAGTGCGCCTTTTAGAACTTATTGAAAGCAAGTTTGAGTAATGAGTAAATTATATATTGTCCCAACACCAATAGGAAACCTTAAGGATATCACCTTTAGAGCTGTCGAAATTTTAAAGGATGTAGATCTTATTTTAGCCGAAGACACTAGAACTTCAGGAAAACTTTTAAAACACTTTGAAATTGGTACGCATATGCAAAGCCACCACATGCATAATGAGCATAAAACGGTCGAAGCATTAATTCAAAAATTAAAATCAGGAGTCACCATTGCTTTGATTAGTGATGCTGGAACGCCGGCTATTTCAGATCCGGGATTTTTGTTAACCAGAGCCTGTGTAGAAAACGGTATTGCCGTAGACTGCTTGCCAGGAGCAACCGCATTTGTGCCGGCATTAGTGAATAGCGGATTGCCAAACGATAAGTTTATTTTTGAAGGTTTTCTTCCTGTTAAAAAAGGACGTCAGACCAGATTATTACTTCTAGCCGAAGAAACGAGAACCATGATTTTTTACGAAAGTCCGCACAAACTAATAAAAACACTAGCGCATTTTTGTGAGTATTTTGGAGAAGAACGACAGGTTTCGGTTTCTAGAGAACTTACAAAATTATACGAAGAAACCATTCGTGGTACTGCAAAAGAAGTATTAGCACATTATACCAATAAACCACCAAAAGGAGAAATTGTTGTTGTGGTTGCTGGAAATTCTAAGAAATAAGAAAGTAGTTTTATTTTTCAGAATAGCAACAGAAAACATTAAAATGGATATACAAACATTCAAAAATAAATTAAAAACAGCTCCAAAAACTATTGCGTTTTCGGAAACCATGGATGTTATTTCCGCGAATTATGATTTCACACCAAAAGCTTTTAAAAATGGCGTTTTAGAAAACGAAGAAGGACAAAATTCTGGATCCTGTAAACTGTTTGCTTTTGCGCAAGCTGAAGGTTTATCTAAAGAAGAAACTTTAGCTTGTTTTGGCGCATTTTATTTTGAAGAAGTTTTAAATGATCCGGAAGGTGACGGACATCAAAATATTAGAAACTTTATGAAAACCGGCTTTGAAGGGTTGGTTTTTGAAAGTTCTCCTTTGGTGAAAAAGTAAAAAGGTTATTTCTTATAAAATGGAAGATTTACTGTATAAAATAAGACAATGTGCTATTTGCGAAGCGCATTTACCACTTGGTCCACGACCGGTAATAACAGCAAATCCGAAAGCCAAAATAATAATTATCGGACAAGCGCCAGGAACGAGTGTGCATAAAACGGGAATTCCGTGGAATGATCCTAGCGGAAGACAACTACGTAAATGGTTAGGCGTTACCGATGAAGATTTTTATGATGAAACCAAATTTGCTTTAATGCCAATGGGTTTTTGTTATCCCGGAAAAGGAAAAACAGGAGATTTACCACCAAGAAAAGAATGTGCACCACAATGGCATGAAGTCCTTTTAAAGGAAATGCCAAACTTAGAGTTGGTGATATTAATTGGTTTGTATGCGCAGAAGTATTATTTACAAGAAGACGCTAAAAGAACACTAACCGAAACGGTTGCAAATTATAAAGAATACTTACCGAAGTATTTTCCTATTCCGCATCCTTCACCAAATAATAGATTCTGGAAAGGTAAAAATCCTTGGTTTGAAACAGATGTTGTTCCGGAGTTGCAGAAAGAAGTTCAGAAAATTTTATAAAAAAACCTCACTATCTCTAGTAAGGTTTATATCTTATTTTGAAGACTAAGCGTAAGCAAACGGAAAACGGTTACTGCCTGCTGTAAACTATCTAAACGTGTTTTCCAACTTCAAAGCCATGTTTTCCTAAAAACTGGTTTCCACTTTCAATAGCATCACCTTCCAAAGTGGTTCCCATAGAATCATTCCATCGGTTTAAATAACCAAATAAAGAAATAACACCTAGCATTTCTACAATTTCACCTTCGGTCCAATGTTCGTGTAAACGTTTTTGAATGGTTGCATCTACAGCATTTGGTACTTGACTAGCTGCTAGAGAAAAATCTAAGGCAGCACGTTCTGCTTCCGAAAAAGCAGGATGTGTTCTGTATTCCCAAATATTATCTAGTTGTTCTTGTTCTGCACCATAACGTTCTGCGGCACGAATAGCATGTGCTTGACAATATCTACAACCTGTTGCGTTACTAGATACCCAAGCAATCATTCGTTTTAAAGCTGAGGTTACTTTTCCTTCATTAGCCATAACTGCTTTATTTAAGTTAATAAAAGCTTTGCTAATGGCTGGGCGACGTTGCATGGTAAGTACCGAGTTTGGGCAAAAACCCAATGTTTCGTTAAAAAATTCTGCTAAAGCTTTGGTTTCTAAATCATGGTCTGCAGATAATGGTGTAACTAATGGCATAATGTTTTTTTTAGTAGTATTTTTGAGTGAATAATACACATATTCCTTTAAAATCTAATCGTATTTTAAATAATGTATAGATATGTATTGTGTCTTATTTATTAAAATAATCTTACACAAGAAACAAAAAATCTTATAATATGTCTGATAAAATTACAACCATTTGGAATGGAAACATGCTTTTCGAATCTGATAATCCAAGTGGACACACTGTACTAATGGATATTAGTAAAGAAAATGGAGGAAATAGTTCAGGCTTACGTCCAAAAGCAATGATGCTATCTTCTTTAGCAGGATGTTCTGGTTTAGATGTGGTTTCCGTTTTAGATAAAATGAAAGCTTCTGTGGAAGGTTTTTATATGACCGTTGAAGGAGAACTAACAGACGAACATCCAAAATACTACCATACCGTAACCGTAGAATATCATTTTACTGGGAAAGATTTAAACGAATCTAAAATTAAAAAGGCCGTGGATTTATCTGTGGAGAAATACTGTGGTGTTATGGAAATGTTTCGTCAGTTTGCAGATGTAAAAACATCCATTCATTACCATAATAAATAGCGAAAATTTTCTATATTAGTGTATGCGTTGGACACTCAAACCAAAACCGGAAGCAAAAAAACTAGAAGCTCTACAAAAAGCACTGCAAGTAGATGAAGTCGTTGCAGCATTACTTTTGCAAAGAGGAATAGAAACCTACGAAGAAGCGAAAACGTTTTTTAGACCAAGTTTAGACGATTTGCATGATCCATTCTTAATGCAGGATATGAATAAGGCGGTGGCAAGAATTGAAGCTGCTTTTGCCAATGGTGAAAATATATTGGTATTTGGCGATTATGATGTAGATGGTACGTCTTCTGTAGCATTAATGTCTTCCTATTTAAAAACTAGAACCGCAAATGTAGCGACGTATATTCCAGATCGTTATGAAGAAGGTTATGGGGTTTCGTATCAAGGAATTGATTTTGCAAACGACAACGATTTCTCCTTAATTATCGCTTTAGATTGTGGTGTAAAAGCCATAGATAAAGTTGCCTACGCAAAAGAAAAAGGTGTCGATTTTATTATTTGTGATCACCACAGACCAGGAGAAAATTTACCAGAAGCCATTGCTGTTTTAGATCCTAAACGAGAAGATTGCAAATATCCGTATAAAGAACTTTGTGGTTGTGGTGTTGGTTTTAAACTCATTCAAGCGCTAGCTAGCAAAGAAAATAAAACCGTAGAAGATCTCACCGAATATCTAGATTTGGTAGCCACTGCAATTGGTGCAGATATAGTTCCTATTACCGGAGAAAATAGAGTCCTTGCGTATTTTGGAATGCAAGTTATTAATGCCAATCCGAGACCCGGAATTCAAGCCATTATCAACCAGGTTAAAAAAACGAATCTCACGATTACCGATGTCGTTTTTACCGTTGCACCAAGAATTAACGCGGCGGGAAGAATGAAGCATGGTAATTATGCGGTTACTTTATTAACGGAAATGGATTTTGATTTAGCGGAAAAATATGCCGCCGAAATAGAAGAATTTAACACCGATAGAAAAGATGCAGATCGACGAATTACAGAAGAAGCTCTGGAGCAAATTGAAGAACAAAAAGAACAGGAAGGTTTTACTTCTGTTGTTTACCATGAAACTTGGCACAAAGGCGTTATTGGTATTGTGGCTTCTCGACTAATTGAAACCTATTACAGACCAACGTTAGTGTTTACCAAAAGTGGCGATAAATTGGCCGCTTCGGCACGATCGGTGTCTGGTTTTGATGTGTACAATGCCTTGGAAGCTTGCGCGGAACACATTGAACAATTTGGAGGACATAAGTATGCTGCAGGTTTAACACTGAAAGAAGAAAACTACGAAGCCTTTAAACAGGCTTTTGAAGATGTTGTTTCTAAAACCATAGACAAATCTTTATTAACGCCAGAAATTAAAATTGATAGGCAGATCGATTTGCATCAGGTTGATGATAAATTAATGCGCATTATGCGTCAGTTTGGACCTTTCGGACCAGGAAATATGACGCCTATTTTTGTTACTGAAAATTTAAAAGATACCGGTTACGGAAAATGTGTTGGTGAAGACGATAAGCATTTACGAATTACCGTAACACAACCAAAAGCAAATAAAATGGTTTGTATTGGTTTTGGTTTAGGAAATAAGCTGCACTTGATTGAAGATAAAAAACCATTTAAAGCAGTCTATTCTGTGGATGAAAATGAGTGGAAAGGAAATGTGTCACTTCAGTTGAAGTTGAGAGACATTAAGCAATAACATCTTAAAAAACTAAAATAAGAAACTAGGTTATTTTACATTTGTACCGAAAACTAAAATAGACCTTTCTGGTTTTAATGTTAGATTTTTATCCTGCGAGGTTTTAAAACCTTGTAGGTATCAAACTAAAAGATTCCTGCCTTCGCAGGAAATTAATATGGCGAAAAAAGATCCTTACGCAGCATTACGAATTAAAGAGTTTAATGTTTTTCTACTCGTTCGTTTTGCGTTAGTCTTTGCATGGTCTATGCAATTTATAGTGATAGAATGGCAAGTATATGCATTAACAAAAGATCCTTTATCTTTAGGTATGATTGGCTTAATGGAAATTATTCCAGCATTAGCCATGGCATTATTTGCAGGTCATATTGTAGATCAAAAAGAAAAACGAAATCTGCTAGCGATTTGTATTGCTGCTTTTTCGTTAATTAGTTTTTGCCTTTTCTGGTTAACCTCTCCAGAAGTTACCAGCTCTTGGTCTAAAAAGAGTATGCTTTATACGATTTACGGCTTGGTGTTTTTTGGCGGATTTTTACGTTCGTTTTTCGGACCAACCATATTTTCATTAGTTGCTTTAATCGTACCTAAAAAAATATATGCGAATGCCGCAACATGGAATAGCTCTACTTGGCAAATGTCTCGTGTTTTAGGCGTTGCTTTTGCTGGTTTCTCCATTGGCTGGCTTGGTGTACATTATTCTTTATGTATTGTTTTTGCGCTCGTTTTAGTTTCTTTATTATTCTTGTTTCAAATAAAAAGGAAACCCATTCTTAACGATAAAATTGGCGAGCCTATGATGCAAAGTTTAAAAGAAGGTGTGCATTTTGTTTTTAAAACAAAAGCGATTCTAGGTGCTTTAACTTTAGATATGGTTTCGGTGCTCTTTGGTGGTGCAGTTGCTTTGTTAGCTATTTTTGCACAAGATATTTTAAAAGTGGGACCGCAAGGTTTTGGTATTTTGGTTGCAGCGCCATCTGTTGGTGCTTTTATAACCATGTTAATTACCGCGTATATTCCAATTAGTAAAAATGCAGGAATGAAGTTGTTGGTAGCCATTTTTGGTTTCGGAATATGTATTGTTGTTTTTGGACTATCGACTTCGTTTTGGTTGTCGGTTGCAGCTTTGTTTTTTAGCGGTGTCACCGATGGTGTTTCTATGGTGATTCGTCAGACGATTTTACAAATTAAAACGCCAGATAATATGCGAGGTCGCGTGTCTTCCGTCAATTCTATGTTTGTAGGTTCTTCTAATGAACTTGGTGCTTTTGAAAGTGGTGTAACAGCGAAACTTATGGGAACGGCAACGGCAGTTGTTTTTGGAGGAACCATGACCTTAATTACGGTGATTACTACCGCTATTGTTTCGCCTACGTTTAGAAAACTAGATTTAACCAAGGATATTGAGGAACATGAAAATGCAGAATAAATTTAGAGATAGATCTATCGGAACGAAATACCGCAAGGAAAAGGAAGTTATTTTTTTATATAAAGTATATATATTTGCAGCATGATACGTAAAGTAAATAAAGCAATGAAAATTGCTTCGGAAAGAGAAATTGTTATCTCCTCCATCAAAGTAGCTCTAGTTGTTGGTTGCGTTTTGAATTTGATAAATCAAGGCGAAAAGCTAATTGCATTAGATTTTAAGCAATTAAATCTTTTAAAGTTTTTTATTACTTTTTCTGTGCCTTATATGGTTTCTACCTATGCCTCGGTAAAGGTGAAGCTTGAACGTGAGAGAAGTTAGTCTGCGGAAAGCAATACATCTAAATTAGGAATCCAATCTACAGGATTAACTACTTATTTTTTATATTTTTTTGAGTTGGATTGGATCAGTAAATACGGGACTCCTATAGCTATTGAAATATAGAAGAAGATGTTTTGTAGGTTAGCGTCTTCAAAGTATTTGGAAGCGAAATAACCAATGATAATTAAAATAGCCATACCAAACATCACATTTTTAAAAAGTGTTGCAATACCTTCTATATGGTACTTTTCTTTTTCTTCCTTGGTCATGGTGTTATAACCAGCAATAAGGAAATAGAATTTTCCATATTTTATTAATGCACCTAAAAGAATAAATATAATAGCAGTTACTAGCATGGTTTACGGATTATAGGTTTTTAAAATCATGTTTTCTCCATCAAACACACCATAGGTGTAATATTCAATCCAATCCCCAAGATTAATGTATTTCGCGTTGTTTTCTAGGTCTATTTCTAATGGAAGATGTCTATGCCCGAATACAAAAAAATCTCTGTGCTTGTCTTCTAATTTTCGTTTGCAATATTGTACCAACCACTCGTTATCATTTCCTAAAAATTTGGCATCCTCATCCCCAGAAATAAGTTTATTTTTTACAGACATATATTGTCCAATTCGCATGGCAAAATCTGGATGTAAAACACGTTTAAACAACCATTGGCATATTGGGTTGGTAAACACTTTTTTCATGCGTTTGTATCCTTTATCGTGTGGCCCTAAGCCATCACCATGACCTATAAAAAAGGTTTTATTGTTAAAGGTGAATTCTTTTGGTTTGTGGTACACAGGAATGTTAAGTTCTTCTTCAAAATAACCATCCATCCATAAATCATGATTACCAACAAAATAGTAAATAGGTATTCCAGAATCAGAAATTTCGGCAAGTTTTCCTAAGGTTCTAGTGAATCCCTTTGGAACCACGTTTTTATATTCTACCCAGAAATCGAATAAATCGCCTAAAAGAAAAATGGCTGCTGCATCTTTTTTTACGTGATCTAGCCAAGCGACAAACTTTTTTTCGCGCGGAAGGGAAGCTTCTTTTGTAGGAGCTCCTAAATGATTATCACTGGCGAAATATATTTTTTTTCCTTCTGGAATTTGCATGCTGTAAATATAAAAAATGTTTGTTAGTTAGCTGGATGCTACGTTAAGGATTGAGCAATTGTTGGAGCTCCTTGCCAAGAGCGACTTGCGAAAGCCTGACCCTTTGTAGTTTTTACGAAAAAGGGTAACGCCATAATTATTCTTAAAAACTATTTGTTATCACTAGCATACCACTCTGCATAAGAGCTTGTGGTTTCCTGTAATTTTAGGGAATGAAGTTTTATATTGTCTGGTAAACGTTTTGATATTTTGGAAGCAAAGTCAATAACCATCATTTCACTGGTTGGTTGATAATCTACCAAAAGTACATTGTGATCTCTATCCGATAATTCTTTAGCAAGCTCCAGGTGTGGTGTGTTTTTATTAAAAACGGTTGCGTGATCAAAAATTTCAACAATATCTTCTTTTACTATTTTTTTTAGATCGCTAAAATCTATAACCATCCCAAACTTTACGTTGGTTGCATCTGTAATAGGTTTACCGATAACGGTTACAAATAATCTGTAACTGTGACCATGTACGTTTTTACACTTACCGTCATAACCATAAAGTGCGTGACCAGTCTCAAAAGAGAACTGTTTTGTAATTCTAATATTACTCATTGTATTGTTTATTTCACTGCAAAGATATTCATTTTGTAAAAGGAAATGCTTTTTAGATTACATTTGCTCACTTTTGTTAAGACTAAGCTTGATGCAAGTAAAGTTATGAAACAAATTTTTGAAGGACTTGCATTTACAGAAAACCCTTTATACGAGAGAGTTATTGATGATCTGTTAGCAAAAAAATATAGTATTGTTGAAGATTTTTTTTCTGCGGAAGAAGTTCTAGTTTTAAGAAAATCTTTAATTGAAAAGCACGAACTAGATGCTTTTAAAAAGGCAGCTATTGGTAATCGTGTTAACGAAACGATAGAAAAAGCCATTCGAGGAGATATTATTTTGTGGATGGACGAAAGTAAGGTTGATGTCTATGAACAGTTATTTTTCAATAAAATAAATAGCCTCGTTACTTACCTAAACAAAACTTGTTTTCTAGGGATTTTATATAAAGAGTTTCATTACGCATTGTACCCTAAAGACACCTATTATAAACGTCATATAGACACCTTTCAAAATGATGATAGGCGAAAATTATCTTTTGTTTGTTATTTAAATGAAGACGGTTGGTTGCCTGAAAATGGTGGCGAATTGGTATTGTATTTAGACGAGAACGGCGTAGAAACCGAAAAGGTTATTTATCCGTTTCCAGGACGTGTGGTAATCTTTGAAAGTCAGATTATAGAACACGAAGTAAAACCTGTACATACAGAGCGATTGAGTATTACAGGTTGGTTAAAAACGAGATAATTATCTGCGTTTATTTCTATTATAAAAGTATATTATAACTAAGGCTATTCCTAGAACTAAAAATAAACCGTTTCCACTTAAAAAATTTAATATTTCCATTTTACTATTGAGTTATTCTTTTTTGTTTTTATTGTATCTATATATAAAATAAGCAAGCGCTACTAATACTACAAAAGGTAGCATAGAGCCAATAAATATACCAATACCATAGGCCGCATCTGGTGCTTTATCTATTTTTTCCTTGATATCTATTTCTTGAATAAGTGCTAAAAACTTCATTATGTATTTTATTAACTTGGGGTAAAGTTACACCTTTTGTGAAAGTGGTAAAAATTCTTTTCTAAATTTTATGATTAATGGTAATCCTCTAGCGATAATCCAAAGCGTTAACGCAATAAAAATACCGTATAATTTGTAGTCTAAGGAGTCTAACCAAAAGAGTATTGGAACAAAAACTATAAAGGTAGAAAAGAGCAGTACGTTTCTAAGGATTTTCATTTTACCTATACCTTTAAAGATGCCATCAAAAATAAATGCTAAAGCACAAAGCGGTTGCATGAGTAAGACTATCCAAAATACGTTGTAAAATTCTTCTAAAACTTGAGGCTCTTTAGTGAAGATGGTTCCTAAGGGATAATATAAAATTGCGCCTAATATGGCAATGGTAATTCCTAGAACGATGCCGTACTTAATTAGCTTATTACTTAATAGTATTAGGCTTTTATATTCTTTTCCTCCTATTAATTTTCCCGATAAAATATTTCCAGCACTGGCATAACCATCAATAATAAAAGCACCAAGAAACCATAAGTTTATAGCAATAGTATAGGCTGCAATGTAGTTTTTACCATAGCTTGTAGAAAAAGCACTAGCAAAATATAAGGTGACATTTAAGGCTAGTGTACGGACAAACAAATTAAGAATCATTAGTATAAAACGTTTAATTTCCGGATTAAAAGGGAAACTAAATCGCAACGGAATATTTGTTTTTGTTAATAGATAATAAGCTGAAAAAATAGCCATTAAAAACTGCGCAATAACACTTGCATAGGCAGCGCCTTTAATGTGCATGGCAGGAATATATCCTTCTATTCCGTACACCAAAATAAAATCTAAAACAATGTTTGCAGTAGCACCAATGATGGCAATTAGCATTGGGTAATAGGTGTTTTGTAAACCTCTAAAAGTGCCAAAAACAGCGATGGTAAATAATGTAAAAGGAAATCCGAAAACACGAATTTTATAGTAATCTACGCTATAGTCTAGAATGAGACCGGAAGCATTATACAGTTTAAAAATACTTTGCGCAAAAGGATAGGTGCCAATAATTATTAAAATACTTAGCGAAGTAATAATAAAAATCGCTTGTGCTGGCAGATTTTTAACCGTATCTACATTATCTGCACCAACATATTGTGAAACGATCGAAGAAATGGCGCTTCTTGTTTGTCCCAATACCCAAATAAGCATAGAAATAAAAGCACCAACAATACCAACAGCCGCTAAAGACTCGGTTGCGTTTATATTTATATTACCAACAATAGCCGTATCTGTTAACGATAAAATAGGTTCTGAAACACCAGCAATTAATGCTGGAATAGCAAGTTTGTTTATCTGTTTTAGATTTATATTGGTAGGCAATAGTTTAAATTTTATTTAAGAAAAGGTAAAGGTCGCAACTATTATTATAAAATCTGTATTTTTGTAGTCTAAATAATAAGTAATGAAAAATATTCTAGTTCCCATTGGTGCATCTAAAAATGCAAAAAACACACTACAATACGCTATAGATTTTGCGCAAGTTATGCAAGCAGATGTTTATGTTTTCAGATCCTTTAGTTTAGCTCCAAAAGCAGGAGCAATAATAAATGTAGATAGTATTGTTGCTAGAGAACAGGTTGCAAATGTGAAAGAAGTTGTAGACCAAGTAGACACAAAAAATGTATCCGTAAAAATAATATCTGCCAAAGGAGGCGTTGTAGATAGTATAGATGCTATAAACAAAGAATTAGGTATAGATTTAATAATTGTAGGACAGCGACCTAATGATTTACAAGAAAGTTATTTTTTAGGAAGAACTCCGGGAAGCATCGTGAAGAAGACAGATATTCCTGTTTTAGTTATTCCAGAAGGATATGCTTATAAACCTATTACAAAGATTCTTACAGCAATAAAATCTGGAGTGGTTAGCAAAAAGGGTTCCTTAGTGCCATTACAAAAGATAATAAAGACTTTTAATACTGAAATGCATTTACTGCAGGTAAAAACGAAGGCTTTTTCTGCAGAAGATTCTGAAATAAATGTGGAGTTAAAAGCATTAGCTTCTTCGTATAGTAGTTCTGAAAATGCAACCTTATTTCAAGGTGTTTTAGAGCATTTAAATACGCATAATCCAGATGTTATTTGTGTTTTTAGACGTAAAAGAGGATTCTTTAAAAAACTATGGGAGCAAAATACGATTAAGAAAGTAGATTTTGAAAGTCGCGTACCTCTTTTAGTCTTAAAAGGAGCAGAGTAACAAATAACTATATAAAAGAAATACTTTTAGTAACTACCTGTTGTAAAGCTTCAGGTAGTTTTTTGTTTTTATAAGGATGGGAAGCATCAAATACGTGGTTGCTCTTTTCTATAGAAAATAATTCACTTTTATTATTCCAGGCATGTAAATTTTCTGCTTCATTAAATTTTACGGAAGGATCTTCCTTTGCATGAATAATTAAAAAAGGAATGCTTACTTTTTTGGTTGCCAATTCTATATTTAATCGATTTTCATTTGCTTTG
The DNA here is from genome assembly GCF_016864015.1 of Lacinutrix sp. WUR7. Taxonomy (NCBI): domain Bacteria; kingdom Pseudomonadati; phylum Bacteroidota; class Flavobacteriia; order Flavobacteriales; family Flavobacteriaceae; genus Lacinutrix; species Lacinutrix sp. WUR7. Next base: position 1,171,476 of record NZ_CP045067.1, on the reverse strand, counting down.
TAGTCTAAATAAAACTGATAGTTGTGTGGCATTTGTTGTTGGGTTCTGCCATTTAAAACATACTTAACACCATCTTTTTTCCATTGTTCTAAATCTCCCGTTGTAGATGTTCTTTTACCAAATCCACTGACACTTGCCCAAGTGATTAATTTGGTTATTCTGTTATCTTCAGATGCCTTAATTATGGAAATTCCACCACCTCTGGAATGACCAATTAGCGTGATATTACTAGTGTCTATCTGATTTATATATTCATTTTCTTTAGATAGCAGATGATTTAATATACTGTCAACATCTTCTAACTCTTTGGTGTAATTGTTTTCTGCAAAAGCATCGAGATCCGGAAAATCTATTGGGTTTTCTACTGTGCTGCCATTATGCGAAAAATTAAATTTCACAAAAAACAAGTTTGCTTCACTGTATGCTTGTGCAACTAAATCCCAAGCTCCCCAATCTTTAAAGCCTTTGTAGCCATGACAGAAAACAACTAATGGTTTTTTTGTATTATTCTCTTTATAGAAAGCATCCCAAACGATTGGTTTTTTGGAATCTCTCTGTAAAATGTTATTTTTCTGGACCATTACACTTCTTTTTCAACAAAATTAATTTTTGGATTACAGATTTCTAGAATGATTTTTTTGAGCTCTATTTCAAAATGTTGCATGGTTTCTTCCGTAATAAGTTGGGCTTTATTTCTTCCCTCTTTTACTGCGAATTTTAAAAAACCGTTACTTAAATTTTTAAAGGATATAATACCAGCTTCCAATGGAAATTGTACTTTATTTTGTTGCATCATCATATATGCATACATCAGTACTTGAAAACTCTTGCTGTATTTTTTATAATCTGTTGTTAGGTCTTCCCAATTAGAAATCTCTACTTCATTAGATAATACTTTACCCGTTTTATAATCAATAATTCTAGTGATACCATTGTATGTATCTACACGGTCTACTTTTCCAGTAAGATTAATCGTAAAGTCTAGCTCAGGAATTGTTATAGATGTTCTGTTATTAGCCTCTAGAGAGATGATTTTTATTTCATTTCCTTGTTTTACATCTTCAATTTCTAAGTTTAAAAAATTAAGGACGTAGCGTTTGGCAATTTCAAAAATGATGAGGTTTTTTCCGGTATGAATATCTCCTTCTTTATATTCATTTTCAAAATGATAGGTTACCCTTTCGTTAATTTTAGATTTTTGCTTTTCTAAGTTTTCCACGGTTAAATAGGAACCAATAAAAGTAGTATATAAATCTTCTAAAGTATTGTGTACCACTGTACCAAGTGTATTAAAGGCAACACTTTCTTCTACATCTTCCTGTTCTTTAATTCCTAATATTTTCTGATAATAAAAATCTATAGGATTCCTAATATAATTGGTAATTGAGGAAGGTGAAAAACCTCGTTCTGCAACCGTTTTCAATTTGTTTTGAATGGCTTCTGTTTTTTCAATTTCTAATAATTTGGTAAAACAAGCTTCTACTTTTGGCGTTACAATTCGGTGTTTGATTTCGTGATCTCCTTCTAATTCTAACTGCGTAATGAATCTACTTTTTTCTCCACCAGTTAATACATCAACTTCCGTATTATATAGAATGTATACGTTTTTAGCGCGTTGTAATAACCTATAAAAGTGGTATGTGTACACCGCGTCTTTTTCTTTGTAGGTTGGTAACTGATTTTCTATTTTTACATCGAAAGGAATAAAGGAGTTATTTGTTTTTCCTGACGGAAGCACACCTTCATTTACTGATGCAATAATTACAGTTTCAAAATCTAGAACGCGAGATTCTAACATTCCCATAACTTGTAAACCTTGTAAAGGTTCTCCTTGAAAATCTAGAGTTGCTGCACTTAATAATTCCTTGTAAAGGCCATGAAGTGTGTTTATATCTTTTATATAACTATACCTATCATTTAGGCTAGATAGTTCATTAAATAGCTCATTAAAGCGAAATAAGTACTCTAAAGAGAGTTTGTTGAGTGGTTTATTTACATCTAAGTCTTCCTTTATGCATAAAATTAAATCGGCACAATTTTTAAGAATGTTTTCGACACTGTTTTCTTTTATAACAAATAATAAGTCTATGATTTTTGTTGCAGTGGTACTCAGTTCTTTTAAGCGATCTACTGTTAAGTAAACGAGGTTATTTGTTAATATTGTTTCTGTTATTTTGGATGCGACATCTACATTGTTTGTATTTAGTAAAGACCTTATAAATTGATGGGATATAATAGCAATAACATCTTTGTAGTAAAAGGTATTACTTGCTTTTTTATGTACTTGAAATATTTGTTCAAATAAAGAGGCTAGTGGGATGGATTGTAAAGGAAAACCCATTGTAATATTTAAGGCATCAATAGATTCTGGAAGTGCATTTAAAGTAGGGGTAAGTAGATTCTCATCTGCAAGTACCACAGCTGTTTGTTGTAATGTTTGATCTTTTTCTTTTAAAGATTTTAAAAGGGTACCTATATATTTTGCTTGTCCGATGTTTTTAGGAATACCAACAACTTCTATGTTTTTTGGTTGGGTATAGTAATTGGTCTTCCAGTTAAAAGGATGCGTAGTGAAGTACTTCCAATTTTTGTGATGTTGTCTGGTAAACAATCCGGCATCGTGGTATTTATTGTCAAAAAATTTCTGGTCAATATCCCAAAAAATTTCAGCCATTTCATTTTGCAGCAATTCTTGAATAATATTTTCTTCGGCTTTATTGAGTGCGTTAAAACCTAAAAAAATATGTTGTTTTTCTGAAGCAGTTTGTATGTACGATTCTATATTTTCTACAGCTTCTCTATAAATTAGTCCTTGGTAACCTGTTTTGTTTTGTAGAAGCTCTTCCGCAAACTTGGTATAATACTGGTTTAGTTTGTTCCAAAAGGAAAGATATTTTTTTATAAAATCCGATTTTGGTTCTTCCAAAGACCAATGCTTTAAATCTTGGATAGCGCTTAAATAGTTGAATATTTTTTCTTGGGGAATGAGATACCTGTCTATTTCATTAAAATCCTGAAGTAATATTTGCGCCCATTTAGAAAAAGAATCAAAACTTTCCTGTTCTTCTTTTTTAGTTAATTCTAAATAGACTTTATAAAATACAAATAGAAGTTCTGTATTTGAAGTTTTTTTTAACTGGGATAGATCTTCTACAAACTCCTCTATACTAATGATTTTAGGAGATAATATAGTATGATTAACTATTTGTGCAATTTGGTGTTTTAAAAAGATACCAGCACGTTTACTGGGTAAAATAAAGATTAATGTAGATAAATCTTTATTTCTGTTCTGTAAATCTTTTAGTACATCTAGAATGAATGTTGTCATTCTATAAAAATAAAAAACGCTTCGATATATCGAAGCGTTTTTATTAAATATTTAGATTGTTTTGTGAAACTTATTTTCTAAGTTTTACTTCAACACGTCTGTTATTTCTCTTACCAGCTCTTGTAGCGTTAGAATCGATTGGGTAATCTTCCCCAAATCCAGCAGCAACTAATCTGTCAGCACTTACTCCGTTAGCGATTAAGTAATCTCTTACAGCGTTAGCTCTTCTTTCAGATAATAATTGGTTAGAAGCTTTAGGACCATCACTATCAGTATGTCCTTCTAACGTAAAGTTAGATTCAGGATATTCTTTTAAGATAGCAGTAATTGCTTGTAATACTGGGTATGTTTCTTGTTTGAAAGATGACTTAGCACTTGCAAATAAGATTGTTCTAGCATAGTTGTTTAATGTTGCCATTACTTCAGCAGTTGGAGCAGCAATTACTTCTGGACAACCATTGTTTGCAGCAACACCTACTTCATTAGGACATTTATCATCTTTGTCTAATACACCATCACCATCAGTGTCTGCCCATGGGCAACCATTGTTAGCAGCAGGACCAGCTTCACTAGGACATTTATCATCTCCATCAGCAACTCCGTCACCATCAGCATCAGGACAACCAGCTAAAGCTTTTAATCCAGCAACTGTAGGACATTTGTCTTCATTATCAGCTACACCATCACCATCAGTATCAGGACATCCGTTAAATTCAGCTAAACCAGCTTCATTAGGACAAGTATCTTTAGAATCTTCAATTCCATCACCATCAGCATCAGGACAACCGTTGAATGCTTCTAAACCAGGAACTTCTGGACAAGCATCATCTTTGTCATATACACCGTCACCATCTGTATCTTTTCCACCAAACTTAACAGTTAAACCTGCAGAGTGTTGGAAATGTTTAGATAAGTAATCTTCAAATGAATGTTTGTAAGTAGATTGTAAGTTAAAACCAATGTTTTCTGTTAACCAGAAATTTAAACCGAAAGAACCGTTTAAAGTACCAGCTCCAATTTCATCAATCCAAGTGTAACCACCACCAACACCTAAATAAGGCTCAATAGTATTACAGTTTAATAAATCTGCAAAGCTATATTTAACAGCTCCGTCAAGACCATAATAAGTCATTTCACTAACTTTTAAGCTAGGTACTCCTAATGTCTCTCCGATTTTTTCAATTTTGTTGATTGATCCTGTTACTCCAACAGAAAATCCATTATTAAGGTATTTAGATACATTAATAGTAGATAAAGATGGAAGGATATTCCAGTGATCTGATGCGTTAAAGAACTCATCAAAGTAATCTCCTTGAGGAGCATCTTCTCCAACTGGATAAAGATCGACTGCGTTTACCCCGAAACTAATTGCCCAAGGATTGTTTTCATCTTGTGCATACGTGTTGCTAAAACCTAATACAAGCAACATAGCGAACAATAATCTGCTAAGATTTTTCATATTCAAAAATTTAATTTTTAAGTGTTAATTGATAAGCAAAAGTAAGTTGTTAAATATTATTAACAAAGACAAATATAAAAAAATATTAAAAATAATCTTTAATATCAGCTGTTTGTAGTCAATTTAAATAATATCTAATGTTTTCCCAATTTTAATGAAGCTAGATATAGCCTTATCTAAATGCTCTTTTTCATGTGCTGCAGAAAGCTGTACTCTTATTCTTGCTTTTCCTTTTGGAACTACAGGAAAAAAGAAACCGATAACATAAATGCCTTCATTTAATAACATATTAGCCATAGTTTGAGATAGTTTTGCATCATATAGCATTACAGGAACAATAGCAGAATCACCATCAACAATATCAAATCCAGCATCTTTTATTCCTTTTTTGAAGTACTTAGTATTCCATTCTAGCTTGTCACGTAAAGAGGTATCGTTTTTAAGCATATCAAAAACTTTAATAGATGCACCAACTATAGCAGGAGCTAAAGAGTTTGAAAACAAATAAGGTCTGGAACGCTGACGTAATATTTCAATAATTTCTTTTTTTGCTGTTGTATACCCACCCATTGCACCACCTAAAGCTTTACCTAAAGTTCCGGTAATAATATCTACTCTTCCTAGAACTCCTTTTTCTTCTAGTGTTCCAATTCCTTTTGGTCCAATAAATCCAGTGGCATGACATTCATCTATCATTACCATAGCATCATATTTGTCGGCTAAGTCACATATTTTATCTAAAGGAGCAACTAATCCATCCATAGAAAAAACACCATCTGTAACTATAATTTTATTTCTAGCCCCATTTTTATTGGCATCTATTAGTTGTTGTTCTAAATCGGCCATATCATTATTAGCATAACGATATCGTGCTGCTTTACATAAACGTACACCATCTATTATGGACGCATGATTTAAAGCATCTGAAATAATAGCATCTTCTTTTCCTAATAGAGGTTCAAATACACCTCCATTAGCATCAAAGGCTGCGGCATATAAAATGGTGTCTTCTGTACCATAAAAATCTGCAATCTTTTGTTCTAATTCTTTATGAATGTCTTGGGTACCACAAATAAATCGAACAGAAGACATACCAAAACCGTGCGTATCCATGGTGTCTTTAGCTGCTTGAATAACCTCTGGATGTGATGATAAACCTAAATAGTTATTGGCACAAAAGTTTAAAACCGTTTCGCCAGTGTTTAGTGTTATTTCGGCTCCTTGTGGTGAAGTAATAATACGTTCTTCTTTGTAAAGTCCGTTGTCCTTTATGTCTTGAAGTTCTTGTTGTAGTTGTTGCTTTATATTTCCGTACATGATTTTGTTTTTTTTACAAATTTATAATGTTTTTTGCGTTAGTGGTAGAAACGGCATCCTTTTTTATGTGAAATATATTACCTTTTATTACTAGTTACTGGTAGTGTAAATGCTGTGCATCGCATATAAGGTATATGAAAAAATAAAAAAGATATAGTGGATGACACGACGTGCTGTAGTTTTTTACGAAAGCACGTAACGCCATCATTAAAAGGTTACGACTTGAATATCATCATTTATGTATACCAGTATTTTATGAATCACTTTATAGGACATTTCTTCTATTACACGTTGATAGTTTTCTAATTGTAATTGGTGTTTTTTGTTTATTGCTCCCGTTTTATAATCGATTATGGTTGCTTCATTATTGGCATTAATTACCAATCTGTCTGGTCTTATAATTTCATGATTTGAAATAATATCCCGTTCGTTATAAATCGTGTTTTCGATGGTAAAATAGTCTTTTAGTTCTTTGTGATCTATTATTTGTAATATCGTTTTTTGTAGTTCTATGGCTTGTTCTGGATTTATAATTGCGGTTTCTTTAAAATGGGTAATTGCAAATAAAACATCTTCTTTTGTTTTAATATGTGCCAATATATTGTGAATAAGATTTCCTTTTTCGATGGCTTCTTGTTGCGCTGTATTCCATAAATAACCAGAATTAGTAACAATTTTTATGTTGTGACTTTCTTTGGTTGTGGATATAAATTCTTGTTGTTCTACAATTTCTTTATGCCTAGTTTCTTCTTTAGATGTTTTTTTAGGGTTACCAAAAGAAAAGGTGGTTTCACTTTCATTATACTTGTTTGCTTGTTGCAAGTAATTTATAAATAAGCCAGCGTAGGTTTTTTGTTCCTTTAATTCTTTGGCAGATACATCTCTTTTAGAAATAATATAGAGTTGTTCTTTTGGTCTTGTTAAAGCAACATATAATAAGTTGATGTTATCTAGTTCTAATTCTGCTTGATGCTTGTTATGGATTTGCAGACCAACCTCACCATAATTTTCAAATTCTTTGGTGTAGTTTAGTAGTGTGCTAGAAAATCCATTAAAATTTTCTGCTTGTAAGGGAAACCATTCTTTTGCTTCTATTTCGGTATAAATATTTAAATCGGCATAAGGGAAAATAACTACAGGAAATTCTAACCCTTTAGATTTATGAATAGTCATAATCTGCACCGCGTTTTGTCCTTGCGGTGAAACAATACTTAGATTTCCTTTTTTATTGTTGGCATATTCTAAAAAGCCAGAAAGGCTAGAACCTTGTTTTTGTGAATACTCTAATACAAAATCTAAATAATATTGTACATAAGCATTGGAGGTTTCTACTAGATTAAAGTTTCTAACAATACTTTCTGCCAACTCATACAATGGTAATTGTAGTAATTGGTTTGGGGTTAAAAATATATGGTAATCTTCCAAACTTTTAAAGGTTTGAAAAAGCGACTCATTTATATGTTTACTGAAAAATGCATGCTTGTCTTTAATTTGGAATTTTTCGGAAAGATAATTTAAAGCCTTAACCTTGATTTCATCGTTCTCGGATTGCACCAATAGGGTTAGGATATTATCAATAAACTGCACTTCCGGACTGTTAAAAATTAGCATCGTTTCGGAAGACATAATAGGAATGCCTACTGTATTTAAATATTCGGCAATAGCGATTCCTTCTTTTTTCTTACGGACAAGAATGCAAATATCTTGATAAGTATATCCGTTGGTTTGACACGTTCTAATGGTTTCTAAAACTTTCTGCGGATAGATCTCATCTCTTTCTTCGTCTTTAAGATCTAGAAAGTCGAATTGGATATATCCTTCATTTTTGTTAAAAGTGTTTTGTTTAGAGCCTTCATGATAGAGTTCGCTATAATCCTGGTTGGATAATGAAGTTTCGGCTACATATTTAAAAAAAGCATTATTAAAATGTATAATTTCTTGGTAGCTTCTAAAGTTTGTAGGTAAATTATCTACATGTTGTTCTACTTGAAAAGGATCTGTTTTTTTTGAGTATAAGTCTATAAATTGATCTGCTTCTCCGCCACGCCATCTATAAATTGCTTGTTTGGCATCACCAACTAACATGGCTGTTCCTTGTTCTTGTTTTAAGTTTTGACCAGCAAGCGAGTTATCTATTAACGGAATTAAATTTTGCCATTGCAGTTTAGAGGTGTCTTGAAATTCATCGATAAAGTAATGTCTAAATTTTTCGCCCAATCGTTCGTAAATAAAAGGCGTTGGTTGGTCTTTAATTTCCTTGCTTATTAAGGTGTTGAATTCAGAAATTAATAATTTATTCTGATCTATTTTAATGTTAGTTAACTCTTGGTTTATTGCGCTTAAAACCGATAAAGGTGTTATGTTTTTATAAAATGCTTTTAAGAATTTATATTGAAAAACTAGTTTTTTGGTTTCTTCAAAAGCTTTAATGAATTGTGGTTGCAATCCATCTATTACAGCTCCAAGTTCTGGAGTAAGCCGTTTAGGATACAGTGTGTCGCCGTTAATTAATTCCACTTGCCATTTATTGATGAAGCTAATATCAAATCTTTTATTCTTTAGATTTTCAAAATGTTTTGGTAGAGAGCTTCTATTAAAATCATTAAACTGCAAACCAGCTTCATCAATTAGCTGTAAAACGTTTTGTGTGATTTCTAAAATTTCAGCTTCAAGGCTTTTTGTATCTTTTCTTAATTGTGCTTTAAGGACTTTAAAATCTTCAAGCGATTTGTCTTTTAATTTTTCAATATGTGCTACATCATTTTCTTTAACTAAGAGTTTTGCAATCTTATTAAAGTCGAAAGAAATATCCCAACTCTTATCATCATCTGCTTTTTCAATGGCAAAATCCACTAAAATTTTTGTCAGCTCTTTATTCGTTCCTGCTTTTGCAATCAAACTATCTACTGCTTCTTGTAAAAGGGAATCTTGATCTAATTCGACTTCAAAATTTAAAGGCAGTTTTAAATCATGCGCAAAGGTTCTAATTATTTTATGTGTAAATCCGTCAATAGTAGAAACATCAAAAGCTGCGTAATTATAAATAATACTGTTTAGTATTTTTTTTGACTTACTATGAAGTTTTTCTGGTTCCAGTTGTAATTCTTCAGAAAGAATAGAAAACATGCTGTTTGGGGTTTCCATAATTTCTTCCGAAGAAAACGCGGTAAGCATTTCAATAATACGTTCTTTCATTTCACCAACCGCTTTATTGGTAAAAGTAATAGCCAGAATGTTCTTGTATTGTTGGGTATTACTAGATTGCAATAAAATCTTTAAATACTCTTTAACGAGTGTAAATGTTTTTCCACTTCCAGCAGATGCATTGTAAATAGTGAAAGGATGTTGGTTAGTCATGCGTTAAATTTTACACAAGATAAAGATTATCGATAATTTGATAACTATTTATTATTTTTAATTGAAGGCATTTATGCGTAAATTTGAATAAAATTTAATAATAACAACTAAAAATAAATATTATGGCTTTCGAATTACCGAAATTAAAATATGCTTATGATGCTTTAGAACCAAACATTGATGCGCGCACAATGGAGATTCATTATACAAAACATCATCAAGGTTATACAACAAAATTAAATGCAGCTATTGAAGGAACAGATTTAGACGGGAAATCTATTGAAGATATTCTTGGTAATCTAGATATGAAAAATGCAGCTGTTAGAAATAACGGAGGAGGTTTTTATAACCACTCTTTATTCTGGGAAGTAATGAACCCAGAAGGAAAAGGACGTTTGTCTGGAGATTTAAAAGATGCTATTGAAGCTGCTTATGGTTCTGTAGATGCTTTTAAAGATACTTTTAGTAAAGCAGCAGCAACACAATTTGGTTCAGGTTGGGCTTGGTTATGTGTGCATAAAGGAGGAAAAGTAGAAGTTTGTTCTACTCCAAATCAAGATAACCCATTAATGCCAGGAGTTACTTGTCAAGGAACACCAATTTTAGGATTAGATGTTTGGGAGCATGCTTATTACTTAAAGTACCAAAACAGAAGACCAGATTATATTGAATCTTTCTTTAATGTAATTAACTGGAATGAAGTTGAAAGACGTTATGCAGAAGCGAAGTAAGCTTTAAAAAAAATAACAAGTGCCTATATGTAATAGGTAGATATAAAAAAAGGTGAACTTGCGTTCACCTTTTTTCGTCCCAAATCTACCATGAACTTAACCTACTTATGTTATGGAGATATATGTATAACGTGAAAGTATATTGAATATTATAAAATGTTGAAAAAAATTTCGTTATAGAAAATGAAAAAAGGTGAACGAGAGTTCACCTTTTTTGCCCCAAATCTACCATAAACTTAACCTACTTATGTTATGGTCTAGCAAATATAAGCGTGCTTAGGCCAAATTATAAAACTTATTAGATAAACTACTAATATATTAGCCTAAAGGGTTAAAGAGTCTGTTTTAGAAGGAAATGTTGAAAAAAATTTCGTTATAGAAAATGAAAAAAGGTGAACGAGAGTTCACCTTTTTTGCCCCAAATCTACCATGAACTTAACCTACTTATGTTATGGTGGTACTAATGTAGTTTTATTTCTTGGAATTAGTGAAATCTTTTAGATGAACCGCTTTTTTTTAGGATTAAGCGCTTCAAAACTAAATAGATACGGAAAAACCGTAAGAAAAAAGCTAGTAAGCGCGTTCTTCATTTCCTTCATAAAAATTAATAAACGCTTTATTTACAACTCTATTCCCTCCTGCGGTTGGATAATTCCCTGTAAAATACCAGTCTCCTAGGTTTTTAGGACAGGCTTTATGTAAATTAGATACCGGTTGAAATATTATCTTTACTTCGGCATTTACTGTTTCATCACTTAATAATTCTGAGATTTTATCTGAAAGTTCATCCGCTGTAAAAAGATCATATAATTCTTTTACAAAGTTTTTTACTTCCGCATCTTCTAAATCTACCTGCTTTTTACATTTTTTGTATACTTCTTCAATTAAATGATACTTGTTGTTGTCTTTTAAAAGCGAAAGCATTGCTTTAAAGGCTATTAATCCTTCAATTTTTGCCATGTCAATACCGTAGCAATCCGGGTAACGTATTTGCGGTGCAGAAGAAACCACGACTATTTTTTTAGGATGTAGTCGATCCATCATTTTAATGATACTCTTTTTTAGAGTGGTACCTCTTACAATACTATCATCAATAATAACCAGGTTATCTGTTGGTTTAATTACACCGTAAGTAACATCGTAAACGTGCGCAACTAAATCGTCTCTACTACTATCTTCAGTAATAAAAGTTCTTAGCTTAACATCTTTAATTGCTATTTTTTCAATTCTTGTTCTTTCCGATAAGATTTCAATAACACGTTCTTTTGAAAGCTTTCCATCACCATCTAAAATAGCTTGTGTTTTCTTTTGATTAAGATGTTCTTCAACAGCTTCTATCATTCCGAAAAATGAAGTTTCTGCAGTATTTGGAATGTAGGAGAAAACAGAGTTTTCCGTGTCATTATCAATTGCCTCTAAAACTTTAGGCATTAATAATTTACCAAGTTCTTTACGCTCTTGATAAATTTCAGCATCACTTCCTCTAGAGAAATAGATACGTTCAAAAGAACAAGCTTTTCTTTCTAAAGGTTCTAATATTTGTTGAATAGAAACTTCTCCAGATTTTTTTGTAATGATAGCATGACCAGGCTCTAATTCTTTAACGTCATCAAAGTCTACATTAAATACTGTTTGTATTACTGGTCTTTCTGAAGCTACTACTACAACTTCATCATCTTGGTAATAATAGGTTGGTCTTATTCCTGCAGGATCACGAAGTACAAAAGAGTCTCCATGACCTAAAAGTCCAGCCATTGCATAACCACCATCCCAGTTTTTTGCAGCTTTTCTTAAAATTTTTGCAACGTTTAATCGATCTGCAATTAAAGGGGAGCATTCGTTTTTATTGTATCCTTCTTTTTTAAGCTTTTTGTATATTTTAGAAACAGCATCATCTAAAAAGTGTCCAATTTTTTCCATTATAGTAATGGTGTCTGTGTACTCTTTTGGATGTTGTCCTAAATCTATTAAGTTTTTAAATAGCTCTTTAACATTTGTCATATTAAAGTTTCCAGCTAGAATAAGATTTCTGTGCATCCAGTTATTTTGTCTTAAAAAAGGATGTACACTTTCTACGCTGTTTTTACCAAAAGTACCATAACGAACATGACCTAAAAGCACTTCTCCTATATAAGGGATGTTCTTTTTTTGTAAAGCAACGTTATCTTGGTATTCTGGGTGCTCTGTAAGTTCTTTGTTTATTCTACCGTTTATTTGAGCAAAGATATCTTGAATAGGTTGCTGCGCAATAGAGCGAACCCTGCTTATATAACGTTCTCCTGGTTTAGTGTCTAGTTTAATACTTGCAAAACCAGCACCATCTTGACCACGATTGTGTTGCTTTTCCATTAAAAGATACATTTTGTTTACGCCGTAAAATGCAGTACCATATTTCTCTTTGTAAAACTCTAATGGTTTTAAAAGTCTAATGTGTGCAATTCCACATTCGTGTTTTAAAGCATCGCTCATTTTTAGTTGTGTTTATTGTTTTTATTTGTGTTGTCGCTTTTTACATTGTTTCATAACAAATTAGGAAACTTTGATTTTTGCGGAAATAAAAAAACGCGCTCCATTTTGAGCGCGTTTATATTTAGTTTAATTCAATTTCAAATTGTGTTAAATCCTTGAACTGCTGCAAGCGTTCGAAGATTTCTTTATCTGTTAAGGTTAGCATGCGTTCTGTCCCAAATTTTTCTACGCAAAAGGAAGCTAGTGCAGAACCATATATTACAGCCTTTTTCATGTTTTCAAAAGAAATATTACCTGTTTTAGCAATATACCCTGCAAAACCACCTGCGAAAGTGTCTCCTGCTCCAGTTGGATCAAAAACTTCAGCTAATGGTAAAGCTGGTGCATAGAACATGTTTCCTTCACTAAATAGTAAAGCGCCATGTTCTCCTTTTTTAATAACCACATATTTAGGACCCATTTCATGAATCTTCTTTGCAGCATTTACTAGAGAATATTCTCCAGATAACTGGCGAGCTTCTTCATCATTAATGGTGATCACATCTATATTTTTTATAACTGCTTTTAAATCATCCATAGCAATATCCATCCAGAAATTCATGGTATCTAAAATTGCTAATTTTGGTTTTTTAGACATTTGATCCAGAACACTCTGTTGTGTTAAAGGATGTAGGTTACCAAGCATTACAATATCTGCATCTTTATAACTTTCAGGAACAACTGGCGTAAAATGTTCTAGTACATTTAATTCTGTTGCTAAAGTATCACGAGTGTTCATATCGTTATGATATTTACCACTCCAAAAGAAAGTTTTTCCTTCTTTTACTATTTCAACTCCTTCTATATTTATTTTTCTTTCGGTTAAAAGATCTAGATATTCTTGCGGAAAATCTCCTCCAACAACAGAAACTGCTGCTGCATCCACATGATCAAAATTTGCTGCAGAAAAACCTATATAAGTTGCTGCTCCTCCAAGAATTTTATCGGTTTTACCAAAAGGTGTTTCAATAGCATCAAATGCTACAGTACCTACAATGACTAATTTGCTCATAAAGCGATATTAATTTTTTTTGCAAATATACGTTATTTTAAAACGAGTATAATAAATTATTTCCTTCCAAAATCTGCAGGTATTTCTCCCCAAGCTTTGGTTTCCCATTTTACAATAGTTGTTTTGTACGTGTTATTGTTTAACCAGGCTATTGCGCGGTCTACCAAATCGTAAACAGGTTTGTTTTTGGCGTTGCGTTCTAGCTTAGAATTGCATGTTTTTTTGCGTACCCAACTCATAGCAGTTTTCGAGTCTGTATATATAATAAGGTCACTATTGTGTTTTTTTAAAAAACTTAATCCGTGAACCAATGCTAAAAATTCGCCTATATTATTTGTGCCTTCCGCAAAAGGGCCTTGAATAAACAATTGTTTTTTAGATTTTGTTTCTACACCACGATACTCCATAATACCAGGGTTTCCAGAAGAGGCAGCATCTACGGAAATAGAGTTGTAATTAGGTTGTCCAATTTTTTTAAGTTGCTCTGCGGTAAGTTCGCTTTTAAACTTCTTATTGGTACCTACGTAATCTTTATAGCTTCCGTTTAATGCTTTTTTTGCAGCATCAAAAGTGGCGAAAGATTTGTATTGTGCGCCTTGATAATCTTTAATTTGTGCTTTACAGTCTTTCCAAGTATCAAAAACACCAACGCGGTGCCCCTTCCAAACAGTATAATATTTTTTTTTCTTTTTTGACATCTTTAGCTTCCGCCTTTCTACATCGCTCAAGATAAACTTTAGCGAAAATCGGATTATTTATAGTTTAACTTCTATTCTGAAAATAATACCTGATTTACTACTTCAGGAAAATGCTCCATTTCCAATAAATGAATCTTTTTAGCGACATCTTCAGCAGAATCCGTAGTATTTACCTTACATTTTGCTTGAAAAATGATAGCTCCTTCATCATAATGTTCATTTACGTAATGAATAGTGATCCCGGTTTCTTTTTCTTTATTATTTACAACGGCTTCGTGAACATGCATTCCATACATGCCTTTTCCTCCATATTTTGGTAGCAAAGCAGGGTGCACATTTATCACTTTATTAGGAAAATGTTGGAGTATGTTTTCTGGGAACTTCCATAAAAAACCGGCTAACACAATAAGGTCGGGTTGGCTGTTTTTAAGTAAATCTAGTACATCAGTGGTTTTAGTAAATGCTGTCCTGTTGAATGATAATGCGCTAACATTCAGTTTTTTACATCGGTCTAAAACTTTGGCACGAGGATTGTTAGTTAGAACCTGAATAACAGAAGCATTTTCTCTGTTGTGAAAAAACTTAATTAAATTTTCAGCATTAGTTCCACTTCCGGAAGCAAAAATTACAATACGTTTCATTTACAGATAATAATGTTAAAATTGTTCAAACAAAAAAAAGAATAATTATTAACAATTAGCGGGTAAAAAAGAAATATTCAGCTTTATTTATTAAATTAGGACACATTTTTAAACTAAAGGTGTGTTTTAAAATAAAGTTTTTTATTTTTGCCATCTAATTAAAACTTAAAATTAAAAAGATTATGTCAGACATTGCATCAAGAGTAAAAGCGATTATCGTAGACAAACTGGGAGTTGATGAAAACGAAGTTGTTACTGAAGCTAGCTTTACAAACGACTTAGGAGCAGATTCATTAGATACTGTAGAATTAATAATGGAGTTCGAAAAAGAATTCGATATCCAAATACCAGACGATCAAGCTGAAAATATTGCAACAGTTGGTCAAGCAGTTTCTTATATCGAAGCAGCTAAATAAGAACAAATTTTTATGGAACTAAAGCGAGTTGTAGTTACAGGTCTAGGAGCATTAACACCAATCGGTAATACCAAAGATGAATATTGGGAAGCCTTATTAAGTGGTAAAAGTGGTGCTGCGCCAATAACATATTTTGATACGGAAAAGTTCAAAACCAAGTTCGCTTGTGAAATAAAAAACTTTAACGCGACCGATTTTTTTGATAGAAAAGAAGCGCGTAAAATGGACAGGTTCGCTCAGTACGCTATGGTAGCTTCAGATGAAGCTATCATAGATGCTAAGCTTAACTTGGACACCATCAACAAACTACGTGTTGGTGTTATTTGGGGTGCAGGAATTGGTGGTCTAGAAACCTTTCAAAACGAAGTTTTAAACTTTGCAGAAGGAGATGGTACACCTAGATTCAATCCATTCTTTATTCCAAAAATGATTGCAGATATTGCACCTGGGAACATATCTATTAAACATGGATTTATGGGACCAAATTACACAACAGTTTCGGCTTGTGCCTCTTCTGCTAACGCTATGATAGATGCCTTAAACTATATTCGTTTAGGTCATTGTGATGTTATAGTTACTGGAGGAAGTGAAGCAGCAGTTACTATTGCTGGAATGGGTGGATTTAATGCCATGCATGCTTTATCTACTAGAAACGAAAGCCCAGAAACAGCATCTAGACCTTTTGACGCTACCAGAGATGGTTTTGTTTTAGGAGAAGGCGCAGGAGCTATTGTTTTAGAAGAATATGAGCACGCAAAAGCAAGAGGAGCAAAAATATATGCAGAAGTATTAGGAGGCGGAATGTCTTCAGATGCATATCACATGACAGCGCCACATCCAGAAGGAATTGGTGTTATTGCTGTTATGAAAAATTGTTTAGAAAATGCCGGACTTAAACCAGAAGAAGTAGACCATATTAATACACATGGTACCTCAACACCTCTAGGAGATGTTGCAGAACTTAAAGCTATTTCTCAAGTATTTGGTGCGCATGCGAAAAACATAAACATTAATTCTACAAAATCTATGACTGGCCATTTGTTAGGTGCAGCAGGAGCTATTGAATCTATTGCGTGTATTCTTGCAATGGAACATGGTATCGTGCCTCCAACAATAAATCATACTACAGTGGATGACCGTATAGACCCTGAATTAAATTTAACACTTAATACACCTCAAAAAAGAGATGTTAAAGTAGCCATGAGCAACACCTTTGGATTTGGTGGACATAATGCTTGTGTATTATTTAAGAAGTTAGATTAATTTTTGAATGAGCTACATTCGTAACATATTTAATTCTCGTTCTAAAGATAACGGGGATTTTTTTACGTCTATCGCAAAAATTTTAAGCTTTAAACCTAAGGAAATAAAATTTTACCAAACTGCTTTTACACATCGTTCTATGAACATAAGAAATAGCAAAGGACATGCTATTAATTATGAACGATTAGAATTTTTAGGAGACGCAATGCTTAGTGCTGTAGTGGCACATCATTTATATATAGAAGTTCCAAGTGGAGATGAAGGGTACCTTACCAAAATGCGTTCTAAAATTGTAAGTAGAGAGCATTTAAACGAATTAGGAAGAGATCTTAAACTAATAAAATTAGTAGAAAGTAAAATACCTAAAGGTCAATTTGGTGATAATATTCATGGCAATTTATTCGAAGCTTTAGTAGGTGCTATTTTCCTAGATCGAGGCTATAAGTACTGCGAGAAATTTATTTACAAACGAGTAATTACTCCACATGTAGATATAGAAACGCTAGAAGGCAAAGTAATAAGTTATAAAAGTTTGCTTATTGAATGGTGCCAAAAAGAGAAGAAAAATTTTAATTATGATGTCTATGAAGACACAGGAAATGATGATATAAGACATTTTTCTGTGAAACTTTCTATAGATAAAAAAGTGATTTCTAAAGCACGAGCTACTTCTAAAAAGAAGGCCGAAGAAAAAGCCTCAAAAAGAGCGTTTTTTGCGTTGCAAAAGCAAATCCCAAGAGGAGCTACAGTTTAAAATTATTATCTACCAACTATAACGTTTTCGTTAAAAACAACTGTTAATATTACCTTTAGCTTAACACAATTCTTCGTTTTAAATACTATATTTACAATAATTAAAAGGAATTAACATTTTGCGAAAACTAATTCTTGAAGATTTTATAGAAGACATAGACTATGCTTTAATTGGCATACATTGCTCTATTGAAGACTACAGACTAGCCTATTTATTAAACAAACATCTAGGACTAAACCTTAAAAGAAAATCCGTAGATATAGAATATAAAGATACTTCATGTTATTCTATTTTTGAATGGGAAGACGAAAAACAATTAACCGTTTGGAATCTGATATCTAACATTAGCAAAATAGAAGTTAATGATGCAGTAGATGTTACTTCGTTATTTGTAAACGAAGAGAAATTTACAAAAACAAACTATTTAATTCCCGAATATAAAAAGGTGAATTTTATATTAAAAATAAGTGATGATCCTAATCAGCATTTAGAAAAGCAAGCCTTAAATAAAATTTTAGAAATACCTCAAGTAGTAACTGCTTTTGGTATTGATGCAAACAAATTAAAAACTACAGACCAATTAATATTTAATTAAAAATATTATCTCTCGATATCTATCGGGATTCAAGGAAAACGAATATGATAAAAAGAAAAAAAACCAAAATAGTAGCAACCTTAGGACCAGCAACAAGTACCAAAAAGGTTTTAAAAAGAATGCTAGAAGAAGGAGTAGATGTGTTTAGAATTAATTTTTCGCATGCAGATTATGCAGACGTAAAAGAACGCATTCAAATGATACGTGAACTTAATGATGAATTTGGTTATAATGCGGCTATTTTAGGAGATTTACAAGGACCAAAACTTCGTGTAGGAGTTATGAAAGGAGATGTCATTGTAAAAGAAGGAGACGAAATTATCTTTGCCACCGGAGAACGTTTTGAAGGGACAAAAGAGCGTGTTTACATGACTTATGACCGTTTTCCTCAAGACGCAAAACCAGGAGAACGTATTCTTTTAGATGATGGTAAACTTATTTTTGAAGTCGTTTCTACAGACAAAAAAACCGAAGTTAAAGCAAGAGTAATACAAGGTGGCCCCCTTAAATCTAAAAAAGGAGTAAATCTACCAAACACCAATATCTCACAACCAGCTTTAACAGAAAAAGATATTGAAGATGCTATTTTTGCCATTGAGCAAAAAGTAGACTGGATGGCTTTATCCTTTGTACGTCATGCAGAAGATTTAATGCAATTAGAAGAATTAATTAAAAAGCACAGCGATCATAAAATTCCAATTATAGCTAAAATTGAAAAACCAGAAGCTGTAGAAAACATAGATAAAATTGTTGCTTATTGTGACGGATTGATGGTTGCTCGTGGGGATTTAGGAGTGGAAGTGCCTGCAGAACAAGTACCACTTATTCAAAAACAATTAGTATTACGTGCTAAAAAAGCTAGAATTCCAGTAATCATTGCAACGCAAATGATGGAAACTATGATTTCTAGTCTTACACCAACAAGAGCAGAAGTGAATGATGTTGCAAACTCTGTAATGGATGGCGCAGATGCAGTAATGCTTTCAGGTGAAACTTCTGTCGGGCAATATCCTGTGCAAGTAATCACGCAAATGTCTAACATTATTAAAAGCGTAGAAGATTCCCCGCTTATTCAAGTACCACAAATGCCACCACATATTCGCACAAAAAGATATATCACCAAATCGATCTGTTATCACGCAGCGAATATGGCAAACGAAATTAATGCAAAAGGTATTTCAACACTTACCAATAGTGGGTATACTGCATTTCAAATTTCAGCTTGGCGTCCATCAGCACACATTTTAGTATTTACCTCTAACAAACGTATATTAGCGCAGTTAAATTTACTTTGGGGGGTTAAGACGTTTTATTACGATAAGTTTGTAAGCACAGACGAAACCATAGAAGACGTAAATGCTATTGCTTGTAAAAAAGGGTATTTAGAAGTTGGTGACATGCTAATCAGTTTAGCGGCAATGCCAATACAAGAAAAAGGAATGGTAAACACCTTGCGTGTAACCGAAATTACAAGTTGTAGTTTCTAGATTCTTTTTGTCATTCCGACTGTAAAGGAGGAATCTTTAATAGGATTCGTTACACTCGAAAGGACAATAAGTAATAAAGTTAATTTTTATAGCGTTTACTACTTCGCTAAAAAGCTTCGTAGTACCGCGCTTTCTACTATATCTTTTGCCGAAAAAGCAAAAGGATGCCGTTACAATCGCTAACGCGAGACTAAGAATAGTTTATAAATTAAAACCAGTTACAGTAATGTAGCTGGTTTTTTATTTCTTCATTATCCACAGAGAACAAACAAGGTAATAATTGAATTATAAATGGTACTTTTGTAGACTCAAATTGTTTATCCGTAATCCATAGTTTTATGCCATACCAAGATGTTTTAGTTCTTTTCTGGGAACAAGTAAAAGAAAGTGTTCAAGAAGGTCGCTTTGCTAAATTAACCATGGCTAAAACCATTGGTAAACTCGAATTGAAAAACATTTTTGTAAGACCAATCTATTCCGAAGACGATTTTAAAGTCTTAGTGAAATTACGCTATAGACCTAGAGAAGTAGAAGATGAAGAACAAGAACTTACACTAGAAGAAGCTTTTGTGTTTTTAAAACAATATTTACCAAAGCCTTTTGTCTCTATTATTTTATTTACCACAACCAAGGACGTGATTTTTAAAATTAATAAAAAAGGAGCCGCTAGTATTACCGAGAACCCACCAACATTTCATGATGTTATAGAAGCTAAGGAAGATGTTTAAACGACGAAGTATTTGCATTTTGTTTTAAATTTAATACATGAGTAATCATTAAAACAAAATCAAACACAATATAAATGAAAACCGGTTACAGTAATGTAGCTGGTTTTTTTTATGAGAGTTATTTTTATTTTATTTAAAATTCGTTATGTAATAGTAATATAGCTCACGTTGTAAATACTTGAAAAACAAGTTATTATTGCGTTTTAGCGTTCTCATTAACAAGTAAGTAAACCATAGTCATCCCTAAATATAAAATTGCAAAAAAATACTTAAAACACTGTTTGTTAGATGGTTATCTTTTTTTGGAATGTTTATTTTTTACAATAGTCTAGGGGCTGTATTTTTATTAAGCGCTGTCTTTATCTCTTTTTAAAGTTAAATTACGTAGAATCAATTAACTAAAAGTCATGAAAAAGGGTATCTGCATTATCAATTTGTTACTAATATTAATAGTATTCCTTGGATGTGAAAAGGATGATGGGGAATTTAGTAGTCAAAATCAGTCAGCAACAGCACAATTTAAAAGTAGCGTAACTGTAGAAGATGGTATTACAAGTGATTTTCAATCCTGGTTGCAATCCAATGGCTATGGTAGTTATGACTTTTTAAGAAATGATTTAGAAGGCGGTAGTTTTGGAGGTAAAATTAATATGACAGATCAAATTATTAACCAACCCGTTATATTTATTCATGGAAATTCAGACAAAGCTCTTGGAGATGTTTTTGGTCAATCAGGCTGGACAGATTCTCGAGATTATTTTGTGTCGCAAGGGTATTCTAATGCAGAATTATACGGTTTTACTTGGGGTCCTGCAGATGTGTATCAAGCAGGTTCGCAATACCATTCCTATGCATATCTTTCTCAAATAAGAGCATTTATTCAAGCAGTAAAAGCATATACAGGAGCTTCAAAAGTGGATATTATAGGGCATTCCATGGGGGTCACTTTAGGGCGAAAAGCCGTTAAAGGAGGAGGTGGTTATGATGCTGCAATTGGAAATTACAATTTAGGAAATGCCTTAACTTCTTCGGTTGATACCTTTGTTGGTATTGCAGGAGCCAATCAAGGTTTGGTTTCTTGTTATCAGGTAAATGGTGGAACATTAACTTGTGATAATGAAAATGGATTGTATCCAGGTTATTTATGGTGGGGTTTTGGTCCTTACGGCGTTTCAGACTATTTGGTAGATATAAATAGTACTACAAATTATGAAGGAGATTATATATATTCTATTTGGTCATCTGTAGATGAGATTATTGGTTATGGAAACCTGGTTTACGGACAGTATACTTCTAGAATTCCTGGGCAAGATGGAGAAAAGAAATACAGTTCAATACCTTATGGACACTTTAACGTAAAAGATATGACGGAGGCAGTTCAATACCAAATGGTGAAAAATCATTACATTCCTTAAGACAGTATTTTTTATTTGAATTATATGTCTTTCCTTTTACACTATTTAATTTTTAGTGATACTGTTTTTCCTGTAACATTACTTTTGTTGAATCGTCTGGAGACTTCTTTAACTCTATACTTACCAATTATATAAAATTTTAAAGGTCGTTTTTTTATGTAGCCAGGTGGTATCCGCGTGAACAACAAACGAGTTTATTTCTATTGGATTTTCTAAAGCATCAAATGTATAGGCATAGCTTCTTTTTTCTGGTAAACTAGCAGTTACAGTTAATTGATTAGGAGTTTGGCTTAGTACATAAAGACGCTTCGATTGGTTTTGAATTCCGTTTTCTTCAGTAAACGCTTTTCTTTCTTCTAAAACTTTAACGAGCTGACAGCGTTCATTATAGTCAAAATGGATGGTCTGTGTTTTTACATAGGTGTCTGGTCGTTTATATTTTAGATATTCGACTTTGTTTATTTCTATATTTTCTTCTTCATTTTCAAAAGGGACAAAATATAAAGCATTTGTCATTTGCAAGTGCGTCAATAATTGGTTCGTATTGTAGGTGTATGTTTTTATGGTAACCGCTAAACCATCCGTATTATCAAAATGAGACTGACTTATAATTTGTCCGTTATTATTATATATCGCTTCATCAATTACGCCACTTCCATACTCATTGAAATAGGTCTTTTTTACTAATTGATGCTGCTGGTTGTACGCATATTTCACATCGTTTACATAAACGGATGTGTCTTCGGTTACCGCAATAATTTTATTATTTTTAAGCGTGTATATTACATTTAGATGATAAAGGGAATCTGTACTTTGTAATTGAAACGTATTCTTATCTATTTTAGTGACATTATCTATGTCTAACCGGTCTAAAATAGGCGCTGCGCTTAATTCTTTAAAGTGTTTAAAGCTTTTTGTATCCTTTGTAATTATAGTGTCTGCATAAATTACTTTTCCTGTTTTTGCATACTCTGTATATATTTTTTCTAGATGAATTATATCTCCTTTGTAGTTACTTGGATGAAGTATTTTGTCTTCCGATAAAAAAAAGAGCAGCGCATCTTCTGGCGTTGGAAATTCTGGTTTTTCTAAAACGAGTACATCTTTAGTATTCGTTTTAATAATTTTATTATTTACTACACATGTGGATGTATCTATTTGCGCGGAAAGAATATTACATATTAGAAATAGCACTAAAAAAAGAGATTTTTTAAAGAAACTATTGCTAATCCATTTTGTAATCTTAGAAAACGGATTCTTTTTAGTCGAAACAATAGAGTCATATGCAAAGGTAGATGTCCAATGAATTTTACATGGGTTGAAGCCGTCAAAGCAAGCAACGGGTTTTAATTCATAAGCTGCCAAAGTCATTATAAAACGCTCTAAACCACCAAAGGGATAATTTCCAGTAGAAAACTCAACAATGCCAGAATGCTCGTTTATCTTTTTCAGATGATCCATATCTACCTCGAAACCAAATTCTAAATAATTAAAGATGGAAAGTGCATCTGGTTCGCCAAAATAACCTGATTTTTCATTCTCATTTTTGACATAGTTTTCTAAAAACTCCTTTGCATAAGCAGGAATCAGTTCTTTGTATCTATATTTTTCTGGTTCTACTTGTTCATCTAAAAAAGTGTTTAACTCTTCTAATGCAGCTTCTACTTCCTCTTCGGGCATATTATCCCAATCAAAATTAGGTCCTTCATCATCAAACTTAAAACCAGGTTGGCGTACTTGAACCATATGGTTATATAGATTTTTAAAATCTTCAAACTTTGAAGGGTTTTGTATTTTAAATTGGATGTATAGCATATTTTTAAACGTAACTTACGAATGTATGATGTAAACGAAGTTCGATTATTTTTATTGGAAAGACAAATGCTTAAAACCCAAACTGTAATTGCACACTAACTTCTTTTTCTTTTACCACCATCTTTTTCGATTTCTCGGTATTTAAGTTAGATAGAGAAATACCAAGCAATCGCACCGAATTACTCATTTTTTCTTGATACAATAAATCTTTTGCAGTTTCTAAAATAATGCTGGCATCACTTATAAAATACGGCAGGGTTTTACTTCTAGTTTGTAAAGTAAAATCACTGTATTTAATTTTTAACGTTATTGTTTTTCCTGCAACTTTACTTTTGTTTAAACGTCTGGAGACTTCTTCGGCAATATGTTCTAGTTTTTCTAACATAAAAACTTCGGAAGAAAGGTTTTCGTTAAAAGTACGTTCTGCAGCAAGTGATTTTCTAATTCTATTCGGTTTTACTTCACTATTGTGTATTCCTCTTACGATATAATAATAGTAGCGTCCAGATTTCCCGAAATTTTCATCTAAAAATTCTAGTGTTTTCGATTTTAAATCTTTTCCTGTAAAGATGCCTTTTTGGTACATTTTTTCCGCAGTAACTTTACCAACACCATAAAATTTCCGAATGTCTAAAACCTCTAAAAATTCTAAAACCTCTTCAGGATTCACCGTTTTTTGTCCGTTAGGTTTATTATAATCACTAGCAACTTTAGCAATAAATTTATTAATGCTAATTCCTGCCGAAGCCGTTAAACCAACCTCATTAAAAATACGGTCTCTTATTTCTTTTGCTAGTAAGGATGCACTCGGATTCCCTTTTTTGTTTTCAGTGACATCTAAATAGGCTTCGTCTAAAGAAAGCGGTTCTACCAAATCGGTATAATCGAAAAAAATCTTTTTTACTTGTTTTGATATTTCGGTATATCTATCAAAACGAGGTTTTACAAAAATTAGTTGCGGACAATTTCGTCTTGCTTGTGCGCCACTAATAGCACTTCGTACGCCAAATTTTCGAGCTTCATAACTAGCGGCACTTACCACACCACGCGTTCCACCACCACCAACAGCAACAGGTTTTCCGCGTAATTCCGGATTATCCATCTGCTCTACAGAAGCATAAAATGCATCCATATCAACATGAATAATTTTTCGTATTGGTAAATCGCTTGACATGATGTAAATTTAGAAAATAATAGAATGAAACAATTCATGAATAAAAGTATTCTTATCATTTTAATCGTAATTTCTGTAATCTGCACGATCATTTCGTCTTATATAGATAGTAACACCATGCATTATATTTTTAAACCATTGTCTACCATACTAGTTATCTTATTGCCTGTGTTGTATGCTAAAAATGGTTTAAAGCGATATAAAAATATCATACTTATTGGTTTGGTATTTTGCTTAATTGGAGATATTTTTTTAATGTTTGATGCATATTTTATTTTTGGTTTGGCATCGTTTTTAATTGGTCACGTGTTTTTTATATATGCATTTGCTAGCATTCGCGGATTTTCGTGGAATGTAAAAACCCTAATGCCATTAGTGCTTGTCGCTGGCCTTATATTTTTTAAATTAAAAGACCATTTAGGTGATTTACTAATTCCTGTAATTCTATATGTAACGTGTATTGTACTCATGGCTTGGCAAGCAATAAATGTATATGTCTGGAAAAAAGAATATGGCTTTTTGCTCATCGCCATTGGTGCATCTTTGTTTCTGGTTTCCGACTCTGTTTTATCCTATAGAAAATTTATTGGTGATTTTACTATCGCACAATTTTTGGTTTCTAGTACCTATTGGACAGCAATTACCTTAATTTCGCTTTCTACAATTTATATTAATAAGAAAACAAGTGCAGCAATCTAATTTAGAAATAGAACGTAAATTTTTAGTGAAATCTTCTGCGTTTAAAACGGAAGCTTTTAAAAACACGAAAATTGTTCAAGGGTTTTTAAGTACCAATAAAAAAAGAACCGTTCGCGTAAGACTAAAAGGAGAACAAGGTTTTTTAACCATAAAAGGAGCGTCTTCAAAAAACGGATTATCCCGTTTTGAATGGGAAAAAGAAATATCTAAATTGGAAGCAGAAGATCTTTTGAAACTTTGTAAAAAAGGAATTATTGATAAAATACGATATGAAATTAAAGTAGAAAATCATATTTTTGAAGTAGATGAATTTTTCGGTGAAAACGAAGGTTTAATTGTAGCAGAAGTAGAATTGCAAGCAGAAGACGAAGCTTTCACAAAACCAGATTGGCTTGGTGAAGAAGTTACAGGAAATATAAAATATTACAACTCACAACTAAGTAGCAAACCATTTACTACTTGGAAAAAATAAAACAGCATCCTATGAAACAATTTATAATTTTAATTTTTGCTTTAGTAACTGTTGTTGCTTGTAAGGACGAAAGTAAAACGGTTATTGACGAAATTTCAACGGTTCCAAATACAGAGGTCGTTGAAGAAGTAATAGAAGCCGTTTTAGAAGTAAAACAATCTGTTGCTGCGCTTAAAGCGGAATTAAAAGCGAAAGGATTTGAAACTTTTGATTACATAGATGAAAAAACACAAGATACTGTAATCATGCAAAAGTACTTCATGGCATTTTTAAAGAAAGGACCAATTAGAAGTCAGAACGAAGAAGTAGATAAAGGATTACAAGAAGAGCATTTAGAGCATTTAAGTAGAATGTATGACGAAGGCTTTGCCGATTTAATAGGTCCTTTTGGAGACGATGGCGATATTCGAGGTATTACAGTGTATAATGTACCAACAAAAAAAATGGCCGATAGCTTGGCTAATCTAGATCCTATGGTGCAAGCCGGTCGTTTAAAAATAGAAATGCATCCTTGGTGGTGTGCAAAAGGACAATCTTTGCGCTAGTTATTTAGAAATAGTAATCTTGCGCTTTGTTTCATTACCAAAAGTATCTACTACAGTAATAACATGTTTTCCTACTTTAGGTAAAATAGCCATATCATGAATATCTTTTGTGGTACCAACAAAAACAGCATCTACATACCAAAACAAAGTAGTTTCTGGTTTAGAATGTGCAATTTTTAAAACGAGTTCATTCGTATTCCCATCAAAGTCTTTTGGTAAAAAAACAGTGGTATTTTCTTTCGGATAAATAAACTGCATAGAAATAGTATTCTCCCCCAAACAATCGCTTCTAAATCTTGGTAACCGTTTATAAAAAGGATTTTTGGTTTTGTAATAGAATTCCATTAATGGCGGAAGCACAAACCAGGATTTATTGGTAATATTACTAATAGCCTCACACGAAGAATTTACTTGATATTGTTCGTTGGTATCTAAATGTACTAATTTGTGATACGGACAAGGTTTCGTTTTTAAGCCGCTAAGTTGTATAAATTTGTTTTGGGTTTCCTCACAGTTTTCCGTTGCTCTATAGCCACTTTTTTCACAAATGGAAACCTCTTGCATTTCATCAAAAGGTTTAGCAAACCAATCGCTATTTGGCAATGCATCAAAAACATCAAATAAAATGGGAGCAGCAGTTTGCACACCAACCAAACCTGGTCTTCCTTCGCCATCTGCATTTCCAACCCAAACGCCAACCACGTAATCTTTGGTGGTTCCAATTGCCCAAGCATCTCGAAAACCAAAACTGGTTCCTGTTTTCCATGCAATTTGTTTTGATCCGTCAAAAAACTCCCAACTTTCATCACTTTCTGGTCGGTTTACTTCTTTTAAACTTTCGTATGTTAAGTAAATCGAAGCGGCATCAAATAAGGTTTTATCTGAAGTTTTCTTTCCGAAATCTATCTCTTCCGAAGCTAAAAAAGTAGGTTCACAAAATTCGTTGGTAAAATATTGACTCGAATTTTCGCTGTAATGATTTACGGTAGAGGATAACGATGCGTAGCTTTTACATAAATCCCAAAGATTACTTTCTGCTCCACCAAGAACCAAGGTTAATCCGTAATGATTGGCGTTGTATTTTAAATCTTTCAGTTTTAATTCTTTTAAATAATGATGAAATCTATCTAAACCAAACTCCTGAAGCATCCGAACCGCAGGAACGTTTAAAGAACGCGATAAAGCACGACTCGCAGGAACTGCACCATCGTATTCTTTGTTGAAATTCACAGGTGAATAGCTTCCGTATTTCGTTGGCACATCTGCAATTAATGTGTTTGGTAACAAGTCGCCAGAATCTAACATCGCCGCATATAAAAACGGCTTTAAAATGCTTCCTGTGCTTCTCGGTTTGTCTATAATATCAACATCTTTTTGATGCGCTCTATCCGTTGGCGCGTTACCAACATAAGCTAAAACTTTTCGGGTTTTTACATCTAAAACTAAAACTGACATGTTGTAAATTTCATTTTGCTTCAACAAGTTGTAATGATTTTTTACAATAGTATTTGTTTGTTTTTGTAATCTGGAATTAATAGTAGTTTGTACTCGTTTCCCATAATTTGTTTTCGCTACTTTTTGCAATAAATGTGGAGCCATTTGTGGTAAAGGATATGGTTTTTGTGGTAAACCTTCGGCAATAGATAAACTGTAGGTTAGCGAATCTATAATCTCTTTTTCTAATAGTTTTTGAAGTAAACGGTTTCGTTTTACAAGCAATCGTTCTTGATTTTTTCCAGGATAAATCAAACTTGGTGCATTTGGTAAAACCGCTAAAGTGGCACTTTCTGCCCAAGATAATTGGTTTGCGTTTCTATTAAAATAGCGCCATGAAGCAGCATCTATACCAACTACATTTCCTCCAAAAGGAGCATAACTACTATAAAAGGCTAGTATTTGATCTTTGCTTTCGCGGAATTCTAATCGCGTGGCAAGAATCATTTCTTTTATTTTTTCGAAATACGTTCTGGATTGTCCCTTTCTAGAAAGACGAATAACTTGTTGCGTAATCGTACTTCCTCCTCGTTTTACTTCTCCAGATTGTATATTTTGTTTCAGTGCTTTAAAAATAGAAATAGGATTAAAACCAGGATGCTTGTAAAAATATTCGTCTTCAAACTGAATAATACAGGTTTTAAATTTTTCGGGCACCGAATCATTCTGCGGAAATCGCCATTGTCCATCTTTGGCTATTTGTGCACCAAGTAATTCGTTATTCGCACTAGTTATTACTGTTGCTGTCGGGTCTTTAAAAAGTTGCTTCGGTAAACAGAAATAATAAGCAAGAAAAAGCACAACAAGAATTACTGTTTTTATTTTATGCTTTTTTATGTAGGTTATTATTTTCAATATAAAAGATTACCACGTTGTTTATCGCCTAATAAAAGGATTAACTATTAAATTCATACTCGCGCTCTACTTTGCAAATTCTTACATGATACCAACTATACCAATCTTGTCTACCTTTTAGTTGTGCTTGTACATGCTCACTTTGTTGTTTCCAGTTTTTAATATCTTCTAGAGTTTCCCAATAACTTATGGTAATACCAACATCTTCCCTAGCAGATTCTATACCAATAAAACCCTTTTGTTGTTTGGCTAGGGTTTCCATTTTTTCAGCCATTTCCGCATAGCCTTCTATGTTTTTATTTTGTGTGGAAGTGAAAATTAAGGCGTAATACGGTTTCGATTCATTATTCATAAATGACAATTATTTAATTTTTTGCCTTTGTTGGTGGAAAACACCTACAAAGGCAAAAGTGACAAATTATTTAATTTATTTTGGCGTTACCTAAAGGTCAGGCTTTCACTCCTCGCTCTCTTCGAGGAGCTCAAACAAACCGTTCAATCCTTAACGCGCTAATCTGCTATGTTTTTTTTAAAATTAAAAACCAGTGCTTTTCTGTTATGAGATTCCTGCCTGCGCAGGAATTGGTTACTTCACAACTTCAATCCAACGCCCTTTATTCCTTACTAAAAACTCATTATCATACATTGCTTCTGCTTGTATTCCTGGTAGATAGTAAGTTCCTAAATAAGAAGCATTCAGCATGACATTAAAGGTATTGGTATCGTATTTTCCTTTTTTATTTAAATCGAAATAGAAATTCACACGATCATCACGAATATCTGTAAACCTAGCTTGGCTAGTAGTACTGCTTCCAAAGTCTGTAAAACGTGTGTTTACAATTTCCCAACCGGAAGGAAAAATTTGCGTTAGCGCCACATCATTCACCTTTTCATTTTTAAGATTACTCACTTTAACGGTTGCTACAAAATCCTGACCTTGTTGTAACTTAGAAATGTCTATGGTGTTTCCTTGTAAATCTTTATACACTACTGAAACACTTAATCCACGTTGCTCTGTTTTTTCGTTTCCTAAAGGCAGTTTTCCAGAATTTAACACACGAACATAAACTAGATTGCCTTGGTTGTTTTTAAAGGAAAGCGAATTACTTCCTTCTTTAACAATTAAATCTCGCTGTGCAATAGCGCTTTTCGTGTCTATTTCTTCTGTTTTTCCGTTTACCGTATATTGTAGTTTGATTGCTTTTCCGCCATTAGCTTCTACCATTTTTGCCATTGCAAGTAAACTATATGCTGTGGTTTGTGTACTCATCCATTTATCTTTAGACAAATCTTTAGCAATTGTTTTCGCTAAATCTCTTGCACGTGGATCTTTGGTTATTACCATAGTTTCTAATGCCATAGCTCGATTTCTATTGACAGAACCATAAGTGTAATAATTATATCTAGGAGGCAAGAATTCAATATTGGCTGTTTTAGAAATTTGTGTACTTGCTTCACCTTGTCCAGCTAATGCGTAAGCAGCAGCCAAGCGCCATTTTGCTTCGTTAGAAATTTCGGTAAACTCACGAAGTCTATTCATTGCTGCTAAATCGGCACTTCCAGCTAAGGCCAAT
Organism: Lacinutrix sp. WUR7; assembly: GCF_016864015.1. Taxonomy (NCBI): domain Bacteria; kingdom Pseudomonadati; phylum Bacteroidota; class Flavobacteriia; order Flavobacteriales; family Flavobacteriaceae; genus Lacinutrix; species Lacinutrix sp. WUR7. The sequence continues at coordinate 1,141,139 of NZ_CP045067.1, read as the reverse complement.
GTGTATAATCGGTATGCTTGTGCAAGATCAGAGTTATAGGTTTTATAGCTTGGTCGCCAATCCCGAGCGGCTTGTTTTTGGTAGGCAATCCAATTGCTTTTAAAAGTAAGCGGAAGCACAAATCCTTTCTTTTCGGCTTCTATCATAAAATGACCAGCGTAACTGGTTCCCCAATCATTGGCATTATTTTCTCCCATCCAATAACTCATTCCGCCATTTGGTCTTTGAAAATGTCCTAAACGTTTGATGCCGTTTTCTATATTCGATTGGATTTCTTGTTTTTTCTTAAAGGTTAAATCGAAAATATCTTGCAAGTATAACTGCGGAAAAACGCCAGATGTTGTTTGTTCCACGCAGCCATGTGGATACTGTACTAAGTATTGCAATCTTCTAGAAAAATCCATTGGAGGCATGGTAGAAAACTCTACCGTTGCTCTATTGGTTCCAGTAACACCAAAGGTTGTGAAATCTAGATTTTCGGAAGCATTTGCTTCTAGGTCTTTATCTAAAGCTACAGAAGTTATCGGGTTGGTGTTTACAACATCTAATTCGACTTTATAGGTCGATTTTTCACCATTGCCACTGGCAATTACTTCCACCGTATTTATACCTTTTGCTTTACTAACATCTAGTTCAAAATAAACCATTTGTTCGTCTGGTTTTGCAAAAGTTAATGCTTGTGTTTTGCTACCAACAACTTCGATTCCATCGCTTAATTTTAAGCTAATGTTTACCTTTTTAATATTTGGTTCCATAGCAAAAACAGTAACTGGAAGCGTTACTTTTTCGCCCGGACTTAATTTCCGCGGAAGCGTTGCTAATACCATTAGCGGTTTTTTTACTTGAACCGTTTTATCTGTACTTCCGTAAGCTTCGTTTTTAATATCTCCTGCAACAACCATCGTTCTTACCGAACCAATATAATTCGGCATTTTGATTTTATGTGCTTTATTACCGCCAGCATCTAATTGAAAAGGACCTAAAAAAGTTACGACAGGTTTAAAGCGATTTGCTTTTTTGTTTTTACCATCTGCAGCAGCACCATCTCCACCAATAGCAAATATCTGATCTACGCTTCCGGAATATGCACCAATGACATCGTCAAAAACATCCCAAGTTTTGACACCTAAAGCTTCCCGTTTGTAAAATTCGTTCCACGCATTTGGTGTTTTAAATCGTGTTAAATCTAGCAAGCCTTCTTCTACCATTGCAATAGTGTAGGTCATTGCTTTGTTGTTTTTTTCGGAAACAAACACTTCAAATTCTTGTTCCGGACGTAAAACACTAGCCATTTTTAATTGGGGTTCTAGTTTGGTGTTAGGATCTTCCACCATTATTGGAATTACACCATACAAACGAATTGGTAAATCGTTAGCAGTAATAGCATGTGGTTGTAAAAGCGAAATATTGACAAACACATTAGGCGCCATTTTGGAGGTAATAGGAATAGTTACCGTAGTTTCTCCTTTGGTAGTTTTCACCCATTTATGTTCCAATACTTCTGTGCCATTTTCAATACTTACTAAAGCGCGGCCTTCGCTACCTGAAGGAAAAGTAATAGTTGCGGTTTCTCCTACATTATAATTTTCTTTATCGGAAGCAAAGGCTAACATTTTTGCAGCTTCTTTATCTCCAGAAGGTGTATACCAGTTTTTATAAAAGTACGCGGTTCGCCCTGTTGCATGTCCGCTTTTAGGATCAAATACACGGATAAGGAAACGACCTTTATCGTTTTCCGGAATGTTTAAGGTGAAACTAGTTTTTCCGTTAGCATCAGTATTTAACTTCATGTTTTTGTAGGCCTGATGATAGGTGCTGGAAGTGTATGAAGATAGGTTGTCATAGGAAGAATTCCACCACCAACGCCAGTTTATCTTGTATACTTTTACCTCTAAATCATTTCTTTTTATAGGGTTTCCTTGGGCATCTACAACCACAATATCAAAAGTCTGATTTTCGTTAGTCACAAAAGATCCGTAACCTTTTCCTTTTGGTGATTTTAAACCTACAAAAGACTTATAAGGAGCATATTGTTTGGTAAAAGCATCCATAGAAAAATCCCCTCCATTTTCGAAAGCACGAACTAAAAATTGTGCGTTTAACATTCCTGGTGCATTGCTTCCAACACTTAGTTTGGTAGTGATATCGGCTACACCTTCTTCGTTTACTTTACCATCAAAAATGACGATTTCTTCCGTAGAAAAAGAGCGCGATGGATCTCTAAATGTATAGTCAGAATAGTTTTTAAAGCTGGTATATGCATTGCTGAATTTCGCTTTAATTTCGGTTCTAACATTTTTTGCAGGAGCGCCATGTAGCCATTTTACATCTAATTTTCCGTTTAACGGATTTTCACCAGAAAGTACTTCGTCTTCAAAATCGACTTTAATTTTCAAACGATTTGGTTTTACCGTTTCCACTTTTAAGCCTTTATAAAAAGTAGCACCACCAACCGAAACTTTCGCATTCCAGTTTCCTGTTTTGTCTTCGGTAGCAGTAGGAACTGTAAAGGTGTATAAATTGTTGAGGTTATTTGTGGTAACATTTCTATACGCAAGTTTGCCGTTTGCGTCAGTGATTTCCATTTTTACAGGATGCGCTTTTGGTAGTTTGTTTCCTGCATCGTTTAACATAAAAGACAAATGCAAAGTATCTCCTGGTCGCCAAACACCACGTTCCCCATAAATGTATCCTTTAAGTCCGCGTTGTATATGATTTCCAGAAACATCAAACTTGCTTAAGGATAAAGAATTACCATCGTTTAGTTTGATGTAGCTTGTATTATTTCCTTTGGAAACAATGGCGAAAGCAGCATGGTTTTCGACAAGAATTGTGGCCAATCCTTCTGTATCTGTTTTGGTTTTTGCAATTTCTTGTTGCTGAAAATTATAGATAGCAACCGTTGCTCCAACTTCTGGATTGGTGTCTAAAATATTAGTAACCGCAAAGTAATAGTTGTTGTTTGCGCCTTTTTTTGCAATCACACCAATGTTAGATGCTAATAGATTTTGCGCAACAGTTTTGTTGTTATAAAAAGCTTCTTTACAAGGGTTTTTTCTGTCGTTCCAATTGTAATAATTGTTTTGGTAGCTGTAGGTTAGATTGTCCCAATATTCTTCTTCTCGAAGGTCTTCGTCTTCGGTTGCTGTTTCGTTATAATCTTCGTAATAATAGTCTTCTTCGTAGTATTCCTCTTCATAATAATCGTCGTTATCTTCGGAGTTTGTAATGTTAGAATTGCTATCACAATTGTACAGAGCATATTCCTTTTTCATTTCTAATTCTACACGATAGATTGCTCCAGGATCGGCTTTCATATATTTAGATAAATCGATGCTATAGGTTTTCCACTTTCCTGTGTTTTGTGATTCGTCTTGTAAGGTGATGGTTTGCTTTGCAATTCTTCTTCCTACGCGTCGTACATCATTTCTGTTGGTATTGTTAAGGTTGTTATCTTGTAAAAACTGCAATACATTATCTTCAAAAATTTTGATGATACGAACATCAACCGCTTTTAAATTAACCGCTTCAAAATTGAATTTTAGTTCTTCGGAATTAGGTAGAATTACACCATTACTTATTAATCTAATTTGTGGTTTTTCATCTTCAAAAGCAATCAATTCTGAAAATGGTTTCTTCAGTTTATAACCATCGGTATTTGCTATTCCTTGAAAAACATCTACTTGCACATTACCAACCACTTTTGTATTTGGGTACGCTTTTAATACATTGCCATCTACTATGTATTTTGGGTTTTTCACATTCTGAATAGTCACTAAACCATCAAAATTTTGTTGCTTTTTTAAAGGGTCTGAAAAATTGATAGATACGTATTGTTCTGGAGTTTGTATAACATCGACTTTAGTAATGGTAAAGTTGTTTTTACCAGGAATGTTTACCATATTTTCCCCAGCGTTTTCTGCATGAATACTTTTTCCGTTCCATTTTACAAGTATTTGGCTGTCTTCAACCAAACGATGGATGCTATCTATTTTAAATTCGAAAAGTTTTTCTTTTTTATAGGATTCATTCCAAACGATTGCTAAATTTTTTCCGCTTTGCGAAGCTTGCACTAATTGTTTAGCTTCTTCTAACGTAATAATATCTGCTGCGCGAATTACACCTTCTAAGTATTGCCATTCTTTGCTATACGATTGCAAATTATTGGTAACAATATTGAAGTTTGGTGTAATGGTTTTAAACTGAAAAGTATAGGTTTTAAAATCTGTAGGAATGTTATTAAAAATCTTATCCAGTTTAACGTCTACGGTATATTCTGTGTCTGCATCTAGTATTTCATCTGGAACAAAACGCAAAGAATGTTTGTTGTTTACTAGTAGTTTTCCATCCACATGTGGTTTAATAGAAACGATGTTTTCTGTAATCTCTTGGTTTATTTCCCAACCTTCCACGTCATTTGCTAAATTAATTTCAATAGGATTTGCAACAGAGATGCGACCAGAAGAGGTGTAACTTATATAATCTTTAAATTTGAAGATGTTGTCTGTTTCTTCTACTTGTTTTTTACATGAAAATGCTAAAGCCAGAATAAAGGCAAAAGCAAGAAGTTTCTTGATGCGCATAGTGATGGATTTTTAAAGTGAATAGATGTTAAAGATCTGTAATACAATTCCTATTAATATAGATACTCTTTTCTTAAACACTTTAGATTTTTTGTTGCTGTTAAATTCTTCATAAAGTTAAAAAAAGAAGCAGGTATTACTGTGTATTAAAACGAATATTTTTAAGAAATAAAACAAGGGTTCAACAGGTAAATAATTAGTATCTTTGAGAGAAATTAAATAATTCGTAAAAAATAAACAAATATGAAAGCTATTTCTACAGATTTCGGAATGGATGAGGCATTAAAAGCATTAGGTGTTGCAGCGGTTAACGATGGAACATCAACAGGTTCTAATAATTTTTCGAACGGAGATGTTATTGAGTCTTATTCTCCAGTAGATGGAAAATTAATAGGAAAAGTAAAAACGACAACAAGAGAAGACTATGATAAGGTAATGGATGCTGCAACAAAAGCATTTTTATCTTTTAGAAATATGCCTGCGCCACAACGTGGGGAAATTGTACGTCAGTTTGGAAATAAATTAAGAGAATTAAAAGAACCTCTAGGGAAACTAGTTTCTTACGAAATGGGAAAATCTTTGCAAGAAGGTTATGGTGAGGTTCAAGAAATGATTGACATCTGTGATTTCGCAGTAGGTTTATCTAGACAGTTAAACGGACAAACGATTCCTTCAGAAAGACCAGGACACGTAATGAGAGAACAATGGCACCCAATAGGTGTTGTTGGTATTATCTCTGCATTTAACTTTCCAGTTGCAGTTTGGGCTTGGAATACAGCTTTAGCTTGGATTTGTGGTGATGTTTGTGTTTGGAAAGGTTCTGAAAAAGCACCTTTGTGTACTATTGCTTGTCAGAATATTATAGCAGGAGTTTTAAAAGAAAATAATTTACCAGAAGGTATTTCTTCTATTATAAATGGGGATTACAAAGTAGGTGAAATGATGACTACAGACGCAAGAATTCCACTTGTTTCTGCTACGGGATCTACAAGAATGGGAAGAATAGTTGGAGCAACTGTTGCAGAACGTTTTGGGAAATCATTATTAGAATTAGGAGGAAACAACGCGATTATTATTACACCAACTGCAGATTTAAAAGTAGTAGTTCCTGGTGCTGTATTTGGAGCTGTTGGAACTTGCGGACAACGTTGTACTTCAACAAGAAGATTAATTATTCACGAATCTGTTTACGATAAGGTGAGAGATGCTATTGTTGGCGCTTATGGGCAATTAACAATTGGTAATCCTTTAGATGAAAAGAATCATATTGGACCATTAATCGATCACGATTCTGTAAACACATACTTAGCTGCTATTGAAAAAGCAAAAGCGGAAGGTGGAAATGTATTAGTTGACGGAGGTGTTTTAGAAGGTGAAGGATATGAATCTGGTTGCTACGTAAAACCAGCAATTATTGAAGCTGAAAACCATTTTGAAATTGTACAACACGAAACTTTTGCTCCAATTTTATATTTAATGAAGTATTCTGGAGAAGTGGAAAATGCTATTGCAAAACAGAATGGCGTTGTTCAAGGATTATCTTCAGCAATCATGACCAACGAACTGAAAGAAGCAGAGAAATTTCTATCTTATGCTGGTTCAGATTGTGGTATTGCAAATGTAAACATCGGAACTTCTGGTGCGGAGATTGGTGGAGCTTTTGGAGGTGAAAAAGAAACAGGTGGTGGACGTGAGTCTGGATCGGATGCATGGAAAGTATACATGAGAAGACAAACGAATACCATAAACTATTCAGACGAATTACCTTTAGCACAAGGTATTAAATTTGATCTATAGTCGTATAAATTAAAATACATTTGGAAGAGCCACATCGAAAGATGTGGCTTTTTTTTGTTTAAAAACGAGAGATTTAAGCCATTAGTCGATTTTAAAAACAATCTTAAACATTAAAAAGGAATAATATGTTAAAAATTCAATACCTTAATAGTCAATAACTTATAAGATAAATAACGAATGAGTAAAAAAACATCTTACCTAATCGGTATTTTGCTTACTATTATCATTGGTACTATTTTGTGTTGGTGGCTATGTTGCAATTGTTGCAATGCCGAAAGCTGCGATCATAAAAAAGGAGATGAAAAGACTGTAGTAGAAGCTCCGAATGTGATGGAAGCAACGTTAAATCCTTTTTTTATTATGGATGGTGATTATGCTTTTAAGAGTAATGACAACTTCCATTTTAAAGATTCTAGTTTTAGGGTTTTAGAACCTGTTTCAGAGGAATTAAAAAATGTTGTTTTAGATCTTCAAGCGTATTTTGATGCAAACCCTTCCAAAAGAATAGCTACTATAGGTTATTATACGAGTGGGGAAAAAAATAATTCAGCATATCCTAATTTAGGTCTAGCTAGGGCAAATGCTGTTAAAAACTATTTTGTATCTCAAGGCATTTCTTCAAAAATTATAGATACGAAAGGGGAATTAAAAGATAGTATGATTGCTGATGAAAATAAAGTCTTTTTTGGTCCAGTTCATTATGAATTGTTTGCGGTTTCTGAAGATGATAAAGTAAATGAAGAGGTTTTAAAAGCGGCTTGTGAAGCTTTAAAAGCAAATCCGTTGGTATTGTATTTTAATACGGGACAAGCGCAAATTAACTTAACAAGATCGCAACGTGAAAAAATAGCTAATATTTCTAGATGTGTAGATAAACTAGGTGTAAAAGTACTAGTAGTTGGTCATACAGATAATACCGGAAATGCGGCTAATAATGTAATGCTTGGTCAGCAAAGAGCAGATTTTGCTAAAAGCTATTTAATACAAAACGGTATTTTAGGTACAAACATAGAAACAACATCTAAAGGACCTAATGAACCTATTGCAGATAATGCATCAGAAGAAGGTAAGGCTAAAAATAGAAGAACCGTTGTAACAATTAACGAAACTAAAACTTAAAAATATAGAATATGAATTGGTGTATATTAATTCCATTATTGGTTGGCGCAATTTGTGCCTTATTAGGATATTTACTAGGTAAATTATTATCTGGAGGCAACGGCAACGCTGTTAGTGAAGATGTTTATAAAAATAGAATCGCTAAGCTAGAAGCAGATTTAGAGACTTGTAAATCAGATAAGTTTTCTGATATAAATCTATACAAGAATAAAATAACAAAATTAGAAGCAGATTTACAAGCGTGCAAGTCTAGTAAATCTTCAGGGGCAGGAACAGCTGTTTCCTCTTTTGCAGCAGGAGTAGCTTCTGTAGCAAAAATAACCTTTGATGCAGATGCAGCTAAAGCTGTGTTTGGAAAAAAAATTAAACAAGATGACCTAACAGTTGTAGAAGGTATAGGTCCAAAAATAAAAGAGCTTTTTCATACACATGATGTAAAAACATGGCAAGCATTATCCCAATGTAGTTTAGAAAAATGCCAAGAAGTTTTAAATTCTGGAGGAGATAGATATAAAATACATAAACCTGGAACTTGGCCTAAGCAAGCTTTATTGGCCTTTCAAGGAAAATGGAAAGAGCTGTCTGATTGGCAAGATAAATTGGATGGAGGGAAGTAATCTCTTTGTTTTTCAAGCAAATATAAAACCGTTTTAGTAGTCTAAAACGGTTTTTTTTATAATTAAATTATGAATGTTATTTATGGTTTGGTTAGATTTTTGATAACTTTAATGTTGCACATTGGCGTTAAGTTAGTTTTATAAACATGAACAAAAAGCACATATTACATTTATATTGGAGAGCGGGTTTTGGACTGTTGCCTAAACAGTTAGATCTGCTTGCTGCGAAAAGTAAAGAACAAATAATTAATGATTTGTTTTTAGAATCTAAAAAAACATCTCTATTACGCATAAACACAACGGGTCTAGATACTTTTAAAGAGGAAGCAATAAAAAAATCTCCAGAGGTAAAAAAAGACTACAATCTTTTGAACGCAAATTTGATGAAGAAATATAATCATATTTGGTTTAATAGGTTGGCAACTTCAAAAGAAACTTTGCGAGAGAAAATGACGCTGTTTTGGGCAAATCATTTTGTTGCAAAAGATGCTAGAATTAAAAATGTAGAACAATATAATAACCTACTACGAAAACATGCGTTAGGTGATTTTAGACAATTTGTTAAAGCGGTATCCAGAGAGCCTGTAATGATTCAATTTTTAAATTTAAATCAAAACAATAAATCCAAGCCTAACGAGAATTTTGCTAGAGAATTAATGGAATTATTTACGCTAGGAACAGGTCATTATTCCGAAAAGGATATCAAAGAAAGCGCTAGAGCATTTACTGGTTATCGATATAATTTTAAATCCCAATTTGTATTTAATGATAAGCAGCATGATCCTGAAATAAAAACTTTTTTTGAAGAAAAAGGCAACTTTGAAGGAGATCAAATTATAGATATTATTTTAAAGCAAAAACAATGTGCGCGATTTATTAGTGAGAAGGTTTACAAGTATTTTGTAAATGAAGAGATTAATATTAGTCATGTGAATTTAATGACCGAAGTGTTTTATAAAGATTATAATATAGAAAATTTAATGCGCTATGTTTTTGGGTCTGATTGGTTTTATAACCAGGAAAATATTGGAACTAAAATTAAGTCTCCAATAGAGTTATTGATAGGTATTGGTAAAATAATTCCAATAAAATTTAATAAAACAAAAGAACTATTGAAAATACAAATAATTCTAGATCAAAAACTATTGTACCCAACAAATGTAGCAGGATGGAAAGGGGGAAAAAACTGGATAAATACCAATAGTATTTTAGTTCGAATAAAACTACCTACAATGTTATTGGAGAAAGAGTCTTTTACCATTCAGCCTAAAGGAAATTTTACAGATAAATTTAAGTTAGTGTCTGTTAAAAATAAATACCAAGAAAAGTTAGATGTAAGAGTCGATTGGAAATCGTATCAACAAGCGGTTAAAAAAGTATCATCCAATGATTTGATTTCCTCTCTAATTTTAAGTGAAATAAATCTTGGGACACAAAATTATTTAAAGACACTTGGTAGATTAACAAAAAGGAAAAATTTATCAAAAATAATGAGTCTTCCTGAATATCAAATGTGCTAATTATGGAAAGAAGAAAATTTTTAAAAAATTCAGCATTAGCTAGCAGTTTATTTTTTGTCCCAAACTTTTTAAAAGCACTTGAGGATGTAGATTTAAATGGCTTAGGATATAATAAGTTAGTAGTTATACAATTATCTGGCGGAAATGATGGATTAAATACAATTGTGCCATATAGAAACGATTTATACTATAAAGCAAGACCGGAAATTGCTATAAATAAAAACGAAATTATTAAACTAAATGACGAGTTAGGCTTTCACAAAAAACTGTTACCATTAAAAAAATTATATGATCAAGGAGATTTGAGTATAATAAATAATGTTGGTTACCCAAACCCAAGTAGATCACATTTTAGATCTACAGATATTTGGCAATCTGCTAGTAGTTCTAATGAATATACACAAACGGGTTGGATAGGTCGATATTTAGATGAATATGGTAAAAAAGCGCATCAAGCAATAGAAATTGATGATAGTTTATCCTTAGCGCTAAAAGGTGAAATTAAAAATGGTATTGCAACTAGAAGCTCTTCTTCGCTTTATAAATTATTACATGAATCTAATTTTAATAGAATTTTAGATTATCAGAACAGTAATCATTTAAACGAGCATAATTTAGGGTATTTATATAAAACAATGATTGATGCAAAATCATCTGCGAATTACTTATTCGAAAAAACCAAAGGCTATAATTCTAAAGAGATCTATCCAACAAAAAACCCATTAGCTGGTCAGTTAAAAACGATAGCAAAGTTTATTAATTCGGGACTAGATACTAAAGTGTATTATGCAAGTTTAGGTGGGTTTGATACGCATGCCGGACAAGTAAATAGGCAGGAACACTTATTAGATCTTTATGCTAATGGTGTGTCTGCTTTTGTGAGCGATTTAAAAAGAAATAATTCATTTAAAAATACGTTGATTCTTACTTTTTCGGAGTTTGGTAGACGCGTAAAACAAAATGCTGGATATGGTACAGACCATGGAGCTGCAAATAATGTTTTTGTTATTGGCGAAAATTTAAAGCAACAAGGTTTGTATAATGATTTAGCAAGTCTTAGCGATTTAGATGCTAATGGCGATTTAAAATATGAAATAGATTTTAGAACTATTTATGCAACTATATTGAAAAAATGGCTAAAAGTAAACGATAAAAAAATATTGAATAAATCTTTTAAGGAGTTAGATTTTATATAAAAACCTTGTATCTATCTTTAAACGAATAAAGAAAGAAACAAGGTTTAAAGTACTCTGTTGATTAATAGCAATGTAAATGTATAAAAATCAAAGTGATAAATACATGGTAAATATGTATTTGGTAGTGAGAAGTATATAATTGGTAGTGTTTTTTGTATAGTTGGTGTTTAGCTATACTTCACTTTTCGTAATATGCGTAAAGATTCTTTGTAATAAAGATAAGCGTCGTTACTATAGGTTTTTAAAAATGGTTTTGCTTCGGTAAGTTTGTCTATAGCTTCGTGAAAATTATTTAAATAACAAATTAAATAGGATTCTGGAAGATTCATTAAATCGACCTCTTCGTTTTTACGCAGCTTTTGTCCTTTTTTTAATTTTTCTAATAAAGCATTATTTGCATTGTAAATATGATGCAATACTTTTTTATCCAATTGAGGAGCTTCAAATAGTAAATTAGTTTCAATATTATAGCTTGCGTTGTTTTCAAAATGAATTAAAGTTTCTTCTAAAGGATAGTATTTAGATGTGTTTTGTAGACTAAGGTTTACGTATTCAATAATTTTAAAACTATCTTCATCATAGCTTATTGCTACTTCGTCTAAGGTGGAAAAAAACAAACGCACTTGCTCGTTAACCATTTCAATATCTACTCTAGAATAAAAGGTTTTATTACCTATAATTTTCTTTTGTCCAGACCAGCAAAGCACAAAATATTCTTTAAAGACTTTGTATTTAGGATGGTAATCTTTCCGCTTATTTAAAAAAGTAAAAACGCTATCGAGAGTGTGTTGAATGTTGTTTTGCGAATGGTTTTCAATCGCTTCTACAATTTTAGAATTTACATCAATAATATCACTTTTAAAAACCTTTGGCATACTTATGCTACCATCTCTAAAAAAGACTGTACCTCCATAATATTTCCAGATGTTTTTGCGAAGCGAGGTTAAACTATTAATTGGCCGAATAGTTACTAGACCAACTACTTTGTCATCTGGTAAATGTGGAAAAGGAATATTCTCATACTGCACAATTGGCGGATTGGTTAAGTATGCATTTATTAAATTCTGAATTTTAGAATCATCAAAAAAATCAACGCCAACAATAGTATTGTCTTCATCTTCTACACCAATGACTATGTAGGAGTTGTTTTTCGGATTGCTGTTAGAAAGCGCACAAACATGTTTTAAAAATTTCGCTTTTCCTTCTCTTAGGTCAATATTTATTTTTCGCTTTTTATCATAAAAACTGTTCTCATCGTTGTGAGCTAATAGGTTTTTAATAAGTAAGCGTTTGTTAATCATGTTCCTATTCCTGCGAAAGCAGGAATCTTATTAATTTATAGAAGATCTATTTCGTTTTTTATATTTAATCTTGCTTGTACTTCGTATTTGTTTTTAAAAGTATCTGTAAAATACAATGTTTCTCTTTCTAAAAAATGATTTAAAACTTTCTTTCTTCCTGGTTTATACATGAAATCAGGATAGATTTTATATTCTTTTCTAATATTTTGAATATAGCTTTGGTATTTTTTATGATCTGTTCCTAAGATAGATAGGTCTAAATCTAAAAGATATGCATTGTCATTATTATTGGGTAAAATAATTTCATGTTTTTTTGTTGAAATTATTAATTTTTGAACTATTTCTATGCTTTTATCATCAATATTTAAATGTTTTAAACGTTTTTTAGCAAAAAGAGCACTTTTTTCTTCATTATCTTTTTTTGAAGATTTATAAATAATATCATGATACCAAATAGCAAATTTTAAAGAATCTAAGTGCATTATCTCATCGGTATAATTCTCTAATTGATTTAGCATATTATACAGGTGAGATAAATTATGGTAGTGTCTAGAGTTTAAAGAATACTGTTTATTAATCTCATTCCAATAGTCTTCAATAGTAGACTTGTCTTCCGTATATTTTGAAGCTAATTTTCCCCATTCCTTTTGTAACCATTTAATCATATCTCCTTTTTCACAATAGTACTACTAGCCTGGGCTGTACAGAACACCAATAAGTCTGCAATATTTACATGTGCAGGACGTGTTATGGCAAAATAGATGATGTCTGCAATATCTTCTGGTTGCAACGCTTTGTAGCCTTTGTATACATTATCGGCAATGGCATCTCCTTTAAATCGGACTTGAGAAAATTCGGTTTCTACTAATCCGGGATTAATGGCGCCAACTTTTATTCCGTATGGGTTGAGGTCTATTCGCATACCTTCTGTAATTGCTAGAACAGCATGTTTACTACCGCAATACACGTTTCCTTTTGGGTACACTTCTTTTCCAGCAGAAGAACCAATATTAATAATATGACCAGAATTTCTTTCTGTCATTATAGGAATTACCGCTTTACTCACATACAGTAATCCTTTTACGTTAATATCCAGCATCGCATCCCAATCGTCTAGATTTCCTGTTTCAATAGGGTCTAAACCATGTGCGTTTCCTGCATTATTTATTAAAATATCTATTTGTTTAAAATTTTCAGGAAGTGAATCGATGGCATTAAAAACCGCATCTTTATCGCGAACATCAAAATTTAAAGTATGTACGTTGGTTTCTTTCCTTAGCGCTTGTTGTATGGTGTCTAGGCGTTCTTGTCTTCTTCCACAAAGTATTAAGTTAATACCGTGTTTTGCAAGCTCATGGGCTGTTGCTCTACCAATACCGCTTGTTGCTCCTGTTATTAAGGCTGTTTTTTTCATTGAAAAATTTATTTTTCATTTCCACGAAGGTGGAAATCTTTTTCTTATTTAATTAATATTTTTATTTGATATTCGAGTAAGCAAACTGCAACTGAATACTGCCAACTTATTTAAGGCACTTTATGTCCTTGACAAGCCACTAAAATTTTAAACCAATCTTCTAATTCTAATTTTATAGTAATTGCTTTCACGGCATTTTCTATTCGCTTTGCGTTTGTGGTTCCTATTACAGGATGAATATTAGCAGGATGTTTTAAAATCCAAGCAAGTAACAGTTGGTCTTCGGTGGCATTATACTTTTCTAATAATTCTCCAAGTTGTTTGTGTATGCGCCTGGTTTGTTCGGTATCTTCTTTAAATACACTTCCTAAAGGAGACCAAGCCATTGATGTCAGGTTATTTAGCATCATTTGATCTAAAACACCATCATGCATCGCTTGGTTTTGGGTTAAGGAGAATGCTATTTGATTTACCGAAACTTCTGTGTATTTAGATATTAAATCTACTTGCGATGTGGTAAAGTTGGAAACTCCAAAATCTTTTATTTTTCCTTGTGCTTTTAATATGGAAACTGCTTCCGCAATTTCATCGGGTTGCATTAACGGACTAGGTCTATGCAGTAAAAAGAGATCTAAATACTCCGTTTTTAGCTTTTTTAGCGATTCTTCCGCTGACCAAATGATATAATTTTTGCTAAAATTGTAGTGTTTTACTTCATTTTTACGGTTTTCACTGACATATTGAATACCACATTTGCTAATTAATTGTATTTTTTCTCGTGCGATACCACTTTCCGCGAAAGCGTTACCAAAAGCAGCTTCTGTAGTATAACTCCCATAAATATCTGCATGGTCAAAACTAGTTATACCTTGGTTTACACAATGATGCATGAGTGTAATCATCTCTTTTTTAGATAGTTGCTTTCCCCAGTCTCCCCAAGTCATAGCTCCGGCAATAATTCTAGAAAATTTATTCTTTATCATTTCTTCATCATTTTTTTATTTGGAACATTAAAAATAGAAAAGAAAAAGGCTTAAACATATATTAAACACTACAATTTTTAACCAATTATTAACAGCAACACATCAAAAATTTTAACAAATTTACACCTCGAAATTATGAATGATAAATTCATGCCTTTAAAAATTAAAAAATGATGGAAGATACAAGTACAGTTGATATTAAGTCAATTAACGAGAAAATTGAAAAAGAGAGTGCTTTTGTAGATTTACTAACACTAGAAATGAATAAAGTAATTGTTGGTCAAAAAGACATGATCGAGAGATTACTTATAGGATTATTAGGTCAAGGACATATCTTATTGGAAGGTGTTCCGGGTCTTGCAAAAACATTAGCAATTAATACACTGTCTCAAGCGGTATCTGGAAGTTTTAGTAGAATACAATTTACACCAGATTTATTACCTGCAGATGTTACTGGAACCTTGATTTATAATATGAAGGAAAACGACTTCAAAATTAAAAAAGGTCCAATATTTGCAAATTTTGTGCTAGCAGATGAGATTAATAGAGCGCCTGCAAAAGTGCAATCTGCTTTATTAGAAGCAATGCAGGAAAAGCAAGTAACGATTGGTGACGAAACTTTTAAATTGGATAAACCATTCTTGGTAATGGCAACGATGAATCCTGTAGAGCAAGAAGGAACATATCCTTTACCAGAAGCGCAAGTGGATAGGTTTATGCTAAAAACAGTTATTGATTACCCAAAGCAAGCAGAAGAACAATTAATCATGCGAGCGAATTTAAAAGGATCTTGGGAAAAAGTAAACCCGGTGGTTTCGGTATCGCAAATACTTAGAGCACAAGAAGCGGTTCGTGAAGTATATATGGATGAGAAAATTGAAAAATATATTCTAGATATCATCTTTGCAACACGTTACCCAGAAAAATATAAATTAGAAGATTTAAAACCATTAATCTCTTTTGGAGCTTCCCCTCGTGGAAGTATTAATCTTGCAACCGCTGCAAAATGTTATGCGTTTATTAAGCGAAGAGGTTATGTAATACCAGAAGATGTTCGTGCTGTAGTGTACGATGTATTACGTCATAGAATTGGTATTACGTATGAAGCAGAAGCTGAAAATGTAACTTCAGAAGACATTATTAGCAAGATTGTTAATGAAATTGAAGTACCATAAAAAGGAGTCTTCAGTATTCAGTTGCAGTATTCAGTTATTTGTTTACTAAATGCTGAATACATAGAAACTGAAAACTGAATACTGCGACTGAAAACTGTTTACTAAATAGATGGATACCAAAGAATTACTAAAAAAAGTACGAAAAATTGAGATTAAGACACGCCGTTTGTCTGATCATATTTTTGGAGGAGAATACCATTCTACCTTTAAAGGTCGTGGTATGACTTTTTCTGAAGTAAGACAGTATCAATATGGCGATGATGTTCGTAATATAGATTGGAATGTAACGGCAAGAACCAATCTTCCACATATTAAAGTTTTTGAAGAAGAACGGGAGCTTATTATGATGCTTATGGTGGATATTTCTGGATCGGAATTATTTGGAACCGAAGAGCAATTTAAAAATGAAGTGGTAACAGAAATCGCAGCAACATTAGCATTTTCTGCAACACAGAATAATGATAAAATAGGGCTTATTTTATTTACCGACGACGTAGAACTTTATATTCCGCCTAAAAAAGGAAGATCGCATGTATTGCGTATTATTCGTGAGCTTATAGAATTTAAACCAAAAAGTAAAGGCACTAATGTTGCAGAAGCATTGAAGTTTATGCGTAACGTAATGAAAAAGAAAGCCATTGTTTTTGTGCTTTCCGATTTTATTGCAGACGATTATAAACAAACCTTAAAAATAGCAGCAGGAAAACACGATGTAACCGGAATTAGAGTATTTGATAAACGCGAAGAAGAAATGCCAAACATTGGTATGGTTCAAATGCAAGATGAAGAAACAGGAGAGTTCCTTTTGGTAAATACACAATCTAAAACCGTACGTAAAAACTATTCGAAATTCTATCATGAAAAAGTAGCATATTATAAAGATAGTTTTGCTAAGTCTGGAGCAGGAACCATAGATTGTAGAGTAGATGAAAGTTATGTAAAAAAGCTTTTAGGTTATTTTAAAAGAAGAGGATAATTAATAAGATAATGTCAGGTTACGGGAAATTGAAACCTATTTTTAATATGAAGAGTAAGAATTTTAGATATAATAATACAAATGCTTCCGTTTTCGGTCTTCCGTTTTCGGGTCTTTTTACTTTTGCCTTTTTACTTTTGCCTTTATTTTTAGCAGCGCAAGTAACTGCAACAATAGATTCTACTTCCATAAAAATAGGAGAGCAAATAACCTATAAAGTACAAGTAGAAACAGATACTACAAATGTTGTGGTTTTTCCGGAAGGACAAACATTTCTTCCTTTAGAAATGATACAATCTTATGCTATAGATACCACAAAAGAAGATGCTAAATACAAACTAATTAAAAAGTATGGTTTAACACAATTTGATTCTGGCGCATTTACTATTCCAAGACAGAAAATTGTAATTGGTACTAAAGTATTTCAAACCGATTCTTTACAAATAGAGGTAAAAAATATTGTAGTAGACACTACAAAACAAGGGTTGTACGATATTAAACCAATTATTGAAGTAGAGAAAAGTCCGAGTCAATGGTGGAAATATCTTTTGCTAACGTTACTAGTTTTATCTTTATTAAGTTTCTTATTATATTGGTTTATTTGGAGAACAAAACCACTTACAAAAGAAGAGAAAATTGCATTGCTTCCGCCTTATGATAGAGCGAAATTAGCACTGCAAAATTTAGATGAAACCAACTATTTGCAAAATGCAGAATTAAAAGATTACTATTCCGAGTTAACCTTTATTATTAGAAAATATCTAGACGAAAAAGTATATGATCGCGCATTAGAGAGTACAACCGATGAGTTGATAACACGATTAAACATCCTTAAAGATGGTAACCAAATAGATATTACTAAAGACGATATTAAAAATATTGAAACTATTTTAAAGCGTGCAGATTTAGTAAAGTTTGCCAAGTCTGCTCCAGATGTAGAGCTAGCAAAATTAGATAGAAATACTATTGATTTAGAGATAGATCAAGTAAAAGAAGCGTTGCCAGAACCAACCGAAGAAGAAAAACTACAAGACCAAAAATATCAAGAACTACAAGAGAAAAAACAAAAACGCAATAAGATAATTATTACAGCAGCAATAGTTGTAGGTCTTTGTATTGCCACTTTTGTAGGCTTTGGTTTAAAATACGGTTTTGGTTATGTAAAAGATACTATTATTGGTAATGAAAGTAAAGAGTTGTTAGAAGGTGATTGGGTAACAAGTGATTATGGTTTTCCAGCAATTACTATTAGCACACCAGAAGTTTTAAAAAGAGATAATCCACCAATTCCCGAAGAAATAAAAGCAAAATTACAGATGACTGTTTTTAGTTTTGGTAATGTTTCAGAAGCCTTAAGTGTTAAACTCTCTACGCTAAAAGTTAGTCCACAAGAAGGTCCCGAAAAACAGGGAGGTCAAGAAGAAATAGATTTAAATCAAGTTTCCGAAAAGGCAATTCAGCAATTAGAAAATCAAGGCGTTAGCAATTTACTTGTTAAAAAAGAAAAATTTGTAACTCCTAATAATGCCGAAGGATTAAAAACCTATGGAACAGCGAGTCTTCCTGTAGCAAATACAGATAAATATTATGATGGCGAATATGTACTTTTACATTTTACGGCAGAAAATGTAATACAAGAAATTGCCATTACATATAGAAAGGGAGATGTCTATGCACAAGAAATTGCAGAAAGAATTGTTAATTCTGTAGAACTTGTAAAAGAAGAAGTTGCAAAAAAAGAACAAGAAGAAAATTAAACCATGTTTGAAGGAATAGAATTTTTAAATAAAGAATTTTTCTGGTTGTTTTTATTACTTCCATTAGCATTGCTATGGTATGTTTTTAAGCATAATAAGCAAACAGCAGAATTAAAGATATCCAGTTTAAAAGGGTTTAAAGTAACCAACTCTTGGTTGCCAAAACTAAGGCACTTGTTATTTGCTTTGCGTTTAGCAGCTTTAGCAGCATTAATAACTGCAATGGCAAGACCAAGAACGGTAGATGTTTCAACAAAAACAAAAACCACTCGAGGTATAGATATTGTGATGGCAATAGATGTTTCGGCAAGTATGTTGGCGAAAGATTTAAGACCTAATCGTTTAGAGGCTTTAAAAGAAGTTGCAGCAGAATTTATTGCAGGAAGGCCAAATGATAGAATTGGTTTGGTAGAATATGCTGGTGAAAGTTATACAAAAACACCAATTACTAGTGATAAAGCAATTGTAATACGATCGCTTAACGATATAAAATACAACACGATTATTGAAGGAGGAACTGCAATAGGAATGGGTTTAGCAACCTCTGTAAACCGTTTAAAAGATAGTAAAGCCAAGAGTAAAGTAATTATATTACTTACAGACGGAGTTAACAATTCTGGTTTTATAGATCCTAAAATTGCAAGTGAATTAGCGTTAGAATATGGTATTAAAGTATACACAATAGGGATAGGTACAAACGGAATGGCGCTATCTCCTTACGCAACAAATCCAAACGGGACTTTTCAATACGCAAGAGTACAAGTAGAAATTGATGAAGCCCTACTTCAAGAAATTGCAGATGCAACTGGAGGAAGATATTTTAGAGCAACAAACAATAAGAAGCTTGCCGAAATTTATAATGAAATAAACAAACTAGAAAAAACAGAAATCGAAGAATTTAAATTTTATAATTACGAAGAAAAATATCGTCCGTTAGTATTATTAGCAGGACTTTTATTAGCATTAGAATTATTACTGCGTTTCACTATTTTTAGAAGTTTTGTGTAATTATGACTTTCTTACAAGGTTTTAAATAAATATTAATTAAAAAGATTTCCGCTTTTGCGGAAAGTAAACATGTATCAATTAGAAGAAAAAATATGGTTTTGGGTTTTAGTGATTATTCCAGTGATAATCCTACTATTTTTGGTGCTTCAAATTTGGAAACATAAAGCACAAAAAAACTTTGCCAATAAAGCAAGCCTAAAAAAATTAAGTCCGAATCAATCCCTTTTTAAGAGCGTATTAAAAGTAACCATTTGGTGTCTGGTATTTGCTAGTTTAGCAATTGCTTTAGTAAACCCAAAGGTTGGTACTAAACTAGAAACCGTAAAACGCGAAGGTGTAGATATTGTATTTGCTGTAGATGTTTCTAAAAGTATGTTGGCAGAAGACATTGCACCAAACAGATTAGATAAGTCGAAACAACTAGTAACGCAAATTATAAATAATCTTGCCAGTGACAGAGTTGGTATTATTGCTTATGCAGCAAAAGCATTTCCGCAATTACCAATAACCACAGATTATGCAGCAGCAAAAATGTTTCTGCAGAACATGAATACAGATATGTTGTCTTCGCAAGGAACAGCAATTAATGGCGCTATAGAATTAGCAGAAACCTATTTTGATAATGAAGAGCAGACTAATAGGGTTTTAATCATTATTTCAGATGGGGAAGATCATTTTGGTGAATCGGCTATTCGTGCAGCAGAAGAAGCGAGTAAAGAAGGAATCCGAATTTTCACCATTGGAGTTGGAGATATTAAAGGAGGTCGAATACCAATAAAAAGAAATGGCGTAGTTTTAAATTATAAAAAAGACAGACAAGGCGAAACGGTAATAACACGCTTAAACGAAGAAAATTTAAAAAGCATTGCTGCAGAAGCAAACGGTGTTTATATTAATGGAAGAAATACGAATGAAGTAGTGGACACCATTAGAGACATTTTAAACAAAATGGATAAAACAGAATTTGAAGCCAAAGAGTTTGCAGATTTTAAAGACCAATTTCAATGGTTTATAGGATTAGCAATATTTCTATTGTTTATTGATGTCTTTTTATTAGAACGAAAAACAGCTTGGCTGAAAAAGTTAAACCTATTCAACGAGAACCTATAAATAAGAATGTCACCTGGAGTACAGTCGAAAGGTCTTTCATGAATTAACCAGTTAAATAATTTATAAAATCTTTAACTAGAACCAAGCCTAGAGTTTTATAATTTAGTAAAATCAAAATGAAACACATAGTAATAATCATAGTAGCCCTTTTTAGCATTTCTTCTTTTGCCCAAGACAAAGAAAAAGAAGAACAGCAAATGCTTGCGCAAAAAAAAGCGAACGATTTAGTGTATGATGCCAACATTTTGGCAGCTAATGAAGATTATGTTTCGGCAGAAATGGAATATAGAAAAGCCATGTCTGAGCAACCAAACTATACCGTTGGAGCGTATAACTTAGGGAGCTCGTATTACAAAAAAGGCATTTTTGATGAAGCATTATATCGTTTAAAACAAACTGCAAAATATGCAACTACTAAAGACGAAAAACATAGAGCATTCCATAATATAGGTAATATTCTCATGCAGGATAAGCAATGTAAAGAAGCAGCAGAAGCTTTTAAAAACGCATTACGAAATAATCCTACCGATGACGAAACACGTTATAATTATGCTTTAGCAAAAGAATGTGCAGAGCAGCAACAAGAAGAACAAGATAAGCAGGACGAGAATAAAGATCAAAACGAAGATAACAAGGATCAGGAACAAGATCAAAAAGATCAAGACCAGGATAAGGAAGATAAAAAAGATCAGGAAGACGAAAATAAAGACGAAGAGCCTAAAGACGACGGAGAAAAAGATAAGAAGGAAGGCGAGGATAAAAAAGACGAAGAAGGCAATCCTAAAGATGAAAAAGAAGATGAAGGGAAAGGTGGTGAAGATGAGAAAAAAGAACAACCAAAACCACAACCCGGACAATTATCACCACAGCAAGTGAAAAACTTGCTAGAAGCAATGAATGATCAAGAGCAGAAAGTACAAGATAAAATGAATGCTCAAAAAACAAAAGGAGAAAGAGTACAAACCGAAAAAGATTGGTAAATTTCAGTTTACAATCGCAGTATTCAGTCCTGCGTAGGTATTAAAAAATATAAATCATTAAAATGAAATCTTTTCTTTCCCAAAGGGAAAGATGTCCGAAGGACAGAAAGGGCTTATGAAAACAATAAAACACATAACAATACTATTTATACTACTTGCAACAAGTATCGCTTCTGCACAAGTAAAATTTGAAGCAAAAACAAGCAAGAAGAAACTTGGTGTTAATGAACGTTTACGTATTGATTTTGAGATGAATGAGGATGGCGATAATTTTAACCCGCCAAGCTTTCAAGATTTCACTGTAGTTGCAGGTCCAAACCAGTCTGTTAGTCATTCTTGGATGAATGGAAAAAAATCATTCAATAAAACCTATAGTTACTTTTTAGCACCAAAAAAACAAGGGAAATTTACCATTAATCAAGCTACTATAGAAATTAATGGAGAAACTTATAAAACAACGCCAATAACAGTCGTTGTTTCTAAAGCGGTAAGCAAGCCAAATGACCCTAATAATCCGGATATTTTAATAGAAGATAATATTCATTTAGTTGCAGAAGTATCTAAAACAAACCCTTATTTAAACGAAGGAATAACCGTTGTCTATAAATTGTACGTTTCACCAAATACCGGAGTTAGTAATTGGCGAGAAACAGATAGTCCGAGATACAATGATTTCTGGTCACAAAACATAGATATAAAAGGCTTAAAAATTTTAAAAGGAACCTATAAAGGTGAAGACTATAGATATGTTGTTTTACGTAAAACAGTACTTTATCCTCAAAAAACAGGAAAGCTAGAAATTGAACCATTAAGCTTAGATATTACTGTTGATGTTCCTACAAGCAGACGAAATATTTTTGGAGAACGTTTAATGACGCAAGCGCACAAAACCATTTCTGCTGGAAGTAGAAAAATTAATGTGAAACCGTTACCAGAAAATAATAAACCAGCCAATTTTACAGGAGCGGTTGGTGATTTCGATTTTAAAGTAGCGACTTCTAAAACAGCATTAAATGCATCCGAATCCTTACAAGCAACCGTTGCTGTTTCCGGTAATGGAAACTTAAAACTATTCGAATTACCAAAACTAAGCCTTCCTAGTTCCTTAGAGGTTTATGAACCAGAAAACACAGATAATGTAAGAACAACCATAAACGGAATGCAAGGAACACGTGGCCAGAGCTATACGGTTGTTCCGCAATTTAAAGGAAAATACCCTTTACCAAGTATCTCGTTTTCTTATTTTGATTTAAAAACCGAAAGCTACAAAACACTTTCCTCTGATGAGTTAATAATTGATGTGTTAGAAGGGCCAACCAATAACGAGGGAACAACCAATAATGCTATTACAAACGGAAGCGATAAACAACCCGTTTTAAGTAATGATCAATTTGCATTTATTAAAACCAACGCGAATTTAGTTAGCACTACAAAAAAGGATTTCTTTAAATCTACAGGCTTCTGGACCGCTTTATTAGGTCCGCTTTTAGCAATACCATTAGCTATTGTCTTTAGAAACAAACGTGAAGAACGTATGGCAGATGTTACAGGTAATAAAGTTAGAAAAGCAGATAAGCTAGCGAAAAAATATTTAAGTGCAGCAAAACGTGCCTTAGGACAAAAAGAAGCTTTTTATGTAGCGCTTGAAAAGGCATTACATAATTATTTAAAAGCCAAGTTACAAATAGAAACTAGTGATTTCACTAAAGATACGATTACAGAAATATTAAATGAACGACAAGTAGAAAACACGACCGTTTTAGAGTTTGTAAGTATCTTGAAAAATTGCGAATTGGCACGATATACACCAATTACACAAGTTGAAATGCAACAAGATTATGAAAAAGCATCCAGAACCATTTCTGAAATCGATAAGCAAATAAGATAAACATTTAAACTCCTTTTCTAGAATAATAAAGGAAGGTGAATGTATTCCGAGACATCGAATCTATGTTGGAAGGGGTTTTATAGAAAATACAAATGAAACAAATAATTTACATACTAACTTTTTTACTAACTACGCTTTCTGTAGCACAAAATAACACGCTTTTTGAAGAAGGAAATACGTTATATAACGAGGGGAAATTTACGGAAGCAATTGCTAAATATGAAAGTATTTTAGATGCTAAAAAACATTCTGCTTCTTTGTATTTTAATCTTGGAAATGCACATTATAAACTAAATAATATTGCACCTAGTATTTACTATTATGAAAAGGCATTACAGCTTTCCCCTAACGATAAAGAAATACAAAACAATATCGCTTTTGCAAGAAATATGACTGTAGATGCTATAGATGTTGTGCCAGAAGTAGGTTTTACTAAACTATTTAAAAATCTTACAAATACGCTTAGTTTTAATGGCTGGGCTTATGCTTCGGTTATTGCTGTGGTTTTATTTGTATTATTGTCTTTATTGTATTATTTCAGCTATTCAACAACAAGAAAAAGGTTAGCTTTTATAGGTAGTTCTAGTTTTTTATTTTTAGCATCTATCTCTTTATTTTTTGCGTTTCATAAATTTGATATCGATAAAAAGAATAAACCAGCCATTGTGTTTTCACAAGAAGCTAAGGTTAAAAGCGAACCTAATTTAAGAAGCGAAGAATCGTTTCGATTACATGAAGGAACTAAAGTTTTAATTTTAGACACGGTAAATAATTGGAAAAAAATTAAACTTACAGATGGTAAAGTGGGTTGGATTTCTAATGATGATATTAAAGCATTAAATGAAATTTAATTTTTCCTTAACAATAAAACAATTCTATAGTTATATATTTGCAGCTTGATTTAATTTAAAGGATGCCAAAAAGGAACATTTCTATATTTTTTACTGTATTATTTATGGCAATTATTACTATGCCATCTATAATTATAGCACTAGATGATACGATAGATATTTCTGTTTTTTATAGCCTTTCTGAAGAGGAAGAAAACAATAATTTTGAACTCGTTTTTTCTGAAACGAACAACGAATTTATTCCTTTAAGCGATTTATTTAAAAATAATGAATTAGGTTATTTCTTTAAAGATTACCTAAACCCGCATTTTAACATCATTTCTCCACCACCAGATTTTATTTAATATTTTATTCGTTAGACATTTATTGTCCCAAAAAAATATTAAAAATAGCTATTGATCATAAAAAAAGAATCAACAGCGCAAAATCAGTATGTATATATGTTTAAAACATTAAAAAGCGACTTGCCTGCAAGTGTCGTCGTGTTTTTTGTTGCATTACCTTTATGTTTAGGTATTGCATTAGCCAGTGGAGCCCCACTTTTTTCAGGAGTTATAGCCGGAATTATAGGAGGAATAGTAGTAGGAGCCTTAAGTGGTTCTAAAATTGGTGTAAGTGGCCCTGCTGCCGGACTTGCAGCAATTGTATTAACAGCAATTGGAACTTTAGGAGGTTATGAAAACTTTTTAGTTGCTGTTGTTTTAGGAGGTGTTATTCAATTAATTTTTGGTATTCTAAAAGCTGGTATTATTGGCTATTATTTTCCGTCATCGGTGATTAAAGGAATGCTTACAGGTATTGGTATTATCATTATCTTAAAACAAATCCCTAACTTTTTTGGTTACGATGAAGCGTCAGCTTGGGATTTAGAGTTTTTTGAAATAGATGGAGGAAATACCTTTTCAGAATTGTTTACGATGCTAAATAATATTCATCCAGGAGCTGCTTTAATTGGTCTTATTAGTTTGTTACTTTTAATATTTTGGGATAAAATATTGAGTAAAAAAGGAAAGTTCTTCGAAGTGATTCAAGGCCCTTTTGTAGTGGTAGTATTAGGTATCATATTTTTTATGCTTACCCAAAATCACGAGGTATTATCTATTGGAGCAAACCACATGGTTAGTGTTCCAATTCCAGAAGATTTAGATTCTTTTATCGGACAGTTTAGTTTTCCGAATTTTGCAGCAATTACAAATCCACAAGTATGGGTTGTTGCTTTTACTATTGCTTTAGTAGCAAGTTTAGAAACTTTATTGTGTGTTGAAGCATCGGATAAAATTGATCCAGACAAAAACGTGACACCTACTAATAGAGAATTATTGGCGCAAGGTGCAGGTAATATATTATCTGGATTAGTTGGTGGTCTTCCAATAACGCAAGTAATTGTTAGAAGTTCTGCTAATATTCAATCTGGCGGAAAAACGAAACTATCGACTATCATTCACGGACTTTTATTATTATTATCAGTAGTACTTATTCCTTCTTTACTTAATAAAATTCCTTTATCTGTTTTAGCATCTATTTTATTAATTGTAGGTTTCAAATTAGCAAAACCATCGTTATTTAAGAAGATGTACAGTCTAGGTTGGAAACAATCTGTTCCGTTTTTTGTAACGGTTATAGGAATTGTATTTACAGATTTATTAGTAGGTATTGGTTTAGGATTGGCTGTTGGTATTGTTGTTATTTTATTAAAAAGCTACCAAAACTCGCACTTTCTTCATATTGAAGATAATAGTAATGGAAAACATAGAATTAAAATGGAATTAGCTGAAGAAGTAACCTTCTTTAACAAAGGAGCTATTTTAAAAGAATTAGATAGCTTACCAAGAGATACGTATTTAGAATTTGATGTTAGAAAAACAAGGTTTCTGGATTACGATATTATTGAAATTCTTGAAGATTTTGCTTTTAAAGCAAAGGAAAGAAACATTGATATCAAATTAATTTCAAAACGTGGAGTTGTTGAAAATCCGCCAAGCTTTATCGAGTTCTTTCAATTAAGACCAAAATCTAATATTAGTTTAAGTTAAATCCTATGAAAAATAATAAATACAAAATATTACTGCTTTCAGATTTAAAAAAAACTACAGAGTTAGATTTAAAAAGTACAGTAGGTTTAGCAAAAATGGTTGGTGGTGAAATAACGTTGTTTCATATAAAAAGACCAACAGAAATTGTCGATAGAGATAATCAGTTGTCTACTATGCGTTCTATTAATGAAAAGCATCTCATTACAGATAAACTTATAGAAAGTATTGTAAAACCTGTAAGTCAGGAGTTTGATATGCCTATCGATTATAAATTATCTTTTGGTAATTTAAAGCATGAAATTGAAAGCTATATACAAGAACATAAACCAGATATTATAGTTCTTGGTAAAAGGAAAGCAAAAAAACTTAACTTTATAGGAGACAATATCACAGAATTTGTTTTAAAAACACACAAAGGTCCTGTTATGATTACAACAGGTAAAGATGCGTTGCAACCAAATAAAGAAGTTGCATTAGGAGTTTTAAATACTATAGATAAAACCTTAGACATTAATGGTATCGAAGAATTAATTAGTAAAACAAAATTACCAATTAAGACATTTATTATCGTTAAAGCAGCGAATAGTAATTCAACAGTGGATGTTACTGCTGAAATAAACACCTTTGAATATGTTTTTGAACAAAGTGATAAAGCATTAGAAAGTGTATCTAAGTACGTATCAAAAAATAAAATAAACTTGATGTGTTTAGATAAAAACAACAAAACAAAAAGAGACATTATGAATAAATTGAATGTTTCCTTATTACTAACCGGAGAGAAAAATCCAGATACTACAAAACTAGTATTCTAATAAATAAAAACTTATGAAAGCACATACAAAAGAGACACAAGCAACAATGACACCTGAAAAGTCATTACAATATTTAATAGAAGGAAATCAAAGATTTCAAGATAATTTAAAAGCGAATCGTAACCTTTTAGAGCAAGTAAATGATACTAGTGACGGACAATTTCCATTTGCAACTATTTTAAGTTGTATCGATTCACGTGTGTCTGCAGAATTGGTTTTTGACCAAGGATTAGGAGATATTTTTAGCGTGCGGGTAGCAGGGAATATTGTGAATGAAGACATTTTAGGTAGTATGGAATTTGCATGTAAATTAGCAGGTACAGAACTTATTGTTGTTTTAGGACATACAAGTTGTGGTGCCGTAAAAGGAGCTTGTGACCATGCCGAAATGGGTAACCTAACCAAGTTGATTCAAAAAATTACACCAGCAGTTAATGCCGTTACAGAGCCTAAAGACGAAAGCTTAAGAAGCTCTAAAAATTTAGCGTTTGTAGATGAGGTATCGCACATGAATGTACAATTAATGATCGATAGAATTCATGCCGAAAGTCCGATACTTACCGAAATGGAGAAAAAAGGTGAAATTAAAATCATTGGAGCAATGTATGATGTAAATACAGGTGCTGTAAACTTTTATTAATAAAATAGTATAAAAGCTTTTATGAAAAAGAAGACTTTTATGGCAACACTAATATGTATATTGGTGTTGCCTTTTATTGCTGCAAGTCAAGAGAGTAATTTAGGAAATTGGTTAATTTATATTGGAAACAAAAAGTTAAACAATACCTGGAATATGCATCACGAAGTGCAATACTGAAATTATGATGCTGTCGGCGATTTAGAACAACTATTACTAAGAACCGGTTTAGGTTATACTTTTAATGAAAGTAAGAATAACATCCTTTTAGGATATGGTTATATTTTATCTGAAAATTATATTGGAAACACCGATGAAAAAGCAACGGTAAATGAGCATCGTGTTTTTCAGCAATTTACGTCCAAACAAAATATAGGTAAACTGAAATTGAATCATCGTTATCGTTTTGAACAACGTTTTGTAGAAGACGATTTTAAAATGCGACTACGCTACTTTTTAGGCTTTAATTATCCGCTTCAAAATAAAGAAGACGGCAAAAGCCCTTTATATTTATCTGCATACAATGAAGTGTTTTTAAATACAGAATCCGAAGTTTTCGATAGAAATAGGGTATATGGAGGATTAGGATATACTTTTTCTGAAAACTTAAAATTAGAATTAGGGTATATGAATCAGTTTTTTGAAAATTCAGGAAGAGATCAAATTAATATAATTGCATTTGTAAATTTCTAATCCTATTTACTTTTAAAGTAAGTAGAAAAAAGGTATTTTGTAAAACAAACTAAATTAAAACTATTAAAATATGAAAAATTTATTTTCAAATATAAAAGGAGATGCTTTTGGTGGTATAACAGCCGGAATTGTGGCTCTACCTTTAGCTTTAGCTTTTGGGGTGTCTTCAGGTTTAGGACCAGAAGCAGGACTATATGGGGCCATTTTTATTAGTTTTTTTGCGGCACTTTTTGGAGGAACACCTACACAGATTTCTGGACCAACAGCACCAATGACAGCAGTAAGTATGGTGATTATTGCAGGAATTGTAGCTGCAAATGATGGCAGTGTAGAAAAAGCATTACCAGCAATTTTAACCGTATTCTTATTAGCAGGATTAATACAAGTGGGACTTGGTTTTTTAGGCTTAGGTAAATACATAAGATATATCCCTTATCCAGTAGTTTCTGGGTTTATGACCGCTATTGGGGTAATTATCTTACTAACACAAATTTTGCCTTCTATTGGGTATTACCCAAAAGAAGATACCGCATTTGTAGAACAATTTAAACCACAAGCAGAAGAAGTTATTCTTGAAAATATTTTAAAAGAAGAAGCAGGAGAAGGTATTCTAGTACTTGAAAACTTTAAAGAAACGATAGATCGTGCGCATCAAATTACTCCAGAACAAATTTTAAAAGAGTCCCAAACACTAGCTGCTAAAGAAGCTTCTGGTACAGTAGGAGCAATAAAAGTATTACCAAGAGCATTACAAAATATCAATTGGCTAGAGCTTATTCTAGCTTTAGGAACCATATTTATTATTTATGGTTTTAAACGAATAACCACAGCAGTACCAAGTACATTAGTTGCGCTAGTTGTAATGTCGGGAATCGCTTATGGTTTTAATTTAGGCTATAGACCTATTTCCGAAATACCTGGAGGTATTCCAATTCCAAGACTAGAAATGTTTACTAGTTTCAGTTTGGGTAGTGTAACTCCTTACATCTTTACAGCACTTACTTTATCTCTTTTAGGAGCCATTGATTCTTTGTTAACTAGTGTTGTTGCAGATAATATGACTAAAACCAAACATAAACCGAATAAAGAACTTATCGGACAAGGTATTGGTAATAGTATAGCAGCGCTTTTTGGTGGTATTCCAGGTGCAGGTGCTACTATTAGAACTGTTGTAAATATCAATGCTGGCGGTAAAACAAAATTATCTGGTATGATTGCCGGTGTTATGTTATTACTTATTATGTTAGTATTAGCTCCTGTAGCATCTAAAATTCCTGCAGCTGTTTTAGCTGGTATTTTAATAACAGTTGGTATTGGTGTTATGGATTATAAAGGACTTAAAGCAATACCGAGTTTACCAAGAGATATAAAATTTGGACCTTTAAAATTAAGTTCAGAAGTTTTAATAATGATTATTGTACTATTACTTTCTACTTTTTGGGATTTAATCTACGCAGTTGGTATTGGTCTAGTAATCGCTTCTCTAATGTTTATGAAAAAAATTGGAGATTTAACAGCAGAACGCTCCGATGTGAAGTCTTTAAAGAAAGAGAAAGCTTGGGCAGATGAGGGTACTTTTCCAGAAAACCTTAAAGAAGAAGTATTTATTAAGCATATTAAAGGGCCTTTATTCTTTGGTTCAACTAGTGATTTTCAAGCGCTAACAGAACAAATTCCTAATACAGCAAAAACGGTAGTTTTACGTTTAGGAAGAATGCAATATATGGATCAGTCTGGTTTGTATGCCATGGAAGATATGTTACAAGAACTTACAAAAAATGGCGTAGAAGTGCTGTTTGTTGGTTTATTACAGCAACCTCGTTATATGATGGAACGTATTGATATTATCCCTGATTTTATTCCTAATGAACATATTTTCAAGACCTTTGATAGTTGTGTAAAATGGATAAAGGATAACGTAAAAGACGAAAACTAAATTTAAAAAATGAATCTAGATATCGTATTTGAAAATAATAAAACGTGGATAAAGTCTAAATTAAATGAAGACGACGCGTATTTTGATAAGTTAGGCGAAGGACAAAATCCGGAGTTGTTATTTATTGGGTGTTCCGATAGTAGAGTTACTGCAGAAGAATTAATGGGATTAGGTCCTGGAGATGTTTTTGTACACCGTAACATTGCGAATATGGTTATTGGTACCGATTTAAACGCGATGTCGGTTGTCGAGTATGCTGTAGAGCACTTAAAAGTAAATCATGTAGTTGTTTGCGGACATTATGGTTGTGGTGGTGTAAAAGCTGCGATGCAATCTGCAGATCTAGGTTTGTTAAATCCGTGGTTGCGAAACATTCGCGATGTGTACCGTATTCATAACGAAGAGCTGAATGCGATTGAAGAGGAAGAAAAAAAATATGAACGTTTAATCGAATTAAATGTACAAGAACAATGTGTTAATCTTATTAAAACGGCTGCCATTCAAAAAGCAGTTCGTGGTAGAGGATTAATTGTACACGGTTGGGTCTTTGATATTCATACCGGAAAACTGGTAGATTTAAAAATAGATTTTGAAAGAATCCTTAATGATATTAGAGAAATATATCATTTAGATTAATTGGACCCAAAACAATACGTAAAAACAAAAGCCACTCCTTTAAGAGTGGCTTTTCATTTTTATAATAGACTAATGTTATAAAATATTAAGAATGTTTACTGTAATAATTCATATTGAAACTGCGGATAACCTCTTTCTCCTGTTTGGCTTTCCACTGCTGTGAATCTTAGCTTATAGTAATTGTCGTCCGTATCCTTGATAATGTAGTATCTGTCCTCTCTTACAGATGTTTCACCAGTCATATAATCTACAGTTCTCCAGCCACTGCCTACAATAGTACGATCATTGTAAATAAAACTTGCTTCCGTAATATCATCGTATGTAAAGTTTGTATAATTAGGGGTTGTGTCGTCTTCAACAGTAATCGGATACAAGCCAACACCACCTAGCGTATTGTGTAATGTATAATCTGAATACGTTAAACCTGCGGCTAAAGTACCTTGCTGACCATAATAAGAAAATACACCACCAAAATCAATATCCCAATTAGAAGATATTGGCTCTAAAGTTGCAATTTGCTCATCCATTAAGCTTACAGTAGTAAGGTTGTAGTTGCTATCTTTACTTACCGTTAATTCCGAAAAATTAGTTGTATTACTTAATGCAGCATATTGAATCGTGTAGCTGTTTCCGTCTGTTAATACTCTAACCTTCATAAAACCTCTTGAGTCTCCAGTCGTGTTTATTGTTCCATTATTTGTTGTAGGTATTTCGTTTCCTAAGTTGATAATGTACACATTGTTCTCGCTATCTGTTGTTGATATTTCTTCAAATGCAGTACCTGTTAATTCGCCTTCTTTAGTATCCGTAAAAGAAATGCCAGCATTTAAATCACCATATTGGTAATAGTTTACAGGTAAACCTTGCATTAATTCAGCAACAGTATTTACTGTTACAGTGGTAGGTGTAAAAGTTGGATCTAATGCATTTAAGGTTAACGGAGATGTTAAAGTTGTAGTTTCCGTTACTGTTGTAATATCCGTAATACCTTCTAATTCTGCAGCAGATACTAATAAAGCACTGTTAAGATAGACTCTGTTTTCCGAACCGTTATAAACAGCAATTTCCCAAGCACCACGATTTACAGCTACTTGGCTTCCGGTACTTAAATCTACAAAAACACGATTTGGTTGATTAAATCCACCTACTTCTGGGTCAATAATTCCACCAGAAGATGGCGGTGTGGTTGTTACTGTGTTTCCACCATTATCGTCACTACTACAGCTTGTAACAACTACAGCGGTAAGGATTAATATCAGAGTTAAAAATTTGTTTGTCATAATTATTAGTGTTAAAAATTTAAATTATAGGATAGTTTTAAAAAATAGGATCGGCCATTACCGATTAATCGGGAACTTGATGTCGAAGCAGTATGCGCTTCAGCAGAAGATTTAGTGTTTATGTTTACAACATCTAGTAAGTTTCTTGCTCCTAATGTTGCATTTATTCTAGGTGTAATATCTGTTCTTATAGATGCGTTTAACCAAGTAAAAGCATCGGTTTCTCCAATAAACAATTCGCCATCCGTATCGGTAAATACACCTTGAGTTTTACCAGTATGTTTTAATTGGCTACTAATAGTGGTATCCCATTTATCTATATTATAAGCTAATATGGCTTGTAAGTTTAAGCTCCACATATAATCTGATGGATTATCTAAAGATGCATTAATAGCATTTGTAATGCCCAAATAAGTGGCTCCCAAACCTATATTCCAGTTTTTATAGATAAAACTGTTTTCTAAATTGAAACCTAAGCGTTTACTGTAATCTATATTGTCTTGTGTAAATAGAATGCTGCCATCTTCATCTTCCGAAGTAATACTAGCTATAGCATCTTTTAAGTCAATATAAAAGAATGTGAATTTTTGATTTAAAAAGCCTTCTTTGGCAATCTTATAATTGTTTTTAAGGTTTATAAAAACAGAGATTCCATCTTCTGGTTGTAAATCAGGATTCCCTCTTACATTGTGATTGGAGTCTACAAAGTAGTAGAAGAGCTCTTCAAAGTTTGGTGCTCTATATGCAGATCCTACAACCGCTTTTAGTTTTATTTTCTCTGTAAAATTATAAGTAGATGACAAGGACCATATTAGATGATTATTAAATTGAGAACTATTTGTAAATCGTATACCCGGATTTATAGATAATTTTTTAAAAGGTTGAAATTCGGTAATCCCAAAAAATTCGTAATTAGTTATGGTATTTTCTACTACATTATTAGAATAATTTCCTGTAGCAATAGCATCGAATCCTTTTTGATTAGTGAATTCATAACCTAACTGAAGATTAAAAAAATCAGACTTTGGTACTATGTTATTTACAAATGCTTTAGAGTACCATACTTCACTAGATTGGCTTACAGTATCTGTCTCTACAGATTGCGTTTGTTCTTCTAGAATATTGTAAACATATTCTTTGTAGTTTCGTTTTTGAGTTTGATACGAAAAGGAAAAATTATAGTTTGTAGCTCCATGTAATGGTCCAGAAACATTCAAATTATTTACCCATCGATTTGTTTTGTAGTTTTCATCAATAGCTGTAGGATTAAGAACGCCATTTTCATATCTTCCATTTACAGACCTATTATAAATATCTAGGTTTTCATTAAAGTATTGTAGCTTATAAAATAAGTTGTGTTTCCCTAAGTTTAAATCCACATCTCCAGATACGGTTATTTGTTCTTTGGGATTCCACTCGGTGCCTCGCAAACTATCGTTTACAACTATTCCATCTTGAATGTTGACATAGTTTTTTCCTTTAAATCCATTATAAAAACCAGCAAAATCATTTCTAGAAGCGCCAATAGAATAAGCTAATTTTTCATTTACCTGATTGGTTGCTCTTACATTTTGAATATGTCTTCCCTTATCAAAGAATTCAAATTCATTACCCACAGTTTCTTCTTGAATGGATAACTGAAGTTCCCAACCATTATCTTTTAAGCCTCTTTTTGTGATAATATTAATTACACCTGCAACGGCGTTATCCCCATATAAAACACCCATAGATCCTTCCACAATCTCTATACGTTCCACATCATCTATATTTAATTGGGAAATATCGATGTTGTTACCTAGACCATTATCACTAATAATTGGTATTCCGTCTACTAATATTTTTACATATTGTCCATCTAAACCAAATAAGTTTATGGTGGAGCGACCATTAGAAGCGTCTGGATTGACGGTAATATTTAAACTGTTTTGTAAAACATCTGCTAAGTTATTTCCAGCAACATTTTCTATGTCTTTTCTTTTAATAGTTCCAACCGTAAATAGCTTCTTACTAACAGACATAACATTACTTTCTCCTACTATAACTACTTCGTCTAGTTTTTCAATCTTGATGGTGTCCCTTTTCTTTTCTTGAGCATTAATCGCGTAACTCAAAAAAAGTAAAAAATAAAGTGTAATATTATTTTTATTTAGACTCATTCTATTTTATATTTGCCGCAAATATAGAATCTTATTTTAATTCAATCTAAATAAGAATAAATAAATTTAAATTTTTTTTAAACCCAATAAATAAAACTTTAATAATGAAACATTTACCCTTATTATTCATTTTATCATTCGCATTTACTTTTAATGTAAGCGCACAAAAAAAGAAGGAACAAGATCAAAAAGCCATTAAAGCGATGTGTGGTTGTTATGAAGTAAGCTTTAATTTTGCAGAAACTTTTCAATACTCGGAAGATTCTACATACGTTGCTTCGAAAACAAAACATGATAAAGGATTAGAATGGGTGCAATTAGTTGCAGACGATAAAGACAAAATAGCAATGCAACATTTATTAATTGTTGGTTCTAAAGAGCAACCTTATATTGTGAAGCATTGGAGACAAGATTGGGAATTTGAAAACACAAACTTATATGAATTTAACCACGATAATAAATGGACCTTTGTTAATCTTCCAAAAAAAGAAGTAAAAGGGCAATGGACTCAAAAAGTATTTCAGGTAGATGATAGTCCGCGTTACGAAGGTTCTGCAACTTGGGTACATGTAGATGGAAAAAGCTACTGGGAAAGTACAACAGCTGCACCTTTACCAAGACGTGAGTATACCAAACGTAGCGATTATAATGTGACTCTTAGAACAAACCGTCACGAGATTGTAGAAAGCGGTTGGATTCATGACCAAGATAACGATAAAATTATTCGTCAAGACGCTAAAGATGATGTGTTATTAGCACAAGAAAAAGGATATAATACCTATGTTAAAGTAGAAGATAGTAAATGTATTGCAGCACAAGAGTTTTGGGCTAAAGAACAAGCTAAATGGGCTTTAGTACGCACTAAATGGGACGAAGTATTTGCAAGAAATCAAGATTTAATTTTAGAAGAAAAAGTAGATAATAAAGTATTGTTTAAGTATTTATTTGATAAAGAAAAATACCAAACAGCAGAAGAAATTAATCCATTAATAGAATCATTTGTAAAAAAATAATATGAAGTATTTAAAAAACATAATAGCCGTTGTTACACTATTTTTA
The DNA here is from genome assembly GCF_016864015.1 of Lacinutrix sp. WUR7. NCBI lineage: Bacteria > Pseudomonadati > Bacteroidota > Flavobacteriia > Flavobacteriales > Flavobacteriaceae > Lacinutrix > Lacinutrix sp. WUR7. The sequence continues at coordinate 1,105,622 of NZ_CP045067.1, read as the reverse complement.
AGCACGCTAGGTTTTGCGCAAGAAAATATATTTTTAAACCGTGATTATTGGAAATCGAATCCAACCATTGCAACTGTTGAAGCTAAAATTCAAGAAGGAAATGACATTACAGAAGCTAATGGCAATAATTTTGATGCTGTGGTATATGCTATTTTACAAGATGCACCAGTAGCAACTATTAAACACATTCAGTCTAAAGAAGGAAACGATGCCAATAAGCTAACGCACGATGGTAGAACGTACATTTTTTGGGCAGCATATAAAGGCAATATAGAGGTAATGGAATATCTACTTAGCAAAGGCGCTAAAACAGATATTACAGATGATAAAGGAAATACCATCTTAAATTTTGCTGCAGGTTCCGGACAACAAAACACGAAGGTGTATGACCTTTGTATTGCAAATGGTGCAAATGTAAAAACAGATGTAACACCAAAAGGAGCTAATGCACTTCTATTAGCTGCTCCATACGATAAAGATTTTACGTTAATCAACTATTTTACTTCCAAAGGAGCTAGTATAAATAGTGTAGATGCAGATGGAAATGGCGTTTTTAATTATGTTGCAAAAACAGGAAATATAGATCTATTAAATCAATTACTTGAAAAAGGGGTAAAAGGAAATGATAACGCTTTTGTGTTCGCAGCTGCTGGTACTAGAGGAAATACAAATACCATAGATTTTTTCAAATACTTAGAAAGTGTTGGTTTAAACCCGGAAAAAGCCTCTATTAAAAACGAAACGCCTTTACATATTTTAGCAGCCAGAAGTAAAGATTTAGAAGTGGTTAGTTATTTCTTAGATAAAGGAAATGTAAACGCAATCGATGAAAACGGAAACACCCCATTTATAAACGCAGCAAGCCGAAACAATTTAGAAACTGTTTCCTTATTATTTAAGGAGGTTAAAGATGTAAACCAGGTGAACAAAAAGGGAGAATCTGCGCTAGCTTTGGCTGTCGCAAATAATTCGCTAGAAGTGGTTCGTTTTTTAATAGAAAATAAAGCCGATGTTGCCATTTTAGATGCAAATAAAAATAACTTAACGCCTTATTTAATAGAATCGTTTTCGACTAAAAAATCAGATGTTTTTGAGCAAAAGTTAGGTGTTTTAACTAAAAACGGACTGGATTTTACGAAAACACAAGAAAATGGAAATACGGTATTTCATTTAGTATTAGCTAAAAACGATATCCATCTTTTAAAGTTTATAGCGCCATTTAAAATAGATGTAAATGCGAAGAATAACGAAGGAAATACGGCTTTACATTTAGCAGCTTTACAAGCGAAAGACACAGAGATCTTAAAGTATTTGTTATCTATTGGAGCTAAAAAAGATGTAATAACAGATTTTGATGAAACTCCTTTTGATTTAGCATCCGAAAATGAAATTTTAAAAGCACAGAAAATCGATTTAGATTTTTTAAAATAATAAATAATTTAGAGTTTGTAATCAGGAACTGTCACACGGAGCGCAGTCGAAGTGTCTTTTCATATTTCATAAAATTATAACCTCAAAAAAAATAAAGTTACACATGAAATTTAAATCCATATTAACGATTTGTTTTTTAGCAATAACAATGCTATCCTTTACCACTATAAAAGAATCTACATCGTATAAATGCATGATTCAAATGATTAATTATACAGGTGAAAATGCCTACGTGGTTATTTCACTTATTAATCCGGAAGGAGAATATGAAAAAACCTTATACGTGCAAGGAGATGATGATGAGTGGTATCACGATATTTCAGAATGGTGGAAATTCTACGGAAAGAAGCGCTCTAGTATCGACGCTATTACAGGAGAAACCATTGCTGGAGGCGCAAGAACGATTAGCGTTTTAGAAATTGAAGATTCTAAAATTGATGCGGGTTACAGTATTCGTTTTGAAACGGCTGTAGAAGATCAAGAATATTACACCAAAGATGTGGAGTTTCTATTAACATCAGAAAGTGTGAAAAGTAAAAAAGAAGGTACAGGGTTTATTCGTTATGTGCGTTTAATGCCTAACTAAAACCCAATTGTCACTTTGAGAGCAGTACAAAAGTCTCCTAAATTTAAAAAAGCATGACCATTTCCATTTGGAGATACAGCCACTTAACACTAGCTGTATCTTCTTTTGTTTTTATTTTATTAGCATCCATAACTGGAATTATTTTGGCGTTCCAACCCATTTCAGAAAAGCTAGAACCGTATAAAGTTTCTAATTTTGAAACCATAACGGTTGCCGAAACGATTACCAATTTAAAGGAAAAATATCCTGAAGTTATCGATGTGCAAGTAGATGCAAACCATTTTGTTTTAGCATCTGTTATTGCTAATGATGGTGAAAGTTTAAATGGCTATATAAATCCGAGAACAGCAGCGTTTATTGGAGATAAAATAGAAGTGTCCAAATTTTTTAAATGGGTTACTAATTTTCATAGGTCGTTGTTTTTAAAAGGAATCGGACGCTTTTTTGTAGGGTTATGCTCCTTTTTATTATTATTAATTGCCGTTTCCGGAACGGTTTTAATACTAAAAAGACAAGGCGGTTTAAAGAAGTTTTTCACGAAAGTAGTAAACGAAAACTTCAGTCAGTATTGGCATGTCGTTTTAGGAAGACTATCGTTAATTCCAATAATTATCATCACCATTACCGGTGTTTATTTGTCGGCTGAAAAGTTCGATTTACTTCCTAAGAGTAGCGTTAATCATACCATAGATTTTGAATCTCTTTCGGAAACACCAAAACAAGGTATTCAAGATTTTCCTATTTTTAAAAACACAAAACTTTCCGAGGTAAAAACCATAGAATTCCCTTTTTCGGAAGACGTAGAAGACTATTTCACACTTGCTCTTAAAGACAAAGAAGTTGTTGTAAACCAATTTACAGGAGAAACTTTAAGCGAAATAAAAACACCTTTGGTTATGGTGTTTTCTAATTTAAGTCTGAATTTACACACTGGAAAAGGCAGTATTTTATGGTCTGTAATTTTAGCAATTGCAACCGCAAATATTTTGTTTTTTATCTATTCTGGTTTTGCCATGACGCTAAAACGCAGAAAGGCTAAACTAAAAAACAAGTACAAAAAAGACAATAGCAAATATGTGATTTTAGTAGGATCGGAAAACGGAAACACCTTGCCTTTTGCTAACCAATTACAAGAACAATTAATAAAAGCGGGCGAAAGCGTTTACATCACAGAGCTTAATAATTACGATACCTTTAGTAAAGCAGAACATATTATAGTTCTGACTTCTACCTATGGGGAAGGCGAAGCGCCAACCAATGCCAACGTATTTTTAGAACGATTAAAAACGGTAAAACAAGTACAAGAAATAAGCTATTCTGTAGTTGGTTTTGGATCTTTAGCATATCCCGACTTTTGTAAATTTGCTTTCGATGTAGATGCAGCGATGAAGCTTCCGTTACAACAAGGATTACCCGTTTTTACCATTAATGATAAATCGGTAACCTCTTTTGAAGAATGGGTAACCCTTTGGAACAAAAAGAGAAAGCTTCCTATATCTATTTCCAAAGAAAAACTAGCTGTAAAGCCAAGATTAAACAACACATTTACGGTGGTAGATAAAACCAAAGCAGAAGACCATGCCGACAGCACTTTTTTAATCACATTAAAACCGAATACCAAGAGATTTACCTCTGGAGATTTGTTGGCTATTTATCCTAAAAACGATTACAGAGAGCGTTTATATTCTATAGGAAAAGTCAACGGAAAAGTACAATTAAGTGTAAAGCTTCATGAAAACGGATTAGGCTCCGGGTTCTTAAATAACTTAAATAAAGGAGACGTTTTTAAATCGCGAATAGTAAAAAACACAGCCTTTCATTTTCCTAAAAAAGCTTCCAAAGTTATCTTAATTGCTAACGGAACAGGAATTGCTCCTTTTCTAGGAATGCTAGATCAAAATACCAAAAAGATAGAAACTCATTTGTATTACGGACTAAGGCAAAACGCTTCGTTTAACCTGTATCGCGACGTTATTAAAGAGAATTATAAGAGCAAAAAATTCACCAAATTAAAGTTAGCGTTTTCAAGAGAAGCACCTAAAAATTATGTGCAAGATCTTTTAAAACTGGACGCTTTGTTTGTAGCAGAAACATTAAAAAACAATGGTGTAATTATGCTTTGTGGTTCTCTAGCCATGCAAAACGATGTCTTCGCTGTTTTGGATGTCATTACCACAGAAAATTTAAGCCTACCGTTAAGTGCATTTATAGAAAAAAATCAGATAAAAACAGATTGTTACTAATTTCAAAAAAAGAGAAGTCTATGTGTAGTAATATAAAAACAATATCTAAAGTGACTAGTGGCGAATTATCTATTTGTACAAAGTGTAATGTATATCATTTAGAATTTAATAATATCTATTTTGAATTTTCAGAAGCACAATACAAACAGTTTAAAAAATATTTGTTCGCTATAGAGTCTGAGTACTGGGAAAACAAATATGGAGAAGCAAAAGTAAAACGAAAAATCCCTGTACCCTCTTTGCAATCTAATCTTGTTTTAATGTTTAATAGGCAAGAAATTACAGAATTAAAATCGCTTTTCTCTAATATAAAACAGGTCTATAATAAGTATTTAAACGTAGACGATATCGATTACACACTAATTTTAAATTAGTATTTAAACGGCTTCCGTTTCTGGGGTTTCCTCTTCTTTTTCTTCCGCTTTAATAATACTAGGGAAAATCATTGGAGCAAGCGATTTTACAGGTTCATATAAAATAGAATCCTTTAAATCTTCTTCACCAACAAAAGGTATGGTGTTATTCATTCTGCTAAAAACACCTAGAATAATACTTAAAACCAATCCTATTTTTAAAGCACCAAATACACCACCTAATAATTTATTAATAATTCCTAAAGCAGCAAAATCAGCTAATTTCGTTAATGCTTTTCCTGCTAGTGAAATCACTAAAATAATAACGACAAAAGTGATAGCAAATGCTACAATGTTCGTGTATTTTTCTTCCCAATTTACTTTGCTTGCTAAAAATTCTGCAGCAAAACCACTAAAATGTATGGCGCCATAAACTCCTGCAATCAAGGCTACAAGGGAAGCAACTTCTACAAAAAGGCCTTTCATAAATCCTCTAACCAATCCAAAAAGAAGTAATGCTCCTAAAATAATATCTAAAACGCTCATAAAATTAGAATTTTGTCAAATATAGAAAAAACAAATCTTCTCTCCTTTTTTAATAATAAATCAACGATTCAAAGGGTCAACATTTAATAGATTTATCGACTTAAATGTCTCAAAGTGACAACAAGGTTTAGTAACTTTGCGGCTTATTAAGTTTCATTTAAAAAGATTCCTGCTTTTGTAGGAAGTGAACATGGCAAGAGATACAGAATTAAAAGAACGTTGGGAATTGGTAGTAGAAAAATTATCTATTCAATTTGCAGATGGCGACAAATTAGACTTAGATGCCATCATTTATTTAATAGGTTTACAAGAACTTGGGCAATTAGACAGAAAATTTAAAAAAGACCAAAAACTTGACCTTATGCACATTGCAATCTGTAAAGTCCTTACGCCTTATGGCTATTATGAGTTAGAATTTGTAGACGAAGAAGGTTGGCCGCATTACACCACAATAGCAGAATTACCGCACTTAAAAGCAGGAGAACAAAGCGTTTTAATGAAAGAAGCCATTGTAAACTACTTTGTAGAAACTGGATATATTAAATAATAAGGGCGTTACCACAAGGGTCGCACTTTCCGCAGTCGCTATCCAAGATGAGCTCCAACAATGCTCCAATCGCTAACGCAAATGACTACAAACTTAGGCGATTGTCGAGTAAATTTTTTATTAGCAATAGCAATCACATTCTTTTTTAAAGATTACTTCGTCGATTCCTCCTCGTAATGACGATATTTTATTTAAATTTGCCACCTATTTATACACACCATGATAGACAAGATAAAAGAACTCATAGCAGAAGCCGAAGTATTTAAAGCACAATCTATAGAAGAAGTGGAAACATTTCGTATAAAATACTTAGGTAAAAAAGGATTGTTAAACGATTTTTTTGCTGAGTTTAAAAATGTAGCAAACGACCAGAAAAAAGAATTTGGTCAAACCATTAATAAGCTTAAAAAAACGGCCGAAGAGAAAGTTAACGCTTTAAAAGAAGAGTTAGAAGGTAAAGAAGAAGATAAAGGCGTTTATGCCGATTTATCTCGTCCGGGAGAACCAATAGAAATAGGAGCACGTCATCCAATATCTATTGTTAAAAATGAGATTATCGATATCTTTTCACGTATCGGTTTTAACGTAAGTGAAGGTCCAGAAATAGAAGATGACTGGCATAACTTTACCGCATTGAACTTGCCAGAATACCACCCGGCACGTGATATGCAAGATACCTTCTTCATACAAACAGACCCAGATATTTTATTACGTACACATACAAGTTCTGTACAAGTACGATATATGGAAAACAATAAACCACCAATTAGAACCATCTCTCCAGGAAGAGTATTTAGAAACGAAGCTATTTCAGCGCGTTCCCACTGTTTCTTCCACCAAGTAGAAGGTTTATATATTGATAAAGATGTAAGTTTTGCCGATTTAAAACAAACACTTCAGTATTTCACAACAGAAATGTTTGGGAAATCTAAAATACGTTTACGTCCTTCTTACTTTCCATTTACAGAACCAAGTGCAGAGGTAGATGTGTATTGGGGATTAGAAACCGAAACCGATTATAAAATCACCAAAGGAACAGGATGGTTAGAAATTATGGGTTGTGGTATGGTAGATCCAAACGTTTTAGAGAACTGTGGTATCGATTCTAAAGTATATTCCGGTTTTGCTTTCGGAATGGGAATAGATCGTATTGCTATGTTACTTAATCAAATTAGTGATATTCGTTTATTAAGTGAAAACGATGTACGTTTCTTAGAGCAATTTAAATCTGCTTTATAAACCAAAAAAAAGCATAAAAAATAAACTAAAAGCCGACTGTTAAAAGTCGGCTTTTTTATTTAACAATTATTTAACTTCGTTTAGTTCGGTTTGTTCCGAACCCATACTTATATTTGCGTGAAATTTACTGTACAAGAATAATTCAGGTTCTAAATCAGTAATAATATATTAAAAAATGAAAGATAACATCTGCAAAGAAAAAATGGCTTTAGTTGAAAAACTAGGAGTGCATTTAGAAGCTAGAGAGCAATTAGCACCAGTTGCTGCACGTATTTTGGCTTACGTTATTCTTACGGGAAAAAGAGGTGCAACTTTTGAAGATATGGTAAGTATTCTTTGTGCAAGTAAAAGTACCATCTCTACACATATTAATCATTTACAAGATTTAAATAAAATTGTGTATTTCACAAAAACAGGAGATCGCAAAAAGTATTTTGTAATTAATAAAGATACTATTATTCAACATGTGGATAGAATGATAAGTCATTGGCAAGAAGAACGCGAAATACATTTCGAAATTAAACAGTATAAAGAGCAGCAAAACACTAAGAAAATTGAAAATGATGAAGAAAAATTCGATTTAACCTTTCATAATGTTTACATGAAATTTATAGATGAAGCATCTTCTTCCGTAAAAGAATTAAGAGAAAAATTAATACACAACCAATTCGATATTTAAACCAAGTAAAAAATGAAACATAATAAAATAGTAATGTTCCTAGCACTAAGTATATTCTTAGTCATTGTTAGTTGTGGAAACGCAGAACAAAAACCAGCAGCAGTAACTCCTCCTGCTCCTTTTCCAGTTACACAAGTACAAAGTAAAACGGTAACTGGATTTACAGATTATCCAGCAACTATTGAAGGAATAGTAAACAGTGATGTAAGAGCTAAAACATCTGGATATATTGAAAAGGTTTATGTCGACGAAGGACAAAAAGTACGCAAAGGACAAGTGTTATTTAAATTAGAAACACAGTCTTTAAGTCAAGATGCTGGAGCAGCAAAAGCACGTGTTAATGTAGCACAAGTAGAAGTAGATAAGTTAGTTCCACTTGTGGAAAAAAACATTATTAGTGCAGTACAATTAGAAACAGCAAAAGCGAATCTAGCGCAAGCAAAGGCTAACTTAAGTGGTGTTTCTGCAAATATTGGTTATGCAACGATTAAAAGTCCGATAGATGGATATGTTGGTTCTATTCATTTTAGAGAAGGAGCTTTAATTAGCCCAAGTGATGCTAAACCATTAACAACAGTAAGTCAAATTGATCAAGTATATGCCTTTTTCAGTTTTAACGAAGCACAATATATAGACCACTTACAAAGATCTAAAGGTCAAAACAAAGCAGAGCGTATTAAAAATGCACCAGACTTAACTTTAATATTAGCTAATGGTAAAGAATATTCTGAAAAAGGAAGAATTCAAACCAGTACCGGACAAATAAATCAAAATACAGGTACGATTCAAATTAGAGCAGCTTTTGATAACCCGAATGAAATTTTAACGAATGGAAATAGTGGTAAAATAAGATTCCCTATAGAATATAAAGATGCTATTGTTGTACCGCAAACGGCCACTTTTGAGCAACAAGGAAATATTATGATTTTTAAGTTAGGAGAAGACAACAAAGTAGTTAGCTCTATTATAAAAACAAAAGGAAAAGTTGATAATTTATATGTTGTAGAATCTGGAGTAGATACAAGCGACAAAATTATTATATCTGGTATTGGAAAATTAAGAAACGGCATGGCAATCTCACCACAAGAGACCTCTTTTGAAGAAGCGATTAAACCGGTTGCAACTTTATTCAGAAATTAAATAACCACCAAACATATTTATCATGTTAAAAACATTTATTGAAAGACCAGTGCTTTCAACAGTAATCTCTATTATCATAGTTATGCTAGGTGTTATTAGTATCACTAGCTTACCAATAGAAGAATACCCAGATATTGCACCACCAACCATTAAGGTGACCGCAAATTATACAGGAGCAAACGCCGAAACGGTTTTAGAGAGTGTTATTGTTCCTATTGAAGAACAAATTAATGGTGTAGAAGGGATGACGTACATTACTTCTACAGCTTCTAATACCGGAACCGCAGAAATTACAGTATATTTTGATCAAGAAATTGATGCAGATATTGCTGCTGTAAACGTGCAAAACCGTGTGTCTAGAGCTACCCCTTTATTACCACAAGAGGTAATTCAAACAGGTATTACCACACAAAAACAAGAAACGAGTGCATTGATGTTTATTTCAATGTATTCGGAAAGTGAAAATTACGACGCTACATTTATTCAGAATTACTTAAAAATTAATGTGATTCCAGCGATGCAACGTATTAGTGGTGTTGGTGATGTTAGTGTATTCTCACAACAGGATTATGCCATGCGTATTTGGTTAAATCCAGAAAAATTAGCTTCCTATAATTTAATTCCTTCCGATATTTCAGCGGCTTTAGCAGAACAAAATTTAGAAGCTGCAGCTGGATCTTTAGGTCAGAATAACGGAGAGTCTTTCTCTTATACTTTAACCTATAGCGGTCGTTTTAAAAATGAAAGTCAATACAGTGACATCGTAATTAAAGCCTTAGGTAATGGAGAGTTTTTACGCTTAAAAGATGTTGCTACTATTGAATTAGATGCACAATCGTATGCATCGAATGCGATGAGTATGGGGAATCCTGCAGTTTTTATGGGGATTTTTCAAACGAAAGGTTCTAATGCACAAGAAATTATTGAAAACATAAAAGTAACCTTAGAACAGGTAAAAGCAGACCTTCCGGAAGGCTTAGATGTGTTTGTACCTTATGATACTAGTTTGTTTTTAAATGCGTCTATTGAAAAAGTAATAAGTACTTTATTAGAAGCCTTTTTATTAGTATTCTTAGTAGTGTTTATCTTCTTACAAGATTTCCGTTCTACGTTAATTCCTGCAATTGCAGTTCCAGTTTCTATTATTGGTACTTTCTTTTTCTTGAATGTTTTTGGATACTCTATAAACCTTTTAACGCTATTCGCGCTAGTGCTCGCTATTGGTATTGTGGTAGATGATGCCATTGTAGTTGTAGAGGCGGTGCACGCCAAACTAGATGAAGGCGAAAAGGATCCTAAAAAAGCAACACTAACAGCTATGAATGAAATTTCTGGTGCTATTATCTCTATTACTTTGGTAATGGCAGCAGTATTTATTCCTGTAACCTTTGTAACGGGTCCAACAGGAGTATTTTATGAGCAGTTTGGTGTGACCTTAATTATTGCGATTTTAATATCAGCCGTAAACGCCTTAACCTTGAGTCCAGCATTATGTGCTTTGTTATTAAAAGGACATAAAGAAGACGAAGATTTAAAAGGAAAAGGTCCATTAAAACGTTTTTACACCTTATTCAATCGTGGCTTTAATGCTACTGTTGATAGATATGGAAAATCTCTTCAGTTTTTATATAAAAGAAAATTTATTTCTGTTTTATTATTAATTATTGCTGTTGTTGGAATCTATTGGGCTGCAACAACAACACCAACAGGATTTGTACCTAATGAAGATAGAGGTATTATTTTCGCTAATATCGAATTACCTCCTGGAGCTTCACTAGATAGAACAGATGCAGTAGCAAGAAAACTTTACGATAAAGTAGAAAGTATTGAAGGAATTGTTGCCGTAAACTTTATTAAAGGTAGAAGTTTGATAAGTGGTGCTGGTAGTAACTTTGGTTTTGGTATTATAAAACTAGAAGATTGGGCAGATCGTACAGATCCTTCCCTTTCAGCACAAGCAATTACAGGAAAGTTATTTGGTATAGCAGCTACCATTCCAGATGCTAATATTATTTTCTTTTCACCGCCAAGTATTCGTGGTTTTGGTAACTCGTCTGGTTTTGAAATTAATTTATTAGATAAATTTGGAGGGGAGTTTACCGAATTAGATAAAGCAAATAAGGCTTTCTCTATGGCTTTAATGAGTCATCCAGAAATTAAATATGCAACCTCATCATTCAACACAAATTATCCACAATATGAGATGGAAGTGAATGTGCCTTTAGCAAAAGAAAAAGGGGTATCTGTAACCAGTATCTTCTCCACTTTACAAGGATATATTGGTGGGATTTATGCTTCGGATTTCTCCAAATTTGGAAAACAATTTAGAGTATATATTCAGGCATTACCAGAGGATAGAGCAGACGAAAATGCTTTAAATAGTATGTATGTACGAACAGATTCTGGCGAAATGACACCAATCACGCAGTTTGTAACCTTAAAGCGTGTGTATGGGCCACAATCGGTAACACGTTTCAACTTATTTAATTCCACAACCATAACAGGAGCAACAAATGACGGATTTAGTACAGGAGATGCCATTCGAGTGATTGAAGAAGAAGTAGCAAAACTACCAAGTAACTATTCCGTTGCATATTCAGGATTAACGCGTGAAGAAGTAAATGCAGGAAACCAAACAACGTTCATCTTTATATTAAGTATCCTATTTGTATATTTCTTATTAAGTGCACAGTACGAAAGTTACTTATTACCATTTGCAGTTGTATTTTCATTACCATTTGGTGTATTCGGAGCCTATATAAGTACGAAGTTCCTAGGCTTAGAAAATAATATTTATTTCCAAATTGCCTTGATAATGCTTATCGGATTGTTAGCTAAAAATGCCATACTTATTGTGGAGTTTGCTTTAGCTAGACGGAAAAATGGCGAGACCATTGTAGATGCAGCAATTCACGGTGCAAAATCTCGTTTGCGTCCAATTTTAATGACCTCATTTGCTTTCATTTTAGGATTAATGCCTTTAGCATTAGCAAAAGGTGTTGGGTCTGAAGGAAACAACTCTATTGGTTCTGGTGCCGCAGGAGGAATGCTTATTGGTACTATTTTAGGAGTCTTTGTAATTCCTATCTTATTTATATTATTCCAGTGGTTACAAGAAAAAGTTTCGGGTAAACCAACAGTACAAACTATTGAAGAATAAAAAGATGAAAACCATTATAAAACATAGAAATTTTAGTAAAGGTGCTTTATTACTAATGGTTGCGTTAACATTACAAAGTTGTTTTGTAGCGCAAGATTATGCACGACCAGAATTAAATTCAGAAACGGAAGGACTTTACAGAACCGATAATTTACCAACAGACAGCATTTCTATTGCAGATGTATCTTGGAAAACCTTATTTACAGATACATACTTGCAACAGTATATAGAAGAAGGTCTACAAAATAACATGGATGTGCGTATTGCTCTACAACAAATAGTAGCTGCCGAAGCCTATGCAAAACAAGGAAAAGCAGGGTATTTGCCAACCTTAAATGTAGGTGCTAATTATACCCGTCAAGAATTTTCTGAAAACAGTCAGTTCGGATCCATATTTAGTGGTGGTACAGATACGTATGATATTACAGCAAACCTATCTTGGGAAGCAGATCTTTGGGGAAAAATAAGAAGTGGTAAACGAGCTACACAGGCAGCATATTTGCAAAGTGTTGCAGGACATCAATTGGTGAAAACACAATTGATTTCTAGCATTGCAAATACCTATTACAACTTATTGGCTTTAGATGCACAGTTAGAAGTAACCAAGCAAACCATTGCAACTAGAGAAAGTGGTGTAGAAACCATTAAAGCGCTTAAAGATGCTGGACAAGTAACACAAGTTGCCGTAGACCAAAATATAGCCCAATACAATAGAGCAAAAGCTTTAGAGGTAGATATTGAAACGGCTATTTTTAAAACAGAAAATACACTTAGTATTTTGTTAGGCAAATCTCCACAAGACTTTGAAAGAAGTAGTTTAGATATTCAGAAAATAGAAGAAGATATCACACTTGGTGTGCCAGCAACATTACTTAGTAATAGACCAGATGTTATGGCTGCAGAGTATGGTTTAATCCAATCTTTTGAATTAACTAATGTAGCGAATAGTAATTTATATCCATCACTAACATTAACTGCTTCGGGAGGATTGCAAAGTTTAGAATTAGATAAGTTATTAAACGTGAATTCTTTATTTGCGACAGTAGTTGGAGGTTTAACACAACCGCTTTTAAACCAAAGAAAACTTAAAACGCAAAAGGAAGTTGCCATAGCGCAACAAGAACAAGCGTTACTGCAGTTTAAAAAGACATTATTAGTTGCAGGAAACGAAGTGTCTAATGCATTGTTTTCTTATGAATCGGAAATCAAAAAATTTGAATTTAGAAAAAACGAAGTGGAAGCTCTAAGAACGGCAGAAGCAAACTCAGAAGAGTTACTTAAAAACGGTTACGCTAATTATTTAGATTTATTAACCGCAAGACAAAGTGCTTTAAGTGCAGAGCTTAATATTATAGATAGCCAATTACAACAATTAGTGTCTATTGTAGATTTATACGAAGCTCTTGGTGGCGGATGGAGATAAAATAAAAGAAGATGATTACCAAAGCAGATTTGTTAAAGTGTTCTATTACAAAGTTTACACAATGCGGAAGCAAGCATGTAACATTAGACGAGATAGCAACTACGCTTGGGATTTCTAAAAAAACAATTTATACGTTTTTTAAAAACAAAGCAGATTTAGTTTCTGCTAGTTTAGAGAGTTTATTAAACGAGTATAAAGAAGATATAAATGGGATTGTTAGTAGCAATGGTAACGATCCTATTTTGTGTGTAGTGTTAATTTATAAAAGAGGGTTTGGGTATTTAAAATACTTTAAGCCCTCTTTTCTTTTTGGTATAGAAAAGTACTACCCGAAAGCGAGTAAAATTTTTAATGATTTTATTGAGAATTTAGCCAATAACATTGTTTACAACTTACTGAAACAAGCCCAAAAAACGGGAGATATTAAAGAGGAAGTGAATCTGAAATTAATAGTTAGCATTTATTTTTTACGCATTGATAAACTAGTTTTTAAGAAGAATAATTTATTCGATACATATGCAAAGGAAGAACTATTTAACCATTTAGTAATTTATAACTTAAAAGGAATAATTACGCCTAACTATTCTAATTCTTATTTGGTATAGTTTACTATTTTTGCAGCATGAAAAAAGACATTGACATCCCAAAAGTGGAAGGTGTTTACCTTGCAGTTGTAAATGAATACAACGATATTTATAAAACCCAAGACTGGAACGCATATATCATTAATGATAAAGAAGTAGATCTAGAAATGGTACTTATTGTTACTAGTGGCTATTCGGAAGATAAAATGACTTCTATTTTTAGAAAGAAACTAGACAAGCTACCTAAGAAAAGCTACGCTAAAATAGAATTAATGCAAGAAGATTTATTTGCTATAAATAATCAATTTAAAGTTACTTTTTTTGAAGGGAACAAGATGTTTGATAAAACATATACGTTTAGAAAAAACACCATTAATTTAAAAGCTTTACAAGCGGTTCCTTTAATGGAAGCTAAAGGTGTTTTGGTAAAGTAATCCAATTCCTGCGAAGGCAGGAATCTCTTTGTAAATAAGCAGAAACATTATGTTTATAATATACTAGGCAAATGATTGTGTTAAAACCCTTCCGTCTTTTATTTTTTAGAAAATAAAATCCACCTTCCCTTGAAAAAAGGGAAGGAGTTGGGTACTGCTGTTTTTCGGCATTCCCTTATCTATTCTAATTTTTGAATAATTATACTTTTTAAAAAAAAACTCTCTTCCTTTTTTCAAGAAGACGAGGTGGTTTTATTATGAAACTGCCACAACCGATAGAAGTGAACATCGTAATTACAGCTAAACTTTAGCAAATAAGTGCGTTAGCGATTGCAGTGACATCCTTTTGCTTTTTTGCAAAAGATATAACGGAAAGCGCGACCATTTGAAGCTTTTTCAGCGAAAGATGGTAACGCCCAAAGAATCTAGATAAGATTTATGAGATTCCTTTTTTCAAAGGGACTAGATTAATCCAATTTATCCGTCAGTTTTTGAAACACTTTTTTAGCATCTTTGCCTTCGTATAAAATCTCATAAACAGCATCTATTATTGGTAAACGCGTTTTTTTATTGTTTTTGTTATTAAGTAAGTGTGCAGATTTTGTAGCATAATACCCTTCAGCAATCATGCTCATTTCCATTTGTGCAGATTTCACCGTGTAGCCTTTACCAATCATGTTTCCAAACATGCGGTTTCGGGAAAAAACCGAGTAACCAGTTACTAGCAAATCGCCTAAATATGCCGAGTTATTAATGTTGCGTTTCATCTTATGCATTTTCTTGATAAAGCGTTTCATTTCGCGAATCGCGTTACTCATAAGTACACTTTGGAAATTATCTCCATATCCTAAACCATGAGCGATTCCTGCTGCAATGGCATAAATATTTTTGAGCATTACCGCATATTCTGTTCCAATAACATCGTCGCTAATTTTGGTTTTAATATAATCGTTAGATAACGCATCGGCTATGTTTTGTGCTTTTACAGGGTCTGCACAAGAAATGGTTAAATAGGATAAACGCTCTAAGGCAACTTCTTCTGCATGGCATGGTCCAGCGATAACGCCAATGTTTTCAAAAGGTATTTTATAGACTTCATTAAAATGCTGACCAACCAATTTTCCGGTTTCTGGAATAATCCCTTTTACAGCAGATACTACAATTTTATCTTGAATATTATAGGTGAGTTTTTCTAATTCCGAATACATAAAAGCAGAAGGAATAGCAAAAATCAGCACATCTGCATAAGCAGCCATTTCATTGATATCATTAGAGATTTTTAATTGTTCTATATGAAACTCTACAGAGCTCAAATAACTAGGATTGTGCTGCTCTTTTAATAAATGTTCCTTAATGTAAACGCTTCGCATATACCAACCAACTTCTTGTTGATTTTCGCATAGCATTTTTACAATTGCAGTAGCCCAACTTCCGCTACCAAAAACAGCATATTTTAAAGGTTTGCTCATTAAAAATATTTTCTTTTTTAATTTCCGTGACAACGGAAACCGTAATTATTAGAATTTCAAAAATAAGCAAAATATCAATCACATTAAAGTGTTGCTTGTTAATTAGTTGTGTTTTTTGGCATGCGTTTTGAATACCTAAAAGTATTAACTTTAAAATGAACGATTATGAAAACGACAAAACTACTTTCGGTATTTGCTATTATAGCATTATTATTTACCTCTTGTTATCATGAAGATGTTTATGTAGATGATTACAACAGCAATTATAATAATCCAGCACCAACAATTTCTATAAACGAATTATTAAATTCATATGAATTATGGTATGTAGATATTAATCAAACCATAGGATATGGGGAAACCCGTTTTTTACAAACAGCCTTTACTATATCTTTTAGAAATGGATTGCTTTACGCTAATAATAATTTAGTAGGAATAGGTAGCCAAGGAAATGGTTTTGGAATTCCTGTTGGTTATTATGATGCATATAATATGATTTTAGATGTGGATCATGATATAGATGGTTTTGAAACATTTGATGTGTACAAAATAGATTATAATACTATAGAATTGTATAATCCATATAATGATACCTCGTATTTTTTACATGGTTACCAAAGAGCAAGTTTTGACTATGACTTTGTTTTTTATGATAACATTCATTATTTCATGCAAGAATATGAAGCTTGGGAGAAAACATATACAAGCAACTATGGCGCTTTAAACGAATTTGATAATGAAAACTACATGCAGTTTTTAGCTGGTGGAAATGGATCTACTTTTAGAAGCTCACAAGACGCTACAGGAATGAATATTAATAATTTGTATTGGGATTACTCTGGGATTTATGGCATTGGTGATGTAAACGGAAATCTATACCAAAAAACATTAACATTAGATTATGATTACTTTGACAATGAGTTTTTTGAATTGAGCGTTATAAATGATAGTACCATAGAATTGTTTCACAATGCATCTGGAACCTTATATGAATTTAAAGGAAGAGGCTACATACAGTATTTAAAAACAGGTACAACAACAGATAAAACAAAATCTAGTGCAGAAAAGAAACGTGTACAACGTGCTGCAAAAAAAGATAACATAAGAGAGAATACTCGTATAAAATAGAAGAAGCATATTACAATTTTGGTTGGTTAGTTCATGGAGGAACCGTTTAAAAAGAAATTTTTAGACGGTTTCACTTTTTACAAGATTTTGGCACATTAGTTGTTAACATTAATAGTAGTTAGGAACTATTTTTTTAACTTTACAATTATTAACAAAAAATTAAACACAAAAAACATTATGGGATTATTTTCATTTATTAAAAATGCAGGAGCAAAAGTTTTCGGAATTGGAAAAACAACGGAAGAAGAAGCAGCAGAAAAATTAGCAGCAGCAAATGCAGAAGAGTTAAAAGAAGAAGCATTAGTTGCTAGAAGATTAGAAACAACCATTGGGGATTTAGAACTTCAAGTAGAAGATTTAAGTATATTTATTGATGATGATGCAGCAACCATTTCTGGTATGGCACACGATCAAGCAACAAGAGAAAAAGTAATATTAGTAGTAGGTAACTCTAATGGTATTGCAACTGTTGATGATAAAATGACGGTTGAGGTTGTAGAGCCTGTAGCACAATTTCATGCAGTTGTAAGTGGAGATACTCTAGGTAAAATTGCAAAAACATATTATGGTAATGCAATGAAGTATCCTGTTATTTTTGAAGCTAACAAACCAATGTTAGAGCATCCTGATAAAATTTACGTAGGTCAAGTTTTACGTATTCCTGCTTTAGATTAAGTTCTGTAATAGTATATAAATTAGAAAACGCCAGCTAAATGTTGGCGTTTTTTTTATGTTTATAATTTGGGCAAATTTTTTTAGAAGGAAAAAAACCAGGCTTTCACTACTCAATCTTTTTTTTGGAAATAAAAAAAAGGATTTCAAACATACCGTTCTATCCTTTTTACAAGAGTTTAACTACCTATAAAAATTCATTCCATCCAAATACGCCCAAACATGTTCTGGTAGCATGGGTTTGATCATTCCTGCGAAGGCAGGAATCTATAATAGTTATCCCCTTTTTTTAATCTGAATAAAGAGGAATTAAATAAAATTATTCTTGATAGGTATAAATAACAGATCTAATATCTCCATTTGGTAGAACTTCTTGCGTTGTTATAGGAAACCCATTAGTGTTGTATGTATGTGTTAAAGTAGCATTAAAAGAACCACTTTTGGATATAATATTATTGGTTGTATTTGTAGGAGGAACTAAAGCAAACACATGGAATGTTTTATTAAATTCTTGATTTTGATAAGCTGCATAAAGTGGGTTATTCCTATTGTCATAGGTGTAAGTGGTTAATGAAGTGCCATTTTCAATACTTAAAACATTTCCACTACTATCATTTGTGTAATTTTTTTCTGATAGAAATATACTTCCATTATAGTATTTACTTTGTATTAGTTGTGAATTGCTATCGTTAATAAGTACTATGTTAGTATCCGAATTTGAAAAGGTAATAGATGTTATTAATCCGTTAGTGTATTGGTATTCTCTAAATGATCCATCACTTAAGTTTTCTTTCCATATTTGCCCTTCGTCATTATAAGAATACCTTACGAATGTTGTGGTATTGTCAATTTCAGAATTAATTTCAGAAAGGTTACCGGAATCATTATAGTTATATGAATTATATACTACATCCGTTTCTCCTGAAGCAGTAAAAGTAGTTTCTATTTTTATTAGCTTACCTAAAGGAGTATTATTTTGTGATGTTTCAGAATCGTCAGAATTACAGGAAAATTGAAATGCAATTAATGCAAATAGTATGATTTTTTTCATTTAACAATTAAGGGATTAAGGATTTTAAATATTTAAAAAATCCGTGTAAATAAATTCATCTACCTATAAAAATTCATTTCATCCAAATATTCCCAAACATGTTCTGGTAGCATGGGTTTGATGTTTTTACCTGCTTTAATAGACTTGCGTATAAAGGTTGAAGAAAGCTGTATTATTGGTGCTTCTACACGATGAATACGTTCGTGGTTATCAAACTGTGTTGCTACTTTTCCTTCCGAAATTCTAGGATACACATAAATGGCATTGTTTTCTAGAATTTGCTCGTAGTTTTTCCACTTATGAAAATTCTTCAAGTTGTCTTCTCCCATAATCAAACTAAAGGCATGATCTGGATGTTTTTCTTGAAGATGCGTTAATGTGTTGATGGTGTAATTTGGTTGCGGTAAACCAAACTCAATATCACTAGGTTTAAGTTTTATATAATCTTTGGTTGCTTGATACACCATTTCTAATCGTTGGTAGTTATCTAGCAGCGTACTTTTCTTTTTAAAAGGATTGTGTGGTGTTACTACAAACCATACTTGGTCTAAATCGCTATACTCTGCTAAATGATTAGCAAGTATTAAATGACCAATATGAATAGGATTAAAAGACCCAAAGTATAAACCAACTTTCATTTTAAGCTTCTTTTTTAGGGTTTACAAAATCACCAACTAAATTTTCTGCTTCTAATAATGCTTTTTCTAGATTATCATTTTCAATAATAATATCAAAAAGAGGAGCAGTAGCAAGTTCTGCACTCGCTTTTGCTACACGCATATTAATTTTATCGTCAGTTTCGGTTTTGCGTTTTTTAAGCCTAATTTTTAACTCGTCAATACTTGGTGGTTTTACAAAAACAGATAATGTTTCTTCTGGGAATTTTCGTTTTATACGTAAACCACCAGAAACATCAATATCAAAAATCACATTTTTACCTAATGCCCAAAGACGCTCTACTTCGGTTTTTAAAGTACCATAGAAATTATCTCTATATACTTCTTCCCACTCTAAGAAATCGTCGTCTTTAATATGTTGTTTAAATGCACTTGCCGATAGAAAGTAGTAGTCTTCGGCATGTGCTTCGGTACCTCTTTTTTCTCTTGAAGTTGCAGAAATAGAAAATGCTAGATTTAATGCTTCTTGTTTTAATAAGTGCCTAACAATGGTTGTTTTTCCAGATCCTGAAGGAGCGGAAAACACTATTAGTTTACCTTTTTCTGTATTGTTTTTAGTCAAATCCTATTTTTTTTAATCGCTGAGAAAACCTCAGTGTAATATTTAGTTTGGAATGCGCTTTGTTTTATTAAAGTACATTTAGTAATTGTTCTTTAATTTTTTCTAGCTCATCTTTCATCTGAACCACTAATTTTTGCATTGGCGCATAATTACTTTTAGAACCAATAGTGTTGATTTCTCTACCAATTTCTTGACCAATAAAGCCTAATTTTTTTCCGTTAGAATCGTCAGAGTTTAAAGCAGAAACAAAATATTCTAAGTGGTTTTGTAAACGCACTTTTTCTTCTGTAATATCAAACTTTTCGATGTAATAAACCAGTTCTTGTTCAAAACGATTTTCGTCTACCTTTTCTTTTAAATCGTCTACCCCTTTACGTAAACGTTCACGAACCCCTTCAATACGTTCTGGATCCATTTCTATAACTTGTTCTAATAAGTTTGCAATGGTTGCAATTCTATCGTTAAAATCTGCTTCTAGAACTTTTCCTTCGTCTAATCTGTAGGTATCAATTCTGCTTAAAGCTACTTTTATTTCGGCTAAAATAGTACTCCATTCGTTTTCGTCTATCTCGGCTTTTTCAGTATTTAAAGCATCTGGAAAACGAACAGCCATTTTTAATAACTCGGTTTCGTCTCCATCAACTACTTCTCGTAACTGATTCATGTATTGTTTTACAACAGGTTTATTAAGTTGCGTTGTAGTTTCTTCTCCTGTCATTTCTACATAAATCGAAAAATCTATTTTTCCACGCTCTAGTTGTTTACCAATAAGTTTACGAAGGCTTAACTCCTTTTCTCTATAAATGGAAGGCATTCTAGCATTTAAGTCTAGGTTTTTACTGTTTAGAGATTTAACTTCTAAAGTGATTTTCTTTGTTGGTAATTGCAAAACAGATTTACCATAACCTGTCATAGAATGAATCATAGGATTTTTATTTAAGTTTTACAAAGGTAACGAAAACAATAGGTTTAGAAAACACAATTTATAGTATGCATGCATAATATATTTATGTAGATTTGTTGTTCAAAATTTATACTATGTACACAAAACAATTTGAAATACGTTGGAGTGATGTAGATGCTAATAGACACTTAGCAAACTCGGCATACACTAATTTTATGAGTCATACTAGAATGGCTTTTTTAATGGAACATGGCTTTACTATGAAGGAGTTAGCGATACATAATATTGGTCCAGTGGTTTTTTACGAACACATGCATTATTTTAAAGAAGCATTTATGGGGCAACCTATTACGGTTAGTTTAGAAGTTTCTGGTTTAAGTGAAGACGGAAAGTTTTTTAAATTCGATCATAATTTTTATAATCATAAAGGCGAAAACATCGCGTTTTGCGAAATGATGGGTGCTTGGATTGACCTAAGAGCGCGTAAAATGACAGATTTACCAGATGTATTATTAGATCTGGCTAATGCTTTTCCAAAATCGGAGAACTACAAAGTACTTACCAAAGAAGATACTAGAGCAAATGGTAGAGCTCCAAAAAATCTAGTGCTATAATTTTACTCCTTTAATCGAGGAGTTTTACTTACTAAGTATACGCCAGAAAAAATAAGAAGCATCGCTACTATTTTTACAACGTTTAAAGTGTCTACTCCCATAGAAATAGCAAATATTCCTGCTATTACTGGTTGTAGATAAATAAAGGTTCCAACTGTTGAAGCCTTTAGGTTTTTTAAACCTAAAGGGTTTAACATGTAGGTGAAAAAAGTAGCTCCAATAATTACAAAGCCTAAAGAAAAGTATACATAAGGAGAAAAAGTTTCCCATTTAATCTCTTGCACATCTTGATATCCAAAAGGTAGCACCATAAAAAATCCAATTACAAATAGCCATTTAATAAAAGTAAAAGGATGGTATTTTTCGGTAAGTTTTTTTATGATAATGATGTATATACTATAAGAAACTGCATTGGCAAAAACCATCACATTTCCTAAAAGCACATTATCTCCAAGACGCGTCGATTTACCATAGACCGAAAGTACTATTGCTCCTGCAAAGCCTAAAAGTATACCTGTTATTTTAAGGCCTGTAATTCGTTCTTTTAAAAATAGCGCAGAAAATACCAATATAATTATTGGCGTAGTAATCATAATTACCGAAGCATGAATGGGTGTAGTGAGTTCTAAGCCTCCTAAAAATAGTAACATGTTTGTTGCAATACCAAAAACGGCCGCTAGGAAAAAGATTTTATAGTCTTTTTTATCTATCTTTTCTTTTGGCATAAAAGCATCCAAAATCCAAAATAAAATAGCAGCTCCAATAATGCGTAGCAAAACAAGTCCAAAAGGTTTTATGTAGCCTTCATTCATGATAAACTTTGCAAAAGTGAAGTTTAAACCATAAAGTAGTTGTACCAAAAAAACAGCAATTAAGGCAAAGGTTCTTTTATGCATTTAAAACTTGTTTTACTGCTTCCACATTTGCTTTAGAGTTTCCTATAAAAATAGCATCATCAATAATAAAAACGGGACGACTTAAAAAGGTGTAATGCTCTAAAATGTAGTGTTTGTAATCTTTTTCGGTTAAAGTCTGATTTTTTAAATCCATTTTCTTGTACAAGGTAGCACGTTTACTAAAAAGTGCTTCGTAACTTCCAGCTAAATCTTTCATTTGTTCTAGCTGATCTGCTGTAATTTTCTCTTTTTTAATGTCTTGTAAGATGAAATCAGAAGGAAGGTTTAATTCCTTTAAAATTCGAATACAAGTACTACAGGTTTTTAGATAGTATACTTTTTTCATGCTGTACAGGTTTAAGTAACAAAGAACGTCATTTAAACTAAAAAAATAATTACTTTTAAGCAAAAAATAGAAACATGAATTGGGCCTTTGATATTACTTTGAAAAACAGAAAATTATTAGAATCCATTATGGAAAACCATACTTTGGAGCAGCTAAATAAAGTTCCGGAAGGTTTTAATAATAATATCATTTGGAACATTGCACATACTATTGTTACCCAACAATTATTGGTGTACAAATTATCTGGTTTGCCTTCCGTTTTAAGTGATGAAATGATAGAGGCTTATAGAAAAGGAACCAAAACGGAACGCGATCTAACTCAAGCGGAAGTGGATGAAATTAAAGGTTTATTGTTTTCTACAATTGAAAAAACAAAGGAAGATTATAACAACAAACTTTTTAGAAGTTATAATGAATATACCGTGTCTACAAAAAGCACTTTAACAAACGTGGAAGAAGCTATAGATTTTAATACCTTTCATGAAGGGATTCATTTAGGTTATATTTTAGCGCTTAAAAAGTCGATATAATTATATTTTTAAATACGTGTTTGCTACTTGGTAAGGAATGGTAAATTCTACAATTTCCTTTTCAAAAGCACCAACACTAAAATTGTCATATAGAATAATCACGCCTTCTTCACTAAACCCTAAAGTTTCTGGGAGTTGAAATTGGTTGTCGTTTAAAAGGTTATCGGCATCTGTAAATGTAGAATTTACTTCTTTATTATAATATTTTTCTACCAAAGTGGTAAATTCTTCTACATTATTTATTAAATCCTTAGTAGTTAATAAGTTTCCTGTATTGGTGTCAAAATTAAAAAAACGTAATAGTAAACTACTGTTTGCTGCTCCGGTATTTATACTAGAATTCATAGCTATACAAGCAAAATCTACCTTGTTGTAAATAACTTCACCATCAATCAAAGCTTCCCATTTAGGAAGTTCTTCTTTCAGTTCTTCACTAATAAATGTATTAAAATTAGCGTACGCATTATTGAAATCTTGTATGCTTTCCTCAAGGGTTTCTTTTTTTTCCATAGAAGCATCAATATGCAATGCATTACACACAAAAGTATTAAGTGTGGTGTTTATTTTTTCTGCTGCTTGCCCTTTTCCTATTGCTTTAGGCATATTTATTTCTATAGTAGTTGTAGTTTCTTTTAAAATATTTATTTCAGAAAATGTAAGCGTTGCACTTTCTTTTTTACAAGAAGAAAAAACTAGGAACAGAATAAGTAAATGAATAAATTTCAATATAATAATGTGTTAAAAGTTAAAGATAGATTAAAGGTATTGTTTCGGTTTGAATCCAACGAATTAAAAGGTATTTTTATTGTAAATAAATGTACAAATGAAGTTTAATACAAAAACAATTCATGGCGGACAAAAGCCAGATCCGGCTTATGGTGCAGTAATGCCTCCAATATACCAAACCACAACCTATGTGCAAACTGCTCCGGGAGAACATAAAGGCTATGCATATTCCAGAAGTCATAATCCTACTCGAAATGCTTTAGAAAATGCGCTTGCTAGTATTGAAAACGGAAACTTCGGATTGGCATTTGGTTCTGGTCTTGCAGCAATAGATGCAGTTTTAAAACTTTTAAAATCTGGTGATGAGGTGATTTCTACTAACGATTTATATGGAGGAACCTACCGTTTATTTACTAAAATTTTTGAAGGTTTTGGTATTAAGTTCCACTTTGTAGGGATGGAGGACGTTAGTAATATTGAAAATTATGTAAATGCTAATACAAAACTTATTTGGGTAGAAACACCAACAAATCCAATGTTGAATATTATAGATATTAAAGCCGCTGCAGGAATTGCTAAAAAGCATGATATTTTATTAGCTGTAGATAATACCTTTGCCACACCCTATTTACAACAGCCATTAGATTTGGGAGCAGATATTGCAATGCATTCTGCAACTAAATATCTTGGTGGACATAGTGATGTGGTAATGGGCGCTTTAGTAGTAAAAGATAAAGATATAGCAGATAAATTATACTTTATTCAAAATGCAAGTGGCGCAATTTGTGGTCCTCAAGATAGCTTTTTGGTTTTAAGAGGAATAAAAACACTGCATGTAAGAATGCAACGCCATTGTGAAAATGGTAAAGCTATTGCAACATATTTAGCAAAACATTCCAAGGTAGAAAATGTGTATTGGCCAGGGTTTAAAAATCACTCGAATCATGAAATTGCAAAAACACAGATGCGTGATTTTGGAGGTATGGTATCCTTTACAACAAAAGGAAATAATTATGATGAAGCGATTAAATTAGTCGGAAAATTAAAAGTATTTACCCTAGCGGAATCGCTTGGTGGCGTAGAATCTCTTGCTGGTCATCCTGCAAGTATGACGCATGCAAGTATACCAAAAGAAGATCGTGAAAAAACAGGAGTAGTAGATTCTCTTATCCGTTTGAGTGTTGGTATAGAAGATGCTATAGATTTGATTGCAGACTTAGAGCAAGCTTTAGGGTAAAACTATATTACAAACAAAAAAAACTCTAGGATTAGCTAGAGTTTTTTTGTTTTATGATTTTAAATTTTTTAGTCTAAATAATAAATGTAACCAAAGTTTAGCCATAATAACCAATCATTAGCCTTATTAGAATCTAAGGTATGGTTTAATCCATCTACCCAGTTACTATAAAAATATTGTGTTCTTAAATCGATCATTAAATCGGAAAGCACATTAAGTTTATAACGTACTCCAACACTCGCAACCGTAGACCAAGTACTTCCAGAGGCATCGCTAATCACATCGGAAACCGAAGTTTGGCCATTTACCCAAGGACCGAAAAAATTATTTGGGTCTAGAATATTTCCACCAGGTTCATCGGTATATACTTTAGGGTTATAGGAAGTGTAATGCACTCCAAAACTAGCAAAAGGAGCAAATCTATATGCGAAACCTTGAAAAGATCTAATACTTAAAGGAAAGTATTCTAATTGCATACCAATATCAAAATTGTTTGCTTCTCCGTGATGTGTTCTAAGTTGATCGTAACCTGCTCCAGGATTATCTACCCATTGTCCAAAATGATCTAATTTTGTTTTATTCCAAGAAAGTTCACTTCGTAATTTAAAGTGATCGTTAAAATAAGTGTCTGTAGAATAACAGTTACAATCTGCTCTATAAGCAAAGTTTATATAGTGTACTAGACCAATACCTATACCTGTATTTCCAGCATCTGTTTCAAAATTATTTCTAACTCCAAAATCTGATTGCATAGCTACAGGGCCAGCAATGATACCTATTTCATGCGAAAACCCTAATTGGGATACGGCAGCGTGTGTTCCTATAATAAAGAACAAAATAAGGGTTAATTGTTTCAAATTAAACATGGTATGATTTCAAGATTAGAGCAAAATACGTACAGCAAATATATAAATTAACGCCAAATCAGCAAATTTATCAGATAAAACGATGATTTATTGTTGTTATATCTTGAGGTAACAACCAAATCTAATAAATTATTATTCAATACGCATTGCTAAAAAGAAAAAAATAGCATATAATTTTTAAAGATAATGTATATTTGTGCACGTATAATTAGATATATAATATTTCTCAAAATTTCATAAAATGAAAAATAAAATTGAAGCTTTTTTAAATATAGTAAAAGAAAAGAATAGTCATGAGCCAGAGTTTATGCAGGCTGTTCATGAGGTAGCAGAAACGGTTATTCCGTTTATTGAGAAGAATCCTCAATACCAAAATAAGATGTTATTAGAGCGTATGGTAGAACCAGAACGCACAATAATATTTAGAGTTCCTTGGATAGATGATCAAGGAAATACCCAAGTTAACAGGGCTTTTAGAGTAGAATTCAATTCTGCAATAGGACCTTATAAAGGAGGGTTGCGTTTTCATCCATCTGTAAACTTAAGTATCTTAAAGTTTTTAGGATTTGAACAAGTTTTTAAAAACTCATTAACCACTTTGCCAATGGGTGGAGGAAAAGGAGGAAGTGATTTTAACCCAAAAGGAAAAAGCGATAACGAAGTAATGCGTTTTTGTCAATCTTTTATGAGTGAATTGTTTCGTCATATAGGAGCAAATACAGATGTTCCTGCAGGAGATATTGGAGTTGGTGGTCGTGAAATTGGCTATATGTTTGGTCAATATAAAAGATTACGTAATGAATTTACCGGTGTTTTAACAGGAAAAGGAATTTCTTATGGAGGTTCTTTAATACGTCCAGAAGCTACAGGTTATGGAACCGTGTATTTTGCTAAGAATATGTTAGCAACGAAAGGGGATTCGTTTGATGGAAAAACAGTGGTTATTTCTGGATCTGGTAATGTAGCGCAATATGCTTGTGAAAAAGCAACAGAATTTGGTGGTAAAGTTGTTACTATGTCTGATTCTTCAGGATATATTCATGATGCAGATGGTATTAATGCCGAAAAATTAGCTTTTATAATGGAAGTTAAAAATGTGAAACGTGGAAGAATAAGTGAGTATACAGAAAAATATACTACCGCAACTTTTCATAAAGGCGAAAGACCTTGGAGTGTAAATTGTGATATCGCATTACCATGTGCAACGCAAAATGAATTAAATTTAGATGAAGCAAAAGCTTTAATAAACAACAACGTTATTGCAGTTGCAGAAGGAGCAAACATGCCAACAACACCAGAAGCAATTGAAGCTTTACAAGAAGCAAAAGTGTTGTTTTCACCAGGAAAAGCGTCTAATGCAGGAGGTGTTGCTACCTCTGGTTTAGAAATGAGTCAAAACTCTTTACGTTTCAATTGGACACGTGAAGAAGTAGATGCTAAATTAAACCAAATCATGAATGATATACATGAATCATGTGTTACTTATGGTACACAAGAAGATGGTTATGTAGATTATGTACAAGGAGCAAATATTGCTGGATTTGTAAAAGTAGCAGATGCTATGTTAGCACAAGGTGTAGTATAACATTTTATTTATTATAAAAAAAAAGCTTCCTAACCAGGAAGCTTTTTGTTTTTAATATATTATTTTAACACAAAACTCGTTAGATATAAATATATTTGAAGTTGAAGATTTAAGTTATGATTAAAAAAATTGCACTATTTCTAATTTTTATATCCCCAATATTTTCATTTGCACAAGACTATTCTGCGGAATGGCAAGGGTATTTTTCTTATTATGACATTAAAGATGTTTCTCAGGGTAATAATAAAATATATGCAGCTGCAGAAAATGCAATTTTTAGTTATGATATTGAAACCAATGAAATTGAAACAATAACTACGGTTAATGGTTTGTCTGGTGAAACAATTTCTAAAATTCATTACAGTGAAGCGTATGAACTGTTAATTGTAGGGTATGAAAATGGTTTAATAGAGATTGTTTTTGATGATATGGATGTCGATGTGTTAACTATTGTAGATATACTTGAAAAACCAACCATACCTCCTACAGATAAATTTATTAATCATTTTAATGAACATGACGGTTTAGTTTATATTGCAACAGAATACGGTATTTCTGTTTATGATTTAGATCGTTTAGAGTTTGGAGACACATATTATATTGGTAGTCAAGGGTCTCAAATAAGAGTAAAGCAAACTGTAGTTTATAATGACTTTATTTATGCTGCATGTTTAGATGGCAATGGTGTTAAAAGAGCGCCATTAAGTAGTAATAATTTAGTGGATTATGAAGAATGGGAGCGCATAGCTACAGGGAATTTTTTGGTAATAGAAAAAAACAATGATATTTTATATGCAGGTAAATTTGATAGGTCCTTTTTGCAGTTTGAAGCTGATGATTCACTAACCGGACTCGTAGTATATGATGATCAACAAGTAGACCTTAGAAGCGTTAATAATTATTTAATTGTAACCACTGAAAATGATGTCTTTGTTTATGATGGTAATTTCACACAAATAGCACAAGTATCTACCAGTGCTGATTTAGATACAGAATTTACATCTGCTACAATAGATGACGAGTATTTGTATATTGGAACTGCAGACTTGGGTTTAATAAAAACATTAATTTTAAACCCTGTTACTTTTGAAGTAATATTACCTAATGGTCCGCTTTCTAATTCTGCTTTTTCTATAAAAGCTTCTGCTAATAATCTTTGGGTTACCTATGGTGATTATACTTTGGCTTATAATCCTTTTCCTCTGAGATCAAGAGGTTTTAGTCATTTAAAAAAGGAAGAATGGAAAAATGTTCCTTTTGATAGTGTGCTTGGAGCTAGAAATTTAAACATCATTTCTGTTAACCCTTTTGTAGAAAATCATGTATTTATAAGTTCTTTTCAAGACGGATTGTTAGAAGTAGAGAATGACGTGCCAATAATTTTATTGGATGAAACGAATAGTGGTATAGAATCTTTTGTAAACCCTAATAACCCTAACTCACGAAGTATACGTCAAAGTGCATCTAATTTTGATAGAAATGGCGTGTTGTGGACTATGACAGGAAGAGCAGATAGGCCATTAAAATCGTATGACCCCTCTACTAACCAATGGCAAGGTTATGCTTTTTCAGAAATTTTAGGAGATCCATTTAATGATGAATGGGGCTATAGTGAGTTGGTTATAGATAATAATGGAACTAAATGGATAGGAGGTTATTTTAAAGGAATTATTGGTTATAATGAAAATAATGCAGACGTTAAAACTGCGGCAATATTTTCTGAAGAACAAAACAACATGCCTTCAAGCATCGTTACAGCGCTGGCAGTGGATAATAGTAATCAAATATGGATTGGTACAGACAAAGGATTAAGAGTTTTATATAATACGTCTTCCTTTTTTACAGACCCAAATTCTCAGGTAAGTTCTGTTATTATTTTAGAAGAAGGTGTGGCAGAAGAACTATTGTTCCAACAATTTATTACAGATATTGAAGTAGATGGTGCTAATAATAAATGGATTAGTGTATTAGATTCTGGTTTGTTTTATTTTTCATCAGACGGACAAGAAACCATTTACCATTTTACCAAAGATAATTCACCTTTGCCAACAAATAACGTAATAGATTTGTCTATAGATTCATCTAATGGAACCGTTTATGTAGCAACAGATAAAGGATTAGTATCTTTTAAAGCTGGCGGATCTTCTGCTTTAGAAAATTTAAGCGATGCTTTTGTTTACCCCAATCCTGTTAGACCTACATTTAATATGGATCAGGACAAAGTGAAAATTAAGGATATTTCAGAAAACGTAAACATTAAAATTACTGACATTGAGGGTAATTTAGTTGCAGAAGCAGAAACCAGAACCAATTCAAGATATAAAGGGTATAATTTAGAAATAGATGGAGGGACTGCTTTTTGGAATGGTAGAAACTTATCTAATAATACGGTAGCTTCTGGTGTGTATTTAGTAATGCTTTCCGACTTAGATACTTTCGAAACTAAAGTTTTAAAAATAATGGTCATTAGATAATGATTGCTAAAACCAACGCCATTGTTTTATCTAAAATAAAGTATGGCGATAACGATTTAATTATAAAATGCTATACCAGAGAATTTGGCGTCGTGAGTTTTTTGCAAAAAGGCATTTTAAAATCTAAAAAAGGCAAGGTAAAAAAAGCATATTTTCAATTACTAACACAGCTTCAATTAGAAATAACATACCAAGACAATAGATCCCTTCAATATATTAAGGAAGTAAAACCGCATGTTATTTATGCTACCCTTCACAATGATATTTTAAAAAGTACCATTGTTATGTTCTTATCGGAAGTATTATCTACATCCCTTCAAGAAGAAGAAAAAAACGAATCGCTTTACGAGTATTTAGAAACCACTTTGCAATGGCTGGATATGCAGCGTAGCTGTTCTAATTTTCATTTATTGTTTTTATTGAAGCTCACCAAGCACCTTGGGTTTTATCCAGAACAAAACCTAAATAACGCTGCTTTTTTTAATTTAAAAGATGGCCGATTTCAAGAAAAACCAACAGATTTTTATAGTACTTCCGGAGAAAATTTAACGCTTCTAAAACAGTTGCTAGGCACAATTTTTGATGACTTATCTGAAATTAAAATTAACGCAACACAAAGGCAGGCTTTTTTAACTATGTTACTGTTGTATTTTGATTTACATTTGGGGAGTTTCAAGAAACCGAAATCCCTAGAAATTTTTAATCAAGTTTTTAATACCTAACATGAAGCATTTTTGTATTCTTATTTTTTGCCTTTTTGCCAGCCTTTTTACCCAAGCACAACAAATAACAGTTATAAATAAGGAAACAGGCGAAACCTTGCCAAGTGTTGCTATATATAACCAAAGTAAAACGAAAAGTACCATTACCAATCTAGATGGTAAAGCAAGTTTAGATGCTTTTAAGGCTTCCGATATTTTATACTTTCAACACCTTTCTTATAATGTATTTTCTATTTTAAAGTCTAAAATAACAGCTTCAAAAGTAGCACTTACTGCTAATGCACAAGATTTAGAAGAAGTGGTAGTATCTGCTTCCAAATTTAAACAGAGTAAAAAAGATATTCCGCAAAAAATAACCAATATAAGTGCTAAAGATATTCAGTTTTCCAATCCGCAAACAAGTGCCGATTTATTAGAACAATCTGGTCAAGTATATATTCAAAAAAGTCAATTAGGTGGAGGAAGCCCAATGATTAGAGGTTTTTCTACCAATAGACTACTACTTACTGTAGACGGCGTACGTATGAATAATGCTATTTTTCGTGGTGGTAATCTTCAAAATGTAATATCTGTAGATCCTTTTAGCATTCAAAATACAGAGGTAACGCTTGGTGCTGGTTCTATTATTTATGGTAGTGATGCTATTGGTGGAGTGATGAGCTTTTATACCAAAACACCAAAATTATCGTATACCGACTCTCTTAAATTTAACGCCAACGCTGCGGTTAGATATGCTTCGGCTTCTAATGAAAAAACAGGGCATTTGGATTTTAATATCGGACTCAAAAAATGGGCGTTTTTTACCAATGCGAGTTATACCTATTTTGATGACTTAAGAATGGGGTCTCATGGTCCAGATGATTACTTAAGACCAGAATACGTAGAGACCATTAATGGTGAAGATGTTATGGTAGCAAATAGCAATCCGAAGATTCAAAAATTCACAGGTTATGATCAAATTAATCTGATGCAAAAAGTACGCTATGAAGCATCCAATGATTTAAGTTTCGATCTAGGTTTGTATTATTCTGCAACTTCAGATTACCCAAGATACGATAGATTAATACGTTATAAAGGTGATGATTTACGTTCTGCACAATGGGATTACGGCCCACAAAAATGGTTTATGTCTCATTTCGGATTAACGAAACTAAGTAGTGGTTCCGACTTATACGATAAAATAAAATTTGTAACCGCATATCAAAACTTTCAGGAAAGCAGAATCGATAGAGATTTTCAATCCACAATTCAAGATAATACCGAAGAGCATGTAGATGCCTATTCTGCAAATCTGGATTTCGAAAAACGATTAAGCCCGAAAACAGAACTATTCTATGGTGTAGAATATGTCTATAATCAAGTGTTTTCTAAAGCATACGCAAAAAATATAGAAACCAACGAAACCGAAGCGATTGTAACCAGGTATCCAGATAATTCTAGTTGGCAATCGGCAGCAGCGTATGCGAGTTTAAAGTATAAACCAAATACCAAGTTTGTTTTACAATCGGGTATTCGTTATAACCACGTTTCCTATAAAGCAGATTTCACAGAAAACAATGTATTTTTAGATTTGCCATTCGATACTACTAAAAGTGACTTTGGCGCATTTACAGGAACCGCAGGAATAAGTTGGTTGCCTAATAAAACTATACAATGGAAATTGAACGCATCTACCGCATTTAGAGCACCAAATATTGACGATGTTGGTAAAGTTTTTGACAGCGAACCAGGAGCAGTAGTGGTACCAAACGAAAACCTAAAACCAGAATACGCCTATAGTGGTGAATTAGGACTGAAATTAGATTTCAATAATGTATTCATTTTAGATCTAGCAACCTATTACACCTATTTAGACGATGCCTTAGTACGACGCGATTTCACCTTAAATGGCGAAACCGAAATCATGTACAATGGCGAACTAAGTCAGGTGCAAGCCATGCAAAACGCATCTAAAGCATGGATTTATGGTTTTGAAGTTGGTATGAAAGTCAATCTATCTAAAAAAATACAGTTTAGCTCACAATACAATGTGATTGGTGGTACCGAAGAAGATCATGACATCGAAGTTCCGGTAAGACATATTGCACCAAATTTTGGAAATACACACCTTACGTGGAAATCGGATAAACTAAAATTAGATGCTTTTGCAGAATATAATAACGAGTTATCGTTTCTAGATTTAGCGCCTTCAGAAATAGAAAAAGATTATATTTATGCATTAGATAACAACGGAAATCCATATTCTCCTTCTTGGTATACACTAAATTTTAGTGCGCAAATGGAGGTCTATAAAAATACTACAGTGACCGCGAGTTTAGAGAATATTACAGATCAACGTTATAAGACCTATTCCTCTGGTATTGCTGCTCCAGGAAGAAATTTAATTATAGCAGTGAGCTATTCTTTATAATTGTATAGCTGGCTTAATTTGGGCGTTTATTACTTCGCTTAAGCTTCGTAATACCAGGCTGTACATTATATCTTTTTATGTTTTCAGGAGTAGGATAAGCATAATACAAAACAGCAACTATACTACCTGTTAAAACACATATTCATAACATAAAAAGGATGCCATTTCCATCCTTAACGCAAAAAAGCCTTTCTAAAAAAGAAAGGCTTTTTGTTATTTCGACTATATGCAAACAAAGTATAGAAAGTAATACTCTTTAGTTTCTTTTAATAGCCTTTTTAGTAATCACTACATCATTAGATAAAGTGACTTTAGCAAGATAAGCAGCTTGGCTTAGTTTATCTAAAGTATAGATTTCTGTACTACTGTTTCCGTTTAGGTTATATAGTAGTCTACCTAATACATCATATACTTTTACATTTTTAATTTGTAAAGCATTAGAAGTGCTAAACTTCACCGTGCCATCTGGTTGTTCTATCATGGTAAAGGCGCTGTTTAATTCGTTTTCATTTATAGAAAGAGCAGTTTCTTTAAATACAATTTCAAAACGGTCGTTGTGTTCTCCAGTTTCCGAAGTGAAAGTATAAGGAGCTTCACTTAAATTATGAATAAATCCTAAGGCATTATCTTTTAAATAAATGGTTTGGTTTTCGGTTTCAAACAAGCCGTCTATTGCAGCAATAGCAATAGTGTGGTTGTTTTGAGAAGGAACATGTAAACCTAATGGAATGCTATCAGCATCATCAAATGGTAATGCACGACCTTGTATAACAAAGTTTTCATTGTCAATTAAAGAATAGAAGTTTTGATTATCTGTAATCGCATCATATAAACGATCACGTTGTTGTGTTGCATGATCCACATAACCAACTAAAATACGCGTTGTAGATGCGTTTTCAGAAACTAAATCTAACCAAATACGATGTTTTTCATCTACTTGTTCATTTCTAAAAAAGTCTGAATTAACATATGCTTTGTTTCGCATATCATTTTTAAATTCTACTTTATCATTGCTAGTATTTAACATATTAACCATAAAGCTTTGCCCAGCTGCTATGTCTCCATTAAACCCTGATGGTCCATTAGTAGTTCCAGTTCCGTTATGTGTTATGTAATCATTAGCGGTATAATTAGAACCAAAATTATCATAAAAAGGATCAATAGTTCCATTCGAAGGCAGGTTGCCGTGTGTCCAAATATTAACAAAACCATCTATAACGTTGGTGTTAACAGTGTTTGATAAAAACGAAAGCGCATTTATAGCAGATGGATACGGATTTCCTATTAAATTCCAATCATCATCTTCTTCTCCTTCATCACTACCTCTAAAAACATCTACTGTAAATTCTCCATTAAAAGGTTTACCATTATTAAAAGTGGATGTTATGTTTGCGGCAGTTGTTGTATAAGACTCTGGACCTCTAACAATATATCCAACACCTCTTTGCATAGTTTCTCCAGCGGCAGATACCCAGTTTCCTTGTCCGCCATTTGGATTTGCAATCGTTGGATTCCAACGATAAATTCTATTTGTTGGTGTAGTTGCACCGTAAACATCATTGATAGAAAAACCATCAACAGGGGATGACCAATACACATAATCTAATTTTCTAATATTAGCATTACGCTTCATGGTTATTGGTCCACTATTAGTATCTGTATCGTTTATTTGAATCAAACTACCAGAGTCTTCAATAGTTAAATCACCACCAGTTACAATTACACCGTCATCTACCGTTAAAACTTCAGGAGAATTAATAGTTAAGGCACTAGCTACCATATTTAAATCTTCACCAACTAAAATATTTGTAGGATTTCCTAAGGTTTTAATTCCAGTTCCAGAAATAGTTACATTTTTATACTCCGGACTAAAAGGTGTAATGTTTTGATTTGCTCCTTGATACTCAATAGTAGAATTATCAAGTAACGTAATTATAGGGCTATTCGCATTGCTTAAAGAAGTGTTTGCAAGACCTGAAAAACCATTGGTATTAGATTGTTTAAAAGTACCTGTTCCGGTAACTGTAAACGAACCGTTAGATTGAAATTGAATAAAGGAGTTTGGTCCAGAACCATTTGCAATGGTTCCTACATTATCACCTGAAACTACAATGTTTGCATAATCAGGCACTGGATTAGATAACCTAACAGATTCAAAGCCTCCATTACTATTAAACTCGATAGTTGTATTTGGTTCAAAGGAGTAATTTCCAGTAGCATCTGGTTTCGTTCCAGCCCCAGCCATTATAAATCTACCTTGATCTTCCATGATTAAATTTGTGCCAGAACCACCTAAAGACCAGTTTTTGATATCTACAATAGCATCTTCAGATATGGTGATATTGTTAGAAACACTTGCGGCACTACTAATACCCTTGTATGTTGGTAATCCTGGAGGTAATGGAGGTAATCCTTCTAAAACGTTAGAACCACTAAAGGATAAATTTACATAATTAGGTACTCCAGATAAAATTTGTGTATTATCTGTTCCTGTACCATTTAAATGCACAATTCCGCCTGTTAAGGAGTAGCTACTGTAGTTACTTAATTGCGGTAAATAATCTGTCAATTGCGTATTAGTAATAGTACTTATTCTGTATTCACCATCCGTCATTACCAATCTTCCACTTCCAGAAAAATCTCCAGTATTGGTTCCGATAACAATTCCTTGTTGAATTTCTAATTTACCACCATTAGAGTCTAACGTTATTGCGTTTGCAATACCAATATTATTACTTAAGTTAAGTGTTTTGGTATTATCTATAAGATTTACGTAAACTAGTTTTCCTGTAGAACCCGTGGTTAAAGCATCACCAGTAACTTGATTTTCTCTTCCAACATAATGAAATGTTGCGGTTTGACCATAAGATGTATTCGTTGCAGCAAAATCTTCAACATTACCCTGTGTACTACTATCCCAAATGCCTTGTGGATGTGTTATAAATAAAGTTGCCCCATCTAGTTGCGTAAATCTATTTCTAGCTCCTGATATGTCTTGCACTTCTAGAGCAGTTGTACCATTAAAGCTAAAATCGAAAATAGCTCCACTTTCAACTTCTATACTAGAATCTCCAGTAAACTTTAAGTTTTCATTTAATAAGGTTGCAGTATCTCCACTTTCTATTACAAAAGGAACATTACTACAATTAGGAGCAACTTCAATTGTATGAGAATTATCACCACTAAATATAATCTCTTTTGTAGTTACATCACTATTTACTGTGTTAACTGTAGAACTAATCTCCAGATTTCCTTCAATAATTACTGGGGAATTTCCTGCAGTAACAGTTGGCGTACCATTAAAAGCATGGTGTACATAAAAATCATCATTACTATTAACTGTAACATTACCAAGCACTAAAAAGTTTTGGTCAAAAGTATCATTTGAAAAAGAACCTCCAAAAGTGAAAGCACCATCAGTGACTAATATATTACCTCCATAAGTGGAAGAGATATTAGCAGTTCTATTAGACATACCTAAAACATAAAAAGAAGAATTGTTATTTATTTCAAAATCATTTTCTGTAACATTAATATTCAAACTACTTCCAACAACTGTCCAATGGTCTAATAAACTTGTAGGATTAAAATATAGATTACCAAATTTATAACCATTATCATTATTAGTAATTGCATTAGCAACATTTATTAAACTTCTTTGAGTAGCTGACGCTCCCCAATCCCAGTCATTAATCTCTACCATAGAGCCTCCTTCAAACTTCTCAACGCCATCCCAAATTGGGTGGACATTAGTCATGGTTCCTTGATCGATAGTCATTTTTGCACCATCTCGAACGATTAAGTTTGTTGTGCTTGCTAAATCGATATCACCTCTAATTATTAGTTCAGCAGTAGATTGTACTTCTAAAGTGTTTCCTGCTGATAAAAATTCGGTAGCAACAGGTGGATTATCATTTTCTAGTAATTCAAGAGTTCCTCCTGCCATAACTAAAATATCACAGTCGTAATTATTACTAGCACTTCCACCTCCTGTAACGTATTGATCAATTAAAATACGTGTTATAGTTGTAGATGTGTTTTGTGGTGCATTACCATCAGGTACATTTACCCAAGCCGAGCCATTAAAATATTCCCAATCTCCATTATAAGAAAAATCAGTAGCATATTTTGGTCTAAAATCACCAGAATTGAAAGTGAATAATATAATATCAAAAGGACTAGATATACCATTTAATAGACCAGAAGCACTTGCTGTTAAAGTAAATCCAGTTCCAGAAACTGTATGAACAACACTATTAAAAGTAGCTATGCTACTAGCAGTTGGCTGTGTAATTGGATCACCTGTCATAGTACCAGTAGATGTAATAGAAATGTTTCCTGTCCAATCTAAATCTATATTGGTATTAATATCAGTAGCTTCCACTTGAACAGCAGGAGTCATAGTTGCATTTGTACTTGTAGTACTTGGTTGTTGTAAAAAGTTTAACCTGTCTGCCGTTACCTCAATACGGTTTCTATCACCAATAATACTAGAATTAGCTCCTCCTGCATCTGTTGAAGCAAATACAGAGCCCGTACTGTTTGCTGTTGCATTACTTATTGTAAATTGTAATTGTTCGTTATCACTTACTGTTGCATTAAAACTAACTCTTAATGTTAATGTTAAAGTTCCATTATCTGGTGCGGTAAAATTAGCTCCAGACAATCCTGAAAATGTAATAGTTCCTGCAGCCGTATTAATGGCAGGATTATTGGCACGCATAGCGTTTCCATTAAATAAACCAGCATTTCTAATATAATTAATATGTGCTGTTCCAACGTTAAATGTAATATCGGTAAGTTCTGTACCAAGCGCGTCCGTGTCTGTTGAAGCACCACCATCTTGTATTATAAATCTGTAAACTCCAACGCTACCCGTGGTGTTGGTAAAAGGACCTGCATTTTGAAAATTAATATAAGGGATATTTGAAGTATATGTATAACCAGAATCACTTATAATATCTGAAGCACTACTATTAGAACCATTTCCTTCGATATCAAATGTATAAGGATTTTCATCACCATCATCATTGGCAATACTTATTGTTGCCTGTCTTGCACCTAATCCACTAGGGTCAAATTCTATCGAGAATGTGGTGTTTCCTCCGTCACTAATTGGTGAGCTAGGGTTTGCTGTTAACGTAAAATCTCCAGCATTTGCTCCTCCAATAGTAACATAAGGACTAGCATTGGTTAAAGTTAAATCTGCAGTACCTGTATTATAAATTGTAAAAGTGTGCACTGCTGTGCCCCCTGCAATGGCTACGTTACCAAAATAGGTGTCGTCTAAAGCGTTTGGTGTAGTTGCGCCATTTACAATTTCTGTACTGTTTCCTTGGATTTCTATTTCTGGTTCTGGTGTGGAGGCAATACAATATAGCTCTACTAATTCAATAGTAATTCTTTTTCCGGAAACTGTAGAAAACTCTAAAACAGAGTTTGCCGGAACACCTGTAAAAGATGCTGAATATACATTAAAAGAACCATCTGCAATGGTATTAAAAAATTGCGAAACGCCGTTTAAGGTAACGGTTACTTGGTTTTCATCACCATCCCATCCTTCAGCATTAAATTGAACCGTTACATCTCCAGATACTCCAGGTAATGGATCTGTAAAAATTGAACCAGGACTACTTCCAGAAGCTAACCGTTTTGCGTTAGTACCACTGTTAACAGTATAACCCGATGTGTTTGAAAAATTTCTACCATACATTGTAAAACAAGGCCCACTAATAGTAGTATCATTATTGGAAACTGAAGTTGCATATAGAGGGCCACCTCCACAAGCTGTATCATTATAAGCAAATACAAAATAGTAATAAGTAGTAATTGAACTCAATCCACTGTCTGTAAAAGAATTTCCAGAACCATTGTAAACTATGGTTCCTCCTCCTAAACTATTACCAACAATATAAGTATTTGTGTCTGTTGGATTAACACTTAAAGTACTAG
Organism: Lacinutrix sp. WUR7; assembly: GCF_016864015.1. Taxonomy (NCBI): domain Bacteria; kingdom Pseudomonadati; phylum Bacteroidota; class Flavobacteriia; order Flavobacteriales; family Flavobacteriaceae; genus Lacinutrix; species Lacinutrix sp. WUR7. The sequence goes on along the minus strand of NZ_CP045067.1, from coordinate 1,066,436 downwards.
TTGTACTTTGTATTACTAAATAATTATCTGCTCCAGAGGTTGTAAAAGCAACATCCATTGCACTAGCTGTAATGTTTGAAAATAATAGGTTTGAGGCAGAACTAGGTGTTGAGCAAGCGGCACTTACTTCACCTTCCAAATCAATATCAACGTCTGTTGCTCCTGTGCTTGTAGCAGAAATCACTTCATCATAGTTGTTTACAGATAGACCAGATTTTAAACGTACATAAATTGTTTGACTAGCATTTCCGCCAGATTCTGAAACGGTTAAAGTGGAAGGATTGCTTACCCACGAAGCATCATCATTAGAAATCTCATAGTTAGTTGGTGGAGTTAAAACAATATCGTTTGTTAATAAAGCTCCCTCAATAGTAAAACTTTGAGAAGGAGAAGGACCTGTACCAAAAACGTAATCTAAACCTGTAATTGTAGTTGGTGTTGCTGTAATGTTTGGGCTAGCAGGTGCAGCTAATTTATATAGTTTTAATTTTACTTGGTTTGACGTGTATGCAACAAAACGAGGAGAGCCATTATTCCATTGTAACATTCGTGCTGAATTTGAAACATTAGCTAAAGTCCATAATCCACCACTTACTGTTGGTGTCCATCTTTCTGTATTTGCTACAGTGCCATTATAAAAATCTGCATCGTTTGCTGTTGCTCCACTTCTTCCCCAAGAAGCATAGCCTTCATTTGCGTTGTAAATAGTAATGTTACCACCAGAAACAGTAATAATAAAAACGTTAGCAGCTGTATATCCAGTAGTAATTGTAGCACCAGGACTTGTAATTGTAGTGTAATCTATAAGTACACTACCAGAAGTTGTATTTTTCATCAAACCTTGATTAGTGTAACCATCACCAACAATTAGATAATTACCATCGGTAAGTGCTCCTACAGTTGTGATTTGATTGTATGTCTGCCCAAAACCAGACACAAAAGCACATAAAAAGGCTATAAATAATAGAGAGTATTTCTTTTTCATAGGGATAATTAATTAATGCTAACTTTTTAATAAAAAAAAATTGACAAACAAATATACAGTAAAGCTTAAAAATGAAAAGCATAAACATGTTACCAAATTACTTCGTTTTTAACGCTTTAGAGTAAATAATCTTTGAAAAACATATTCAATCGATGAATTGTAAAAAATGAATATTTTTTTATTTAAAATTTTAAGAAATAAAGGTAATTAGCATGGTTGTAATTACTTACCGTTTTTTATGCTGTTTTGGTGTATAAAAAACAAAAGACTCAACGATGAGGTTGAGCCTTTTGTTAAAAAAAAAGAAACGTTTTGTAGAGTGTTATTTTTTTACCGCTTTTTTAGTTAGCACCATATTATTAGATAAAGTTACTTTGGCTACATAGGCAGCTTGGCTTAAATTATCTAGATTGTAGATTTCTGTGCTGCTATTTCCGTTTAAGTTGTATAATAAACGACCCAAAACATCATAGATTTTTACGTTTTTAATTTGTAAATCATTCCCTGTGCTAAATAGTACACTACCATCTGGTTGTTCTATTACCGTGAAACTGTTATGGTATTGGTTTTCGTCTATGCTTAAAGGATTGTTGTGAAATACAATTTCAAACCTATTATTCATTACTCCTGCATCTAGTGAGAAAGTATATGGTGCAATTTTTAAATTATGTATATATCCTAAGACATTATCTTTTAGGTAAATGTTTTGTGCTTCTGTTTCAAATAAACCATCTACAGCAAAAAGTGCAATACTATAATTAGAAGCACTTGTAGCTTTTATTCCTAAAGGAATTACATCGGTATCTACAAATGGTAATGCACGACCTTGAATTTTATACCCTTTATTTTCTATAACGGAATAGAAGTTTTTATTACTATCTAATTCGGATTGTGCATCATACAATCGATCTACTTGCATGGTTGCGTTTTCTATATAACCGACTAAAATTCTTCTTGCTGGTTGTCCTTCTGGTACTAGATCTAACCAGATTCTGTTTTTTTCTGTATTGGCAGTTCTGTAAAATTCAGAATTATCTAAAGAGATATTACGCAGTGAATTATTAAAAACAACCGTTTCTGAAGCAGCTGCTCCATCTACCATATTTACCATAAAACCTTGGGCTGCACCAATTTCGCCATTAAAAGTGCCTGGTCCGGCAGAAGGTCCTGAAAGATTGTATGTTAGGTAGTCGTTTTCGTCATAATTAGCAGCGAAATCATAATAAAAAGGATCTGTAATTGCAGTGCTAGGTAACGTACCATGTGTCCAGATATTCACAGCTCCTTCTAAGTTTGTGTTTAAGTTAAGAAAATCTATTGCGCTAATAGCCGATGGATATGGATTACCCAATAAATTCCAATTGTCATCTTTAACATTATAACCAGTAGGATTAGCTCCTCTAGATATGGTAACGTTATGTTCTCCGTTTAAAGGAACACCATTGTTAAAGATTGCTGTAAATCCTGAAGCAGCAGATGTGCTAAAGGTATTTGGTCCTCTAACAATATATCCAACACCAGGTGTCATGGTATTGTTTGCAGCAGCAATCCAGTTCCCTTGGCTACCATTGCCATTAGTTATGGTAGGATTCCAGCTGTAGATTCTATTTGTTGGTGATGCAGGAGATATATTATTGGTGTTAAAACCAGAAATAGGTGAAGACCAATAAACATAATCCATTTTACGAATTGAGGTAGTACGTTGCATACTAATATTACCCGAGTTTATGGCGTTATCATCTATTTGTACTAGAGAACCACTGTCTAATATGTTAAACGTACCGTAGTTGGTAACTTCAAAGTATATCTCTGCATATTCGTTTTTAGTTACTACTAATGTTTTACCAGCGTTAATAAGAAGACTACAAGCGCTAAAACTTCCGTTTATACTCGTGTCATAATCCCCATCAATTATTGCTACAGTATTTAGATTTGGTGCATTATTAGACCAGGTTGTTCCGTTCCAGGTGGTAGCGCTGGCTTTTGTGATTTCCGCATTTGAAATATTTACACAGGTGCCTGCTTCTGTTACTTCACAATAAAATTGGTAGTTAAATAAATTACTTAAAGGATTCGTATCTCCTCCAATTAATAAATTATCGCCATCTTCTCCTAAGATAGTATATCCTGCAGGAGATGTGCTTGTAACTGCTATCCAAGAATCATTAACAGCATTGTGATAATACCATTGGTAGGTTAAATCGCCAAGGGTATCTGTATCGCCTTCGGTTGCCGTTACAGAAAAATCTAAAACCGCACAATCGCTTGTATTTGTAATAGAAGAAACTAAAGGAGCATTGGTTATTGCGGCAGATGAAAAGATTCCTAAATCATCACAACTTTCTGAAGTAGCGGTTGACCAATCTCCCGCATTATACGTTGCAGTTGGCCCTGTAGCCGTAGGATCTCTTAAAATAGAATATCCATCTTCATCAGGAGCATCTACAGCGTCTATAATTGCACCGTTATTGGTAAGGTACATACTGTCTGATGCATTAATTCCGCCTCCATTATCTATCACATCATACGCAATACCTGTACAGGTAGAAGTACTAGTTCCTAAATTCAAAGTATATACCGTATGTGGTGCAAGTGTTCCAGATAAAGTAATTGTTCTTGTAACACCACCCGCTCCACTATTAGCTGCTTCAGAATATCTTTCAATAGCATAGGTGCTTAAATCAATAGGGTTTACTGTAGGATTGTATAATTCCATATACCAAACATTATTAGCCTCGGAATCGTACACTTCTGATATTATTAAATCGGTAAAATTGGTCGGTCCATAACAAGTTCCTCCAGCTTCTAGGATTGTAAATATATCTGCATGAAGTCTACAGCCTGCTTCTGTAAGTGTAAGATTGTTTGTTGTAGCACCAGCAGGTACGTGGACAATTAAAGTAGTTGCATCTACAAAATCTACTGTAGCAATTATACCACCAAAATTAGCTGTAGTACTAGCTGTAAATCCTGTTCCTGTTACTGTAATCTCTGTTTCTTCTGGACCAGTTGTTGGTAGCATAGAAGTAAATGTATGTGTTGGTGTACAGGAAGGAATTACTTCTATCGTATAATCTGCAATTGTTCCATAACCAGGTTTAGCACAAGGGTCTATTAATGCTTCACTACCACCTTCATCTTGAATAATACGCATTCTGTAGTTTCCAATAGGTTGCCCTGCAGGTACATTAATCGTAAAGTTTACAAAGAGGTTGGTGCCACTAAAAGTAATTGTAGTAGTTCCAATTTTTTCATCTGTATCGTTAAAATTTCCATCTTGGTTCCAATCTATCCAAACTGCACCAGCACCATCAAAATAAGTTCCATCGTTACAATCTCCAAATTCAACGCTAAGTGTATATGCGGTACCATCAAATAAATCTGCAGTCATTGCAGTATTGTCTTGTACGGTATTTGTACAAATATTGGAAGTAATATTATTTATTGAATTATTTTCACCTGTTAGTATAACTCCTTCAATTTCAGAATCACTACTAGACCATGATTCAGGATCGCAGTACGCTAAAGTTGGTGTACAATCTACTTGCACGCCAGAACTCCAACTAGTACCATTATTAGTAAATACGGTATAGGTATAGTTAGTATTATTAGTAAGGTTTGTAATACTTACGGAAGTACCAGAGCCATTATAAACCACAAACCCAGTATCATAAGCTGAACCAGAACCAAAGGTTGCATTGGGAGCATATGTACCGCTATTTCCGGAAGGTGTAGTTGTTAATGCACTTGTAGATGCTATTATTATATAATTATCTAAACATCCTGTTGCTGCTGTCCAAGAGAGACCAACACTACCGTTTTCACAGTTTGCAGTTGCTAAAGCGGTTACGTTATTAGGGGTGACTTCTGCTATATTATGTGTACCACTAGCATAGGCTGTTCCTGTTGCTGTACCGCTGGTAAAAGAAAAATCTGTTGGTGTTATTGCTTCTACTTGTATGGTGTTTCCGTTTGTAGCACCACAAGGAATATCTGCAGTTATAAAAATATAACCAGTGCTTCCGTTAGTAATTGTTTGTGAAAAACTAGAAAAGCTATGTGTGCCAGCACCTAAAGCTGTTGTTATATTTCCTAAACTGGTAGTTGTACCTGCATTAAAAGTATTATCTGTAGAGTAATACGCTTCAAAATTTGTAATATCTGAAGTTAAAGCGGTACCTGAAGTTGTAAAATTAAAAGCGGTTAATTCTGCTTGATAATTAGTTACTGCTAAATCAAAGGCATAAATAACCGTATTAGTCACATTTGCATCCGCCTGAATATTGGTAGCGGTGACAGCAGGATTTGAAGAACTTAATACAATACTTGGTATATCGGTACCATTTCCTTCTACGTTGAAGTTATATGTACTTTCGTTGGCGTCATCACTTGTGATGGTTATTGTTGCTGTTTGTGTTCCAACGGTGGAAGGATCGAAGGAGACTGTAAATGTGGTACTAGAATTTGCAGCAATTGTAGTAGGGAAAGTGCCTATGGTGAAATCTCCTAAATTGGAAACGATACTAGAAATATTTAAAACTAAATCTCCAGTGTTTTCTATGGTAAAAGTATGGACTTGTGCACCACTTGAAATTAATACATCTCCAAAATCGGTGTCATCTGCGGTGTTTATTGCAGTGTTGCCATCTGGTATATCTGTTGCGTTTCCTAGGATGTTGATTTCTGGTTTAGGGGTAGACGCTTCACAATAAAGTTCTACTAATTCAATTGTAACTCTTTTTCCAGAAACAGTAGAAAATTCTAAAACAGAATTTGCAGGAACTGCAGTAAATGATGCTGCATATACATTAAAAGAGTCATCTGTGATGGTACTGAAAAATTGAGAAATACCGTTTAAAGTAACTGTAACTTCTTTTTCGTCTGAATCCCAACCTTTAGCGTTAAATTGTACTGTAACATCCCCAGATACACCTGGTATTGGATTCGTTGAAATTGAACCACCGGAACTTCCAGAAGCTAATCTTTTGGCATTACCACTATTAGTTGTGTAACCAGATGTGTTAGGGAAATCTTTACCATACATTGTAAAACAAGGCCCAACATAAACCACAAAACTTACACTTATGGTGTGGGTAGCAGTTACGTTTGTAAAATCGTAAGAAGTTACAGCACCAACGGAAACACCATCAACCAATACATCATCCACGGCATATCCTGAATTTGGAGTAAACGTATAGCTTTGGTTTGTGCCACAAGTAACACTGGTAGTGACACTAGGCGAGATAGAACCATTAGCTCCAGTCGAAGCCGTTATATCATAAGTGTCTGCGGTATAAACGGCAGTAATCGTGTGGTCTGCGGTAACATTAGTGAAAGCGTATGGATTAGAGGTTATGGCGCTATTGTTTGCTCCATCAACATCCCAATAGGAAAAAGTATGACAAGCATCTGCAGTAGCAGTAAAAGATTGATCGGCATTATCTGGAACGTTAGTTGTACCAGGAGTAATGGTGCCGCCTGTTGCTTGAGTTACTGTAATAAAATTACCAGTGGCAATTGTACCAAGTATTTCGGCATCATCTATAACCCAATCCTCATTAGAATTATTGTTATTTATTATTAATCTTACTCTCAGATTATTAGCATTAGGTAGACCGTCAACTATTATTGTACTATAGCCATCATTAGTTCTATTCCCTCCTCCAGTAGGAGAAAATGTAGTGGCATTATTATCATTATCATAAGTTGTGGAAGCAGTAGCTGTTCCCGTATCAAAAGACCACTTTGCATTAGAATTTCCTTGAACTTCTAACTCACTTGACCAAGTAGTTCCTCCATCAGCACTTACTTCAACATATACTTCATCCCCACTATCAGCTCCGTTTGTAGAAGAACCAAAAGAGGCTAACCGACAAGTAAAATAAACACTTGTGTAGGCTGAAGCATCTATAGCGTCAAAAGTTATTGTTGCTGTCTGGTTGCTTGTTTCAAATCCACGAGTACCACTTACAAAGTTATTGTCATTAGGAACAGGGCCAGTACCTGTAGTAATAAAACCATTTGTATTAGTGTAATTTAAGGTTGGAGTGGCAGGAGTAGTTTCAAAATCCTGTTTAGCTATTGTTGTCTGCGAATAACAGGACAGAATAGCGCATAGGAACGCTAGTAGGTTTAGGGCGTAGGTTTTAATCATAGGGAAAATGTCTTAATAATGCTTCAAAAAAAAGCATAAAACAAGTATGCAATTTAAATTAAATTGTATAAAATCGAAGCGATTAAAGCTATTTTTTTGTTATCAAATGGTTAACCTTTAGCTTTTCAGGTTTTTTTTGAACAATATGGGAAGGCCTTTGTTTTGGGTGTGTAGCACTATAAATAAAGTTTTATTTTAAGGTTTAAAACCTTGTGCGCTAAAGTTTTAAATTGTTTTTTCTTACAAGTTTTTTGCGCTTATTACTTTAATGAAAACCGTAGTTTTAGTAGTGTTTTTTTACTCCAATTTATTTTTTATTTTTTGTTGCATTTATATCAAGATATTTGTCTTTTTACTTCTAAAACTGAAGCGTATCTGTTCGTTTTGTTTCTTTTTTATTATTTATAATGCCAATTTCTTGTGTATGCAGCATCAAAAAATTGTTTTGCTAGGGTTGGTTTTATCTTTATTGCCATAAAAGGGAATAATAATGTTAATATATCGAGCCAGTAGTTTTATTCAGGATAAAATATTTATTTTCGTTTTGTTAAAAAAATAGCATATCTCAAGATGTTTAATAAACAGGTTATTCGCTTGCCCTTTTGGCTAATTAATTTGTTGTAACTATAAATGCATGTAAAGGCTTATGAATACTCACAAAACCTATTCTCTAGATGAAGCACAAAAAAAACTAGAGTTTTACTGTGCATATCAAGAGCGTAGCCATAAGGAAGTGGTTACAAAGCTAAAAGACATGCGCATGATTCCCGATGCCATAGATGTTATTGTGGTGCATTTAATACAAAACAATTTTTTAAACGAAGAGCGCTTTGCGAAAGCTTTTGTTCGAGGAAAATTCAGAATTAAAAAATGGGGAAAAAATAGGTTAAAGCTAGAGCTTAAAAGAAAGGATATTAGTAAAACAATTATAGATATTGCACTTAAGGAAATTGATGCAGCCGATTACCTAGAAACCTTTCATGCGTTGGCAGAAAAAAAAGCCGAAACAATTAAAGAACCGAATAGCTATAAGAAAAAAAAGAAGCTAGCCGATTACTTGTTATACCGAGGATGGGAAAGTCCGCTTGTGTATGACGTAGTAAATACCTTAATAAAATAACCCTTAAAGTAGAAGTACTTTAAGGGGTATGGTTTACCAAAACAAGGTGTAAATAATGACGTTATAAATTAAATATAACTCCTGCATTTACAGTAAATTGGTTGTGTAATTTTTCTGAAGGATCTAGTTTTCCAGTATCGTATTTGGCAAGAGGAACATTTAATTCTGTGAAAACACCAAAACCGTCTGTAAAGAAATAACGAGCGCCAAGGTGTGTACCAAAATTCTTTAATCCAAGGTGTAAACCAGGATATAAATCGAAGGCATCGTCAATGTTTAATACGTTTCCAATATTTGCATTAATTCTTGCTTTGATATCAAATCTTTCATCGAAAGCTTTACCTACATAGTTTGTGTTAATGCCTAAAGAATAACTAGAAGAAACACCAACCGAAATATTTTCTCCTAAACCGTAATCAAAACTAGCAAAAATACCCGTTGCATTGTCTTGAAAATTAGCGCCAACTTGTACTTTTTTATCTCCATTTCCAGAAAAGGATTGTGCTTGTAAAAAGCTAACACTTAGTAAAGTGATAAATAATAATATATTTTTCATTTGAAAGTTTTTAAATTAAAACGATAGCAAAATTAGCTAATTTTTTTATTAGTATTAAGTATTGCTTGCTTGTTTTTATAATCAATCCAGTTTTGTCCTTTTATTTTTCGCATGATTGTATCAAAATGCCTCATGATTGCAATGTTATATACTGCTTTTGCTAGGTTTTTTGGGTTTTTAGGAATAGACCGTAAACTCATAGAAAAACCTGGTGTTATATATTTCATGTAATGCCAGTAACCTTCTGGCATATATAAAACTTCGCCATGATTTAGTTCCGTAATATAGCCTTTAGCGTTTTGTAGGGCTGGCCATTTTTTAAAATCTGGATTAGAGAAGTCTATATCTTCTCTGGTTATTAAAGAGTATGGTATTTTATATAAGTATTTATTTTGGTCCTGATTAAATAATATACATTGTTTTTTACCTTCAAAATGAAAGTGAAAAATATTGGCAAAATCGATATCGTAATGCATAAATGTATGCGAGTCTTTTCCGCCAAAAAAAAGCATTGGTAAGCTTTTCATAAGTTTTAAACCAAAATCGGGAAAGCTAAAGTCTTTTTGAAGTAGGGGTACTTCCTTTAAAATATTCCAAAGAAAAATCCGGTATTTTGTCGGCTCACTTTTCAGTAAATCTACATACGCACTCATTTTCATGGTGGCATGTGCTTCGTTAAAACCGTCTTTGTAGTTTACAGGTCTATCGTCATACAACGGAACCGTTTTATCACCAGCCACTTGTTTTATGTAGTCTAGATTCCATTTTGTGAAAGCAGGCCAATCTTCTATACAACGCTCTATTACCACAGGTTTTTGTGGTTTGAAATAGTGTTTTATAAAATCCGCTTTCGTAATGGTTTTTACTCTAGGGATCTCTTGAAGATGGAGTTTCAATATAATGGGTTTAGAAGCCCAAAGTTACTAAAATGAAAGTAAATTAAATCAACAAACCTATATTGATTGTTTTCGAAAAAAAAGCGATATCTAGAATTTACTGGTTCTTGATATCGCTTTGTTGTTCATCTATTTATTGAAACGTGTATTTTAATCCAAATAACAAATTCCCTTTTGGCATTGGTACTAAGTTCGTTTCTGTGTATTCGGTATTAAAAATATTGTTTGCAATTATAGAAATTTCAAATGCTTTTAGATTATAATTTACACTTGCATCTACAACGGCATAGCTTTGCCCCGAAGTTCTTTCAGCATATTTATAAATAATATTTTGCGATATATTTTTTATAAACTGCGATTGAAAACTTGCTGTTGCATGGTGTTTTAAAGAGTTGATAGAATATCTAGAGAAGTTAGAAGAAACTGTTTTTAAATCGTCTTCTAAAAAGGTGTATCCTGTTGCAATTTTTTGATTAAAAGTACCAATCTTAAAACCATAAGAAGCATTAATTTCTATTCCTTTGGTGTTTAAATCTCTAATATTGGTTGCTTGCCATAGATCGGTATCGTTTTCTTTTACAAAATCGATTAGTTTTTTCGAGTCTCTATTAAAAGCAGCAAAGGAAAGGTTAAAGTTTCCGGTGTTAAATTTAATCCCCAATTCTTCGGCTATAGCTTCTTCTGGATCTAAATTTTCGTTTCCTAATTCACTCGGACTGTTATAATATAAATCGGTATACGTAGGTATTCTGTAGGTGTAACCAATGTTTCCGTAGATTTTTAAAGCATCATTTAGTGTATAGCCAACATCTAAACCAGGAAAGGCATGAAATTTAAAATCGGAAAAATAATTCACCGCAACTCCAGGAGTTATGTCTAATTTATCATCCATAAACGTAAAACGATGTTCTAAAAACATGGTAGTCATAAAACGATTTCTAGATCCTAAATTGTTACTAGATAAAAACACTTTTGCAATATCTACTCCAAAACCAGTAATACCAATATTCGATTTGTAGGAAGCATCTAATGCAGCACCTACTTTATTGGTTTGGTGTAAGTTTCTATAAACAGAAGGATCTTGTCTTATATACACATACATGTCTTGGTTGCGTTTCCAATATAGTTTTGGCTTAAGGGTTAGCTTTTCTTTTTTTATTTCGGAAGAAATTCCAATCAAGCTAGCTTGTGTTTCTTCGTATTGATTAATTGCAGACGGACTAGCATAAAAACCATTGGCACCAAATTTTCTTTCTTGAAACGAAGCGATGAAATTTATAGGTGCTTTATCCGTGTTGAAAGTACTCTTTACAAAATAATTCTGATTATCATAATCGGTGTTATGTCGGTATCCATCCGAAGTATTTCGAGATACATGTATAATATGCGAAGATTTTTCTAACTGACTACCAACCGTTACGCCACCATTTAATTGATTATAAGAACCTGTTTGTGCATTTAGTGTCACTAGATTTCCCATATTCTTTTTGGTCACAATATTAACTGCACCTGTAAATGCGTTTTGTCCAAAAACACGAGCTGCAGGACCTTTAATAATTTCTACACGTTCAATAACTTCTATTGGTAAAGCCATGTTCATGGTATGATGTCCGGTTTGTGCATCGTCCATTTTAATACCGTCGATTAATAGTAGAGTTTGATCAAAACCACCACCACGAATGTATAAATCTGCTTGGCTACCTGCCGTTCCACGACGTCTAATATCTACACCTGCAACTTGTTGTAATAAGTCGGCAACATTAGTGGTTGTACTTTTTTTAATGTCTTTTTGGGTGATAACTGTTATGGTTCTGGAGTTTTTAGAAAACGGTAAATCGATTCTTGTGGAGGTAATAACTACAGAATCTAATTGTTGTTCTTTTTCTAATTCTTGTGCTTGTAGGCTTATAGAAAATACAGCAAGCAAAATAAATAAAACGTTTAATTTCATAATAAAAGGTATTCGTGTTTTTTAGCGCGGCAAAATTAGTAACTTTCCGGATCACTAAAGTAGTCCAGTTTTAAAACAATGCATAGTCCGGTTAACGACAAGTTACAATCCTTAATATATTTTGAGAAGTCGCCAAACACTTCCATTTATATTCAAATAGCACAGCAAATTATCAATGCGATACAGCGTGGGTATTTGACAGAAGGTACTGCTTTACCAGGAACGAGAAAATTTAGCACCTTACTTTCTATAAACAGAAATACTGCAGTTGCCGTTTATGAGGAGCTTGCATCACAAGGTTGGGTAGATGTTATACCTAACAAAGGAACGTTTGTATTAAAGCCTGAAAAGAAAACTGCTGCTATAAAAGGAACGTTGCAAGGATTAGAAAAATTAAAAACGTATCCAGAAACGGCAGGGTTTCCGTTTCAATCTTCTTTTCATTTGGCTTCTACCGAAGAATTTTCGATACATAAATATGTAATCAATGATGGAAAGCCGGATTTAAGACTGCATCCTACACACCAATTTTCAAAATGGTATAGCGCATCGATGAAGCGTGCTTCGTTAATTTCAAAATGGAATCAAACCCAAGATGAATCGTACACCACTTTTAGTAAGGAGCTGTGTAATTATTTAAATGCTACACGAGGTTTTCATATTAAAGCGAATAATATTGTGAGTACTCGAAGTACCGAAATGAGCTTGTATATTGTGTCGCAACTTTTAATAAAAGAAAACGATGTGGTTCTTGTTGGGGATTTAAGTCCGTATAAATCGAACATGATTTTTCAACAAGCAGGCGCTAACATTATAACGATTCCTGTAGATGCGCATGGAATGGATGTCGATTTTATTGAAAAAAACTTTACCAAAAACAGCATTCGTTGTGTGTATGTTTGTGCACACAGGCAATACCCAACTACAGTTACACTTAGTGCAGAAAGACGATTAAAGCTATTGCAATTAGCCAAGGTATATGGTTTTGCGATTATAGAAGACGATTTTGATTACGATTTTCAGTTTGATGGTTCAGCTATGGTTCCTATGGCAAGTGCAGATGGTCATGGGGTTGTTATTTATTTAGGAAGGTTGGGACAGTCGTTTTTTCCTAATTTTCAAATCGGATTTGTAGTAGCTCCAGAAAATATTATCCAGGAAGCTAAAAACTATTTGCAAATACTAGATAAGCAAGGTGATTTAATTCAGAAACAAATACTTACAGAGCTTATTCATGAAGGAGAAATACATCGATTAATTAAAAAGAATATTACGGTGTATAAACAAAGGCGCGATTATTTATGTAGCTGTTTAGAAACCCATTTTAAAGCCCATGCTACTTGGCAAGTACCAGAAGGAGGTTTAGCCGTTTGGTTGCATTTTGAACCTAGAATATCGCTTGTTAAGCTTGCTGAAAAAACAAAAACACATAATTTATTTTTACCGAAAACCATACTGTATCAAAACAAAAAGATTTGCGCGATACGATTTGGTTTTGGACATTTAAACGAAGCAGAAATAGAAAGCGTTGTTCGTATTTTAAGAGCATCTTTTGATGCCGTTGTGCAAGAAACTATTTAGTGATCCAAGAAAGTATTTAATATCTTAAAAAATTTCTCCGGTTCTTCTAAATACGGGTTATGTCCGCTTTGCTCAAACATTTCAAACTGTGCTTGTGGCATAAAGATTTTGTATTGTACCGCGAATTCTGGAGTAGAAACACCATCATAACGTCCTGCAACAATAAGTGTTTTCGCTTTTACATCTTTTAATTGTTGTCGGTAATCTTGATTAATCATACTTCCGGAAACATCAAAATCGCCATCTCTTCCAATAATAGTAGTATACACATCATTTGCCCAACCTCTATGTTTATACTTTGGTACATTTTGTTTCAAGCTGGTGTTGTGATAGTAAATGTATTTGGTTGGAAAGTTACCATACACGGTTTTTAGTGGTTCTTGACTAGACACGTAACCTAATGCACGAAGCGAATCTACTTGTTTCCATTTTTCAGGAAAATGTGTTTTTGCATAATGGTTGTAGCTATCGCAATTGGCTTGCCACATCGCACCAGAATGAAAACCGTTTATTAGTACCATTTTATCTACATTGTCTTTATATTTTATGGCGTATGCTTGCGCTGGAACGGTGCCGTAAGAATGTCCTACTAATGCAATTTTATCATATTTTAAAAGAACACGAAGCTTCTCTATAAGCGCAACATCTGCTTCTACAGAATACTCAGAAGCATCTTTAGCATCATCACTTTTACCACGACCTAGCCAATCAAAAAACACTACGGTATTGGTTTTATAGTATTGCCCAAAATTCCCTTGCATATAATCGTGCGAGTTTCCTGGTCCGCCAGGAAGAAAGAAAATAGGGTCGCCAGAACCTAAAACTTCTACGTTTATTTTGTAACCATCAATCGTGTAGAATTTAGATTCAAATTTTTCAAAAATATCTGGATCTTGTTGTGCGGAAATAATAAAGCTACTTAGCAGCATCAAGACGAATAAAGTTTTAAAAGAGGAATGCATAATTAGTTGTGTTTAGTTTATTATTTAATATCGAATTCGGTATTACAATCATCACATTTATATTTGTCTTTGGTGTAAAAGGGAAGCGTACCAAAAAGGAAACCTATTAAAAATGAAAAGAAGGATTTAAAATCGGTAATAGTAGAAACCATAGCGATATGATTACTGCCACAGTTTACGCATTGTATCGCATTTCCTTCATCATCTACAGAATACTTTTGTATGGTGTCTAGAATATGCTGCGCTTGAAGTGCGTCTTCTACATATACTTTTAATTTTATGCCACCAATAGCGTTGCTTACCAATGGATCGGTTTCAATAGTAAAATTATCACTTAAAAACACAGGAATACCTTCCGATTCTAAACGGCCTTTTATAATCTGCGCTTCTGTAGAATATTGGTATTTCGCTATGGTTTTAAAGATATCGCTCATAATTTCCCGTGAAAACGGGAATCTTTTAGTTAGTCTTAATGATTTCTTAAAGATACAAAAGACCTCACAGGTTTTTAAAACCTGTGAGGTCTAAATTATTAATATTTTTTTAATAAAAAATTATTGTTTTACGATAATTTTTATATATTTGTTATCGTTAAACAATAATAATATAGGTTATGAAAATTAAAATGTTTGGAAAAAAATCGGTTTCAGCATTACTCTTTTGGGTGTTTCTTTTTCTATTAACACTTGTGGTCATAAGTACTGCAATGTATATTCCTAATTTGATTCAAGATGCAAGTTCTATTATGCTGTTAAATCTTGCTCCTTTAGTAAGTTATTTCGCATTATTAATTCCACTAGTCTTTCTGTTTTATGCATTTAAGAAGCGCGTTTTATTTACCAAACAATGTATAAAATACTTGTACCTATTTGCTGTATTTAATTCCTTATCCTTAATATTCACTTGGGTTACTTTTGTTTTCTTTTTAGGGATGGAACACATAGACATGTTCTCTCTGTCGTTTCCAAATATTTTATTAATCACTTTTGCGTTATTTCTTACCTCTATTTTTAAACAGGGATTTTATGTGCAACAAGAAAACGAACTAACTATATAATTATGAAGAAAATAAAATCTCTAAACGTATTTATTATTGCATTGATTATAATTTACATATGTTATTTTGTAGGTAATATATATCTTACTTTTTTTTCTGATTTTACAGATAAATTTAGAGCGATTAATAAGGATTTCTTTTTTGGATATTACACCCAATTTATAATTATGGCATTTCCAGTTTTTACTTTTATAGGATTACTATTTATAAAAAAAGGACTTAGTGTAATTATTAAAGAAGGTTTTTTTAACCTGAAAAGCGCAACCCAATTTAAAACAGGAGGGAAATTATTTTTAGTGTCTGGTATTTTGAGCTTCCTTTTTGATTTTATAATAATGTATGATTCTAAAAGCATGGTTTTATTAGGGAATTTAGGTCAAGATTTCCTTCTGATGATTGTAGGATTCAGCCTATATATTGTTGCAGATATTTTACAAAGTGGAAACATAATGCAACAAGAAAACAAATTAACTATATAATTATGAGAACCATTTTAATTTTAAAAAGACTTATTACTGTTTTTTATTATTTAATTTTTATTGGCTTAATAGCTCAGTTATTCCGCATAATAAATCAAATAATTACAGGGAAAATACACGATTTAAAACCAAAAATATTTGGTGAACAATTAGACTATAATAGTATGAGTCTATTTGAAATAGGATTATCTGGCGTTGTACCTTTTGTTTTGTTTTATTGTTTTTTTCAATCCCTTATTTATCTAAAAAATAGTCTTAAAGATTTGGAATCTGGGAATTATTTTAGTGCGTTAGTAGTTACTAATTTTAAAAAAATAGGAATCCTTTTTTTAGTATGCTCTATAGGAGAGGTTATAGGTAAACTTCTGTTTTTTATATTTTTTAAAAGCAAGTTTCATTTTGAGCTAGACAGTTCTGTTGTACTATTTTTTATAATGGGATTATTTTTCATGTTTTTAAGTGAAGTTTTTCAAAAGGCAAGGAGATTACAACAAGAAAATGAACTAACCATATAACTATGCCAATAATAGTAAATTTAGACATCATGCTTGCGAAGCGCGAAATGAAAAGTAAAGACTTGGCAGAAATTATTGGTATCACTACCGCTAATCTTTCCATCTTAAAATCGGGAAAAGCAAAAGCCGTTCGGTTCTCTACACTCGAAGCCATTTGTAAAGCATTAGATTGTCAGCCAAGTGATATTTTAGAATATAAAGAAGACTAAAAATACTATCTTAGAGCTTTAAATAATTCCTTATGAAAAAAGTTCTATTACTCGTAATGCTTGTTTTGGCATTCGCTTTCGTGGAAGCACAACCTGCTAGTGAAAATATATCTTCTAATCCAGAAGTATCTACAAACTATTTCATTTCCTTTGAAAATGCAGCGCATCACGAAGCGCAAATTCAAGCAACATTTACAAATATTAAGTTGGGTGAAACAGAGATTATAATGAGTAGAAGCTCTCCTGGTCGTTATGCATTACATGAATTTGTTAAAAATGTGTATCAGGTAGTTATTACAGATAGCCAAGGAAATATTTTAGAAACCAATCGTATAGATCCGTATTCTTGGAAAGTTTCTGGACACGATGGTACCATTAAACTAAGCTATACTTTATTCGCTAATCGAGGAGGAGGAACCTACGCACAAATAGATGAGACGCATGCGCATTTAAATATTCCAGCAACCTTTATGTATATGCCTAACTTGGCTAATCAAGGGATGGAAGTAACTTTTAATGTACGTGAAGATTTAAATTGGAAAGTCGCTACGCAATTAAAACACCTACAAGGTAACACCTATTTCGCTAGTGATTTGCAGTATTTTATGGATAGTCCGACAGAAATAAGCGACCATAGTACACGTTCTTTTGATGTAGACGGACAAACCATAAATTTTGTATTGCATCATAATGGTGCCGAAGCGGAACTAGATACTTATTTTGACAAAGTAAAGAAAACCGTACTGCAACAAAAAGCCGTTTTTGGAGAGTTACCGAAATATGATTATGGTGCATATTCGTTTTTAGCATGTTATATTCCTAATGCTTCTGGAGATGGTATGGAACATAGAAATTCTACTATTTTAACGAGCACAAGAGCTTTAGCAGATGGTGGTTTAGAAGGAAATATAGGAACCGTTTCTCATGAGTTTTTCCATTGTTGGAATGTAGAACGTATTCGTCCGAAATCTTTAGAACCTTTCAATTTTGAAGAAGCCAACATGAGTGGTGAACTTTGGTTTGCTGAAGGTTTTACTAGTTATTATGACGATTTAACACTTTGTCGTGCAGGATTAATTAATCAAGAAGCATTTATAAACGGATTAACAGGAACCTTTAATTATGTGTGGACTTCTCCAGGACGTCAATTTTTTAATCCGATCGAGATGAGTTACCAAGCACCTTTTGTAGATGCTGCACGTTCTGTAGATCCTGTAAATAGAGGCAATACCTTTATTTCTTATTATTCCTACGGAAGTATGCTAGGTCTTGCATTAGATTTATCGTTAAGAGAAAAAGGATTGCAATTAGACGATTATATGAAATTGGTGTGGACTACTTTCGGAAAACAAGAAAAACCATATACCATTTCCGATTTACAAAACACTTTAAATAGTTACGCCGGAAAGGATTTTGGAGATGCCTTTTTTAATAACTATATCCACAAAAGTGGCATGCCAAATTATAAAAGATTATTCGATATGGTTGGTGTAACTTTAGTACAAAATACTGCTGAAATCGGATTTGGTGCGCAGGTTAGAAAAGGGGTTATTTCTAGTTATACTACTATTGGATTGTCTGCATATAATGCGGGATTAGAAAATGGTGATACTATTATTCAAATAGGGGAATATGTACTTTCGGATGCTTTAGAACTAGACGCTGTTTTGAAAAACTTTAAACCAAAGGATGTAACCAAAGTCGTGTTTGAGCGTTTTGGGAATAGAAGGGAAGCAAAAATGACCTTTGTAGCCAATCCTAGCTACTCTATTGCTACTATGGAATCGAAAGGACAAGTTTTAAAAGCAAATCAGAAGAAAGCTAGAGCTGCTTGGTTAGAGGCTAAATAAGGGTTTGAAACGCATTTGATCTAGAAATTCAGTATCGTATTGAAGTATATTGTAAAAGGAGAAGTATTATTTACGTATATTTAAAACATAAATTATAGATTTCCGTTCCTGCCTGTCGGAAAATAGGCACACGGAATATAAAAACAAGTTCCTTATGTTACAATATACATCCGAATCTCTTACGTTTTTTACTCCAGAGGTTATTGAAAATTCTGGTGCCGTTTTTTGCGATACAGGAATTTCTGCTGGGTTT
The DNA here is from genome assembly GCF_016864015.1 of Lacinutrix sp. WUR7. NCBI lineage: Bacteria > Pseudomonadati > Bacteroidota > Flavobacteriia > Flavobacteriales > Flavobacteriaceae > Lacinutrix > Lacinutrix sp. WUR7. The sequence goes on along the minus strand of NZ_CP045067.1, from coordinate 1,047,868 downwards.
CCAGCGCCAACCGAAGATTTTAATGAACAAAGAATAAGTCTAGATCGGGAACTTATAAAAAATAAGGAAACTACTTTTTACGCTAAAGTTAGCGGACAATCGATGATTGGTGCAGGGCTAGACGATAAAGATTTATTAGTAATAGATAGAAGTATAGAACCAACACATAATAAAATTGCCGTTTGTTTTTTAGATGGCGAATTTACAGTAAAGCGTTTAAAAATAGATGACGAAGGACTTTGGTTACAACCAGAAAATCCTAATTATCCAATTATTAGAATTACCGATGATAACGATTTTGTTATTTGGGGAATAGTTACCAATGTGATTAAAAAGGTGTGATTTTTAGTGCTATTTTCATGGCATTGGAACCGATATAAAATAAAAAAAGCTTCAGAATTTCTGAAGCTTTTTTTTATATAATATGTGTTTGTAATTAGTCTGCTAATACAATCACTTTATTGTTGTTGATTTCTAAAGTACCAGAGTTAATTGCTAACCATGTTGCTTTATCACTTCCTGTAGTGAATTTATCTTTTACTTCTTCTTCTAAAGAAATATCGCCATAAATTTTCACATTTCCTTCTTTTAAAAGAGAAACAATAGGAGCGTGATCTTTTAATAATTCGAACTCTCCGTTTATTCCAGGAACAGCAATACTTGTTACTTCTCCTTTAAATAAAGTTGCTTCTGGTGATACAATTTCTAAATACATAGTTTATTGTTTTAAATATTAAGCTTCAGCTAACATTTTCTCTCCAGACTCGATAGCTTCTTCAATAGTTCCTTTAAGGTTAAAAGCAGCTTCTGGTAAGTGATCTAATTCACCATCCATAATCATGTTAAATCCTTTAATCGTTTCTTTAATGTCTACTAAAACACCTTTAAGACCTGTAAATTGTTCTGCTACGTGGAAAGGTTGTGATAAGAAACGTTGTACACGTCTTGCTCTACCAACAGCCATTTTATCTTCTTCAGATAATTCTTCCATACCAAGAATAGCAATAATATCTTGTAATTCTTTATAACGTTGTAATAACTCTTTTACACGTTGTGCACAATCGTAGTGCTCATCACCTAAAATATCAGCAGTAAGAATTCTTGAAGTAGAATCTAAAGGATCTACGGCAGGATAAATACCTAACTCTGCAATTTTACGAGATAATACGGTTGTTGCATCTAAATGCGCAAATGTTGTTGCTGGTGCTGGATCTGTTAAATCATCTGCAGGTACGTAAACCGCTTGTACAGATGTAATAGATCCTCTTTTTGTTGAAGTAATACGTTCTTGCATTGCTCCCATTTCTGTTGCTAATGTTGGTTGGTAACCTACAGCAGAAGGCATACGACCTAATAATGCAGATACCTCTGAACCAGCTTGTGTAAAACGGAAGATGTTATCTACGAAGAAAAGTACATCTTTCCCTTGTCCTTCACCTGCTCCATCACGGAAATATTCAGCAATTGTTAAACCAGATAATGCAACACGTGCACGTGCTCCAGGTGGTTCATTCATTTGTCCGAATACGAAAGTAGCCTTAGACTCTTTCATTATATTTTTGTCCACTTTTTGAAGATCCCAACCACCTTCTTCCATAGAATGCATAAAGTCGTCACCATACTTGATAATTCCTGACTCTAACATTTCACGAAGTAAATCGTTTCCTTCACGTGTTCTTTCCCCAACTCCTGCGAATACAGAAAGTCCACCGTGTCCTTTTGCAATATTGTTAATCAACTCTTGAATTAATACTGTTTTTCCTACTCCAGCACCACCAAATAAACCAATTTTACCCCCTTTTGCATAAGGCTCAATTAAATCGATTACTTTAATACCTGTGAATAGAACTTCAGTAGAAGTTGATAAATCTTCAAATCTTGGTGCTTGTCTGTGTATTGGTAACCCAGCTTCACCAGCTTTAGGTAAATTTCCAAGACCATCAATAGCATCTCCAATTACATTAAATAGACGACCGTAAACGTCATCACCAACTGGCATTTGGATAGGAGCACCAGTAGCGTTAACTTCTGTTCCTCTACTTAAACCATCGGATGAGTCCATAGCAATAGTACGTACTGTATCTTCACCAATGTGAGATTGTACCTCTAATACTAAAAGCGAACCATCTGCTTTTTTGATTTCTAATGAATCATAAATCTTTGGAAGTTCAGCACCAGCAGCGAATTCTACATCGATAACTGGACCTACTATTTGTGCAACTTTACCTGTAACTTTTGACATTACTTTTATATTTAATGTTTTGGTATAAATTTATTACGAATAACATGTGACTCCATTTGAGCGGAGTACGAGGTTTTTTCGCGCTGCAAATATAGTGGTTTTAATTTAAAAAATATATCAAAAGATACAGATTTTTATGCATAAAAAAACGCCTTCATTTTGAAGGCGTTTTTTTAAATAAATATTTATGTAATTTATGGTAATAAAGGAGAATGGTTTACACCATAATCTGTAGCTTTTGCTACATTACCTGAAGCTCTAAAGTTAGAACCAAAATTAGTATCTATAGCATCTAAAAAGGCATTTGCCATTAATGCATAGCCTCTTGATGTTAAATGAACACCATCTAAACTTACTAGACCACCAAATACTAATTCTGTATTCAAATCATATTCATCAAATATAATACCTGTTGTAGTTGCTTGGTCTAAAATATCATTTAAATCTACTAAAGCTAAGTTTGGATTTGCATCTGTTGCTGCTTTAATGGAAGTGTTGTAATTCATCGTTGCAGTAGCAATTTCTGCTTGCTCCTCTGGAGTTAAAACCCATTTATCTGCTAAAGGAATTTGAGTTCCATATCCATCAGGAATTAAAGTAGATAATGGTAATACAAATAAATCAGTAGATGTAGATGGTCTGTAACTAGGAAGACCTAATCCAGATAAATCTGTTAAGTTTTCATCTATTAATACCATCGTATTTGTTGTAGAAACTTCAAACATTATGGTTCTAGCAGCAGCTTCATCTGCAGTAATTAAATTATTAGCAAGTGCTACTTGTAATCCTCCATTATATTGCGCGTATGCACCATTTAAAAGAGCAGCATTTGCTGTATTTAACGGAATTGGATTATAAGGAACTGTTGTAAAGTGAGATAAACTTGTAATGTTTGGTACATTACCAACTACTCCTTTAACATTATTTGTACCATTTGAAGTTAACCTTGCAATGATTCCATTTAATGCGGCATCAAAAGTTGGTAATGGTGTGATTAAGTCACTACCATCTCCTCCGGATACTGCATATCCTAAAACATCATTACCACCTATTTCACTTAAAGTGAAAAACGTAGGTGCTTGATCTACTGCTAAATCTAAAATGCTAGCATTAGGTGTTAATCCCGTTAATCTAATAGCGTAAGGGTTAGCAGCGGCAGGGAAATTAGCTAAACTTCCAAAACCTGGAGCTAATAAATGGTAACTTTTTGCTCCTGGTACTCCTAAATTATTAAACGGTCCTGTTGGATTGTTTAAAACAAAATCTGTAGTAGACATTGCCGCAGGATTTACACTTTGTAATGGAACAGGTCCTGCTCCTCCAAATACTAATCTTTCTGCAAATAATCTTTCTCCAGTTAAAGGGCTAATTATTGGACTACCTCCCGCAATTAATCCACCATAATTATCATTCATTAAAGGTTGTGTAAAAACTCCTCCTCCTGCATTTGCAAATTGTTTTGCTAATGTATTTGGAAATGAATCTTCTTGACCAGCTATGAATAAACCACTATCTGTATAACCAGCTGTAAACGATGCTCCAATTGCAACATAGTTTGAGAAATCTGCAGAACCAGCAGTTAAAGCAGGTAAAGTTACTTCAGGTTCTGGAGAGTCAATAAAATCATCTTCACTTTTACAAGCTGTAAACCCAACTAGGACTGCAGCTAGTAATGCATATTTTATATTTTTCATATTCGTTATTTTATAAGTTATTAATTGTCCATCCTATGTAGTACATAGAACCAATATGACCAGTACCAATAGCCGTAAAGTATTCTTTACCTCCAAGGTTTGTTCCACCTAATTTAAATGTAGACTTTAATTTTGGTACTCTATAATTAATTTGTGCATCCACGGTATGAAATTCTGGTACTACACCATCTCCAAACGTTGCTTCCCAATAATAATCATCACTAAATCTATAAGAAAGATTAAATCCAAAGTTTTCAAATAAATTAGTATTACCAAAAGAGGCTTTAAATTTATGCTCTGGAGTATTAAAGTTTGTTTCAAAATTAGGATTCGCATTTTCGTCATAATCTTGTTTTGTAAAGGTATAACTTCCGCTTAAGTCGAAACTACCAAATACTTTAGTAGAAAGACCTAAAGAAGCACCATAAGAATTTACATCTACACTAGAATTTGTATATGCACTATATGCTTGGTAATCTCCATTTGCAATTGCTGCTACAGATAAAGGAGTTCCTACTTCACCATATAAAGGAGCTACTACAACTTCTTGAGAAATGAAATCTTGATATTTATTATAATACGTACTAAAATCAACAATTAGCTTATTGAATTTTCCTCTATAGCCAATTTCCATAGAAGTTACTTTCTCTGGTTTAACAAGCTCTGGATTAGCAATAGCATCTGGAGTTAATAAAACTGCTGGGTTATTGGTTGCTGCAAGTGCCTCAACAGCACTTTGTGTATACGAATTGTCATAAGCTCTAGCACCTGTTTGTGTAATAGTAGATGATTGTCCATAGTCGTTTTGACCAACTGTACTAATATTATAGTTTCTAGAAAATCTGTCTAAATTATCTGGAGCAGAACCTATTAAAATAGCACGACCAGAATCTAAACCAATAAATAAATCTTGTGTTGTTGGGTTTCTAAATCCTGTTTGAATAGACCCTCTAATATTATGATTTTGGTTTAAGGTTAAACCTAAAGATAATCTTGGAGAAATGAAACCGTCAAAAAATTCTGATTTATCATAACGAGCAGAACCTGTTACTTTTAATTCCATTTCATCATTAAGTTCGAAATTTTTCTGAATTTGAGTATATACACCAAACTCAGAATAATCTATTTCGCTATCCCCATCTGTATAAATAGTACCACCAGAATTTAAATTGTATTTTCTGTAAGAACCACCAACTTGAATATCTGCAAAGTCAATTAAGTGACTAAAGTTATAGTTACCATCTGCATGGTAATATTTAGATGCATCTTGAAATTTAGATCCCGTAGTTAAATCTGGGTCATTTATACTTCTGTTAAATGCATTTTTAAATTGTGGTGAACCTGGCTCAAAACGTTCTATTCCATCATCTCCATCTGTATCAATTACTTCATCAGCAACATTTCTAGCTAAAGCATGTTTTTGGGCTTCGGTTAAACCTTGAGGGTTACCACTTAATTCGATACCAGCAATGGTTCCTATGTAATCTCCAAACCAATCTTGATCACTTTTCCAAGCTCTGTTAATTTGAATTCCAGTAAATACCATGTCATAAGAATCTCCTGCTTTATCAGCAACTACATAACCTCTTAAAAAGTAATTATCATTTTTTAATTCTAATTTATGTTGTTGTTGGAAGAAGTTATCGATGTTATATCTATTTGTTCCCTGATAAATAGTAGAACCTGTTCCTACTTTACCAACATAAGAAACTTCGAAATTGCTATCTGTAATTGGGCGATAGTATAATCCCCAATCTGATTTAATACTTTCCGCATTATAATCGGTTAAATCGCTTTCATTATAACCGGTTCTACTTACTTCAACATCTGGTATAAAACCAAAACCTGAAGCAGATCTTATATTTGTTGAAACCTCATCACCATAAACATTTAAACCATTATAGTTAATGTTGCTAGCACGTGTTCCACCTACCATGTCTGTGTCGTCAATACTATTAGCTGCCCAATCTGTTCCTTTTAGGAAACCAAAATTTATTTTAGCGGCAAATTTGTCACTAAACTTGTAAGCCATACGTATACCTAAATCTGTATATGGATTATCTCCTGATGCTTTTTGAGAAGTGATACCTTGTTTGATGAACCCACTAATACCTTGGTGGTCAAAAGGACTTTTACTTCGCATAAAAAGGATACCATTAAAAGCATTTGCACCATATAATGCAGATGAAGCTCCTGGTAATAACTCTACACTTTGAACATCTGTTTCAATCATACCAACTAAATTACCAATAGGGAAATTTAAAGCTGGAGTAGAATTGTCCATTCCGTCAACTAACTGCATGAATCTAGTGTTTGCAAATGTTGCAAAACCTCTTGTGTTTACAGATTTAAATGTTAAACTATTTGTGTTTACATCTACACCTTTTAAGTTTTCTAAACCACCATAAAAGTCAGCTGAAGCTGTGTTTTTAATTTCTTTTAAACCAAAACGTTCTACCGTTACTGGAGATTCAAAAACACGTTCTGGAGTTCTAGAAGCTGAAATTACAACTTCATCTAAAGAAGTTCCTTCTGCTAAAATAAAATTAAAGGTTTGGTTGTTTGCAGTTACTTCTTGTGAAGAAGCCTCAAAACCAATGCTACTTGCTTGTATAGTAAATGGAGGGTTTTGGTTTACTGTTAATGTGAAGTTACCATCAAAATCGGTAACAGTACCAACGGAGGCACCTACAACAATAATGTTTGCACTAGGAATTGGTAAGTTGCTATCGTCAACCACTGTTCCTGTTATTGTTGTTTGCGCATAGGTTAATCCACAAAAAAGCAACAATAGAATTGAAAGAATTGTTCTCATTTTTTAGTTTTAGTTAAATTATTTGAGCCAATATAATTAAATATTATGATAATTTTAAGAAGTTTTTTTAAAAATTATGCACGCATAGTACTATTCTTTTAATTTTAGGGGCTAAAATTTAAGAATTTCTTAAAAAATGACAACAATAATAAGGTTTATGTAAAAACGCTATTGCTACTCTACCGTGACCGATTTTGCTAGATTTCTTGGTTGGTCTACGTTTCTATTTAACATTACTGCAATATGATAAGACAATAATTGAAGTGGAATGGTGGTAAGTAAAGGAGTTAAAGATTCTAAAGTTTCTGGAACCTCAATAACATGATCGGCTAGGTTTTTAACATTGGTATCTCCTTCTGTTACTATACCAATTATTTTACCTGCTCTTGATTTTATTTCTTCAATGTTACTTACAACTTTTTCATAGTGTCCTTTTTTTGTTGCTATAACAAAAACTGGCATTTGTTCATCTATTAATGCTATTGGACCATGCTTCATTTCTGCTGCAGGATATCCTTCAGCGTGTATGTATGAAATTTCTTTTAATTTTAATGCACCTTCTAAAGCTACTGGGAAATTATAACCTCTTCCTAAGTATAGACAGTTTTTTGCATCTTTATATATTTTTGCAACTGCTTTAATATGTGGTTCTGATTGTAATGCTCTTTCTACTTTTTCAGGAATTAATTCTAATTCTTGTAAGTGGTAATGATAATCAGGATTCGATATTTTTCCTTTTGCTTTAGCTAATTTTAAAGCAATTAATGTTAATACCGTAATTTGAGTGGTAAATGCTTTTGTGGACGCAACACCAATTTCTGGTCCTGCGTGTGTGTATGCACCTGCGTGTGTTTCTCTAGCTATAGAAGAACCTACAACATTACAAACACCAAATACAAATGCTCCATTTTGTTTAGCAAGCTTAATTGCAGCTAAAGTATCTGCCGTTTCACCAGATTGCGAAATAGCAATAACGATGTCTTTATTAGATATTACGGGGTTTCTATATCTAAATTCTGAAGCATATTCTACCTCAACAGGTATTCTTGCTAAATCTTCAAAAATATATTCTGCTACTAGTCCGGCATGCCATGAAGTACCACAAGCAACAATAGTTATTTTATCTGCTTGAAGAAATTTGTCTAGATTGTCATCTACTCCAGACATTTTAATGATTCCTTTTTTTGCTAAAAGACGTCCTCTGTAGGTGTCTCTTATTGCATCTGGTTGTTCATGAATTTCTTTAAGCATAAAGTGTTCATAACCTCCTTTTTCAATTTGCTCTAAATTCATTTGAAGCTCTTGAACGTAAGGTGCTACAACAGAATCATCTTTAATTTTTCTGATTTTAACCTCTTTATTTAATCTAATAATTGCCATTTCTTCATCTTCTAAATAGATGGCACTTTTTGTGTATTCTAGAAAAGGAGTAGCATCACTAGCAATAAAAAATTCGTCTTTACCAACTCCAATAGCTAATGGACTTCCTAGACGAGCGATAACTATTTCGTCTGGTTTGTTTTTGTCAATAACGGCAATTGCATAAGCTCCTACTACTTGGTTTAGTGCAATTTGTACTGCTTTACCTAGTTTTACGTTTTCTTTAAGTTTTACGTCTTCAATAAGATTTATTAAAACTTCAGTATCTGTGTCGGATTTAAAAGTATAGCCTCTTTTGGTTAATTCTGTTTTAAGCGCTGCGTAATTTTCTATAATACCATTGTGGATAATAACTAGATCTCCAGAGTTGGAAGCGTGCGGGTGTGAGTTTACATCATTAGGCACACCATGGGTTGCCCAACGTGTGTGACCTATACCTAAGTTACCGTTAGTAGATATTTCGTCTTCTAATTTTTTTTGTAAATCTGCAACTTTACCTTTGGTTTTAGATATCTTTAGGTTTTCACCATCAAAAAGGGCAATTCCTGCACTATCATATCCTCTGTATTCCAGACGTTTCAGTCCTTCAAGGATAATTGGATATGCTTCTCTATGACCTATGTAACCTACTATACCACACATAAATTATTAGTTTTCTGGTTCTGTATAAAAAATTTCTAACTTAACTCTTTTTTCGTCTGGGACATTTGCTTTACTACCATGTAATACCGTTCCTCTTGGTGACATTACTGTTCCAGATGGTACTTTGTCTTCACTGTTAAAAATACTGTATGGTGAAATTTCATTAATGTTAGTTGTAACCATTAACCCTAGCTTAAGGTTCATAGAATCTCTTAAAAGAATATTATTTAAATGTTCTGTTAATCTGATTTTATATTTTACACCAAAACCATCACTATCTCTTTCTAAAACTGTTGAGTGATACACGACAGAATACTCAGGATCTATAGTGTTTGGACTGTCAATATAATAATCAATAACAGGGACGTTATTTTGTATATCATAAATTATTACTCTACTTGGCTCTTGCTCTTTGTTTAAACCAGCAGTTTCATCTACATAAAAAACTAAGTTAGCTTCGTTAATAAGACGTTGGTCTTTATATGTATCTATAAAAGTCTCATAATCATCTGGTAATTCATTATTATCTGTATCTTCATTACCAAATAAATCTATAATAGCCATAGATCCTGCTCCTCCTTTTAAATATAATTTATCATCACCATTAACTTCATCAGGGTTGTTGTAAGCATCGATTACATCTGCGTTCGTAATGTTGTTTTCAAATAAATTTAATCGGTTTCCATTTAGGTTTATTTGAAGTGTTTGATCTTCTCTAAGTTCCGTACCATCTTCATCCGTTTCACCAGTAAGGTTTGTATAATTAAGTTCAATCATCGCATTGTTAAAATTAAGCATGATTAAATTACCCTTTCCATTAACAGCTTCTGCTTTAAAATAAAGACCTCTAAAATAATTTTTAAAATTATTGTCATTACTTAATTCCGTCATACCTTCTTTTTCGAAAAACAAGCTCTCCCAGTAGCCGCTAGGAGCATTTAGTTCTTTTCTAAACCTTGGAGATAGTTTTTCTTCTACCTCCTCTTCATCTTCAATAGTAGTTAAAGTTATTTCTTCTTTACTTGGAAAAAAATGAGGGTTTTCAAGAGTGCCTTCGGTTTCAAATAAGGTGGCCTCTATATGATTGTCAAAATTTATAGTTGTATTTGCGTTGGAATAGTATTTTTGAGATTCCTCTAGACTTTCTGGATCAATATCTCTTAAGAAATATCCGTTTTTATAAATAGATAGCTTTATTGGAGATTCATCAGAATCACCAAATAATGAATCTTTAGCTGTCATAGAATAGGTCGATTCTCCTTCTGTTGTATCCTCAAGTGTTGAATAGTAAGGTATAGTTAATATTACAGAAACAAGTTCTGGTGAGTCCCCAAATTCAGGAGCATAAGTTGAAAGTGTAGCTTGGGTTACAACACTTGCCGTAGTTAAGCCATATATATCATCATTATAAACACCTAATAAATTAGAAGAAAGAGCATTACTTTGAACAGCTTCTATCTTTTTATTATATGTTGTTACCGTGAAAGTAGCGTCTTTTGTGCTAAAATTTTGATATCCTTGAATTTCACTTTCTAGCGTAGAAAAATCTTTGTCACAAGCTACAAATGCTAATGTTATTAGCGAAAGTAGACTTATTGCTTTAATTGCTTTAATTGTTTTTTTCATAGTAATGTGATGCAGTTAGCTTAAAACTTCTGTGTTGTAAAAATTGGTGTAAGCTTCACTAAATTCATCTTTATTTTTGTACTCTAATACTGGTTTTTTAGATGCTTCTAAATGGGTTTCAATGTCTTTTGGTAATTCTTCAGATGCAACTATTAAAGCATCAGAATAGTCAATAGCAACTTTCATTAAATTTGTAAAAGTTGGTTTTTTAAGCGTTTCTATTGCATCCCCTTCAATGTTGTCAAATTTCACTTTGTTAGACATGTCTTTGTTTAACGATCCTTCAAAGGTTTGATTGTATATAGACGTAACTATTTTACTTTCATTAAATAGTGGTTCGTTTTTATAATATTCTTTAAGATATAAAGGTAATAAAGCAGCCAACCATCCATGAACATGAATAATATCTGGAGACCAGTTTAATTTTTTCACCGTTTCTATAACTCCTTTTGCAAAGAAAATAGCACGCTCATCATTATCTGGAAACAATTTACCGTCTTCGTCTGTTAAAGTCGCTTTACGTTTAAAATACTCATCATTATCTATAAAATAAACCTGAATACGCTCTTTTGGTATAGATGCTACTTTTATAATAAGCGGCATATCTAAATCATTAATCACTAAATTAATTCCAGAAAGTCTAATTACTTCGTGTAATTGATGTCTTCTTTCATTAATGTTTCCATATCTAGGCATGAATATTCTAATCTGACCACCTTGTTGGTTTACCATTCGAGGTGTTTCAAACGACATTGAAGAAATTTCGGTTTCTGGTAAATAAGGTACTACCTCAGATGATACATACAATATCCTCTTATCTTTCATATAGCTGTTTTTAATGTTTTTTTATACAATATGTAACCCCAAAATTGACTTTTAATTGTTTCTAAAAACTTCAATAGGCGGTTATATATACTTGTTTGTTTGAAAAATTTCAAAATAAAAAACACGCAAAAGTACAAAATTTTATGCAGTTTGTCAGTAAAATATTAAGTTTGCACACGTTAATTTTTTATTAAATATGAATATCTTTTCAGAAATAAAACAAATTCAAAAATTTATAGCCCAATTAAAGCTTAAAAACCAAACTATTGGTTTTGTGCCAACTATGGGAGCCTTGCACCAAGGTCATTTGTCTTTAGTAGCGGAGGCGCTAGCTAATAATGATGTTGCTGTAGTTAGTGTTTTTGTTAATCCGACACAGTTTGATAATGCCGAAGATTTAAAAAAATACCCAAGAACTTTAGAAAAAGATGCCGATTTATTAAAAACGTTGTCTAAAGATATTATAATATATGCACCTTCTGTAAGTGACATCTATGAAAACAACGTAGTAGCCCAACATTTTAGTTTTGATGGTCTAGAGCACGAAATGGAAGGTAAATTTAGAGATGGACATTTTGATGGTGTGGGTACTATTGTAAAACGTTTATTTGAAATTATAACACCAGATAATGCTTATTTTGGAGAAAAGGATTTTCAGCAATTAGCTATTATAAAAAAACTGGTAGAGAAGTATGACATTCCTGTGAAGATAACAGGGTGTGAAATACATAGAGAATCTAATGGTTTAGCTATGAGTTCTAGAAATACAAGGCTAAAACCCGTGTATAAAGCTGCGGCTCCTTTTATTTATAAAACATTACAAACGGCTAAAGATAAGTTTGGCACAAAAAGTGCTAATAAAGTTACAGAATGGGTTTACAAAGAGTTTGCTAAACATGAATTATTAAAGTTAGAATACTTTATTATGGCAGACGTAAAGACATTAAAAACAGTAAAAAGAAAATCAAATAAAAAAAACTATAGAGCGTTTATTGCTGTCTATGCAGATGACATTAGATTAATAGACAATATCGCACTGAAGTAATTTGAATTTTTTGTTGTGTAGCGAAAATTATAGATTTTTTAATTCGATGAAGCCTTTTTTAAAAGCATAGCATTAGTTAAGGTTGAAAAAAAGTCAAAGTCAAATTAAAATAGGATAAATTTGCAGCAAAAAGAAAAAGTTTAAATCACTTCACTTAATTAATTATCTTTGCCACATGCAAATACAAGTAGTAAAATCTAAAATTCACCGAGTAAAAGTTACCGGAGCAGACCTTAATTATATTGGTAGTATAACTATTGATGAAGATTTAATGGATGCCGCGAACATTATTCAAGGTGAAAAAGTGCAAATTGTAAATAATAACAATGGCGCTCGTTTAGAAACGTATGCCATTCCAGGGCCAAGAAATTCTGGTGAAATCACATTAAACGGGGCTGCCGCAAGGTTAGTATCTCCAGGAGATGTGCTTATTTTAATTACCTATGCTTTTATGAAACTTAAAAAAGCAAAAACATTTAAGCCGGCGTTGGTTTTCCCAGATGAGGCAACCAACCTTTTAAAATAAAGTAATAAAACAATAGTATTATAGATGAACTCTCAATTTATTGAGGGTTTTTTTATTGTTTTTTCTAATTTAAAAACAGAAAAAAATAATTTGTAACTTGCATTTTCAATTCTCAAATACTTAATAAATGAAAGCATTAATCTACGCGATAGTTTTACTTTTTACATTTCAATTTTCTAACGCTCAAGTACAATACGAAACTTTCGATTCGCAAAAATTGAATGATACTCGTGAAATAAAAATTCAATTACCAAGAGGTTATGATGAAAACACCAATAAAAGCTATCCGTTAATTATAGTTTTTGATGGGGATTATATGTTTGAAATAGTAGCGGGTAATGTCGATTATTATTCCTATTGGGAAAACATGCCAGAAGCAATAGTTGTTGGTGTTAATCAATTAGATAAACGAAGAGATGATACTAATTATTCAGAACAAAGTTCTTTGCCAGTAGATTCTGGAGCAGATTTTTTTGAATTTGTAGGCATGGAACTCGTTCCGCATTTAGAAAAAAAGTACAGAACAGAAAACTTTAAAGTTGCTATTGGTCATGGGGAAACAGCAAATTTTATTAACTATTTTATGTTGAAACCATTGCCTTTGTTTCAAGCGTATATTAGTATAAGTCCAGATTTAGCACCAGATATGGCTACGTATATTCCGGAAAGATTAAAAGGATTTGAAACAAAACTCTTTTATTATTTAGCAACATCTACTAATGACGTAAAATCTATAAAAGCTAAAACGGAAGCCTTAAACACTAATATTAAAGCATTAGATAATAAAAATGTGCTTTATAATTTTGATGTTTTTGAAGGACCTTCCCATTATGCATTACCAGCACATGCCATCCCAAAAGCGCTAGAAAGTATTTTTTTAGTTTTTCAGCCAATTAGTAAAAAAGAATACAAAGAGACTATTCTTAAATTAGAGGGATCTCCAGTGACTTATTTGTTAGATAAATACCAAACTATTGAAGATTTATTCGGAATAAAAAAACAAATATTGGTGAATGATTTTAAAGCGATATCTGCAGCAATAAATAAAAATGAACAATACATTTATTACGAAGAATTAGGGAAATTAGCACGTAAGCAATATCCAGAAACCATGTTAGGAAACTATTATCTAGCACGTTTTTATGAAGAAACGAATGAGCCTAAAAAAGCCATGAAAACCTACCAGTCAGCATTTATGTTAGAAGAAATAGCTGGCCTAACTAAGGATTTAATGTTGGAGAAATCAGACGAGATTAAAGCAGATTTTGGCTATTAAATAGCATTCAGGCTTTTAGAAATCTGGAAGGTTTTACACAAGAATAATTGTATCAGTAATTAAAAAAGTTTCCGTTTTCACGGAAGGTAAACATGGCTAAAGTAAAAACAACTTTTTTTTGTCAGAACTGTGGATCGCAATACGCAAAATGGCAAGGACAATGTACTTCTTGTAAAGAGTGGAACACGATAGTAGAAGAGGTAATTCAAAAACCAGAAAAAAGCGACTGGAAAACACCAACTTCGACAAAAAAGCGTGTTTCAAAGCCGTTAACTATTAATGCTATAGATGCATCAGAAGATGCAAGGTTAGACACGCAAGATGGCGAGTTTAATCGCGTGCTTGGTGGCGGAATTGTACCCGGATCTTTAATCCTTTTAGGAGGAGAACCAGGAATAGGTAAAAGTACTTTATTGCTTCAAATAGCATTAAAACTGCCATATAAAACCTTATATGTTTCTGGTGAAGAAAGCCAAAAACAAATAAAAATGCGAGCAGAACGTATACATGCGAATAATGATACCTGCTTTATTCTTACCGAAACAAAAACCCAAAATATCTTTAAGCAAATTGAAGCGCTAGAGCCCGATATTGTGGTTATAGATTCTATACAAACCTTACATAGTGATTATATAGAATCGTCTAGCGGAAGTATTTCTCAAATTAAAGAATGTACTACAGAACTCATTAAATTTGCAAAAGAAACAGCAACTCCAGTGCTATTAATTGGTCATATTACAAAAGATGGAAACATTGCAGGACCAAAAATATTAGAGCACATGGTAGATACTGTACTTCAGTTTGAAGGAGATAGAAACCATCTTTTCAGAATTCTTCGTGCCAATAAAAACCGTTTTGGTTCTACTAATGAAATTGGTATTTATGAAATGCAAGGTTCTGGTTTAAAAGAAGTTTCTAACCCGAGTGAAATATTAATCTCTAAAAAAGATGAAGACTTGTCTGGTAACGCTGTTGCTTCTACTATTGAAGGATTAAGACCACTTATGATAGAAGTGCAAGCATTAGTTAGTACCGCAGTTTATGGTACGCCACAACGAAGTGCCACCGGATTTAATGCGAAAAGATTAAATATGCTGTTAGCAGTTTTAGAAAAACGAGCTGGTTTTCTCCTTGGTGCAAAAGATGTATTTTTAAATATTACAGGAGGAATATCTGTAGATGATCCAGCAATAGATTTGGCTGTTGTAGCTGCAATTTTATCTTCTAATGAAGATGAAGCACTACCAAAAAATTATTGCTTTGCCGCAGAGGTTGGCTTGTCTGGAGAAATTCGTCCCGTACAACGTGTGGAACAACGTATTCTGGAAGCCGAAAAATTAGGATTTTCTACCATATTTGTGTCTAAATACAATAAAATAGCACTTAAAAATCTAACAATAAAAATTCAATTAATATCTACGGTTGAGGAATTGGTAGCATTTATCCTATAGTATTCTTTTCTAAACGTTTTTAAATCCTATTTGCTAAGTAAGAGTTGCGTAAAACAAAGGCAATGATTAATAATAGTGCTGTTACTCTATTATAGTAACTTATGAAGTAAGTTTAAGAAGTATATCACGACAAAAATCACTAAAATATAAATAAAAGATAGTTATTTAATAAGACATTAGTAAAGCAAAACTACCATAGACTTCCTTTGAAGTTTATGGTAGTTTTTTTAGTCTAGTACTTTTCTTAAAAGTATAAAACTAATTAACCTATAATAAAGACCACTCGTCGATACTTTTCCGTTTTTCACCGATAAAGAATTTCTTTAAAGCGGGTATGAACTACCTTTGTTGCATCTATAAAGGTTTTCTTATTGTTTATTGAAGATTAGATTAGATGAAACCCAAATTTTAAATTAACGATGAAACTACTTAATTCTGCTAAATATAGCAGGCTATTATTTTTTGTAATATTTTTAATAGCTTTTCAACAAGGATATTCCCAGTGCACTCCATCAGGAATGTTTGATTATAACAATTTTAATATCAGCAATGTGCAAGTGTTGGGGGATGATGCTAGCCAAATTAATAATTACACCGGTTTAGATAATGCTACATATTCCGATTACACGGCACAATCTGTAACGGTAACAGCAGGAAGTACATATAGTATTAATGTAAGTCATATTAAAGAGAATTGGGGGAATTTAAAAGTGGTTATGTGGATAGACTATCAGGGAGATGGTAGTTATGTAGAGGTTTATAATTCTGGTAATTATAATAATAATGGAGCTACTACAGATACAACAAATGCTTCTATTGCTATAAGTGGTTCCGCTCTTCCTGGAACAGCAGTGTTAAGAATTGCTGCTTCTTATTGTTCAAATTGTGGTGGTGGTGCAAGTGTTAGTGCAGATAGTTGTACGTATACTGGTAGAGCAGAAGTAGAAGATTATACATTAAATATCAATCAAGTAGCAGTCACACCATTAGTTAGTGATGATGAATTAAATGTTTTAAAAAATAGTGTATCAGGTGTTGATAATCAGATAAATGTAGCATCCAATGATTATATTGGTACAACAGGAGGAGATGGTGAAGATTATAGTTTGTTAACAACATCTTCCAATGGAACGGTAACCGAAATTTCGGATGGTGTTTTTGAATATATTCCAAATAATGAATTTTTAGGAGAAGATAGTTTTACCTATACGATATGTAATAGTATAAATCAATGTGAAACTGGAGTAGTTACTGTTTATGTTGGTTCTGGAGCCTGTGCGCCTATAAGTGATTCGCAAGGAACGCATTATATAACCAATGTGTTACTAGTAGGAGATACTACTACCATAAATAATACCTCTGGAGATGATGGAGGTTATGGGAATTATATAGGTACACAAAGTGCCGATTTAACTAGAGGTTCTACATACCCAATAGAGCTTTCTGTTTCAGACAATATGGCGTCTCAAAATAGATCTGGTTGGACGGTTTATATGGATTTAAATAGAGATGGTAATATTACAATTGCTGAAGAGGTTTGGAATTCAATGAACGTAAATCCTGTAGGAAGTGGTGAAGATCAATCGTTGTCTAATACAGATAATACTTTTAACCCAGGTTCTATAACTATACCAGCAACAGCGGGGTTAGGTAAAACTATTTTACGTATTGGAGTAAGACAATATTGGCATTCCGATAATCCTTGTGGAACAACATCTGCTAATCCGGAAGAATTTGAAGATTATATTGTAGACATAAAAAATGATGCTGTTTCTCAAGACCTAGATGTGTATGGTAATGGTCTTAATATTATTTCTGGAACAACCACAACAACCACAGAAAACTATACAAACTATAATGTATACGATATTAACTCTGGGGCAGTAACAAGAACATTTATTATAGAAAATACAGGTGTAGCCAATTTAATATTGCAATCTCCTTATGTAAGTCTATCTGGTAATGCTGCATTTACTGTGCAAAATCAACCAGACATTACTACATTAAACCCTAATCAATCTACTACATTCACAATCGCTTTTGACCCAAACGTAGTTGGAACATTCGCATCTACAGTATCTGTACATTCTAATGATCCAGATGAAAACCCTTTTACTTTTGCAATAGAAGGAGAAGGTGCACAAACTTTTCCAGATACAGATGGAGATGGTGTACCAGATAATGTTGATATTGATGATGATAACGATGGGTTAACAGATACTTATGAATCTATAACTTGTGCTAGTTATCCTAATGCTACAACTACAGATCTTGTTTTTTTAAATGAAACCTTTGGAGCTGGAACTAATAGAATTCAAATTAATGGTAATTACGCAGGAGCAACTACTACCTATTGTTATGAAGATGGTACAGGTTCTTGTCCAGCAACTTATAACCCAACAAGTGTAAATGACGGAGATTATACTGTACACCATACTATTACTAATGGAGATGGCGTTACAGGCGATATTAATGTAGATATTTCAGATTGGGCAGAGGGTTATTGGTATACAGGAGGAGATCATACAGCAGGAGATGAAAATGGTAGAATGGCTATTTTTAATGCAGCAGAAGATCCAGGTATTTTTTATAGTCAAGATATCATAGGAGTAACAACTGGAGTACCAATACAATTTGGGTTTTATGCTATAAATATAGATCGTACAGATGCTCCAGGTCTAAATGATAGAAATAAGCCGGAAGTTACTATAACTATTTATGATAATGTTGGTAATGAAATAGCGTCAGAAACATCTGGTTTAATTCCAGCAACAAGCCCAGCTGGAGATTGGGTAGAGGTTTCTGCAAGTTTTATTAGCCCAGTTTCTCAATTTAAAGTAGTATTAACAAACTCGCAATTAGGGGGACAAGGAAATGATTTAGCAATTGATGATATTTTTGTAAAACAAACACTTTGTGATTTAGATGGAGATGGTGTTGCAGATGTTATTGATTTAGATAATGACAATGATGGAATTCCTAACGTAGTAGAGTTGGGTTATGTTGATGATAATTTTGACGCTACAGTCTACAATGACGCTACTAACGTTTGGGTAGATGCTAACGGAAATGGAATGCACGATGCCTATGAAGGTTTAACCGCTTTAGATTCTGATGGTGATGGCGTACCTAATCATATCGATTTAGATAGTGATAACGATGGTGTTTTTGACAACGTAGAATATAACGGATTTGGTGATATAGATGTAAATGGAGACGGAGTAGGAAACGGTTCAGATTATCAAGATACTTTGGTCGATGATACAGAAGACGATCAAGATGGAGATGGTATCTTATCAGCAATAGATGACAATGATAATGATACCGATGGAGATTCTGATACAGACCATGGTACCTTTAGTTATAATGTGCCTATAGATACAGATGGAGATGGTATTCCAGATTATTTAGATATAGATAGTAATGACGCTACTAATGATCCTTCTAATGGAACAGATATTAGTGAAACTATATACGCAGGGTTAGATGCAAATAATGACGGAATTATTGATGGTAATACAGATGCCGATGCAGATGGATTATTAGATGCTTTTGATACAGATGATGTGAATTTTGGTTCTCCAAGAGATTTAGATAAGTCGTATAGTCTTTTCTTTGACGGAAGAAATGATTACGTAGAAGATGATAATGTTATCTCTAGCGGAAACGCAACAATCATGGCTTGGATAAAATCGGAAGGAGATAATACATTAAATACAAATAGAATTGTTGCAGGTCAAAATAAATTTTATTTAGTAGTTAATGATTTGAATAATTCGGTAACAGTAATGCTAAATGGTCGTGCTGTTTTAACATCTACAGATTTAGTTGTAGATGCTATTTGGACACATGTAGCAGCAACTACAAACGGAAGCGAAACCATACTTTATGTAAATGGGGAAGCACAAGGATCTCCTTTAAGTTCTGGAGGTGTTAATGCAGATACATCTAATTTTACAATAGGAAGACTTGCAGATACAGACTTAAATTATTTTCATGGAGAAATAGACGAAGTAAGAGTCTTTAATAGCAGCCTTACGGAAACAGAAATTCAAAGAACCGTATATCAAGAATTAGAAGAAACCGAAAATTTTAACCAAGGAAAAATAATTCCAAAAGATATTTCTGAAAATTTTATAGGAGCAAATTTAATTCGTTATTACAAAATGGATAGCTTTAAAGATGATATTACAGATGATAAAGTTACACCAAGTATAGATCAATATACAGGAGCTAAGCTTTATAATATCAAGAGAATTTACTTTCAAACGGCGCCACTGCCATACAAAACAATTCAAGATGGTTTATGGACCGCTCAAGAAAATTGGGAACATGGGAACGTTTGGGATATTGATGTTGTAGCAAATAATAAGGACTGGAGTATTGTTGATATTCGTAATAATATTTCTACACTAGCATCACACACAAACTTAGGATTGTTAGTTAAAGACAAAAAAAGGTTTACAGTCAATGAGGATAATTATATTAATAATTCATGGTATTTAGAACTTCATGGTACTATTGATTTATTAGAAGACTCACAGCTGGTGCAAACAGATAGCAGCGATTTAGTTACAGATATTGACGGTGAAATATTAAGACGTCAAGAAGGTGCATCTAGTTATTATTGGTATAACTATTGGGGTTCTCCTGTCGGAAATACAGAAGCAACAGCCTTGACGAACAATAATAGTACTTCTAACAATGAAAATAATACACCTTTTAAAATCAGTATGTTAAAGGATGATGCAGGAGATGCTATGGTATTTACTAGTTCTAACCACCAAACCGGAAAGTTAAGTTCTCGTTGGATGTATACGTATGAGAATGGAGTAACTTATTATGATTACCAAACATTAACAACAAATACAAATATAAATTCTGGAGTAGGTTATATTCATAAAGGAGTTGGGGCTGAACAAGGATATATTTTTAAAGGGAAACCAAATAATGGAACCATAAAAGTAAGTGTTTCCGATATTGGAGGTTCAGGATCTGTATCAGGAGTGTCAAAAACGGAATATCTTTTAGGTAATCCTTATGCATCTGCAATAGACGTTTATAAGTTTATAGATGATAATGCCGCTGTTCTAGAAGGAAGTATCCAACTATGGCAACAATGGGCAGGAACTTCTCATGTAACCACAGAATATGAAGGTGGTTATGCACAAGTAAATAAAACAGGATCTGTACGCGCATATCAATTTGTAGGAGGCGAAGGTGCAAATAATGGTTCGTTAGACGGAACCAAAACACCATCAAGATATTTGGCAGTTGCACAGGGTTTTATGGCAGAAATAAAGAATAGCGGATCTGTAGTTTTTAATAATAGCCAACGGGTTTTTATAAAAGAAGCAGATGCAGATGGATCTTCATCTAATGGGTCTGTGTTTTTTAGAACAACAGAAGATGTTTCATCTACAACTACTATGGGTAAAATAAGATTAGAGTTTAATGCTCTAGATGGTCAAGAAACGCGAAGAGAATTATTATTAGGTTTTAGTGATGCAACCACAGATGCTTATGATTATGGTTACGAAGCTAAAAATACAGATGAGAATCATGATGATTTAAGTCTGTTATTAGATGGTGAGAATATGTCTATACAATCGTACGGAGAAATAACACCTGAAAAAGTTATACCATTAGCATTAAAAACATCTGGAAATAACAGTTATAATATCAAAATTACAGAAACAGAAAATATAGCGGAAGGTCAAGAAATCTATTTAAGAGACAACTTAAATGATATATACTATAATTTAAATCAAGATGAAGGGTATACCTTTTTAGCAGATGAGGGAGAGTTTAATGAACGTTTTAAAATTGTATTTACAAATCAAAGCTTGAGTATCGATGAGGTAACTGCAAATAATAATGTAGTACTTTACTTTAATTCCAATCAGAATCTGTTATACGCGAAACAACTTAATGATGATGTTAAATCATTAGTTGTACATAATATGTTAGGTCAAAGTGTCTATGCTAAAGAAGGTGTTAAAGCTTCCGACTTAGAAAATGGAATCCGATTAGAAAACACCAGTACAGGAGTGTACTTAGTTACTCTAAAAACGAAGAGTAATTCCGCAATAACTAAAAAAATCATAATTCAATAAACCTTATTAATCTACACTTTAATGAAAAGAACTTTACTCTTTTTAATGCTATTATGCGCTTGCTTTATGTATGCGCAAGGACCAATGACACCACTGAATTCTTCGGTAACTAGTGGTTCCGATTGGACAACAACAAATCTTACTGCCGATTTTGCTTTTAACTTTCCTTGGGAAATAACCTATGCGCCAGACGGAAACTTATGGTTAACAGAACGTGTAGGTGAAAAAATTGTTAGAATAGGAACTTCAGGTGGTACAATTACTACCATGATCGATTTAAATAGTAAAATTGAAAACTCAAAACAAGGAGGTTTAATGGGTATGGCTATTCATCCTGCTCTATATACTAATCCAGCAACTACTACAAACAATTATGTTTATGTAGCATACACATATAATGATGGTGGATTAAAATTAAGAATCGCTAGGTTAGTTTATAATAATGCTTCAGGAACTTTAACAGAAGATACATCTTTGGATGCTAATGGAACTTTATTAGAAGGATTGCCAGGAAGTGCAGATCATAATTCAGGACGTTTAATATTTGGCCCAGATTCTAAATTGTATTACACCATTGGAGATCAAGGAGCAAATCAATTTGATTATTCTTGTAATCCAAATTTAGCGCAAGTCTTACCATCAACTGCAACAGATTATGATAATTATCCAGGTAAAACGTTACGTATTAATTTAGATGGTTCAATACCTTCAGACAATCCTGTTTTAAGTAATGTGCAAAGTCACGTTTACACTTACGGACACAGAAATGCGCAAGGAATTATTTTTGCTCAAGATGGTACGTTGTATAATTCAGAACATGGAGCAAAAGTGGATGATGAAATAAATGTCGTTGAAAGTGGTAAAAATTATGGATGGCCAGAAATTGCAGGATACTATGATAATATGGCGTATAGCTATTGCAACTGGTCTTCTTTAGGTAGTGCTTGTAATGCAGGAGATTTTAGTGATCATAACTGTCCGTCAGGAGCAGATACTGCAACAGAATATGAGTCATATCCAACAGCAGGAGATGTACCTGCAAATTTTCAACCACCAATAGGAACCTATGGGGGTACCGTATCAACAGATCCTCCTGGAGGATGGTTCACATGGCCAAGTGTAGCGCCTTCAAGTATTGATATACATGAGGCTGGAAATATTCCAGGTTGGGGACGTTCGTTATTAGTGCCAACTCTAAAAAAAGGAACTATTTATAGAGCGAAACTAACGCCTGACGGAAATGATATTGTAGGAGATGATGATCCAGGATCTATTGATGGATATGAAGAATTTCACTCTTCCAATGATAGATATAGAGACGTTGCAATTTCTCCAGATGGATTAACAATTTATGCAGTTACAGATAATAGTGGAGGGACTTCTGGTCCATCTTCAGGTTCTGGTGTTTCTATTGAAAATGGTGGAACAATCGTTAAAATTACATACGTTGGTGCTTTAGTTTCTAATCCACCTGCAGCAATTTGTCAAGATATAACAGTTACTTTAGATCCTGACGGAAACGTAACTATTATTGCTGCAGATATAGATAATAATTCAACAGGCGGAAGCGCAGGAATGGATACTATGGTGATAGATAATGATACTTTTGATTGTTCTCATGTTGGAACCCCTCAAACAGTTTGGTTAACAGTAACAGATAATAATGGTAATGAAAGTAGATGTACGTCTACAATAACAGTGCAGCCTAATGCTAGTCCAAATCCTTTTACTGCTCCAGCTTTAGAAGATATTGTGAGTATTTGTGAAGTAACAGTTCAGGCTCCTACATTAATAAATAATGGGTGTGTAGAAGTTACTGCAACAACAGCAGATGCTGTAACATATACATCAGGCCAATCAGGAGTAATTACTTGGACTTTTAATGATGGAATAAATTCGGATACTGCTACGCAAAATGTAACCGTTAATGCATTAACTGTACCAACAAATATCTCGGTTACACCAGGTCCTAATTTCGCAGATATTACTTGGGATAATCTAGAGGACGTAACATTTAATTTAAGATACCGTGAAGTTGGTTCGTCAACTTGGATATATGCAACTTCTGCTATAAACGCAACAACAATAACAGGGTTAAGCTTATTAACAGATTATGAGTTAGAAATAAATAGCGATTGTGGTACATCACAATCTTTATATACAGCAACTACATTTACAACAACCGATATTGCATACTGTGATGCTTTTGGTATTATAAATGGAGATAATCATCATATTACAAAAGTAGTCTTAGAGTCTATAGATAATAGTTCTACTGGATCAACATACACAGACTTCACAAGTGTTTCAACAAATTTAAACGCTTCTAATACCTATACCATTGATATTGATAAATCTATTCCTGGTGACAATTGGAAAACAGCAGGATTTGGAGTGTGGATTGATTATAATGGTGATGGAGATTTTATAGATTCTGGTGAGCTTGTTGCAGGTACAACAGCAGGAGATGATTTATCTCCTTACAACCAACAAACACGTTCGTTTTCGTTTTTCGTACCTTCCAATATTACAACAATTTCAACAAGAATGAGAGTTGCTATGATGCAATATTATACACCTTACGGAAACAATGCTCCTTGTGGTATAGTGAATACAGATAGTAATTCTTCCGAAGTTGAAGATTACACCATTAATCTAATAGGAAGCACATTAACTACTCCAGATAATATCTTGGCAGCCGTTTCGGTGTATCCAAATCCAGTAAAAGATAATGTGGTTGTTAAATTGCCTTCCGCTTTTAATTATCAAGAATTAACGGTAACGTTATTCGATTTACAAGGTCGAGTGATACGTCGTAAAACAGTAACTAATTCACAAAGTGAAATTCGTTTTAACGCTTTAGGAGAACTAAGTAATGGCGTTTATTTTATGAGAATTACAGAAGGAAGTAAGACTTTAATTTCAAAGAAGCTTATTAAAATATAAGTACTTTAAAATACGAAAAAGAAAAGCCTCTGAAATTTCAGAGGCTTTTCTTTTTTATAAACTTAACAAATTCATCGAAATTCATTAATTTCGCAACTCTTAAAAGTAAACGATATAATGAGCACGACATTTCCTGAATATAAAGGACTTAACTTACCAAAAGTTGCAGACGAAATCTTAAGCTATTGGCAAGAAAATAACATCTTCGAAAAAAGTGTAACCACTAGAGAAGGTGCAAAACCTTATGTGTTTTTTGAAGGACCTCCTTCAGCAAACGGATTACCTGGTGTACACCACGTATTAGCTCGTTCTATTAAAGATATTTTTCCGCGTTACAAAACCATGAAAGGTTACCAAGTAAAGCGCAAAGCTGGTTGGGATACCCATGGTTTACCAATTGAGCTTGGTGTTGAAAAAGAACTAGGTATTACTAAAGAAGATATTGGTAAAACAATTTCTGTAGAAGATTACAACGCCGCATGTCGTAAAGCCGTAATGCGTTATACCGATATTTGGCACGACCTTACCAATAAAATGGGGTATTGGGTAAATATGGACGATCCATATATTACGTACGAACCGAAATACATGGAAACGGTTTGGTGGTTGCTTAAAGAGATTTATTCTAAGAACTTGATGTATAAAGGCTATACCATTCAGCCGTATTCGCCAAAAGCAGGAACCGGACTTAGCTCGCATGAGGTGAACCAACCTGGTGCATATCAAGATGTAACAGACACAACCATTGTTGCTCAGTTTAAAGCATTAGAAGAAACATTACCAGATTTTTTACAAAACGAAGGGCATATTTATTTCATGGCTTGGACTACAACACCATGGACATTACCAAGTAATACCGCTTTAACCGTTGGTCCAAAAATAGATTATGTTTTAGTAGAAACGTATAATCAATATACTTTTGAGCCAATAAATGTAGTGTTAGCAAAAGGGTTAGTGAATAAGCAGTTTGCAGGAAAGAATAATGTACAGGTACAAACAAAACCAGAATTATTAGACTATACATCTGGAGATAAAAAAATACCATATTACGTAGTAAAAGAATTTGTAGGGAAAGATTTAGTCGGAATTAAATACGAACAATTATTACCGTATGCCTTACCAAACGATAATCCGCAAGATGCTTTTAGAATTATTGCTGGAGATTTTGTTACGACCGAAGATGGTACAGGAATCGTACATACAGCACCAACTTTTGGAGCAGATGATGCATTAGTTGCTAAGCAAGCAACACCAGAAATTCCACCGCTATTAGTAAAAGATGAAAATGGCAACTTAGTACCACTTGTAGATTTACAAGGTCGTTTTCGTCCAGAAATGGGTGAATATGCTGGCAAGTATGTGAAAAACGAATATTATAACGATGGTGAAGCTCCAGAACGTTCTATAGATGTGGAGTTAGCGATTAAGTTAAAAGAAGAAAATAGAGCTTTTAAAGTTGAAAAATATAAGCATAGCTATCCACATTGCTGGCGTACAGATAAACCAATTCTATATTATCCATTAGATTCTTGGTTTATTAAAATTACCGATGTAAAAGGTAGAATGCATGAGTTAAACACTACCATTAACTGGAAACCAAAATCGACAGGAGAAGGTCGTTTTGGAAACTGGATTGCAAACGCAAACGATTGGAATTTATCGCGTTCTCGTTACTGGGGAATTCCATTACCAATCTGGAGAACAGAAGATGGTAAAGAAGAAATATGTATAGGTTCTGTTGGAGAATTAAAAGCAGAAATGGCAAAAGCTGTTACCGCTGGCGTTTTAGCAAAAGATATCTATGAAGATTTTGAAGTTGGAAACAACTCCGAAGAAAACTACGCTAAAATAGATTTACATAAGAATATTGTAGATGAAATTGTACTAGTTTCCCCTAGCGGACAACCAATGAAACGTGAAAGCGATTTAATAGATGTTTGGTTCGATTCTGGCTCTATGCCTTATGCACAATGGCATTATCCTTTTGAAAATAAAGAATTAATAGACGAGCATAAAGCATTTCCTGCAGATTTTATTGCG
Organism: Lacinutrix sp. WUR7; assembly: GCF_016864015.1. Classification (NCBI taxonomy): domain Bacteria; kingdom Pseudomonadati; phylum Bacteroidota; class Flavobacteriia; order Flavobacteriales; family Flavobacteriaceae; genus Lacinutrix; species Lacinutrix sp. WUR7. Next base: position 1,021,244 of record NZ_CP045067.1, on the reverse strand, counting down.
GAAGGAGTAGACCAAACACGTGGTTGGTTTTATACGTTGCATGCTATTGCGACAATGGTATTCGATTCTGTAGCGTATAAAAACGTAGTTTCTAACGGATTGGTTTTAGATAAAAACGGACAAAAAATGTCGAAGCGTTTAGGAAACGCAACAGATCCTTTTGAAACTTTAGCAACCTACGGAGCAGATGCTACACGTTGGTATATGATTTCGAATGCAAATCCGTGGGATAATTTAAAGTTTGATGTTGATGGTATAGAAGAAGTGAAACGTAAATTCTTCGGAACACTATATAACACCTATTCTTTCTTTACTTTATATACAAATATTGATAAATTTAGTTATGCGGAAGCAGATATTCCGTTAAATGAAAGACCAGAAATTGACCGTTGGATTCTTTCCGAATTAAACACTTTAATTCAGAAAGTAGACGATTTCTATGCCGATTACGAACCAACAAAAGCGGCTAGAGCAATTTCAGAATTTACACAAGAATATTTAAGTAACTGGTACGTACGTTTAAGCAGAAGACGTTTCTGGAAAGGCGATTACCAAACCGATAAAATTTCAGCATACCAAACCTTATATACCTGTATGTTAACCATAGCGAAACTTGGCGCTCCAATTGCACCATTTTTTATGGATAAACTTTACCTAGACTTAACAAAAACAACACAAACAGAAACGTTTGAAAGTGTACATTTGGCTGAGTTCCCAAAGAGTAATAAAGCTTTTATAGATACATCTTTAGAGCGTAAAATGGAAGCAGCGCAAACCATTTCATCGTTAGTGTTATCGTTAAGAGCTAAAGAGAAAATTAAAGTACGTCAGCCATTGCAAAAAATTATGATTCCTGTAGATTCTGCGGAACAAAAAGAAGAGATTTTAGCCGTTGCCGATTTAATAAAACATGAAGTAAACATTAAAGACATTGAGCTTTTAGAGGATGCTTCCGATATATTAGTGAAGCAAATAAAGCCTAATTTTAAAACCTTAGGACCTCGTTTTGGTAAGGATATGAAAGCGATTGCTGGAGAAATTCAGAAGTTTACAGCAGAAGACATAAAAAAAATCGAGCAAAACGGTGTTTTAGATGTTGAAGTAAACGAAAAAAGTATTACTTTAGAACTCAGTGATGTGGAAATAACATCACAAGATATTGAAGGTTGGCTTGTAGCAAATGAAGGAAGCTTAACCGTTGCTTTAGATGTTACCATTACCGAAGAATTACGTAAAGAAGGAATTGCTAGAGAACTCGTTAATCGCATTCAAAACTTACGTAAAGATTCTGGGTTTGAAGTTACAGATCGAATAGATGTGAAGATTCAAAAAGATGACCAAATTGTTAAGGCTGTAGAGGCTAATATCGAGTATATTAAAGCCGAAACCTTAACCGAAACGTTAGAGATTGTAGAACAAATAGATAATGGAATAGAAATTGCATTTGATGCTATAAATACCAAATTATTTATTACAAAATATTAAAATTATGTCAGGAGAAATAAGTGTAAGATATAACGATAGCGATTTAGCAGAATTTAAAACGCTAATTCTAGAGAAAATTGAAAAATCAAAACACGATCTAGAGCTTATTAAAAGCGCGTATATGAACGACCTTGGTAATGGTACGGAAGATACTTCGCCAACATTTAAAGCTTTTGATGAAGGTAGTGCTGTTATGAGTAAAGAATCGAACTCCCAACTAGCTATTAGGCAGGAAAAGTTTATTCGCGATTTAAAAAATGCACTTATCAGAATTGAAAATAAAACTTATGGTGTGTGTCGTGTTACCAAAAAACTGATTGCTAAAGAACGTTTAAAATTAGTACCTCATGCGACTTTGAGCATTGAGGCTAAAAACATACAGTAACTTTCCTGCAAAGGCAGGAATCTCATTATAAAGAGATTTTTAACTATACTAAAACGCTTCAATTTCTTTGAGGCGTTTTTATTTATATCACCTTTTATCCTTCCAGACTAACCTGCACCTAGCGTAGTCTAAGTGAAGCATCTTAATGCAATGAAACACAGTATTTACATATTTCTCTTTTGTTTTACCTATATGTTGCATGCGCAAAACATTCACGAAAAAACATTTTCAGAAGGGGATATTTCAACCATTAGTATTAATGGTAAAAATGTATTTAAAATTACTGTGGATACAAAACCGGTGCATGAAATTACAGTACATTCTCGAGTAGAAGGAGAAAATAACGAAAATATCGTTTTAGTCACCGAAACGAAAAACAGCAATTTATATATAGCCGTAAAAAAGCAACCTTTATTTGTAGATGCAAACGATAAGTTAAGTGCGCACAAGGTAATCTCTGTTGAAGTTAATCTAGTGATACCAGAGCATTTAAGTATGGGTATTAATTTATATGAAAGTGATTTAATTGTAAACGGAAATTATAAAAGTGTAAGCGTGAATTCCGATAGTGGTAATTGTTTTTTTAATGCGTTTTATGGGGATGCAAAAATATACACAAGAGATGGAAATATTGCTGTACAAACCAACAAAGCGAATATTATAGCTACTTCTAAAAATGGAGATATTAAACAAGAAGAAATAGATTCTGGGAGTCATGAAATAATAATTAAAACCATAAACGGAAACGTTACAGTATCTAAAAGTCAATAATATTCCTATTTTTGCAACCATTGCTATTAACTGAATGTCACCTTGAGCATAGCCAAGAACAAAATATATTTTGTTTGTAGGTAGCTAGCAAAGCTAGTCGAAAGGTCTTATTTTCAAACTAAATGAATCTTAAAAAATCAATATTACTTATCCTCCTTATTTTACTAATAGATCAAATTAGTAAAGTATATATAAAAACCCATTTTTTATTAGGCGAAAGCGTAGAAGTCTTTGATTGGTTTAAAATTTATTTCATTGAAAATGATGGCATGGCTTGGGGAACTAAGATTAGCGATTTTGTTACTTTTATTAGTGATCGAACAGCCAAAATATCTTTAACCCTTTTTAGAATAGTTGCTATTGTTGGTATTGGTTATTGGCTAGTTACTGCAATTAAAAAACAAAACCCAAATGTACTTATTCTTGCAATTACTTTAATTTTTGCAGGCGCTTTAGGTAATATTATAGACTCTACTTTCTATGGTGTTTTGTTTAGTGATAGTTACCATCAAGTGGCTTCCTTCTTGCCAGAAAGTGGTGTTAACGGACATATATTAGAAGGTAAAGTGGTAGATATGCTTTATTTTCCTTTATGGAAGGGCTACTTGCCAGAATGGCTTCCATTTTATGGAGGTAAATATTTCACTTTTTTCGAACCTGTTTTTAATGTTGCAGATATGGCAATAAGTACAGGATTTATAATGCTTATTGTGTTTAATAAAAAAGCATTTCACAAAGAGTAAATTTTCTACATTTATTTATAATTAATAGAATATTTTCTATATATTGTGTTGTTTTAATGCAATACTATTATGAAAATATATATATTAAGTTTTCTTTTATTCTTTAGTTTTAGGTGTGGTTTTTCGCAGTTACGAGTAAAAACGTACTATGAAAACGCTAAGGATAAAACTGTGTTTTATGCCGATAATAATGAAAACTGTGTTGTTTCTATTAAAATAAAACTGCAATTAGAAAATTTGCATTCTTCCGTAGGTGTAGAGAAAATATTCGTGCTTCCTGCCAATACAAAGCAAATAGAACTAACTACCTTAACTAAAATAGATAAAGACAAGAAGTATAAAGTAAGTGGTTCTACATGGTATAACTACGGAAATCATTTTCAAAAGAAATATGATACCGAGTTTGCATATAGTTTACCCTATCTAAAAGGAGAAAGTTATTGTTTGTATCAAAGCTATAACGGAAGCTTTTCTCATCAAAACAAAAGGCAATTAGATTTTACCATGCCAATTGGAACTAAAATAGTGGCCGCAAGAAAAGGTGTCGTTATTAAAGTGGTAGATAAATTTAATAGACATTGTGGAACAGAAGATTGCGAAAAATTCAATAACTTAATTTATATCTTTCATGAGGATGGCACCATTGCAGAGTACGTACATATTAAAAGACAAGGAGCAAAAGTTAGGGTTGGAGATCAAGTAAAGAAAGGACAAGTTATTGCAGAAAGCGGTAATGTTGGCTGGTCTACTGGTCCGCACTTACATTTCTCAGTGTTTTTGCAAAGACTTGGAGGAGCACGTGAATATGTAAAAACCAAGTTTGAATTAGCAGATGGTTTACAACCTGGCTATTTAGTGGAAAAAGAAAAGTATACTAAAGATTATAACTAAAATCGATACACCTGTTTAGGTGTCACACAATAATCTAAAGCAATATCTCCTTCAAAAACATCCGTAATTACTCTTGCTTCTGCTTCAAAAAAGGAAAGTCCGATTTTAATAGTTCCCGGTTTGCAAGAAGCTAAAAAGGTATCGTAAAACCCTTTACCGTAACCTACTCTGTTTCCGCTGGCATCAAAAGCTAAAAGAGGTATAAATACCACTTCAATGCTTTCCGAGGGAATAGGAATGCCATCTACAGGTTCTGGGATGTTATATTTGTTCTTTTTAATGATGGTGTTATCTGTCAGTAAAAAATTCTTCAGCAATCCTGTTTTAAAATCGCTTTGAGAAAGCACGATGTTTTTATCTTTTCCAGATAGAATGTTTAAAATATAATCGGTATTTACTTCGTGTTGTTCTTCAATACTTAAAAAAATATGGTAAAAAGAAAAGTTCCAAATATCTAATTGCAAGAGTTGATTGGCGATTTCTAAACTGTAATCGTCTAACTGTTGTGCTGTTAATTCTCTGCGTTGCAATCGGTATGCTATTCGTAACTCTGCTTTTGTCATAATAATTCGGTTGAAATATGAAACAATGCATCCCCTTGGTATACAATTGGTAATTCGTTGACATTAATGATATAGCCCGTATTACTTGCTTTTACAAAATGATTAAACTTACCATAAGGATCTGTAATATTACCAAGAACATCTCCTTTTTTAACCATACTATTTATTGGTATGGATGCTTTAAACATACCAGAATATTTTGCTCTAATCCATTTGCTTTCGTTAATAAAAACGCAGCTTGTTTTAGGTTTAGAAACTTTAAATTTGGAAGAAAGCATTTCTAAGCTATGCAGCACACGCTTTATACCATTTACACCATGATTGGCAACATTGTCGTCTATGTGATAAGATTTTCCACCTTCAAAAAGAAGCATTGGTTTACCTAATTTATTACAAGTATGTCTAAAAGATTTGTTGAGGTTTTTAGAATAAACTACAAAAGGAGCACCAAAATTTTCAGCTAAATTATCGAGCGTTTCGCTTCCTTTAATAATTCTAATTTGTGGCGCATTAAAACGTCCGGAACCTCCTGTGTGAAAATCCATAACAAAATCGACTTCCTGTACAATTTCATGTATCAGTTTGTAAGCAACTCTACTTGCTAAAGAACCTTTTAGCGATCCAGGAAAAACTCTATTTAAATCTCTTCCGTCAGGAAAATCTCTAGAAAGATTTATAAACCCAAAAACGTTGATCACCGGAATACAAATAATGGTTCCTTTTTTTGGTTTATTAATTCCTTTAGCAATGATTTGGCGTATAATTTCAACACCATTTACTTCATCACCATGAATTCCTGCAGTTAATAAAACTGTAGGACCAGGTTTTTTTGCACGTTCAATAATTACGGGAACTTCTACAGAGTTAAATGTATGAAGTTTAGCAACATCAAAAGAGATTTCTTTACTTTCTCCAAGTGCTATGGTTTCCCCAAGAATGGTAATGGCTTCTTTATGGTCTGTCATAAATTAACTATCTATTTTTCTCAATATACGAGATAATATTTTTAGCAATATTTTTTCCGGTTGCACCTTCAATACCTTCTAATCCTGGGGTAGAATTCACTTCTAAAATAAGTGGTCCTCTACTAGATTGTAGCATATCTACACCACAAACAGGAAGTTTTAAAGCACGAGATGCGTTGATTGCTAAACGTAATTCTGGTTCGCTTAGTTTGATCACATTTGCGCTTCCACCTCTGTGTAGATTAGAACGAAACTCACCTTCTTTACCTTGCCTTTTCATTGCGCCAACTACTTGACCATCTACAATTAAAGCACGTAAATCGGCCCCTTTTGCTTCTCCAATAAATTCTTGAACAATCACTCTTGCTTCTAGTCCGTTAAAAGCTTCTAATACAGATTCTGCTGCATTTTTGGTTTCAGCTAAAACAACTCCAAGTCCTTGTGTTCCTTCTAGTAATTTGATAATTACAGGAACGCCACCAACATGTTCTATCACTTCTTCTACATCTCTAGAATAATTAGTGAAAACGGTTTTAGGCATACCAATTCCTGCTTTACTTAAACGTTGTAAACTACGTAATTTGTCTCTAGAGCGTTGTATAGCATCACTAGTTACAATAGTAAAAACACCCATTTCTTCAAACTGTCTAACCACTGCACAGCCATAAAAAGTTATAGATGCTCCAATTCTTGGAATTATAGCATCTACGTAATCTAGATATCTGTCTCTGTAGTAAATGGTTGGTTTGTGTTGTTCAATAATAATATCACACTTTAAAGGGTCTATAACCTCTACTTGGTGACCGCGTTTTTCGCCTTCTTCTACTAATCTGTTTGTAGAATATAAATTTGCGTTACGCGATAAAATAACTATGTTCATAATGTTTTTAAATTGTGTGATATGTTTTCTTGGTCTACATCAACCAAAAATTTATTTTTTAAAAATTGTCTACCTATAAGTACTGGAAACTTCATTTCCTCTCTTGTGCTTAAAGTTAAGTTAATCTTATATGTTTTTCCAAACAAAACGACTTCCGATTTCACTTTAAATCTATTTTCCCTAAAACCATTGCTACTCTTGACATCTGTTTTAGTGTAATTTTCAAAAATTACTTCCTTACCGCTAAAATTAGGATGTCCTTTACTGTAAAAGGTGCATTTTAAATTTTCACCATCTACAATAATTTGCGAACAGTGTATGGCAGAGGTATAAGCTCCGGTGTCTATTTTTACATCTATATTATATAAATCAAGCTTTGGGAAGTCTACTTTATCTACTCTTCCTATTGTTTTTTTTGTCATTTTTTATTTTAAAAAAGTGGCGCAATGTAATAATTATGTGGTAGCAAAATCATCTTTTTTTTATTAAAAATTTATCCGTTAAAAGCATTGTAATTTTTCTGTAGAAAAAATTAAAATAAGTACATTTACAAGATGGGCGAACCTGCTTTAAAAATACAACTAAAAACCTTACCAAATGCTCCAGGAGTATATCAATACTTTGATGAAGAGGGTACGCTTATTTATGTAGGTAAAGCTAAGAATTTAAAAAAAAGGGTGAGCTCCTACTTTACCAAAACACATGAAAATGGTAAAACCCGAGTACTTGTTAAAAAAATTGCAAGCATAAAACATATCGTGGTAGCCACAGAAACAGATGCGTTACTGTTAGAAAATAACCTAATTAAAAAAAATAAGCCACGCTATAATGTATTGCTAAAGGATGATAAAACCTATCCTTGGATTTGCATAAAAAAAGAACGATTCCCTAGAGTGTTTTCTACCAGAAGAGTATTTAAAGATGGTAGTGAATATTTTGGACCTTACACCAGTATGAAAACTGTGTATACCCTTTTAGATTTAATAAAAGGCTTATACCAACTACGAACTTGTAAATACGATTTGTCTCCAGAAAAAATTGCGACAGGAAAATATAAAGTTTGTTTAGAGTATCATTTAGGAAACTGTAAAGGTGCCTGTGAAGGTTTGGAAACAGCAAAAGCATATGACGAAAATATTGTAGCAATTCGGGAAATTTTAAAAGGAAATTTTAAAGATTCACTTTCGCAATTTAAACAGCAAATGAAGCAGTTTGCTGAAGAAATGCAATTTGAAGAAGCACAGCAAATAAAGGAAAAAGTAGAAGTGCTAGAAAACTATCAAGCAAAATCTACGATTATAAATCCGAAAATTAGCAATGTTGATGTCTTTAGTATTGTTAGCGATGAAAGCTTTGGGTATGTGAATTTCTTGCAAATTTCTTATGGTTCTATAATACGTTCGCATACTTTAGAAATAAAGAAAAAACTAGACGAAACCGATCTACAGCTTTTAGAACTTGCAATAACTGAAATAAGACAACGTTTCAACTCGAACTCCAAAGAACTTTATGTACCTTTTGAGGTAAATGTTGGTGAGAATCTTAAAATCACGGTGCCACAATTAGGGGATAAAAAGCATATTTTAGATCTTTCTATTCGTAATGCGAAGTATTTTAGAATGGATCGCTTTAAGCAAATAAAAATTACAGATCCAGACAGGCACGTGAAACGCATTATGGCACAAATGAAAGCCGATTTGCATTTAAGCGAAGAGCCAAGACATATCGAGTGTTTTGATAATTCAAACATTCAAGGTACGCATCCTGTAGCGGCGTGTGTGGTTTTTAAAAACGGAAAACCAAGCAAAAAAGAGTACAGACATTTTAATATAAAAACAGTAGTAGGGCCAGATGATTTTGCTTCAATGGAAGAGGTTGTTTATAGACGTTACAAACGTTTATTAGATGAAAAGGAGCCTTTGCCACAACTAATTATCATTGATGGTGGAAAAGGACAACTCTCTTCTGCATTAAAAAGTTTAGATGCATTAGATTTAAGAGGAAAAATTGCGATCATCGGAATTGCGAAGCGTTTGGAAGAATTATTTTACCCAGATGATCCAATTCCACTATATTTAGATAAAAAAAGCGAAACGCTTAAAATTATACAGCAATTACGTAATGAAGCCCATCGCTTTGGGATTGAACATCACAGAAATAAACGAAGTAAAACAGCATTAAATACAGAATTGGAAGGTATTCCTGGGATTGGAGACAAAACCATTGTAGAATTATTAAAAACATTCAAATCTGTAAAACGAATTGCGAATGCAAAATTAGACGAATTAGAGGCTGTTGTTGGCGTGTCTAGAGCAGCAAAAATTTATAATTATTATCATACTAAATGAATAAAATACTAACGGTAATATTGCTTTTTATTAGTCTTTTTAGTTTTTCGCAAGAATCAGAACAAAAAGATCTAAAAGTAGGTTTGGTCTTGAGTGGTGGTGGTGCAAAAGGACTTGCGCATATTGGTACACTTAAGGTTATTGATAGTTTGGGTATTCGAGTAGATTATGTTGCTGGTACAAGTATGGGGGCTATTATTGGTTCTCTTTATGCTTCGGGTTATTCCGGGAAAGAAATAGATTCTATTTTTCAAGCTGTAAATTTTGATGATATTATTAGTGATAATTTACCTCGAAAAGCAAAAACGTTTTATGAACGGGATAATTCTGAAAAGTATGCCGTAACACTTCCGTTTAAAAAATTTAAAGTAAAATTACCAAGAGCATTATCTAGAGGGCAAAACACATTAAGTTTACTAACCAAGTTAACCTTGCATGTCAGTGAGATAGATGATTTTAGTAAATTGCCAATTCCGTTTTTTTGCGTGGCTACCAATATTGAAAACGGAGAAGCGGTGTATTTAGAATCTGGTAGCTTGCCACAATCTATTTTAGCTAGTGGTGCTTTTCCTTCCTTATTTCAACCGGTAAGAATAGACGATCAGGTTTTAATAGATGGTGGTGTTGTAAATAACTATCCAATAGATGAGTTAAAAGCCAAAGGAGTAGATATTATTATTGGTGTAGACGTGCAAGATGATTTAGCAACTAGAGAAAACCTGCAATCAGCAACCAAGATATTACTTCAAATAAATAATTATAGAACCATAAATGATATGAAAATCAAGTCCAAAAAGACGGATATTTATATTAAACCAGATATAACAAATTTTAATGTAGTGTCTTTTGGTGAAGGAAGAACAATTATTGATAACGGCGTAGCTGAAACAAATAAACATATAGAAGAACTTCAAGATATTGTTGCTAACCAAATAAAAAAGAAACCAAAATCTTTCAAAATAGAACCTATAGATAGTCTAAAAATTAAAGGTATAAATGTTAATGGGTTAGATAAGTATACCAGAGCTTATGTACTTGGTAAATTAAAATTTAAGCCAAATCAAAAAATAAGTTACAATACTTTTCAAGAGGGCGTAAATAATCTTGCAGCAACTAATAGTTTTGAAAATGTAAGTTATAAGTTAACGCCTTCAAAAATAGATAAAGGCTATGTGATGGATGTTAATCTAAAAGAAAGTAATTTAAATACACTACTAAAGCTAGGTATTCATTATGATGATTTATATAAAAGTGCTGTTTTAATTAACGTAACACAAAAAAAGTTGCTTTTTAATAGTGATGTAGCTTCTTTAGATTTTATTGTTGGTGATAATATTAGGTATGATTTTGATTATTATGTAGATAAAGGATTTTACTGGAGTATTGGTGTGCATTCTAGATACAATCAATTTAAACAAAACATTCAAGCGCAAACTATTTTAACACCACAGCAGTTACTAGCTGTTAATGTGAATAAGCTAGAGGTAAAGCTTGTAGATGTTACCAATCAATTCTACTTGCAAACTTTATTTAGAAAAGATTTTTCATTAACATTAGGAGCAGAACACAAGCATTTAAAAATAAAAACAGAAACCATTCTTACTAATGCAAATAAAGAGGAAACGGTTTTTGATAATAGTAGCTATTTTAGTCTTTTTGGGAACTTAAAACTAGACACTTTCGATAATAAATACTTTCCAAACGAAGGGGTGTATTTTGATGGAGATTTTCATTTGTATTTATATTCCTCAGACTATAATAATGATTTCTCAGAATTCTCTATAGGGAAAGCAACTATTGGTTACGCAAAGAGTTTTAGTAAGAAAATCACAGCAAATATTGCAACAGAAGGCGGTTTTAAAATTGGTGAAAATACAGACAGATCTTTAGATTTTGTAATTGGAGGTTACGGAAATGACTTTATTAATAATTACAAATCGTTTTATGGCTATGATTTTTTATCATTAGTAGGAAACAGTTTTGTAAAAGGGACAATTAGTCTTGATTACGAAATTTTTAAAAAGAACCATATCAACTTTGCAGCAAACTACGCTAATATAGGAGATAACCTTTTCGATTCTGGCGATTGGTTTACCGCACCAGATTATTCCGGTTATGCAGTAGGCTATTCCTTAGATACTTTTTTAGGCCCTATTGAAGCCAAATACTCTTGGTCACCAGAAACAAAAGAAGGAATGTGGTTTTTTAACGTAGGTTTCTGGTTTTAAAAAGTCTCATAAATTTTCACGATATTTGTAAAGCATGAACCATTCATTACTAAAACGGGATGTATCATGTGACTATAGAAAAACAATACGTATGAAACCATTTTGGCAAGACATATTAATTTTTTTAAAATTTCTTCAGAAAAGAAATCCAGAATGATAACGCATTATTTTATTTCGTTTTAAAAAAAGTATGTAATAACTTTAAATTTAAAAAGTATGCCGTTTTATCATAAACTAGGAAAAATTCCACCAAAAAGACACACACAGTTTAGAAAGCCAGATGGCACCCTTTATGCCGAACAATTATTTGGTACCATAGGTTTTGATGGTATGTCTACAAACTCATACCACGAGCAAAGACCAACACAAGTAAAAGAAATAAGAAAGCAATACAGCGTTGCGCCAAAAATAGCAAAAGCAAATCATATACAATCCTATCGTTTTAGAGGGTTTCAAGTAAAACCAGAAATCGATTATTTAGAAAGCCGAAAAGCAATACTAACTAATAGCGATTGTACCATAATTCTAGCAGCACCAAAACAAGCTACACAAGATTATTTTTATAAAAATACAGATGCAGACGAGCTTATATTTATCCATAAAGGAACAGGAAAACTGCGTACGCATCTTGGTAATTTAGACTTTAAATATGGAGATTACCTTTTAGTACCAAGAGGAGTTATCTATAAAATAGACTTCGATACAGAAGATAATAGATTATTTATTGTAGAATCTAGAAGACCAATATACACGCCAAAAAGGTATAGAAATTGGTTCGGACAATTACTAGAGCATTCTCCGTTTTGTGAGCGCGATATTCGTCAGCCGCAAGAATTAGAAACCAATAATGAAAAAGGAGATTTCATTATTAAAGTGAAAAAACAAGACGATATTTTCGAAATGGTCTACGCAACACATCCTTTTGATGTGGTAGGTTATGACGGGTATAATTATCCGTATGCATTTTCTATTCACGATTTTGAACCCATTACCGGACGTATCCATCAACCGCCTCCAGTGCATCAAACTTTTGAAACAGACGCCTTTGTGGTTTGCAGTTTTGTACCAAGATTGTATGACTACCATCCAGACTCCATTCCGGCACCTTACAACCATAGTAATATAGATAGTGACGAAGTTTTATATTATGTAGATGGCGATTTTATGAGCCGTAATGATATCGATGCAGGACACATTAGTTTGCATCCCGCAGGAATCCCTCATGGTCCGCACCCAGGAGCTACAGAGCGTAGTATTGGTAAAACAAAAACCGATGAACTCGCAGTGATGGTAGATACTTTTAAACCGTTAATGGTTACCGAAGAGGCAATGAAAATTGCAGACGAAACGTATCTAAAATCTTGGTTAGATCATTAAAATAAAAATTATTAGAAGCTATTTCCTGCTTTCGGCAGTCGCTCTTTGCAAGGAGCTCCAACAAAGCCTCAATCAGGGCTAGGCATGTTGCAAACCAATAGCTTAAACAAACAATAAAATCATCAAAAGATGGCAAAAGAAATAAAATCAGTAAACTACGGTTTAGAAAAAATATTTGAAGGCGCACAAGATTTCCTTCCGCTTTTAGGGACAGATTATGTAGAGTTTTATGTGGGTAATGCAAAACAAGCAGCACACTTTTACAAAACAGCATTCGGTTTTCAATCACATGCATACAAAGGTTTAGAAACAGGATCTAAAGATGCTGTAAGTTATGTGTTAACACAAGACAAAATCAAGTTGATGCTAACCACACCTTTAAATAGCAAATCTCCAATAAACGATCATATTGTAAAACATGGAGATGGTGTAAAAATAGTTGCACTTTGGGTAGAAGACGCAAGAAACGCCTATGAAGAAACCATGTCTAGAGGTGCAAAATCATATATGGAGCCAACCGTAGAAACAGACGAACACGGAGAAGTAGTTCGTGCAGGAATTTATACCTACGGAGAAACGGTACACATGTTTGTAGAGCGTAAAAATTACAATGGTGCATTTTTACCAGGTTTCGAAAAATGGGAATCCGATTACAATCCACCAGCTGCCGGACTAAAATATATTGATCACATGGTTGGTAATGTAGGTTGGAACCAAATGGATGTTTGGGTAAAATGGTATGAAGATGTTATGGGATTTGAAAATTTCTTATCCTTTGACGATAAACAAATTCACACCGAATATTCCGCATTAATGAGTAAAGTAATGTCTAACGGAAACGGTAGAATTAAATTCCCAATTAACGAACCAGCAGAAGGAAAAAAACGTTCGCAAATTGAGGAGTATTTAGACTTTTACGAAGGCGCAGGAGTACAACATATTGCTGTTGCCACAGACGATATTATTAAAACCGTTTCGCAATTAAGAGCGAATGGTGTAGAATTTTTATCCACACCACCAGACGAATATTACCGTTCTGTACCAGGAAGACTGGAAGAGTTTAGCCACGAATTAAGAGAAGATATCGAAAAACTAAAAGGTTTAGGTATTATGATTGACGCAGATGAAGAAGGCTATTTATTACAAATTTTTACAAAACCAGTAGAAGATAGACCAACCTTATTTTTTGAGATTATTCAAAGAATGGGAGCAAAAGGTTTTGGAGCAGGAAACTTTAAGGCACTTTTTGAATCTATTGAAAGAGAACAAGCAAAAAGAGGAACCTTATAATAAAGATGTAACGTGTAGTAATATAAAAACTCTAACATTTTCATTGTTAGAGTTTTTTTGTTTTCTACTTTTGGAATAGTAATTGTAATTATTAAAGCGTAACAATATAAAGTAAGATAGTAAGTTACATTTACAACCAATACAAATATGAAAGGATTATTAATAATATTACTAGCAATAGTTACTATGAACACGGCTAAAGCACAGGAAGATAGCGCTTTTCAAGATGGAGAATGGTTTCGTTTCGAAATGAGCTACAGTGGTTTCTTAAAAGCAGGAAATGCAACGTTAACCGTAAAAGACGATACAATAGATGGTAAGCCTGTGTATCATGTTGTTGGTAAAGGTTGGACAACAGGAGCAATAAAGTGGTTTTTTAAAGTTAAAGATAAATATGAGAGCTATTTTGATAAAACAACGTTATTACCTTATAGGTTTATTAGAAACATAGATGAAGGAGGTCATAAAAAAGATATAGAAATAGATTTTGACCAAGAGAATCGAAAAGCGTACATAAACGATAAAAAGAAAAAGAAAAAAATGGTAGTAGATACAAAACCAAATGTCCAAGACATGGTTTCTATGTATTACTATTTAAGAAATAAAATAGAAATTGCGACGCTAAAACCAGGAGACGAAATTAAAACAGATATGTTTTTTGACGAAGAAAACTATGGTTTTAAAATAAAGTATCTAGGAGAAGAAATTTTAGAGACAGAATTCGGAAAAGTAAAAACACTGAAATTTAGACCCTATGTATTAGCAGGACGTGTTTTTAAAGAAGAAGAAAGTTTAACCCTTTGGGTTTCAAAAGACAAAAATAAAGTACCTTTACGTATTCAGGCAGATTTAGCAGTAGGTTCGCTTCGAGCAGATTTGGATGCCTTTAAAGGCTTAAAATACCCTTTTAGAATTATTGCAGATAACTAATATTTGATGGAAAAAGACATAACCAACCAACTCAAAGAAAAATTCGATAATATAGGCCAAGATTTAGAGGTGCATTTACAAGGTTTGCTATATAGTAAACCTATAAATTATTGGGATTATATTCAAACAGATGCATTATTAGATCTACAAACCCAACGCTCTGTTTTACCGGATGAAATGGTGTTTATCATGTATCATCAAATTAATGAACTGTTATTTAAAATGATACTTTGGGAGATTGATCAAGTAGCAAATAAAGAAGATCTTGATGCTGTATTTTTTACAGACAAATTAATGCGTGTAAGTCGTTATTTCGATATGCTTACTTCTTCATTTGTAATCATGAAAGATGGAATGGATGTTGAACAGTACAATAAATTCAGAAATACCTTAACTCCAGCAAGTGGATTCCAAAGTGCGCAATACAGAAAAATAGAATTCGCTTCTACAGAACTTATTAATCTAATCGATAATCGATTTAGAGATACTATTGATAGAAATACACCTTATGAACACGCTTTCGATCATTTATATTGGCAAGCAGCAGGAAAAGACTATAAAACAGGTAAGAAAAGCTATTTATTAACAGTTTTTGAAGATAGATATAAAGACGAATTTATTAGATTTACAAAATTTTACAACACACATAATCTTTACACCAAGTTTAAGGCATTGCCGCAAAGTGTTAAAGACGATAAACAATTAATAGATGCAATGCGTCATTACGACCATACTGTGAATATTAAATGGGTTATGGCTCATTATAATACAGCAAATCACTACCTAAATATTGGTGGTAAAACGGCTGAAGCAACAGGAGGAAGCGAATGGGTTAAGTATATGCATCCTAAATACCAAAGAAGAATATTTTTTCCGGAACTATGGAGCGAGCAAGAATTAAAAGATTGGGGAACAGATGTATAATTGCTTTTGCAGCAATTTCTTTATTTTATAGCTGTAAACAAGACCCAAAAGAAATCATATCAGAAGAAATAGCAATTGTAGAGCCAGAAGAAACTTTAGAATTTGGCTTTAATCTTAACGATTATATCGTTAAAAGAGATACCATTCAAAAAGGAGATAGTTTTGGTGAAATTTTGCAACGAAACAGTATTAGTTTTGCTAATATTTTTAAAATAGCAGAAAAAACAAAAGACACTTTCGATATCCGAAAACTGCAAGTAGGTAAACCATATACGCTACTATGTACCAAAGGAGATTCGCTAGAAAAGCCAAACTGTTTTATCTATCAACCAAACAAAGAAGAATACGTAGTAATAAACTTTCAAGACTCTATTCATGCATATACAAGTAGAAAACCTATTAAATATGTTGAAAAAGAAGTTGCAGGAGTAATTACTTCAAATATTTCTGAAGCATTAGATTCTCAAAATGTAAGCGTACGTTTAGCATACAAACTAGCAGATGAAATTTATCCTTGGACTATCGATTTTAGACGCCTTCAAAAAGGAGATCGTTTTAAAGTAATTTATACCGATAAGTATATTGACGATAGTATTTATGTTGGTGTAGCGGATGTTAAAGCTGCATTTTTTGAACATAATAACGAACCTTTTTATGCTTTTGAATTTGAAACGGATAGCCTAAAAGGAATTTCAGATTATTTTAATGAAGAAGCAAAAAACTTACGTCGTGCATTCTTACAAGCACCGGTACAGTTTAGCCGAATATCATCCCGTTATAATTTAAAAAGACGTATTGCTTATTATGGTAATAGATTGCGTCCGCATAGAGGAACCGATTTTGCAGCAGCTATTGGAACGCCAATTCTTGCAACCGCAAACGGAACGGTTATAGAATCTACCAGACGTGGAGGTAATGGAAAGTTTGTTAAAATAAGACATAACGCGACCTATACAACGCAATACCTTCACATGAAAGCGCAAAAGGTTAAAAAAGGACAGTTTGTAAAACAAGGGGATGTTATTGGTTGGATTGGTATGACCGGAAATACTGGTGGTCCTCATGTATGTTATCGTTTCTGGAAAAACGGAAAAGAAGTAGATCCTTTTAAACAAAAACTTCCGGAAGCCGAACCAATTTCAGACAGCTTAAAAGTGAAATATCTAGAGTTTATTAAACCTCTAAAAATCCAACTGGATAATATTCAGTATAAAACACCAGAAATAGAAGAGAAATTAGAAGAAGTCTTTGATAATATAAGTGCAATTACGCAAGTAAATAACTAACCTTATGGCATTACCAAAAATTAACCCAACCACTACTGAAGCTTGGAAAAATCTTGAAAAACACTATAAAAAAGTGCAAGATGTTGAAATGAAAAATTTATTTGCTCAAGATGAAAAAAGAGCAGACAAATTCACCATTTCTTGGGAAGATTTTTATGTTGACTTTTCGAAAAATAGAATTACAGACGAAACCTTCAAACTGCTTTTAAAATTAGCAGATGAGGTACAATTAAAAGAAGCAATGCAAGCTTATTTTTCTGGTGAAGTAATTAACGAAACCGAAAAAAGAGAGGTGTTACACACCGCATTAAGAGCACCTAAAGATGCAAATATTAAAGTGGATGGTGTGAATGTTATGCCGGAAATATTTTCGGTAAAACAAAAAATAAAAGATTTTTCGGAAACTATTATTTCTGGAAATAAAAAAGGATATACTAACAAAGCATTTACAGATATTGTAAATATTGGTATTGGTGGTTCTGATCTTGGTCCAGCAATGGTTGTAGATGCACTTCAGTTTTACAAAAATCATTTAACAACACATTTTGTTAGTAATGTAGATGGAGACCATGTAAATGAAGTCATAAAAACACTAAATCCGGAAACTACGCTATTCGTAATTGTTTCTAAAACATTTACAACCCAAGAAACCTTATCGAATGCAACTACATTAAAAGACTGGTTTTTAAAAAGTGCGAAACAAGAAGATATCGCCAAGCATTTTGTTGCTGTTTCTACAAATATTGAAAAAGTAAAAGGTTTTGGTGTAGATGAAAATAATATTTTCCCAATGTGGAATTGGGTTGGAGGGCGTTTTTCACTATGGAGCGCAGTAGGCCTAACTATTAGTTTGTCGGTAGGGAATGAAAATTTTGAAAAGCTACTTCTGGGAGCTAACAAAATGGATACCCATTTTAAAAACGAAGATTTCAAAACCAATATTCCAGTAGTATTAGCATTAATTAGTATTTGGTATAATAACTTTTTTAATGCAGAAAGTGAAGCTGTAATTCCGTACTCACAATACTTAAATCAATTTGCTACCTATTTACAGCAAGGTATTATGGAAAGTAATGGGAAAAGTGTAGATAGAAATGGTGATGTAGTAGATTACCAAACAGGAACCATTATTTGGGGAGAACCAGGAACGAACTCGCAACACGCGTTTTTTCAACTAATACATCAAGGAACTAAACTTATTCCTGCAGATTTTATAGGATTTGCTAAATCTTTATATGGTAATAAAGACCATCAAGACAAGCTTATGTCTAACTTTTTTGCACAAACAGAAGCGCTTTTAAACGGTAAAGATAAAAGTGAAGTTATAGCAGAAGGAACCGAAAAAACATTAATACCATTTAAAGTATTTCCGGGGAATAAACCGACGAATACTATTTTTATTGATAAACTTACACCAGGAAGTTTAGGGAAACTTATTGCGATGTACGAGCATAAAATTTTTGTACAAGGAATTATTTGGAATATTTTTAGCTACGACCAGTTTGGTGTAGAGCTTGGTAAGCAGTTAGCTGGAAAAATTTTAAAAGAATTTAAAAATGATGATTTCGCAAATCACGACGCTTCTACCTTAAATTTATTGAATCATTATAAGAAATTAACAAATTAATTGTTAAAAAGTATGTTTATAGCTTTAATATCTAAGTAATTGAAAGCGTGCTTATTTGTCTTATCTTCAAGATTGAAAATTTGTTAACGTTAAGTTAATGTTAAACCATTAATTCGATGTATTTTTGCAAAAAAATAAACCAAATATTAAATTCAATAAAATGAAAAAAATTTCAAGATTTTTATTTTTAGTAGTAACGCTTATGCTTACTACAGGAGCAATGGCTCAAAGTACTGTAACAGGTACTATTATTGATGCCGAAATGAATGCGCCACTACCGGCAGCAAACATTATTGAAAAAGGTACTACAAATGGAGTATCTACGGACTTTGACGGTAATTTCACAATTACTACACAAGCAAACGCAGGGGAAGTAGTTATTTCTTATGTAGGTTACACACCTGTAACAGTATCCTTTACTGGTACTACTAATTTAGGAAACATTACTTTAACTAGTGATAACTCTTTAGAAGAAGTAGTAATTATTGGTTCTGGAGTTATTGATTTAGCAGAAGACAGAAAAACACCTGTTGCTGTAACTACTATTAAAGCAGCTGAGATTCAACAAAAAGCTGGAAACTGGGATTTACCAGAAGTATTGAAATCTACTCCTTCTATACAAAACCTTAAATCTGGTGGTTTTGGAGATGGTCAAATGTTTATTCGTGGTTTCGATCAAACAAACACGGCATTCTTATTAAACGGACAACCAATTAATGGTATGGAAGATGGTAAAATGTACTGGTCTAACTGGTCTGGTGTTATGGATGTTGCTAATGCAATTCAAGTACAACGTGGTTTAGGAGCTTCTAAATTAGCGATTTCTTCAGTTGGTGGTACGGTAAACATCGTAACAAAAACTATTGATAGAAAAGAAGGTGGTTTTTTCCAACAAATGGTAGGTAATGATAATTACACGAAAACTACAGCATATTATTCTACAGGAGTAAACGAAAAAGGATGGTCTTTTTCAGGTTTATTAGGTCACTGGCAAGGGGATGGTTATGTAAATAGCACAGATGGTCAAGGGCAAACATATTTTTTCTCTGTTGGTTACCAACCAAATGAAAAACATTCTTTAAACTTCTTATTAACTGGTGCTCCACAATGGCATGCAGCAGCTGGAAGTGGTTCCATAGAATCGTTTTTAGATAATGGTAGAAAGTATAACTCATGGAATGAATCTGGAGTTGATAGTCCAAATAATTTAAATGGAGGAAAATACCCAGGTGGAAGAAATATTTACCACAAACCAGTAGCTAACTTAAGTTGGGATTGGACAATTAATGAGAAATCTGAATTATCTACTGTACTTTACGGTTCAATGGGTCGTGGTAGTTTTGCACAAGCAAGAACTTCTGGAGATGATGTAACATATGCAAGAGGTTCTAATAATAACCATAACTGGTTTGGTTTAGTAACTAATTATAACAACCAATTAAGTGAAACCTTAAACCTTAACTTTGGTGCAGATGTACGTTTATATAACGGTATTCACTTTAGAGATGTAAGAGAATTTGTAACTGTAGATTCTGTAAGTGCTTCTTCAGGATATTCTGGAGATTATGAATTAACAGAAGCTGGTGGTATTAATCCTTGGGAAGTATTTTTTAACCCAAACAATGACCATTCACAACGTTTTGGTTATGATTACGAAGAGCAAATTAACTATGCTGGTGTTTTTGGTCAGTTAGAATATTCTAAAGATAAATTATCTGCATTCTTTCAAGGAGCGGTTTCTAACCAATCTCATGTAAGAACGGAATTCTTAAACACAGAATTTGAAGGGAAATCAGAAGAGTCTGATAAAGTAAACAACCTTGGGTATAACTTAAAGTTAGGTGCTGCTTATGAAGTTAATGAAACACATAAAGTATTTGTTAACGCTGGTTACTATTCACGTCAACCTTTCCATGATACTTTATTTCAAGATAATAGAGGAGGGAATACATTATTAGATCCTGAAGCTGAAAATGAAGAAATTACAGGATTTGAAGCTGGTTACCAATTTAATGGTGGTAGAAAAATTTCTGCAAACTTAAACGTATACCATACTACTTGGGATAACGTAACTAAGTATAACAGTAACGGTGAAACAGGTGATGATTTCTTAAGTTACCAAACATTAGGAGTGAAGCAAGTGCATTATGGTGTAGAGTTAGAGGTGAATACTCGTCCTTTAGATAATGTAAAACTTAACGGATTTGTTTCTTTAGGAGAATGGCAGTTTAAAGACAATGCTACACAAAGAACTTTTGATAACGACGGAAGCCAAGTAGGTGCGGATGAAGAGATTGTTATTGATGGATTTAGTGTTGGTGGTGCTGCGCAAGTAACTGCTGGTATTAATGGTAGCTATGAGTTTTTACCAAGATTTAGTATTGATGGTGGATGGAACTGGTATAACGATGTTTTCTCTACAGGTTCATTAGGAGAAGCGCCATTATCTATGCCTTCTTATGACACTGTAGATACTGGATTATCATACAAAATGTTAGTTGGTGAGAATAAAACAAATTCATTACAGTTTAGATTAAACGTAAGTAACGTTTTTGATGAGGTGTATTTAGAGTCTGTTAATGGAACAACTGCTGCTTCAGCAATTGCATCTGAAAACTATAAAGGAGTTAATAAATCAAATACAGGTAGATTTGGTTACGGTAGAACTTGGAACACAAGTATCCGTTTTAATTTCTAATTCACTTTAGAAAAGAGTATATTAAAAACCTCTTCCATTTTTTGGAAGAGGTTTTTTTATGCCTAATAATTAGTACATTTGTTATCAAATTAATTCAAACTTAAATTATATGTATAGTATTGTAAAAAACCTTCATTCTTATTGGGCTTATTTAGTGCTTCTTGTGTTAATACTAGCGGTAGTAAATAGCTTATATAAAACGTTTTCTAATAAAGAGTATGAACCTAAAGATTTCAGAATTGCATTATTTACACTTATTGTAACACACATTCAGCTGTTAATAGGGTTGGTGTTGTACTTTACTTCACCAAATGGCTTTCATAGTATCAAAGCAAACGGTATGGGAGGATTATCTCCTTTTGCTAGATTATTAGCTGTAGAGCATCCTTTTATGGGGATTTTAGCGGTTACTTTAATTACTATTGGTTACTCTAAGCATAAAAAGAAACTTACTTCTAAACCAAAACATAAAACCATTGCTATCTTTTATACCATAGCATTGTTATTAGTTTTAACTAGAATACCTTGGAGTGTTTGGTTAGGTTAAAATAGTTTGTAATTTCGACCAAAGTGGAGAAATCTATGTAATTTAAAAAGATACTTCAACTGCGCTTAGAAATGCACTCAGAAAAACATTGTAATAAAAAAGGCTTCCATAATATGGAAGCCTTTTTTTATAGTTAAAACTACTAGTATTAAACTCTTTTTTTAAGTAAGAGTAACTTCTGTTTTATAAAAGAAACAGAAGGCGAGGTAGTTCTTATTCCTTGATTTCTTTAATAAGAAGTGTGTATACAGGGAAGTGATCACTAAATCCGTCGGTAAATCCACCATCTGCAAAGCTACGTTTTGGATACCCTTTATATCTTCCTTTTTTATTTACTAGGTAATTTTTATTAAAAATTCCAGCTTTATATAATGTAAAAGAAGAATAGTCTTTTTCAATTAATGGCTTTGTTACCATAATTTGGTCAAATAAACTCCATGCATCTCTATATGCAGTAGTACCTAATCCTTCCTTTTTAAACATATTAGAATATGGATTATAAAGTCCTTTAAAACCAACCTTGTCTTTGTCGCTTTGTGCTTGTAAAACTTCTGTAACACTAGCGTTTGTTGGGTCATCATTTAAATCTCCCATGATAAATACTTTAGCATAAGGGTCAAGAGATTGTAATGAATCTAAAATTCGCTTCGTTAATTTAGCTGCTGCAACACGTTTAGGTCTGCTACGTGCTTCTCCACCACTACGAGATGGCCAGTGATTTACAATAACATGAATCATTTCTCCGTCTAATTTACCACTCACTAATAATTGGTCTCTGGTGTATTTACGTTCTTTGGTGTTATCGTCATAAATTTTTAATTCATGGCTACTAGTAGATAAAGGTGTGAAAAATTTCTTTTGGTATAAAAGCGCAACATCAATACTTCTAACATCTGGAGAGTTATAATGAACAATGCCATAATCTTGGTGTATTAATGCAGGATCATTTACTACATCTTCAAGAACTTCTCTGTTTTCAACTTCAGAAACTCCTAATATTACTGGAGAGTTGTTGGTAAAGTCTTTTCCTATTTCGGAAATAACACGAGCCATATTTTTTACTTTCTTTTGGTAAACTTCAAACTGTTTCGTTTTCATTTCCATAATAGGACTTCTTTCGTCAAATTTACTTGTGTCATTAATAGTGTCAAATAAATTTTCAAGATTATAAAACCCAACAGTATGGACTTTGAATTTCTTTTTTTCTTGAGCTTCCGCAGTGAAAACCACTGTTAAACACAGTGCTGCGAGCCAGAATTTTAAATTTTTCATGAATGTGAATGTTATGTTATAGTTATGTTAATACAAAACTCCTGCCAAATGTAGATATTTATTATAAATAATGTAAATTTGCTTGCTTTAAATAATAATTATTTAATGTAAAAAGAGTTTATAACCTATAAATTAAAGTATGCAAAAAAGATTTTTAATTCTTTTCTTCGGAATTTTATCAGGCTTTACCACGTTTGCGCAGCAAACCACGGTAACAGGAAGTGTGAAACAACCAATTTCTCTCGAGCCTATTTCAGATGTTACTGTTACTATTGAAGGAACAAACATATCTACGCTTACCAATGCGCTAGGAGTGTTTACGTTTAGCAGTGATTTGCCATTAGGCGAACAAGTTTTAAGATTAACTAAAGAGGCTTTCGTTCCACAACGTTATCCTATTGTAGTTAATGAAGGTAAAACATTAACCATAAACGATATGGTTATGGAAAGAGACGTAGCTGGAAATGATTTATTCACCATTACACTTTCTGATGATGAATTAAATGATGATACTACTGGAGCAGATAATATTTCAGGTTTGCTTTCTTCATCACAAGATATTTTTCAACGTACCGCAGCTTTCGAGTTTAGTTCTTCTTTCTTTAAAGTAAGAGGTTTAGATTCCGATAACGGTTCTGTTTTAATTAATGGAATTGAAATGAACAAGTTATACAATGGAAGACCACAATGGAGTAACTGGGGTGGACTTAACGATGTAATGCGTAATCAAGAATTAACTTCTGGTTTAACGCCTTCAGCGTACAACTTTGGTGGTATTCTTGGTACAACTAACGTGAACGTAAGAGCTTCTAGTTATAGAGAAGGTGGTCGTGTAACGTATTCTTCTTCTAACAGAAGTTATACTAACCGTTTAATGGCTAGTTATGCATCTGGAGCTTTAGAAGGTGGTTGGGCGTATACTGTTATGGCAGGAAGACGTTGGGGAGAAGAAGGATATCAAGATGCTTCATTATATGATTCTAATTCGTTTTTTGCATCTGTTGAAAAACAATTTGGAGACAAGCATAGCTTAAACTTTACATCTATCTATGCACCAAACAGAAGAGGTAAATCTTCACCAAACACACAAGAAGTATACGACCTTAAAGGTATTAAGTATAATGAGTATTGGGGATATTTAGATGGTGATAAAAGAAATTCACGTATTAAAGAAGTGGAAGAACCAATTCTTATGTTAAATCATTATTGGGATATTTCTTCTAAAACATCATTAAATACGAATGTTGGTTACCAATTTGGTAAATTAGGAAATAGCCGTTTAGACTATTCTGGAGGAACAAACCCTAGTCCAGCATATTACCAAGATTTACCAAGCTATCCATTATCAGATCCAGATGGTCCAGATACTGCAACTGCTTATGAATTAGAACAAGAGTTTTTAAATGATGGTCAAATAGATTGGGAGTATATTCTTACTGCAAACTTAAATAATAATACGGCAGAAAACGGAACTAGTCCTGCAGCATATGTATTATATGAAGATCGTGCAGACGATAAGCAACTTACTGTAAATTCTATCTTAAGTTCAGAAATTAATGAGAACATATTAATTAATGCATCTCTTAATTACAAGAAATTAAAATCGGAAAATTTTGGAGAAATAATCGATTTATTAGGTTCTACAGTAGGAGCTTTAAATGTAGATTCTTTTGATAATTTTCAATATGATAATCAAAACCCAGATCGTTTAGTTGGTGAAGGTGATAAATATAGATACAACTACAATTTATATGCAGATGTACTTTCAGGATATGCACAAGCACAATTTAAATACAACAAAATAGACTTTTTCGTTTCTGGTAGCGTTTCAAATACTACATACCAAAGAGAAGGATTATGGCAACATAGTAATTTCCTAGATAATTCTTATGGAAAAGGAGAAGAGCTTACCTTTAATGGTCTTGGTGCTAAAGCAGGATTTACATACAAAATAACAGGAAAGCATTTATTTGATGCAAATGCTGGTTATATTGAAAGAGCACCTTCTTTACGTAACACGTTCTCTAACTCTAGAGAAAATGATAATGTAGTAAGAGGTATCGAAGAAGAAAAAGTAACTTCTTTTGATGCAAGTTATATTTTTAGATCTCCAATTATTAAAGCAAGATTAACAGGATTCTATTCTACTGTTAAAGATGCTAACGAAGTAGGTTTCTACTACGCAGATGGATTAAGTGGTGATGCAATTGCAGAAAATGAAACTTCAGCTTTTGTACAAGAAGTTTTAACGGGAATCAATAAAAGAAATATTGGTGTAGAATTTGGTATTGAGGCACAAGTTACTCCTACTATTAAATTAAAAGCAGCAGGTTCTGTTGGTGAGTATGTTTATGATAACAATCCAGATTTATACTTAACTTCAGCTGGTTTCGATTCTGCAGATGGTTCTATTTCTTACGGACAAGCAAATCTTAAAGATTATAAAGTAGCAGGAGGGCCACAACGTGCAGCTTCTATTGGTTTTGAATACCGTGACCCTAAATACTGGTGGTTTGGTGCAACAGCTAACTTTTTCTCAAATGCTTACGTAGATGTTAATGCATTAACAAGAACGGAAAACTTTTATTTAGATGTAGACGGATTACCATTTAATGACTACGATCCAGAAGTAGCTACAGAGTTATTAAAACAAGAAGAATTTGACGACTATATGGTTGTAAATCTTGTTGGTGGTAAATCTTGGAAAATCGATCAGTACTATATTGGCTTTTTTGCTAGTGTAGGTAATGTACTAGATAAAGAGTATAAAACTGGTGGTTTTGAACAAGGTAGAAATGCAAATTATAGAGAATTAAGAGACGATAATGCCAACCCAACACCTACATTTGGTTCAAAATATTGGTATGGACGTGGTGCAAATTACTTTGTAAATGTGTACTTTAGATTCTAAAAAAAAAGAAAAATTAAATAATAATATTACGAATTATGAAATGTAATACATTCACAAATTCACAAATTAAAAATAAATACGCCATGAAAAGAACGAATAAATTTTTAACGTTAATACTAACAATGGTAGCTGTAATAGCTATTACATCTTGTGTACAGGATGATGATTATACAATTCCTAATAGTTTAGGTAACGACGAAAACGAAGCATTAACTGAATTGTTAGGGCAATTAAATGATGTAAATAGTGGTGTAACCGCTTTAACCGTAACTCAAGTAAAGAAACTTTACACAGATTATGAAGAAGAACAATCTGGATTTGATTATGATAAATTTTATCAAATTCTTTCTGATGTTGTAGTAAAAGGATATGTATCTTCTTCTGATGCAACTGGTAACTTCTATAAAGAATTCTATATTCAAGATAGCCCAACAAATCCAACAGCTGCTATACAAATCGTATTAAACCAAGCAGATTCTTATAATCAATACAACCAAGGAAGAGAAGTCTATATTAAACTAAAAGATACTTACGTTGGTTTAACTTCTTCTGAAGTTATTGCTATTGGAGGTAAAACAGATGATGATGAAGTAGGTCAATTTACTGCTGTTCAGGTTCCAGATTATATTTTAAGATCTGCAAATACAGAAGCTATTACTCCTTTAGAATTAAGTTTTTCTGCTATAAATGAAAGTCATGTTGGAATGTTTGTTAAAATTAATAATGCTGAATTTCCTTCCTATTTAAATGGAGAACTTTATGGAGATTCTTCAGAAGATTTTGATACTCAAAGAGAATTACAAGCATGTGATGGTTTTTCTTATTCAAACTTCATATTAGAGACTAGTTCTTTTGCTAATTTTTATAATACTGCTTTACCATTAGATAAAGGTGGTTCTATTGCAGGTATTGTTACAAAGTCTTATGGTGGAGATAATTTAGTTTTAGCCTTAAATTCTTTAAATGATGTGGTATTTGATCAAGAAAGATGTACGCCTTTAAGTCTTGATATGTTTGACGTAGTTTTTGAAGAGGATTTTGTTGGAGGTTTAAATGGATGGGATGTTATTAACACAGAAGGAACTCAGTCTTGGTATGCAGCATCTTTTGGTGGAGATTCTTATGTTAGAGGTTCTGGTTATGATGGTTCTAGTGCCGTTACAATGGTTAGTTGGTTAATTTCCCCTTCCTTTGATTTTGATGCGCAAGAAGGCGAACAAATGGTATTAGAAATTGCTGATGCTTTTAGTGATGCAGGTGAAGAGCCATTAAAAGCTTATTATTCTACTGATTATGTTGCAGGAAGTGACCCTTCTACTGCTACATGGGTTGAAGTAGGAACAGATGAAATTGAAGCATTACCAATTAATGGTGGATTCTTTGATAATATATATAACGAAACTGGTTTTATCGATCTTTCTGCTCCAACTGGAAATGGTTTCATAGCTTTTGTTTACGATAGTGATGATGCGGCAATTTCTTCAACTAGAGATTTAGGGAATGTTAAAATATTAGCTCCTCAATAGAAATATTAAATAGACTTATTAGTCTTAAAACCTGCTAATTTATAATTAGCAGGTTTTCTTTTTTTTAACAATATATTGAATAAACTATGACACTTTTCGATACTCTTTTTTTTAGCGTTTTTAAGCATTATAAAGATGCTAAAAATAAAAAAGCAAACCAATATGCTACCATTTACATTTCGGTGCTACAATGTGCGTTATTATTACTTTTTGGTGTGTTCTTTGCTGGTTTTTTTAAACAAATGAATATGACAAGCCTATCGCAAGACAAAGCAATCGTGCTATTTGTTTTAGCATGCATATTTATATTTTTTAAAAACTGGATGCAGTATGCTGGTCGAAAACGAAAAGTACTAAATGCTAAAATGCTAAATAAGAAATCTGCAGGTTACAGCATTTTTATGCTATGGTTAC
Organism: Lacinutrix sp. WUR7; assembly: GCF_016864015.1. Classification (NCBI taxonomy): domain Bacteria; kingdom Pseudomonadati; phylum Bacteroidota; class Flavobacteriia; order Flavobacteriales; family Flavobacteriaceae; genus Lacinutrix; species Lacinutrix sp. WUR7. The sequence continues at coordinate 993,183 of NZ_CP045067.1, read as the reverse complement.
TTCCTGTGGCTTGTGTAGGTCTAGCTGTAGTTATTTATCAAGCGGTTTAAAAAGTGGATGTAATAAAACTTGAAGAGATTTCTCGACAAGCTCGAAATGACATATGTTTCAGTCATCAGTCATCAGTCATCAGTCATCAGTCATCAGTCATCAGTCATCAGTCATCAGTCATCAGTCATCAGTCATCAGTCATCAGTCATCAGTCATCAGTGATTTACTTTAAGTGCTTATTTTTTCTGTGTTTTTAAAACGGCATACACAGGGAAGTGATCACTATAGCCACCTTGATATCTTTTACCAACATAGGTTCTAAATGGCGAACCTTTATATTTTCCGTCAGATACTCTTAAAAAATCTTCATCAAAAATATTAGCCTTTTCAAATTGTAAACCATTTTCTGTTTTTTCATAAAAATTTCTGGTAACTAATATTTGGTCAAATAAAAACCATTGTCTTTTATATTTACTAGTTCCTCTCGTATACGAGCGTAATGCTTGCATTGGATTTAATAAATGAAAACCACTAAGTAAACGTGCAATGCTTTTACTAGAAGGATCATCATTAAAATCTCCTACAACTATAATTTTAGCATCTGGATCATTTAATTTTAAGTTCGAAATAATTTCTCCAACCTTATTAGATCCTGCCATTCTTTTGTGCTCTGTTTCCCTTTCCCCTTCGCGTCTAGAAGACCAATGATTTACAATAACATGTATTTTATAACCATCGAGTACACCAGAAACTAATAAAATATCTCTTGTATAATCTGGTAAACCGGCATCATTATATAATTCTAATGAAAATTTTTCGGAAGCTTCTAGGGTAAAAATCGTTTTATCATAAAGCAAAGCAACATCTATCCCACGTTCGTCTTTAGAGTCGTAATGCACATAATTATAGTTGCAATTTTTTACATGTTTAGAGGCAATTAAATCTTTTAAAACTTTCGCGTTTTCTACTTCCGCTAAACCAATAATTGCAGGATGCTTCCCGTTTTCTTTTCTTCCTATATTAGAAATAGCATAACCTAACTTTCGTAATTTATTTTGGTAACGTTTAAATGTCCATCGTTTATCTGCTCTTGGCAAAAAATCGCTATCATGTTTTTTTGCATCATCAAAAATGTCGAATAAATTTTCCGCATTATAAAAAGCTACGGTATGTAAATCTGGGTTTACAGGAATTTCGGAATAATCAATCATTCAATAGTTTGTTTTAAATAGGTGTATGTGAAATGGCTAAGTTTGGAAGCTTAATAGGAGCAGTAAACTGATCTTTTGGATTTCCTCAAAAATATAAAAATTAAACTGCTTACAATTGATTAACTTTGTACTTTAATTGAATTTATGATAGAAAAGAAAGATATAGACCTAGAAAGAGCAGTTTTAATTGGAGTAGTAACTAAAAGTCAGGACGAAGACAAGTCTAAAGAGTATTTAGACGAGTTAGAGTTTTTAACCTATACCGCTGGAGGAGAAGTGTTAAAACGCTTTACCCAAAAACTAGATTCGCCAAATCCTAAAACCTTTATTGGTACTGGGAAGATTGAAGATGTTCGTAAGTTTATTGAAGAAAACGACGTAGGAACAGCCATTTTTGATGACGAATTATCTTCGGCACAAGAACGTAATATTAGTAAAATACTAGGCTGTAAAGTACTAGATAGAACCAACCTTATTCTAGATATCTTTGCACAAAGAGCACAAACTAGTTACGCTAGAACGCAAGTAGAATTGGCACAATGCGAATATTTACTACCTCGTTTAAAAGGAATGTGGACCCACCTCGAAAGACAAAAAGGTGGAATTGGAATGCGCGGACCTGGAGAAACAGAAATTGAAACCGATAGACGTATTGTAAGAGAAAGAATCACCTTGCTTAAAGCTAAAATAAAGACCATAGACAAGCAAATGTCTGTTCAGCGAGGTAATCGCGGACAAATGGTACGTGTTGCGCTTGTAGGGTATACCAACGTTGGTAAATCGACTTTAATGAACGTGGTGAGTAAAAGTAAAGTATTTGCCGAAAACAAACTCTTTGCAACGCTAGACACCACCGTACGTAAAGTAGTAATCCAGAATTTACCATTTTTATTAAGCGATACCGTAGGATTTATACGTAAGCTGCCAACCCAATTGGTAGAAAGTTTTAAAAGTACGCTAGACGAAGTAAGAGAAGCAGATTTGCTGCTACATGTTGTAGATATTTCCCATCCTAATTTTGAAGAACACATAGAATCTGTAAATAAAATTCTAGGGGAAATCGATAGCACAGACAAACCCATGATTATGGTTTTTAATAAGATTGATACTTATGAAGCAGAGCCTTATGATGAAACCGATTTAATTGCAGAACGTACCGAAGAGCATTATTCTTTAGACGAATGGAAAAAAACTTGGATGCACAGAGTTGGTAAGGATAATGCCTTATTTATTTCTGCCTTGAACAAGCAAAATTTAGAAGAATTTAAAAAACGTATTTATGATGAAGTTCGTGAAATTCACGTAACTCGTTTTCCATACAATCATTTTCTGTATCCAGATTATAACGAAGAAGAAGAGTAATATTCCTGCGCAGGCAGGAATCTCATAATTTAAAATCCCGAACCATTACGTTTGGGATTTTTTTTATGGCAATTTGCTTTTGGTTTTTCTACCAAAAGTAACCAGGCCTGCCTGCCGGCCGACCGGCTTTACACTACTAGTTTTGTAAAACCTTAAATGGAAGTTTTACAAAAGCTAACCGTTGCAATCCTTATTGCAGGACAATCCATTATGATTCTTGTTCGTTTTTTGTCATTTCGTGCTTACCGTGAAGTCTCATAACAAATAGAAAAATGCACTTCGCTTATTTTACTACAAAGCCTCCGAGTTTTAATTTGCATTAAAACCCACCTTCTTTTAGCTAAAGGAAGGAGTTCTGTTCCTAATGTTTAAAACAAAAAAGCGCGCTTCATAGAAGCGCGTTTTTAATATATATATCTTTTTCTAAGAATTAGAATCCGTAGTTAAAACCTACACCAAAAGCTTCTCTAATTTGGAAACCATTAGGGTTTGTATTATCATCATAGATTGCTTGAAATACTAAGTTAGCAGAAATGTATTTGTTTACTGACATTGAAAGATTCATTGTGTAATCGATATCTACATTTTGAGGATCTTCTAAATAGTTAGAATATAACGCTAAGATGTTTTCCATAGAAATGTTTTTCGCTATGTTTAATTTGTAGTAACCTCTTACAGCAGCGCCTAACTCAAAACGAGAAGTGTCACCAGCTTCAGTACCAAAACTTCCAGCAAATTCATCATGTACTAAAATTAATTTAGCAGCAGCAGGAGAAATCATAACATTTAAGTTATCCGATTTTTTCCAAAACATTCCAGGACCAGCTTGAAAGTAAGCAGGAGAAAAGAAATGTGAAGTTGCAGCAACACGTACATTATCTACATATAAATAACCTTTATCCATTTGCGTTTTAAAGTTAAAGTATGCTGAGTAATACCAGTTACCAGTTGCTTTTTTACCACCTATAGAGTTGAATTCTATTCTGTCATTAGATTTTGTAAAATCTTCAGCTCCTTTGTTTTTGTTTACTCCGTAATCCACAATTAACTTGTTATCCCAAACATAATCTCCTTTAACTAAGTTTGCATCGTAGTTGATTAATAAGTTAGCAGCAGTATTACCAATACCTCCACCAGTCCATTCGTTGTTGAATGCAGATTGGTTAAATGTTAATAAAACATTTCCTCCTTTTCTCCATCCTGGTAAAGCATCAATTTGTGCTTGTAAAGCATTAGCTTCTGCTTGTGCAGCATCTGCTATAGCTTGCTTCTCTGCTTTTTGAGCTGCTAATTCTGTTTTTGTTTGTGCGTTTTCTTCCGTTTGTGCATTTACTGAAGCTACTCCAATAAATAATGCAGCTAATAAAAATATTTTTTTCATTTTGTTACGTTTTTTTGAACGCGCAAAAATACGTATTAAGACTACAATCTTTTATACTAAAGTTTGTTTTTTCTTATGAAAATAGATAAAAAGAATTATTTTATCGACGAAGTGCTTTTAAAAAGCGGAACAGAAGAGCAGGCTTCTCCAAACATAATCATTTTTGCGACAGGTTTTAACTTGTTGGTAATCATTATATAAGCACTAGATGGTACCGGTTTTTTAGAGCAACCTTTTATAATGATAGGTTTATCTTTATAGGTAGTAATATCTAAATTATTAATAATGTCTTGGTATAGATAAGATTCTAAAGTTTCTAAGTTCCCTAAAACAGTAGTTTTAGCAAAGGGTTCTAACTGAATACTTAAAAGCATATACGCCCAATCTGGTACTATGGCATCCGTGGTACAGGTTAATGCTACAAAAGCATCTTGGTACTGCGACCAATCGTGTTCTTTAACAAGTGCTCTAAAATCTTTTTCACGAAGCACGAATCCTTCATAAAGCCAATCTTTAATATCAAAAAGTACACGTCTGCCTTGCGGATAATAATCTTCAAGATCAAAAACAACAAGTTTACTACTTGCTACGCGGTTTATAATTTCTTCAGCCATATTACGAAGATAGGTGTTTTAAATTATTAATTTTATGTCCGTTCGAGAGAACCTTTTATCTTTTTGTGTCGATAATTTATTGGTAACCTTCTGCTTGCAGTGTAAATAAATCGGCATACAAAGACTGGTTTTTCATGAGTTCTTCATGGGTTCCCATTTCTAAAACGCGTCCTTCTTCTAGAACCAAAATTCTATCTGCTTGTCTTACCGTACTAAATCTATGCGAAATAATAACACTGGTTTTAAATTGAGTTAAACCAATAAAACGATCAAACACTTCGCTTTCTGCTTTCGCGTCTAATGCAGAGGTTGGTTCGTCTAGTATCATTACTTTGGCATCTTTCATATATGCTCTGGCTAATGCTACTTTTTGCCATTGTCCTCCAGAAAGTTCTTGCCCTTTTGCAAAACGTTTACCTAGTTGTTGGTCGTAACCAAACTTTAAATCTTGCACGACTTCATTCGCTAAACTAAGTTCGGCTGCATTTTCAATTTTTGACTGATTGTCTAGTTCATCAATATCACCAATGGCAATGTTTTCTCTAACGGTAAATTCGTATTTAAAAAAGTCTTGAAAAATAACGCCAAAATATTCTTGGTACTTTGCTTTATCAAATCTATTAATATTAATGCCGTCTAATAATATTTCACCAGAAGTAGGTTCGTAAAAACGAAGCAATAATTTGGTAAGCGTTGTTTTTCCTGCACCATTTTGTCCAACGAATGCTAATTTTTCGCCAGCTTTCATTTTAAAACTAATTCCTTTAAGTATTTCGTTTTCGGATCCTGGATATGCGAAATGCACATTTTTAAATTCAAATCCTTCCTGTATCGTTTCCGGAAGTGGCATGTCTTCTTTGTGTGAAGGAGTAATAGAAATATCTAAAAAATCGAAATAATCTTTTAGGTATAAGGAGCTTTCTGTAATTCTTGTAAACTTCGAAAAGAAGTCTTGCAGGTTTCTGGTAAGCCTGTTAAATGCTCCAGATAAAAAGGTTAATTCCCCTAAGGTAATCCCTCCAGAAATCACGCGATATATAATAAATACATAAGCACCATAATAACTTAGAGTACCTAAAACATTAAATAGGAATCCTAAAGCTGAACGTTTTACCGCTAGCTTTTTGTTAAGATTATAATATTCATTAGATAGGTTTTTAAATCTGTCGACTACAAAATCGGTTAAACCAAAGAGTTTAATTTCTTTAGCTGTTTTATCATTTGCGCCAATAAATCGTAAATAATCTAATTCTCTACGTTCTGCAGTCCAACCTCTAGCTAATGAATATTGTTGTTGGCTAAACCATATTTCGTTAATAAACGAAGGAATAATACTTAGTACTAAAAGGATGATTAAATACGGTTCAAAATAAATTAAACCAGCAACTAAGGTTAGTATGGATATTAAACTTTGTACTTCGCCTAGCGCGTTAGACATCAATCCGACACGACCTGTAGTTTGCGTTCTTGCGCGTTCTAACTTGTCATAAAACTCCGAGTCTTCTAAAAGACTGATGTTTATTTGATTTGTTTTTTTAATAATTCTTACGGAGGAATCTATAGAATAAGAATCGCCAAGTAAACTATCGGTTAGTGAAATGGCTCTGCTGACTAAATCCGATAGAATGATTAATCCAAATTCTATGGCAACATAAGTCCATAGTAGCGTTAAATCGGAAACTTCTACTTTGGTTTGAAGAATTATTTCATCAATAATTATTTTACCAATCCAAAGTATGACTACTGGTAATATGGCACCAATTCCTCTGCAAAAAGCAGATAATAGGAATAGTTTTTTGTTGGTTTTCCAGATTTCTTTAAAGAATCTAGGAATAAAAACTAGTGCACTAAAAGATTTTCTTAAGTTGGTTTTTTTAGCCTCTTTAAGAGATGTTAACTTACGTCTTGGCATTAATATTATAAAATGTTAAGGTTTGCTCAAAATTAGAATGAGAAAAATAATAATATTTATACGAGTAATAACGGAATACTGCTACGGAGAACTGTTCACTAATTTATAGCATACCAAGCTCTAACTTTGCTTCTTCACTCATTAGTTCTTGATTCCAAGGTGGATCGAAAGTAATTTCTACTTCTGCATCTTTTACCTCGTTTATAGATTTTATTTTTTCTTCCACTTCTAAAGGAAGTGTTTCTGCAACAGGGCAGTTTGGTGTTGTTAAGGTCATTAAGATTTTTACTTCGTAATCTTCATTAACAAAAACATCATAAATTAATCCTAATTCATAAATGTCTACAGGGATTTCTGGATCGTAAATCGTTTTAATAACGGTTACAATTTTTTCTCCTAATGCTGCTGTATCTATAGTTTCGCTCATGTCAAATTTTATTTTTCATTTCCGCGAAGGCGGAAATCTCATTTATTTTTCGTTCCCATAAAAGCGGAAATCTCTTTTTATAAAAACACATTCCTGTATGCACAGGAAGTCCTACTTATTGTAGTTGTGTTTGGTATGCAATAGCATACAGTTTTAATTGTTTAATCATACTTACTAAACCGTTTGCTCTAGTAGGTGACAAATGTTCTTTAAGTCCGATTTGGTCTATAAAATCGGTATTAGCTTCTAAAATATCTTTTGGATGCTGGTTAGAAAATACACGGATTAATATTGCTATAATTCCTTTTGTAATTATGGCATCACTATCTGCTGTGAAATCAATTTTATCATCTTTTAATTCTGCATGTACCCAAACCTTACTTTGGCAACCTTTAATGATGTTGTCTTCGGTTTTATATTGGGGGTCAATTAATGGTAAATCTTTTCCAAGATCTATCATGTATTGATAACGTTCTTCCCAGTCTTCAAACATGGCGAACTCCTCAATTATTTCGTTTTGTATTTCTTGAATATTCACGTGATTTTATTTTATGCAAAAATACAATTAAGTATTATTTTCAGCATTATAATTATTGTTTTTCACTCAGACTAAAAATAGTATTTACTAAATCTTCAATTTTAGCATTTGGCTTTCCTGCATCAAAAGTTTTAGTATGGTATGTTTTACCATTTTTAGTTATTGTTAGTGTTGCCGCTGCAGCAGCATCATATTGATGCGCTTTTGAAGGGGATTCTAGGTTTTCTAACTCCTCTAAATCTAAAGCTGCTACTTTTTTAAATATATCTGTCGTTTCATTTGGACTAAACTTTCGTGCTTCTGGTGCAGCTCCTCTTTGTTTTTGAGAAATAATACTATCGTTTGTAATCACTATCTTTAAATAACTACCTCTTGTGGAGGATTTATATTCAATAGTGTAATCATCTTCTTGTGCTATTTTTGAAATGTTATTATTAACAGCAACGACTAAATCTTCTTTGCTGTTTTTTAAAGTTAATACATTGTTTTTTATGGTGAAATTTGTTGTTTTTTCTAGAGTATTCATTAGGTTTTGTTCTACATCCATAAAGCGTTTGCACATCATTTTTGTAGACATAAAAGTGCCAAATTTTATGGTGTTTCCTGCGGTAGAATAACTTGCTGAAAAGTTGTTACAGCCGGCAAACCCGGAAACTATATTAGTGGTTTCATCGAAATTTAAGTGTATGTTTTTTGGTAATTCTGTATTGTCAATAAATGACGAAATCATATATTTTCCGGAAAGCACTGCGATTTGTTTTGCTTCTATATTGTTTTCCAAATTTGTAGCTGCTTTTGTGTTTCCGCAAGATTCTAATGCAAAAACAGTTAAAAGTATAGTGATAAATTTCATAATCTTCATTTGTTAAAATTTAAAATATAATATACAAAAAAGACGCCAAACTTTACGATAGCATCATTTTTGCTTTCTTGACTCCAGAAACTAATGTGTCAATTTCTTCTTTGGTATTATAAAAAGCAAAAGAAGCACGAACGGTTCCTGGAATTTTAAAGTATTCCATAATTGGTTGCGCACAATGGTGCCCTGTTCTAACGGCAATTCCTAATTTGTCTAAAATGGTCCCAACATCATAAGGATGAATCCCTTCTAAATTAAATGAAACTACAGAGGTTTTATTTTTTGCAGTTCCATAAATTTTTAAACCTTCAATTTCTAAAAGTGCTTTGGTAGCATACTCTAAAAGTTCATGTTCATATTTAGCAATGGCATCAAAACCTATGGCATTCATGTAATCTATGGCTGCTCCAAATGCAATACCACCGCAAATATTTGGTGTTCCTGCTTCAAATTTATGCGGTAATCCGGCGTAGGTAGTTTTTGTAAAACTGACTTCAGCAATCATTTCGCCACCACCTTGATAAGGAGGTAATTTGTTTAACCATGCTTCTTTTCCGTAAAGCATACCAACACCTGTTGGACCACACATTTTATGCGCAGATGCCACATAAAAATCGACATCTAATGCTTGTACATCTGGTTTTACATGCGGACAAGCCTGTGCGCCATCAATTAGAACAGCAGCACCAACTTGATGTGCTTTTTCTATGATTTCTTCAATAGGATTTATGGTTCCTAAAGCGTTCGAAATATGATTTACAAAAACAAGTTTCGTGTTTTCATTAAGGAGTTTATCATATGCAGCCATCACTAACTCACCATCTTGGTTCATTGGAATGACTTTTAAAATAGCACCCGTTTTTTCACATAACATTTGCCAAGGCACAATATTACTATGATGCTCTAAAGCAGAAACAATAATTTCATCTCCTTTTTGTAATAACGAAGAAAAACCACTAGCTACTAAATTGATACTGTGGGTTGTTCCAGAGGTATAAATAATTTCGTGCGCATGTGCTGCGTTAAAATGTTTTTGAATGGTATGTCTTGCAGCTTCGTATTTATCTGTTGCTTCCTGACTTAAGGTATGTACACCACGATGAATGTTGGCATTGTAATTACTATAGTAATCCACAATAACATCTATGACTTGTTGTGGTGTTTGTGATGTTGCTGCATTGTCAAAATACACCAACGGTTTCCCATTTACTTGTCTTTTAAGTATAGGGAAATCGGCTCTTATTTTCTTCAAATCTAACATGCTACAAATTTACGTTTTGTTTGATAAAACTAGTATAAAGAAAATATAAAAGATAAAATTTATTATGATTTTATTCCAATGCATTTAAATAAAATGTATATTTGAAATATGTATAGCAAAGAATTAACAAAAGGAACCTTACAACCTATCATTTTAAAGCTGATTAGCGAAAGCGAAAAAATGTATGGTTATGAGATTACACAAGAAGTAAAGAAACTGACTTCTGGAAAGATCGATATATCGGAAGGTGCATTATATCCTATTCTGCATAAGCTGGAAGCTAAAGGTGTTTTAGAAACCGAAAAGGTATTTATAGGAAAACGCGTTCGGAAATATTATACGATCACTTCGGAAGGTAAAAAGGTGGCAGAAGCAATGACACAAGAAATAAATAATTTTATGGACACCTTAAACTTAATTTTTAACCCTAAACCTATTATATAATGCAAATAGAAGAGAAACATATTGACTTTATAGAGAAGAGTTTGAAACTTTATGGTGTGCAATCGGAAAGCTTAAGAGAAGATTTGGTAGATCATATTTGTACCTATATAGAAAGCCAAGATGGTAATGATTTTAACGCATTGTATCAAGAAGCTTTGCAAAAGTTTGGTGGTTATGCTAGTTTTCAAAACCTACAATTAGAAAGCAATTTTCAGAAAATAGAACAACAAATGACAGTTTTAAGTAAGCTTCAGTTTATTGGAGGTCTTCTTTTAATAATACTTCTAGTATTAGGTTTTATATTTAAAATCATGCATTGGCCCTATGCCAATTTATTTATGCTTTTGAGTTGTGCTGTTTTAGTAATGTTTCTTGCTCCAGTTAGTTTATATGGTCGATATAAAAAATCTATTCACAAATTTTCTTAGACTAAAAACAATTCCAAATTATAAACAATGCGAAATTTAAAACAGTATCCTACTATTTTTTGTTTATTGATTTGTGCTTTTTTAAGTGCTCAAAACAATTACACTTCAGAGATTGATCAACTTCTTGAAAAGTATCAAAGTGCAGATGCTCCAGGATTAAGTGTTAAAGTTATATCTGGAAATGAAAGTATTTATGCTAAAGATTTTGGTTTGGCTAATCTGGATTATGACATTAAAAATTCGGACACTACTATTTTTAGTTTGGCCTCTATAGGAAAACAATTTACAGCTTCCGCTATTTGGGTCTTAGTTAAAGAAGGTAAGATTAGGTTAGAAGATGATATAAGGAAGTATTTACCCGAGTTTCCAGAATATCAACAACCTATAAAAATTAAGCATTTATTGAATCATACAAGTGGTATTAGAAATTACCATGCACTAATGTCTTTGTCCGGATTTGATTATGATAAAACATATTATGATAATAATACGGTGTTTGCATTAGCGTGTAAGCAAAAGGGCTTGAGTAATATTCCTGGTGAAAAAGTAGCGTATTCTAATACGAATTATACTTTGTTAGCGATTATTGTGGAACGAATTTCTGGACAAAATTTAAATGAATTTTTAAAAGCTCATATTTTAAATCCGTTACAAATGGATGCTACTTTTGTGCGAGTAGAAAATGGTAAAACAATTAAGAATAAAGCGGTTGGTTACCAAAAACAGAATAATCAATTTGTGTATTCTTCTAGTAATCAATTAAGTTATGGTGCTGGTAGTATGGGGTCTTCTATTAAAGATATGACCATTTGGATGCAGATGCTAAACGAACAAATTTTGGAGTTTAAACCTTTGTCTCAATTTTTGAAAACAACCGAGATTTTAAATAATGGTGAAAAAGCAAAATATGCACGTGGTATTATGATAGATAATTATAAAGATAATATAGTTGCAAGTCATGGTGGATATAGTTTTGGTGGACGTACGCAGTTAATTACTATTGTTGAAAAGCAATTAGGTATTATAGTTCTCACTAATTTGCAATCTATTGATGCGCCAAGCATTGCATATCAAATTTTAGATATTCTTCTGTCTGATGAAAATAATAATGTAGCGGTTACTAAAGAGGAAGAAGTTTTTAAGCAAGTAGCCTTAGATAAATACACTGGTGATTATAAGGAAATTAATAGTGATATGACAATGCAGCTATTTGTGGAAAATGACACCCTAAAAGCTAAAGGGTCGATAGGCAGAAGTGCAACTTCTTTACTGCAATTCGCGGATAATAAATTTCACAGAAAAGATAGTCAGCAAGTGAAATATGATTTTACACCTGCGACTACGCATGATATGGTGATTCTATTTGGTGGTACTCCTTTTTATTTTAAGCGTGCTACATTAATAGATCCAGAAACGGTGAATAGTAATGATTTTGTAGGTTCTTATTTTTCGGAAGAATTGGACGTTACCTATCATCTTTTTGTAGCGGATAATGTCTTTAAGTTATCTTATAAAAACAATGAAAATATATCTTTGCATCCGATTCAGTTAGATGAATTTGGAAATAATAGCAGAACACTTTATCGTTTTACTAGAGATAAAGAAGGTGCTATTATAGGAATGCTTTTGTATAGTGAAGGCACTATAAAAGATGTTTTTTTTAAAAAAGAAGCGAGTATTAATCGATCCTAATTAGTCTGTTGGAGTTTTTTTAATTCCATAAATTTTATCTATTTTCTTAAACTAAATACTATGAAAAAATCATTTTACGTTGTTGGCTTTTTTACTTTTTTTGTTTTAGGTATTGGCGCTATGTTTGAATTTTTAACTTGGCCTTACAGAGGAGTTATTGTTTTTATTGGCTTCTTACTTTTAAATTTTGGAATGATACCGATGTATTTTTATCAGAAGTATCAGCAGGTGAAAAGTTGAGTTTTATCTATGACTTGAAACAAAAAACGGCAAACATATTCATGTTTGCCGTTTTTTGTTTTTTAGCCCAGATTGAGGCTTTGTTGGAGCTCCTCACAGAGAGCGACTGCCGAAAGCTGGAATAGCTTCCAATAAATATTTTATAAATCGAAACCTATATTAACACCTAATTTTGTTGCTATAAGCTTATTAATACGTTTTTTAAGTTCCGGAATTTTTACCGTTTCTAATACGTTATTCGCAAATGCATACATTAATAAAGCTTTGGCTTCTTTTTCTGGAATACCACGAGAACGCAAATAAAACATCGCGCTATCATCTAGCTGACCAATAGTACAACCGTGTGAACATTTTACATCATCTGCAAAAATTTCTAGTTGTGGCTTCGAGTTTATAGTTGCTTTATCGCTTAATAATATGTTGTTATTAGACTGAAAGGCATTGGTTTTTTGCGCTTCTTTGTTTACCACTACTTTACCATTAAAAACTCCAGTTGCGCTATCGTTAAAGATCCCTTTGTAGTCTTGATGACTCTCGCAATTTGGTTCTATATGATGCACTAAGGTGTTGTGATCTACGTGTTGTTTGTCGCCAATAATCGTGATACCATTTAATGTAGAATCCATGTGTTCTCCATTTTGGTAAAAGTTAAGATTGTTACGTGTTAACTTACCACCAAAACTAAAGGTATGCACAGAGATATGACTTTCGCGTTTTTGATTCACAAAAGTACTGTCGATTAAAGATGCGTTTACGTTATCGTTTTGAATTTTATAGTAATCTACAATGGCGCGTTTGTTTCCAAAAATTTCTGTGACACTATTGGTTAAAACAGGATTGTCTGTTAAACTTTGGTGACGTTCAATAATTTGAACATGCGAATTTTCGTCTACAACAATTAAGTTACGCGGTTGTTGCATTAACGCAACTTCGCTACCTGTAGAGAAATGTATAATTTGAATTGGCTTATTTACCAATGTGTTTTTAGGGATATGAATATAAGCTCCTTCTTGTGCAAATGCCGTATTTAATGAAGTAAGGCTATCTTTTGTAGCTACTTTATTAAAATAGTTTTCAATAATTAAACGGTATTTTGGTTTGCTTAAAGCAGCAGACATTAAACAAACGTCTAGTCCGTCATGTGTAGTTTGCGATAAGTGTGAAGCAAATTTACCATCAATAAATACAATATTATAGGTATCTATATCATGAATAAAATACTTTTTCACATCACTATATTCAATGGCGTTTTCTTGTTTAGGGAAAACACTATAGTCATGTTTTAAAACACTGTTTAACGATGTATATTTCCAAGCTTCTTCTTTTTTAGAAGGAAATCCTTCCGTTTCAAAAGTTTTTATAGCTTCGGTACGAATATCATGAATAGGACTGTCTAAGTCTGCATGATTTTCGAAAGCTAAAAATGAGGAAACTAATTTTTCTTTTAAATCCATTTTTTTTGTCATTCCTGCGAAGGCAGGAATCTTTTAATTTAACTGTAATTTTTATTGTGGATTCCTGCCTTCGCAGGAATGACAGTTAAGCGTTCACTTCTTCTTTAATCCAATCGTACCCTTTTTCTTCTAACTCATGCGCTAGAGCAGCAGTTCCCGATTTTACAATTTTACCATTGTATAAAACGTGTACAAAGTCTGGTTTGATATAATCTAATAAACGTTGGTAGTGCGTAATTAAAATCACAGCATTGTCTTCGCTTTTCAATTTGTTTACTCCATTTGCTACAATACGTAATGCATCGATATCTAAACCTGAATCTGTTTCATCTAGAATAGCAAGCTTAGGCTCTAGCATTGCCATTTGAAAAATCTCATTACGTTTTTTCTCTCCACCAGAAAAACCTTGGTTTAAAGATCTAGATAAGAATTTTCTATCTATTTCTAATAATTCTGATTTCTCACGAATCATTTTTAACATGTCTTTTGCAGGCATGTCTTCTAAACCTTTTGCTTTACGATTCGCGTTGATAGCCGTTTTTATAAAGTTGGTTACCGAAACTCCAGGAATTTCTACAGGATATTGAAAAGAAAGAAATATACCTTTATGTGCGCGCTCTTCTGCTGCAAGATCTTCGATATCTTCACCGTTTAAAAGAATGTTTCCATCGGTAACTTCATATTCTTCTTTTCCTGCAATTACAGAAGCTAGAGTACTTTTACCAGAACCATTTGGTCCCATGATAGCGTGTACTTCACCAGCTTTTACTTCTAGATTAATTCCTTTTAAAATAGACTTGTCTTCTACACTTGCGTGTAAGTTGTTTATTTTTAACATAATTATTTTGTACCTAATTTTACAACGTTTTCTGCTTGTGTATCGATAGCAGAAATATTTAGTATTTCTTTAATATCTACTTGATTATCCCAACCTTCTTCTCCTTCCGGTTTTGGCTTAATTTCACCTCTAACTTCTATCATCACAAAGTCTGTGTCTTCTTTTTTAAAGTCTTTGGCTTTTTTGTTTAATTCGGTAACCTTATCGTTTAAGATAACACCATAAATCTGGTTTTTTGTTTGTAATACTGCAGCATCTGCATAATACACAAACTCCCCTTTAAGTAAGGTTAAGCCATCACTTTGTTTTGCTGTTCTACCATCTTCTGTTTCGGTAGTTTCTGTGTTGTCTTTTTTTGCTTCGTTTTTACAGCTTGTAAATGCTACCGCTAATACTAATAAGAATACTAATTTTTTCATTTTTTTAAATTTGAAAATAAACTTAATTTAATATATTTTGAATTCAATTTATAAGATTCCTGCCTTCGCAGGAATGACAATTATCCTACACTTCCTTCTAGAGATATTTCTAAAAGTTTTTGTGCTTCTACAGCAAATTCCATTGGTAATTTATTTAATACATCTTTACTAAAACCGTTTACAATTAATGCAATGGCTTTTTCGGTATCAATACCACGTTGGTTACAATAGAAAATTTGATCTTCTCCAATTTTACTTGTCGTAGCTTCGTGTTCTATTTGTGCTGTTTTATTTTTTGCTTCAATGTATGGAAACGTATGTGCGCCACATTCATTCCCCATTAATAAACTATCACATTGGCTAAAGTTACGTGCGTTTTCTGCGCGAGCGCTAACATGTACTAAACCTCTGTAGGAGTTTTGTGATTTACCTGCTGAAATACCTTTAGATATAATAGTCGACTTGGTGTTTTTTCCTAAGTGAATCATTTTGGTACCAGTATCTGCTTGTTGGTAATTATTAGTTACCGCAATAGAATAAAATTCGCCAACCGAATTGTCTCCTTTTAAGATACAGGAAGGATATTTCCAAGTTACTGCAGATCCTGTTTCTACTTGTGTCCAAGAGATTTTTGCGTTTTTCTCGCATAAACCACGTTTGGTTACAAAGTTGTAAACACCACCAACACCTTTATCATTTCCAGGATACCAGTTTTGTACTGTAGAATATTTAATTTCTGCATCGTCTAAAGCAATAAGCTCTACAACGGCTGCATGTAATTGATTTTCATCACGACTTGGTGCTGTACAACCTTCTAGGTACGATACATAACTACCTTCGTCTGCAACCAATAATGTGCGTTCAAATTGTCCGGTTCCTCCTTGGTTGATTCTGAAATAAGTAGATAATTCCATTGGGCATTTTACGCCTTTTGGGATGTAACAAAACGAACCATCACTAAATACTGCCGAATTTAAAGCCGCATAAAAGTTGTCGGTTGTTGGAACAATAGTACCAATATATTTTCTTACCAGTTCTGGATGTTCTTGTATTGCTTCAGAAATTGGCATAAAAATAATACCTTTTTCTGCTAATGTTTTTTTGAAAGTAGTTGCAACCGAAACAGAATCTACAACAATATCCATTGCGACATTGTTCATTTTCTTTTGTTCGTCTACAGAAATTCCTAGCTTTTTATACATCGCTAATAGATCTGGATCTACATCGTCTAATGTTTTGTTAGGATCTACAGCAACAGGAGCAGAGTAATAAGCAATAGCTTGAAAATCTGGCTTTGTATAATTTACATTTGCCCAATCTGGTTCTTCCATTTCTTTCCAAACCTTAAAGGCTTCTAGTCGCCAATCTGTCATCCATTGTGGTTCGTTTTTCTTTTTAGAAATAGCACGCACAATATCTTCATTTAAACCAATAGGAAATGTTTCAGATTCAATATCTGTAAAAAAACCATATTCATATTCTTTGGTTTTTAATTCTTCTCTAAGGTCGTCCTCTGTATACTTTGACATAATTTGTCTTTCCGTTTAATTATAATGAAAAAGATTCTCCGCAACCACAAGTTCGGTTTGCGTTTGGATTATTAAACACGAAACCTGTTCCGTTTAATCCTCCAGAATATTCTAGTGTTGTTCCTATTAAGTACAAAAAGCTTTTTTTGTCGACAATAATTTTTACTTCGTTGTCTTCAAACATTTTATCTTCTTCTTGTATTTCTTTATCAAATTTTAAATCATAAGATAAACCAGAGCAACCTCCACTTTTTACACCAACACGAACGTAGTCTGTTGCTGCATTGTAGCCTTCATCGGTCATAAGTTCTATAACTTTCTTCTTAGCTGTTTCTGAAACTTTTATCATATTATTAAATAGATTTTGTCTAAATAGAGTGCAAATATACAATATAAGTCATGGATTTCCATATAAGCTTACATTATATTAGTGATGTTTTTATAAGAAAAATCTATGGATTGATAAAAGCAGGATTGGTTGTGAATGAAGGGTCTGAAAGTGATAAAAGAAATGCTTTTAGGTCTGCTTTATCTGAATTTGTAAGTTGTACACCACCTTGATTCACTTTTTTCATTAATGGATCTATGGTTGGGGAATCTTGTAAGCCTTCGCTATAGTGATTAATGACTTCTTCTAAAGTGTTGAAACGACCATCATGCATGTATGGCGCTGTAAATAATAAATTACGTAGCGAAGGCGATTTAAATTTTCCATTATCTGCAGGATCACCAGATACTTCCCCCAATCCAAGGTCTGTAAATGTTGCGTCTAAACCATTGTTGTGAAAAATATTGTCTGTCCAAAGTGGGTTATTAGGGTTTCCATGACAATGAAAACAGTCTCCTTTGGTTTCGTCCATAAAAACGTTTAATCCGTTTGCTTCTTGAGGCGTAAGCGTTGCTTCTCCTAATAAATGTTTATCGAATTTAGAGTTTGAAGAAATTAAAGTCCGTTCAAATTGTGCCAGTGCTTTTGTGGTTAATTCTTTAGTGATTGGACTAGCACCAAAAGCTTCTTCAAATAATTGCGGATATTCTGGGTGTTGTTCTAATTTGGTGATTACCGTTTCCCAGGTAGCATTCATTTCTATTGGGTTTGTAACAGGTTCTAATGCTTGATGCTCTAGGCTGAAAACGCGTCCGTCCCAAAAGAATTTTTCGTCATAATTCCACGCTAAATTAAATAGAGGCATCGAGTTACGTGAACCTATACTGCCATCTACACCAACGCTAAACCTATCTGGATCTGTAAATGCATTCCCAGGATTATGGCAAGAGGCACATGCTTGCGTATTGTCTGCGGATAAAATAGGGTCGAAAAAAAGTTTTTTTCCTAGAGCGATTCCTTCCTCCGTTTGCGGATTATTTATTGGAATTACTGGAGGAATAATACGGTCTTCGAATACTTGTGGAATTTGTAACGGACTAGGTGTTGGTATATATACGTTTAGGTCTGAAGGCTCATTAGAACAAGACAGACAGAACACGAAAAGAATACTATATATAAACCGATGCTTCATTTTTATTCTGAAATTTCAGTCAAAGAAAATACATTTTGTCCGTTTTGAAACATCATTACTTGTGCATTAAAATTTGGCATCATCATATTGTGTAATGTATTTAAATCCCATAAATTCGGGTTTTTAAACCATTCGGCAATATTCATATTTATATTAAAAGTTAGGTCTTTTGTAATGGAAACCGGACCTAATTCTACATCGATAAAGGTATCTTGAAAAAGTAAATTATCAGGATTTGAATTATCTACAGCTCTAATGGCGTGATATGCATAACCTGTTTCGGTAGCTGTATTGTCTATAAATTTACCTTCCAATTGCATGTAGTGATAACCACCACCAAGCATGTCTGGAACGTTCCAAGATTCTGAATTTAAATCGGCGTACGTTTCGCTATAATTGTCTTCGTTATTAAATCCAAATGTAAAAATAACATTGGTGTATTCTCCTTTTGGGATTGGTGTATACGGCTGAAAAATTAAATTGACATCATTAGTTACATCTATTAGAAAATAACCACTGGTGTTTTGTATTTCTCCGTTTGCTTTTTCAAATCTAATGTTAGAGACCAAATAACGTAATTTTTCGATACTCATTTCTTCGCCATTAGCATTTGTGAATTGAATGCTGTTGAAGTCGGAATTTGTAACTGGCGTATCGTTCCAGCTATGTGTAAATTTAAATGCTGCGGAAACATTTTCACTTATATTATCATCTGTGTCTTCCGCGCACGAAAAGCATAAAATAGAGAAGAAAGCTAGCGCTAAAATCTTTTTCATAATTATTTTATTTTTATTATTAGTAGGTCGGTAAAACCTTTATTATTTGTTAAATCTGCGTCATCACTACTAGATTCTCCAACAGCAACATAAGATAGGTTTTGTAGTTGTACAGCATCATAAGCAAAATCTATGTTTGTACCACCAATTGTTTTTTGCCAACTTACATTCGCATTGTTATCTATTTTAAAAACCCAAGCATCATTTTGACCATTATTAGCATTTAAGTCGCCGTCAACACTTCTGGAACTTCCAGAAATAATAAAACCATTGTCTTGTGTTTTTGAGATAGAACGACCAGCATCAAAACTGGATCCACCCATTGTTTTTTCCCAGATTAAATCCCCATCAGGAGATATTTTTATAATCCATAGATCTGCAGCTCCAAGTAAATTGCTAACATCTTGGTCATTACTTCTGGTATCACCAACTACTATGTAGTTTCCATCATTCGTATTTGTGATGGCCCAAGCTTCATCAATTCCCGATCCACCAAAAGATTTTTCCCAAATAATATTTCCTGTGGTGTCTATTTTTACAACCCAAAAGTCATACGTTCCTTTGTTGTTATTAATATCTACATCATCACTATCTGAAGAACCAACAATAATATAACCATCATTGGTTTCAACGGCATCATGAGGTGTATCGGTATAAGACCCTCCATAATACTTACTCCATATTGTATTTCCAGTTGCATCTAATTTAATGGCCCAATAATCGCCTCCTGCATGTTTTGTGTTTCCAGCTCCACCGGAAGCGGAAACATCGAGAATCCCAGTTATAAAGTAGCCATTATCATTGGTTTGCAATAGTGAAATACCAACATCTACTCCTGAATATCCAAAAGATTTTTCCCAAATAATATTTCCAACGGCATCTAGTTTTGTTAGCCAGTAATCTTTAGCGCCGCTATTTTGGGTTACATCTTCATCAACACTAGCACTTTGGCCTAAGATTGCAAAGCCTCCATCTGTAGTTTGAATAATGGTATTTCCTCTATCATCTCCAGTACCTCCATAGGTTTTGTTCCATTGTAATTGGTTTTCTGTATCAAATTTTAAAACCCAATAATCATAGCTTTCATTTGGTTTATCTGTGATGTCAAAGTCCATACTTTGGGTGTGACCAAGTATAGCATAACCTCCATCTTGTGTGCTTACAACCGATTGTGCGCTTTCGTTTTTTGTTCCACCAAATGAAGTAATAGCATCTATTTCACCTAGATTTTCTGAGGTAGCTACATCATCATCCGACTTACAGCTATTTAATAAAATAAAGGTAAGGCTTGCTATTAGGGTTAAAACAATATGTGTTTTGTTATTCACTTTTTCTTACTATTAATAGCCCTCTTTCTATATCGCTAATTATAATATTTCCGCTTGAAAAATACGGATAAACACTCCAGGCACCATTAAAACTTGTGTTGTTGTTTTCTGGATGTGTATCAAAAAAACCAGATTCTACCATGGTCCCAGAAGCAATATTTGTAATATCAATCATTCTTAATCCTGCAGAATAGTTAGCTTGAAAATAAGTGTTTCCTTTTACATAACCATTATGATCTATGGCTGCAGTTGGTCCAAAATAATCTAAATGAAAAGCAGGATTATCTAAATCAGTAAAATCAAATACAATGGTTCTAGTGTTGTTCCCAAATCCCATTTCATCGGTTTCATCTCCAAGAATAAAATAACGAGAATCTTCTGTAAACCAACCTTGATGTGTATAACCAATATTGTTGTACGCAATTGTAGAAATAGTAACAGGATTAGCTTTATCTGTTATGTCTGCTATTACTACTTCATTTTCATTACTTCCTATTAAAATTTCATGTCCAGAATAATCAGAATCAGGACCTGTATACGTTACAACTTGTGCATCATGAGAATAGCCATTGAAACCACCTTCTGCTATTGGGTTTGTTGGATTTTGAATATTTATAAAATGAGCACCACCTCCAAAGGTGTTAGAGCCTACTGCGTATGCATAGCCAGAATCTTCATTAATAACAATGTTGTGGGCTTTTCCAAATTCGGTATAATGTGCGTCTGATGTGAAGTTTATAGGAGGATTTGTCACATTTCTTAATTTCGTTAAATCAAATACTTGCATACCATGATTTAAGTTTTGACTACCATCTGCTACAATATAAGCATGGTTGTTATATACTTTTACGTCTCTCCAAAAATTAGCACCATCAGCAGTATCTAATCTTCCTAGAAAAACGGGTTCCGTAGGGTTTGTAATATCTACAAAAGCAGTACTGTTTGTCATTGCTATAAGTGCATATTCATTTCCTGTTAAAGGATCTGTCCATCCCCAAATATCGCTTCCTTCAGGATTCCCCATTGTGTTAGCTAAAACAGAAACAGGAATTTGTGCCATTAAATCATATCCGTCACAAGGATATTCACCAGCCATACCATTAATACATTCAAATAAAGGAGTAGTGGTAATATCATCACAAGTATTACCAATACCATCATTATCGTCATCGGCTTGATCTGGATTGGCTATTTCTATGCAATTATCAATATTGTCTGGTATGCCATCTCCATCTGTGTCTAGGTTGGCTTCTTCATCACAGGGGTTACCAATACCATCATTATCATCATCTGCTTGGTCAGGATTTGCAATAGTAATACAGTTGTCTAAATTATTAGGTATTCCGTCTCCATCAGAATCTTGGATAATTATAGCGTCTACTGGCTCGTTATCACAAGAATGCATTAAAGGAGTCAATAAGGTAATTACAAAGATTGTTTTTAAAAGGAGTCTCTTCTTCATGAATTTGGGCATAATAGAAATTTATTATAATATTTTCAGCTTTTAGAGCAAATTTAGGAGAATTATCTACAAAAAACTTGCGCTTACTGTTAAAACTATTTTTGGTTCCCTTTTAGTGTATTTATCTATAGCCACTTTTAAATGCTGTTTTATTTAATATTATGGTATATATTTATTTTAAGCTTCTTATTTTTGCAGCATGATAGAAGATAAAAATCAACAACGTACCGCATTAAGTGATTTAGGAGAATTTGGATTAATTGACCACTTAACTTCTCAGTTTGAAATTTCACATAAATCAACAATTAAAGCAATTGGAGATGATGCTGCAGTTTTAGAATTTAAGAATAAACAAATTGTAGTTACTACAGATTTGTTGGTAGAAGGTGTGCATTTTGATTTAAGCTATGTGCCTTTAAAACACCTAGGTTATAAAGCGGTTGTTGTTAATTTATCAGACGTGTTTGCTATGAATGCAAATGCCACTCAAATTACAGTGTCTATTGCGGTTTCTAATCGTTTTCCGTTAGAAGCTATAGAAGAGTTATATGCAGGGATTGCTACTGCAGCAAAAATTTATGATGTGGATGTGGTAGGAGGAGATACCACTTCATCTACTTCAGGATTATTAATTTCTATTACTGCTATTGGGGAAGTAGAAAAAGAAGATGTAGTGTATAGAAGTGGTGCAAAACCAAACGATTTACTAGTGGTTACTGGTGATATTGGTGGTGCATATATGGGATTACAAGTTTTAGAACGCGAAAAGCAAGTGTTTTTGGTAAATCCGAATAGCCAACCAGATATGGAGCCTTACGCTTATATTATGGAAAGACAATTAAAACCGGAAGCTAGAAAAGATATTGTAAAACTTTTTAAAGATTTAGAGGTGAAGCCTTCTTCTATGATAGATATAAGTGATGGTTTATCTTCTGAAATCATGCATTTATGTAAACACAGTAATGTGGGTTGTGATTTGTATGAAGACAAATTACCATTAGATCCTCAAGTAATTTCTACTTGCGAAGAATTTAATTTAGATAGCACAACGGTTGCTTTAAGTGGCGGTGAGGATTATGAATTGCTATTTACGATTTCGCAAGAAGACTATCCTAAAATTAAAGCAAATCCTAATTTCACGGTAATTGGTTATATGACAGAGCCAAATGTAGGTATGCATTTAGTAACTAGAGGAGAAACTAAAATACCATTACAAGCGCAAGGTTGGAACTCGCTTAACGATCAAGAATAAGTTCTTTTCGTTTTTCTTTTTTATAGTACACACTTTTTAAAACAGAATTAATCCTTTTAAATTTAGGCGTAAGCGGAATCAAGTTACCATTTGCATTTGTTGTCATTTGTTTTTTACAATGTTTGCATTGATATTCTTTCACATGTGCTGTGATATCTTTTGAAACTATAAAGTCATGACCAAAAACGCTACATTGAATAGTGTTCATAGAATTTAATTAGCTAGTTTAGAGCTAAGTAAGTTAGAGGATTTTATAGTTTTTACTTAATAATCACTTAGTTAATCGATGAAGCGTAAGATTTTTCCTGTAAACGCATTACTTTCCTGTTGTATATACGTTCTAAAACAGAGTTGATTCGCTCAAACTTAGGAGTAAGGGGAATTAAATTACCATTACTATTTGTAGTCATTTGTTTTTTACAATTAGCACATTGGTATTCCTTTACATGATAGGTTACTTTTCTAGAAACTTCATATTTGTGTCCAAAAATATTGCAAACTAAATTAGGAATAAAAGCAGGTTTGATGGTAGGTTTGTTCATTTTATTAGCGTTTGGTTACAGTAAATCTAATAAAAAAAATAATATAAACGTTGAAACGCGTGATTTATTCGATGAAATGCACAATCTCTTTCAGGAGTTGGATTGGGTTTTCAATATGACTCATGTGTCCTTCGCTTAAAACTACCGTGTTAATTTGGGTGTTTTTAGTTTCTTTAATTAACTTTTCTCCATCCACTACAGGATCATTTTCTCCTATAAGGATCGTTCTTTTACCCTCTAAAGACTGAAATACTTCTTGTCTGTTTGGTCTTCGTCGCATACCTTCCTGACAAGCAATATATCCTTGAACAGGAGTTTTTAGAGCTTCTTTTAAAGCAGTATCAAATTCCGCTTTATATACTGTTTTGCTTTTTTTACTAAATAAATTAGCAAAAGACATACGTACCATATTGTTAAAATTGGTGTGTATCATCTTGTTTGCTCTAGCGCGAAGTAATTTACGTTCGTCATCATCGGCTTCATAAGTTGAATTCATTAAACATAATCCTTTTAAGTTTTTATGGTTTTCTTCGGCGAAAGCCAAAGCAACATATCCACCCATAGAATGACCAATCATATAATACCTTCGTAGTTTTAAATGATTTAAAACCGCAAGAACAGCTTCGGCCATGTCTTCCATAGTATGCACATATCCTAAGCAAGGTGTTTTTCCGTGACCCAATAAATCGATACAAATTACGCGGTTTCTTTTGGTGAGTTCTGGTAAAAAGGCATTCCACATCGTACTGTTTTCTAGAAAACCGTGTAATAAAACGATAGCTGTACCTGCACCTTGATCTGTGTAAAAAATATTTATGCCTTTGTGATCTAAAATCATATTTAAACTATATTGTGCAAAGATAATTAAGGGTTTGTAATAAATTGCGACTCTATATTTAAAATAATACATTTCCTTTTACAGCAATAGAATATGAATAAAACTAAAGAATTATTAATTACAAGCTTTGCCTTGTTTTCGTTGTTTTTTGGAGCAGGAAATTTGCTATTACCACCGCTTTTGGGGTATCAGGCAGGCGAGAATTGGTTTTGGGTAATTATAGGTTTTGTAATTACCGCAGTAATAATTCCTATAATAGGTATTTATGCACATGCCAAATTACAAGGGACTTTGTATGATTTTGGTAAAAAAGTGTCCCCAGCTTTTAGTCTTATTTATTGTGTGCTTATTTATATCGTTGCAGTTGCAATTCCGTCACCACGTACCGCAGCAGCTACTCATGAAATTGCAATACATCCAAACTTTAATACTTCCCCTTTACTAACGAGTAGTATCTATTTTATTTTGGTATTAGTATTTGCATTAAATCGTTCTAAAATATTAAACCTTATTGGTAAATACCTAACTCCATTTATAGTGATTATGTTGCTTTTGGTAATTGGTATTGGTCTGTTCTCTTCACAAATGCTTACTAATCCTTCGCAATTTGAAGCGCCAATTGTAAACGGAATTTTAGAAGGTTATCAAACTTTTGATGCCATTGGAGCAGTGGTTGTAGGAGCTGTAATTATTATATCTATTAATTTAAAAGTTAAAGATTCTTTTGAAGCAAAAAAAGAACTGATTAAAAAATCGGGATTTATCGCAGGATTTGGACTCTTCGTTATTTACGCTGGGCTTATTGCTGTTGGTGCTTTTTATGGATCCGAAATAGATGTGAATAGCGCATTAAGTAGTGATATGCAACGCGCAAATCTGTTAACAGGAATTAGTAAAAAAGCATTAGGAACTTTTGGTAATACTATTTTAAGTGTATTAATCGCCTTGGCTTGCTTTACAACGGCAGTAGGTATTGTGACCGGAACTGCAGATTATTTTAAAGGATTAATAAAAAATTCGCAAACTGTGTATGTCATTACAGCAGTATTAGCTTCTGTGATTGGTGTAGTCGTTGGTCAGTTAGATTTTAATTCTATAATCGTGATTGCATTACCAGTGTTATTATTCATTTATCCAATAACTATTGTGCTCATTTTACTAAACGCAATCCCAGATAGATTTGCTTCCAATACCGTATTTCGAGTAGTGGTTTTACTAACCTTTATTTTTAGTATTCCAGATGTGCTTAATTTTTTAAGCCCTTCTACAGATTTAACACAAGTTATTTCCAGTATTCCGTTTGCAAGTCATAGCTTAGGTTGGGTGCTACCAGCTTTTATTGGTTTTATATTGTTAAATTTCAAAACTTTTACGACTAAAGCCATAACGAACCAATAGGTACCACATGGCAGAGCAGGACATCACAAGATATTCGTATAAAGATATATTTTCATTGAGCGTTGTTCAATTTGAAAAAGCCTGTGTTTTTAATAAACCAGAACAAGTCGATGCCTATAATATCTATTGGATTAAAAAAGGAAAAGGCACCTATAACATCGATTTTGAAAGCTATAATTTTCAAGACAACGTGCTGTTCTTTTTATCTCCTGGTCAAGTGTTTTCTGTAGATTCCGAAAAAATCCAAGAAGCCTACAAAATATCTTTTATTCGAGATTTCTACTGCATTCAAACCCACGATAAAGAAGTCGCTTGCAATGGCGTTCTTTTTAATAATGTCTACGAAACCCCTTTTGTAAAACCTTGCACTAGCGACACACAAAAACTAGAT
Source organism: Lacinutrix sp. WUR7 (assembly GCF_016864015.1). Lineage (NCBI taxonomy): Bacteria > Pseudomonadati > Bacteroidota > Flavobacteriia > Flavobacteriales > Flavobacteriaceae > Lacinutrix > Lacinutrix sp. WUR7. The sequence goes on along the minus strand of NZ_CP045067.1, from coordinate 967,076 downwards.
TTTATATTAGACGGTTTAATCGAAGAATTTAAAACCAACGAAGCTGCGCAATATGATATGCTGCAAACCTATTTAAAGCAATTCATTATTCATGCCGTTCGCGTGCAAAAACAACACCTTACTATTAAAGAAGACGTAGAAACCAAACTCTTTAAAGACTTTAGCGTATTGGTTGAACAAAACTATAAAAAACTGCACGCCGTAACCGATTATGCGAATAGATTAGGACTTTCCCCAAAATCGTTAACCAAACATTTTAATAAAATAGGAAGCCAAACACCTAGCGATTTTATTAAAAACAGAATTATTCTCGAAGCCAAAAGACAGCTTATTTACTCTAATGATTCAGTAAAAGAAATAGCTTACGATTTAGGTTTTAATGACGCTGCGTATTTTACACGATTCTTCAAAAAAGCAGTATTAAAATCACCACTTCAGTTTAAAAAAGAATATTAATTTTTTGGGCGTGACCATAAAGGTCAGGCTGTACGTTAGATCTTTTTTTGCCATATATGGCAGCAAAAAAAGGATGCCACTTCCATCCTTCACGCAATAATTATAGGTTTTTATGTTTCAAAAGCATAATAAAATAGGCATGTCCAAGCATAAGGAACTTTTGTCCATTTTTCAAAGCGTATTCTCGTCGCATCTTTGCAGTGTAATTAATAACTAATCAAAAATTATGAAAATAGAACAAAATATACAATGTCCAAATTGTTGGGGATTTCAGGAATACGACGAAAAGCAAGCCGACAATAAAATTTGCGATTGTAAAAGTCAAGAGTAAAAAACGCAATAAAACTTAAATAAATAATAATAAGATTCCTGCCTTCGCAGGAATGTAAAAACAAATATTATGAGCACAAGAATTGAAACATTAGATCCAGAAACAACTACAGGAAAATCTAAAGAATTATTTAATGCAGTACAGAACAAATTAGGATTTATTCCAAACCTAATAAAAGTGTTTGGTAATTCGCCAGCAACCTTACAGACCTATTTAAGTTTAGGAGAGTTAACAGGAAGCGGAAACTTTAGTAACAAATTTAGAGAACAATTAGCATTAGCAATTGCAGAAGAAAATGCATGTAACTATTGTTTATCTGCGCACACAGCAATTGGTAAAATGAATGGCTTAACCCAAGAGCAAACTGAATTAAGCCGACAAGCAATTGCAGCAGATTCTAAAACACAAGCAGGTTTACAATTTGCACAAGATGTAACTAAAAACAGAGGGCAAGTTTCTACAGAAGCTATTCAAACAGTAAAAGAAGCGGGCTATAATGATGGTGATATTTTAGAAATCGTTTTAAACGTGGTTTCTAATACACTTACCAACTATGTAAATCATATTGCAGAAACCGAAGTAGATTTCCCAAGTGTAGAAACAGGAAAATTCACAGTAACTAGCAATTAATACAAATCATAATTACAAACATATAAAATACAAAATCATGAAGAATTTATTTATCGCAATCTTTTTAGTAGCATTTTCAATCACGGCTACAGCACAAGACAAAATGACTAAAAGTACAACTGCAACAACTGTTGTGTTAGAACAAACATTAGGAGAATTCACGCAGAAAGAATTAACGCTTAAAGAAGGGACCTATGTATTTCAAGTTTCTAATAATAATGCCGCGCCAGAAGTTGGTCTGGTTTTAATAGAAGCAGGAAAAGATGGAGCAGATTCTAAAAATCATATTGCAGATGCTTATGTTTCTCAAATGGTAAAACACGGTAAAACAGAATCTTCAAAAGAGGTAACGCTTACCAAAGGAACGTATCAATATTTTTGTCCTTTTAATAAAACACCACAATATACTTTAACCGTAGAGTAGTTGTTTGATTAATAGTTTTTAGTGTAAAAGCGAGCTTTAGTAAAGCTCGCTTTTTTTTGTATTATTTTTCGGATTTTGCTATATTGATTTAAAATTTAAAGTCATGAAAAAAATCATTTTAAGCGTATTCTTTATTTGTGTTTGTTTTCTTTCTTATGCGAGCCATACACCAAAAATTGGCGATGTATTAATGGTTAAAGCGCCTTCTAGTCAGTTTTATAATCATATTGCATTTCCACAATTAAATATATTGGTGAAGCGTGGTAAAACAGCAAGTTATGCGCCAGTAATTGGAAACAAGGTTGTGGTAGAAGAAGTGTTTACAAAAAAGGATAAAACCTATGTCATTTTAAAAAAGAGTGATGGCACCAAGTTTTTCGGACTGTATAAAGATGTAAAAGCAAATTACCAAAAAGCTATGGATTCTGGTGAATTGGAGTTGTTGAAATCTTAGTGTTAGGTCCATGTTACGCCAATGTTGGTGTTTTTTACCAACATTTAAAACCATTAATTCTTCAAGTTTTTAATTACCGAAAACGCCTTGTCTACCACGTGATCTTCCACTAAAACCGTAAACTCGTTCGTGGTAGAAACTACTTCGTAAATCGGAATGTTCTCCCAAGCCAAACGCTTAAAAATCTGATAATATAAACCCGATATTTTCGAATTGTCTTTTGGTAAACGTACGCTAATTGCAGATAATCCTTCTTGGATTCCTAATTGGTTTTCGGAAGCAAAACACTTTAAAATCGCCTTTTTTTCTGAACTCGAAATGATGATGTTACTTTCGTAAATTCCTCGGGTAAATGCGTAAAAAATATCTTTATTTGTTTCTACTTGGTCTAAAATTTTGGTGTGACTTTGTATTAGGGTTTCCGAATTCTGAAACGTAAAATCACTCAAATTAGAACGCACTGTTATATCTCCTAATTTTTGTAAAGTACTTTTTAATTTTAACGAATGACGCAAAGTGTTTGGTGTATTATATCTTCGTAAAGCCATCATAATTGCTCCAGACTTTACCGGTTTTCCTAGCATAACACCAATTGGCGCGTTTAATTCTTCAGCTAAAGCAGAATAGTTAATAATACTTCTTGACAAGGCTTCTTCTAAAAAGGGTTGTGTAATTAATATGTCTTCTACACAAGAGGCAATAGTTTTCATAAATGGTAGTTTATTTAATGATATGCTTCAGTCCGTCCGCACTATATGCGAAATTAAATAAATTGTTAATTATTTAACAATTTGTGTAAAAGTAGTATAATTTTTTCATTTTTATGGTTAACAACAACGTACTAAGTAGCTTTACACTATAAAATAGTTAAGATTATGTTGGTATTAAAATTTGGAGGTACATCTGTTGGGTCTATAGAAAACATGATTCATGTAAAGGATATCATTAATAACGGACAACAAAAAGTGGTGGTTTTGTCGGCAATGTCAGGTACTACAAATGCATTGGTTGCCATTTCAGAGTACATAAAAATCAAAAATATAGACAAGGCTCTTATTGTGATTGATGCCTTAAGAAATAACTATAGTAAAACCATTACGTCTTTACTTAGTAATCCTGCTTTGCATGCTGAAGTTTCAGCCTATGTATATACAATATTTGATGATTTAGAAACGCTGGTGAACAAGCCTTATTCTATCTTATTATATAACCAAATTGTAGCGCAAGGTGAATTGTTATCTACCTTTATTTTTAGTCGTTACTTACAACAAGAAAATATAAATGCAGCATTATTGCCGGCTTTAGATTTTATGCGAATTGATAAAACATACGAGCCAGATAACTATTATATACAACAGAATTTAAACCGAATTATTACGGGAACTCCCGATGCAGAGATTTACATCACGCAAGGTTTTATTAGTCGGGATGCCGAAGGTAATATTGCGAACTTACAACGTGGCGGAAGCGATTATACGGCAACCATTATTGGTGCAGTTTTAAAAGCGGAAGAAGTACAGATTTGGACAGATATTGACGGATTCCATAATAACGATCCGCGTTTTGTGGAAAACACGAAGGCCATCTCTAATTTGTCTTTTGATGAATCTGCAGAGTTAGCATATTTTGGAGCAAAAATTTTGCATCCACAAACCGTAATGCCAGTTCGTGCATTAGATATTCCAGTGCGATTAAAAAATACCATGTCACCAGCATCTCATGGTACCTTAATCACTAATGAAGTGCATGGTGAAGGTATTAAAGCAATTGCTGCAAAAGATAACATCACAGCAATAAAAATTAAATCGGCTAGAATGTTACTAGCACATGGTTTTTTAAAGAAAGTATTTGAGATTTTTGAGCGTTATGAAACGTCTATCGATATGATTACTACTTCCGAAATTGCAGTTTCGTTAACTATCGATGATACTACACATTTAGAAGCTATTGTAGAAGAATTAGAGCGTTTTTCAATTGTAGAGGTAGATGATTATATGAGTATAGTTTGTTTGGTTGGAAATGCTATCATTTTTCATGCAGATACTCCGAATTTATTTCAGATTTTACAAGATGTGAGTGTTCGTATGATTTCTTACGGAGGATCTAATAATAACATCTCGTTATTAATTAATACTAGCGATAAAGTAGAAACCTTGAAAAAACTACAGCGTTATGTTTTTGAGAATGATGGGGTTTTGGTGTAGGGAATCGTTTTGATTGTTGTTTTGTTGGTGGAAAACACCAACAAAGGCTAGGCTCCTTGTTTTCTCCGCCAATGTTGGTTTTTTTTCACCGCCATTTAGAACACAAATCAGTATAGAGACTTAGCTAGAATATAGCATAAAAAAGCCTCAATGAAGAGGCTTTTTTTTTAACGTATGTATGTTTTTTATTTATTCATAATTTCTTCAATCTCATCCGCTTCAATTGGTATGTTACGCATTAAATTGAATGGTTCTCCCGTTTTTTGTATCACGACATCATCTTCAATACGAATACCAAATCCTTCATCCGGAATATAAATCCCAGGTTCTACAGTAAAGACCATGTTTGCTTGCATTGGCTCTGTTAGAATGCCATAGTCATGTGTGTCTAATCCCATATGGTGGCTAGTTCCGTGCATAAAGTATTTCTTGTATGCTGGCCAATCTGGATTTTCGTTTTGTACATCTGCTTTATCTATTAAGCCCAAGCCTAATAATTCGCTAGTCATTAGTTTTCCAACTTCTACATGGTAATCTGCCCAGATAGTTCCAGGGACCAACATTTTGGTTGCTGCGTTTTTCACTCTTAAAACAGCATTATAAACTGCTTTTTGTCTGTCGTTAAACTTTCCAGAAACAGGAATCGTTCGTGTCATATCACTAGAATAATTTGCATATTCTGCACCAACATCTAATAAGATTAAATCGCCAGCTTTACACTCTTGGTTGTTTTCTATATAATGTAGAACGTTCGCGTTATTACCAGAAGCAACAATTGGTGTGTAGGCAAAACCTTTTGAGCGATTGTTTAAAAACTCATGCATAAACTCTGCTTCAATATTATACTCCATAACCCCAGGTTTTACAAAGTTTAATATTCTACGGAAACCTTTTTCAGTAATATCACAAGCTTGCTGAATGAGATCTAATTCTATCTGATCTTTTACAGAGCGTAAACGTTGTAAAATAGGATTACTTTTAGCAACAGCATGTGCTGGATATTTTTCTTTTAACCACTTAGTGAAACGGTCTTCGCGAGTTTCAGTTTCTACATTTGCTCTATAATGCTCATTGGTGTTTATGTAAACGGTTTCTGCTTGTGTCATTAGTTCAAACAATACTTTTTCTATGTCTTGTAACCAATACACGGTTTTAATTCCGCTTGTTTTAAATGCAGCTTCTTTGGTAAGTTTTTCACCTTCCCAAACGGCAATATGTTCGTTGGTTTCTTTTAAAAAAAGAATTTCTCTATGCTTCGGATTTGGGCAATCTGGAAAAAGAACCAATATGCTTTCTTCTTGATCTACACCGCTTAAGAAAAAAATGTCTCTGTGTTGTGCAAATGGTAAAGTGCTATCTGCACTTACTGGGTAAATATCGTTAGAATTGAAAACAGCAAGACTTTTTGGCTTCATTTGAGAAGCAAAATTTTTACGGTTTTTTATAAAAAGTTGGTTGTCTATTAGGTTGTATTTCATTGAAAAATTGTTTTAAATTCCCTTTAGAAAAGGAATTTTATTTTTGAATTCCGTTAAGTGTATCAAAAATAAGAAGTTTAAAATACAATTGTTATAAAAGCGTCTTAAAATATGGCGCCTTTTTTCTAATTGCTTTGTACCTTTTATATTTATAGGTATCTTGAAACTTTAAATCGCTATTATGAAAATTAGAGTCTTTTTTACGTTTTTAATATGTTTTATGCTTTCTGCGGAAGCGCAACAACCAGCAACAGCTTCCAGCTTGGTTCAAAATGCTTTAAAAGAGAAACAGGTATTAATAGAAAACTCGCTAGTTAAAAATATTCCTTTTGAAAATATTGGGCCATCTATAATGAGTGGTCGCGTTGTCGATATAGAAGTGAATCCAGAAAATACCATAGAGTTTTATGTAGCCTATGCGTCTGGCGGATTATGGCATACCCTAAATAATGGGTCTACTTTTACGCCAGTTTTAGATACTGCACAAACACAAAATATTGGAGATATTGCTGTCGATTGGAATAACAAAACCCTTTGGGTTGGTACTGGTGAAAATAATTCTTCACGTTCTTCGTATGCCGGAATTGGTATTCTAAAGTCGAACGATAACGGAAAAACATGGACCAATGTTGGGCTTCACGACTCGCATCATATTGGTCGTATTTTAATTAATCCGAATAATCCAGAGGAAGTAACAGTCGGTGTTATTGGACATTTATATTCTCCAAATGCAGAGCGTGGTGTGTATAAAACGATGAATGGCGGAAAAACATGGAAGCAAACCCTTTTTGTAAATGATGTAAGCGGAATCATAGATTTACAATATGCACCAAATAATTACAATATCATGTTTGCTGCTGCTTGGGAGCGTGATAGAAAAGCTTGGCATTTTAACGGAAACGGAAATAACTCCGCGATATATAAAAGTATAGATGCAGGAGAAACTTGGATAAAAATTTCCACAGAAGCTAGTGGATTTCCAACAGGAAATGGTGTTGGTAGAATTGGATTGGCAATTTACGATGATAATATTATTTATGCATTGCATGATAATCAATTCCGAAGAAAAGAAACCACCAAAAAAACAGATAAACGTGGTTTAACAAAAGAAGATTTTAAAACCATGAGCTCAGAAGACTTCTTGAATCTAGAAGATAAAAAGCTAAATGGGTTTTTAAAAATGAATGGTTTTCAAGAAAAGTATCGTGCAGAAAATGTAAAGCAAATGGTACGTAGTGGCAATGTAAAACCGACAGATATAGCACGTTATTTAGAAGACGCAAATACCATGCTTTTTGATAGTCCGGTAATTGGCGCTGAGGTGTATAAAAGTAAAGATGGTGGAAAAACGTGGAGCAAAACACATGAAGACTATTTAGACGATTTGTATTATAGTTATGGATATTATTTTGGAGAAATCCGCGTGGACCCGCAAAATGAAAATGGTATTTATGCTATGGGAGTTCCTATTTTAAAATCGAAAGATGGCGGAAAAACTTTTGTTTCTATCAGTAAAGAAAACGTGCATGCAGATCATCAAGCACTATGGGTAAACCCTAAAAAAGCAGGGCATTTAATAAATGGTAATGATGGCGGTTTAAATTTAAGCTATGATGATGGTGAAAGTTGGGAGAAGCTAAACGTAAATGCCGTTGGGCAATTTTATACCATAAATGTAGATAATGAAAAACCATATAATGTATATGGTGGTTTGCAAGATAATGGCGTTTGGGTTGGTGCAAATAATGCAAAGCAAAATAAGGGGTGGCAGCAAAGTGGTCATAATCCTTGGGAGAGTTTAATGGGCGGTGATGGTATGCAAATTCAAATAGATTCTAGAAATGCGAATCTGTTGTATACCGGTTATCAGTTTGGTAATTATTATAGAATTAATCGCGAAACTAAAGCGCAGAAATACATTCAGCCAAAACATGAATTGGGTGAAAATCCGTATCGATTTAATTGGCAAACACCAATATTACTATCGCCACACAATCAGGATATTCTGTATTTAGGTGGAAATAAATTAATGCGTTCTATGAATCAAGGCGACGATTGGAAAGCAATTAGCCAAGATTTAACTAATGGTGGAAAAAAAGGAAATGTTGCCTATGGAACCTTAACAAGTATTAGTGAGTCTCCTTTTGCGTTCGGACTTATTTACACCGGAAGTGATGATGGGTTGGTATATGTAACTAAAGACGCAGGCGGAAGCTGGGAGAATATTTCAGCTAATTTACCAAAAGATCTTTGGGTGACGCGGGTTATCGCTTCGCAACATAAAGAAGAACGTGTTTATGTCACTTTAAATGGCTATCGTTGGGACGATTTTAATAGCTACGTGTATGTTTCCGAAGACTATGGAAATACGTGGAAAAGCATACGTTCTAACATTCCAATGTCGCCAGTAAATGTTATCAAAGAAGATCCTGAAAATGAAAATATTCTCTATTTAGGAACCGATAATGGTGCCTATGTTACTTTTAATAAAGGAGCGAAGTGGGAGGTATTCCATAAAAATTTACCTGCAGTTGCTGTGCATGATTTGGTGATACAACCAGAAGCTAAAGATTTGCTTTTGGCAACACACGGAAGAAGTTTTTATAAAACGAATATTGCGCCATTACAAAAAATGAATGTGAATCTTTTGAGTAAAAAAATAACGCTTTTCCCTTTTGAAGATGTACGCTATTCGGCACGTTGGGGAAGTTCTTGGAGCAAGTGGTTTGACGCAAATACACCTCTAGAAATTATTAAGTTTTATGGGAATACTTCAGAAACTAAAGAAGTTAAAATCCTTTCGGAAAAACAATCCATTTTAAATACTATTTCTGTGGAAGCAGATAAAGGATTTAACTATGTAGATTATGATTTGTCATTAACCGAAAACGGAAGAAAAGTGCTTCTTAAAGAAAATACAAGTATCGATATTGAGGCTGCTAAAAACGGAGTGTATTATTTACCAAAAGGAACTTATTTTATTCAGATAGACGCTGAGAAAGTAAAATTTGAAGTGAAGTAGCAGTATCTAAAATACTATTTCTCCTGTTTTCAAGTTATTAGTGTAAACCAATAAAACATGAAAACGTTCTATTTTATTTTTTGTAGTTGTTTGATGCTATTGTCTTCTTGTACTGATGTTAATGACGAACCAGATACTACTTCCGACGCAAATTTAATTATTAAACTAGCATTTAATTCTACCCAAGAACGATTGGGTAATTTTGGGGAGCCTGTTTCTGTTGCAACAGGAAATGCTGCGCAATCGCCTAGTATAAATAGAATGAGCGCGAATTATATTGAATTTGCACCAAATATGTTAACGGCATTAGGAACTGGAGAAATTGTTTTCTCCGGAAGCGAAACAACATCTGGAGGCGAAAAAGCTATCGATTTTCAAGAGGCGAGATTTGCAGGAAATAACGAAACTTTTTTAACTATTCCTTTAAGTCAAGTCGCTGCTGGAGATTATGAATGGGTTCGTGTGTCTTTGGCGTATCAAGAAGGAGATATTGATTTTTTAGGAGAAGATGGAAATGATTATACCGGAACACTGGCGAGTTTTGTTGGCTATAACACCTATGTTTCTACTTTGAATTTAAACGGAAGTACTATTGCAATAAACGCAAACAGATTACAAGGTTTTTGGGCTTTTGAAACTTTAGGGTTTACGGCACAAGGTCAAGCACCGGAAGGAGCGACAACAGTTCCTAATCCGTTGTTCGATTCGTCACCAATTCCGCAAGGTTCTTGTGTGGTAACTGGAGAATTTGAAAACGGTTTAACTATTTCAGGTAATGAAACCGAAGATGTGGTGGTAACCTTATCCTTTTCCACAAATAATAGCTTTGAGTGGACTGAAGTGCATGCCGACGGGAAATACGAGCCAAGTGCTGGAGAGCAAGTAGTAGATATGGGGCTTCGTGGCCTGATACCTAGCGTCAATTAATTAAATCCATTCTAAATAAATTTATAAAAAGCATTTTCACTTGCTTGCGTTAGCGTTGCTTGTTATATTTGTGTAATTATAATCTAACTACACAAAATAATGAGCGGAATTTTAAATTCTTCGATTGGAAGAAAGTTTGCCATGGCACTTTCGGCACTCTTCCTAATGATTTTCTTATTACAACATTTTGCAATTAACCTGTTGTCTGTCTTTAGTGCAGATACTTTTAATGAAGTTTCTCATTATATGGGAACCTTTTGGGCAATTCAATATGTGATGCAACCTGTATTAATTTTTGGTGTTATTTTCCATTTTGTAATGGGATTTGTTCTAGAGATTAAAAACAAAAAAGCACGAACAATAAGCTATGCCAAAAATAATGGTGCTGCTAATTCTACCTGGATGAGTCGTAATATGATTTACAGCGGACTAGCAATTTTAGCTTTTATCTGTTTACACTTTTATGATTTTTGGTTGCCAGAAATAAACACAAAATACATTCAAGGCGATATGTCTGGATTACTTGCCAATGGCGAGTTTAGATATTTTGAAGAGCTACAGCATAAGTTTGTAGATATCTGGAGAGTAGCATTATATTGTATTGCTTTTGTATTCTTAGCATTACACTTATTGCACGGGTTTAGTTCGGCATTCCAATCGGTTGGAGCAAACAATAAATATACAAAAGGATTAAAAGGATTCGGAAAAGCATATGCGATTATCATTCCATTAGGATTCATTTTCATTGCATTATTTCATCATTTTAATCACTAAAAAATATCTAATATGGCTTTAGATTCAAAAATACCAAAAGGTCCAATTAAAGATAAATGGACAGACTATAAAAATCATATCGACTTAGTAAATCCTGCAAACAAGCGTAACATAGATGTTATTATTGTTGGTACAGGTTTAGCTGGTGGATCTGCTGCTGCTACGTTAGCAGAGCTTGGTTATAACGTAAAAGCATTTTGCTTTCAAGATTCTCCAAGACGTGCACACTCTATTGCAGCACAAGGAGGAATTAACGCAGCAAAGAACTACCAAGGAGATGGAGATTCTACATATAGATTGTTTTACGATACTGTAAAAGGTGGTGATTATCGTTCGCGTGAAGCAAACGTATACCGTTTGGCTGAGGTATCTGCAAACATTATTGACCAATGTGTTGCACAAGGGGTTCCTTTTGCAAGAGAATATGGTGGATTATTAGATAACCGTTCGTTTGGTGGTGTATTAGTATCTCGTACTTTTTACGCAGCTGGACAAACAGGACAACAATTATTATTAGGAGCCTATTCTGCTATGAACCGTCAAATTGGTCGTGGTAAAATCAAAATGTACAACCGTCACGAAATGTTAGACGTTGTTAAAGTAGATGGAAAAGCTCGTGGAATTATAACACGTAACTTAATTACTGGAGAAGTAGAACGTCATTCGGCACATGCTGTAGTTCTTGGAACTGGTGGTTATGGTAATGTATTCTTCTTATCGACTAATGCGATGGGAAGTAATGTAACAGCAGCTTGGAAAGCACATAAACGTGGTGCTTACTTTGCAAACCCTTGTTACACACAAATTCACCCAACATGTATTCCTGTTTCTGGAGATCATCAGTCTAAACTAACGTTAATGTCTGAGTCTTTACGTAATGACGGACGTATTTGGGTGCCAAAACACATGAAAGATGTGGAGGCTATTCGTAATAAAACGTTACAGCCTAAAGATATTAAAGAAGAAGACAGAGACTATTATTTAGAACGTCGTTATCCTGCATTCGGAAACCTAGTACCTCGTGATGTTGCCTCTCGTGCTGCAAAAGAGCGTTGTGATGCTGGTTTTGGTGTAAATGCAACAGGTGAAGCTGTATTCTTAGATTTTGCTTCGGCAATTCAACGTTACGGAAAAGAAACAGCACACGTTAAAGGATTAAATGAAAATGATGCCGCTCTTGTTAAAAAATTAGGACAAGAAGTAATCAAAAATAAATACGGAAACTTATTCCAAATGTATGAGAAGATCGTAGATCAAGATCCATACAACACGCCAATGATGATTTATCCAGCAGTACACTACACAATGGGTGGTGTTTGGGTAGATTATAACTTAATGACAACCGTTCCTGGTTTATACTGTATTGGAGAAGCAAATTTCTCTGATCATGGTGCAAACAGACTTGGTGCTTCGGCATTAATGCAAGGTTTAGCAGATGGTTATTTTGTATTGCCTTATACGATTGGTGATTATTTATCAGATGATATTAGAACAGGACCAATTTCTACAGATTCGAAAGAATTTGAGGATGCGGAAAAAGAAGTAAAAAAGACTTTAGATTTCTTCGTTACTAATAAAGGTTCTCACTCAGTAGATTATTTCCATAAGAAATTAGGGAAAATCATGTGGAACAAAGTAGGAATGGCTAGAAACGTTAAAGGATTAACCGAAGCTATTTCAGAAATTAAAGAACTCCGAGCAGAATTCTGGAAAGACGTAAAAGTTCCTGGAACAAACGAAGAATACAACGAAGAATTAGCAAAAGCTGGTCGTGTTGCAGATTTCTTAGAATTAGGAGAATTATTCGCTAAAGATGCTTTAAACAGAGAAGAATCTTGTGGAGGACACTTTAGAGAAGATGCAGTAGAATTAGATGGGGAACAAAAAGGAGAAGCAAAACGTGATGATGAAAACTTCGCATATGTTGCTGCTTGGGAATACAAAGGAGAACCTAGCGATGCTGTTTTACATAAAGAGGAATTAGAGTTCAAGGATATAGAATTAAAACAAAGATCATACAAATAAGGAAAGCTATGAATTTAACACTGAAAATTTGGCGTCAAAAAAACGCAAGTGATAAAGGGAAAATGGTGGATTATAAAGTCACCGATATTTCTCCAGATATGTCTTTCCTTGAAATGTTAGATGTATTAAACGAACAATTAATTAACAAAGATGAAGAGCCAGTAGCTTTCGATCACGATTGTCGTGAAGGAATTTGCGGAATGTGTTCTTTATATATTAACGGAGAAGCACATGGACCTGATCGTGGTGTAACCACTTGTCAGTTACACATGCGTATGTTTAAAGATGGCGATACCATTACTATCGAGCCATTTAGAGCAACAGCATTTCCAGTTGTAAAAGATTTAATTGTAGATAGAACTTCTTTTGATAGAATTCAACATGCAGGAGGATTTATTTCGGTAAATACTTCAGGGAATACTATTGATGCAAATACAATTCCTATTAATAAACACGATGCAGATACGGCTTTTGATTCTGCAACTTGTATTGGATGTGGTGCTTGTGTAGCTTCTTGTAAAAACTCTTCAGCAATGTTATTTGTTGGTGCTAAAGTATCTCAATTTGCATTGTTACCACAAGGTCAAATTGAAGCTACAGATCGTGTTTTAAACATGGTAAAACAAATGGATGATGAAGGTTTTGGTAACTGTACCAACACTGGAGCTTGCGAAGTGGAATGTCCTAAAGGAATTTCTTTAAAAAATATCGCTCGTATGAATTCAGAATACTTAAAAGCATCCTTAAAAGGATAATATTTTGTCATACTGCGCTTGTCGAAGTGTAGTTTAAGGATCTCATTATAAATTAAAATCTCAAGAGCAATCTTGGGATTTTTTGTTTAGCTTTAACCTTTAAATTTTGAATATGAATTATAGATATATCACCAGTTTATTTTTAATGTTTTTTTCATTAGCAAGTTGTAAAGGTCAAACGGAAACGCCAAAGGTTGCAGTCGAAGTATTGGAACAAAATTGGTTCCACGCAGATTCTTTATTGCATCATGTGGAAGTTTTATCTTCCGATGTTTTTGAAGGTAGACGTACCGGAACCGCTGGAGCAGAAAAAGCAAAAAACTATATCATAAATAAATTTCAAGAGTTACAAGTGGTACCGCTTACTAAAAACTTTGAACAGCATTTTTCCTTTACACGCAGAAGTAAAGAATATGCAGGTACTAATGTTCTCGGACTTATAAAAGGAAGTGTAAAGCCAGAAGAATACATCGTGCTTTCTGCGCATTATGATCATGTAGGTGTAAAAGGTGGAAAAATTTATAATGGTGCAGATGATGACGCTTCAGGTATTTCAGCATTGTTCGCTTTCGCGGAATACTTCCAGAAAAACCCACCAAAGCATTCTGTTATTTTGGCTGCTGTAGATGCCGAAGAACTAGGTTTGGTTGGTTCTAAATATTTTGTGAAAAATTCTATTATTCCACTAGAAAATATCAAATTGAATATCAATATGGATATGATTAGCCGAAATAATAAAAACGAATTATTTGCAGTTGGATCTTTTCATTATAAACAATTAGAACCAGCAATTAAAAGTATACAGCCTTCCGAAAATATAAAACTTATTATTGGTCATGATGGTAGTGATACATTAGATGATTGGACGCAATCTTCCGATCATGCCCCGTTTCATGATGTAAACATTCCCTTTATTTATTTTGGCGTAGAAGATCATAAAGATTACCATAAGCCTACAGACGATTACGAAAATATTCACCCTAATTTTTATCAAAATGCAGTAACTACTATTATTACTGTTTTTAAAAAATTAGACACTACAGAATTATAAAAAATGCAAGATCCAAATACATTTTATAAACAAGAATTAGAAGCGCATCAATTAGAAGTTAAGTCTTTGTATAAGAAACTTACTAGCTTGAGTTTTGCTAGAATATCGGTTTTTATTGCTACAGGTATTGGAGTTTATTTTGCTTTTAGTAACCTGCAAATAGCCATAGGAATAGCAATTGTTGGTATTGTTGCTTTTATCTATTTACTTTCTAAATACACCGATTTAAAATACCAACACAATCTAAAAAAAGCATTAGTTGCGATTAATGAAGAAGAACTAAAAATTGCTTCTGGAGATTTTAAAGGAAGAGACGAAGGCTTGCAATTTCAAGACCCAAATCATGCTTTTAGTTTAGATGTAGATTTGTTTGGCAAAGGCTCTTTTTTTCAATTTATAAATCGAACAGCCACAGAAGAAGGTACAAAGTATTTAGTAAAGGAACTGACGGCAAATAATATTGAAGGGATAAATTCACGTCAAGAAGCGATCAAGGAATTAGCCGGTAAACCAAAATGGCGACAACATTTCTCGGCAGTGGCAAGCTTGATTCAAACGGAAACGCCAGCATCAAAAATTACAGATTGGTTGAAAGAGCATAAATCCTTTTTACCAAAAAGCATGCGTTTTATACCTCTTGCTTTTACTATAGGTTCTGGAATAATTCTGTTTTTAGGAATCTTTGAAATCATCTCCTTTTTGTTTTTAGTTTTTTGGTTGCTTTTGGGTTCTGGTATCTCTGGAGTATATTTAAAAAGAATAAACGATTTAGCGGCTAATACCGATCAGGTTAAGGATACTTTTAAACAATATGCTTCCTTATTAGAACAAATGGAAACGGAAAATTTTTCTTCAAAATTATTAAGAGGAAAACAAGAATATATTCAGCAAGAAGAAAAAAAAGCGTCTTTAATTTTTAAAGAATTTTCAAAACACATTGATGCTTTAGATAATAGAAATAATTTAATTTCTACCATTTTTGGTAATGGTTTTCTTTTAATTGATATAAGAAATTCTTATCAAATTGAGCAATGGATTGCGCAATACAAAACAACGGTTTCGCATTGGTTTGAAGTGGTTTCCTTTTTTGACGCGTACAATACTTTAGGTAATTATACTTTTAATCAACCGGACTTTGTATTTCCAGAAATTGTGAAAGAAAAGATTGTCATAAAAGCGAAAAATTTAGGACATCCTTTATTAGATAAAAACAAAAGAGTTACTAGTGATTTAAATATTAATGACCAACAGTTTTTTATTGTTACAGGAGCAAATATGGCGGGAAAAAGTACTTTTTTAAGAACCGTTTCTTTGCATATTGTGATGGCTAATGTTGGCTTACCTATTTGTGCCACCTCTAGTATTTACAATCCTATAAAATTGATCACAAGCATGCGCACCAGCGATTCCCTTACAGATGATAGCAGTTATTTCTTTAGTGAGTTAACGCGCTTAAAGTTTATTGTAGATGCCTTACAAGACGATTCTTATTTTATTATTCTAGATGAAATTTTAAAAGGGACCAACTCTACAGACAAAGCTATTGGTTCTCGTAAGTTTGTTGAAAAATTAGTTTCTAAAAATGCTACTGGAATTATTGCAACCCACGATTTAAGTTTATGCGAAATTGAAAAGGAATTAGACGAAGTAAAAAACTACTATTTCGATGCAGAAATAATTAATGATGAACTCTTTTTCGATTACAAGTTAAAACACGGCATCTGCCAAAATATGAATGCGAGTTTCTTGTTGAAGAAAATGGAGATCATTTAGAGGAGGTACTTTTTTAGAGTACTTAGTTGTCTATTAAACATTCGTTTAAAAAAAAAGGCTATATTTGAAAAGCTTCATTTATTTTATGCTTCTTTATGATATTAAAACTATACTCTTTTTTATTCCAATTAATTGATAGTTCTATTGTAAGTTTTTTCCGAATTATTTTTGGATGCTTTATGGTTTACCAAATGATTTATTATTACGAGGTAGATTATACTTTTCAGTTTATGAAAGGCCCAGAAGTATTATTTCCATACTACGGATTATCATTTTTAAAACCATTATCTATAGGTGCTTTAAAGGCTATTCATTTTGGAATGTTTATTTCGTCGATATTAATAACGCTTGGTTTTTTGTATCGTTATGCCATGATATTTTTCTTTTTAGGCTTTTCATATTTCACCTTTATTGACAAAACTTTATACAACAACCATCTATATTTAATAGCCTTAATTGCTTTTGTAATGATATTTATTGAAGCGGATAAAAAATATAGTTTACGATCAAAGTTTTCTAAAAAACAATTGGTAAAAGTAGTTCCTGCTTGGAATCAATATATACTAATATTCCTAATTAGTTTACCTTATTTTTTTGGTGGAATTGCAAAATTATCTTCTAATTGGCTAGATACTAACTTAACAAGTGTTATTATAAAACAGTCTAACGGAAGCTTCTTATATCAGCTTTTACCTGAAACAATTTTGAATAATTTAGTTACCTATGGAGGTGTTTTATTCGACCTAAGCATTGTATTTATCCTTTTAAATAAGCGTACAAGGAAAGTAGGATTATTGTTAGTAGTTATATTTAGTTTGATTAATGGAACAATTCTTTTTAGTGATATAGGAATATTTCCGTTTTTTATGATTTGTTCCACTATTTTGTTTTTAAATTCAGATAAAGTAGGAGCGTTTTTAGATGTTTTTCTAGTTAAAAAAGCAACGGATAAGAAGTTTAAAAACAAACAAGAAAGAAAGGAATTTATGGCTAAACAAAGGTTAGTTAATCAAGCCAATAATACAATCGAAAACAAAAAAGAGGGTTGGAATAATTTTAGAAGAGCGACAGCATTTTACATCTTAGTTTTTGTTGTTTTTCATCTGCTATTTCCTCTTAGATATATGTTTTTAACTACAAATCCAGAATGGACAGGGATTGCATCTCGATTTTCTTGGAGAATGAAAATGCAAACTAGAAATGTTACAGAATTTAATATGTCGTTAACGGATACAAAAACTTCTAACACTTATCATTTGGATGGGAAATCTTATGTGACTAAAAATCAATATATACACATGTTAGAAGATCCTTTTACTTTTATTCACCTTTCTAAATACATAAGTAAAAAATTGGAAAGAGAAAGTGGTATTGTAAATCCAAGTATTAAAGCAAAAATTAAAGTAGAATTTAATGGGTTGCCAAATCAATATATGATTTCTCCTAATGTAGATTTAACTAAGCTAAGTGAAAGTCCCTTTGAAGATGCTTCTTGGATACCTCCTCTTAAAAAGTAGTTGTTAATTAATGTTTTAGTTGAAGACGGACAGAATTTAAAAATTACTTCGTTTTTTTCAATTCAAATCCTTCCAGTTTTCTAATAAAAATGCCTTTATTTAATTAAAATAGAAATGTTTACTATAAAAAAGACCTGCCAGTTTTAGGAAACTTGACAGGTCATGAATTTTATTTTTAAAAACTAAAGATATATTTATTTTATCGGACAACCAATCGCTTTTGTGAAATTAGGATTTGGTTTTTCTCCTTTTTCTAAAGCTGCAATTGCATTTTCTACATACTTCACTTTTACGTTTTCTGGAGATTTTGAATTATCATCAATAGTACCAATATATTGTACTTTTAAATCTTTATCTAATAGGAATACGTGAGGCGTTCTAACGGCTCCAAATTTTGGATATACTTTTTGTCCTTCATCTACTAAGTAAGGAAATGTAAACCCTTTTTCTTCAGAACGTTTTTGCATCGCCTCATAACTTTCTTTTTCGTTTTCATGATTATTACCATTAATAGCAATTACAGGATATCCTTTTGGTGCATAGGTATTGTTTAATGCAATCAAACGGTCTTCGTATAATACGGAAAACGGACATCCATTACAGGTAAAAGTTACAATGTATCCTTTTGCATCTTTATAGCTAGCTAAAGAAACCATAGATCCGTCTACGTTTTTAAGCGAAAAATCTTCTGCTACATCTCCAATTTTATAACCTCCAATTTCTTCTAATGTTCTTGTTTGTTCTGGTGATCCTCCACGAGGTGCTCCTTTATGATCTCCTTTTTCACCATGTGGTGGTGGTCCTTTATGATCTCCTTTTTCACCATGTGGTGGAGGTCCTTTATGGTCTCCATGTTCTCCATGACCTTTTTCGTCCTGTTTGTGTTCTGTGTGTTCTCCTGTTTTTTTACTTGTATCGTTTTTACAAGAAGTTAAAACCCATGCAGATATGCAGATAATTGCAATTAGTATACTAATCTTTTTCATTATTGATTTTGGTTTATTTATTATTAAAAATTTGTAGTTATTTGATTTTCTAAATCTTCTAAGTTTTCAAAAGATCGTTCGTAATATTTACGGGTTTTATTATTGAATATAATGGTAAAAGGAATCGCTCCAGACCAATCCGGATTCACTTTATCAATCCAACTATTGGCATCTGGATCGTCTAATAAAACAACTTTGGAAGTAATATTTCTTTCTTTTAGAAAAGGCTTAAGTTTTGTATCTATATCTTTTATAAAATCCATACTTACCAATAAAACTTCTACGTCCGGATTTTTGTCTGCATATTCCTGAATATATGGAAGCTCTTTTACGCAAGGAGCACACCACATCGCCCAAAAATTTATGATATAGGTTTTATTCGTGTTTGTGTATAGAAGTGGTTCTAGGTCGTTAAAATTGTAAATAGGTATATCACCGATTGTCGTTACCGAAGGTGTAGTCGTTTTGTTTGTTTCCGAATGTTTTTCTTTACAACTAAAGCACAAATAGAATAGTATCGCTAAATAAATAGCGTTTTTATTTATTAGTGGAATCATTTAATAAAAAGCAAGTTTTGTAGTTAGACTTGCTTTTTTATTAAAGGTTTAATAGGAATTATTTATTTTTTTATTCAAGAAGATGTAGAATCTTCAATCTTAATAATTCCTTCCCTTTTTTTAAGGGAAGGTGGTTTCCACTTTTTTTAGTGGTAGACGGAAGGGTTTTAAAAACCACCTCGTCTTTCCATTTTTTATTAAATGGAAATCCACTCCTCCTTGAAAAAAGGAGGAGAGTTTGCTTACTCCTATGTTATTTGCTAAAACTGAAAATCGCTTTGCTATTTTTGCTTCAAACTCTCCGAATTTTCTAAAGAAAATCCACCTCTCTTTAGCTAAAGAGAGGAACACATATTAACTAAATTATTATTTGTTATAAGCTCTCCTCTTATTTTAAGAGGAGAATGAATTATGATTTTTTTTAAAATCATAAGAAAGAGGAGTTAAGACTTATCATCCTTATTCCCACTTTCTATTTCAGATGTAATCTTAGCAATCATTTCCGGAGCATTTTTGTCTTCCGGATGTATACTTAGTACTTTGTAATAGGTTTTAAGTGCTTCGGAATAGTTTTTAGTTTCAAAATAAGCTTCCGCTAAACTATCGTATACATTGTGTTTGTATGGAAAGATTTTAGTGTTTAAATCGAAAACATACATCGCTTTATCCAATTCTTTCGCTCGTAAATACACATAACCTAAAGTGTTTAATTCTCTACTTCCTTCTACATATTCTGACAACATAGAAACCAGATTGGCTTCTTCTATTTTTAAACTATCTATAGTTTTACTTGCCAATAAATTTTGCACATAATTTGCAGCTATATAATTTGATGAATAACGTTCTCCATTCACTATTTTAAGCATATCACGTTCTAAAGTTTCTTGTGGATGTTCTACAATTCTATTCGCTTCTTTTCCGTTTTTATAAAAAATAAAAGTAGGTACTCTGTGAATATTCATGCCTTTTTCTTCGCCATTCGGACCTTGTTTATAGGCCTCACTTTTTCTATCTAAAGCAATAACTTCTAACTGATTTTCTGGAAAATTAACAGTTTCTAAAACACTGTAAAAATGCGGAACTTCCTTTTTACTATCTCCACACCAAGTACCAAGAAATACTTTAATAGTGTAATTGTTTAAAGAATCTTTTAGTTGATTGGCTATTTTTTTATTCACCGCATAATCGTCCTGATTTTTGTTAAACCATTCGCTAAAAGGGGCTTTTTGTAAACCTTTTTTATTGATGGTTCCTAGTAGCATTTCGTTTCCTTTTTCATCTAAAACTTGCTGGTTT
The DNA here is from genome assembly GCF_016864015.1 of Lacinutrix sp. WUR7. Lineage (NCBI taxonomy): Bacteria > Pseudomonadati > Bacteroidota > Flavobacteriia > Flavobacteriales > Flavobacteriaceae > Lacinutrix > Lacinutrix sp. WUR7. The sequence continues at coordinate 946,416 of NZ_CP045067.1, read as the reverse complement.
AGGCTTTGTGAAAATGTTGCTGAAAAACTTAAAATTGCGATTAATAGAATAATTGTTCGAGTCATGATTGTTGATGTTTTTGTTATTCAAACATAATACAGAATTCCAATTTTCACCAATAAGTAGTACCAACAGCATACTTAAAACAACAAACAGCAATTTTTAGGTCGTTTGCAATACTAAATGAGGTTTTTGTACTTAATTTTTGAGGATTAAGTCATTTCTGAGTACTTTCAACAAAACTTAAGTCGGTATGAGAACAATCACTCCTAGTGACCATTAAACTTTAAACTTGATTACACTTAAAAAACATACTTCACAAATATTGGTACACATCTTATTCTGGATGCTTTTTATATTTGTGTCTCTTTCTGTTTTTTCGCAATATTATTGGCGTGAAAACCCGTTTTTACAGTATCTGTCTATTTTAGTGGTTATCGTTTATGTAAATAATCTATTGCTGCTACCTTTCTTTATAAAAAAGCGATTGTATATTATTTACGTTTTTGTTTTTGTGGCAATCTCCTTTTTTGCAACCCAATTATACTGTAATGTATTTGCGCAATGTGGTTGTTCTATTATGAAATGTTTGAGTGACTATTTATGGCAAACCTTGGTTCCGCTTATTTTCTTTTCATTTATATGGATGTTATATCGTTTTTTAGAGAAGCAAGACGAAGTAGAAAAAATAAAGCAAGAACACTTAGAAATGGAGTTGAAGTTTTTGAAATCGCAGATAAATCCGCACGTGCTTTTTAATAATCTGAATACCATTTATTCGTATGCTTTAGAAAAACCGAAGGAAACTCCGGAGCTTATTTTAATGCTGTCTGATAACCTAAAACATGTGTTATATGAAAGTAACGCCAAAACCGTTTCGCTAGAAAAAGAATTGCAGTTTATAGATAATTACATGACTTTTCAAGGGATTAGAACCGAAGGTGTAAAGCATATAAATTATAATAAATCGATACAATCTTCAGAAAAACAAATTGCGCCTTTATTGCTGATTTGTATTATTGAAAATGCTTTTAAACATAGTACTTTGGGAAGTGATATTTCGGTTTCCATTACGGAGAAAAATGGCGTTTTAGAATGTGTTTGTCTCAATGATTATGATAAAGAAAAAGTAACTACCGAAGATTTTAAGATTGGTCTACGAAACCTAGAGAAGCGTTTACAGCTCATTTATAAAGAAGATTATAAGCTTGAAGTTTTTAAAGACGAAGTATATAAGGTTTATTTAAAACTTAAGTTACATTAATACTAATGTCTCCTCGAGCGCAGTCGAGAGGTTTATTGAGGTCTCGACTGCGCTCGACCTGACAATTCATGAAGAATAAAACATATGACTTGCATTATAATAGAAGACGAAATTCCTGCTCAAAATATTCTAAAGAACTATTTAAGCAAATTACCAAACTTAGAGCTTTTGGGTGTTTTTAATGCTGCGATTGAAGCAAATACTTTTTTAAAATGTAATACAACCGATGTGGTTTTTTTAGATATTAATCTGCCAGATATTTCCGGAATCGATTTTATTAAAACCATTAAAAATCCGCCAGCAATTATTATGACTACTGCGTATCCAGATTACGCAGTTAGTAGTTTTGAGTTAGAAACTATTGTCGATTATTTAGTAAAACCGTTTGGGTTTGATCGCTTTTTGAAAGCAATTAATAAAGCCGAAAATAGCGTCGAAAAATCGGCTCTTTCTTCCGAAGAAAATATAGAAGAAACCCTCTTTTTAAATGTAGATAAAACACTTCATAAAATTATAATTAACGATATTTTGTATTTAGAATCCGATAGAAACTATATTACAATAATTACAAAAAACAAGAAGCTTTCATTTATTGATTCGCTTAAAAATTGGAATGAAAAACTATCCGAAGCAGATTTTATACAAGTGCATAAATCGTTTATAATTAATAGAAGGTATGTCGATAAAATTTCTGGGAACGAGATTTATGTGCAAGGGAATAGACTTCCTATTGGTAGAACCTATAAGCAAGAGTTGTTGAAATTGTTGAAGATTGTTTAATTTTTAAAATTCGCTTCGCTCTTTTTGCTTCAAATCTACCTCTGTTTAACTAAAGAGAGAAACTCTTTCTGTTCCTGATTTTGTAAAAAAGAAAGAAATAGGAGTTAAAAAAAGACCTCACAGATTTTAAAATCTGTGAGGTCTAATTAACTGTAAAATGTGACTGAATACTTTTTTATTGCTTATCCGTTTTAGGATGTACCAATTTCATTTCATCAATTAAATGGGTTGCTCCAGCATATTTATCTACAATAAATAATACATAACGTACATCTACCATAATGTTTCTGCAAATCTCAGGATCATAATTCATGTCGCTCATAGTACCTTCCCAAACGCGATCAAAGTTTAAACCTACTAAGTTTCCGTGTGCATCAATTGCAGGACTTCCAGAGTTTCCTCCAGTAGTATGATTGGTTCCTAAGAAACAAACCGGTACTTTCCCATTGCTATCTGCGTATTGTCCGTAATCTTTGTTTTTATATAGCTCCAATAATTTTTCAGGAACATCAAATTCATAATCTCCAGGAACATATTTTTCAATTACACCATCTAAATAACTTACCGGATTGTAATACACCGCATCTCTTGGCGAATAACCTCTAACTTGTCCGTACGTTACTCGTAATGTACTATTTGCATCTGGAAAATATCGCGCTTCAGGAAGAGCTTTCATTAAAGCAGTCATGTACTTAGTTTGTAAGGCTGTAATTGGTTCGTTTTTTGCTTCGTATTCTTTATTTATGGTGTTGTAAAACTCCGCAATCATAGGTTTTGCATATTTATATGCAGCATCTTTGTTTAGTTTTTTAAGTACACTTTTAGCATCTCCATCTAAAAGTTTTAAAGCTTCATCCAGATTGGTAAAAGCTGTTTTATCATAAATAGAAGCGTCTACATTTTTATTGTAAAAAGGCATCACGTTATTAAAAACACCTTTATCTACATCGACATCATAATTTTTATGAATGCTCTTTAGCGTTCCTGCTAAACGCTCTTTGGCTTTATCAAAAGCTTCCGGATTAGCTTTAATAGCCTCTTCCATTTGATAAGCTCTAAAAGTCATTTGCATCAGCTCATTGGTTACCAAGAACACTTCAATAAAGTTTCTTCGTTTAATATTTATTGGTGCAAAATCTTTATATAGTTTATCAAATTCTGGCAAAATATTTCCATATTTCGCATCTAAGCCTTTTTCTTTTAATGCTTTGGTAAACGTAGCTTCAAAAGCACGTCGCTTTGCAACAGCATCACTTTTTTCAATTCCTAGATTTTCACCTATCCATTTTTTCCAAGCATTTGCAATACGTGCTTGTTTGGATGCGTATTTAATGCGAATCGCATCACTCGTTTTCATTTTTGCGTCGATAACTTTTAAAGCAGCTTCGCGAATGGCAATATTTGTTGGATTAAATTCTTCTGTAATATGCTCTATTGCAACTGCTGGTAAATATTCGTTGGTACTTCCAGGAAAACCAAATACCATAGTGAAATCGCCTTCTTCAACGCCATCTAAAGAAACAGGTAAAAAGTGTTTTGGTTTATATGGTTGGTTGTCTTTGCTATATTTTGCAGGTCTGTTATTAGCATCTGCATAAATACGAAACATAGAAAAGTCACCGGTATGTCTTGGGAAAACCCAGTTGTCTGTATCGCTTCCAAATTTACCAATGCTTGTTGGAGGAGCACCAACTAAACGAATATCTTCAAAACGTTCTGTAACGAATAAGAAATATTGGTTTCCATTATAAAAAGCTTTTGTTTTAACATCTTGCCAAGGTTCTCTAGGCCAATTTTTCATTAAACCATTAGCGTTTTTATCGATAACAGATTGCTTTTCTTTTTCGGTCATGTCTTCATTTACAACCGCAAGCACTTCTTCAGTTATATCTGTAATGCTAACAATAAACTCAATATATAAACCTTCGTTTGGTAACTCTTCTTCTAGAGACATTGCCCAAAAACCATCTTTTAAATAATCATTTTCTAATGAGGAATGTGCTTGTATTTGTCCGAAACCACAATGATGATTCGTCAATATTAAACCTTTATCACTAATAACTTCACTAGTACAACCTCCGTTAAAATGTCCAATAGCATCTTTTAAGCTAGAATTGTTTACATCGTATATGTCTTGAGCGGTAAGTTTACTACCTAGATTTGTCATTTCGGTTTCGTTCATACCTTCTAATAGGGAAGGAATCCACATACCACCTTGTTGTGCCGAAAGATTCAGCGAAATAAAAAGTAAGAGGAATTTAAATAGTTTCATAAGTCTTGTTTTTTAATGCTTTCAAAGATACTCAAAACAAATAGTTTTTGGGAATTTTAGAGGTAGTTATTGTTTTCTTTATCAAGGCAAAATTTTCAATCATAGCACAGTTATGGTTGAAAATTTTAACGCAGAAAAAGGGAAGAAGAACTTGTGTAAAAACCGAAGAACTATTTGTTTTGAGTATAAAAAAAACCAAGAAGTAAAAATTGTTAAAAAGGACTAAATTTATGTTCTAATAACTGACTATATTTACTATATGCAACATACATCTAAACTGCCTAACGTAGGCACCACCATTTTTTCTGTAATGAGCGCTTTGGCAAACCAACACAATGCTATTAATTTATCGCAAGGATTTCCTGGTTTTAGTAGTGATAAAAAACTAATGGATTTGGTGACAAAGGCTATGCATTCCGGTTATAACCAATATGCGCCAATGCCTGGAAATATGGAATTAAGGCAACGTATTGCTAATAAATTTGACTTCTTATATGGCACGAGCTATAATCCGGAAACGGAAATAACAGTTACAGCAGGAGCAACGCAGGCTATTTTTACTATTATTTCGGCATTTGTAAGACAGGAGGATGAAGTCATTATTTTTAAACCAGCTTACGATTGTTACCAACCAGCAATAGAATTACAAGGTGCAAAAACGATTTCTATACAATTAAATGCGCCAAATTATAAAGTAGATTGGAATGCTGTAGAACAGAAAATCAACAGGAAAACCAAGATGATTATTATTAATTCACCGCAAAATCCTAGTGGTAGTATTTTTTCGGAAGCCGATATGTTACAGCTTCAAGCGCTTACTGAAAATACAAACATAATTGTATTGAGTGATGAAGTGTACGAACATATTATTTTTGATGGTGAAAAACACCAAAGCGCCTGTTTGTTTTCAGATTTAAAAGCCAGAAGTTTTATAACGGCGTCTTTTGGGAAAACATTTCATAATACAGGATGGAAAATCGGGTATTGTTGTGCGCCAAAAGAACTGATGGAAGAGTTTAGAAAAGTGCATCAATTTAATGTGTTTTCGGTAAATCATCCGATGCAAAAAGGATTGGCAGATTATCTGAAAGAGCCAAGTCATTATTTAGAGCTTTCGGGCTTTTATCAAGAGAAAAGAGATTTGTTTTTAAGTTTGGTAAAAGATTCGCGTTTTAAGTTTAAAGCTGCAAAAGGAACGTATTTTCAGGTTTTAGATTTTTCTGAAATTACACAAGAATACGATGTGGATTTTGCAAAGCGATTAACTATTGAAAATGGTTTAGCGTCCATTCCATTATCGGTTTTTAACGATAATAATAAAGATGATAAGGTATTGCGTTTTTGTTTTGCGAAAACGGAAGACACTTTAAAAAAAGCTGCCGAAATATTAAATAAAATGTAACCCAGCGAAATTCATTTGGCAATATATTTGCTAACCATTATTGAACAATAAATATAAAACGATGAAAAAATTAATTACACTAACATTCCTTTTTGCTTTTAGTTGCATTATGAATGCTCAAGAAGTTCCAGTAGATGTAAAAACATATACGGTTAAAGAAGGTAAGATTTATCAAGCTGAAAAAGACGTTACAGCTATGCTAAGTGAGGAAAAACGTAATGCCGTTTTTGCTACGCATGAAATGGAGCTGAAGGTGCAAGAAGAAAAAGAACAAGCAGAAATAGCGAAACAAAAAGCAGATCAGTTAAAAGAAGCGAAGGAAAAGGAGTTAAAAAAAATTCAAGATGACAAAGAAGATGAAATAAAGAAAGCTCAAAAAGAAGAAGAAAAACGTCAGAAAGAACAAAAAAAGAACGAAAAAGACTTAAAAAAAGCAGAAAAGAAACAAAAACAGGCGGAAAAGGCTTTAAAGAAAAAGGAGAAAGCACAAAAATCTTTTGATAAATCAAATAGCAAGTTAGAGAGCTCTCAAAAGAAATATGACAAACTGAAAAAGAAAGGAAAACTATCTCCAGAAGATGAAGCAAAATGGTTTAAAAAATTGGAAGGTTTAAATAGTGATATTAAAAAGGCAGAAAAGAAATTAAGAAAAGCTTAATTATAAAAAGCTTTTAATTATTTGAAATTCCAGAGTTGTTCCTTAGAAAAATTCTGGAATTTTTTTGTTTTACAACTTTACAAAAAACAAGTATCTTTATAAAATGCAAGAAAAATTAAAAATAGCACTTATACAGTCCGATTTAGTTTGGGAAAACCCAAAAGAGAATAGAATGCATTTTACGGAAAAAATCACATCTATTTCGCAAGAAGTAGATCTCATTATTCTTCCAGAAATGTTTACTACAGGCTTTACCATGCATGCTTCCAATCTTGCAGAAAGCATGGAAGGAGAAAGCGTGAAATGGATGCTAGAAATGGCTAAAACAAGTAATGCTGCTATTGTTGGAAGCTTAATAATTACAGAAGACAACAAATACTACAACCGACTTTTATTTGTACATCCAGAAGGGAAAATAGAAATCTATGATAAGCGACATACCTTCACGCTTGCTGGAGAAGATAAAGTGTATCAAGCAGGAAATAAAAAAATAGTAGTAGCTTATAAAGGTTGGGAAATTTGCCCTTTGGTGTGTTACGATTTGCGTTTTCCGGTTTGGGCAAGAAACACCGAAGATTATGATTTATTATTGTATGTTGCCAATTGGCCAAAACCTAGAATTACTGCTTGGGATGCTTTGCTAAAAGCTAGAGCAATAGAAAACATGACGTATTGCGTTGGTGTAAATAGAGTAGGTTTAGATATTAACAATTACGAATATTCAGGAAGCTCGGCTGTTTACGATGTTTTAGGTGAAAAAATATCGAATATCGCTTTAGGTAAAGAGCAAACAGAAATAGTTTCTCTAGACAAAAATCATATAAAAAAATATCGAGACAGATTGCAGTTTTTAGGGGATAAAGATGCGTTTAATCTAATAGCGTAAATTCTTCTATTAAATCCCAACTAGACCTTATTTCTAATGCATTAGGGAAATGACTAATACGTTCTGCTTGGCGCTTTTTTAAATAGTTTCCAGAATCATATTTTTGATTTTTATTAGCATCAAAAATAACACGCAAATAATATTTTGCAGGATCTAGATGTCTAAAATCCAAAGGTTCTGGTTCTGTGCTATAAACTTCTGCTTTTATTTCACCTTTATCATCTGTTAATTGCGCTATTACAGGGTATTTAGCATTATTTAAAGTTATTCTTACATTACCATAATCCGCAAAGTTTTTTGTGCTTACTTTATAATTTAAAGTATCGTTTTTATTGTTAAAAAAATCGGTAAAAGCTTCTGGTAAAACTTGAATAGCATATTTGTTGTCTTCCGTTTTATCAAAAGCAAAAGAATAGGTGTTATTAAGTGTGTCTAATGCTGTTTTATATGCTACTTTTAGGGAGTCTTTATCTAAAATAGTAAGCTTTTGTTCGTTAAAATTTACCAACGGAATATTTGCTGTTAATTTAAAATCGTCTTTAAAGTTTAAACTTCCTTTCGTTATTGCTTCTATTTTTAAAGTATCTCTTGGCTGGTCGCTAATTTTAACTGTAAAATCTTCGCTGTAATTTTTGTTTTTCACAGTAAAAAGTAAAGAATCCGTATCTTTTAGTCTTGGTTTGTACCAGTAGTTTAAAGAATCTGTTTTGGCGTCTTTTGTAATGGTATGAATAAAATCTTCTGGCACTACAGAAGTAATATTAATTGCTGTGTTTTTATAATCTCCGCGGTAACCAAAAGCTATTTTTTCGCCAGCAACTAAACGTGGTCTAATTATAGTGAAATCTGCTTCTTCTTTAAATAGTTTTAGAGAAAAAGTAGAATCTGTTGGTACCGTAATATAATTTTTATAAAAACCTATTTTGTCTGTTAATTGCTGAAATTTATTGTCTTCATTAGCATCTTTTAAAGCAATAAGCATATACTTTCCTGCTTTTATGTTATCGATACTAAATGTAGTTGTGCTATCTAAAGTATTGGTTACATATTTTGGTAGTTTATTGTAAACAATAGAATCGTTAAAAGTAGAGTCTATCTCGTATAGACGTACAGAAACAAAATCATCTGGCTTACGTAAAATAGCATCAGAAATTTCACCTTTAACAGAAAGGGAATCGATATAACTTCCTGTCGATAAAATATATTTATAATAAGAATATGGGTTTTCTTCGTTGTTATCTGTTATGCTATTTCCAAAGTTAAAAGCATAGGTTGTATTATCTAGTAAGGTGTCGTTAATTTTAATAGTGATGTATTTACTTGCTGTACCAAGAGGCGTAACTTCTGGAGCAGGATCCATTGGTGGTGATATAATAAGTTGTTTGCTTAGGTTTTTAATTTTTACATACTCATCAAAATAGATCTTAATTTCTTTACCATTAAAATTTGTAGAATAATTTTCTGGAATAGATTTTACAATTTGAGGAGGAGTAACGTCCTTTGGTCCACCACTAGGATTTCCTCTATTAGCACAACTAACTATAATGAAGCCTATGGTTAGAATTAAAATTAAATTGGATAAGGTATTACGCATTTTAAATTTCATGATTTAGCACAAAGTAACAACATATTTATCATTGAACTCCTTTAAGCTTTTTATGTTTAAGCAAAATTTAACTTCAAAAGAACAATTTTTTAGTAAATAGAAAAAATTTAAATGCCCTACATCCATAAAATACTTAAGGTACTATTGCCATGGTTGCTATACTTATTTTAACATTTTGGGCTTTATTTAACACTTGTATGCAAGACTCTAACGTTGCTCCAGTAGTAATAATATCATCCACAAGTAAAATATGTTTGTTTTCTATTAATTCGGGATTTTCTAATGCAAAAAGTTCATGGTCTGCTTGCCAACGTGCAAATCGTCTTTTAGTCACTTGAGATTTTGTATTTGTTATTTTTATTAAAGATCTGTCATTGTAATCTACTTGCAAAGATTTTGCTATTTCTTGTCCAAATTTAGATACTTGATTATAACCTCTTTTTTTTAGCTTCTTTTTATGTAAAGGCACTGGGATAACAACATCTACTTCTTTAAAAGTATCTAATTCTTTTAATTCGTTACCAAGCCATTCTCCTAAAAAGGTACCTATTTCTTCATAACCTTTATATTTTAAATTATGAATAAGCTGTTGCACAACGCCTTTTTTTTCAAAACGAAGCAATGCTGTGGCCTGTTCTACTTTTGCACGACCATAAAACACTTTTTCTACAGTGCTATTTGCGTTAAAGTGATAATTCGTTACAGGAAAGTTGTGTCTGCAAGAAGTACAAATATATATTTCAGAATCTTGTAAGTGGGAATAGCATGCATAGCACACCTTTGGAAAGAACAAATCTATAACAGCCTGGAACATAGTATTAAACTTACAAAAAAATATTGTAAACGGTTAGAATAAATTACTTCAACAATTATTTCACCTACTTTATCGATTAAAATAAATTATACCAATCTAAATATCTAGCTTCGTATTGTAAAATAAATAATATGTTAGTTTTCCCTCAAACTTTTAACTACAGATTAATTATTGGTACATTGGTAATAGCAATTGCTGTTTTAGGATCTTATAGTCTTTCAACTTTTAATTCCTTTAAAAATCAAGAGGAATTTTTAGAACAAGAAATGAAACTTGTTCAACATGAATTAACAGAAATGATTTCTCTTTATAATGATGTTTCTATTGAAAACGACGTTGTAAATACAAAATTAAAAGATTCAAAGACAAAAATACAGGGCATTTTAAGTGCTGTAAAAAATACAAAAACCGATTTATCTTTAATATCTAAATATAGAAGTCAAATAAACGCTCTTAAAAACGAAAGAGAAGTTATTTTTGATCAAATAGATGCGCTTGTTCGCGATAATAATTCACTACACTCTCAAGTAGATTCTGTTTCTCAAAAAGTTGAAAATCAAAAGATCCAATTAGCTAGTTTAACAAAAAAGAATGAAAAGTTAAACACTATTATTAGTACAGCTGGAACGCTTAAAGTTGGTAATATAACTGCTGTAGCATTAAACACAACACATGCAGAAGTATACGAAACGGATAAATTAAGCGAAGCAGACCAAATTGAAGTGTGTATTTTATTGGAAGGTAATGCGTTGTCTAACAAAGGAAATAAAAATATTTACGTTCAAATTTTAGATATTAAAGATCAAATAGTTTCTGAAAGAGGTGTTCTTAATTATCAAGGAATGAAAATTGGGTATAGCGGAAAAACAACCATTAAAAATGTTTCCGAAAAAATTACAGCTTGTCTTAAAATTAGCATTAGAGACAAAGAAAAACTAAAACCAGGGAGTTATAATGTGGACGTATTTCAAAATGCTACCTTTTTAGGAAGCACATCAATAACACTAAATTAAAAAATAACTTATAATTTTATTAAAACCATTCCATTAATATGGAGTGGTTTTTTACTTTTGCAACCTATGGCAAATCAAGACGATCAATTTAAAAAAGTAATCTCTCATGCAAAAGAGTATGGTTACGTTTTCCAGAGTAGTGAAATTTACGATGGATTAAGTGCAGTATATGACTATGCTCAAAATGGAGCAGAGCTTAAAAAGAACATTCGCGACTACTGGTGGAAAGCCATGGTGCAAATGAATGATAATATAGTAGGAATAGATGCATCCATATTTATGCATCCTACAACATGGAAAGCTTCTGGCCACGTTGATGCTTTTAGTGATCCATTAATTGACAACAAAGATTCTAATAAAAGATATCGTGCAGATGTTTTAGTGGAAGATTATTGCGCTAAAATTGAAACGAAGATGGAAAAGGAAGTAAAAAAGGCGGAAAAGCGTTTTGGAGAATCCTTTAATAAAGAAGAATTTATTTCTACTAACGGAAGAGTTTTAGGATATCAAGAAAAAATAGATACGATTTTAAAACGCTTAGGGAAATCTCTGGAAGCGGAAGATTTAGCAGATGTGAAATTGCTAATTGAAGAATTAGAAATCGCAGATCCTTTAACGGGAAGTAGAAATTGGACAGACGTGAAGCAGTTTAACCTTATGTTTGGAACCAAACTAGGTGCTTCTGCAGAAACTGCAATGGATTTATACTTGCGTCCGGAAACAGCACAAGGAATTTTTGTAAACTTCTTGAATGTGCAAAAAACAGGAAGAATGAAAATTCCTTTTGGTATCGCACAAACAGGAAAAGCATTTAGAAACGAAATTGTTGCAAGACAGTTTATCTTTAGAATGCGTGAGTTTGAACAAATGGAAATGCAATTCTTTATTAAACCAGGAACACAAAAAGAATGGTTTGATAAATGGAAAGAAACCAGAATGAAATGGCATCTTTCTTTAGGAATGGGAGCAGAGAACTATCGTTTTCATGACCACGAAAAATTAGCACATTATGCAGATGCTGCAACAGATATTGAGTTTAAATTCCCTTTCGGATTTAAAGAATTAGAAGGAATTCACTCGCGTACCGATTTCGATTTAAAACAACACGAAGAATTTTCAGGTAAGAAGCTTCAGTATTTTGATCATGAAGAAAACAAAAGCTATACACCTTATGTTTTAGAAACTTCTATTGGTTTAGACAGAATGTTTTTAGCGGTGTTTTCTAATGCTTTAATGGAAGAAGAACTAGAAAACAATACTACAAGAACCGTTTTAAAATTACCAGCAGTTTTAGCTCCTGTAAAAGCAGCAATCTTTCCTTTAGTAAAAAAGGATGGTTTGCCAGAAGTAGCAAAACAAATTGTAGAAGATTTAAAATGGGATTTCAATGTTTTTTATGACGAAAAAGATGCCGTAGGAAAGCGTTACAGACGTCAAGATGCGAATGGAACACCATTTTGTATTACTGTAGATCATGAAACTTTAGAAAATAACACGGTTACTATAAGACATAGAGATACTATGGAACAAAAACGTGTAAAAATCGAAGATTTAAAAGACTTGATTAAAGCAGAGATCGATGTGAAACATTGGCTAATGAAAATGAAATAATCTCATTCCTTTGAAAAAAGGAATCTTATAAATAGAACGCTCAAGCAATAATTGTTTGAGCGTTTTTTTTTACTCCATCAAAGATTCACGAATATAATTTTTTGAAATTAAATAAAAAAACCAAGCCTGAAAGCTTGGGTTTTGTTTTGTAAAATATTCTTGTGCTTAAAATCTCCAACCAAAAGTTGCACCTAAACGTGGTACAAATTCACTTGCAATTATCTCGTTAGATTGAATAATATTTCTACCTACACCTCCAAATACTTCAAATAAGAATCCTTTTTTGCTAACAAATTTTCCGCCAACTGCCATTCCAAAAGCTAGATTGTTAGAGGTTTCGTCCGATGTGGTGTATTCGTATTGGTCAGAAATCATATTGTAATTGTATTCTTCATAGACATCATCTTGTACGTTATACATTCCAAAAGCTTCTAAGAAAAATCCCCAAGCATATTTGCTTGAAAAGTAACGTCTATAATATGGCGTGATGGCAAGTTTTTCGTTATAATAAATATCTTCCCCAGAATCGGTATCTCTTAAATTGATTAATACAGAAGCGCCTATAGAAGATTCTGAATCTAATAAATATTCATAAGAGACATCTATAGATTTAAACAAAATAAGATTAAAAGCATTTATCTTTATTTCACTGTGTTTTACTTTTTCTTCTTGTACATCTTCTTGCGCAAAAGTTGCAAAAGAGGTAAATAACAATAATCCTAAAAGGGCTTTTTTCATTTGTTTATTTTTAAATTATGTATTTGGTTAATCAAAAGTCATACCAACAGTAGATGCTGAAAAGATGAAAAGGTTGCGTCAAAAAGCTGTATTTATATTTGATCTTTGTACGCTAATAATCGTAATGCATTTATAACCACTATAACTGTGGATCCTTCATGAAACAAAACAGCGATTCCAATATTGGTTAGTCCTAAAATGGTAACAGGCACTAGTACGGCAACAACAGCTAAGCTTATAAAAATGTTTTCTTTTATAATTCGTTTGGATGCTCTACTTAATCCAATAACAAACGGTAAATTCTCAATTTTATCCGACATTAGTGCTACATCTGCAGTTTCTAAAGCGACATCGCTTCCTGCTGCTCCCATAGCAACACTAACGGTGCTTAAAGCCATGGCTGGAGCATCATTTACGCCATCACCAACCATAGCAATTTTTCCGTCTGTTGCTAGTAAGTTTTTAATAGCAGTAACTTTATCTTCTGGTAATAAGTTTCCTTTTGCTTCGGTTAAACCAATTTGTTTAGCAATAGCATCTCCAACATTTTGATGATCTCCAGTAAGCATAATCATTCGTTTTATACCAATAGCGCGCAGTTTTTTAAGTGTGTCTGCAGCTGTTTTTCTTGGGACATCCATTACGCTAAGGATACCAATAATTTCCTTTTTAAAAGCCACAAGCATTACGGTATGTCCGTTTTGTAATAGGCTATTCATTTTAGTGGTGACAATATTCGTTACTGTAATGCCTTCGTCCTGCATCAATTTTAAATTACCAATAAACACTTTAGAGGTGTTGTATGTGGCTGTAATTCCTTTTCCTTGTATTGCTTCAATGTTTTTTGCAATGCCTTTAAAACTTATGCTATGTAATTTCTCGATGTCTTTTGCAATTGCTTTTGCTAATGGATGATTACTTAAGCTTTCCACTTCTAAAACGATTTGTAAAAACTCCTGTTCTTCAAAATCATTTAGTGGGATGACGTTAGTCAATTTTGGTTTTCCTTCCGTTAAAGTTCCTGTTTTGTCAAAGGCAATAGTGGTAATACTTCCTAAATCTTCTAAAGCCTTTCCGCCTTTAATTAAAACCCCTTTTTGTGCAGCTCTTGCAATACCACTAAGTACAGCACTTGGTGTTGAAATGGCCAACGCACAAGGACTAGCGGCTACTAAAACCGTTATTGCTCTGTATAGACTTTCGTTAAAGGTTTCGTCTATAACTAGATATGCAAAACATAATAATACCACTACAATGATCACAATGGGAACGTACCATTTTTCAAATTTTTTGGTTAATCGTTGTGTTGGTGATTTCTGCGTTTCTACCTCACTTACCATTTTAATTAATCGGGCAACGGTAGAGTCTTGACTTCGTTTTAAAACAAGTATTTCAATGGTACTATCTCCATTTATTGTTCCAGAAAATGCGATATGTTTTTTGTCGATGTCTTTAAATTCTGGTAACTTATCTAAAGTCGTAATGGCAGTTTTATCCACAGGCATACTTTCTCCAGTAATTGGTGCTTGATTGATGCTACTGTTTCCGGTTATGATTACACCATCTGCTGCTATTTTGGTGTTTGGTTTTACAACGATTATGTCGCCAATTTTTAAACTTTCAATTGGTATTTCCATTAGCTGATTTCCTTTTTTAACCAATGCTGTTTTTGGCGATAAATCACTTAAAGCTTCAATAGATTTTTTAGCTTTATGCATCGCATAGTGTTCTAGGGCATGACCTAAACTAAATAAAAACAAAAGTAAAGCGCCTTCTGCCCAACTACCAATATAGGCTGCTCCAATAGCGGCAACAATCATTAAAAAATCAATATCAAAACCACCTTTTATGATTTTTTGATACGCTTCAATAGTTATAAAATAACCACCAAAAAAATAAGCGATAATATAACTGAAAACCGATGTCCAAGAAGGAGCATCGGTTAGCTTTTCAACAGTAAAACCAGTAATTAAAAAAACACCACATAGTATAGCGAAATACAGTTCTGTTTTTTTTCCAAAAATTAAATTATGGCTGTGGTTGTGTCCGTCATGGTTATGGTCCTCCATAGTATCTATTTTAAGTTTTGATTAGTGACTATGTCCGCTTTCACTATCATTTAAAAGCATGCTGTTGCCTTTTACTAAGATTTGTTTGTCTTTTAAAACTTCAGCATTTAGAATTTCGACATGCATTTCGGTTTGCTTTCCAAGCTCTAATTTAACTTTTTCTAATTGAAATTCTTCAGCATGTTGTTCTTCTAAAACTAAAACATAAAATGCGTCGCCAACTTCCATAATAGCTTCTTTTGGAAGTCCCATACTTTTCGTGCTATCCACAATAATATCTGCATCGACAAACATCCCAACAATAAAGTTTTCTTTATCATTATCTACGTGTCCATGCACTTTTACACGTCTCGTTTGTTCATCAATAGTGGTCCCAACTAAATGTACTTCTGCTTCAAAGGTTTTATTGGAAGCTTCAGGAATTGTAAACAGAATTTTCTGATCTTTTTTAATTTGCATAATGTCCTTTTCAAAGACCGATAATTCTAAATGAATATGGTCAATATCTACAATTTCCATAATAACATCGCTTGGTGAAACATAGGTTCCATTACTTACATAAACCTTAGTAACGTGTCCAGAAATTGGTGCATATAAATTTATAGTGGAAGAAATTCGTCCTTGTTCTACACTACTCGGATTCAGATTTAGCATTTGTAATTTCTTACGTAAACCATTATAATGCGCCAGGTTGCTTTTATAAGCACTTTCCGCTTTTAGATAGTTTTTTTCGGAAGTAATTTTTTCTTCAAACAATGTTTTTTGTCTGTGGTATTCCGATTTTAAATAATTTAATTGCTCTGCAACTTCCAAATAATTTTGCTGAAGCTCTACAAATTCTGGATTTTCCAGGGTTACTAAAAGTTGTCCTTTTTTTACACTATCTCCAATTAATAATGGTGTTTTTGTAATATAACCACCTGTAAAAGTCGTAACGCTAGATTTGTTTTTTGGCGGTACATCTATCATGCCGTTTACTTTTATGGTTTCGTTAAAATCGTACTCGGATAAGGAGCCAAATGCCATTTTTTCGCCTTCAAACTGTGCTTTTGTAATGGTAGTTTTGTTGTTATATGTTTCTGTTTCCGGAACTATTTCTGCTTTTTTTTCTGAATTTCCGCAGGCTACTAAAACCATTGAAAATAATAGGATATATATGTTTTTCATCTTTTTATAATGTTAAGTTGTTGATGGTAATTACGGTTTGGTTGTATTGATTTAATTGCTCTAAATAATTCAGCTGAATATCTTTTGCAGTCTCTAAACTTTGTATGTATTGAAAGAAATCGATTTCTCCTTCTTTAAAGGTTCTATTTGCTGTTTTTATAATTTCTTCGGAAAGCGTTTGTCCTTGCGTTTCATGATAAGTTATCGCTTCTTCATACTGCTGAAGCTTTGCTAATAAAGATTGATACTCCGCATTTAATTGCGTTTGATAATCTTGTTTTTGTTCTGCAATAACTTCTTGCGCAATTTTGGCTGCTTTAATTTTAGAACGTTGACCGCCAAACAGAATAGGAATTTTAATCCCTAATTGATAGCCTTTAATGTTATCGTTTAAACCACTGTTGGTACCTTGAAAATATTCGGCATTTAAGTCTGGAAGTACGCTTTGCTTTTCTAGTTTTGTTTGCGCTTGTTGATAATCCATAGACGCATCAAAAACGGATAAACTAGCATTTTTAGTGACCGATAATTGTTCGACTTCTAGTTTTTCAAGCAAACCATCTGCAATAGTAATAGAATCTACTTGTACTATTTTTTTAAGTTGCTCCCTATATAAAACAACTTCTTGAAGGGATTGTTTATAGCGTGTTTCTAGTTGTTTTTGTTTGGATTTTGCCGTAATCATTTCTAGATAATTCGTTTCTCCTAACTCAAAACGACGGGCTGCTTTTTTTGCAAAATCCCGATACAAACTATCTAAATATTTATAGTTTTCCGCTTTGTTTTTAGCATAGCTTAACTGGTAATAATTAGCATAAACTTGCTTTTTTAATTGCTGTAATTGCAAACTAAAATTGGCTTCTTGTACCTTTACTTTAGATTGGTTTACTTTCTTTTCGGCAAAATAAACCGTTGGAAATTTAAAACCTTGTGAGACGCCAAAAACTTTAAGTGGTTCGTTATTTATAGCTAAATTACTTTCATCATAATTATAATAAATACTGGTTTTGTCAAACAAAAAAGCCGAAGTTACCAAAGCATTGGATTGATCTATTTTTAAGTTTTCCGCTTTTAAATTTGCGTTATTTTCTATTGCTAATTCTAAAGTCTGTGCAATATTTAATGGTTTGTTTTGCGCCTGAATACTAAAAGTAAACAGCAAAACAATTACAGAAGCTATTGCTTTCTTATTCATTTTAAGTTCCTTTTTTTCTTCAAACCAAGCATATAAAATGGGCAAAACAACTAAGGTTAATAGGGTTGCAGTAACCAAACCACCAATAACAACCGTTGCTAAAGGACGTTGTACTTCTGCTCCAGCATTTGTAGAAATAGCCATAGGTAAAAATCCTAAAGCTGCGGCTGCTGCTGTTAGTAAAACAGGGCGTAAGCGCTCAGAGGTTCCTTTTTTGATGCGTTCATTAATATTAGAAAAACCTTCCGCTTTAAGCTCTTTAAAATGCTCGATTAATACAATTCCGTTTAGTACTGCAATTCCGAATAATGCTATAAAACCAACCCCTGCCGATATACTAAAAGGTAAATCTCTAATCCATAATAATAGAATACCACCTACTGCAGATAACGGAATCGCAGAATACACGATTAGTGCTTCTTTTATGGAATTAAAGGCAAAATAAAGTAATATAAATATTAAAACTAAAGCCACAGGAACTGCAACTAATAAGCGGTCTTTTGCACTTTGAAGGTTTTCAAATTGTCCGCCATAAGTAATGGTGTAACCAACAGGTAATTTTAACTTGCTCTCTATAATTTGTTGCACATCATTTACAACAGATTGTAAATCCCTGTTTCTAACATTAATACCAACCACAATGCGACGTTTGGTGTCGTCTCTAGATATTTGTGCAGGTCCCGTAGTGTAGCTAATTTCTGCTAATTCGCTAAGCGGAATTTTATTTCCGTTAGGCGTGTCTACATATAAGTTTTCTAGGCTTTCTATATTTTTTCTGTTATTTTCTTGAAGACGAAGTACTAGATCAAAACGTTTTTCGCCTTCAAAAACACTTCCTGCAGTTTTACCCGCAAATCCCATGGAAATCACATCGTTTAAATCGGAAATATTAAGTCCGTAACGTGCAATTTTACTTCTATTGAATTTTACACTCATTTGTGGCAATCCCTCTACTTTTTCCACCGAAATATCAGCAGCACCTTCCACATTTTCAATAAGTGTTTTAATTTCATTTGCTTTGGTGGCTAAAACAGTTAAATCTTCTCCAAAAATCTTAATGGCAACATCTGCACGAACACCAGTAACCAATTCATTAAATCGCATTTCAATGGGTTGTGTAAACTCTACTTCCATTCCTGGAATTACTGCCAAGGCTTCTTTAAATTTATCCGCCAATGCATCTTTGCTTTTAGCAGAGGTCCATTCTTTTTTAGGTTTCAGTTTAATAATCACGTCACTTTCTTCCATAGACATTGGATCTGTTGGTACTTCTGCAGCTCCAATACGCGTTACTACTTGGTCTACTTCTGGGAAATTATCTAAAAGAATTTGTTCTATTCTTGTTGTGATTTCTATCGTTCTTCCAAGCGATGTTCCCGTTTTTAAAACAGGTTGAATTACAAAATCGCCTTCATCTAAAGTAGGTACAAATTCACCTCCCATTTTACTAAAAATCCATACGCTGGAGGCTAATAAAATTGCGGATAATACAACGACTATTCTTTTATTAGATAAGGCCCAATGAATAACAGGTTGGTAGCCTTTATTTAAAAAGTTCATTAACCTAGCCGAAATGTTTTTTGCGGATTGCTTACTTGGTTTTAAAAACATCGATGAGACTACAGGAACATAGGTTAAACATAAAATCATGGCGCCAATTAAAGCAAAGCTGAAAGTCATTGCCATAGGCTTAAACATTTTACCTTCAATACCACTTAAAGATAGAATGGGAATAAATACGATTAAGATGATTAATTGTCCGAAAATAGCGGAATTCATCATTTTTGAAGCACTTTTTAGTGTTATTTGGTCAATTTCGGCTTGTTTTTCATTTTTGCTGATTTCAGAAAGATGTGCAGATTTGGACATGATTTGAAACGCAATAAATTCGACAATAATAACTGCGCCATCAATGATAATTCCAAAATCGATGGCACCTAAACTCATCAAGTTAGCATCTACTCCAAATTGACGCATCAAAATAATAGCAAATAATAAACTTAACGGAATCACCGATGCAACGACTAAACCAGAACGCCAATTACCGAGTAATAAAACCACCACAAAAATTACGATTAGCGATCCTAAAATTAAGTTTTCGGCAACGGTAAATGTGGTTTTGGCAATCAGTTCACTTCGCTCTAAAAAACCATTAATATAAACACCTTCTGGTAATGTGCTTTGTATGGATGCTACACGTTCTTTAACGGTATCAATAACTTCTTTAGAATTACCGTCTTTTAGCATCATGATTTGTCCTAATACTTTTTCGCCTTCTCCATTTCCGGTAATGGCCCCAAAACGGGTTGCACTTCCAAAGCCAACAGTAGCAACATCTTTAATGTAAATAGGCGTGCCGTCATTTTTAACAACAATGTTTTTAATATCTTCTAGTGAAGTTACCAATCCTTCACCACGAATAAAAAAGGCTTTGTTGTTTTTCTCAATATAACCACCACCAGAAACACTGTTATTTTTTTCTAACGCTTCATAAATTTCTGCGATAGTAATTTGCATAGCGGTTAGCTTGTTTGGGTTGATGGCAACTTCATATTGTTTTAAAAATCCGCCCCAAGTATTCACTTCAACCACTCCAGGAATTCCGGATAATTGACGTTTTACAACCCAATCTTGAATGGTACGTAAATCGGTTGTGGTGTATGTATCTTCATAACCCGGTTTTACGTCTAAAATGTATTGGTAGATTTCCCCTAAACCCGTAGTTATTGGTCCCATTTCTGGAGAACCAAAACCTTCAGGTATTTGCTCTGTAGCTGATTTGATCTTTTCAGCGATAAGCTGTCTTGGTAAAAAAGTGCCTAAATCATCGCTAAATACAATAGTAACAACAGATAACCCGAATTTGGAAACCGAACGAATTTCTTCAACTCCTGGTAAATTGGCCATTTCTAGCTCTACAGGATAGGTAATAAATTGCTCTACATCTTGTGTAGATAAATTGCGTGAAGTGGTAATAACCTGTACTTGGTTATTGGTAATGTCTGGCACTGCGCCAATTGGAATTTTGGTTAATGAAAAAATACCAAAGCCTACAATAAAGGCTGTAAATAGAAATATGATCAGCTTGTTTTTTAAGCTGAATCTTATGATGTTTTCTAACATAATTCATAATAATTAAGAAATAATAAATGCCTGTTTTAAGTTAACAGGGTTAAGCTCTAAATTAAATTATGCGTGTTTGGGTGGCTGAAAAACAGAGGTTTTTTCGGAATCTGTTATCGTTTCGTTGTAGTGAAAGTTAAAAGGAATTTCGATAAATTCGGGATAGGTAAACTCAAAATGATTAGCAATGCTAATAAAAGAAGTGTTGATGTGTGTGCACATGTGATGACTGTCCTTAAATGGTAAGCCTTCATGTTCTTTATGATCGTTTCCATGTGCTTCTTTAGCATCTCCATAATGTTCTGCTAAAAATTGAAAAAACGAATCGCCGTACATTTCTTTATGAAATTCGGCATGGTCTAGCAATACATTAAACTTAGAAAAATCTTCTAGGTTTATGTTGAAACTCTGAAAGAGAATCAAAAATGAATATGTAATTGCTAAAACTTTATTCATAATACATGCTAAATTACAAAATTAGCAGAATCAAACGGTAACAAAGGTTACAAAAGGTTAAAAATAAGCTTTTAACTGAATATTTCCGGTGTGTATGGTTTTACTAGTTTCTGTGTTTCTACCAAAATAGCTTAGGTTTAAATCTAGATATTTGGTTAGTTTTTTTTGTGCTAAAAAGGACCAAGTAAAGTTTTTTCCAGGTTGTAAACCTTCTAGCATTTGGTAGGCCACGGGAGAATTAGCATTTCCAGTAAATGTATTGGCAAAATAGTTGAACTCTCCAGATATTGCCATTTGTTGCTTGCTTGAAAAAGAGAAGGAAGCACCATATTTTTGTTGTTGTAACGTCTCTAAATCACCGATGGTATTGTCTTTGTTGGTGTATTGGTAAAATATATCAAAACGAGTATTGTCATTTAATAAGTAAGAAAGCTTCGGGTTTAATTGTGTTTCTTCAATCGTGTAATTTTTACTTGTATAGTTTTCGCTTTTACTTTCGTTGGTATTAAAACTCGTTAAAAGATTTGCTAGCCAATTGGTTGCGAATTTATGATTAAAAAGCAGTTGATGACTTTTAGATTTTGCTTCCAAAGAGCCTATGGTTAGAAGGTTCCTAGCGCTATTGGATAAAAAAGTATACGATGTTGTGTACTGCTGTTTTCCTCTATTAAAAAAGAAAACGTTTCTAAAATTAGACTGCAAACCTAGACGTTTTTCTTTATCATCACTAAAAGGGTTGAGGTTAAAAGAATTACCATCGCGTTTTTGTTTGTTATCTGTTAAATACGAGGTTTGATTATAAAAACGGGAAAGAATTTTCTTGAAATTATTTTCACTTGTAGACCATTGTTGTGGGTTAAGCGTAAGTGTTTGACTAAATCTATTTTGATGGGTTTTTACAAACACTTGGTTAGGAAGTAATACTCTTATGTAGGTACCTTGATCGGTAAATTGTGCAATTTCAAATTCCTCTAATTCTTGAATTCCATTGTTGTTATAATCAATCCAAGTATAAGCACCTTGTCCAGCTTCTACTTCAATATAGGTGAATTCTTGTTGTGCTAAGGTTCCAGAATTGGTTTCGTAAACGGTATTCCAGTGTATTATGTTTTTGAATAATTTCTGACTGAATTGCATTCTAGAGTTTAAAGATTCTTCGTTATCTAAAGCAGCATCCACATTTTTTAGTGTTCTGTAATTTGCGTAAAGCGATAGATTGGTATTCCTGTTTTGAATAATTCTAGAATCTATATAATAGGTGTTCGAGCTATTTACTTTTTGAAGATTGGAAGCTACTAAACTATCATTGATCCTGTGTTTGTAACCAACTTCTGCAAAAATTTTGGTGCTATCTCCAATTCCGGTAAAAACTTCATACGATTTGTAGCGCTGACTTAATGCAGTAAAAGAATCGGTTTCAATGCTTTTTTGTTCGTTGTTTTCGAACGCTAGTTTTGTGCCAACCCAAGCATTTTTTAAACTATAAGTAATGCGATTATAGCTTCGTAAAAAAGTAGAAGTATTTATGTTTGATTCTGCATTTAATACACTAGAGTTGGAAAGTATTTGCCATTTATTAAGTTTTAAGTCCCCAAAAAGGATGTGTCTGCTTCCGTTAAAGTTTTCCGAATAATTTAAATACTCAAACTGGTATTTTCCGAATCCTTTTTCATGATGTAATGCTTGTACTCCGGAAGCAAAAAGAGTTTGATTCCCATTATTAATTACATTTTGATTGCTGGTTGGTTGTTCAATATTCCAATCGCGAATAAATTCGGCATTATACAAACGCTCAATGGTTCTAAAATTTTCTTGAATGTAGTTGGCATCTGCAAATGCGTTATAATTCCAGAGGCTATCTTTTTTAACAATGGCTTGTTCTACTTTTATTTTGGCAGCAAAACCATCATTATTAGCATCATCAATATTAGAAAATAGGTTTAAATCGTTTTTACTTCCAGCAACTTCAAAACCAATATTTGTTTTTTCGCTTGGTGCATAAATTCCGTTAACAACGGCGATTTGTAATTTATTGGGAGCAACCAGTTTTGTAATAGGTTGGTAATTTCCTTGGCCTATGCCAATATATTCATAAATAGTGCTGATGGCATTTATACTACTCACTATATAATCTCCTTGATTTTCTCCAACCAAAGAAAAGTTTACGCTAAATAATTCATCGTCTTCATTATTAGAAAACACAAAGGTTTCCACGCCATTTACGATTTCCTTTTTATATAAAATCCTGTTTTCGTTATAGGCTTCAGGAGTTGCAGAAGGAGCATTCATAAGTGTTTCATCATCTCCAGCATTTGCTAGGATTTCTACTTGTTCTGTAGATAGATTTTGCTGTAGCGGATTGTTTTTTGCATCATTTTCGCTATAAATAGAAACACCAAGTTTTAGTTTTTCGCTTTCGTAATTACTTCCTCCATAAACCACTAATCTAGAATAGTTTCGTTCGCTATATTGATAATCTACAGTAATTCGCATTTCGCTGGTAATAGGAAATGTGGAGTTGAAAATAATTTCGCCAGCATTATAGTTTATAATGTAATCGTTGTTTTCTCCGCGTTCTAGAGCAATTCCGTTAACGTAAACAATTTCACTACCAGAAACTACAAGTACAAATAATTCGCCACTAGGACCACGAAGTTTATACGGACCTTGATTCCCTTCTTGTGCGGTAAATTGGCTAGAAGTAAACTGTCCTCTAACAATGGCACCTGCGGCAAAAATATTGGTTTTAGAATCGGAATGATTTATAGTTGCGCCAAGCGAAAGCCCTTGTACGCGTTTCGAAAAATTAGTAAAAGCAGATCGTGTATTTTGAAGATCTACGTCACCAGCGCGAATTTTCCAATTATCACTAAAAAGTTCTACAAAAACTTGATCAAATTCATCTAATCGTTGGGAGTAACCACTTTCTTGTAAAGGTATATTCGCATCTTGAATAGAAGCTCTTAAGGAAACTTTGTCATTCAGTTTTCCTGTGATTTGTAAGTCTAATTCGCTGTTTAAAACCGAGTTTTGATTGTTTCCAATAATAACACCACGAGAAATACTTCCGGAAGTGGTTAAACCATCAAAAGGGGTAAAAGTATTGGTTTCGCTAGATTGCTTTATTTTGTATAATTGCTGTTGGTTTTCGGTGCTTTGT
Source organism: Lacinutrix sp. WUR7 (assembly GCF_016864015.1). NCBI lineage: Bacteria > Pseudomonadati > Bacteroidota > Flavobacteriia > Flavobacteriales > Flavobacteriaceae > Lacinutrix > Lacinutrix sp. WUR7. The sequence continues at coordinate 922,202 of NZ_CP045067.1, read as the reverse complement.
ACAATGATTTTATCGTCTAGCTGCTTATAGGTTTTAGTTAAAAATTCTGGGTATTTTAAATAATCAATAATTATAGAATCTGTTTCTATCGGTTTTTTAAAAGTAAGGACGGCTTTTTCAAAATCTATGGTATAGTATGTAGAATCTATTACCGAATTGTCTTTTCTTTTAATACTAAAGTGCGCCGAATTTATACTCACACTATCTATGGCAATAGTATCTTTTACCACAACGGTTTTCGTTTTGTAGTTAGATTCTTGATCTTGTGCAAAAGCAGCAAAACCAATAAAAAATATAAAAAGAAAGTAAATAAACTTCATGCGATACTAAAACTGCAAAATACCTAAAATATTTTGTTGATAGTTTTTTGTTAAAAGGACATTAATATAATAGTGTAAATGTAAAGCATTATTTATTTTAGCTGAAACATAACTTTTTTAAAATAAAAATCTCTTGAAAATAATCTCATACAACGTAAACGGAATTCGTGCAGCACTAAAAAAAGACTTTATAGGATGGCTTAAAGCTGCAGATCCAGATGTGATTTGTTTGCAAGAAATAAAAGCAATGGAAGAGCAACTGGATATAGATGTTTTTGTTGAAGCTGGTTACAAGTATAATTATTGGTTTTCTGCACAAAAGAAAGGATATAGTGGAGTTGCTATTTTAAGTAAAACCGAACCAGATCATGTGGAGTTTGGAACCGGGATAGAATCTATGGATTTTGAAGGGCGTAACATTCGTGCCGATTTTAACGGTGTTTCTGTAATGAGTTTATATTTGCCGTCGGGAACCAATAATGCAAGATTGGAGCATAAGTTAGAATATATGGACATGTTTCAAGACTATATAAATAACCTAAAAAAAGAAATACCTAACCTAGTTATTTGTGGTGATTATAATATATGTCATGAAGAAATAGATATTCATAACCCAAAGATGAAAGGAGTTTCTGGTTTTCTTCCTATAGAAAGAGAATGGATTGGTAGTTTTATTGATAGCGGATTTACGGATGCTTTTCGTTTTATTCATCCTGAAAAACAAGCATATAGCTGGTGGAGTTATCGTGCAAATTCTAGAGCAAATAATAAAGGATGGCGATTAGACTACATGATGGTTTCTAATCCGATAAAAGAAAAAATAAAAAGAAGCGTTATCCTTCAAGAAGCTGTGCATAGTGATCATTGTCCAGTTTTAGTAGAAATAGAAAATTAGTTGTCCGTTTACAGTTGCAGTTATCAGAATAACACTTCTGCAAACAGGATACGGAGACTGAAAATTTTATAATTAGTAAACCCAAATATAATATGAAAAGTAAAATAGTATTAATAGCAATTGCCACAATTTTAATCTCATCATGTGTTTCGCCTAAAGTCTATAAAGATTTAGAAAGTAAGTATGCACACTTGAAAAAGGAGAACAGAAAACTTTCTGATGAAAACGAATCGCTATTAGGAGCAAATAATAAAACCGAAAACGACTACGCAAAATTGAAAAGCGATTATGATGCAGCTATTGCAAATCGAGATAAATTGCAAGCAGATTACAATGCGTCTAAAACGAATCTTGAAAATTTAAAAGCTTCTTATGATGCTTTAGAAAAAAATAGTTCTGCTTCATTAGCCGAAAATTCTCAAAAAAACAGAGAGTTATTAGCGCAATTAGAGGCTAAAGAACAAGCTTTACAAGCAGAAAATACTAGACTTGAAAAATTGAAAAGCGAATTAGAACAACGTTCTAATAGAGTTGCGGAATTAGAAAATGTGATAGCATCCAAAGATGCAGCAATGACGCAATTAAAAAATGCAATCTCTAAAGCTTTAACCGATTTTGAAGGAAAGGGTTTAACCGTAGAACAACGTGACGGAAAAGTATATGTGTCTATGGAAAACAAACTGCTTTTTCAATCTGGTAGTTGGGCAGTTGGTGTACAAGGAAAAAAAGCCGTACAACAATTAGGGACTGTTCTAGGTGAAAATCCGGAAATAGCAGTTTTAATAGAAGGACATACAGATAATGTGCCATATACAGGAACTGGTCAGATTTCTGGAAATTGGGATTTATCTACCAAACGTGCTACAGCCATTGTAAATATATTAAGAGAAAATAATGCGATTAATCCGGAAAATTTAACCGCAGCTGGAAGAGGAGAATTTGCTCCAATTGCAGGTAATGATACTGCCGAAGGTAAAGCAAAAAACAGAAGAATTGAAGTTATTTTGACTCCGAAGTTAGATGAAGTATCAAAACTTTTAAAAGATATTTAGTGTCATTGCGAGGAGTATTAACGACGTGGCAATCTGTTAAAATAAACGTTTAATTAAAATGAGATTCCTGCTTTCGCAGGAACTAAAAGATGAAATACACAACACTACCAAACACCAATATTAAAGTAAGTAAAATTTGTTTAGGTACCATGACTTGGGGAAACCAAAACACCCAAGATGAAGGTTTTGAGCAAATGGATTATGCCTTAGATCAAGGAGTCAACTTTTTTGATACTGCAGAATTGTATCCGGTTCCGGCAACAGCCGAAACCTATGCCGAAACAGAACGTATTATTGGTAACTGGTTTAAGAAAACAGGAAATAGAGATAAAGTAGTCTTGGCATCCAAGATTGCGGGCCCTGGAGATTATACGGCACACGTTAGAACCAATGGGTTTCAGCCCGAAGCGATTAAAGATGCCGTAAATAAAAGTTTAGAGCGTTTGCAAACAGATTATATCGATCTGTATCAATTACATTGGCCAGAAAGACAAACCAATACTTTTGATACTAGAGATTATGTGCATAACCCAAATGACAAGTGGCAGGATAATTTTAATGAAGTCTTACATACTTTAGATGAAATAATAAAAGAAGGAAAAATTCGTCAAGTAGGAATTTCTAATGAAAAAGCTTGGGGAACCATGCGTTATTTAGAAGAGTCTAAAAAGCATAGTCTACCAAGAATGGTAACCATTCAAAACGCATACTCTTTACTTAATCGTGTTTTTGAGGGAGATATGGCAGAAATTGCAATGCGAGAAAATATAGGTTTATTAGCATATTCCCCAATGGCTTTTGGTGTGTTATCTGGAAAGTATATAAAAGGTACAGCGGCAGACAATGCAAGGCTGAAATTATTTCCAAGATTTAAAAGATATAGTAGTGATTCTTGTACAAAAGCTGCTAAGCAGTATTTAAAAATAGCAGAAGAAAATAATATGAGTCTCGCGCAAATGTCTTTAGCGTTTGTAACACAACAGCCTTTTGTTACCAGTAATATAATTGGAGCTACTACAATGACGCAATTAAAAGAGAATATTAATAGTATTCATGTCGAGTTAAATAATGATATTTTAAAGCAGATAAAATCGGTTCATGATGCAATTCCAAATCCAACGGCATAACCTGTTTGCAGAAACCCCTTACTTGTTAATATTTTAAACTTTTTATCGTGAAAATAGGTATTTAATCTATTAAAGTAAAGTTAATTTATTAGGGATAATCTTTTTTTATACTTTAGGAAATTAATTGAGACATCATAGTTTATAAGGTGTTTTGTTAAAAAAAAATCAATTAAACATAACGATTTGTAAAACAACAAATTGAGTATTTAATAACTAACCTTAATCATAAAATGAAAAAAATTACCCTTTCACTCTTATTTGGGCTAATATCCTTTTTAGGATTTTCTCAAATAGGCCTTGTAGAAAATTTTGATTCTGGCTTTACTTTGCCTGCGGGCTGGATAAGCCCAGGTAATATCTACGCTGTTTCATTTGATGCAAATTCAAATTGTGACGGTAGATCAATTAGAGCTATTTTAGATGATACCACTCTAAATGCACAAATCACATCGCCAAATGTGTTTGGACAATCTAATGGGACAGATTTAACAATCTCGTTCGATTATAAAATAGTAGATTGGTCGGAAGCAGTAACAGCAACTCCAACAGGTTGGGGAGAAATGTTCATTCAGTATTCTACAGATAATGGAGCGACTTGGATAACTCTTGAAACTATTAATGATGCAAATCACGTGACTTCAAATGCCTGTGCAAATTGGTCAATAGTGGTTCCAGCAGCAAGTTTGCCAGTAGGTTCCGATTTTAAATTTCGTATAGATACAAACAGATTTGCACATGCTTATTTTGTGTATCTAGATAATATTTCAGCAACTCAAGTAGTTGCAGATGCACCAGATTGTGCTAATTTGATTACTCCTGCTAATGGAGCCATTGGGGTAACTGTTAATACCGATTTAGAATGGACTAATGCAACAGGTATTCCTACAGGTTATCTTTTAAATGTAGGTACAAGTTCTGGAGCTGTAGACATTGTAGATGGAGAAAACACTGGTTTGTCAACAACATATGATTTACCAGTTTTAGAATATGCAACCACGTATTATGTAAATGTTACTCCTTTTAATGCTAGTGGAGAAGCAGTAGGTTGTCCTGAATTTTCATTTACTACAGGAGCAGATCCTGACGGACCAGTAAATTGTGCATCAGGAGTACCTATTAATACCGTTTATTGTTATGAAAGTTTAGATACTACTTTCTTTAGTTATACTAGTTCTGATGGTTCCCCTTTATTTTTACAGTTTAATGCTGGTGAAATAGAAGTAGGAGATGATGGTATTACTATTTATGATGGTACAAATACTTCGGGACCAGTATTGTTCTCCGGAGATAATGGTGGTGATTTTACAGGGTTATCTGTAACTGCTACTAGTGGAGATATTTATATTACAATTCAATCTGATGGTTTTACCAGTTGTCAATCTGGTATGGTATTATGGGATTTTGATGTATTCTGTGTAGATACAACAGCATTACCAAATTGTGATGCAGTATTAAATAATCCGAATAATGGAGATATTAATGTAGATCCAGATACAGATATCAATTGGTTGCCTGCAAGTATTTTGGTTACAGGTTATGAGATTTCTGTAGGAAGCACTCCAGGTGCAACAGATATTGCTAATGGTATTGATGTTGGAAATGTTACTTCTTGGAATCCTCCAGCGACATTAGCATTTTTAACTACCTATTATGTAACTATAAGACCATATAACAATAATGGATATGCAGAGAATTGTAATGAGCAAATCTTTACAACTAGTGATGATCCAAATGCACCTATAGATTGTGATTCTGGTGCACCTAAAAATACCGTGTTTTGTTATGAAAATAATGATACTACAGAGTTTACTTTTGTAAGTAGTTCTGGAGCGCCATTATTTTTGATTTTTCACTCCGGAGAGACTGAAAATAATTACGATGAATTAGTGGTTACAGATTCTGATGGATCTAATCTTTATTCCGGTTATGGAACTAGTGGAAATCTAGCGGGACTTACATTTACTTCTTCTGGTGATACTATAACTGTCGGAGTAACCTCAGATAGTAGTGTTATTGGATGTGGTGGTAATCCATGGAATTTCAGCGTATTTTGTGTAGATACTACTATTCCTCCAAATTGTGACGCTGCTTTAACAAGCCCTGCAAATGGAGAAATTGGGGTAGAAATTGATACCGTAATAAGTTGGACTCAAGCTTCAATATTTGTTACTGGTTATGTGCTTTCAGTAGGAACTACTCCAGGAGGTACAGATGTTATAAATAATTTAGATGTAGGAAATGTTTTAACGTATACTCCAGCTGCAGATTTAAACTATGAAACAACATATTATGTAAGCATTATACCATATAACACAAATGGGAATGCAACTGGTGGTTGTGTCGAAGAAAGTTTTACAACTAAAAACGACCCAAATCAGTTTATAGACTGTTCTACAGACCAAGTGGTTAATACCGTATTCTGTTATGAAAATAATGATAATTCAGAGTTTAGCTTTACTAGTTTAGATGGTTCACAAATAGTGATTACATTTAATTCTGGTACAACGGAAAATAACTGGGATGAATTAGTCATTACAGATTCTGACGGAACTATTTTATATAATGGTTATGGAAATAATGGTGATCTTTCAGGATTAGTATTTGTTTCTTCAGGAGATAATATAACTGTAGGAGTAACTTCTGATGGTGTTTTTGTAAACTGTACAAATGATCCTTGGGACTTTGATGCTTTATGTTTAGATACAACGGCTGTGCCAAATTGTAATTCTGTATTAACAGCACCTGTAGATGGCGCTTTTGATGTAGCACTAAATACAGATATTAGTTGGTCTCCAGCAAGTATTTTTGTAACTGGTTACAATGTTACTATTGGGTCAACACCAGGAGGAAATGATATCGCAAATAATGTAAATGTAGGAGACACTACAACATATACACCTACAACCGCACTAGATTATGAAACAACATATTATGTTTCTATTGTACCTTATAATGCTAATGGTCCTGCCACAGATGGATGTATCGAAGAAAGTTTTATTACAAAACCAGACCCTAATACAATAATAATTTGTGATGAATGTCCATTAGTTCGTAACTATTGTTATGAAAATAATGACACGAATGTTTTTATGTTTACTAGTCAAACAGGCGAGCCTGTAGTGATTACATTTAACTCTGGTGAAGTAGAAAATAACTGGGATGAACTTATTGTTTTAGACTCTGATGGTGTTACAAATTTAAATGCAGCTACTCCTTATGGAAATGGCGGTGACATTAGTGGTTTACAATTTACCTCTACAGGTAGTTCATTATCTATACAGGTTCAATCGGATGGTTTTGGAAGTTGTTCCAGTGGAGGACAAGACCCTATGGAATACACGGTGAGATGTCAATCTTATATCGTTCAAGAAGCTAACTATACTATTGTGCCAAATTGTGAAAATGGAGAGTTTTATGTGGATGTAGATGTAACTACTTTAGGAAGTAATGGTCCAATTACCGTAACAGATAATCAAGGAAATCCGAGTCAGGAAGCTACAACAGAAGGTGTTTTAACTTTCGGTCCTTATCCTGGTGGTGGCGTAACTCAGGTAGTTTTCTCTATGGCACCTACAAGTAATTTAACGTGTACCACAAGTAGTGATCCGTTATCTTTTGTATGTCCGTTACCAATAGTAGAATGTCCTATTATTAATGCAGGAGATGATATAAGTGTCACTTGTGCGAATAACGAGGTAGAATTGTCTGCATCTTTTATGGCTTTTGGTCAAGACACGACTTCTTACCAAATAAATGCTTTAGACTGTCCTACACCACCAGCTTCTGGAGGTACACCAACAAGTTTAACTATTGATGATGCATGGACAGACCCTATCAACTTAAGCTTTGAATTTTGCTACTTTGGAGATGTATATGATCGTATCCAAATTGGAGCTAATGGGTTACTGCGTTTTGAAATTGATGCTGCCGATGTTGGAGGCGGATCTAATGGATACATCTTAAATGACGGTCAAGGATTGCCTAATAATACCAATACTACTTTAGCAGAAGGTAATATCTTTGGTGTTTGCCATGATACTAATCCAGATCCTGCCGTTTCGGGAGGTTGTGGTGATATTAATTATACTATTGCAGGAACAGCACCAGCCAGACAATTCATTGTGAATTTTTCAGGTATGTGTCACTTTGGAACGCAATGTAATCACCTAACATCTACAACTCAAATTATATTATACGAATCTTCAAATGCTATTGATATTAATATTTTTGATAAACCAGCTTGTTTAGATTGGAATGACGGTTTAGCAGTTACAGGAATTCAAAATAATGCAGGTGATATTGCTTATGTACCACCAGGAAGAAATACGGGTGTTTGGGAAGCAACTAATGAGTTTTGGAGATTTACACCTTCTCAAGGGGATCCAAATTATAGCTTCGAATGGTTTGATGGTACTACTTCTTTAGGTAATGAAGAAGTAATTACAGTTTCACCAACAGAAACAACTACATATACTGCAGCAATTACTTATGAACTTTGTAGTGGAGGAACTGCTACAATTACAGATGATATAGTTGTTAATTTTTTAGGAGATCAAGCAGATGAAGCTACTATAGCTATGGATGCTACATGTGATGGAGGTACAGCTACAATTACTGGTACTCTAGGTGGAATATTTACTTTTAATCCAGTACCGGGAGATGGTGCACAAATTGATCCAGCAACAGGTTTAGTAACAGCTGGTGTTGCAGGAACAACATATACCGTAGAGTACACAACAACTGGAGCATGTCCAGATACAAGTACAGCAGATGTTACTGTTTTACTTACAGATGATGCCACATTTACAATGTTAGATACTTGTGATGGAGCTACTGTAGATACAGTAACAACTCTAGGAGGAACTTTTGCTTTCCAAGCGCCAGCACCAACAGATGGAGCAGTAATTAATGCTACCACTGGAGTTGTAACCGGAGGAACCTCAGGAGCAACCTATATTATAGAGTATACTACGTCTGGTGTTTGTCCGGCAACAAGTATGCAAACAATAACTGTTTTACCATCAGAAGATGCTTCATTTACAATGACAGCAACATGTGACGGAGCAACAGCTACTATAGATGGGGATACAGGAGGAACATTTGCTTTCAACCCAGTACCAACAGATACAGCAGTAATTGATGGTGCAACAGGAACAGTTACTGGATTACCAGGAACTACTTATACGGTAACGTATACAACGTCTGGAGTTTGTCCAGAAACTACTATAGAAACGGTAACTGTTTTACCAGAAGAAGATGCTTCCTTTACAGTGATAGCGTCTTGTACAGGAGGAACAGTAACAATAGATGGAGATACAGGTGGAACATTTGCTTTCAACCCAGCACCAAGTGATGGAGCTGTGATTAACAGCATGACTGGGGAAGTAACTAATGGAACAACTGGAGCAACATACTCTATAGAGTATACAACTGCAGGAGCTTGTCCAATGTCAAATATCGAAAATCTAACCTTACTTACAGATGTATTCGACTTTACCGTAACTGGTGATTGTAACGGAGCTATTTATGAGTTAACTATTGACCCACTAAATAACGGTTATGATGCTAATACTGTAACTTATGCGCTATATGATGATATGAACACTTTATTACAAACAAACACCGTTGGTGATAACGTATTTGTAATAGATGAAAGTATCTTTACAGAACCTATGTCTGGAAGTGCATACAATTATGTTGTAGAGGTTACAGATAATAGTGGTTGTGTGGAAACAAATGAAGTACTTGTAGAAACTATTAACTGTGTTATCTCACAAGGTATATCTCCTAACAATGATGATAAAAATGATAGTTTCGATTTAAGAGGATTTGAAGTAAGTCGATTAGAAATTTTTAACAGACATGGTGTAAAAGTATATTCAAAAACAAACTATACAAATGAATGGCATGGTCAGTCTGATGCTGGAGATGAACTTCCTGTAGGAACTTATTTCTATCTAATGGAGTACCAAGGAAACAAGACCAAAACATCTTGGATATATTTAAATAGAGAAAACTAATAAACTAATTAATTAAAATGAAAAAAATATATATTATTCTCGCTTTCTTGTTTGTGGTTCAAATGCAAGCACAACAAGATCCGCAGTACACACAGTATATGTATAACATGAATGTTGTTAATCCAGCATATGCAGGTTCTTATGAAGGAGTTGCTATTGGTATGCTTTACAGAAGTCAATGGGTTGGATTAGAAGGTGCTCCTAAAACAGGAACATTCGCAATTCATTCTCCAGTTGGTAAAAATGTAGGTTTAGGTTTGTCTCTTATTAGTGATCAAGTTGGACCAGTAAGAGAAACAAATGCGTATGCAGATTTCTCATATACTTTACCAATGGGAGCAAATAATAAATTAGCCTTTGGTTTAAAAGCAGGAGCTACATTTCACGATATTGGTTTAAGTGATTTAGTATTAACAGATGCTGATGATGATCTTTTTCAAGATATCAATGAAGTAACACCTAATATTGGAGCTGGAGTTTATTTTTACAAACCAAACAAATATTATATCTCTGCTTCTATGCCAAATATTTTAAATGCAACTCATTTAGATGCTAACGGTTTAAATATAGGATCAGAAACACAACACTTATTTGCAGCAGCTGGTTATGTGTTTAATTTATCTGAAAACTTTAAATTAAAACCACACGCTTTACTAAAAACAGCATTTGATGCTCCTACTAGTTTTGATGTAAATGCAAATGTATTTATGTATGATATTGTTGAGGTAGGAGTGGGATATCGTTTAGAAGATTCTTTTAGTGGTATGATCAACTTTATGGTAACACCTCGTTTAAGAATTGGATATGCTTATGATGCTATTCAATCTGATTTAAACTATACAACTAGTTCATCACATGAGGTATTTATTAATTTCGACATTGCGTTTCCAAAACGTGTATCTCGTTCACCTCGTTACTTCTAATCCCTTAAGCTAAAGAATTATGAAAAACATTAAAATATATATTACTTTACTATTATTGAGTAGCTTAAGTTTAACTGCTCAAAATAAATCTACTAGTACTGCAGATAAGCACTTTTCTAGATTTGATTTCAATAAAGCAATTGAGTCGTATCAAAAATTAGTGGAAAAAGGAAATGCAGACGAGTATGTTTACAAGCGATTGGCAGAATCAAACTTCAATATTTTTAATACGGTTGAAGCTGAAAAATGGTATGCAAAAGCACTGGAAACTTCTCAAGATCCAGAAACAATGATTAACTACGTACAAATGCTTAAGGCAAATGGTAAGTACGATAAATCAAACCAATGGATGACTAAATTTGCTAGTATGAGACCAGCAGATGTTAGAGCAATCGCTTTTAATGAGAATCCAGATTATCTTCCTAAAATATTAGAAAAAGGAAAGAAATTCAATGTACAGAATTTAGAAATTAATTCAGAAGTTTCTGATTTTGGAGGAACGCTTAAAAACGGAAAACTGTATATTACTTCAGCAAGAAATAATGCAAGAAGAGAATATGGTTGGAATGAACAACCTTTTCTAGATCTATATGAATTTACTGTGGAAGATGATGGTACCTACCAAAATGAAAGTTTATTAGGTAATGATATTAATACAAAATATCATGAAGGTGTTGTTGCTTTTAGTCCTGATGGAAATACCATGTATTTTTCTAGAGAGAGTTTTTATGAAAAACAATATCAAAAAGATTCTTTATCTAACACTAGATTTAGTGTATTAAATTTATTTAAAGCTACTAAATCTGGAAGCGATTGGTCTAACGTGCAACCATTACCTTTTAATAGTAATAACTATAACACAGATCATCCTTCTGTAAGTGCAGATGGTAAAACACTTTACTTTACTTCAGATATGCCTGGAGGATTTGGTCAAGGAGATATTTATAAAACAACTATTAATAGTGATGGTAGTTTTGGTGAAGCGAAAAACCTTGGACAAAAAATCAATACAGAAGGTCGTGAAATGTTTCCATTTATAAGTGATAATGGAACCTTGTACTTATCTTCAGATGGACATTTAGGTCTTGGTGGTTTAGATGTTTTCTATACCAAAGAAATAGATGGTAAAATGTCTAAAATACGTAACGTAGGACTTCCTGTAAATAGTAATGCAGATGATTTTGCTTTTAGTATTGACGAAGAGTCAGGTGAAGGATTTATTTCTTCTAACAGAGAAGGAGGAAAAGGTAGTGATGATATTTATGCAATTAAAAAATTACAACCTTTATGTGATGTAGAAATTACTGCTACGGTAACAGATAATAAAACAGGAGAAATTTTAGTTGGAGCGATGGCAACTTTATATGATGCTAAAGGAAATAAAATAGCTTCTAAGCCTACAAACGCTGAAGGTAGTGCAGAATTTATTATAGAGTGTGATACAGAGACAGAGTTAGAAGTAACTATGGATGAATACGAAAGTAATAGATTAAGTATTAAAGGTACCGATGAAGAAGAATTAGCAGTTGCTATAGCTTTAGATCCTATTGAAAAACTAATTGTTGCAGATCGTGTAGAGTTAGATCCTATTTATTTTGACTTTGACAAATCTAACATTACAGCAAGAGCTGCTTTTGAGTTGGATAAATTAGTACAAATAATGAACAAATACCCAGACATGGTTATTAATGCTAAATCGCATACAGATAGTAGAGGTCCTAGTTCTTATAACGAAAGATTATCTAACAGAAGAGCACAAACAACAGTGCAATATGTAATATCTAAAGGTATTGATGCTGCACGAATTTCTGGAGTAGGGAAAGGAGAAAGCGAACCAGCAGTTAATTGTGGTACAGGTTGTACAGAAGAAGAACACCAATTAAATAGACGTAGTGAGTTTATTATTGTAAGTGGTGGACCAAACAACCAATAGTATTAAAATAAGCTTAAAAACCACCTCCCTAGAGGTGGTTTTTTTATGACCTAATTTTAAATATATCGTAGTCCTTTTTATTATTTTATAAAAAGGTATAAAAACAAAAAAGCCTTACTTTATAAAAAGTAAGGCTTTTTTAATTATTTAATTTGTTTATCATCTTTATCAAAAAAATGATATTCTAAATACGTGTAAGCATCTCTTGGTAAAATTTTCACCCATTTTTTATGTTCAAAAAACCATTTTGAACGTATAGATGGAAAACCTTTTGTTAAAAAGGCTGCTATAAAAGGATGTGTGTTTAAGGTCACCTTAGTATAGTCTTTTTTAAATAGTTGTTCCATATCATGTTTGATCTTTGGAACAATATTTATTGGAGCTTCAACTTCAACGCCATTTATACCATCAGGATTATCCTCTCTGGTTTTAATGTTCATTTCTGGTCTTACTCTTTGTCTGGTTATTTGTATCAATCCAAATTTGCTTGGAGGTAATATTTTATGTTTAGCTCTATCATCCTTCATTTCATCACGTAGATGATTGAAAAGCTTTTTTCTGTGTTCAGCAGTATTTAGGTCAATAAAATCAACAACAATAATTCCGCCCATATCACGTAAACGCAATTGTCTGGCCATTTCTGTTGCTGCAATTAAATTAACTTCAAGTGCTGTGTCCTCTTGGGAATTTGCTTTATTAGAGCGATTTCCACTATTTACATCTACAACATGAAGCGCTTCGGTATGTTCTATTACCAAATATGCTCCTTTTGCCATGGAAACAGTTTTTCCAAAAGAGGTTTTAATTTGTCTTTCTACTCCAAATTTTTCAAATATTGGAACGTTTGACTGATACAATTTAACTATCGATTCTTTTTTTGGTGCAATTAATTGCACATAATCTTTAATCTGCATGTAAAGCGCTTCATCATCCACATGAATGCCCGTAAAGGAATCATTAAATATGTCTCGTAAAATAGAGGAAGCTTTATTCATCTCTCCTAATACTTTACTTGGATGTTTTGCTTTATGTAGCTTTTTACACATTGCGGTCCAACGACCCATCAAATTTTGTAAATCTTTGTCTAGTTCAGCTACTTTTTTGCCTTCTGCTACTGTACGTATTATTACACCAAAACCTTTTGGAGTAATACTTTTAACCAAACGTTTTAGTCTTTCTTTCTCTTCTTTACTTTCTATTTTTTGAGAAATAGAAATACGATCAGAAAAAGGTACTAAAACAATATATCTACCAGCAATAGAAAGCTCAGAGCTTATTCTAGGGCCTTTTGTAGATATCGGTTCTTTTACAATTTGTACGAGTAACGATTGATTTGACTTTATAACGTTAGCAATGCTTCCGTTTTTGTCAATATCTTTTTCAAATGGGAAATTCTTTAATGAAAAATCATTTAGTTTACCTGTGCTTACACTTTTTGTGAATTTTAAAAGGGAAGGTAGTTTTGGTCCTAAATCATGATAATGCAGAAATGCATCTTTCTCATAACCTACATTAACAAATGCAGCATTTAAACCAGGAACGGCTTTTCTTGTTTTGGCAATAAACACATCACCAACAGAAAAATCGTTACTATCTTCATCTTTTTGTAATTCAATAAGTTTTCCATCTTTTAATAAGGCAAAATCAACGTGGTTGGAACTAGATCTAATGATCAATTCTTTATCCATTTTGTTAATTTTTATCCATACGCTTTAGTTAATAGTTACGATTTATAAGTTAGAAGTTGAAAATCTTTTCAGAATAACAACCAACAACAAAAAACCAATAGCTAAAAACCAAATTATACAGATGGATTATACATTATTTATTCTAATCATAGTTAAAATTAACTATGCTAAATCTAACTATGATTAGAAATCACAGGATTTTTTTAAATCCGTGGAGTCCAAACTACGCAAGGTAATACGTGTTTTTATAGAACTCATTTCAAAGAACGTTTGCTATAAACTAAAAAAGTAGCTATTAACTACTTTTTTAATCTATTTCTTCTTTTTGTGTCGATTAGCGCGTCTTCTTTTTTTACGCTTATGCGTAGCAACCTTGTGTCTTTTGCGTTTTTTACCACTTGGCATAAGTTTGATTTTTTTTAAATTAATATTATTTTAGCGTCTTACTTAACGTCTACATTTGTTTTCACTCCTTCTACAAATACTTTAGCAGGTTTAAATGCCGGAATATTATGAGCAGGTATTTTTATAGTTGTATTCTTAGAAATATTTCTACCAGTTTTTTCAGCTCTTGTCTTAATGATGAAGCTTCCAAATCCTCTTAGGTATACATTATCTCCACCTTCTAAAGAAGTTTTTACTTCTTCCATAAAAGTTTCAACTGTTGCTTGAACATCTCCTTTTTCAATTCCTAATTTCTCAGAAATTTTTGCTACTAAATCAGCCTTAGTCATTCTCTATTATTTTTAATTATTGTAATCAGTTATTAAGGGATGCAAATATAGGAATTAAAATTTCAATATTTCAAACCTAATTCACTTAAATTTAACCTAATAAACGTTTATTTTTGCAGATACTATATATAATAAATGACTATAAACAAAACTTTAACAGATTGGTATTCAGTAAATAAGAGGGATTTACCATGGCGAAGAACTACCAATCCATACTTTATATGGTTGTCTGAAATCATTTTACAACAAACAAAAGTAGAGCAAGGATTACCTTATTATGAAGCTTTTGTTACTAATTTTCCAACAATTTTTGACCTTGCTAGTGCAAATGAGAGCGATATTTTGAAATTATGGCAAGGTTTGGGGTATTATTCTAGAGCTAGAAACTTGCATGCAACGGCAAAACATATTGTAGAAGAACTCGATGGTGCGTTTCCTAATAATTATAAAGATTTATTAAAACTAAAAGGAGTTGGCGATTATACCGCTAGTGCAATTGCTTCTATATGCTTTAATGAGGTTTGTGCTGTTGTTGATGGAAATGTATATAGAGCGTTTTCTAGATATTTCGGAATTGCTACTCCTATTAATAGTTCTCAAGGGCAAAAAGAGTTTAAAGCTTTAGCGCAAAAACTGATAGATAAAGAAGATCCTGCAGAGTTTAACCAGGCTATTATGGAGTTTGGCGCAAGACAATGCAAACCTAAAAATCCCGATTGTACTATTTGTCCGTTACAAAATAGTTGTATGGCTTTACAAAAGAACCTAATTACCGAGTTGCCTGTTAAGAAAAAGAGCTTAAAGCCTAAAAAGAAACATTTTAATTTTTTAGTACTCGTTTCAGAAGATGGCAAAACCATTTTAGAAAAAAGAGAAGGAAAAGGTATTTGGCAAAACCTATATCAGTTTCCTTTAATAGAGAGTAATGAGGTAATGGATTTTAGTGCAATGTCTTTGCAATTAAAAAAGCACGATGTAATCAATGGTTCTTCCTATAATTTGTCTTTATATAATGAAGAAGCAATTATTCATAAATTATCGCATCAGCATTTACATACTAAATTTTGGATTATAGAAATAGATGCACTTGCCAGTAAAGGAGTTTCTATAAGTAAAATAAAAGAATTTCCTGTTCCAGTATTGCTTTCTAACTTTATAGAAATTTTTAATTTTTAAAGGTTTAGAGTATATCAAGTGTCTTTATTATTTGTTTTTTATTGGTCACATGGTGCTTCCATATTAATCATTCCTTTAGGTATCTTTAACATGTTATGGAAGTTTCATATTTTTTTATTAATTTTAAGTTTATCAATTGCAAAAGCGTAATTTTGTAGCTCAAATTTCTCTTGATTTTTGTTTTAAAAGGGAAGAGGAATTGGTTAATACTAAAAATTAGATATTATGTCAGGTACATTAAATAAAGTAATGCTAATTGGGCATTTAGGAGATGAAGTAAAAATGCATTATTTTGAAGGTGGAGGTTGCGTTGGTCGTTTTCCTATTGCTACAAATGAAACCTATACCAATAAGCAAACCAATGAACGTGTTACTAACACAGAATGGCATAATGTAGTGGTGCGTAATAAAGGTGCCGAAATTTGCGAAAAATATTTAAGCAAAGGAGATAAAGTATATATAGAAGGTAGAATTAAAACTAGAAAATGGCAAGACGAAAGTGGTAACGACCGTTTTTCTACTGAAATACAATGTACCGACTTTACTTTTTTAACTACAAAAAATGAAAGTGGCGTGGCAAATAGTGGTCAGCCACAACAACAACAACAAAAGCCACAAGTAGCACAACCAAGTGCTAACCAGCCAAAGGTAGAAGAAGGTAATGATGATCTTCCCTTTTAACGTTTAACTAAAATTATAATCCTTGGACCCTGAACCCACGAGTTTTTTATTAATAAATTTAGCCATTGATTTTTCAATTGTAAGTGGTTTTGTGCTCTTATTTGTACTATTGCTTTGTTCTGCGTTAATCTCTGGAGCAGAAGTAGCTTTTTTTTCCTTAACAGATTCAGATATAGAAGAAGGTTTAGAACAAAACCTGAAGCCAATTAAGATCATTTCCTATTTATTAGAAAAACCAAAGAAACTATTAGCAACTATACTTGTAGCGAATAATTTTATAAATATTGCAATCGTAATTCTGTTTGCTTATTTGGGTAACTTTATATTTGAAAGTATAAACTCCTCGGCTGTAAAGTTTGTTTTAGAAGTTGTTTTAGTTACCTTTTTAATATTGTTATTCGGTGAAATCTTACCCAAAGTGTATGCCATTAGAAATAAATTAAAGTTTGCTACATTTATGGCGTATCCAATACGTTTTTTAGATGTCGTTTTTTCGCCAATAAGTTTGCCAATGCGAAGCGTAACAATAGCAATAAACAATAAGTTTGCTAAGCAAAAATCGAATTTAAGTGTGGATCAGCTTTCCCAAGCTTTAGAACTAGCAAGCGATGAAGATACCACCAAAGAAGAACAAAAAATACTGCAAGGTATTGTCTCTTTTGGAAATACAGATACCAAGCAGGTAATGCGACCAAGAATAGATATTTTTGCATTAAATGTGGAGCAAAAATATGCAGATGTTATTCCGGAAATCATTAAAAATGGCTATTCTAGAATTCCTGTATATCAAGATAATATAGATACTGTTATTGGCGTTTTATATGTCAAAGATCTGTTGCCTTTTATAGATAGAAAACAATTAGATTGGAAAACCTTATTGCGTGAGCCATTCTTTGTGCCAGAAAATAAAAAGCTAGATGATTTAATGGCCGAATTTCAAGAAAAGAAAGTGCATTTAGCTGTGGTTGTAGATGAATATGGAGGAACCTCTGGGCTTATTTCTTTAGAAGATATTATTGAAGAAATTGTTGGAGATATTAGTGATGAGTTTGATGATGAAGGATTAGTTTACTCTAAATTGGATGATAAAAACTATGTTTTTGAAGGCAAAACAGCGTTGAAAGATTTTTATAAAGTTATTAGATTAGATGAATATGTTTTTTTCGAAAATAATAAAGGTGAAGCGGAAACTGTTGCTGGCTTTGTTTTAGAAATATCTAGAAGTTTCCCAAAAGTAAATAGTAAAATACTTTTTGAAGATTACATTTTTACAATTGAAGCATTAGATAAAAAAAGAATTACAAGAGTTAAAGTAACCCTTCCTTGATAACTAAAAAAACGACAATTTACAAGTCTCTTTTTTTAATAGGAATATATCGCGAACCTATATTAATAATATTTATGAAACATCCATAACTCATTCTTAATACTTAAGAGGAAGGATTGAGTGGATGTCCAATGTCATCAATAAAGAACAATAGATAATAAACACATGAAACAGTTTTTAGTTTTACTAATAGTCATTATTTGTTTTTCCTGTGGAAAGGATGCTACTCCAAAACCAGAAGCAAAACTACGTTTAGAATATCCAGAAGCTAATTATAGCGAAACGAATTTAAAGATGCCTTTTTCTTTCGAAAAAAATGCATTAGCAACCAATGTGAAAACAAGAAAGTTAGGTGGAGACGATAGTTATGGTATAGATTTAGAGTATCCAGCTTTAAAAGGAACGATTTACTTAACGTATAAATCTATAAATAAAAGCGAGGAGAAATTAATTTCTTATTTGCGTGATGCACAAAATTTCACACAGGAACATACACAAAAAGCAGATGAAATTTTTAGTGATTTGTTTGAAAACCCTAAAAACAAAGTGTACGGAATGTTTTATGAGGTAGGAGGAAACGCAGCATCACAATCGCAATTTTATGTAACAGATAGTACGGATCATTTTTTAACAGGCTCTTTGTATTTTTATGCAAAACCTAATTTCGATTCTATACTTCCAGCGGCAAGCTATTTAAAAAAGGATATTAAACATATCATGGAAACAATTACTTGGAAATAAAAAAAGCTTCTCATAGAGAAGCTTTTTCTATAATACGTTGTTTGATCGATTAAGCTTTAGCCTTACCTGCACAACACGCTTTCTTGCAGTCTTTAGAGCAAGCTTTCTTTTCTGCATCTGTTTTGTTTGCACAACATGCCTTTTTACAATCTGTATCGCAAGCTTTTTTTCCTGAAAAAGACTCTACCGTTTTCATTTCTTTAACCGTATAGGTGTCTCCAACTTTAGTTACTGTTTCTTCTAAAGAAGTAGTAGTAACTTTAGCATTGTCATATTCAACCATAGCTAATTTTTTGTCGTAATCTACTTTTGCAGATTTCACACCTTCCATTTTAGCTAGTTTCTTTTCAATAGTTCTTGCACACCCAATTGCACAAGTCATACCTTCAATAGTGAATTCTGCTTTTGCATACGTTGCATTTGGATCTAATTCCGCTTTAGCTGTTTCTACAGCAGTCTCTACAGTAACCACTTCTGCTTTAGTTTCGTTTTTACAACTAAATGCTGCTAAGGTAATTACAGCTATTGCAGCTATTTTTTTTATTTGTTTCATCGTATAAGTTTTTATTATTCAACTGTTTGCAAATCTAATAATTATTTGCTGTTAATTGTGTTAAAAAGTAGCACATTTGTACTACTAAAAAAAAGAGGTATGTTTCGAGATAATAAAAAATGGGTATATCTTATCGTTTTATCGCTAATTTGGGGAACTTCATTTATACTTATTAAAAAAGCGCTTATAGGTTTAAATCCTTATCAACTAGGAGCTTTAAGAACTATAATTACAGGTTTATTTTTATTTGCTGCAGGCTATAAAACCATAAAAACGATTAAAAATGAAGATTGGAAATGGATTGCTATTTCAGGTTTTTTCGGATCGTTTATTCCAGCGTTTTTCTTCGCCATAGCAGAAACAGAAATTGATAGTGCTGTGGTATCTGTGTTAAACTCTTTAGTACCTTTAAATACTATATTACTTGGTTTTGCTGTGTTTAAAATAGCTTCTACCAAAAGACAAGTTTTAGGAGTTATTGTTGGTTTTATTGGTACTGCCATATTGATTTTAAAAGGTGCCGCTTTAAATCCGGAACAAAACTATATGTATGCTGGTTTTATTATTGTTTCTACCTTAATGTATGCGGTAAATGTAAATATTATAAAAAGATATCTACAAGATGTTAAGCCTTTGGCTATTGCAACGGGTAACTATGTTGTTATTTTTATTCCAGCTATAATTGTCTTGTTGTTTACTGGTTTCTTTACCGACGCAACGTTTAGTAAGCCTGAGTTGGGTATGTCTATATTTTATGTAACGCTATTATCCTTTTTTGGTACGGCTTTAGCTAAAGTGCTTTTTAATACATTAGTGCAAATTTCTACTCCTGTTTTTGCTTCTTCTGTTACCTATGTTATGCCAATTGTAGCATTGATTTGGGGAGTTTTAGATGGCGAAGGTTTTAGTTTGTTACAAGCTTTTGCTTCTGGTATTATATTAATAGGTGTTTATTTATCGCAAAAAAGAACTGGTAAAAGGGTACTTTTTAAATAGTTTGCATAAAAAAACCACGCAATTTGCGTGGTTTTAATATTTTATAGGATGTCATTTTTATTGTAGTCGAAAAATCTAATTGGTAACTAATGAATAGTTTTCTCCACTTTGGTCGAAATGACAATTGTTTTAATTAGTTAAAATCAGCATCGGTAACCCCTTCGTTTACTTTGATTTCTTTTACAATGAAATCAAATTTTCGTGGTCCATTTGTTTGTCCGATTTTAAACGGGAATTTTATACCAGATATTTCTTGGTATTCTGTTAAGTAGGTTGAAGCAGAACCCATTGGAGACGTTTTTTCAACTTTTATTTTTAATCCAGTTTCTACACTGTAAAAGTTTGTTTGCGTATCAGAAATTTTAATTCTGTAAGCTTTTTCTCCGTCAATATCTTCAATTTTTTCTAAAGTAACTCCGCTCTTTAAGTAGTTTACTTCTGGAAATGGAGAACCTTCTTCTTGTGTGGTCTTCACTTCTTCAGGGCTCATTTCAGAACGTTGTCCTTGTTGTACTTTATAACCAGCTTCACCGTCAACAACTGTTTTCATCATAGATTGTCCCATAGCAAAAATTTCTGTTGCAAATTGGTCTTTAGATGTTTTCTTCATTTCTAGAAGCATCATCATACCTGGTTGTAATTCCGCTTCAGCAGTCATAAAAACAGAGTTTACTTTGTCTAAATTGATTTTTCCACCAATAGCATCAATATACTTGTTAAGTACCGAGTTTGCATCTACATCACTTGGCATTTCTATGTTGTAGTTCGGTTTTTCAACTTTATTAGCATAGGCATCATAATATTTGATTGGTACATTTTCACCGTTAAAGGTTACTTTTTCTAAATTTTCTAGTACTTCGCTACCTTTTCCAACAACAACAATTCTAGCGCTATCTGTACCAAAGTATTTGTTTGCTACTCTTTGTACATCTTCTACCGTAACTGCTTTTATTTTTTCTAAATAGGTAGTATAAAAGTCTTTTGGTAAATCATTTAGTTCTATGTTTAATGCATAACGAGCAATGTTTTGCGGATTCTCTAGAGCTAATACAAAGTCACCAAGATATTTTGCTTTTGCATTTTCTAATGCTTGTGCAGAAACTGGTTCTTCTTTAATACGTTTAATTTCTTTTAAAGTTTCAACAACAGCACTATCTGTTACGGCATTACGAACTGCTGCTCCAGCTTTAAAACGAGACACGTATTTGTCTGAACCTACACTTGAACGAGCACCATAAGTATACCCATGAGCTTCACGAAGATTCATATTTAGGTAACTATTAAAACCGCCACCTAATATTTTGTTAGCGATTAAAACAGCATGGTAATCTGGATCGTTCATTTTTAAATCTACATTACTCGTTAAAGAAATGTTAGACTGTACCGCATTTGGCATATCCACAAAATTGATTTGCGTGTATTTCACATTTGGCATTGCTTCAGGTACTGTAGAAACCACTTTTAAATTGCTTTCCCAAGCAGAAAAGTAATTTCTAATTTGTCTTTCTATAGTGGTATAATCTACATCACCAACTACTACTAAATATGCGTTTGAAGGTGCGTAGTATCTTTCGTAAAAAGTTTTAACATCTTTTAAAGTTATTTTTCCAATAGTTTCTTCGGTTACAAACTCTCCGTAAGGATGATGTGTACCGTAAGCTAAAGCGCTACCAACACGGCTAGCAACAGCATCTACACTTTTTTTGTTTGATTTTAAACCTTCAATAGCTTTCTCTTTTTCTTTTTGAAACTCTTCTTCTGTTAATAAAGGATTTTTAACAGCATCTGACATTAGATTTAGAATTCTATCTGAATATTTAGATAGTGAACTTGCGTAACCACCATTAGATCTAAAGCTCATTCTAGCTCCTAAAAAGTCGATTTCTTCATTGAAGGCATCTTTAGCGATGTTTGTTGTTCCGTTACCTAACATACTTCCTAATATTCCAGATACACCAGCGATGTCTCCTTCTTTAATAGGCTTATTATCTATGGATAAACTGTAAGAAACACGAGGTAATTTATGGTTTTCTACAACAAGTACTTTTAAACCGTTTGGTAATTCAAATTCTCCAGGTACTTCTAATGCGATTTTTGGAGCTGGTCCTGCTTTTGGTTGTTTTGATCTGTCTATTTGCGCTTGTAGGCCAATGGACATTAAAAACAATGATAATATGGTAAATATTTTTGTCTTCATTTTGTATGAATTTAATTTTTTATTGCTCTTTTTCTTCTGGTAAATATTCCATTTCTAATCGTTGATTAGCGTTTAGGTATTTTTTTGCTACCGCTTGAATATCTTCTCTAGTAATAGATCTATAGATTTCAATTTCTTTATTAATTAAAGCGGTGTCACCATATAACATGTAATATGTTGCTAATGATCCTGCAATACCTTCTACACTAGAATTGGAGTTTACAAATTGGTTTTCAGATATGTTTTGAAGTTTTTGGTAGTCTCTTTCAGAAATCAATTCATTTTGAACTTTCACAATTTCTTCATCTATTTCTTTAAGTAAATCTTCAAGTTTAACATCTCCTAAAGGCATTCCGTATAAAATATATGTTCCATAATCTTCTTGACTGTTATTAAACGCTCCAACTTGTAGTGCCATTTTTTTCTCGTCAACTAATTTCTTGTATAATACAGAACTCTTACCGCTACTTAAATAAGTAGATAACATATCTAACGCATAAGCGTCTTTATCTTTCATTGAAGGTGTTCTGTAAGCAGCAACAATTGCAGGTATTTGAATGTTGCTATCGTAAGCAGTTGCTTTAATAGGCGTTGTAATAGGGTCTTCTTTAGGGAAGTTTCTTGTGATTTCTTCTCCTCTAGGAATTGGGCCAAAATAATCTTGAATCATTTTTTTTACAGCAGGAACATCAATATCTCCAGCTACCACTAAAACAGCGTTGTTTGGTACATAGAATTTCTTGTTGAAAGCTTGAAACTCTTCTAGAGTAGCAGCGTCTAAATGTGCCATTTCTCCAATAGTTGTCCATCTGTATGGGTGTTTTTTAAACATGTTTTTCTTTACATTTTCAAAAAACTTACCATATGGAGAATTGTCTACACGTAAGCGTTTTTCCTCTTTAACAACTTCGTTTTGGGTGTCTACACCAACTTGATTAATAATAGGATGCATTAATCTTTCCGATTCCATCCATAAACCAAGTTCTACACTATTAGAAGGAAATACTTCGTAGTAGTATGTTCTGTCGTCTGTGGTGTTGGCATTGTTGCTTCCTCCATTAGAGGTAACTATGTTAAACCAATCTCCTCTTTTAATGTTTTCGGTTCCTTCAAATAAAAGGTGTTCAAAAAAGTGAGCAAAACCAGTACGTTCTGGGTTTTCATCTTTTGCACCTACATGATACATTACAGAGGTTGTTACTACAGGAGCAGAGTTGTCTTTATGTAAGATAACGTGCATGCCGTTATCTAAGTCGTACTCTTCATACTTAACTTCTTGAGCGGTTGCTGTTAAGCCAGCTAAACATAAAGAAGCTAAAGCTAAAATGTGTTTTTTCATTGTGTCTTTGGTTTATATAATTTTAATGATTTGTCCTTAACTATTAAGAATAGTTACAGATTTTCAAAAGTAATATTTAAAAATATTTTTAACGTTAACAATATCAAAAAGTTAGTATTAAATTGTATTAATTGGAATTTTTTCACGAAATTTAAAAAGAGTATAACCCTTAAAGCTTTATTGATATGAATTCTTCTTCATCTGTGGCTGTTAAATATGGCGTTTTTACAACTATAGCGCTTATAGCATATTTTCTAATTATTAAATTGTTAGGACTGCATACTAATCCCTGGTTTAGAATGGTAAACGGATTATTTATGGGGTACGGAATTTATCTATCTATTAAAAAGTATAAAACGATATCACATGGAGAATTTGACTATGGAAACGGCTTTAAGGTTGGAATAATTACTGGTTTTTTAGCAACGTTTCTTTTTGCCTTGTTTATGGGGATTTATATGTTTCATATAGATATAGAATTTAAGAATACCTTATTGAAAGATTGGTTTAATGATGGTGGGTATGGTGGCGGAATTTTAATCTTTGTAATTCTTGTTGAAGGTTTAGCATCTTCAACAATTTTAACACTTACTTTCATGCAGGTTTTAAAAAACAGCACAAAAGTTGTTCAAAAGCAATAAAACGTTTGTAGTTTAATTAATTAGCAGTATATTTGCATCCGTTTTCTAAGGAAAATGAGATTATTTTATATAAATTAATTAATAAAAACGTTACGCTATGTACGCAATTGTAGAGATAGCAGGGCATCAATTCAAAGTTGAAAAAGACCAAAAAGTTTTTGTTAACCGTTTAGCATCAGAAGAAGGAAAGACAATGTCTTTCGATAATGTTCTTTTAATTGCAGATGGTAGCAATGTAACTGTAGGCGCCCCAGCTATAGATGGAGCACAAGTAAGTGTGAAAATCTTAAAGCACCTTCAAGGTGATAAAGTTATTGTTTTCAAAAAGAAAAGAAGAAAAGGTTACCGTGTAAAGAATGGACACAGACAAGCCTTAACTGAAATCGTGATTGAAAGCATTGTAGCTTCAGGAGCTAAAAAAGCTGCTCCAGCTAAAAAAGCCGCTGCTCCAAAGGCAGAAGCAAAACCAGCTGCTAAAAAAGCAACAGGTAAAGCAGATGATTTAAAGAAAGTTGAAGGTATTGGACCTAAAATTGCTGAAACATTAGTAGAAGCTGGAATCGCGACTTTCGCAGATTTAGCTAAAACAGATGCAGCAAAAATTTCTGAAATCATTGCAGGTGTTCGTGGTAATCACGTAACAGATACTTGGCCAGCACAAGCTAAATTAGCTGCTGATGGTAAGTGGGACGAGCTTAAAAAATGGCAAGACGAATTAGATGGTGGTAAAGCTTAATTGCGAAACTACTGAAGTATAACAAATAAAACCTTAAGACAATGGCTCATAAAAAAGGAGTTGGTAGTTCGAAGAATGGTAGAGAATCAGAATCAAAACGTTTAGGCGTGAAGATATTTGGTGGACAAGCTGCTATTGCTGGAAATATCATATTAAGACAAAGAGGTAATACGCATCACCCAGCGGAGAACGTATACCAAGGAAAAGATCACACTTTACACGCTAGAGTAGATGGTCTTGTGAAATTCACTAAAAAAAGAAACAATAGATCTTATGTATCTATTGAGCCTTTCGAAGTTTAAGAATTTTATAAATCCTTAAAAATTTAAAACACCTTTACTTATCTAATAAGTAAAGGTGTTTTTTTATGCGCTATATGTAAAAAAGATAAAATGGAATACTAATAATATTCCTGTAATAATAGTTGTTGTTATAAAAGTCACATAATCTATTTTTGTATATAATACAATGTGTTTGGTTATTTCTGTGTTTTAATTTATAAAAGTCATACCTTTATTAAGATGAATATTTGAAATCAAAATAATATAAAGTTTGTTATTTGTTTTAAAGACAAAAATAGAAATGATAGCATCAGACAAGTTAGTGACTTATATGTGGATTTTATTAGCAGTGTATGCTGCAGTAATATTATTTTTCGTCATACGTGGTGCTCGAAAAAACACAAGCATAAAAGATTATGCCGTTGGAAATATAGGTTTCCCTTCTTGGGTAGTTGGTTTGTCTTTGGCGGCTTCTATGACAAGTGCTGCAACCTTTATTATTAATCCCGGATTTATTGCGCTATACGGAATTTCAGGAGTAATCTCTTTCGCTATTGTATTACCAATTGCTGCATTTGTATCGCTTATTGTTTTTACCAAAGGTTTTGTAAAGCAAGGTAATTCTGTGAAAGCCACAACCATGGCACAATGGATAGGGAAACGGTATAAAAGTAAAAGCTATGCGTTTTTCTTCGGTATTATAGCACTCTTACTCATTACTTTTATTGTGCTAATTAATGTTGGATTAACACAGGTTATTTCTAAATCCCTAAATGCAGATCCTTTTTATGTGCTTATGGGAATTACCACATTTGTGTTTGGTTATATGATGTTTGGTGGGGCAAACTCTATGGTGTATACCAATACTATTCAGGCGATCATTATGTTTGTTGTTGCTATTATTTTAATTAGTTCTGGGTCTGAATATTTTACTGATGGTATTTCTGGTTTCTTCGATAAATTAAATGCTATAGACCCTAATCTTACTAAACCAACAAACCCATCAAGCTTTCTTTTTCGAGATTATTTTGAAATTATTTTTACCCAAATAGTAATTGGTGTTGCTATTGTTTGTCAGCCACACATTATTACAAAATCACTATTATTAAAAGATTCTTCAAAAATAAACACCTATTTGTTTAGCGGGATTGCTTTTATGATTGTTTTCTTTTTAGTGGTAATTGTTGGTTTGTATGCTCGAATTAGTTTTCCTGACTTTATGGTCAATGGAGAAAAACTAAGAATGGATGAAATTATACCAACCTACGTTGTTACTAAGTTTTCTGTAGGTATTGGTTTAGTTATTGTTGTGGGTTTAATTTCGGCAGGATTATCGACCTTAGAGAGTTTGATTCAATCGTTGTCTATTACCATTACTTCAGATATCATCAATCCTTTGTTTAAGGATAGGTTTACCGAAAAAACAATTTCAATCAATAAAGCAGTTATTGTTGTCCTTGGTGTTGTGAGCTTTTTATTAAGTTGGCAACAAATTAAAAACCCAGACGTTAGTGTGGCTATTTTTGCTCAAAACGGGGTCTATGCTTACTTTGCAGCTGCTTTTGTGCCTGTTCTGTTTGGAACATTTTTAGATAATGTTTCTTTAAGGGCTGTTTTTATAGCAAGTGTTACGGCAATAGTGGTACATTTTGGTATTTACTACGGAAGGATAACACCGTACATGCAAGAACCGGTTAATAATCCTGGGGTTTCTGCGGCAATAGGAATAATAACATCCCTAGTGATTGGGTACATTATATATAAAATAGATTTTAATAAAGAAGCAAGTGGACGCACTAGATTGGACAGCTAAATGGGCAGATTATACGCCCGACAAAATTGCATTAACATCGTATGACACTAATATTAGTTATACGTATAATGACTTGCATATCTACGCCAATCGGTTAATCCATAAATTTACAGAGCTTCATTTGGAAGAAGGCAATAGAATCGCTGTTTTAGCAGAGCATAGCCTGGAATATATGGTGCTCTTTGTGGCTTGCCAACGTATGGGATTGGTAATGGTTCCTTTAAATTATCGCTTACCGGTAAGTGAAATAGCAAAACT
Source organism: Lacinutrix sp. WUR7 (assembly GCF_016864015.1). Taxonomy (NCBI): domain Bacteria; kingdom Pseudomonadati; phylum Bacteroidota; class Flavobacteriia; order Flavobacteriales; family Flavobacteriaceae; genus Lacinutrix; species Lacinutrix sp. WUR7. Next base: position 894,771 of record NZ_CP045067.1, on the reverse strand, counting down.
TCTTGTAGACTGTATACCTTGTTTATTTATATATAATGAAAATCATCAAGATAAATTAGCGCAATTACCACTAGAAAAGATACAAACAATCTCTGTGGACAAACTAGAACACTTTTTTCATAATGAAGAAAATCATGCAGTAAAAACTTATTCTATTAAAGAGGATAATGCCTTATTTATATTTTATACTTCGGGAACTACAGGTGCGCCAAAAGGGGTTATTTATACCAATAAAATGTTGTTTTGGAATAGCTTAAATACATCGATGCAGTTGGGGATTACCTTTCGAGATTCCACAATAAATACCTTGCCGCCGTATCATACATCTGGATGGAATGTTTTTATAACGCCACTTTTGCATAAAGGAGCACATATTGGTATGTTAGAAAAGTTCGATGCAGAAAACATATTATGCCTTTTAGAACGCAACAAAACGACTTTGTTTATGGCTTTGCCAACCATGCTATTAATGATGCAGAAAACGGCAGTTTTTAAAAATGTAAACCTAGAAAAAATGCGTTACATTATTTCTGGTGGTGAAAAAGTGCCATCCGAACTTGTTTCTTTCTGGAAAACAGAAAAAAATATTTACATAAGACCAGGCTATGGTTTAACCGAAGCTGGTCCAAGTATTACTTCGTTACATCATAAAATGGCAGTGCTTAAACCAAATTCTATAGGAAAGCCTAATTTTTATTTAGATCTAAAAATTGTGAATGCCAAAGGAGAGACCGTTAAGACAAATGAAGTTGGTGAACTCTGTATTAAAGGGAATATAGTAACTCCGGGATATTGGAATAATTCCGTTAAAACCAGCAGTAAAATAAAAAAAGGATGGCTGTTTACTGGCGACTTTGCGTATAGTGATGCAGAAGGTTTTTTGTATATGAAAGGACGCAAAAACGACATGTATATTTCTGGTGGAGAAAATATTTATCCGCAAGAAATTGAGGTGCAGTTGGAATTAATAAAAGGAATAAAGAAAGCAGTAGTTTTAAGTGTGAAGGATGAAAAATGGGGAGAATGCGGCATAGCATTTGTAACCACAGAAAATGAAGATCTTTCCGTGACCGCAATTCGGGAAGTTTTAAAAACGAATCTGGTAGCTTTTAAGCATCCAAAACATCTTTTTATTTTAGATGAAATTCCGCTAACCAGTTTGGGTAAAGTTTCTAGAAAAAAATTATATAATTATTTTAATACTATTAAATCAGAACAATGAAAAGACTTACGCTATTATTTATTTTCACTTTAATTAGCACCATTATGTTTTCGCAAAAATCAGATAAACTTATGAAAGAAATAATTTCTCAATATGATTTTAAATCACATGCAGTGGTAATTGACAGCACGGAAATAAGTTATATTAAAGAAGGAATTGGTGAAAAAACAATCTTGTTTGTACATGGATTAAGTAGTAATTCGGATGCATGGTCTGAAAATATTAAGGACTTAAAAGATCATTACACCTGCGTTGCTTTGGATTTACCAGGATACGGAAGATCCTCTAAACCTGAAGTAGATTATACGCCAACGTACTTCGCTGAAATTTTACATAAATTCATAGCGGAATTAGAATTGAAAAATGTGGTTCTTGTTGGACATTCTATGGGCGGACAAGCAAGTGTTAAACTAGCGACTTCTTATGCAGCAGATATTGAAAAACTAATTTTGATTGCTCCAGCAGGATTAGAACAGTTTTCGGAAGCTGGTTCTAATATGCTAAAAAGTTTTTTCACTGTCGATATGGTGAAAAACACAACAGACGAGCAAATTGAAAAAAACTATGCCTTAAACTTTTACCAGTTGCCAGAAGAGACATCTAGAATGATTGCGGATAGAAAGGAAATTAAATTAGCTACAGATTTTGATGCACATTGTACCGCTATTGTGAGTAGTATTTCTGGAATGCTAAACGATCCGGTGTATACAGATTTAGAGAATATTGCAAAAAAGACATTAGTTGTTTTTGGTAATAAAGACATGCTTATTCCTAACCGTTATTTAAATCCCACCTTAACTATTGAAGATGTTGGTGAGATAGCTTCCCAAAAAATAAAGGAAGTAAAAGTCGCGTATGTAGAAGATGCTGGTCATTTTGTGCAATTTGAAAAACCGATAGAGGTTAATCAGCTTATTCAACAATTTATGAATGCTAATTAATACAAAACTAGAAATAATAATTACTTAATTTCATTTGGTGTTTAATGAAAACAAAGCTTAAAAAATTTACAGAATTTAGTAAAACCATACTGCCAAATGAAGCCAAATATCTGCAAACTAGATATCAGTTTACAGATGTAGAAAAACTTCAAATTATGGAGTTGATCATCTCTAATGCTCTATCTCAAAAGGCATTTGTAGATTTTGATACCACCATTAACAAGCGTAAATATTCCTATATTAAAGATTGGATTGAAAAAAAATTAGCCAATATTGATGTAGATGCAACCATTGGTTGGTTAATGTCTTTAAAGCAAAAAATACTTACCGATGCCATTGCGTCTAGTGAAGAAAAAGAATTTCTACATTACATTTCAGGATACAAAAACATTGAGTTTAATTTTCAGAATTTATACGACTTAGCTAAAGAATATAAGTCTTATTTGTTGGTTAGAATGCGCTATAAAGACCATCAAATAATAGCAGATTTCATTGAAACCTATAAAGAGAATTATACAGAGGTTAAAGAAATTAGCGAAAAACTCTACACAGCAACTACAGAAATCACCAATCAATATACGCTAAATAATAACGAGACAAAGCACTTAGAAACTTGGTTGCTCGCTGTTTTTAATGATAAAAATATTGATGGAAAAAACAGGTATCAAGCATTTGTTTTGCTCGCTTTTATCTATACAAATTATAATGAAAATGATAAGTTAAAAGTCATTTTCGACCAAATTGACTATTATTTTAGTCAAGGTGAAATGTATTCTAGACGCTTGCTTTCTAATTATTATGCAAGTCGAGTATTGTTGCATTCTAAACAAGACGAATTTGAAGAAGCAGAATTTTATGGGTATTTGTCTATCCGTCAAAATAATAATGATACCCTAATGTATTTGAATAATTTGGTCGCTATTTTATTGCGAAATAACAGACCAGATAGAGCTTTTACATTATTAGAAGCGTATCAAGAATTGTATAAAGAAACACATAATTACCATCAAAAAATTGGGTATTGTTCCTATCAAATACGTGTATTATCCGAACTTCAAAAAAACGATCTAGCCGAAGCGACAGCAAAAACATTTTTAATAAAATATAAAAAGGAAGTGCTGAAGCATCGTTGGCATCACTTTTTTACATCGTATATCAATGTGCTAGTAATACAAGAAAAGTACGAAGAAGTGCTGAAGCTTGCTGCAAAATTCAATTTGATAGAAAAGGAAAGCGAACGACAAAAGCAAAGTAACTATGTGCCTAATATTTCATGGAGTATTTCGCTTTCAAGATATATGGAAGGCAAAATAAATTCTACACGTTTGTTAGACGAAATTAAAGCACCAATTAAAGGGGTACAGCCTACAAAAAATCAGAAACAATTGATGATAAAGGTGATAGATACGCTTTCAAATAATTTACCGGAAGCGTTTTTTAAACTAAAGTCATACATTTAAAATTCTGCTCTAAAACTCCCTTGTATATGGGTTTTTTTGATGTATTTTTTTGTTTTTTAATCCAAAGTCATACTTCTCATTGCTAATTTTTAGTACTGTTTATTTTCTTTTTCACAATAGATTGCCATCATAATCTAACTTAAAACATCATTTCTAATTATGAAAAAACTACTATTCTTATTAACCTTGATTAGCTCTTTGGTTATTAATGCGCAAGATTCAGGAAGCGTAAAAGGAACAATTACGGAAGCAAGTGGTATGCCTTTAGCTGGAGCAGCAGTATATATTAAAAGTTTAGACAAAGGAGGTGTTACCGATTTTGATGGTAATTTTACTATTGAAGATGTTGCAGAAGGTACACATACCGTGTCTATATCTTATATTGGTTTTGAAACGCTAGAACAAAGTGTTTCAGTAACTGCTGGAAAAACAACACAATTAAACTCACAATTAAAAGAATCTAATAGTGTTTTAGATGAAGTTATAATCACAGCAGGGAAAAAACCACAAAAAATTACAGATGTACCAGCTACCGTTAATGTAATTACCGCTAGAGATATTGAAGAGTTTCCTAGTTTTAATATTGGGGAATTAGCGGCAAGACAAAAAGGTGTTGATTTTGTACGTACTGGTGTTCTAGGAACTGGTATTAATATTAGAGGATTTAACTCTGCTTTTAATTCTAAAAACTTACAAGTAACAGATGATAGATTATCCACGTTAATTGCTACTGGATTACCAATGGGGTCTTTTTCTACAGTAACTAAAGATGACATCTCTAGAGTAGAAATTTTATTAGGACCTAACGGAACGCTTTATGGTCCAAACGCACATAACGGATTGGTAAGTACAATTACTAAAAATCCTAGACAGTCGGAAGGAACTACATTTGCAGTAGGTGCTGGTAACCAAAACGTGGTAACTGCAAGATTAAGACATGCGCAAGTACTGAATGATAAGTTTGCTTATAAATTTCATTTTGAAAGATCCCAAGGAACAGAGTTCAACTACGCAGATAGTGTATATGTAGGAACAACAGCATATAAAGAATTAGATCTGGACCGTGATTTTGACTCACAAAAATATGGCGCTTCTTTATTTTATAAGCCAACAAAAAGTTCAGAAATAACGGGATACTACGGACACAGTAATAGTAATAACATTGGAGTTACTAGTGCAGGTCGTAACCAAATTAAAGATTGGAGTATCGATGTAGCACAAGTAAAATTTGTTTCTAAAAACTTTTTTGCAAATACCTATTACACATGGAGTAAAACAGATGAAACCTACGCCATGAACCAACGCACACAAAATTATGTGTCTTTTATAGATAATGGTTTTTCGGAAGAAGAAGCTAGTGAGCGCTCTTTTACAGAGCAATGGTTTCAAACGGGTGCTAATTTTGGAGATGGTATTGTATTGCAACGTGGTGCTCTTTTTAAAGATGCCTCTAAACGTTTCAATGCAGAAGCACAATACAATAACAATTGGAACCAATTCTATTTAACTTTAGGTGCGCAATACCAATTAGATATGGCAGATTCTAAGGGTACATATCTTTTTGATGAAGGCGGAATTGATTTAGATCAAACAGGTGTGTATACACAAATGGAATATAAATTAAGCGATTCTGGATGGGGATTCTTAGTAGGAGGAAGAATAGATAATCATGAATTATATGGTTCTAACTTTATACCAAAAGCTGCAATTACTAAAAAAGTGAAAAGCGGAACATTCCGTTTAACTTACGGTAAAGGTATTGCTGTGCCATCCATCTTAAACCTTAAAGGAAACTTATTTGGAGGTTTAGTTATCGGAAATGGTGAAGGATTCACATTAACAGATGGAACAAAAATTGGAAAATTAGATGTGGAAACTATTAATTCTTATGAAATAGGATACAAAGGGAAATTATCAGAAAAACTATTTATAGATACTAATGCGTATTATAACCAGTCTGATAATTTTATCAGTCCGTTAGTGAATATTGCAGATGCCGCAAATGGTAATAATGTAACCCATGTAGGGGATACGCCAATTGGAGATCTTGTAGATGGTTCTACTGGAGCTTTTGTATTAACCTATTTAAACTTTGGTCATGTAGATACTTACGGTTTAGATGTAGGACTAAACTACTACTTTAATGATAGTTTTAGAACTTCTGTTAATTACTCCTATTTTGATAGAAGTCTAGATACAGATGATATGGATAATGATGGTAATTTAGACGGACAAGTTTTAGAAAGTGAATTGCCAATTAATACACCAAATCATAAATTTAGTGTTGGTCTTCATTACGGAAAAGGTAAATTCTATGGTGCACTCTTCGGAAGATATGTGCAAAAATATGATTTCTTCTCTGGTATTAATGTAGCTGCAGAAACACAAGATCAAGATGGAGATGGTATCAATGAAATTGTTGAAAACGCTCAGGTAGGAAGAACTTGGAATTACGGACAATTAGGTGGTTTTTCCGTAGATGCAAATGCAGGATATAACTTTAATGATAACTTATCCTTGGGTTTAAGTATTACAAACTTATTTAATGCTAAAAATAGAGAATTTGTAGCTTCTCCAGTTATTGAAACATTGGTTTCTTTTGAGTTAAAGTACAAAGTAAACTTCTTTAAAAAGAAACCAGCAACTATTAACTAAGCTTCCAAATCATGTCAAAAATACAAGTTAATGATATAGAACTTGATTATGAAGATTATGGAAAAGGAAAGGTACTTCTGTTACTTCATGGTTTAGGATCCACAAAAAAAGATTGGGACGGTCAAGTCCCTTTCTTTTCTGAAAAATATCGAGTTATTGCCTTAGATTTAAGAGGTCACGGAGATTCTACAAAACCATTAGATGCGTATGGTGTAGAATTAATGACCGAAGATGTAAAGCAGTTATTAGATAAACTAGCGATTAAAAAAGCAACTTTTGTTGGTTTTTCTATGGGTGGCGCTGTGGCTTTTGAAATGGCTGCAAAACATCCAGAATACTTAGATAATCTAGTGATTGTAAATAGTGGTCCCGATTTTAACGATATGGGAAAAACGGGAGAAGAGCTTTTAAAAAATCGTACCGAATTTCTACAAACAAAAGGTGTAGAACCATTAGCCAAAGAAATTGCATTTAATATGTTTCCCGAAGCACATCAAGTAGCTATGCGAAACCAATTTGAAGAACGTTGCAAAAAGAATGATTACAATGCGTACTTCAAATCTTTTGTAACCTTAATGGATTGGGGATTAGGAGATAGAATAAAAGACATAAATACAAGAACTTTAGTGGTAGCATCCGATATGGATTATACGCCAATTGCCTTTAAGCAAGCTTATGTAGATACATTACAAAACGCTTCCTTGGTGGTTATTGAAAATTCTAGACATGGTGTTGTTATCGATCAGCCAGAAGCTTTTAATGTCGCACTTGAAAAATTTTTAGAAAATGAATAAAACCGTTCTTATTACAGGGAGTACTAGCGGAATTGGTTTAGGAATAGCAAATCAATTTGCGAAAGAAGGATATGCTATTATGTTTCATGGTTTAGAAAAAAATGGAGCAGAAATCGCAAAGGAAGTTGGTGAGAAATATAAGGTAAAAGTGGCTTTTTCTAATGCGAATTTATTGCAAGCGGAAGCTATTGAAGGTTTAGTAGAGGAAACTATAAAGACCTTTGGAAGCTTGCATGTATTAGTAAATAATGCCGGAATACAATTTGTTTCGCCTATAGAAGATTTTCCAAATAGTACATACGAAAATATTATAGCCATAAATATGAACGCTGTTTTTTACGCTTCTAAAGCGGTTTGGAAACAGATGAAAAAACAAAGTTTTGGTAGAATAATAAATGTCTCTTCGGTGCATGGTATTCGTGCTTCCGAATTTAAATCGGCTTACGTTACCGCAAAACATGGTGTTATTGGTATGACCAAAGTCTTGGCTTTAGAAGGCGCACCTTTTAATATTACGTGTAACGCTATTTGTCCGGGTTATGTAAAAACACCTTTGGTAATCGGACAAATAAAAGACCAAGCCAAAGCACATAATATGACCGAAGAGGAGGTTGTAGAAAAAGTGATGCTTAAAAAGCAAGCGGTAAAACAATTTGTACCTCTAGAAGCGATTGCGGATATGGCAATATTGCTAGCAAAAGATAGCTCCACAACCATAACAGGTTCCTCCTTTGTTTTAGATGGAGGTTGGAGTGCACAATAATTTTTGATTAGTTGGTAAAAATGCTTTTCTGGAAACAGAAAGGCATTTTTTTTGTTTCTGAAAAGCTTGTCGTAAAGTGCTCCTTCCTTTAGTTAAAGGAAGGTGGGTTTTATTGTTAGATAAAACACGGATGGTTTGTAGTAAAATAAATGGGGCGTATTTTTTAACTCCCCTTTCTTAAAATTTATAAAGGGGAAATTTTAATTCATTCTCCTCTTTAAGCAAAGAGGAGAGCTACTAAAAACGGACTTTTAAATTTGCGATAATATTCGCAGAAATCAAGAATGCTAACTTTTTAAATATAAGTGTATCCGGAAGTGCTCCTTCCTTTAGTTAAAGGAAGGTGGGTTTTATTGAGAGATAAAACTCGGATGGTTTGTAGTAAAATAAGTGGGGCGTATTTTTTAACTCCTCTTTCTTAAAATTTCTAAAGGGGAAATTTTAATTCATTCTCCTCTTTAAGCAAAGAGGAGAGCTACTAAAAACGGACTTTTAAATTTGCGATAATATTCGCAGAAATCAAGAATGCTAACTTTTTAAATATAAGTGTATCCGGAAGTGCTCCTTCCTTTAGTTAAAGGAAGGTGGGTTTTATTGTAAAATAAAACTCGGATGGTTTGTAGTAAAATAAGCATAGCATATTTTATAAAACGATTACTTCTTCATAATATCCTCTATAATTTTCAAGTGATGCGTGGTATGTAATACCAAAAATTTAGTAACTCTTTTTTTATTAATATGACCAAATAACGGATGCTTAAAATAAGCGTTCTTGTCTAAGTTGGCTATTGTACTAACATTCGTTTTTGCTAGTTGTAATTGACTAACAAGATCTTCTTTTAGAATTACTTCTGGAGGTTTTACATATTTTGGAGCTTTTGCTTTTCCTCTCGGGAAAAAGCCAAGTGTAAAAAACACCTTTCCTAAAAGGCTAAAATTATTTTCAAAGGTATTTGGATCTGATTTTTGAAGTGAAATAACAACGCTATTAATTACTTTTAGACTGTGATCTATATGCCAAGCGATATCACTTTTAGATACTTTTGGGTTAGATACACTATGGTTTTCTAGATGAGATTCTAAGGAGGTGATAGCAAGGTTTGTTTTTTCTATAGACATAAAGTTGTTGTTTATTAGTGTGAAGATACTTATATAAAAACGAAAATGGTAAAACTATGTATTTGTAGTATTATGTTTTTTAAGAATATGTTATTTATTAGTAAGCTCCTTTATTTAGAAAAAATAAGATGGGTTGTTTTTTTAACTCCTCTTTCTTAAAATTTCTAAAGGGGAAATTTTAATTCATTCTCCTCTTTAAAAGAAAGAGGAGAGCTACTAAAAACGGATTTTTAGACTTACTATACTACTCTCAGAAATCAATAAAGTTTCTTTTGTAAATATAGGAGTATCAAGAAGTGCTCCTTCCTTTAGTTAAAGAAAGGTGGGTTTTATTGAGAGATAAAACATGGATGGTTTGTAGTAAAATAAGTGAGGCGTATTTTTTAACTCCTCTTTCTTAAAATTTCTAAAGGGGAAATTTTAATTCATTCTCTTTTAAAAAAAAAGAGGAAAGCTACTATAAATGGACTTTTATATTTACGATAATACTCTCAGAAATTAATAATGTTCCTTTTTTAAATATAGGTTTATCCAGAAGTGCTCCTTCCTCTAGCTAAAGGAAGTTGGGTTTTTATAAAATAAAAACTCGGAAGGTTTGTACTAAAATAAACGAAGTGCATTTTAAGTTTTAGAATATTATAAACAAAATGCCGAGTTGTAAACGTCTCGCAATGGCCATAACGGATTGCCCGCAATAAGGATTGATGCGGTTAGCTTTTGTAAAACTTCCATTTAAGGTTTTACAAAACTAGTAGCGGAAAGCCTGGTTGGTTTTGGCTTTTCTGCCAAAAGCAAATTGCCCAACTTCTCGATACATCCCGATAAAAATCGGGACACTCGAAGTGACAATAAAAAAAAATCCCAAACACGAATGCTTGGGATTTTAGTATAATTTAGTTTCAATTAATGAGATTCCCACTTTCGTGGGAATGACAGATTAATATCTGTAGTGTTCTGGCTTGTATGGACCTTCTACCGTTACACCAATATATTCTGCTTGGTAAGGTTTAAGTTCTGTAAGCTCTACACCAATTTTTGCTAGGTGTAATTTTGCGACTTTTTCGTCTAATATTTTTGGTAACATGTACACATCGTTTCCGTATGCTTCTTTGTTTGTCCAAAGTTCAATTTGCGCTAAAGTTTGGTTTGTAAAGGAGTTACTCATTACAAAACTTGGATGACCTGTTGCACAACCTAAGTTTACTAAACGACCTTCGGCAAGTAAAATAATGTCTTTACCATCAATGATATATTTGTCAACTTGTGGCTTAATTGTATCTTTAGTATGACCATGCTTTTCGTTTAACCATCCTACTTGGATTTCGTTATCAAAGTGACCAATATTAGCAACGATTACTTTGTCTTTCATTGCTTCAAAATGCTCCGCACGTACAATATCTTTATTTCCTGTAGTAGTGATAATAATATCTGAATTACCAACAACTGTTTCTAATTTCTTTACTTCAAAACCGTCCATTGCTGCTTGTAAAGCACAAATTGGATCGATTTCAGTAACAGTTACAATACTTCCTGCACCTTTAAAAGAAGCAGCAGTACCTTTACCAACATCACCATAACCACAAACAGTTACACGTTTTCCAGCTAGCATAATATCTGTTGCACGACGAATTGCATCTACTGCAGATTCTTTACAACCGTATTTGTTATCGAATTTAGATTTAGTAACAGAATCGTTAACGTTAATTGCTGGCATTGTTAATGTTCCGTTTTTAACACGCTCGTATAATCTGTGAACTCCTGTTGTAGTTTCTTCAGATAATCCGTTGATTCCATCCGCTAATTCTGGGTATCTATCTAAAACCATGTTGGTTAAATCACCACCATCATCCAAAATCATGTTTAATGGTTTTCTGTCTTCACCAAAAAATAAGGTTTGTTCAATACACCAGTCAAATTCTTCTTCAGTCATGTCTTTCCATGCATACACAGCAGTTCCTGCATCTGCAATTGCAGCAGCAGCTTGATCTTGTGTAGAGAAAATGTTACAAGAACTCCAAGTAACTTCTGCACCAAGAGCTTGTAAAGTTTCAATTAAAACAGCAGTTTGAATAGTCATGTGTAAACATCCTGCAATACGAGCTCCTTTTAATGGTTGCGTGTTTTTGTATTCTTCACGTAAACTCATTAGGCCTGGCATTTCCGCTTCTGCTAATTTAATTTCTTTTCTTCCCCAAGCCGCAAGCGACATGTCTTTTACCTTATTAGGTACGTAAGCAACAGTTTTTGTACTCATATTATTTTTTATCTTGTTTTAAAATTGCACTTGCCTTTGGGTTTATGGCTTAAATAACTAAATTCGCTATATAAATATGAGCCAATTTCACCTTAGGTGATGCAAAGATAATCAATAACTTTTAGAATATTAAATGCCTCTTTACAAAACTCTTACGCCAAACTCACAAACTACTGTTAAAATCTGGAAGATTACAGAGTCTTATGAAGATTTACTAACACCTATAACGTTGAATCCAGAAAGTATGCAACGTGTTTTAGGAATGAAAAGCGAATTGCACAGACGTGGTTTTTTAAGTGTGCGTCATTTGTTGGCGGCATTTGGTTATACCGATGCGGATTTAATTTATGATACCAACGGAAAACCACATTTAAAGGATGGTAAGCATATTTCTATTACGCATTCCTTTACGTTTTCGGCAGTGGTAGTAAGTGATGCTGTTGTTGGTATTGATATTGAAAAGCAACGAGAAAAAATTGGTGTGATTGCGCATAAATTTTTAGATTATGAAAACGCATATTTAGATAAAGAGGCAACAGATTATATTAATAAACTAACTGTTATTTGGTGTATTAAAGAATCTTTATATAAGTTATTTGCGACTCCAGGTTTGAGTTTTTTACAGCATACGTTAGTCATTCCGTTTACCGTTGAAGAAGGTGCTACTATTGCTTGGATTGATTACGAAGAAAAAAAACATAGATACCAAACTACATTTTTTGAGTTTGAAGGATTTACTTGTGCTTATGCTTTACCAGCTTAATGTTTTTTAGAGCAAAGAAAATAGACTAAAGATAAGATAACCTATTAAGAGAAATAAGAAGAAAAACATTTGTGTATTCCTAGGTAATGAAAAGTATTTATAAAAACATATTACAGTCTATTGAAAAAGGGGAAAAGCTCTTAGCGGTTTTAATAGATCCGGATAAAACAAAACCAGAAGGTTTAGACGGTTTTATGCAAAAATTAAACAGCTCGGTTGCTACACATATTTTTGTTGGTGGAAGTACTGTAGAAGCATTTGCAACAGAAAACCTTGTTTTAGCATTAAAAAAACACACCAATTTACCAATCATATTATTTCCAGGAGATGTATCGCAAATTACCAATCATGCAAATGCTATATTGTATTTATCTTTATTGTCTGGTAGAAATCCGGAATATTTAATAGGAAAACACGTAGCCTCGGTTTCTAAATTAAGAAATAGCAGTTTAGAAGTGATTCCAACGGGTTATTTGCTAATCGAAAACGGAAAAGAAACAGCAGTGCAAAGAGTTACCCAAACAAAACCAATGCCAATTAATAATTTGCAAGCTATTGTAGATACCGCTAAAGCGGGAGAGTTGCTTGGTATGCAACTTATCTATTTAGAAGCGGGAAGCGGTGCAGAAAACGCGATACCAACATCTATAATTAGTGCCGTAAAAAAAGATTTAGAAATCCCTTTAATTGTTGGTGGTGGCATACGAAGCAAAGAGCAATTAGATACAGCATACCAAGAAGGAGCAGATTTGGTGGTTATTGGTACGGCTTTTGAAGAGGATGAAACATTCTTTAATGAATTGAAACAATAAAAAGATTGCTAAACTGTAAACAGTTACAAGTAATATAAATACTAATGTTTAATTAAAAATATTCCCGTTTGTACGGGAAATAAATATGGAAATTTCTGTAGATCTTACACTTTCTCCTTTGCAGGATGATTATGAAAAACACGTAATTAATTTTATAAAAGCATTACGAAACTCCCCATTTAAGGTTTTAGAGAATCCGCTAAGTACACAGATATTTGGAGATTACGATGCATTGATGCCTTTTTTGAATACCGAAATAAAGCGTTCTTTTCAAGACGTAGATATTTCTGTACTAACCATGAAAGTGGTTAAAACAAATAGAAGCGACTATGAACCCCATTTTTGATTTTTTATTCGGTCAATATTCAGACTACCAGACATTAGATGTTGTGTTGGAAATTGTAGCCGTTATTTTCGGGTTTCTATCGGTTTGGTTTTCTAGAAAAAACAATATTTTAGTTTTTCCCACTGGAATGATAAGCACTTGTATTTTTGTGTATTTATTATTAAAATGGGGACTTTTAGGGGATATGATGATTAACGGATATTACTTTATTATGAGTGTTTATGGTTGGTATATTTGGACACGTAAAGTAGATGCTAGTCATATGACACCAATTTCTAGAACAACAAAAAAGGAGAAGAAAATAAGTGTGGCTATATTTTTAGCAACGCTAGTTTTTGTTTTTATTATTTATAAGGCATTTGATAAATGGAACGGCTGGGTTGCTTATGTAGACACGGTAACTACAGCGATATTTTTTGTAGGAATGTGGCTCATGGCCAAGCGTAAATTAGAAAATTGGATCTACTGGATTATTGGTGATCTTATTTCTATTCCTTTGTATTTTTATAAAGGATTTACCTTTACTAGTTTCCAGTATTTAGGATTTACATTTATAGCAATTTTAGGATATTTAGCATGGAAGAAAAGCTTAAGCAACAACCAAGTGACTGCATAAAAGTAGTTCTTTTTGGCCCTGAATCTACAGGAAAAACAACCTTGTCAAAACAGTTGGCACGTCATTATAATTCGGTTTGGACGCCAGAGTTCGCTAGAGAATACCTTCAAGATAAATGGAATGATGAGCGTAAGACTTGTGAGCCAAAAGACTTGTTGCCAATTGCTATAGGGCAAATGAAATTAGAGAATGATTTAGCACTGAAAACCGATTCTGTTTTAATTTGTGATACCGATTTACTGGAAACTAAAGTATATTCAGAAACGTATTATTCAGGGGTTTGTGATCCTAATCTTGAAAAATATGCATTAGAAAATAAATATGATGTATACTTTTTAACGTATATTGACACACCTTGGGAAGCAGATGATTTACGAGATAAACCAGAAGAGCGTTTAAGTATGTTTCAAGCTTTTCAAGACACGTTAATAAAGTATAAAAGACCTTATGTTTTGCTAAAAGGAGATAAGAAAATGCGTTTAGAAATAGCAGTAAAGCATATCGATGAATTATTAAAACGAAAGAAGTGAAATTTACAGAAAAAGATATAGAACAAATAGCATCGAAAAACTTAACAGTTGAAAAAGTTAATGCACAAATACAACTTTTTAAAACAGGAGTTCCGTTTGTGAATTTAAAAGATGCTGCAAATATTGGTAATGGTATTCTGAAATTTTCTGAAACAGAAAAAAATCAAGCCATTCAGTTTTTTGAAAATAGAAGAAATGAAAAAGCAATTTTAAAGTTTGTTCCAGCTTCTGGAGCTGCCACAAGAATGTTTAAGTTTTTGTTTCAATTTATTCAGGAATATGATGCCGATCAAGAAAGTATTAATTCATATATCAATAGAAACAAAGCTTCAGAGTTGTCTTTGTTTTTGGTAGGTGTTGAAAAGCTTCCTTTTTATAATCAAGCACTTTCTAAAGTAAAAAAATTTATTCCAAATTTTAATACGCTTTCACAGGATGAAAAAAAATTAGAATTTATTAAAATCATTTTAGAAACAGATAAACTTAATTATGGTTTCTATCCAAAAGGATTACTTCCTTTTCATCAATATAAAGATCATGTTTCTACTGCTTTTGAAGAGCATTTATTTGAAGCAGCACTTTATGCATCTTCTAATAAGGAGGCTGACTTACACTTTACTATTTCAGAAAAACACAAGAATATTTTTGATGCAGAATTTAAACGTATTGAAGAAATTGTGGAGGCAAAAACAAAGACCAAATTCAATATTTCATTTTCATACCAATGTCAATCTACAGATACCATTGCAGTAACACCAAAAAATGATGCCTTTAGAGAAGATAATGGTAATTTACTATTTAGACCTTCTGGTCATGGCGCTCTTTTAAACAACCTGAATCAATTAGATGCAGATGTTATTTTTATTAAAAACATAGATAATATTGTAGTCTCTAAATACGAAAATGAGGTGGCAGAATACAAGAAAATGTTGGGAGGTTTGTTAATAGAATTACAAGAACAAGCATTTGCTTATTTACATAAACTGGAAGAAAATGACCTTTCGGAAAAAGAACTAATCACCATTGCCGAATTTTTAAATACTAAGTTGCATGTTGTTATTAATATAGAATTTGAAAAGTATTCAAAAACCTATCAAATAGAATATTTAAGAGAAAAATTAAATCGACCAATTCGTGTTTGCGGCATGGTAAAAAACGAAGGCGAACCCGGTGGAGGACCCTTTTGGATAAAAGACGAAAGCGGAAACATTTCATTACAAATTGTTGAATCAGCTCAAATTGATAAGAAGAATAAATCGCAGAAAAGAATATTAAAAAATGCAACACATTTTAATCCTGTAGATCTTGTTTGCGGAATTAAAAATTATAAAGGTGAAAAGTTTGATCTTAATAAATATGTAGATCCAAAAACGGCATTTATAACCATGAAAACCAAAACGGGAAAAGACTTAAAGGCATTAGAGCTTCCTGGACTTTGGAATGGTTCTATGGCATATTGGAATACCATTTTTGTAGAAGTTCCATTAATCACTTTTAATCCTGTGAAAACCGTTACGGACTTATTAAAAGCTACACATCAAATTAACGAGTAATGTTTAGTGAAAAGCAGTTAATTAGCGAGTTAAATTATAAAGCAATACGAAGTTCTGGAGCAGGTGGGCAACATGTAAATAAAGTGTCTTCAAAAATAGAATTAACCTATAATTTAGAAGACTCTCAGGTTTTTAATGAAGAGCAAAAAGAACGTTTAAAAAGTAAACTATATTCCAGACTTACCAAAGAAAATGTACTTATTCTACAATGTGGCGAAAGCCGAAGTCAGCATAAGAATAAACAAATAGCTATAAAAAGATTTCTTCAAATTATAACGGAAGGTTTAATTATACCAAAAAAGCGCAAACCAACTAAAATTCCTAGAGCAGTAAAAATAAAACGCTTAAAATCAAAACGTTCTAATTCGGAAAAGAAAGCCAATAGGAAAAAACCAAACTTAGATTAAAGGGAAGGTTATTTATAGTTATTTCCTTTTTTATAAAATTATTTCAAGAAGTCTTTATTAATTCATAATTCGTCACTACATTTGCGTCGTTCTCAAAAAAGGGGTGCTATTTATAGTTAGTAATCATTTCGATTTTTAACTTATAAAGGCTGAGATCATACCCATTGAACCTAGAACAGGTAATGCTGTTTAGGAAGCGAGTGTTAAAAAAATGTCCAGTGGATATTTTTAACGAGTGCGATAAGGTTATCGATGATTATAAGTAAGACATTAAAAAAGGTCCAGTAGACATTTTTAACGAATACCAAAAAGTCATCGATGTTAATTTACTTCAGAATCAGAACATGTTTAAAATTATACGTGTAAGGATTTAAAATGTAGAGTAGCATTTTCAATATCGTATTAGTTAAAGCTCAAAATAAATCAATTAATAACTAAAGAATAATTACCTCTTTTTATTCGATTATAAACCATAATCGTAATGAAAAACCTATTTCTTTTTTTAACACTTTTGGTGTTAACCGTCTGTGCAAACGCACAAGAAAAATCACAAGATTCTACACAGGTAGAACAATTAGAAGAAGTCTTAATTAAGGCTGTTCGCGTAAATGCAACTTCACCAATTACCCACACTAACGTAAGTAAAGAAGATCTTGAAAAGCGAAATTTAGGACAAGACATTCCTGTTTTGTTAAACTTCTTACCGTCTGTAGTTACAACCACAGATGCTGGAGCAGGAGTTGGTTACACCTACATTCGTGTTCGTGGAATTAATGCACAATCTACCAATATTACGCTAAATGGTATTCCGTATAACGATTCCGAATCGTTGGGAACTTTTTGGGTAAACCTTGGTGACTTTGCATCTTCTGTAGAAAGTCTGCAGTTACAACGTGGTGTTGGTACATCTACCAATGGTTCTGGTGCTTTTGGAGCTAGTATTAATGTACTTACAGATGCAGTTTCAGAAGTTGCAAATGGCGAAATTTCTAATTCCTTCGGAAGCTATAATACTAGAAAACACAACGTGAAATTTAGTACAGGAAAACTAAATAATCACTTTGAAATCGCTGGGCGTTTATCGCAAATAAAATCCGATGGTTATATCGATAGAGCAAGCTCTGATTTAAAATCGTATTTCCTTCAAGGTGCTTATGTAGATGATAATCGTTTAATAAAAGCAATCACGTTTAGTGGTCACGAAGTTACCTATCAATCTTGGAATGGTTTGGAAGATTTAGATCTTTTAAAAGACGATAGAACGTTTAATACAGCAGGAATGTACACCGACGAAGCTGGTAATACGCGTTTTCATAAAAACGAAGAAGATAATTACCAACAAGATCATTACCAATTGCATTATACAGAAAGAATAAACAATAATTGGTCTACTAATTTAAGTTTAAACTATACGCATGGTAATGGTTATTTTGAGCAATACAAAGAAGATCAAGATTTTGAAGATTATGATTTAGAGGAAATTATGGTTGGTAGCGAAACCATTAATACTACAGATTTAATAAGAAGACGTTGGTTAGACAATGATTTCTATGTGGTAAATGCGAATGCTAATTTTAAGAAAAATAAACTAGATATGATCTTTGGTGGAACATATAGTAGTTATGATGGAGATCATTTTGGGGAAATTATTTGGGCAAGAAATGCAAGTTCTAGCGAAATAAATGACACCTATTATAATGGAAACGGAAAGAAAGAAGACCTAAGTTTCTTTACAAAAGCAACCGTTAAATTAAATGATAAACTTAGTCTTTTTGGAGATTTACAAATGCGTTTAGTAGATTATAAAACTACAGGGTTAACATCAGATAGAGTTGCTTTAAGAATAGATGAAAGTTATAGTTTTTTTAATCCGAAAGCAGGAATTACGTATGAGTTTAATACCAATAACAATATCTACTTTTCCTATGCTAGAGCAAACAGAGAACCAAATAGAGATGATTTTGAAAATAACGAAATGGTTAAACCAGAGCAGTTAAATGATTTCGAATTAGGTTTCAGACACCAATCGGAAGTATTTAGTGTCAACACCAACTTGTATTATATGCTGTATAATGAACAGTTAATTTTAACAGGAGATAGAGATAATGTTGGTAACCCAATACGTACCAATAGTGGGGAAAGTTATAGATTAGGTTTAGAAATTGAAGCTGCAGTAAAACCACTAGACTGGTTAACGATACAGCCTTCTATTACAGTAAGTTCTAATAAAAACAAGAGTACTGTGGTTTCAAGAGATGGTGGTTTAGCCGATTTAGGGAAAACAAATATTTCCTTTTCTCCAGAAGTAGTGCTGTCTAATGCATTAGTGTTTAACCCAGTAAACAATCTTAATTTTTCTTTGTTAATGAAGTATGTTGGTGAGCAGTTTATGGGAAACACAGATAGTGCGGCATCTAAATTAGATAGTTATTTTGTAAATGATTTTAATGTGTCTTATAAAATAGATACCAAAGCATTTGTGAAGTCCATAACTTTCTCTGCTTTAGTAAATAATATTTTTAATGAAAAATATATTTCTAACGGTTATTATTATACCTATGATGATACTTGGTCTGCACCAGATGTAACTACTACCATTGAAGGAACAGGATATTACCCGCAAGCAACTAGAAATTTTTTAGTGGGTGCTACGTTGAAGTTTTAAAACCTAAGGTTATAAATTGTTATTCTGAAATTGTTTCAGAAACTATAAAAAAAACTCTCCAACATACATGTTGGAGAGTTTTTTAGTTATACCTATTCATTTAAAAGTTATGTAATAAAAAACGGATGGTTTATTCTAGACAAAAAAAAAGCCATTCTAATGAAAGAATGGCTTTTCAATTAATTAACACTTTTAATTAATTTTAAAATTCCCAAGTCTAAGATACAAAATAATATAGAATATTTTCTATAGAAGTTGAGTATTTTTTACTGATTAGTTTTAAGTAAACAAAAAATCTTTTCTTTTTAAAGGTGTGTTCTATGTACAAAATGGAAATATACCAAGGTTCCATTCCTGTAGAAACCTTATAAAATAAAAACCCACAACCCAATGGGTTTGCGGGTTTTTATTTGCAAAAAGGATTGGGCATCGATAATATTTTATAATAATGAAATAGTAAATGCAGAGCATTTGTGGCGACATTCTATTTATGTCCGTTGTTAGTTCGAGTGTCCCGATTTTTAACGGGATGTATCGAGAACAAGTTAAAAATACTAGTCTTCCGTTAGCAGGTAAAACAAAGAGCCTGGTTTTAAAACCTTATTTTTAGGTTTTAAAATTTGCCTAATTATTGTATACCCTAATAATATTACCACTTACTTCTACAAAATAGGGTTTTAACCCATAAGCACCCGTAGTTCCATTTTGAGGTTGTCCAGTTACAATTTCGTAAGAGTTGCCATCCTCACAATCACAAGAAGCAATGATACCTTCTATAGTTAAAGTAGAACAAGATTGTATATGGTGATTTGGATCACTTAGCTCGAAAGCAGAATAAGAGATTCCAGAATAATAAACCACAATACCATTTATACCATAATTAGGAACTACTGCATAGTTTCCAGGAATGTCTAAATCACCATAAGGTGAAGCGACTAAACCTGTATTTATTAAATTTCCAGTATCAAAACTATAGTTTTGTAAATATTCGTTATCATTATTGTTATCATTTTTACTACAAGCAAATAGTAAAAAGCTAGTTACTACTGTTAAAATAAGCTTTTTCATTAGGTGTTTTTTTTTGTTTAGCAAGGTACAAAAAATGTACTTTGAATTAAATATTTTGTATCTTTCCTCAAGGCATTTTAATTTTTAAAATACTTGTTTGAGCTAAAGTTCTTTTAAGTACAAATCTCAATATGTAATTAAAAATTTTGTACTTTTGTAGTACAATCTCGTGTATGCGAGATTTTTTTATGCTGAACTCTTAAACAGCCCATTGTCTAAGATTATTTCAGCATCTTTTATTTAATAAACGAAGAAGTTATGAGTAAAGTATCTTATTATACAGCAGAAGGATTAAAAAGATTAAGAGCAGAGCTTAAACAACTTAAAGATGTTGAGCGCGTAAAGGCTTCTAGAGCAATTGCTGAAGCTCGAGATAAAGGAGATTTAAGTGAGAATGCAGAATATGATGCAGCAAAAGAAGCACAGGGTATGCTAGAAATGCGTATTTCTAAATTAGAAGATCAGCTTGCTGGTGCTCGTGTTATTGATGAGTCTCAAATGGATAATTCTAAAATCTTGGTGCTTTCTAAAGTGAAAATAAAAAACCAAACTAATGGTATGGAAATGCTATATACTTTGGTCGCAGATGGTGAAGCAGATTTAGCTTCAGGTAAAATATCTGTGAACTCCCCAATTGGTAAAGGTTTGTTAGGTAAAGCTGTTGGTGATGTTGCCGAAATACAAGTGCCTAGTGGTATTATGAAGTTTGATATTATTGAAATTTCTAGATAAATAATAGTGTGAAATTTGTCTAAGAAATGGTATCATTTCGACCAAAGTGGAGAAATCTATATTCTTAATTTACTAGATTTTTCGACTACGCTCAAAATGACAGTAAGGCATAACAAAACATCAAGATTCCTATTTAAAACTGAAAAACGATTCGGTTTTAAATAGGAATTTTTATATTTACAGATATAACTTTTTTTATGGCTTCTATATTTACAAAAATTGTTCAAGGCGAAATACCTTGTTATAAGGTTGCAGAAACCGAAGATTTTTTAGCGTTTTTAGATGTAAATCCGAATGCTAAAGGACATACACTTTGTATTCCTAAAAAGGAGGTGGATAAAATCTTTGATTTAGACGAAGAAACGTATATAGCTTTAATGCGATTTTCGCGTAAAGTAGCTATTGCACTAGAGAAAGCGGTCGCTTGTAAACGCGTAGGTGTTTCGGTAATTGGTTTAGAAGTACCTCATGTACATGTACATTTAATTCCTTTAAATACCATGAAAGATGCTAGCTTCATGCACAAAACAAAATTAACTACCCAAGAGTTTCAGGATATAGCAAAAGCAATTCAGTCTTATTTATAAGACCGATTTAATTTTAAAACTGCGTATTTTTAATCCTAATTATTTTTTGTTCATATAATGTAGAAAATCAAAGCATCCCCTTAGTAACGGCTTTCTTTTATATTGAAATATGGACAAATAAGAAACAAATTATATCCGTTATTTTGTGGTTAAATTGGTATAGAATACTGCTAGTAATATTCCTGCAAGAACAAAGACGCTAAAAAGTGAAATAAGTAACCAAGCTTTCTTTTTTAGCTTGGTAGATGCTTTTTTAGGTACAAACGCTTTTTGTTGATACGCAAAAACACGCTCAATATCTTCGGTCCACATCACAGGAAAAATATCTGTATTACAGGTTTTACAATATATTGCTTGTGTGGTTTGGTTGGTAATAGACCTGTAAAGTGATGTTTCGGTAAATTTTTGCTTAAAAGTTAATTCTAAACCATTGGTATTATAGCATTCCGGACAATTATTAATTAAGTCGACTTCTTTTATTGTAATCCATTTTTCGTCCATATTTAAATGCTCTTTAATGTAATTTGCATGGTTGTTCCTTTGCCAATTTCCGATTGTAATACTTTAATTTTACCACCATGAAATTCTTCAATAATACGCTTTGCTAAAGAAAGCCCTAAACCCCAACCTCTTTTTTTTGTCGTGTAACCAGGTTCAAAAACATCCTTAAATTGATTTTTTGCTAATCCTTTTCCAGAATCTGTAATATTTATACTGATGTTGTTTTCTAATTGTATAATTTCAATTTTAAGTTTTCCTTTTCCTTTCATAGCATCAATACCATTTTTCACCAAGTTCTCAATGGTCCAACTATATAGTTGTTTGTTTAAATTTACAAAAATTTTGTTTTCTGGCACAATTATCTCAAAATCAATTAGTTTGGATAGTCTGGTTTTTAAGTAATCTGTAGTTGCTAAGGTTTCGGCAACAATATCTGTTTTCTCTAATTTTGGTAAAGAACCTATTTTGCTAAAACGCTCCGTAATGGTTTGTAATCTGCTAATATCTTTTTCAATTTCTTTAATATATTCCGGATTAACGTTTTCTATTTTTAAAATTTCGGTCCAACCAATAAGTGAAGAAAGCGGTGTGCCAATTTGATGGGCAGTTTCTTTTGCCATTCCTGACCATAATTTGTTTTCGATTGCTGTTTTATTACTTCGGTAAAAAAAGTAAACTACAGCAGCAAATAAAATAATTATTAACAATAAAGCTAGCGGATAATATTTTAGTTTGTTTAATAAAGGCGAGTTCCCGTAATAGAGTACTTGTCCTTCATAATTTACATCTACAGGTACATTTTCACCACTAAATTGTGTGATTAATTTTTTTACGTTTTTTATAACAAAAATAGAGTCTGATTTTTTTCCTTTCCCAATATTATTAAAAGTAACGATGGTAGAATCTTTATCCACCACAATCATTGGTGTTGTGTTATTGCTACTCAGGATTTTTAAAGTTAAATCTAAATTAGAAGAAGCGTTTTCATCTGTAGAAAGTTCACTTACTACTTTTAAAAATTCATTTTGTGCAAAAGACCAGTTTTCCATTTTAACGCGTTCTTCTGCTTTAAATTTCTGAAAGAAAACATACGTATTCCATAAAATAAGGGAAATAATAGCAAAAGAAGCAATTATAATAACCCACCGAATAAGATTTCTATTTTTTGAAAAACCCATAATTTAGTTTGAAAATATTTTTAGCGGCATCCAGAACTTGTTTCCGGATTTAAATTTTAAATATAATGCTATTCTGTTAATATTATTGTGTAGTTGTTAGTAAATAGGTTTTTTGTTGCGCATCAAAAGGCTTATTTTTGTATAAATTATACTATATCATGTTATCATTTAAACCAAAAGAGCTTACAACAGGAAAACTGCATGGGTATTTATTAAGTGCCGTTGCACCAAGACCTATTGCTTTTGCTAGCACTATAGATGCAGCTGGTAATCCTAATTTATCGCCTTTTAGTTTTTTTAATGTGTTTAGTGCCAATCCGCCAATATTAATATTTTCACCTGCACGAAGAGTGCGAGATAATACTACCAAACATACACTTGAAAATGTAGAAGCGACTAAAGAAGTAGTCATTAATGTGGTGAATTATGATTTGGTACAACAAATGTCTTTAAGTAGTACGGAATATCCTAAAGGAGTAAACGAGTTTGAAAAGGCTGGATTAACCATGTTGGCATCAGACTTAGTAAAACCTTTTCGAGTTGCAGAATCTCCAATACAATTGGAATGTAAAGTAAATGAAATTGTAAAATTAGGAACCGAAGGAGGAGCAGGAAACTTAGTGATTTGCGAAGTAGTAAAACTACATATCTCTGAAGCTGTTTTAAACGAAGACCAATCTATTAATCAAGAACTTTTAGATTTGGTAGCAAGAGCAGGAGGAAACTATTATAGTCGTGCAAAAACTGGTTTCTTCGAAATCCCTAAGCCGCTTTCAACCTTAGGAATAGGTGTAGATAATTTACCGGATGCAATTAAAAATAGTACCATATTAACAGGGAATGATTTAGGGATGTTAGGGAATGTTGAAAACTTACCGGAAGAAAAAAGCATTCAGGCTTTTAAAAGCGAACATAATTTAAGTTCTTTATCCACGGAAATAAAACACCAAAAAGCAAAAGATTTTTTAAGTTTTAATGATGTGGAAAGCGCTTTTAAAATGTTATTATCGTAACTTTGCGATATCAAATTAGACGAATATTTAATAATTATATAGAAGATGGAAGTACAAGGAAAAGTAAAAATGATTGGAGAAACTCAAACTTTTGGAAGTAATGGGTTTAGAAAAAGAGAATTAGTAATAACAACAGACGAGCAATATCCACAACATATTTTAGTAGAGTTTGTGCAAGATAAAACAGATCTTTTAAACAACTACCAAGCAGGACAAGCTGTAAAAGTGAATATCAATTTAAGAGGTAGAGAATGGGTTAATCCACAAGGAGAAACTAAATATTTCAACTCTATTCAAGGTTGGAGAATTGAAGCTGTACAACCAGGAAGTGCATCTGGCGAAATGCCTCCAGTACCACCTGCAGATGCTTTTGAGCCTGCAACTAATGTAAAAGAAGAAGATCACGACGATTTACCTTTTTAATCCGTGAAAAATTGTCACAATGAACACAATTAAAGTGTTCTTGTTGAAATAAACAGAACCTCAATGGCAAATGTCATTGAGGTTTTTTATTTTTATCCCATGTACGTATTAGATCAAAATATTATATTTCCAGATGTGCAAGAAGCAGATGATGAAGGCTTGCTTGCTATTGGTGGTGATTTAAGTGTAGAACGACTTTTATTAGCGTATAAAACTGGTATATTTCCTTGGTTTAATGAAGGTGATCCAGTTTTATGGTGGTCTCCAGATCCTAGATTTGTGTTGTTTCCAGAAAAATTGAAAGTTTCTAAAAGCATGAAACAAGTGCTTAAAAAATCAGATTTTACGGTTACCGTAAATCAGGATTTTATGGGTGTTATTAAAGCTTGTTCTCTTGCAAAACGCGAAGGGCAATCGGGAACATGGATAACAGATGCTATGGTGCAAGCCTATATTAAACTACACGAATTAGGTTATGCAAAATCTGTTGAGGTTTGGCAAGAAGAAGAACTCGTTGCCGGATTGTATGGTTTAGATTTAAACAATGGTGTTTTTTGCGGAGAAAGCATGTTTACCAATGTTAGTAATGCAAGTAAAGTGGCTTTTATAACCTTTATTCAAAACACCAATTATAAATTGATAGATTGCCAAGTATATACCAGTCACCTAGAAAGTCTTGGTGCAGAAGATATTTCTAGAGACGATTTCTTGTCGTTCTTAAAATGATAATAATCATTTTTTATTCAAACTAATTTTATGAACTTAGATGTTTAATTTATAATATGATAACACAAGAAGATTTTCAAAAAAGTAATAATAAAGAAGAATTTAAGGCATTGCTTCGTAATAAATTATCTGACGAAGCATATAAAAGTTTAATGGATTCTGTTGCTTACGAAAATCAATTACTTCAACTACAAGCTGAGTTGGTGGATTTACAGCAATGGGTGGCAAAATATAACAAACGTGTTTGTATTATTTTTGAAGGTAGAGATGCCGCAGGAAAAGGTGGTACAATACGAAGGTTTACAGAACATCTAAATCCGCGTTCTATGCGCGTTGTAGCACTGGCTAAACCAACAGATGTAGAACGTGGTCAATGGTATTTTAGAAGGTATATTAAAGAGTTGCCTAATCCTGGTGAACTGGTTTTCTTTGATAGAAGTTGGTATAATCGTGCTGTTGTAGAACCCGTAATGGGATTTTGTTCTGAAGAAGAATACAACAAGTTTATGGTGCAAGTCACAGAGTTTGAACATATGCTTTATGAAGACGGAGTTGTGGTTATAAAATTTTGGTTTTCTCTCTCTAAAGATGAGCAAGAAAGAAGATTTGAATCTAGGTTGAAAAATCCTTTAAAACAATGGAAGTTTAGTGAAGTGGATAAAGAAGGACAAAAGCTTTGGAATAAATATACGCACTACAAAGAGCAAATGTTTGGTAAAACACATACTTCCTTTAGTCCTTGGATAATATTAAAAACAAATAATAAAAAGGAAGCTCGATTAGAGAGTATTCGTTACGTGTTATCCAGATTTGATTATGATGGAAAAGGTAATTCTGGAACCACCACACTACCAGACCCAAACATTGTACAACGCTATCATAGAATGATTAAACAAATTGACTAATATGACAAAAATATCAGAGAAAAGCTTAAAAGGATTAAATACCAAAAAAGGCTTAAAGTATTTTTTATTAGAGGAGAATATGACAGCTATAAAAGCAGTTAGATTATTGAACTATGAAAGTAGGCTTAAAAAGTTACAAGTAGAGCTCAGAAAACTTCAAGAATGGGTTGAAAATAGCGGGGAAAAAGTAGTTGTTATTTTTGAGGGACGAGATGCAGCAGGAAAAGGTGGAGCAATAAGACGTATTACAGAACATCTAAATCCTCGTGAATTTAAAGTGGTTGCATTGCCAAAACCAACGGAAGAAGAACAAGGAGAATGGTATTTTCAACGGTATATAAACAAGCTTCCTAGAAAAGGAAAAATGGTATTTTTTGATAGAAGTTGGTATAATCGTGCTGTTGTAGAACCGGTAAATGGCTTTTGTACTGAAAAAGAATATGATATTTTTATGAACCAGGTTAATGATTTTGAGCGTATGCTGATTGAGTCGGGAACTAGAGTTATAAAATTTTATTTTTCCATTTCAAAAAGTGAACAAGCAAAGCGTTTTGCAGATATAAAATCTAGTCCAATAAAAAAATGGAAATTTAGTAAGGTAGATCAAAAGGCATTAGAGCTTTGGGATTCTTATACAGATTATAAAAACATCATGTTTGAAAAAACAAATACAGAAATCTCACCTTGGATTATTATAAAAGCGAATAGAAAAAGTCAGGCTAGAATTGAAGCGATGCAGAAAGTATTAGAATTAATTCCATACAAGGCTAAACAAAAAGCATAATAATATGCGTCGTATTTTAAATTCCAAAAGCTCAAATTTAGATGTCAGCTTTTGGAGTTATTTTATTTGAATTTTTCGAGTTTCTGCGCTATACTTCTTCGTATCTAAAACAATCAACCTCATGGTCGTTTATCATTCCAGTTGCTTGCATAAAAGCATACATAACGGTAGAACCCACAAACTTAAAACCTCGCTTTTTTAAATCTTTACTTACAGCATCGCTAATTGCGGTATTTGCAGGAGCGTCTTTGTAGTTTTTGTGTTTGTTTTTTATTGGTTTACCGTCTACAAAAGCCCAAATATAGTTAGAAAAGCTTCCGAATTCTTCCTGGATGTCCATAAACAATTTTGCATTTGTTATTGTGCTTCTTACTTTTAATTTATTTCTAATTATTCCAGCATTTTCAAGTAGTTCCTGTACTTTGTCTTCTTTGTAATTCGCTATTTTTTTGTAGTCAAATTGATCAAAAGCATCAAAAAAGTGATTCCGTTTACGTAAAATAGTAATCCAACTTAAGCCCGCTTGAAAAGTTTCTAAAACTAAAAATTCAAAAAGTGTTGCATCATCATGCACAGGGCTTCCCCATTCTTGATCGTGATATGCTTCGTATAAATCATCTCCAACACACCAACCACATCTATGTTTTGTCATAACATTGTCTTTTAAGAAATCCACTTCCGCATCAAAAGTAAAAGCTTTAGAAGTAAATAACTTCTTTCGCTAAATGTGTATTATGGATTGTAAGTTTTTGATATAAAGATAGACATAGATATGATAAAAGTCATGATTTATAAATACATATACAAGTATTTTTACTTTAAGAAATTAAGAAGATGAACAATATAATTAAAGATAGTTTAGCGAAAAGTATTAGCTATACCGAATACACCACCTTAGTAAATAATTTAGTAGAAAATAAGGATACTACAGGAACAGATAAATCTGAAAATCTTGTAGAATATACCATGCTTAATGCAAAACGAATGAAACGTTGGGATAAAACGTTGAAAGTAAACGAGGCTGTTAAAGAACGCATTGAAAAAATAGATAAAAAAATAACTTGGTTAGTACTAACCGAAAGCTGGTGTGGTGATGCAGCGCATGTAGTTCCTGTAATGCAAAAAGTGGCAGAACTAAATCCTAATATTAATGTAAAAGTGGTGTTGCGTGATGAAAATGAAGACCTAATGAATAACTTTTTAACCAATGGCGGGAAATCAATACCGAAATTAATTATGGTAGATGAAACTTCTGGTGAAGTGATAAATACTTTTGGACCAAGACCAAGTGGAGCAACACAATTAGTTAACGATTATAAAGCGAAACATGGGATGCTAACTCCAGAGTTTAAAGAAGATTTACAGCGTTGGTATAATAAAGATAAAGGACAAAATGCGGCTAATGATTTGGTAGAATTATTAAGCGTTTAATTAAAAATCGCTTTGCTCTTTTACTTCAAACCTTCCAATTTTGCTTGCACAAAATACACCATCCTTTAGCTAAAGGAAGGAGCGCATATGAGAGGGTTTTTAATAAAACTACTCCTTAATTTATATAGGAATTATTATTTACCTTCAAAATAAAAAGTAATGGTTCCAATTTGTGCTCCTTCTGAAGAATTACGATTAAATTTTGCTTTTTCAGCATATTCTAAAGCGTGTTCTATAAGACAGTTATTGGATGAGTTGGAAGCGTTATTATAAGAGGTACCTGTAACTTTTCCAGAAGTATCTACCGTAATATTTATTACTATTTTACCACTAGCTTCGCATAAATAAATAGGTGTTGGCAAGTATTTGTGCTTTCGGTTTACTAAAGAATAACTAACAGAGCTTTTCGCATTATTGTTTTCATCCAGTTGCTTTTTAAGCACCTCATTTACTTTGCTAAAAGAGTTTAATTCGTCTTTTTCTACACTGGATTCTTTTTTAGAGATATCCTTTTTCTTAGAAATCCCATAATCCGAATGACTTAAATCAGGTCTTACATAATCTTCTGGAGGCGCAATTCTTCTTTGAGAATATGCATAGCTTTTGCTTTTCTGGTTTTGATTGTAAGCTTGATTGGTTTCGGCTTTAGCCGTTTGTTCTTTTTCTTCTAATTCGGTTTCTGTGATTTCCTTTGCTGGTTCTATTTCGTAGAAGGTTTCTGCAACTTTTTCCGTATGTTTTAAAATATGAAAATTAAACATGCCGAGAATTATCGTTCCTGAGATAAGAAACGTAATAGACATCGCTTTATGTTTATTGCTAAATTGCATGTAGGTTAATAACGTATTTTATTAAGTGGTGGCACTTAAAGATACGTTAAAAATGAAAAAATAGATTTTTTAAGAATCTAATTCTTCTATAAAAGCTTCGATACTAACGGCGTTATCTACATTGTAATCGCCAATTTTTATTCTTCTTAAAACCGAAAGATGTCCTCCAGATTGTAGCGCTTTTCCAAAATCGTGTGCTAAAGATCGAATGTACGTTCCTTTACTGCAAACCACTCTAAAATCGACTTCGTTGTTTTCAAAACGTGTAATTTCAAAAGTTTCGATAGTAATTTTTCTAGATGGTATTTCTACTTCTTCTCCAGCTCTTGCATATTCGTATAAACGTTTTCCGTCTTTTTTTAATGCGGAAAAAATTGGTGGAAATTGATCAATCTCCCCAGTAAATTGTTTCGTAGTTTCTTCTACTAAATCTTTTGTAATATGATCAATAGGAAAGGTTTCGTTTATTTCGGATTCTAAATCGTATGAAGGTGTTGTGCTTCCTAAAACAATAGTTCCTGTATATTCTTTAATCTGACCTTGAAAAGTATCTATTTGCTTGGTCATTTTCCCTGTGCAAATAATAAGTAAACCAGTAGCTAAAGGATCTAAAGTTCCTGCATGACCAACTTTAATTTTTTTGATATTATAGGTTTGTCTAATCTTCCAACGTAGCTTGTTTACCACTTGAAAAGAGGTCCAATTTAAAGGCTTATCGATTAATAAAACCTGTCCGGATTTGTAGTCTTCTTCAGTTAGCATATTAGTTTAAAACGGAATAAATGATAGCGATAACACCAACAATTGCACAATAGTAAGCAAAATACGAAAGCTTACTTTTCTTTACCAATGAAATCATCCAAGTACAAGCAAATAATCCTGCAATAAATGCAGCAATAAATCCTGCGGAAAGTGATGTTAAGTTATGGGTTTCATTAATTAAATCACCACTTAAAAGGTCTTTAGCGATTTTTCCGAAAATTAAAGGAACAACCATTAAAAAGGAAAAACGTGCTGCTTTCGTTTTATCGTTTCCTAAAAGAACAGAAGTAGAAATCGTTGCGCCAGAACGAGAAATTCCTGGTAACATGGCAATTGCTTGTGAAATACCAATCACAAATGCATTTTTAAAACTTACTTTTTTATCTGTGTCTTTTGCTTTGTCGGCTAAAAAGAGTAGCGCTGCTGTTACTATTAGCATACATCCTACAAGCATAATATTACCTCCAAATAGTGCTTCCAATTGTTTTTCAAAAAACAAACCTACTACAACTGCGGGAATCATAGAAAGTGCAATTTTTGATACAAATTGTAAATCTTCATTCCATTCGAATTTTAAAACACCTTTAAGTAAACTAAGGATGTCTTTTCTAAAAACAACAATGGTGCTTAAGGCAGTTGCAAAGTGTAATACTACTGTAAATAGTAGGCTTTCTTCTGGAACCGAATTATCGCCTAGTATGGCTTTACCAATTTCTAAATGGCCACTTGATGATACAGGAAGAAACTCTGTTAATCCTTGTATAATTCCTAAAATAATGGAGTCTATAACATTCATGTCGGCAAAAGTATTAAAATACTATTACCAATTGTTATTTTGTACTTGTAAATTAATAGTTAAGAATTAGAATCTTTACTTTTATTCGGATTTAACAAAATAGCGTAAACCTGAATTCCAAAACCAATAAGTACTAAAGTTGGTGCTAATCGAATACGTCTCCAGCTAAAGATATCTGGACTAAAAACATTTGGATCATCGCTACCACCACCAGACATTAAAATAAAACCTAGCGCAATACAAGCTAAACCAATAAACATGAATTTATAGTTTTTTCTACCAAAAATAAATTCGCTTTTCGTTTCTTCTTTACGTTTTTGTTCTCCCATTTTATTTAAATTCTGTGTAAATAATTTCGTCACCTAGCGTTAATTGGGCAATGTGCTCTGAAGTAGCGCCGCCAATTAATTTTGCTAGATGCAAAGTAACGGTTTTATTTAAAACTTTAGCGTTAAGAGAATCTAAATTTAATCCGTTTTCTAATCCACGATTTATATAGTAGAAGTCCGAACCGTTATCATGAAAAACAATGTCCTTAACGCCTCCTTGTGTAATTTTAGTAATTATAATGTTTTGTTTTACAGTGTTTTTTAATGAGTTATTCTTAACCATACAAGAGGTCAGTAGAAAGAATAAAAAGAGAATAGGAATTAGTTTATGCATAATTCTTAAAGGTTGGTTGTGATAAAACCAACGTGTAAATGTATGATTTATTGCAAATTAATACAGTTGATCGGTTTTTAAATTTAAGAAACGCTGTGTTGCAAAAAAAGTAGAAAACCAAGTGATTATTATACCTAAAAGAAAAACACCAGCAAATAAAGCGCCAATTAAAATAGGGTTACGCATTAGGTCTAGTTCTGGGAAAGTCAGGTTTAAGTAATATAAAACCACTGCCATTCCTAACATGGCAATAATTGCTCCAATAATTCCTAATTGCACACTTTTCCAAACAAAAGGTCTGCGAATAAAACGTTTTGTAGCACCAACCATTTGCATGGTTTTGATGGTAAATCGTTTTGCATAAACCGCTAAACGAATAGAACTGTTAATTAAAAGGACAGCGATTAAGGTGAAAATACCACTTAGGATTAAAACCCAA
This sequence comes from Lacinutrix sp. WUR7, assembly GCF_016864015.1. Taxonomy (NCBI): domain Bacteria; kingdom Pseudomonadati; phylum Bacteroidota; class Flavobacteriia; order Flavobacteriales; family Flavobacteriaceae; genus Lacinutrix; species Lacinutrix sp. WUR7. The sequence goes on along the minus strand of NZ_CP045067.1, from coordinate 863,033 downwards.
AAGCTTATTTTTTTAACGTTGTTATTCATTAAAGTTACTAAGTCATTATCATAGCGGACTTCATCAACAAAGTTTTTATTTAATGCTTCTTTAGATATGTCTTCTAAATGTTCTGAGGTTACATAATCTGCCTTTAGGTGTACATCTATTGAATTTTGTAAAGGATTGTATCCCAAAAATTCCATGAAATCTTCGCCGTTTTCGGCTTTCATAGATGCTGCAGCTTGTTCTTTAGTTACATAATCTGTAGATTTTACATAATCTGCTAAAGCCAAACTTTTCTCCAATTGCTTTGTCTCTACCTCTTTTGCACTATCTTTTAAGTAAATAGTTACCACCACTTGCTCTTTAAAATGATCGGAAACCTTTTTAGCATTAAGAATTAGCATACCTAATAGTCCTAATAAAAATAAGACTAAAGCAATACTTAATACCACCGAAAAGTAAGATGAAATTAATTTACGTTTCTGATATTTTTCAAAAGATGCGCTCATAAAAAGGATTTGTTAATGCTGTAAAAATAATAAAGAAAATGAAAAGAAACTTTAAAAGGTGCAAGTCTTTTGAATTCAAATAAAATGTCTTTCCTGAGAAATCGGGAATCTTTTTATTAGAAACTTAATTTACGTAACTAATTAAGTAGTTTTAATTCGTTTATTATTATAACGTTTAAACTTTTAATAGTGTTGTAATAAGTTTAAATTTGTGCCTTCATTAAGCGATAAAACACAAAAATGCAATACCATTTTAATACTATTGAAGCCAAATGGCAAAAATATTGGGCAGAAAACCAAACGTTTAAAGCCTCAAATACTAGTGAGAAACCAAAATATTATGTTTTAGATATGTTTCCTTATCCGTCTGGAGCAGGATTGCATGTTGGTCACCCATTAGGGTATATCGCAAGTGATATTTATGCGCGATACAAACGTCATAAAGGTTTTAATGTTTTGCATCCACAAGGATATGATAGTTTTGGTTTGCCTGCAGAACAATATGCTATTCAAACTGGTCAGCATCCTGCAGTTACTACAGAAACGAATATAAAAACATACAGACGACAGTTAGATCAAATCGGTTTTTCTTTCGATTGGTCTCGCGAAGTGCGTACCTCAAGTCCAGAATATTATAAATGGACACAATGGATTTTTATTCAGCTTTTTGAGTCTTGGTATAATAATGAAAGTAATAAAGCGGAAGAAATTTCTAGTTTAATTGCTGTTTTTGCTTCCGAAGGAAATGCAAATGTGAATGCCGTTTGTGATGATAATATCGAAGTGTTTACAGCGGAAGCATGGAATAATTTCAGTCAAAAAGAACAAGAAGAAATTCTTCTTAAATATAGATTAACCTATTTAGCAGAAACTGAAGTGAACTGGTGTCCTGCTTTAGGAACCGTTTTAGCGAATGATGAAATAGTAAATGGTGTTTCCGAACGTGGTGGACATCCAGTACTGCGTAAAAAAATGACGCAATGGTCGATGCGAATTTCTGCTTACGCAGAACGTTTACTTCAAGGTTTAGATACTATTGATTGGACAGATTCATTGAAAGAAAGCCAACGTAACTGGATTGGTAAATCGGTTGGAGCATCTGTAACTTTTAACGTGAATAATCATGAGGAAGTTATTGAAGTTTTCACAACAAGACCAGATACTATTTTCGGAGTAAGTTTTATGACTTTAGCTCCAGAGCACGAATTAGTATCTCAAATTACAACTCCAGAGCAAAAAGCAGAAGTAGATGCGTATATTCTAGCAACTGCAAAACGTAGCGAACGCGATAGAATGGCAGATGTAAAAACCATTTCTGGTGCATTTACAGGAGCCTATGCAGAACATCCTTTTAGTAAAGAACCAATTCCAATTTGGATTGGAGATTATGTTTTAGCGGGTTACGGAACAGGGGCAGTAATGTCTGTACCTTGTGGTGATCAAAGGGATTACGACTTTGCAAAACATTTTAATATTGCGATTCCTAATATTTTTGAAGGCGTAGATATTTCTGAAGAAGCGTATGCTGCTAAAGACAATGTGAAGATTGTAAATAGTGATTTCCTTAACGGAATGAACTATAAAAAAGCGTCTAAACGTGCTATTTACGATTTAGAGCAATTGGGTCAAGGAGAAGGAAAAACAAACTACAGATTACGTGATGCTGTATTTTCTAGACAACGTTATTGGGGAGAACCATTTCCAGTATACTATGTAAATGGAATGCCGCAAATGATTGATAAAGCGCATTTGCCAATCACATTACCAGAAGTAGAAAAATATTTACCAACCGAAACTGGCGAGCCACCTTTAGGTCGCGCAGATGTTTGGGCTTGGGACGTAAAACAGTGTGCAGTGGTCAGTAATCAGTTAATTGATCATAAAACAGTATTTCCTTTAGAACTAAACACCATGCCAGGTTGGGCAGGAAGCTCTTGGTATTTCTTTAGTTATATGGAAGAAAAAGCCAAAAGAGGAGAAGACTTTGCTAGCGAAGACGCACTTAACTATTGGGAAAATGTAGATTTATATATTGGTGGAAGCGAGCACGCAACCGGACATTTATTATACTCTCGTTTTTGGACGAAGTTTTTAAAAGACAGAGCATTTGTTGGCGTGGATGAGCCTTTTAAAAAGTTGATTAACCAAGGGATGATTTTGGGGACTAGTGCTTTTATTTATCGTGAAGATGGAACGAATACATACCTTTCTCAAGGTTTGATTAAAGATAAGAAAGTAGCACCAATTCACGTAAAAGTACAATACGTGAATGCATCCGATGAATTAGATATTGAAAGATTAAAAAATGATGCGGAGTTTGGCGCAGATTATAAAGACGCAGAATTCCTTTTAGAAAATGGTGTTTATAAAGTAGGTCGTGAAGTCGAAAAAATGTCGAAATCCAAATACAACGTCGTTAGTCCAGATGCGATTTGTGAGCAGTATGGTGCAGATAGTCTTCGTTTATACGAAATGTTTTTAGGTCCGTTAGAACAAGCAAAACCTTGGAATACATCTGGAATTACAGGAGTACACGGTTTCCTTAAAAAACTATGGAAATTGTATGTTGGAGAAAACGGATTAAACGTTACGGATGTCGCAGCAACAAAAGACAACTTAAAAACATTACATAAAACCATAAAGAAAGTAGCAGAAGATATCGAGAATTTCTCTTTTAATACTTCGGTTTCTACCTTTATGATTGCTGTTAATGAGCTTACTGCACAAAAATGTACAAGCAAAGAAGTGCTAGAACCTTTATTGATTTTAATATCTCCTTATGCACCGCATATCGCTGAAGAATTATATAGTCAGTTAGGTAATGAAGGATCGATAGCTACAGTAGCTTTTCCTAAATTTGATGCAAGTCATTTAGTAGAAAGCAGCAAGAATTATCCGATTTCGTTTAATGGTAAAATGCGTTTTACTATCGAATTACCAATGGATTTGAGTAAAGACGAAATTGAAAAAGCAGTAATGTCTAACGAAAAAACCATCGCGCAATTAGAAGGAAGAACACCTAAAAAAGTAATTGTAGTTCCTGGTAAAATTGTAAATATTGTAGGTTAATAAATCTGTAGTATTTTATATTTAATGGATTCTTTCGAAAGAGAGAATCCATTTTTTTATATTTTAGAGTAAAATAATAATTATGAAAGGACTTCCATTTCTCATCGTTTTACTTTTTTGTTTTTCCGCGAAAGCGCAAGACAAAGTTTTTCCAGAAGATTATTTCGGTATCTATAAAGGCGATTTAGAAATCACCAATGCTAGAGGTAAGCAAACTATTGGTATGGAATTCCATTTAATGGCAACAGATTCTGTAGACACCTATACCTATAAAATTGTATATATTGCTGAAGGAAAAAGAAATGATCGTAATTATACGTTAAAAGCAATAAATAAAGAAAAAGGTGCATTTGCTGTGGATGAAAATAACGGCATATTATTATCTGCAAAATATATAGACAATACCTTGTATAGTATTTATGAAGTTCAGAAAAACTTATTAATTACTACCGAGCGATTTTATGCCGATAAAATGATTTTTGAGATTGTATTTTCTGGTAAAAATCTGGAAGAAAAAAGTGGAGGCGTGCGTGAAGAGATTCCAGAAGTTATTAGTTACCCAGTAGCAGTAACACAAAAGGCAATACTTATCAAGCAATAAATTGACATTAAACTAAATTTTTCAGAATACATATATGTGGTTAAAACTAAAGAGGAATGATAAAATTGGACTGTTTTTCTTTGTAGCTTTTGTACTTAGCACCACATTAACATGGCTTTTTGAAGAACGTTTTAACCAACAGCAATGGCAAAGCGAACGTACTACACGATATAAGTTGGCAGAAGATATTATTAAAAGTAAAATGCTGATAGCGAAAACCAAAGAAGAGGTTATTCTGTTATTGGGCCCAGCATCCCCTTCCTCGCTTACAGGAAGCGATCATTTGGTATATACTTTAGGAAAACCACCAAGTTTTTTTGAAGCAAAAGAAGAAAAACTTGTTATTATTTTTAAGGAGAATCGAGTTATAGAAGTGGTACATTTTGAAGAGTAGTTTCTTTAAAAAGAACTTCCTCAATCTGACAAAATGGATCACAATTAAATTGGCTTACTTTTTGCTATATTTAAACTATTAACTTAAAACGAATAATATGATGTTAGGGAATATGGGTTATTACATTTTAATTGGTGTAATTGGCCTTATAAGTAGTTTAGTAAGTGGAAAACTAAAAAAGAAATTCGCATTCTATTCAAAAGTACATCTTCGTAATGGTATGACTGGAGCGGAGATTGCTAAAAAAATGTTAGCTGATCATGGTATTACAGATGTAGAAGTCATTTCTGTTAACGGACAATTAACAGATCACTACAATCCAGCAAATAAAACCGTTAATTTAAGCGAAGTTGTTTATGGTCATGCCAATGCCGCTGCAGCCGCTGTAGCAGCACATGAAGTTGGTCATGCTGTGCAACACGCAACTGCATATAGATATTTAACAATGCGTTCTAAATTAGTTCCGGTGGTGCAAATAACTTCCAAAATGTCTACCTATGTTATCTTTGGTGGTCTTGCTTTAATGGCAAGCCAAGCAATGGGAGTAATGGGAACCTATGTGGCAATTGCAGGATTAATAATGATGGGAGCAGCAACCTTATTTAGTTTTATTACGTTACCAGTAGAATATGATGCAAGTAACAGAGCATTAGCTTGGTTGAAAAATAAAAACATGTTGACGCAAGAAGAATATGCAGGATCTGAAGATGCACTTAAATGGGCAGCAAGAACCTATTTAGTTGCAGCAATTGGTGCATTAGCTTCTTTGTTATATTGGGCAGTTCAAATACTGGGAAGAAGAGATTAAAAAATATAAGAAGTACGAAAAAGAGACATTAGTTGATAATAATGTCTCTTTTTTTATTACTTTTCAAAACCAAACCTAACAAAAAAAAAATATGGAAAATCAAAATATAAATCCTTTTCAAGAGGAACAACCTAAAGTACTTGTAGCAGCATTAGAACAAGTAGACCGAGTTGCTTTTTATAAACAAACGTATGCACATGTTGCTGGTGGCGTTTTAGTATTTATTCTTTTTGAATATTTATTATTGCAAAGCGAGACTATTGTAAATTTTGCACTATCCATGACCGATGGTTTTAAATGGCTAATCATGCTAGGAGGTTTTATGTTTATTACTAATTATGCGGAAAAAATGGCTTTAAAGACGCCAGATAAAAACAAGCAATATTTAGCATATGCATTATATATTTTAGCCGAAGCATTTATCTTTGTGCCAATGATTTATATGGCAGCTTTTTATATGGATTCTGGTCCAGAAATATTACAACAAGCAGCAATAGTAACCTTATCCTTATTTAGTGGTTTAACCGCTGTCGTTTTTGTAACTAAAAAAGATTTTTCGTTTTTAAAAACGGGCTTAACAATTGGCTTTTTTATAGCTATAGGTTTAATTATAGCAGGAACACTTTTTGGGTTTAACCTAGGATTATGGTTTTCTGTAGGAATGTGTTTACTAGCAGGAGGTTCTATTTTATACCAAACTTCTAACCTTATCAATAAATATACAGTAGATCAATATATTCCAGCTTCGCTTGGTTTATTTGCATCTTTAATGCTATTGTTTTGGTATGTATTACAGATTTTTATGTCTAGAGATTAAGACTTGAAAATATTAATAAAAAGCTCCTCTTGTAGGAGCTTTTTATTTTAAAAGCTATTGTTATCTAGGGAAACAAGCTTGTTTTTTAATGCATAAATAACCAGTCCAGCAACATTTTTTGCTTCGGTTTTAAGCAATAAATTATTACGATGACCTTCTACAGTTCTCGGACTAATAAATAGTGTTTCGCCAATATCATTGGTGGTGTATTGTTTGCAAATAAGTTCTAGAACTTCTATTTCTCGTTTTGTAAAGTAATTAGTGTCAAATGTAGATTTTGTGTTTTTGTCTTTCGGATTTGTAATACTTTCATGAACGTATTGCATCACTTTTCCGTCGTAATAAAAACCTTTATCATAAACCTCTTCAATGGTTTTAATCATTAATGCTGGTGTGCTGTTTTTTGCTAAATAAGCAACAGCTCCAATAGAAATCATGTTTAATATAAAAGGTTTGCTAAAGTAACTAGTAAGTGCAATTACTTTTATGTCTGGAAATTCTTTGTGAATAATTTTAGTGACTTCCACGCCATTTAAATTAGGCATTTTAAGATCTGTTACTACAATTTCAGGTAGGGTTTTTGCTTCGCGTAATTGTTGTACTAAATCCTCTCCATCTTGAGCAGTAAAAAGAATATTGATATTTTCTTCATTACCTAAAATTGCTTTTAATCCTTGTAAGAATAAAAGTTCATCATCTGCTAATGCTATATTTATTTTATCCATGATATGTACATTGTATTATAAAAAGGCTACCATTATTTTTGGTGCTTTCCATTTTAAGAAACCCGTTTAAAATTTTAACACGGCTATTTATGTTTTGTAAACCAATGCCACTTTTTTTACTAATTTCTTTCACATTAAAACCAACACCGTTATCTTGATAGCGCATTTTAAACCCTGTTGGGTTTTGTTCCATATATATCGCTAATTCATTTGCTTTTCCATGTCTAATAGAATTATTCATTAGTTCTTGAATAATTCGAAATACATGCAATTGATTATTTCTAGATAATTTACTTAAATTTTCAATATTATGCTCTATTTCTAATGTTGTATTTGCCGAAAAATCATCGAATAATTCTTCTAAAGCAACCTTAAGTCCGAACTCATCTAAAATTGGAGGCATTAAATCATGCGCAATCTTTCTTGAACTCTCTAGGGTAGTAGCGGTTATTTCAAGGATTTGGTTTAATGAAGCTTTCTGTTTATCATTAATAGATTTATCTGTTAAAAGCACGTTGGTAGACAAGCTAATAATGTTGAGTTTAGAACTAATGGCATCATGTAAATCTTGTGCAATACGTTTGCGTTCTATTTCTTGAATAGCAATAGAGGTTTGTAATATTTTTTGTTGACTTTCAAGTTTTAATGCAGCTTTTTCAAGCTCTTTTTGCACTATTTTTTGTCTGGAATAATGAAAAAACAGAATTAATCCAGTAGTTATTAAAACCAAAAAGATGATTCCGTAAACCAATGCTTGAATAATTAATTTTTCGTTTTCCATAAGCTCTTTTTCCATTCTATTAAAATTAGTATTAAATAGCCTACATAAAATACTCTATTTAAAAACCATACATTAAATGCTAATGTATCATTGATTTTTGGAACATAATTACCAAGGAAAAATATAAGTGTACTTATAGATAAGTAAATTAATACTCCTGCATTTATATACATGTATTTACCAGGTTTGCTTAACGAGTTATATAAGTGAAAAATGGAATATATTACCAAAGGAAATGATGTGATTAATATTTCTAATAAATTAAATTGAGAAAATAAAGCAGTGTTTAAAGTGTATTGAATTATTAATACTAAAAACACTAAAATACTTATAGAATTTAAATATTTTTTCTGTTTTTTATTAAATAATTGACTGTAAAATAACGACAGAAAAATAAATTGAAAAATAAAATAGAAATGGGATAAGTATAAATTATTTAATTCAAAATTAAATTTTCGCTGAAATTGCACAATTAAATTACTACCTATTAAAACACAAAAAGTAAGTGTTAAATAGATAGCAAAATATTTAATAGCTTTGTTTTTGTAGCCTTTTAAATAACTATAAGTATATAATGTTGCATTTATAAAAAGTAATATTTTACCAAGTTGTTGAATTGCTTCATCAAATTCCTTCATTTCACTTTTTAAGGATTATATAATGGGCTGTTTGGATCACAAGTGGTTGGGCAAGGATCTGTAAAATCAAAAATACCGGTACCAATTAATTTATGAGGTGGCGGATTTTTAATGTCATATCCTTCTATAATATCTCTATGTATTATTTTATTAGTGCCATCTACTTCTTTAGTTGTTGCTACAAGTACTAGTTTTTCGGTTTCGGCACTTTGCATGTCGTCTGAAGCTGGTCTGTCAATTCCCATATAGGCTCTAATACCTGCAGAGTCTACAAGACTCGTGTTAATACAAGAGAGGTCTTTTAATATCTCCATTTCTATTAGGCAATCAATAAGATCACCAGCTGGTATTAAAAAGGCTTTGGCATGTTTTAGACCACCTTTCTTGTTCGTAGCACTGTTTTCGGATTGCCATTTTTTCACATAGATCTGTGCTTCTAAAACGGGTATGGATTTCGTTTTTATACTCATGATTTAAGATTTATTAATTAATAGACTTTAAAGCTACAAGATATTTTTATTAAAACATATAAAAATAAAAAATCAGGTATTTCTACTCGGTTCTTATATCAAGTAAAATCGCTTACGTCTAACTATCTAAAAATCAGTACTTTTGACTTGTTATTAACCAATTAAATAAATATATTATGGATCCATTTATTGCACAAATTATTTTGTTCGGAGGGACTTTTGCACCACGAGGATGGGCATATTGCGACGGGCAGTTATTACCTATTTCGCAGTACAACGCTTTATTTTCTTTATTAGGAACTACTTATGGAGGTGATGGTAGAACAACTTTTGCTTTACCCGACTTAAGAGGTAGAGTTCCTGTACACCCAGGGTCAGGTCCTGGACAGCCAACCATAAAGCTAGGGCAAAAAGGAGGGGAAGCAGCTGTAATTCTTAATGCTAACCAAATGCCTACACATAATCATACTGCTGTTACTAACGCTGTGAGTCCAATTCCTAGGGGTGGAGCTACAGTAACAAACCCAGCAAATGCTTACAATGCAGAAGGTGGGGTTTTTGCAACAGGAGCAAATGCACAAATGGCTGCAGATGCTACAGTTATTGGACAGTCTGGTGGTAATCTACCGCATAATAACATGCAGCCTTTTACAGCCTTAAGTTATATTATAGCATTACAAGGTGTCTTTCCAAGTAGAAACTAAAAAGATAAACAAACTAAATAAAAGGATACCGCCAAATTGTTTTTTGACGGTATCCTTATGGTATTAACATAAATATATTTATTATGAAAAAGAACTACAATTTAAAAAAAGCAATACTCAAAAGCATCCGTGTTTTTTGTGTCTTATTGCTATTTAGTTATTCTGCTATTGCTCAGAATATAAATTTCACAATTGATACGGCACAGGATGATGGCGTTAGTATTACAGAAACACTAATGGTAGGGTCTGATACGTATGTATTGTTAATTGATGTTCCTGGTTCAGGAGCTGAGACTTTATTTGAATTAAGTACTGGAGATTGGGCTTTTTATTATGGTAGTGGCGGGGCTAATGCAAATACATTTACTCTTACACTTACTAGGAATGGGATTCCTACAAACTTTAATTTAAATGGAATTGATTATGATACGGTAGAGACCGGATTTATATCCATTTTAAATCAAGATGATACCGAGATTTCAATAAATCAACAATATGTAGTAGGTTCTGGTGCAATTAATATAACGAATCCAGCTAATGCTGCAGATATTAGTGCTTTTAAGATTATTCAACCAGATTTTTCAGATAATACTGATTTTGCATTCCATAATATTAATGTGAGTATAGTAGAAGCTTGTGTTCCTCCAGCAGGAACAGCAAATTTTGTGAGTCAAGATTGTGGAGCAGGAACATTTATGGCTGATGTAAATATTACAGCTTTAGGAAGTGGAACACCATCTATTTTTGATGGTACAACTACTACAGCAGTTACTGCAACGGGTGTTTATAATTTTGGGCCTTACCCAACAGGAACACCAGTAAATTTCACTTTACAACACGGTAGTGATGCTTTTTGTAATGTCGATTTAGGAGCCGTGACAGATACATGTCCGCCACCTTGTTTACCACCAGCAGGAACAGTAATGTTGAATTCACAAGATTGTGTAGCAGGGACATTTTTGGTAGATGTAAATGTAACAGATTTAGGAAGTGGAGGAAGTCCAGTAATATATGATGGTACTACATCCTCTCCAGTTACGGCAACAGGTATTACAACACTTGGGCCTTATGCGGCTGGTACAATTATACCAATTACCTTACTACATGGTAGCGATAGTACATGTAATGTGGATTTAGGTATTGTAAAAGATACTTGCAATGAAATAATTTTTACTATTGATACCGCAGTAGATAATGGTACAAATATTACAGAAACTATTGTTGTTGGCGCAGATACGTTTGTGTTAACTGTAGATCATTCTGGTAGTGAGGCACTTCTTGGAGTAGTTGGTAATCCATCCGATTTATTCTTTTATCATAGTACGACGAATCCGCTTGACCCATTTGTTTTATCGGTAACAAGAAATGGTTTTCCAGCAAATTTTACTTTAAATGGAATAGATTATGACGCAGCGGGAACAGGAAGTATATACGTTCGAAACCAGGATGATCAAGTAATTTCCGCATATACATCGTATGATGCTGGGTCGTCTGGAGCTTTAAATTTTACTAATGTTTTAAACGGTGTAAATATTTCAAGTTTTAAAATTGGTACGAATAATACGGATGATTTAAATCTATTTGGATTCCATAATATTAGCATAGATATCGAAGAAGGTTGCGTGCCACCAGTAGGAACAGCAACTTTTGTAAGTCAAGATTGTGGAGCAGGAACGTTTCTTGCGCAAGTAAATGTAACCGATTTAGGAGGTGGTACACCATCTATTTTCGATGGTACAACTACTACGCCAGTTACAGCAATAGGTGATTACGATTTTGGACCATATCCAACAGGAACACCAGTCAATTTCACTTTACAACACGGAACGGATATTACCTGTAATGTCGATTTAGGAGCCGTGACAGATACTTGTCCGCCACCTTGTTCCCCTGCAGCGGGAACCGCGCAATTGGATACACCGTTTCAAGATTGTGATGCAGGTACTTTTTATGCAGTTATAAATATCACGGATTTAGGTAGTGGAGGAAGTCCTGTTTTATTTGATGGTACAAATTCTATCCCTATAACAGGTACAGGAACGTTTGGTGTTGGAACCTATCCAATAGGAACACCAGTAACCTTTACGTTGCAACACGGAGTAGATCCAACATGTGATGTGGTAATAGGTACCGTTTCTAATACCTGTGACGAGGTGATTTTCACTATAGATACAGCAGTAGATGATGATACGTTAAATATTATTACAGAAACAATAGTTAAAGATGGAGATACCTATGTATTAACTATTGCGCATTCTGGGGATGAAGATCTAGAAGAATTACCTGGTCTACCAGGAGATTTTGTGTTTTTTCATAGTTTTGGAGATCCGCTAAATCCACACGTTTTGTCCATAACTAGAAATGGATTTCCAACCAATTTCACTTTAAAAGGTATGGATTATGATGCTTTGAATCCGGGTACCATATTAGTTACCAATAACGATGATCTTGAAATATCTAGTCCTACATCTTATCCTTTAGGATCTGGAGCTATCGCCATTACCAGCGTGTTAAATGCAACAGATATTTCGAGTTTTAATATTTCGGCCCCTGTTAGTGGGGAATTAAATAGCTTTGGCTTTCATAATATTAAAGTAGATATTGTAGATACCTGTGCGGCAGGAGCTGCAACCGCAACTCTTGGCACTCAAGATTGCGCAAATAGTGGTTTTTATGTGGATGTAAATGTTACCGATGTAGGTAATGGTAGTCCGGTAATATTTGACGGAACTGCATCTACAACTGTTACGACAACTGGTACCTATGAACTGGGTCCTTATGCCTCAGGAACATCTATAAACTTTACCTTGCAACATGGAAATGATGTTGCCTGCGATGTGGATTTAGGAGCCGTAACCTTTACTTGTCCAGCACCTGCTAATGACTTGTGTACAGGAACTATTGCAGTGACATGCGGTGAAACGGTTACTGGTTCAACAGTTAGCGCAACAGATAGTGGAGGTAATCCTTCTAATGATGTGTATTACTCTTTCATGAGTGCTACTTTAACCGATGTAAACTTGTCATTGTGCGGTTCGGATTACGATACTGCTTTTCGAATTTTTGATGATTGTTTGCAAAGTAATCTTATTGCATTTAACGATGATTCCGAAGCATGTTCTGGGGATCAATCTGTACTTACTTTTACTGCGCAACCAAACATAACGTACTTTATTATGATAGAAGGTTATGATGATGATGATGGAGATTATGAAATGGTTGTGGATTGTATTACAAGTGTTCCATCACCAGGAAATGATTTATGTGCTAATCCAACATCTCTTAACTTAGGTGTTACGTTAACAGGTCAAACCACGGCAGGAGCAACAGATAGTACTGTTGGAGAAGATGATGATACAGAATGTGATTCATATACCTTTAAAGCAGATGTGTGGTACACTTTTCAAGGTCCAGCTTCTGGGCAAGCTACTATAGCAACAGTTATTACGGATACGTCTGATCAAGCCAATGTTGCTGTATATTCGTCTTTAGATTGTTCACAATTAGATGTTGATATTATAGCATGTTCTGCATACAATGGAGGGGAAACAGTAGCTTTAACAGGGCTAGTACCAAGTGCTACCTATTATGTTAGAGTTTGGAGTGATGGTGTTGCTGGACCTCCTGTTTCTCCGATAACTTCAGGAAGATTTGAAGGTGGTTTTAGTATTACTGTTACCGATTCTACTTTATCCATTCCAGGAATTGAAGACGAACAATTGTTTAGCTATTACCCGAATCCAGTAAAAGGATTGTTAAACATAACAGCTAAAAAAGAAATGTCTAAGATTGCAGTATTTAATATGCTTGGACAAACCGTTTTAACAGAAATACCAAATACAACAACAAGAAGTTTAGACATGTCTAACTTACAAACTGGTGCTTATTTTGTTAGCGTAACTATTGGTACTGTAACCAAGACGATACGTGTTATAAAAGAATAATTAATTCATAGTTCTTTTTAAATAAAAGCTCCTAAAGAAATTTAGGAGTTTTTTTTATATTTTAATTTGTCGGTCAATCTGTTGATCTAAAGAGATGAAGGTTTCTGTTCTAGAAACTCCAGAAATAGATTGAATGTCTTTATTTAAAACCTGCATAAGATGTTCATTGTCTTTACAAAGAATTTTAATAAAAATACTCCAATTTCCTGTGGTGTAATGGCATTCTAAAACCTCGGGGATTTTTTTAAGTTGTTTTACTGCTTCGGGATTACTCATAGCTTTATCTAGATACACACCAATATATGCCATGGTGGTATAGCCTAATACTTTTGGATTTATTACAAATTTGGATCCAGCAATTAAACCAGACTTTTCTAGTTTTCGCAGTCGTTGGTGTATGGCTGCTCCAGAAATACCAACACCTCTTGCTATTTCAAGAATTGGTGTTCTTGCGTCTTCCATTAAAGCTCGTAGTATTTTCTTGTCTATACCATCAATTTGAATGTTGTTATTTGTTGTTTTCACAGGATCTAGTTTCAGTTAAAAACATAAATGTACAGAATTGATTTGAAATTGAAATCGAATTTCGCGTTAAGGATGGAAATGGTATCCTTTTTTTGCTGCTATATATGGCAAAAAAAGATTTTAATGTACAGCCTGACGCTACTTAGCTTTGGAAAGCTAAGTAGGGAAACGCTATAAAAATTTTAAACGTGTAACGGGTTGTAGCCTAAGTAAGGCACTTCTTTTTCTTTAAAAATAATACCGTAATCTTCTAGTTCTTTTAAAATAGGAGTGTACACTTCTTTGGTAATTGGTATTTGTACCCCTGGCGTTGTGATCTTTTCGTTAAGGATTGCGAGTGTTGCAATTGCTACTGGTAATCCGACGGTTTTTGCCATTGCGGTATAGGTTTGGTCTTCACCAAGTGTTACCATGGTTGCGTCTATTTGGTATGTTTTTCCGTTTAGTGCATAGCCAAATTTATGATACATAACAATCATGTCCTTGTCTTCTGGGTCTAGTGTCCAGCTATCCATTAAAATTTTTTGTAAAATTTGTGCTGGCGTTGCTTTTTTAAGTTCCACCATTTTTGTTCTACTAAAAAGATCTAGTTCTAAGTATTTATCCCAAACTACATCATCTTGGTCTATTTTTAAGGCATGTCTAAATTTAAGCTCCACAGAATCTGTTGGGCTGTATGGTAAAAAGGCATTTACAAAATCGCGGTAGCTCATGTTTTCACTATCGTCTATGGTGTAACTATCGTCTGTCATACCAAGTTGTACAAAAACATTCCAAGCACGAGAAAATCCTACGCGACGCATGGTACCTCTATATAATGTTTTAATGCTGTCTAAGCCATAAACACTTTGGTATTTAAGGGAATCTCTGTTTGCATAGGCTTCAAACCTGCCGTATCCTTCTACTTCTAAAAATTCGGTACGTCTAAAGAGTCTGTTGTAAGGTATGTATTTATAGGTGCTTTCTTGTAAAAATTTCCCAGCGCCACCTTGTCCTGCTAGCACTACGTTTCTTGGGTTCCAAGTAAATTTGTAGTTCCATAGATTGTTATCACTTTCTGGAGCAACTAGTCCACCTGTAAAAGATTCGAATAAAATCATTTCACCACCTTTGCTTCTAATTTTATCAATGACTTGCATAGCACTCATGTGGTCTATTCCTGGATCGACGCCAATTTCATTCATAAAAATAAGCCCTTTGTCTTTTGCAGCTTTATCTAATGCTTGCATTTCTGGACTTATATAAGAAGCGGTTACCATATTCTTATTAAAAGTAATACAGTCTTTAGCAACTTCTATATGAAATCTTGCAGGTAGCATAGATACTACAATATCTGCGTTTTGTATGGCCTCTTGACGAGAGTGTTTATCAAAAACATCTAATAAAATAGCTTGGGCATTTTCATGATCGCCAATTAATTTTTTAGCGTGAGTAAAGTTTATATCGCCAACTATAATTAGTAAATCTTCGGTAATTGATTTTTCTAATAAATATTTAATAAGGTATGAGGATGATTTTCCAGAACCAATGACTAAAATCTTTCGCATAATGAGAATTGTTGAGTAATTTTGTGTTTACGAATGTAATAAATACTGTGGGTAAATTAAACGAAATACATAATTATATGAACAAAAAATTATTAATTTCCGGAGCTGTTTTGGGTATCTTAGGAATTATACTAGGTGCATTTGCAGCACATGGCTTAAAAGAATTAATTTCGGAAGCGTCTTTACAATCTTTTGAAACCGGTGTGCGTTACCAAATGTATCATGCTTTTTTTCTGCTAATATTGGGAAGTATAAATGGGGTACCAGAAAAATCGAAAAAGACTATTTATAAACTGACGTTAGTTGGTGTTTTGTTTTTTTCGGGATCTATTTATGGTTTGTCTACAAATGCATTGACACCTGTGAATTTTAATAAAATCGCATTAGTTACCCCTTTGGGAGGCCTTTTGTTAATTGGGTCTTGGGCGATATTGTTGATAAACTTTTTAAAACTAAAAGCGGATAATTAGGGTTTTAGATGGCTACTTTAAAATAAAGTTTTAATTTTGCATCTTAAACAACACAATTAAAATATGGTTAATCATACTCAAGTAACGAAAACGATTTCGTTAGAACAATATGGAATCAAAAATGCAAAAGTTAATTATCAACTTTCACCAGAACAACTTCAGAATATTACGGTTGAAAAAAAACAAGGAGTTATCGCTTCGTCTGGAGCACTTGCTGTTAATACAGGTGAGTTTACTGGTAGGTCACCAAAAGATAGGTTTATAGTTAAAGATGATGTCACTAAAGATAAAGTTTGGTGGGGAAATATAAATATTCCTTTTGATTCTGATAAGTTTGACAAGCTATACAATAAAGTAGTAGATTACTTATCTAACAAAGAAGTTTATGTAAGAGATAGTTATGCTTGCGCCGATAAAGATTACAAATTAAATATTAGAGTTATAACCGAGACTCCTTGGAGTAACATGTTTGCTTATAACATGTTTTTACGTCCTACCGAAGAAGAGTTAAAAGATTTTTCTCCAGAATGGACCATTGTTAATGCACCAGATTTTAAGGCAGATCCAGAAATAGATGGTACTCGTCAACATAACTTTGCTATTTTAGACTTTACAAGAAAAATTATATTAATTGGTGGAACTGGTTATACTGGTGAAATTAAAAAAGGAATTTTTTCTGCATTAAATTTTATTCTTCCTGTATATAAAAATACATTACCAATGCACTGTAGTGCAAATGTTGGTAAAGAAGGAGATACCTCTATTTTCTTTGGTCTTTCTGGAACAGGAAAAACTACCTTATCTACAGATCCAGATAGAAGTTTAATTGGGGATGATGAACATGGTTGGACTGCTGAAAACACTGTTTTTAATTTTGAAGGTGGTTGCTACGCTAAAGTAATTAACTTATCTCAAGAGCAAGAGCCTGAAATTTATGCTGCTATTAAAAAAGGAGCTATTTTAGAAAATGTAATAATGAATGATAAAGGTGAAGTAGATTTTGCAGATACTTCTATTACTCAGAATACTAGAGTGAGTTATCCAATTTATCATATTGAAAATATTAGAGTGCCTTCTATAGGTAAAAACCCTAAAAATATATTCTTTTTAACAGCAGATGCTTTTGGTGTTTTACCTCCAATCTCTAAGTTAACTCCTGGGCAAGCTGCATACCATTTTATATCTGGTTATACGGCTAAAGTTGCTGGAACAGAAGCTGGAATAGACGAGCCATTACCAAGTTTTTCTGCTTGTTTCGGAGCACCATTTATGCCTTTACACCCAACAAAATATGCCGAAATGCTAAGTCAGAAAATGAAAGACGCTGGAGTAAATGTTTGGTTGGTGAATACTGGTTGGACTGGTGGACCTTATGGCGTTGGTTCTAGGATGAAATTAAAATATACAAGAGCAATGATTACTGCTGCGATGGACGGAAGTTTAGAGGCTGCTAATAAAGGTAATTATCATATACATTCTGTGTTTGGATTAAACCAACCAAGAACCTGTCCTAATGTACCAACTGAGGTGTTAAGTCCGAGATCTACTTGGAATAATGATGAAGGGTATTACAAAACAGCATATAAATTGTCAGACTCTTTTAGAGCTAACTTTAAGCAGTTTGAAGCGGATGCAAATCAAGAAATTCTTGATGGTGCACCAAATGTACAGGAATAAATAGGTAAACTACGGTAATATTTGTTGAAAGGTCTTGTAAGTATTTTTTTATAACCTAACTTTATGATTATAAATTATAAAGCTATTAATTATGAAAAAAACACTACTTTTTATGGCTATTGTTGTAGCCATGCAATTACAAATTCAGGCACAGTCTACTGCTGTGCCGAATACCGATTTTGAACAGTTTCTAGTCGACTTTACCACTATTAATGGACCAGTAGATGGTTTTATATTAGATAGTGAGGCTGCTGCGGTTACTGGAATATTAAGTATTAGTAACACAGCGCCTTACAATGCGATTAATGATTTTACTGGTATTGAAGCATTAACTGGTATAACAGGTTTGGTTATAACGTATAATAGCGCAGTAACTAGTTTAGATGTTTCTGCTAATACCAATTTAACCATGCTTAATACAGAAGGTAGTTCTTCATTAAGTAGTATTGTAATTGGAGCAAGTAATACCACGTTAAGTGAATTTCGTATTCCTGGTTGTCCGGTAGGAAGCCTGGATTTATCTGGTAATACCGGTTTAACAGTGATAGATGTGAGATTAACTGGATTAAGTACTTTAGATTTATCTACTAATGGAGCATTGGTTTCATTGGCATGTAGTTTTAATAGTCTTACAGAACTGGATATGCGTAATGGTAACAATGCAAACGTAACTGCATTTGATGCGCGCTCTAACACTAGTCTAGTGAATATATTTGTGGATGATTGTACTGCTGGTTATTTAACAGCTTTACCTTGGCAAAAAGATGGGACTAGTTCTTTTGTAAATGATGCAACAGGTTGTCCTACACTATCTATTGCTAGTGAAACGGAGTTAGCTTTTGATGTCTATCCAAATCCTGCTAAAAATAGAATTTATGTTACTTCTAACTTACAAGAGTCACAAATTCAAGTTTATGATATCACAGGAAAGTTAGTGTTGAGCAAAGATTTATCATTTGGTAAAAACGCTGTAGATATTAGTGCAATGGCTCCAGGAGTTTATTTAGCAAGAATATTTGCAGGTGGGAAATCACAAACGAAGAAATTAATAATTCAGTAAAAGAATTAAATACTAACCAAAAAAAAATCGCAACATATTATATGTTGCGATTTTTTTTGGAATAGTCTGAGCCTATTTCCCTTTATTTATTTTGTTGATGTACTTTTCTAAAGCCATCGTCATAGAAGGTGTTTCTGGCGTTGGTGCCGAGATGTCTACACGAAGTCCGTGTGCTTCTACCGCTTTAATAGTGGTGTTACCAAAAACAGCTATTCTAGTTTCATTTTGTTTAAAATCTGGGAAATTCTTGAATAAAGAATCAATTCCAGAAGGGCTAAAAAATACTAAGATGTCATAAAATACATCTTCTAAATCAGATAAATCACTTATAACCGTTTTGTAAAAAACAGCCTGTTTCCAATTTACAGCTAAACCATCTAGTATTTCTGGAACTTCTGGTTTTAGTTTGTCTGTTGTTGGTAGTAAGAATTTTTCGTCTTTATATTTTTTTATAGTAGGTGACAACTCAGAAAAAGTTCGCTTACCAACATAAATTTTACGCTTTCTATATACTACATATTTTTGCAAGTAGTAAGCTACAGCTTCCGACTGGCAGAAATATTTCATGCTGTCTGGTACTTTAAATCGCATTTCATCTGCAACTCTAAAAAAATGGTCTACAGCATTTCTGCTTGTTAAAATAATTGCAGTATAATTGCTTAAATCTATTTTTTGAAGTCTTATTTCCTTTGCCGGAACACCTTCTACGTGAATAAAAGGCCTGAAGTCTATCTTCACTTTTTGCTTTTCTTGCAAATCAAAATAAGGCGAATTTTCTATTTTAGGTTCTGGTTGAGATACTAAAATGGTTTTGACTTTCATATAATAGCTAGCTTTTAAACCTTAACTGTAATCTATAAATAACTTATATAATACTAGATAAGGCGAAATTTCAAGAGTGCAAAGATACAAAATAAAATAAAACAAATTGGATTTTATTAAACTTTGATACGTCTTGTAAGATACTATGATACTTATGCAATTTATTAAAATAAAAACAATTACAATAATTTGTAAAATAATAGGGGAAGGTGCTACGCTAAATAATAATATAAAATTAATAGGAATTAATAATATGCCAAAAAAAATTTTATAGCTCATTTTTTGAAATACGTAAAAATCTAAAGTACTCTCTATGTTGAATAAGCTTCCTAGTAAGCGTTCTATAGATGTTTTTGCTAAAAGTAGTATTGCAATTCCTATAAATACTTTAATTAAGAATATGGAGATGTCTTCAATTTCACCTACAAAATTTTTGTATAAAAAAACACTAAAAATAGATGTGGAAATTAATAAGTTTATAAAAAGTAATGCATCAAAACCATCAATAAGTTTTAAGTCTCTAGAGTATACTTTTAAATATCTGAAATTGCCTAGTACATTAGTAAAATCATGAAAACGTTTTGTATACAACACTTTTGTAGTGGCAACTAAAACCAGACAAAGTAGTAGTAATACAGTAAAAATTTCATTAGATATAATTTCGCGAAGCATAATGTAAAATTATTATAAATAATCGTATTCTTCTTCCATTTTTTAAGGAAAATTTAAAAAAAAGTAATTTTTAAATAGCGTACATTTGCTAAAATTAATTGCTTTTTATGCAAGACGCTATTGTCATCATACCAACATACAACGAAATAGAAAATATTGAGGCTATTATTAGGGCGGTATTTTCTCTTGAAAAAGCATTTGATGTTTTAGTAGTAGATGATAATTCTCCAGATTTAACGGCACTAAAAGTTAAAGAACTACAAGAGCAATTTCCGGAACGTTTACATCTAGAAGTAAGAAAAGAAAAATCAGGATTAGGTACTGCATATATTCATGGTTTTAAATGGGGTTTGGCAAGAGATTATGATTATATTTTTGAAATGGATGCAGATTTTTCACATAACCCAAAAGATTTAATTCGCTTATACAACACCTGTCATGTGGATGGAGCAGATTTAGCAATTGGTTCTCGTTATGTAAAAGGTGTAAATGTGGTAAATTGGCCTATGAGTAGGGTTCTACTTTCTTATTTGGCTTCCAAATATGTGCGTTTTATTACACGAATGAAAATTCATGATACGACCGCAGGATTTATTTGCTATAAAAGAGAGGTTTTAGAATCATTTGATTTAAATAAAATAAAGTTTACAGGGTATGCGTTTCAAATAGAAATGAAATTTAAAGCATATTGTAAAAAGTTTAAAATAAAAGAAATACCAGTTATTTTTACGGATAGGGCAAAAGGCGAATCTAAATTAAGTTCGGGTATCATTTCTGAAGCCATTTTTGGCGTAATCTCGATGAAATTTAAAAGTCTATTTAAAAAGTAAAATTAAGTTCATGCAACACAAACAAACACTTATTAAGAACGCAAAAATTGTAAATGAGGGTAGTATCTTTGAGGGAGATATTCTTATTGAAGGCGAATATATTAAAGAGATAAGTGAATCTATAAGCGCAAAATCTTCAGATGTTCACATATTTGATGCCGAAGGTAACTATTTACTTCCAGGTGTTATAGATGATCAAGTACATTTTAGAGAACCAGGATTAACACAAAAGGCAAATATAGAAACAGAGTCTAAAGCGGCCATTGCTGGCGGAATTACTTCTTTTATCGAAATGCCAAACACCAATCCGCAAACAACAACCATAGAAAAGCTTAACGAAAAATTTGAGATAGCTTCCAAAACGTCTTCTGCTAATTATTCTTTTATGTTTGGTGGTACTAATGATAATTTAGATGAAATATTAAAAGTAGACCCGAAACAAGTTGCAGCATTAAAATTGTTTTTAGGTTCGTCTACAGGAAATATGTTGGTGGATAATCCGGAAGTTTTAGAAAAAATATTTTCTAGTACTAAATTACTTATTGCTGTGCACTGCGAAGACGAAGCAACGATTAAAAATAATCTTGCTAAGTATATGGAAGAATTTGGTGAAGACATACCAATAAAGCATCATCCAGATATTAGAAGTGAAGAGGCTTGCTATATATCTTCTTCTAAGGCTATTGAACTTGCTAAAAAAACAGGTGCTCGACTGCATGTTTTTCATCTCTCTACAGCAAAGGAAACGAGTTTGTTTACCAATAAAATTCCGTTAAAAGATAAAAAAATAACTGCTGAGGTTTGTGTACATCACTTGTGGTTTACAGACGAAGATTACGATGCAAAAGGAACCTTTATAAAATGGAACCCTGCAGTAAAATCCCAAAAGGATAAAGATGGTTTATGGAAAGCTTTGTTAGATGACAGAATAGACGTTATTGCAACAGACCATGCGCCACATACTTTAGAAGAAAAGACAAATGTATATACCAAAGCGCCTTCAGGAGGACCTCTTGTGCAGCATGCGCTTCCTGCGATGTTAGAAATGCATCATAGAGGCAAAATTACGCTCGAAAAACTAGTAGAAAAAATGTGTCATAATCCTGCTATATTATTTCAAGTGGAAAAACGTGGGTATATAAAAGAAGGCTATTTTGCAGATTTAGTATTAGTAGATTTAAATAATCCTTGGACCGTTAAAAAAGATAATATTTTATATAAATGTGGTTGGTCTCCTTTTGAAGGTACTACTTTTAAATCTAGAATTACACATACCTTTGTAAATGGAAGTTTAGCATATAAAAACTTTAAGTTTTATGATGTTAAAGCAGCTAAACAATTAACATTTAATAGATAATGAGAAATTTTTTATATGCAATCTGTGTATTGTTATTGGTGTCTTGTTATAGCCAGCACAAACCTAAGAAACCAAAGAATCTTCTTTCTAAGGAGCAGATGGTTGATATAATAATTGGTGTGTCTTTGTATAACTCTGCAAAGGGAGTTAATAAAAAGGTGTTGGAAAGAAATGGCGTTAAGCTACAAGAACATATTTATAAAAAGCATAAAATAGATAGTGCTCAGTTTGCTGATAGTAATTATTATTATACATATCATCCTGAAGTGTATGAAGAAATATATAATATAGTTAGAGATAGTTTGAAAAAGCTAAAAGAAAAACATACTGCAATCGACAAAGAGGAAAGTAAACTAAAGAGAAAAAAAGATTCTATTAAACGTGCAAAGTTAAAGTCAATGCCTTAGGTAGATATTTTGAAAAAATCATTAAAGGATTTCTTTCTTCTAAAAATAAATCACAATACTAGACTAATTTATTGCTCTTTTAAAAATAATGCAGTAACCATTTCTATACTCTTTTCCATTGGTATAAAATGAAAGTCTAAAGCTTTACTAATTTTTTGGTTGCTATAATCTATAACAGATAAAGCGGTAACGGCATTTTGTTTTGTTAAGCTTCTTGGTTTTCCAGTTAAAAAACTTTTTAACCAATCTGCTCGCCAAGCCATTTCAAGCATTAATGACGAAGCTCGTTTTTGTGGTGCTTTCACTTTTAAATATTTCGCGGCAATTTCTGTGAAAAGTTTAAAACTTAAATTTTTAGCTACAATAACAAAACGTTGGTTTATAATATTGCTTTGCATGAGTTGAAGCATAGATGCTACAACATCTCTTACATCTACATATCCAGTAGTTCCAGTAACGTAATACGGAAATTCACTATACACCTTCTTAAAGAGTAATCCGCTACCAGACTTCCAGCAACCAGCCCCTATAATAATTCCAGGATTTACAATTACAGCATCTAATCCTTCTTGGGTACCACGCCAAACTTCCATTTCTGCACCATATTTAGTGATGCTATACACGTTATTATCTGCTTCCGGATTCCAAAACGTTTCTTCGTCAATTAAACTATTATCTTCAGGATTTCCTAGAGTAGCAATAGAACTTACGTAACACAGTTTTTCAATAGTATTAGCAAGACATAAATTAACAATATTCGCAGTGCCTTCAATATTTGTTTTTCTAAGTTTATGATAATCTTTTGGGTCGAAAGAAATAAGCGCTGCGCAATGGTACACATGGGTGATGTCTTTAAAAACTTCCGTTAAAACAGGAATATCTAATATATCGGCTTTAATCCATTCAATCGTATTAAAAAGTGTAGAAACGTCCTCCGTAAAATAAGAAAACACTTTTTTTACCGTGTGTAGCTTTTCTTCATTTCTATAAATAGCGCGAACCTTTTGGTCATTTTTAACCAATTCATACAGTAAATGTGACCCTACTAAACCTGTTCCTCCTGTAACTAAAATCATAAAGCTAAAATACTAATTTTGTAATTAGCTTTCCTCTTTTCAAGGATAAACATATCTTTGCTAGACTTTAGAATAAAATACAAGAAATGAACTATAATATAGTAGAAGAATTAACGTGGAGAGGAATGGTACATGATATCATGCCCGGAACAGAAGAGCAATTAAATAAAGAAATGACAACGGCTTATATTGGTTTTGATCCAACATCAGATTCGTTGCATATTGGTAGTTTAGTTCCTATTATTTTATTAATGCATTTAGAAAAAGCAGGACACAAACCAATTGCATTAGTTGGTGGAGCAACAGGAATGATTGGTGATCCTTCAGGTAAAAGCGATGAGCGTAATTTACTAGACGAAGCTACCTTAAACCATAATGTTGCAGGAATTAAAAGTGTACTATCTCGTTTTCTTAACTTTTCTTCGGAAGAAAAAAACGCGCCAATTTTAGTGAATAACTACGATTGGATGAAAACCTTTAGCTTTATTGATTTTGCACGTGATGTTGGTAAACGAATTACCGTGAACTATATGATGGCAAAAGATTCTGTAAAGAAACGTTTGTCTGGTGAAGAAGGAAACGTTGGTATGTCTTTTACAGAGTTTACTTACCAATTAATTCAAGGATATGATTTTTACCACTTGTATAAACAATACAACTGTTTATTGCAAATGGGAGGAAGTGACCAATGGGGAAACATTACTACAGGTACAGAGTTAGTAAGACGTATGAATGTTGGCCAAGAAGCGAAAGCATACGCCATGACATGCCCTTTAATAACAAAAGCTGATGGTTCTAAATTTGGTAAAAGTGAAGGCGGAAACGTTTGGTTAGATACCGACAAGACTTCGGTATATAAGTTTTACCAGTTTTGGTTAAACACAAGCGATGAAGATGCAGAAAAGTATATTAAAATTTTTACCTTTTTAGATAAAGATACTATTGATGCTTTAGTTGTGGAGCATAAAGAAATGCCTCATGTGCGTTTATTACAAAAACGATTAGCAGAAGAGGTAACTACATTGGTACATTCTAAATCGGATTTTGAAAATGCTGAAAAAGCTTCTAATATTTTATTTAGTAAGTCTTTTAAGGAAGATATAAATACCTTGGATGAAAATACTTTTTTAGATGTTTTTGAAGGTGTACCTCTAGCTGAAGTTTCTAAACAAGAAATTGAAGAAGGCCTAGATATGATTGCTGCACTAGCTGCACAAACAAACTTTTTAGCATCGAATGGAGAAGCACGAAGAGCTTTAAAGGAAAACTCGGTTGCGGTTAACAAAGAAAAGGTTAAGGAAGATTATAAGATTACTAATGACGATTTAATTAATGGTACGTATGTAGTTATTAATAAAGGAAAACGTAATACCTATATTATAAAAGCGGTTTAAGTTTTTACAACTATTATTTTAAATGCTTCTTCTTTTTTACTAAAGGAAGAGGCATTTTTCTTTTAGATTAAAACTCGAAAGTTTGGATAAAAAGAAGCCTGACTATTTTCATAATCAGGCTTTAAAAACTAACCAATTTACTAAAAAACTAATTTTTCTTTTTCTTAGCACTTATATAGTCGGTATTCTTTTTAATTACTTACAGTATTATTGTTTTATTTTTTCCCAATTTTTGTCGGCCTTGGTTTTTAATTCGTTCGGCTTTTCTTCGTTCCACAGTTCTAAGGTGTTGGTTCCCCAAGAATTATAAAAAAGATATAATTTACCATCTCGAATTTCAAAAGTTTCTGGGTCTATAGATACTTTTTTAGATTTCACTGCTACCGCATAGGCGCAATACCCTCCATATTGAGGTGTATAATTTTCAGGGTTTTCAATAAAGATATTTCGGTTTTTTTCAGAAGAAAATAAATACGTTACACCATCGTATTGTGTGGTGTATTTTTTGTTTCCTTCTACAGCTTCGTTGTTAAAGTATGCAACAACATCATAACCTGCTACAGCAACGCCGTTTTTTGTGTTATAATCTATTTGTTGTGCTTGGATTGTTCCTGTTGCGATAAAAAATAAAAAGATAAGCGTTCTCATAAGTTGTTTTTTTATGAGTCGTTTTAATCGAATACTAATTACATAAGAGAATTATAATACCATGAGGTTGCAACCTCTAATATCGCTATTATCGAATCTTCCTAGTATTTCAAAAGTACCATCTTTGCTTACTTTTGCTAAATCTTGTGTTGCTATAAAAGAACAGGAATTTATATTTGCTAAATCGATAACGTTTAGCCCACCAGTTTTTCCTGGTGTTTGTATAGATAAAGGATCTTCGGTATCACGAGTAAGAACACGCATCCAATTTGGACATTTAAAAACACCATTTCCTATAGAGTATGCTTGGCTTAATAATTCGGTCATACCATATTCGCTATGAATGTTTTGAACACCAAAACCTTGTTTTAAAATGTCGTGTAATTCTTCGCGTATTAATTCTTTTCGTCTTCCTTTCATACCACCAGTTTCCATGATGATGGTGTTTTTTAATTGAAATGTATGACTTTCCACTAGATCTAATAGTGCAAAAGAAACACCAATAAGTAATACTTTTTCACCTTGGCTATCTAGCGTTTCTAATTTGCTTTTTAAGGCGGAAAGATTATCTAAATAAAAGCCACTTTCGGGTTTATTAGAATGGTTAATCAAATCATGAACCATATAGACTAAAGAAGAACCTTCGCGTTCTAAGTAGTTAGGAAGTAAGGCAAGAATAGTATAGTCTTCTATGTTGCCATAAAAGTGTTTAAAACCGCTTCGGAAGCTTTCCTCATAAATAGAAACATTAGTCACCTGATGTTTGCTAGTTACGCTTCCTGTGGTACCACTACTTGTAAATGTTTCTTCAATTTCTTCCGAAGTACTCAATATAGCATGTGTTTTAAAAAAAGAAATTGGTAAAAACGGAATATCTTCAACACGTTTTACATCGCTAGAATGAATGTATAATAAATCGCAAAAAGAACGATATACAGCATTGTTTTCAAACTGAAATTTAAAAACTTGTAGTGCTACCGTTTCAAAATCTGTCTGACTTTTAATGTTGAAAATGTCTTTTGTGTTTATCATGACTATTTTGTCCGTTCAAGTGATTTTTAGTTTTTGAAAAACTAAAAATTATATCGAGAACAAAAGTAGGTAAAATAAAAAAGCGTCACTCTATGAGCAACGCTTTTTATAATATGTAAAATGGAAATTATTTAATCACTAATTTTTTAGTAGTACTATTTCCGTTTTGAGATACTTTTAAAATGTAAATACCACTAGTTAAAGAAGCAACATTTAAAGTGTTATTGCTTATTTCTTGATTCATTATTTGTTTTCCTAATGTATCAAATATAGTGACATTAATCTTTTGGTTTGTTTTGCTAACGATGTTTACAAAACCATTATTAACAGGATTTGGGTATATAGAAATTTGGTTAATAGAAGTTTCTACAATAGATAGTGTTGAACAATCTGCAGCAGTTCTTGTTCCTAATACAGGACAATCTCCATAAGCAGCTAATGCTACATTCGATATTTCCCAATCTGAATATCCGTCAGCTCCATTATCCACATATTGCATACCAATATAAAAATCTGTACCAGTTGCTGCAGATAAGTCGATTGAAATAGCACCTTCATCAGATCCCGTTAAAATTTGCGCGTTTGTCCAAGTTGAATTAGATGGACAACCACCATAATCACTGGTGTAATTGATAGATAATGGCGTATCTGAAAAGTTTTCATAAGCATCAAATGCTAAAGATAATCCAGAAACGCTAGAAATATCTAGAGGTCCAAAAACTAACCATCCATCTACAGCTTCTTCACAACCATTACCACAGTAACCGTTTGCTGTATATGTTCCATTGCTTTCTTCCCATACTGTACTTGTTTCTGCGTTAAATATTTCAAATTTATCAGTACCATTACTGATGTCAAAACAAGTATTTAAAGTAGGATCACAGTGATTAGAAGGTACTGTTCCAGAAGTAGAAAGCAGTCCGCAATCTCCTCCGTTAAAACTTAGATCCCAAGTACCTCCTTCAGATAACCCCGTAATTGTAATGATACCGTTTTCTGTAGCTGCAGGATTGTCTCCTCCAATCATACCCGTAGAAGTAGTTGTTAGGCTTGTTATAGAAGCGTCTGATCCTGTGTATGGGATTTCAATGGTTACTGTATCATTATCATTACCAACCGTATTCGAATTACACGTATAGCTTGCAGTATTGATTGCAACGTTACAGTTGATGCTAAAGCCTGTCCAAGAAATATCATCAATAATTACTTGTTTACCTGTTGTATTTGTAATTTCAATGGTTATATCTCCAGCAATGTTTAAGTTTGTTAAAGAAAAAATATGTTCGTCATAATCATCAAAAGATGCAGATGTTCCTTGAGACGTTCCGTTAATGAATAATTCCACTTGTCTTGATCCTGAACCTGTAAATCCTTTATATAGTTTTACTGAAAAGTTTTGAATACCTCCAGAAATTGTGCTTGAAGTTATTTTACTATTGTCTGAAGATTGTCTTAGCATTAAAGCTGGTAAGTTTATACCAGATTCATTATCGTCTCCATTTGCATCTCTAGACTCTATGTATGTCCAAGTAATGTTACTATTTGTGTTTGTGAAAGAACCATCATTGTAACCTGAGTTAGCATTAGAATTAGAGAAATCTTCTAACCCTTGTCCAAAGCTAAGTGTTGCTATCATGAAGATAACGATAAAGTAAATTTTTTTCATTTTTATTTTTTATAAATGTTTGTATCGCGAAAATAGTAGAATTATTATTATAATACCTATTGCGAAATGATAAATTTTATGGCTGTTTTGAATGATAAATTTAACGAAACAATTAATTAATGAAAACTTAAAACAAGGCATAAAAAAAGGCACTACAATTAAAGTAGCGCCTTGTATATTATTAGGGTCGTAAGCTAAAACCTGATCTCCAGATCCAGAAAGATTAATACCAGAGATGACAAATGTACCGAAGTTAGCTGTTCCTGCAACTATTGTAATGGCAGGTGAAGTCCATGTGGCAGTTCCTTCATTTGATCTAAAACCTCCAGCGGCTTTTCATCCATTATCCGTGAATATAATTACAGTATTGGCAGGGATTTCAACAAAAGTTACAAACGAAAAGCTGTCTGTGCCGTCAGAATTATAGCCAGTGAAAGCTATGTCTCCAGTTTGTAGTTGTGCATTAGCCGTAAGGATACATGACAATGTAAATAATAATAAGTAGATTTTTTTCATAATAAATAATTGTTTTTTTTTGCCTTGTTAAGGCAATTATATTGCCATTTAAAGATTAATATTAAGCAATTTTAAAAATTATTTTGACAAAAATATTACAAAAAAAAAGACTGGTAAATGAATACCAGCCTTTTAACAATAACTTAATATTGGAATTATTTTATCACTAATTTCTTAGTAGTAACGTTTCCGTTTTGTGATAGTTTCAAAATATAAACACCACTTGTTAAAGAAGCAACGTTTAAAACGTTATTGTTTACTGTTTGGTTGATTACTTGTTTACCAAGAATATCAAAAACAGTGACAGTAATTGCTTCGTTAGAAGTACTAGTGATATTTACAAAACCATTTGTAGTAGGGTTAGGGTATACTGCAAATGTGTTTTTGTTAAAGTTTTGTGTAGATAACGTAGTTTCAGAAAAGTTTTGAGAAATCACTAAATTATCAACAAGAACAGTTTCATTTGTAGATGAAGATGATTGTCTAAGTGAAAATGCTTCCATTGAATTTCCTGGATCTGCATCATCTCCACCTAATATAGAAGTGTCTCCAATAGCAGTAGCATCTATCCATAATTGCGTTAAATTAGCATCTTGATCATACATTACTATTGCACGATAAGTAGTTCCGAATGAAAGATCTGCAGCCCAAGTAGCTTCAGCAATGCTTGTTCCTGTAGAAATACCAACAGTATAATCACCACCAGAAGTAGCTTCTACGATATCAAGACGAGCTTTAAAACCAAACCCAGAGTCTTTAAAATGTGCAAAGTATTCAAAATCACTACCAGTAATTGGTGCACCTGGATCAACTACAGAAAAGTCTAATCCATAATAAATTTTTCCAGAAACTGGTGTAAAAGGTATAATTACATCTTCACTAGGTGCTCCTTGGTCAACCACAGCTTGTCCAGAAGCAACTAAGAAATCACCAGCAGTACCACCATTGGTTAACCAAAGCCCGTTTGGAAT
Organism: Lacinutrix sp. WUR7; assembly: GCF_016864015.1. NCBI lineage: Bacteria > Pseudomonadati > Bacteroidota > Flavobacteriia > Flavobacteriales > Flavobacteriaceae > Lacinutrix > Lacinutrix sp. WUR7. Next base: position 832,918 of record NZ_CP045067.1, on the reverse strand, counting down.
AAGACTACCATCTGCATAGGTAAAGTCATCTGTTATAGGTAGTGTATTTGAAGGTACACATGTTGCAGCAGTAATTGTACTCATTACATTACAAAGATTAGTGTCATTGGCAGTTATTATAACGTCAACTCCTTCGGTAAGTCCTGTAATAGTAATTGTACCTGTTGCATCTGTAGCAGGATCTCCACCACTTAAATCAACAGAACCAGCATCAGCAAATACTGTAAAAGCAGGGTTTCCTCCACCAGTAAAATCAATAGTAGCAGTATAAGTATCGACACCAGCAGTAATTGCGTCACATGTTGCAGAAGGATTAGTAAAACTAAAGCTACATGTTGGTGTTCCCCATGCACCTGGATCAAAATCACCAGGAGCTGTTCTTGGTGCATTTACATGAGATGTACAACCGGTTACATCCGAATCAGCCCAAACATTCCATTCTGCTTCATTAAATGTTGTTGCACCCATTGTTACAGAAGTAAGTCTTTCTGCTCTACCATCTTCATATTCTGAACAAGTACCAGTGTTATCTGTGTTTGTACCAGTCATACTATCATACACTCCCCAGAAATCAACTATAGTATCAGTTCCATCAATTAAAACTAAATCATCATCACCATTACTTCCAGCAACACCGTTATTTACAGCATCTAGTTGGTTAGCAGTCATTCCGTATACAGAAGCAAAAGTTCCAGAGGTATTATTATCATATGCTATAATATAGAAGCCACCAGCAGGAATAGATCCTGTTAAGTCTAAAGAAACGGAAACGGCATCACTTGCATTCGTGTATTTGTCAATTTGCCACCCGTTACCTTCAGTAAAGTCTACTGCAGAAGTACCTAAGTTATGTAATTCAATATAACGTGCATCCGCATTGTTATTTGGGTCAGCAATTTCCGTGATAATTACCTGTGCAAAAGAGACAGAAGTCATTAATACGGATAATAATAAAAAGTAAATTTTTTTCATAATTATGTTGTTTATAGTTAAGAATACAAATATAGGTAGAAATATGATTTTATCTATTATGAAAATTAAATATTCATGGTAATATAACATTCGCTATCTTCTTATGTATTAGATTTATAAAAAAATTTATCTATTTTAAAGGTTCTAAGTTGGTTATAGTGTGCCCTATGTTACTATATTGTTATTAGTATGTAAACTAGAACAGATTTTTACTATTAATTTTATCTTTACATTATCTTAACTTTAAATAAATGAAGAAGAAAGACATTAAAATATTACTAGTAGATGATGAACCAGACATTCTTGAAATTGTTGGTTATAATCTAACTACGGAAGGATATCAAGTTATTACAGCGGAAAACGGTATACAAGCAGTAAAAAAAGCCAAAAAGGAAAAGCCGCAACTTATTATTTTAGACGTAATGATGCCAGAAATGGATGGTATTGAAGCTTGCGAACAAATACGAAAAATAGATAGTCTAAATAATACGATTATTACTTTTTTAACGGCAAGAGGAGAAGATTACTCGCAAGTAGCCGGTTTTGATGCGGGAGCAGATGACTATATAACAAAGCCCATTAAACCAAAAGTTTTAGTTAGTAAAGTTAAGGCATTGTTGCGTCGCTTTAAAGAGGTTGATGGAAACGAAAATATTCTAAAAATAGGAAGTCTTATTATTAATAGGGAAGAATATAAAATAGAACTCAAAGGAAAGGAAATCATCTTACCAAGAAAAGAATTTGAATTATTATCTTTACTAGCCTCTAAACCTGGTAAAGTTTTTAAACGAGAAGATATTTTAGATAAGGTTTGGGGAAATGAAGTAGTTGTTGGAGGAAGAACCATAGATGTACACATTCGAAAACTTAGAGAAAAAATAGGGGATGACTATTTTAAAACCGTAAAAGGAGTTGGTTATAAATTTGTAGATTAATACTATTTTATACTTCGTATTTTAAAATTCATAAACAATTTAGGTTGTGTACATCCTTTTATAATTAAGTTAGTATCATGCAAAGAAAATTAAAAAGAACGTACAAGTTTGCTTTTAAAACAGCCTCGTACATCACTGTTTTTTTAACGCTCTTAATGAGTGTTTTTTTGTATATATTTTATATCCTAGATTGGATTCAAATTGTATTCATTGCTTTAACATGTTTTGTTTCTTCTTTTGTTATTATTCAGTATCGTGTAGAACAATTTATCTACAAACGTGTTAAAAAAGTATATGATGATCTTACCCTTTTAGAGTCTTCCACTTTAAAAAAAGAAAGAATTACCACAGATATGGCAACGCTTACTAAAGAAATAGATAAGTATGCCAAAGACCGTAAGCTAGAAATTGAAATGCTTAAAGTGCGTGAAGAATACCGAAAAGAATTTCTTGGTAATGTTTCACACGAACTAAAAACACCATTATTTACTGTACAAGGTTATATTTTAACCTTACTAGACGGTGCCGTAAAAGATGAAAACGTCCGCGATAAATATTTAAGTAATGCCAATAAAGGGGTAGACCGACTTATTTATATTGTAAAAGATTTAGATATGATTACTAAATTAGAAATTGGTGATCTAAGACTAAATATAGAGACTTTTGATATTGTAGAATTGATAGAAAGTGTTTTCGAACTTTTTGAAATGAAAGCCTCCAAAAAGAATATCACTTTAGCTTTTGATATCGATTATACAGAACCAATTCTAGTGAATGCTGATAAAGAACGAATAGAACAGGTGCTTACTAATCTTATTGTAAATTCTATAAAATACGGAAGCCAACAAGGTACCACCGAAGTGAGTATTGAAAACCTTATTAAAAATAAAGTGATTGTTCGTATAACAGATAATGGAGAAGGTATTGAGAAAAAACACATCCCAAGATTATTTGAACGTTTCTACAGAGTAGATAAAAGTGGTTCGCGTAAAGAAGGCGGTTCCGGATTAGGTTTAGCGATAGTAAAACATATTATTGAAGCACACGACGAAAAAATATACATAGAAAGTGAATTTGAAGTCGGAAGTGAGTTCTCTTTCACGCTAGAAAAGGCCGAATAACCTTTTATAATTCACATCATAGTCAAAATGCTTTAATCCAGAACTAGTTGCTACTGCTTGTAGTTTGTCAATGGTGAAATCTTCCTGTTTACAACTAGGCACAATACCTAAAACATCTAATCTTTTTGCTAAATATTCTTGTTCAAACTGCCCAGGAGTTGGTATAAAAAACGCTTTCTTTTCTAATTTTGCTAAATCCATTATGGTCGTATAACCAGAACGAGATAACACCAATGCGCTTTCATTTAATGTTTGCTCTAACAAATCACTAGTCATAAAGTTATAAATAGTCATATGGTCTTTTTGTAATTTGGTTTGGACTTCTTCAATAATTCCTTTTACAAAAACAATACTTCCTTTAAACGCTTTTAATTCCTCTAATAGCTTTACTTCTAGAAATGTACGTTGTGGTTCTGGTCCAGAAAGTATCACTAGTAAATCGGTAGTGATTTCTGTATCTTTTTTATGAAATCTACTTAAAGGTCCAAGATATTTTTTTGGTAATTCAGGCACATCCACATGACCAAGCTTTCCGCTTAAATTAGGTTCTCCTAAATTATCAGGAACCCAACAAACATCAAACTGTTGCATTATTTTTTGATGCATTTTAGTACTCAACCAAGTAGTGCTTCCGCTTAAAACCTGAAGTTGGTGACTTATAAAAACACAAGGCACATTTTTATTATGCAAACCAAGTCTGTTGTCACTAATAATTCCAGTTATATTATAGGTGTCAATAATTCCTTTGATTGCTTTTTTTTCCGCTTTAATAGCTTTCAAAACCTTAGGAGAATCTTTTAATAATTTCCATTTAAAAAGTTTCGCGTTTTTAGCATAAGCAATATTATAAGATGGGAGTTCTAGCGCTTCCAAATCAGGAAATTCCTTTTTTAGTAATTGCAAAGCAATCCCATCGCTAGCCAAAACAACTTCAAAATTATGTGCCAATAATGCACGAATAATTGGTATGCAACGGGTAGCATGTCCAAGTCCCCAATTTAGAGGTGCAACTAATATTCGTTTTTTACCTTTCATAAAAAACAAAGATAAGCATAAACAAGGCTCATAATATTTCCTTAATTTTGCCAAAACATTAAATAATTGTGGGAAGTAAAAATAAACTGAAACGTTTTAAAGAAAACGAAACTTTTAAAAACGTATTTGAGCCAACAAGAGAAGAGCTAGTAGATGCGCAATACAAATTAAAAGGAAACTGGTGTGCTACCTTTTTTGAAAATGATAACCCTTTAGTTTTAGAACTTGGTTGTGGTAAAGGAGAGTATAGCGTGGCTTTAGCTGAAAAATATCCAAATAAAAACTTTATAGGTATCGATATTAAAGGTGCGCGTTTTTGGCGAGGAGCTAAAACAGCAATCGAAGAAAATATACCAAACGTAGCTTTTATTCGTACACAAATTGAATTGGTAGAACATGTTTTTGCCGAAAATGAAGTAGATGAAATTTGGATTACTTTTCCAGATCCACAAATAAAATATAAACGTACCAAACATAGAATGACGAATTCTGAATTTTTAAAACGTTATAAAACGATTTTAAAACCAGACGGAATCATGAATCTTAAAACAGATAGTGAGTTTATGCATGGCTATACTTTAGGATTGTTGCATGGTGAAGGGCATGAGGTGTTATATGCAAACCATAATGTATATAAACAAGAAGGGAGTCCAGAAGAGGTAACCAGTATTCAAACCTTTTATGAAAGCCAATATCTTAAAGAAGACAAAGCAATTACGTATATTCGTTTTAAAATAAAATAGTTTGACTATAACCATTACTTTTTTTTTAGGATTACTTGTAGCTTTAGTTGGTGTAACTCCTCCAGGATTACTCAACATGACGGCAGCTAAAATTAGCCTAAAAGATGGGTATTCTAGAGGAATTACTTTCTCTATAGGAGCTTGTGTTATCATTATAATTCAAACCTATATTGGTGTGCTTTTTGCGCGCTATTTGAGTAGTCATCAGGATGTTGTAGATGTTTTGCAACGCGTGGCATTTATTTTATTTGTACTGATAACAATCTATTTCTTATTAATCGCTAAAACCGAAGATAAGCCCAAAGCAGAACTCAAAGTGAAAAGTAAAAAAAGTAGATTTTTTCAAGGTATGCTGCTTTCTGCTTTAAATGTTTTTCCTATTCCGTATCAGGCATATATGAGTATAACACTAGCTTCTTTTGGCTGGATGAGTTTCGAAAAAACAAGTATTTTTTCCTACGTTGCTGGAGCTGCAACAGGGAGTTTTGTGATTTTTTATATCTATATTTTCTTTTTCGATAAAATAAAAAGCAAGACACTTACTACCCAAAAAAGCATGAACTATCTTATAGGTGCTGTTACAGGAATAATTTCTATTATTACCTTGTTTCATATTATTAAAGATCTGTAATGCAAGAAAAGACATTAAATTTTTTCGAAAAAGTATATGAAGTCGCTCGCTTAATACCAGATGGTCGCGTTACCAGTTATGGTGCAATTGCAAAATATTTAGGAGCAGCAAAAAGTGCTAGAATGGTTGGTTATGCCATGAATGGATCGCATAATAAAGAAGATATTCCTGCGCACCGAGTAGTAAACCGAAAAGGCTTACTTACTGGTAAGTTTCATTTTGACGGAACAAACCTCATGCAGCAACTTTTAGAGAACGAAGGGGTTGAAGTGGTTGAAAATCAAATTCAAAACTTTGAAGCACTGTTTTGGGACCCTGCCAAGGAGTTATAAAATTGTTTTATCAAAGCTGTCTCCTTTCCAATAATTAAAACTCTTTTTGTTTATTGCAATTTTCTTAAGAAGGTCTATTTCTACTAACTCTTCAATATCTGTTCTTGCTGTTTGGTTAGTTATATTAAATGTGTTTTCTATTTCTTTTACCGTAAAAAATCGATTTTCATCTTCTTCAATTTTTTGAAGAATAATTGCTTGTCTTTCGTTGATGTTTTCTAATCGTAAATATTTAGCGAGTTTTGTTTGTTCCTTTTTCTTTTTTGCAACATATGTTTTTAACTCTTCAAAAGCACGCATTAAAACTTTAACTTGGTAATGAATAAAATAAGAAACATCCATACCATCTATTTCTGTGTATAGATAGGCTTTTTCATATTGCACTTTGGTTTTCATAATTACTCTGGAGATTGATAAGTATTCGGTTAACCAATAACCATTCTTCAATAAATACCAATAAAGAATAGCACGTGCTGTTCTACCATTTCCATCTACAAATGGATGAATATATCCTATTAAGAAATGAAGAATACTTCCTTTTACAATAGGATGAATAAAATCTTCTTTTGGGTTGTTATTAAAAAAATTGCAAAACGATTTCATTAAACCATTAAGTTCTTCAAAATTTGGTGGTGTATGGACAATCTCTCCAGTTAATTCGTTAACAACATTAACTTCGTTATTATCTCTAAATACACCAACGTTTTCATCTTCTAATGTGTTTTCTGTAACTAATCTATGAATCTCGTATAATTTTTCAATAGACATTTGATCGTCTTGATGCTCACTAATGTATTGAATGGTTTTGTAATTATTCAATATCATTTGCTCACTTTTGTTTTTAGGCTTTTTGTTTTTTAACAGCATGTCTTTAGCCTTAACACGTGTTGTTGTAGCGCCTTCTATCATAGATGAAAAAATAGATTCTTCCATGAGTGCATTATTTAAGTAATCTTGTTTGTCTAAGTCTGTAAGTAGTTTTTCTTTTTGTAAACCTGCGCCAAAGTTTGTGTCTAAGTATTGTAGTTTTTGAGTTAGATATTGATTAGTGTTAAAGTTTAATTTGATAAAGTTCTTGTTATCTATATTTACAGATCTTTCGCTTAATATTCGTTTGATTTTTATTAATTGCCAAATATCAGTTGATTTTGAGTTTTCAAATTTTAAATATTTGATTTTGTCCCAATAGAGATATTCTTCTTCAATTTTACTAATCGTTACATTTTTAATTCCACTAGAAAGTCGATACATAATTGTTGCATACCATAAATCTGTATTTGGTTCTATAGTTATTTCAGGTGCTTTTTCCATCATAATCTCTGTTATTTCCTAATTTAATAAAAATTTACAAATATCATCAAATATACAAAATATACTATTATTTCCTAATTTTCATAAAATTTACAAATAATTACATATTTTTTCTGTCTATAGTTTCCATCAATAATACTATAAAAAACTTCCAGCTTCAATCTTCTCACTTACAGCAATATTAATTATCTTTGCTGTTTAGAATAAATCTTAATAGAATTTGAAAGTTTTGTCTGTTTTATTAGACTCTATTTTCAATAGATATACCATATGAAAATCAATAAACAAGACGTATTAAAAGCGTTAGAAACCATTTCTGCTCCTGGTGAAGGACAAAACATGGTAGAAAGTGGTGCAGTTACTAACGTAATAACTTTTGGCGATGAGGTGGTTGTAGATATTACAATAGCAAACCCTAGCTTACAAGCAAAGAAGAAAACCGAAGTAGAAATTCTTCAAACCATTCATAGATTAGTTTATGAAAAAGCGAAGATAACAGTCAATATAAAAGTAGTAGCACCAACAAAATCTGCTCCTAATGTAATTAAGGGAAAATCGATTCCTGGAATTCAAAACATAGTAGCAGTAGCTTCAGGTAAAGGAGGTGTTGGTAAATCAACAGTTACCGCAAATCTTGCCGTTACTTTGGCTAAAATGGGATTTAAAGTAGGAATCTTAGATGCAGATATTTACGGTCCTTCTATTCCAATTATGTTTGATGTAGTTAACGAAAAACCATTAGCAGTAAATGTAGATGGAAAATCTAAAATGCGACCTGTAGAAAATTACGGCGTTAAAATTTTATCGATTGGCTTTTTTACAAAACCGGACCAAGCAGTAGTATGGCGTGGACCAATGGCTGCTAAAGCATTAAATCAAATGATTTTTGATGCCGCTTGGGGAGAATTAGATTTCTTACTTTTAGATTTACCTCCAGGAACAGGAGATATTCATTTAAGTATCATGCAATCGCTACCAATAACGGGTGCCGTTATAGTAAGTACGCCACAAAACGTAGCTTTAGCAGATGCTAAAAAAGGAGTCGCAATGTTTCAACAAGAAAGCATTAACGTTCCAGTTTTAGGAATAATTGAAAATATGGCTTACTTTACACCAGAAGAATTGCCAGAAAATAAATACTATATCTTTGGTAAGGAAGGAGCAAAACATCTTTCCGAAGATTTACAAGTGCCATTTTTAGGAGAGTTACCTTTAGTACAAAGTATTCGCGAAGCAGGTGACATTGGTCATCCAGCAGCATTGCAAACCGCAACAGCATTAGAGCAAGCATTCGAGAAAATAACACGAAATGTAGTGCAAGAAGTAGTGCGAAGAAATGATGATTTGCCACCAACCGAAGCGGTTAAAATAACAACAATGGCTGGCTGTTCAGCAGTAAAAAAATAATAAATGACTACAGAAGAACTAAGATTAAATATAGAAAAAGCCTTAGATGAAATTCGCCCTTTTTTACAAAGTGATGGTGGCGATATTTCCTTACTTTCTATAGAAGATGATAAAGTGGTAAAGGTACAGCTAGAAGGTGCTTGCGTTGGTTGTAGTGTAAATCAAATGACACTAAAATCTGGTGTAGAAATGACTATTAAAAAGTATGCACCGCAAATAGAACAGGTGATCAATATAGAGGCTTAATTGGGCGTGACCACAAGGGTCAGGCCTGCCTGCCGGCAGGCAGGCTTTCACTACTCGCTCTCTGCGAGGAGCTCAAACAAGCCGCTCTATCCCTGCCTGCCGGCAGGCAGGCTTCACGCAAACTGATAAATGTCATGAAACATGGTAATTATATTGCCTAATTTTGACATTATTAAAATACATAAAAAAGAACCTGCAAGGTTTCAAAAATCTTGTAGGTTTTTAATTGAAAAACAAGGTGATAATACCAAGATTGCTACCTTGAAAATGAAGTTAAATTAAAAAGATACCCACTTTCGTGGGCATTTATATGATTAAAACAGATATACTTATAATAGGAGCTGGTCCAACAGGATTATTCGCTGTATTTGAAGCTGGCTTACTAAAATTGAAATGCCATTTAATTGATGCATTACCACAACAAGGAGGACAATGCTCAGAGCTGTATCCTAAAAAGCCTATTTATGATATTCCTGCATATCCAGAAATTCTTGCCGGCGATTTAACCCATAAATTAATGGAACAATGCAAGCAGTTCGAACCAGGATTTACACTTGGTGAGCGTGCAGAAACCATAGAAAAACAAGAAGATGGTAGCTTTATTGTTACCACAAATAAAGGAACAAAACACCAAGCACCAGTAGTAGCAATCGCAGGTGGACTAGGAAGTTTTGAACCTAGAAAACCTTTAATACATAACATTGCAGCCTTTGAAGATAAAGGTGTGGAGTATATGATTAAAGAACCAGAATTTTATCGTGATAAAAAAGTGGTTATTGCTGGTGGTGGAGATTCTGCTTTAGATTGGAGTATCTTTTTAAGTGATATTGCTAGTTCCGTAACTTTAATTCATAGAAGAAATGAGTTTCGCGGACATCTAGATTCTGTAGAGAAAGTACAAGAGCTTAAAAATGAAGGAAAGATAAATTTAATTACACCAGCAGAAGTCGTTGGTATTTTAGGAGATAAAAAACTAAAAGGAATCGTAGTTAAAAAAGCAGAACATATAGAAAAAGAGATAGAATTAGAATGTGATCATTTTATTCCTCTTTTCGGACTCTCACCAAAGCTAGGACCTATTGCAAATTGGGGATTAGAAATAGAAAAAAATGCGATTAAAGTAAATAACGCATTAGATTATCAAACCAACATACCAGGAATCTACGCTATTGGAGATGTAAATACCTATCCAGGGAAATTGAAATTAATTCTTTGCGGATTTCACGAAGCAACGCTAATGTGTCAGTCTGCTTATCAAATAATAAATCCAGGAAAAAGATATGTGTTAAAATACACTACTGTTGCTGGAGTAGATGGGTTTGATGGAACACGTAAAGAATCACCAAAAGCAGTAGTAAAAAAAATAGAATAAGTTTACCGTATGCAGTCGCAGTAAATAGTTTTTACCCGAATGCATAAACAATCTCAGTGTAAAAATTAAAAAGATTCCCGCTTTCGCGGAAACTAAAGATGGAACAAGACATAAATATTAAAATAACAGATAGAGATGGTGTAACACATGAAGTGTTGGCGCCAACAGATATGGCAATGAACTTAATGGAAGTTGTTCGTTCTTACGAGCTTGCTCCAGAAGGTACTATTGGTATTTGTGGAGGTATGGCTATGTGTGCTTCTTGTCAGTGTTATGTTTTAAGTGAAACCGAATTACCAGAAATGCAAGACGACGAAGAGGCGATGCTTAGCGAAGCTTTTAATGTAAAAGATAATTCTCGTTTAGGTTGTCAAATTCAAATGACTCCAGCAATGGAAGGTTTAGAGGTAGAGCTTGCTCCTGAAAGTTAAGGGTTGCGTTAAGGATTGAAATGGCATCCTTTTTTGTCTGGTTGCGCGCAGTCGAAACCTATGAGATAAAAAAGATATAATGAAAAGCCTGACGCTACGAAGCTTAGTTATAAATAGTCTTTGAAGTACTTTCTTTAAAAGCGTAGTAGGGGAACGCCCAAATAAATTACCCTGTTTTATAATCTATTAGCTTTTTAGGGCCTTCTAATAATACACGTACAATTTTTAGAGTACCATCATCACTTGTGGCAATCTGCCATTTAATTAGTGAAATTGCGCCGTTTTCAATTTCAATTCCAGTAATGCTTCTTGGGTGTACACAACTACCATCATTAAAAAAAGCAATATCTCCAGGCTCCGGAAAACGTGGTCTGTGCGTATGACCAACCACAGTAATTAGATTGTCATTTTCTGTAATCCATTTTTTGGTTCTGCGCTCTACTTTAATAAGCTCTTTGTAGTTTTTTGCAGGACTTGTGGGATCTGCAATTCCCATAACGTTTAAAGGTTTCCAAAGTGCTCTAACTAGAAATCGACTCCATTTCCAAAAGGTGTAATTCCACCAATCTGCTTGATGTCCATGTGTTAAAAAGACTTCTTGTTGTGTTTCTGTATGCTTTAATATAATACCTTCATGGTATTCAATATCTTTAAAAAGCACTACGTCTTCACCAATTTTTGGGTCAAAATAGGTAGAAAGATTTTTCTTTACATATTCGGGATTCCGATATACCATATCGTGGTTTCCCCAAATCATATGTAAACGCTCTTGCTCATGAAATAATTTCATTAGCATATACACGTTTTTATGTGCTTCTAATATGGGTGTAAAAGATAAGTTTTCCCAAAGTTCATCACCATCTCCAATTTCCGCATAGCTAAACCCTTCCGCATAATAATTTTTTAAAGCATGGAAATAAATGTTTCGGTTGTTGGCAAAATCATCAGCAAAACTATTGTCTCCACGATGGCAATCGCTAAAAAGAATAAATTTCGAATCGTTATCAAAACCTAATACTTTCGCTTCTTTATACGCTCTATCTAATCTTTTTTTTGCTGAAAACATAAAGTAAATGTAAGTGATACCTTTTAGACTATGAAATAGTCAGAATAAAAAGATGTGATTTTAAATAAAAAATGCTTCCCAATTACGGAGAAGCATTTTATAAATTTTATTTCTAGATAGATTAGATCGCAATGAAATAATCAAACTTTATTTAATTATTCGTAATAACAATCCCGCAAGAGTGCGATAATTAAATAAGCCTTAGGCTTTACTTAAAAGCATTTAAGCCAGTAACATCCATTCCTGTGATTAGTAAGTGAATATCGTGCGTACCTTCATAAGTAACAACACTTTCTAAGTTCATCATATGTCTCATAATAGAGTATTCGCCACTAATTCCCATACCGCCTAACATTTGTCTAGCGTCACGAGCAATAGTTAAAGCCATATCTACATTGTTTCGTTTAGCCATAGAAATTTGTGCGGAGGTTGCTGTTCCATTTTCACGCATCACACCAAGTCGCCAAGCTAATAATTGTGCTTTGGTGATTTCGGTAACCATTTCTGCTAATTTCTTTTGTTGTAATTGAAATTGTCCAATAGGCTTGCCAAACTGGATACGCTCTTTACTGTAACGTAAAGCAGTATCGTAACAATCCATTGCAGCACCAATTGCTCCCCAAGCAATACCAAAACGAGCAGAATCTAAACATCCTAATGGTGCTCCTAATCCAGATTTGTTTGGTAATAGGTTTTCTTTTGGCACTTTTACATTATCAAAAATAAGCTCACCAGTAGCAGATGCTCTAAGTGACCATTTATTATGTGTCTCCGGCGTAGTGAAGCCTTCCATGCCACGTTCTACAACAAGACCATGAATACGACCTTCTTCATTTTTAGCCCAAACCACAGCGATATTACAAAAAGGGGCATTAGATATCCACATTTTTGCACCATTTAAAAGATAATGATCTCCCATATCTTTAAAATTGGTAACCATTGCGCCCGGATTACTACCGTGATCTGGTTCTGTTAATCCAAAAGAACCTATCCATTCTCCCGAAGCTAATTTTGGTAAGTATTTATTTCGTTGTTCTTCGTTTCCGTATTTCCATATTGGGTACATCACTAAAGACGATTGTACAGAAGCTGTACTACGAACTCCAGAATCACCACGTTCTATTTCTTGCATGATTAAACCATAAGAAATTTGGTCTAATCCAGCACCTCCATATTCTTCTGGTATGTATGGTCCAAAAGCGCCAATTTCGGCTAATCCTTTAACTATTTGTGTTGGAAATTCTGCTCTTTGTGCAAAGTCTTCAATAATAGGAGAGACATCACGTTTTACCCATTCTCTTGCTGCATCACGAACTAATTTGTGTTCTTCAGTAAGTAATTCATCAAGGTTGTAATAATCTGGTGCTTCGAATAAATCGGCTTTCATTCTAATTATGATATTTTAAGCTTCTAGTTTTTGAGAATTAATCAAAATAGAAGGCGTTATTTTATAAGTTTAACAAAAGTAACGAAATCGTTTTCATTGCCAAATATAAATATCACATTTTAAGATAAAAATCTTTCGTTAAATTAATGTAGTCTTTTGTGTATTGGTGTCTTGTAGTTTCTATAATAAGTTCTTCTTTTTGTATTTCGCTTTCGCGGAAAGAAAATTCTAAAAGACTTCGTTTTATTTCTGAAGTAGGCGAACCCTTGACATGTAAAATTCTATTCGGAAATAATTGTACTTTGGATGCTAATTCTATAAAATTAGCTTCTTCTTTAAACGGAATAACAACCGAAAAAATACCATCTTCTATTAATAAGGAAGCAACGCTTTCTGTTAAATGATGAAAAGGCATCGCATCTGAAAAACGTGCTAAATCGCGTTGCGTGCTTTCGGTTTTAAAGTCTTCGGAATAGAAAGGAGGATTCGATATAATCAAATCGTATTTATCTTCAATCTCTTCGGTAAATTCATCTAAAGCTGCGTGGTAACAAAAGAGCCTGTCTGCCCAAGGTGCATTTTCAAAATTATCGACACATTGCTCATACGCATGTTCATCAATCTCCATCGCATCTATAACTTCTGCTTGGCTACGTTGTGCTAGCATTAATGACAAAACACCAGTTCCTGCACCAATATCCAGAATAGCAAAAGGGTTTTGTTGAACAGAAGTCCAAGCACCAAGTAACACAGCGTCTGTGCCAATTTTCATTGCACAACGATCTTGGTTTACTTGAAACTCTTTAAATTGAAAAGGTTTTTGTGACACTATTCTTCTAAGTATAAATCAATCAATCCTTCAGGAGTTTCCACGAGAATTACTTTATTTTCTTTATCTACTTTTTTAATAAAATGGTCATTCATCGGAATTAAAATTTCAATACCATCTCTGTCTATTTCAAAAAGCGCTTGTGCTGTGGTATCATTAATTCCTGTAATAATTCCAACATCACCAAAGTTGGTGTCTTTAACCGTAAAACCTATAATTTCATGAAAGTAAAATTTATCGCCTTCTAGTTTTGGTAAAAATTCTAAAGGTAAATAGAGATTGCTTTTTAGTATCGCATCTGCATCTTCTTCGGTATGTACGTCTTCAAACTGGATACGTAATAATTCCGATTTATGTAATTGTGCATGTTCAATAAAAAAAGGAATAAGATTTCCTCTTAAATCAATAAAGACAGATTCTAATCCATCATAAATATCTGGCTCGTCCGTATCTAGTTTTACTAAAACTTCTCCTTTAAAACTGTACTTTTTTACAATTTTACCTAAAAAAAAACAATCTTCTTTTTTCATAATAATGCAATTATTGTGTCACACTGAGCGCAGTCGAAGTGTTTCGTACTAGTATAACATAGAGGTTTCGACTGCGATCCACCTGCCATGGATTGAAAATTGGACTGTTTACATGAAATAAACAATATTATTTCCAATAAAAAACTCCAATACAGAAATTGTATTGGAGTTTAAAAGTATAAAAAATATTTTTTTTATTCTTCTTCTTCGTTAGAAGCTTCTTCTGCAGGAGCTTCTTCTACAACTGGAGCTGCTGCTGCAATTCTAGCTTCGTTAGCTGCTTTTTCAGCTTCAAAAGCTTTCGCTTTTGCTTCTGCTTCCACTTTCGCTAAACCATCTGTTTTTGCACCAACTTTACCTTCTTTTTCTTCTAACCAAGCAGTAAACTTTGCTTCTGCTTGCTCTTCAGTTAAAGCACCTTTAGTTACTCCACCTTTTAAATGTTTTTTTAACAAAACACCTTTGTAAGATAAAATAGCTTTAGCTGTGTCAGTAGGTTGAGCACCATTTTCTAACCATGTTACAGCACCGTCAACATTTAAATCAATAGTTGCTGGGTTAGTGTTTGGGTTGTAAGCACCTAATTTCTCTAGGTATTTACCATCTCTTTTCGCGCGAGCATCTGCTGCTACGATCCAGTAATAAGGTTTTCCTTTCTTACCGTGTCTTTGTAATCTAATTTTTACAGGCATAATAATTAATTCATTGAGGTTCTCGACCTCTGGTTATTAATAAGTGCGCAAAGATACTATAAATAATTTATATTCATCTTTTATTATTAATCATTTTTTTTATGCTATTTTTAGGCTCTCAAATTATATAAAATTTATGAAAAAGGTATTCCTATTTGTTGTTACTGCTTTATTAATGGTTAGTTGTGGTGAAGAACTTGAGTTTAATACACCTGCTTTGCAAGGTAAAAAAGACGGTACGTTATGGCGAGCAGATTATTATAGTGCAGAAATTAATAGTAGCGGAGAGTTAATAATTAGTGGAGGAAGAGGAAGTGAGATCGTTACATTAAGAATGGGTGCAGCAGTTGGTACTTATGTTCTAGGCGAAGGAAGTTCTAGTGAAGCTGGTTTTACTAGTGTGCAAGATATAGCATATTCTACAAATAATGAACCAAGTGAGATTATACTGAATTATCCAGCCGATGGTGAAATTGTTATAGAAAAATATAGTGCTTCTGGAAGCAAAGTGTCTGGTACATTTTGGTTTAATGCATTTTCTGCATCTGGTTTAAATAAAGTGAATTATAGTCAAGGTGTTTTTTATGAAGTGCCAATTTCTGGTGGTGGAGGTTCTACGGTTGTTTCTTGTGATGGTGCTGTTATTGCTTCTCAAGCAGCTTTAACGATTTACGAAGCTACTAATAACACAAGTTCAGAGTATCCTCCTGCATGTAATGCATATAAAGCGGCATTAATGCAACAAATTACTAGTTGTGGTGATGATACCAATACCTTACAAGATATTATAGATGGTTTAGATTGTACGCTTCCTTGTGATGTAGCTACCGCTAATACCGATGCAGCTTTTGCAATTTACGATGTTACGGATAGCTCAAGTGCTGATTTTGCTTCCGTGTGTAATGCGTATAAAACAACATTAGAGCAGCAGATTGAAAGTTGTGGAGATGATAGTAGTGAGCTACAAGATATCATAGATGATTTAGATTGTGTTGAAGAAGTTGTCATTCCTGGAGGATGTCAAACTTGTTCTATCACTTCATTCCCTGATACCGAATATTGTGATAATGGTAATGGGACAATGACGGTATCAGTTAGTGGTGCTCCAGATACTACTATAGATATTCCTGGGGATTCTTTTAATGATTATATTCTAGCTCTAGAAAGCGCAGGATATTCATGTAATTAAATATTTAAAAACTATAAAAAACGCAATCAATTTGGTTGCGTTTTTTTTGTTTAAAACTGTTTATAACTTTCCCATATATAAAGGTCAATTTTTCGTAATTTTATCGTTCTCTTTTGTTTATAAGAAAACACCTCTATGTACTTAATTTTTGATACCGAAACTACTGGTTTACCGAAACGTTGGGACGCTCCAATTACTGACACAGATAATTGGCCTCGATGTATACAAATAGCTTGGCAATTGCACGATGCTATGGGGAACTGTATCGAAAGTCAGGATTATTTAGTGCAGCCAGAAGGGTTTAACATTCCGTATGATGCCGAAAAAATTCATGGTATTTCTACCGAATTAGCGCAAGAACAAGGAGTGCCTTTGGTCGAAGTTTTAGAGAAATTTAAGGTAGCTTTAGGGAAAACAAAGTTTGTGGTTGGTCAGAATGTAAAGTTTGACCTAAATATTATGGGAGCCGAATTTGTTCGTGGTGACGTAGCAAATCCATTACAAGAACTTCCTGTTTTAGATACGTGTACAGAGCATACCGCTAGTCTGTGTGAACTTCCAGGTGGTAGATATGGTAAGTTTAAATTACCAACTTTAACCGAGTTGCATCAGTTTTTATTTGATGCTCCTTTTGGGGAAGCGCATAATGCAACCGCAGATGTTGAGGCAACGACGCGTTGCTTTTTTGAGTTAATCCGTAGAGAAGAATATACCCTGGAGCAGTTGGATGTTCCTGAGGATTATTTTCAGAATTTTTCCGAAGCCAATCCAAAAACGATTCAGCTAATTGGTTTAAAACATATTAATCTGAAGCGTGAAAGTGCTAAGATTAATGAACGATTACAAAAAGCCCAAGCGACAGATCTTTCTTCGCAAGAAATAAAAGAAAATATAGCGAGTCTGCAAACCGTAGATTTTATGCATTTGCATAACCACTCGCAGTTTTCGGTATTACAATCTACCATTAGTGTTCCAAATTTAGTGGCTTCGGCAGCAGAATATAATATGTCTGCAGTCGCACTTACAGATCATGCGAATATGATGGGAGCTTTCCATTTTGTGAAAGCAGTAAACAATCATAATAAAAGTGTAAAAGCTAAAAATGCGGAGGCTATAGAGAGAGGAGATCCTGCAACATTAAACGAAATGAAACCTATTATTGGTGTCGAGTTTTTTGTTTGTGAAGATCATTTAGATAAAACAAGAAAGGATAATGGGTACCAAATTGTACTTATTGCTAAAAATAAAAACGGGTACCACAACTTAGCCAAACTATCCTCACACGCCTTTGTAAACGGATTTTACTATTTACCAAGAATTGATAAAAAACTAATAGAAGCGTATAAAGAAGATCTTATTTGTCTAACTGGAAATCTGTATGGTGAAGTACCAAGTAAGGTTTTAAATGTTGGAGAAAATCAAGCGGAAGAATCTCTAATATGGTGGAAAGAACTGTTTGGTGATGATTTATATATAGAGTTAATGCGTCATAATCAAGATGACGAAAATAGGGTGAATCCTGTTTTAATTAACTTTTCAAAGAAGCACGATATTAAACTCGTAGCTACCAATAATACCTATTATTGTAAAAAAGGAGATGCGAATGCACACGATATTTTATTGTGTGTGAAAGATGGGGAAAAGCAAGCTACTCCAATTGGTAGGGGACGAGGATATCGATACGGAATGCCAAATCAGGAATACTATTTCAAGTCTCCTGATGAAATGAAAAAACTGTTTAAGGATGTTCCTGAAGCGATTTCAAATATTCAAGAAGTTGTAGATAAAATAGAACCTTTTCAATTGGCTCGTGATGTATTATTACCTGCCTTCGATATTCCAGAAGAGTTTGTTTTTGAAGAAGACAAAGCAGATAACGGAAAGCGTGGGGAGAATAAATTCCTTAGACATTTAGTTTACGAAGGTGCCAAAAAGCGCTATGGCGAAGAACTTTCAGAAGAAGTTGTAGAACGTTTAGATTTTGAGCTTAGCGTCATTGAAAAAACAGGATATCCTGGGTATTTCCTTATTGTAGAAGATTTTATCCGAGAAGCCAGAAATATGGATGTTTCCGTAGGTCCTGGACGTGGATCGGCAGCAGGTTCTGTTGCAGCATACTGTTTAAAGATTACCAATATTGACCCCTTAAAGTATAACCTGCTTTTTGAGCGTTTCTTGAATCCGGATCGTGTAAGTATGCCGGATATTGATATTGATTTTGATGATGAAGGTCGTGGTCGTGTTATGGATTACGTTATCGAGAAATACGGAAGCAATCAGGTAGCACAAATTATTACCTATGGTACGATGGCTGCTAAATCTTCTATTCGAGATACCGCTCGTGTTTTAGATTTACCACTATTTGATGCCGATAGAATAGCCAAGCTAATTCCTAATATGTCTAAGTTAGGAAAGATTTTTGGTGCAGACGAAAAGAAGCTGAAAAGCATGTTTCGTGCGGAAGATTTAGAGAAAGTAAATGAACTTTTAAATATTTCGGATGGAGATGATTTACCAGCCGAAACCGTAAATCTAGCAAGAACACTAGAAGGGTCGGTTCGTAATACCGGAATTCACGCCTGTGGTGTAATTATTACACCAGATGATATTACGAAGTTCGTTCCAGTTTCTGTAGCAAAAGATTCTGGTTTGTATGTCACACAATTTGATAACTCGGTTGTAGAAGATGCTGGACTACTAAAAATGGATTTCTTAGGTTTAAAGACATTAACCTTAATAAAGGATACCGTAAAAATTGTAAAGCAAAAACATGATATTCTATTAGATCCAGATAGTTTTCCTTTAGATGATGTAAAAACTT
The DNA here is from genome assembly GCF_016864015.1 of Lacinutrix sp. WUR7. Classification (NCBI taxonomy): domain Bacteria; kingdom Pseudomonadati; phylum Bacteroidota; class Flavobacteriia; order Flavobacteriales; family Flavobacteriaceae; genus Lacinutrix; species Lacinutrix sp. WUR7. The sequence continues at coordinate 813,868 of NZ_CP045067.1, read as the reverse complement.
ATGAGCTCTTCCAAAGAGGAGAAACGGTTGGTGTATTTCAATATGAATCGCCAGGAATGCAGAAGCACCTTAAAGATTTAAAGCCAACAGTTTTTGAAGATTTAATTGCCATGAATGCCTTGTATCGTCCTGGTCCAATGGAATATATTCCTAGTTTCGTAAAACGTAAACATGGAGACGAAGAGATAGAATATGACCTTCCGGCCATGGAAGAATATCTTAAAGAAACCTACGGAATTACAGTATACCAAGAGCAAGTAATGCTACTTTCTCAAAAGCTAGCAGATTTCACCAAAGGTGAAGCCGATGTATTACGTAAGGCAATGGGTAAAAAGCAAATTGCGGTTCTAGATAAAATGAAACCAAAGTTTATTGAGCAAGCAAGTGCAAAAGGTCATGATGCAAAAAAACTAGAGAAAATCTGGAAGGATTGGGAAGCCTTCGCTAGTTACGCCTTTAATAAATCGCACTCTACATGTTATGCATGGATTGCGTATCAAACCGCATATTTAAAAGCGCATTATCCTGCAGAATATATGGCAGCGGTGCTTTCTAATAATATGAATGATATTAAATCGGTTACCTTCTTTATGGAAGAATGTAAGCGTATGAAATTAAACGTACTTGGCCCTGATGTGAATGAAAGTTTCTATAAGTTTTCGGTAAATCAAGATTATGCTGTCCGTTTTGGAATGGGAGCCATTAAAGGAGTTGGTCATGGTGCGGTAAAAACCATTGTCGATAACAGAGAAAAAGAACCGTATAAATCCATTTTCGATTTAGCAAAAAGAATCGATTTACGTGCAGCAAATAAAAGGGCTTTCGAAAACTTAGCGCTAGCTGGAGGGTTTGATGGTTTTGGCGATACACATAGAGCACAATATTTTCATGATGATGGTGACGGCATTACCTTTTTAGAGAAAGCAGTAAAATATGGTGCAAAACACCAAGAAAATGAAAACTCTGCACAAGTAAGTTTGTTTGGAGCAGCCAGTGATGTGCAAATTGCAGAACCCGAAGTGCCTCCTTGTGAAGAATGGGGAACCATGGAAAAACTAGCACAAGAAAGAGAAGTAGTAGGTGTTTATATTTCGGGACATCCTTTAGATGATTTTAAAACAGAAATGAAAACCTTCTGTAATGCGAATATTTCGTTGTTTAACGACTTAGACACCTACGTCAATAGAGAGCTTACCTTTGGTGGTGTGGTTAGAGATATACAGCATAGAGTAAGTAAGCAGGGTAAAGGTTGGGCAATGTTTACTATTGAAGATTATACCGATAGTTTTGAGTTTCGAATGTTTGGTGAGGAATACCTAAAATTCAGACATTTTTTAATGCAAAACAACTTTGTGTATGTTAAGATTTTTATTCGAGAAGGTTGGGTGAACAAAGATACCGGAAAGAAAAGTGATCCTAGAATGCAATTTAATAGTTTTCAGCTGTTGCATGATGTTATGGAAACCTATGCTAAAAAATTGTCTATTCAATTAAATATAAAAGAATTAGAAGAAGAAAAAATAAGAAAGTTGAAGGAGTTATTACAAATGCATCCAGGAAATCAAGCTTTAAACTTTGTGATTTATGATAATGCCGATCAAATTAAATTGCCAATGATTAGCCGAAAACAAAAAGTAAAGGTGAGTCAGGAGTTATTAAGTGAATTAGATGATCAACAAGTGTATTATAAGTTAAATTAGAACTCGCGCAAAGGATTGATGCGGCATCCTTTTTTGCTATTAAAAGTAAAAAAGATACAGCGGAAAGCCTGGTTTATGCGCCAAAATAAAAAAAAACAATAGACGAAAACAATACATCAATAAGCAGAACAAATAGGCAGTTTGTAAGCTTTGGTATATTTTTTGACTAATATTGCATATAAACAAGAAGTAAAATTCAATTAAAACATAAAATTATGGCATTAGAAATCACAGATGCAAACTTTGAAGAAACAGTATTAAAAAGCGACAAGCCAGTAGTGGTAGACTTTTGGGCAGCTTGGTGTGGACCATGTAGAATGGTTGGACCAATCATTGACGAAATTAGCACAGAATACGACGGTAAAGCGGTTGTAGGGAAATTAGACGTAGATGCAAACCAAGAATTTGCAGCTAAATATGGTGTGCGTAACATACCAACGGTATTAATTTTTCAAAACGGAGAAGTTGTAGGTCGTCAAGTAGGTGTTTCACCGAAAAAGACATATACAGATGGAATAGACGCGCTTTTATAGTATTAAAAGTAAAAGAAAAGATAAAAGGTTTGCTGTTATGGCAAACCTTTTTTAGTTTAGAGCTATTGTAATTTGAGCGTTTTTTATTTTGAAAAAAAAACAAAATAAAACCGGGCTTTACACTGTATCTTTTTTGCTTTAATGGCAAAAAAGGATGCCGTTTCAATCCATAACGCATCCATTTGGTTTTGTCCTTTTTAGTACAAAGCCACTTCTTGTTTTAAAAGAAGAAGCATTAATATATACTTATGAATTTAAGAGACGAACTAAATAAGGCTGGCGGATTTAAAAACCTCGAACTTCTTGCCAAGCAAGTGGTAGAAGGGTTTATATCTGGTATGCATAAAAGTCCGTTTCATGGATTTTCAGCAGAATTTGCCGAACATAAAATCTATAATCAGGGGGAAAGCACCAGACATATAGACTGGAAGTTATTTGCTAAAACAGATAAACTATACACCAAACGCTATGATGACGAAACCAATTTGCGTTGTCATATTATTTTAGATAATAGTAGCTCAATGCATTATCCCGAAATGCAAAATTTTTCTATAGATCATTTAAATAAAACGGCTTTTTCGGCATTAGCATCTGCATCCTTAATGCACATGTTAAAAAAACAACGCGATGCCGTAGGTTTAAGTATTTATAGTGATGCCTATGATTTTTACGCACCAGAAAAAGGAAGCGAGCGTCACCACCAAATGTTACTGAAACAATTAAGTGACGCGGTAATTACCAAAACGCTAAACAAGAAAACTGAAACCTACACCTATTTACATCTAATTGCCGAAAAGATCCACAGAAGGTCTTTAATATTCCTCTTTACAGACATGTTTCAAACGAGTGAAGATGAAGTACGATTATTTGAAGCATTACGTCATTTAAAGCACAATAAGCACGAAGTGGTACTATTTCATGTATTTGATAAAAGTAAGGAGCTAAGCTTTGATTTTGATAATAAGCCAAAGCGTTTTATAGATGTAGAAACTGGAGAGCACATAAATCTATACGCAGATAGCGTAAAAGAGAATTATGAAAAGGCGGTTTCGCAATATTTTGATGCTCTAAGATTAAAATGTGGCCAATACAGAATAAAATATGTGGAAGCAGACATAAATAAAAATTTTGATAATATCCTGACTACCTACATGGTAGAGCGTAGGAATTTTGTTTGATGAATTTTTTTTTAAAAAAACTCAAAAAAATGTTTGTAAAACTAAATATGCTATGTATATTTGCACTCGCAATAACGCAACGGTCTGGTAGTTCAGTTGGTTAGAATACCTGCCTGTCACGCAGGGGGTCGCGGGTTCGAGTCCCGTCCAGACCGCGAAAATTGCTAAAGCTTCTCCTCGGAGAAGCTTTTTTTGGCAATAAGATTTAGTTGTGTTGTTTGATAGATGTAAAAGTCTATCAATGGTTTAAGTAGTTAAACCGATGGAAAGCTTTCCTTTTTCACTTGTGAGATTGGGATGCTTTTTTGTTTTCTGCCCTTTTTTTTGCACATTAAATATTAAAACTATACCTTTGAGCGATAAAATAAGTATTTTATCGTGTTTTTTATTTTCTTAATTTTGGATTACTATATATTTGCCTTCCTTAATTAAGTTTTCTAAAGAATTGATTTCTAATTATTAAGGTTTTTTAATCCATTTTATTTATTCCCTCAATAAATTCAAAATAGACTAGGTGTCTACTTTGTCTTTTACAGTAAGTTTTCTAATTCTCTTGTATAAAGATATCTGCTTAAGTAGATGCCTTGTATACATTATATATAAAAGATTATTAACTATAAAATTAAATAAAATGAAATCCCTAAAAATTACAGTATTAGCAGTAGTAGTATGTGCAATCTTCGCATCTTTAACTCCACAAGACAAACCATCTCACGAAAAAGATAAAAATAGTGATGCTATTGTAAAAGTTACTCTTAAAAAAGAAAAAAAAGGAATTAAAATTCCACAACAAAGTTAAAATATACCACTTATATAGAAAAAAGGTATTTCAAAAGATATAGAGGTACCTTTTTTATTTAGCTAATTATTTATTTTGAATGTTGTTAAATTAAAAAAGTATAAATTTGATTTAACACATAAATAAATCATTGAATAAATTTTTTCTTTTTATCATTACGGTTCTAATTGCGTCTAATTTATTTTCTCAAAATAAAGAATTAGATAGTATTGTTATACTTCGAAATCTTGCTAATAATAATGAGATTGAAATAGCTATGCGTTTTGAATATGCTAGAAAAGCTATTGAGAATTCCTTAGATACAAAGCAAGATTCTACAGTATTAACAAGTAAAAGAGTACTCTCTTACCTATTTCTAATTCATGGAGATTATGATTCGTTATTTAAAATTAATCATGAAAATCGAAAATTAGCAACAAGAATACAAGATTCTTCAGCGCTTGCAAATGCAAACAATATTCTTGGTTTGTATCATCATATCAATGAAAAACATGATAGTGCTTATTACTATTATTTTAAAGCAGTTAAGCTATTTGAATCCTTACAAGATATAAGAAATCAAGGAGAAGTATTAGCCAACATGGCAGATATTCAAGAAACCGAAAGAGATTATATAGGTTGTGAAAACAATGCTATTAAATCTATTGCTTTAATAGAACAGTTGCCAGAGTATGATTATAACCTGGAAACTTTATGGTATGCAAATAATTTAATAGCTATAGTTTCTGCCGAATTAGAACAATACGACAAAGCCTTAGAATATTATAATAAGACACTTGCTATTTGTGATAGGATGGAGGATTCTTATGAGAAAAGATTGTTTTCTAATATCAATATAGCTGCTTTATACAGACGAAAAAAAGATTATATAACAGCAGAAAGACTGTATCAAAAGCTATATACAGATGAATCTGTTTATGCGTATGATCCAACCTCTTATTCCATGATTCTATCCGGATTGGCTAATGCAAAATTTATTAATAAAACTGCCAGTAATAGTGAAGTTAAAAGGTTATTTAATGAGGCTTATGCTATTAGTAAAAAAGAAAACGATGATGTTGGTCTTTTATCTATAAGTATGGATGTATCCGAATTCTATCTAGAAACAAATAATATAGATAGTGCTAGATATTATGCAGATAATGCATATCAAATTAGTAAAGAGTTAGTGGCAAATGAAACGATTTTAGAAGCGCTTCTACTAAAATCGAAACTAGAAACAGGAGATAAAGCGAAAACGAGTTTGAATGCCTATATAACATTAAGCGATAGCTTGCAAAAAGCAGAGCGTTCTATTCGAAATAAATTTGCTAGAATCGATTATGAAACCGATCAAATAAAAGCGGAAAAAGAACAAGTATCCAAGGAAAGATTTTTCTTCCTATGGATCTCTATTGGTTTATTAGTTACGCTTGCTTTGCTGTATATTATTTTTACACAGCGTTCTAAAAACAAAGAATTAAGGTTTGTACAGGAACAACAAGAAACCAATGAAGAAATTTATAATCTCATGCTGTCGCAACAAGATAAAATTGATGAAGCAAGAAGTACCGAAAAAAGAAGAATTTCGGAAGAACTGCACGATGGTATTTTAGGAAGACTTTTTGGGACTAGACTTAGTTTAGATAGCTTAAATATGAGTAATACACCAGAAGCTATTAGGTCTAGAGAAAATTACATCGATGAGTTACAAGCAATCGAACAAGAAATACGAAAAGTATCTCATGAATTAAATACCGATTTTGTTTCCGGATCCGGTTTTGCAGATATTATTAAAGCGCTATTAGAAACGCAAACAAAAGCGTATGGGTTGGACTATAAATTTACCCGCAGTGACTCTATACACTGGGATAATGTAAACAACAAAACTAAAATACACATCTATAGAATATTACAAGAATCGCTTCAAAACATCTATAAACACGCTAATGCTTCCATGGTGGAAATTAGCTTTAGTATAAAAAATAATGTAATTTGTATCACAATTACAGACGATGGTTCTGGTTTTGAAGTAAACAAATCCAAAAAGGGAATTGGTATTAAAAACATAACCTCCAGAGTAAAAGAAATTAAAGGAGTATTAAAAATTAAATCACAAATAAATAAAGGCACTACCATTGCCATTACTATTCCAATCTAGCAAAAAAGACCTAACCAAATGCAAGAAATAATTAATATATTAATGACAGATGACCATCCTATGATTATAGAAGGTTATCAAAATACACTTTTAGCAACCAAAAAGGAAACACAAGAATTACACATAGATATTGCAAATACATGTGATCAATCTATAGCATTAATGCAAAAGTCTATTGAGAATGAAAATCCATATAATATTTTATTTATGGATATTAGTTTGCCTCCTTCATCAGACGGAAAAATAACCTCTGGAGAAGACTTATCTAAATATGCTAGAACTATTTTACCTGAAGCTAAAATTATTATTCTAACCATGTTTAATGAACCATATAGAATACATAATATTATTAAAGAAATTAAGCCAGAAGGCTTTGTTATAAAAAGTGATTTAACTTCTAGAGAACTAGCTAGTGCATTTCAAGCAGTTATAAATAATCCTCCGTTTTATAGCACAACGGTTACTAAATATCTTAAAACGGCTTTAGATTCTGAAATTGAAATAGATGATATTGATAGAAAAATATTATACTTATTATCTCAAGGTATTAGAACAAAAAGTTTAACGAAACATTTAGGAGTATCTACAAGCTCCATAGAAAAGAGGAAAAAGAATTTAAAAGAGCTTTTTTGTATAACAGATAGTCAAGATGAATCATTACTAAATGAGGCAAGAAAAAAGGGTTTTCTTTAAAATTTGTAAGATATACCTTTTTCTAAATGTTAATTTTTCAATTTCTTTTCTTTTTTTTTACATCTTCAAACACTCTAAAACCTTGAATAGTATGGTTTTTCCGCAATCCTGTTACGGTTTTTCCGTAAGTGAGTTCTGTAGATTATGTATACCTTTGTACCATCAACAACGCATAATTAATTAGTCCCCCTCACATAAAATTATGTTGATTATAGCATGAATTAAGCCTTGTGATTTCATTTTCTTTGAAATTATAGGGCTTTTTCTATGTTCTTTTTTTTAAAAAGAAAAAATAACAGTTTTGTATTCCCAAAAGGTCATAATAAAAAATCCAAAGTAAACTACCGCAACAATAAACTTTAAAAAAGTCCCAGTTAAAAAACCTAAAAAGGAACCAAATGCAGCTTTTATTGCAGTTTTAGAATCTGCTTTATTAATTAACTCGCCTACTAATGCGCCAACAAAAGGCCATATAATAATACCAAAAAAACCAAATATTGGAAAGAATATAGAAATCAATAAACCCACTGTGGTTCCAATCATACCCGTTTTGCTACCTCCAAACTTTTTAGTACCAAGTGCAGGTATTATATAATCTAAAGCAAAAACAATAAGTGCTACCACTAAAGTAATTATCAAAAACCACATGTTATTAGGTACCGCTTTGGTTAGGTATAAAAGGAGTAATCCTATCCAGCTCATTGGCGGACCAGGAAGCACGGGAAGAAAACTACCTATAAGTCCGATAACTATAAAAAGAAAACCCAAAAGAGTTAAAAATATATCCATACAATTTTTATTATAAGACGAAGGTAATTAAAGAATGTTACATTTTTTATAACTAAATAATTAGTTTAAACTAATTATTTAGTTATATTTGCTTTATTAAACTAAAATTTTAGTTCTAAAAATGAAGCAACTTACCAAAGCAGAAGAGGATATTATGCAAGTACTTTGGCAACTAGAAAAAGCCAATGTAAAAGCTATTATAGAAGTATTTCCAGAACCTAAGCCAGCGTACAATACGGTTTCTACTATTGTACGAATTTTAGAAAGCAAAGGCTTTGTAGATTATGAGAAAATTGGAAAAGGACATGTTTACTTTCCCTTAGTACAACAACAGGAGTATAGTAACCAATCTATTAATAAGCTAGTGGATAATTATTTTCAAGGATCTTTTAAAAGTATGGTTTCGTTTTTTATGAAAAAAAATGATATTAGTTTAAATGAACTAGAATCGGTTTTAAAAGAAATCAATAAAAAAGAATAATTATGCTACACTATATTATACAAACCATAGCGTTTCAATGTTTCTTTTTACTTTTATATGATGTGTTTTTAAAAAGAGAAACCTTTTTTAATTGGAATAGATGCTACCTTCTTGGTACCGCTTTTTTATCCTTAATTATTCCTTTTATTAAAATTGAAAGCCTAAAAACGGTGGTTCCAAAAAACTATATGATTTGGCTACCAGAAGTGGTTTTAGGAAATCAAAATAATACTCTGATACAACAAGAAATTCCTGTTGTAATCTTGTCGAATATTGAAAGTGTATGGACTTGGACTCATCTTATGTATTTAGGAATTACCATTTCAAGTATGTTTTTTGTGTATAAGATTTTTAAAATTATGTATTTAATTCTTACAAACCCAAAGCGCAAGAAAGGAAACATTACACTAATTAGTTTATTAAATAAAGAAGATGCTTTTTCCTTTTTTCATTATGTATTTATAGGAAATAGTATTCCGCAAAAAGAAAGAGAAACCATTTTAATTCATGAGATGGTGCATGTACAACAAAAACACACTTTAGATTTATTGTTTTTTGAAGTATTGCGTATCCTATTTTGGTTTAATCCTTTAGTATATATGTATCAAAATAGGATAGCGAGTTTGCATGAATTTATTGCCGACGAAAAATCTATAAAACAACAAAGTAAGAAAGCATATTATGAAAACTTGTTAGGGCAAGTCTTTCAAGTAAAACAAATTTCATTCATCAATCCATTTTTTAAACAATCATTAATCAAAAAACGAATCGTTATGTTAAACAAATCAAAATCAAAAAAAACGAACCTAGTTAAGTATGTGTTTTTATTACCAATAATTGCAGGTATGTTAGTGTATACATCTTGTTCGCAAGAAGAAAACGCTGTAAATACAGATCAAGATTTTGACCAAGTTGTCGAAAAATTTAGAAACCAATTACAAACAGAAAATAGTACACTAAGCAAAGAAGAACGTATAGAGTTGGCAGAATACATTATTGACGAACTTAAAGCGAATGTAGAAGACAATGGTAAAACAAGCTCGGGAAGCATTACTGCATCTAGTTTTAATAGTAGTGATGAAGTGTCTTTTTCTGAAATTGAAAACGTACCTGTCTTTCCAGGATGTGAAGGCGAAATAGATAATAAAGAAAGAAAGAAATGTATGGCTTTGGAAATAAGCAAATTTGTAAATCAAAATTTCAATGTAAATTTAGCAAATGATTTAGGTTTAGAAGCTGGAAAACATAGAATTAGCGTTCAGTTTAAAGTAGATGAAAAGGGAAATGTAGTAGAAGTGAAAGCAAGAGCGCCACATGCAAAATTAGAGCAAGAAGCAATACGAATTGTAAGCTTATTGCCTAAAATGAAACCGGGAATGCATCTTGGAAAAGCGGTAACTGTGCCTTACGGATTTCCAATTCAGTTTCAAATAAAGGAGTAGCCTAATCAGATTATAGCGTATAAAAAACCGAAAGTTAGCTTTCGGTTTTTTGCTATTTATAGAATTAAACTTGAAGATAATTTAGTTATAGCCTCTTTGCTTCCTAGAAACAATACCATTTCATATAAAAATTGTACATTTCGGTTTCGTAAAAATTATATGCAAAGAATAGTTATTTTTTTTATTCTTATAAGTTTCACATCGTGTAACTATTTTAATGTGAAGAAAACATCTTCCGAAGCGATTCTTCAAGAAGAATTGCAAACATTTAATTGGAATGAAGTTGATGTTTATCCAAGTTTTGAAACATGTAATACTTCCGCAGAAAAAGAGGATAAGAAAAAGTGCTTTCAAAATACCTTAACGGAAGCTATTTATAAAAGTTTAGCAGCAGAAAAAATAGTGGTCACTCAAGATATTCAAGATACTATTTTAGTGCATTTTCAAATATCGGAAACAGGAGAGTTACATCTTATGGATGCTAAAATTGATTCTTTAACTATTGTAGAAATTCCGAATATGGAAATTTTATTACACCAAAGCTTAGATTTTCTTCCAGAAATATATCCAGCAATTAAAAGAGGACAACAAGTAAAAACACAGTTTACATTGCCTATTAGTATTCAAGTAGATTAATAGCGAATCGCCAATTTTTTCATCAGTCTTAAAATTTCTACATACAACCAAACCAAAGAAACCAAAAGGCCCCAAGTAGCCAACCATTCTTTGCTTTTAGGCGCTTTCCCTTTTTGTTTTTCTATATATTGAAAATCTAAAAGTAAGGTTAAGGATGCCACCACTGCTGCAATTACGTTGAATGCAATAGCTACTAAAGAGGTTCCCCAAATAAAAGATTGGATTCCGAAAAAACCTAAAATCCACGAAATAATATACACTAAAAAGATGCTGGAAGCAGCAGTAATAATGATGCTTTTTAGTTTTTGAGTTACCACAATAATTCTAGTTTGATACAGAAAAAGTATGGTGAAAAAAGTAATGATAGTAACACCAATAGCTTGGTAAGGCATGTTGGGAAATTTAGCATGTGCGAAACTACTTAATCCTCCTAGAAAACATCCTTTAGCAATGGCATATAAAGGCACTAAAAAGGATGCCCAATCATGTTTGTAGGATATAATAACGCTGATTATAATAGACGAAATAATTCCGCCATAAAGAAACCATTCAATATCAAATCCAGAACTGTAAAGACTCCATACATAAACTGTTATTGCAGCAATAATAGCAATACACAAAAGCGATTTTATAATAATACCCGAAACCGTCATTTTTGCAGAAGAAGACTTTTTATCATCCCAAAAATAATTTGAAAAAGCAGGATTCGATGTTTTATCTAAACGCATAGTAAATAAATTTTATTCTTGTAAAACTACAAAATATATAATGCAAAACCATTATTTGCTAAATGCTCTTCCTTTCCATTTATAATTAGAAAAAATCGAAATAAAAACAACGTAAACACTAAAAAAAGGGTAAAGTAAACAACTAAAAATAAAGGATGCTAAATAGGATTCTTGCTGGTAAAAACGAACTGTTTTAAACAACAGTAAGAAATCAATACTGCACTTTATTAAAAACAGATATACAAGCATATTAAAGTTGAAAACACCAACAATACTAAGTGTTAATCCGCAAATAAGAGATGCATTCATTAATAAAACGATAAGACCAACTACCTTGGCAAAGTTATTTTTATAGTTCGCAGATTTGGAAGCCCAACGTACCCGTTGCGAAATTAAATCGGTAGTTGTTTTTTCTGCTTCTGTAGTTACAATTGCATGTTTGCTTTTTAAATAGTGTACTTGCTTAGCATCTTGTTTTAAAGCCTTTTCTAATAAGAAAATGTCATCTCCACTTGCAATATTATTGTTTCCTTGAAATCCGTGAGCCGCTTTGAAAAAACTTTTTTTATATGCTAGATTTGCGCCATTACATAAAAAGGGTTTTTGCATACCAAATCCGCCAATAGTAGCACCTTGCAGGCTTAAAAAATCTAATAATTGAAAACGATCTAAAAACGAATGCACATTACTATAGGTAACTGGAGCAACAATAAAGTTGGCAGCATTTTTTTGAATAAAAGCATCAAAAGTATCTAGCCAGAACTTAGGTAAAACGCAATCGGCATCTGTAGTAACAATCCAATCGTGCTTAGCCAATTGTATTGCCGAAGTAATGGCATCTTTTTTTGGCGAATTACTTTCCCGCTTATTATTAATAATTTTTATGTTAGTTGTAGTGAATTTATCTGTTTTAATAACCGAAACCGAATTATCTTCAGAAGCATCATCCACCAAAATAACTTCAAATAAATGTTTTGGGTAGTGTAAAGCAGCAATAGATTTTAAAAGCTCGGGTAGATTTTCCGCTTCATTCCTAAACGGAATAATCACAGAAAACGTTGTCTTTGCTTCTACCTCTTCTAAAGGAAAAGGCTTCACTTTATCAAAACCAAAGGCCAAACTTCCTATTAAAAATAAGTACGCAAGCGTGATGCCAACAAAAATTAAAATCATCATGCTGTTTTGTTTTTTGGTAGGGTAAAGGTAAGCACATAGAAGCTTCCAAGTATGCTTGGTAAAACAAAATTTAAAATCCACATAAGTAGTACAATACTTAAAATGGTAAATTCATTTACGCCTACAATGGTGAAAATATACATAGCCACGCTACCTTTAATTAATACATCAAAAATAAATATGGAAGGGATTACAGATGCTAGTAAATACATACTTGTTATGGCAACCATGGCATGAAAATAAGAAACTTCAATACCGAAAATACCGAGTAAAAAGTAAAACTGAAACGAGAAAGTCAAGTATCTTAAAAGCGATAAAACAAAAGTCGAAACCTTAATTCTTATAGCAAGGTTTTTAATGAAGTCGATTACTTTTTCGATAGAAAAACCTTTTATTTTAAATCGTTTTTGTTTTAACCCGAAAATTGATAATATAGAAACAACCGAAATAATGATTAAGAATCTAGATACACGTAAAAAACTAAAATCTACCTGATATTCGGTGATAAAAAAATATAAACCAAAAACGCCAAAAAGCACTGTAATTGCCATTTGCATCATATTGCCAATGAAGTTTAAAAGCACGATGCGTTTTCTATAACTAGCGGAGAAATACAAAGCTTTAGCTCCATAATCTCCTATCCTGTTTGGTGTTAAAAGTGAAGCAGTCAAAGCGCCTAAACTTTGTTTTTGGGCTTCAAAAAAAGATATTTTTTTTATAGAAGATACTAATTCTTGCCATTTTAATATTTCTAAAAACCAATTAAAAAGGCTTAAAAAAATAAGAAAAATAACGTTTTTTAAAGAAAAAACATTGTTTTTGTGCAGAAATTCAATGAATTCGGTAAAATCTAAATCGTTGTTTGTGGTCAGTTTATTATAAATAAAATAAAAAGCACCAATTACAATACTTAATTTAATAAGTACAAAAAAGAATTGTTTAGTTTTGTAAGGTAGTGCTCTATACATTGTGTACTAAAATGCGCAAATTAAAACAATATTGCCTTATGACGATACCATTTAAAACATTTAAGTCCTCCATATTTTTTTTTCTATTAAGTTTCATTGCTGTTTCCGGATTTTCGCAAAGCGAAACGAGTACCTGGAAAGCACAATTTGCTGTAGGAATTAATAGTCCGAGTCAAACTGCATTTGTTTCTACTTTTGAAGCAAAACCAATAAATTTCCCAACTGTTCATATTGGACTACAACGTATGTTTAGTAGAAATTTAGGAGCGAAAATAGATTTTGGTTATAATAGACTTTCCAATGCAAGTAATTCACCAGAATTTAAAGTCAATTATTCTAGAGTAAATTTACAAGCGGTTTATGATCTAGAAGGTTTAATACGATTACCTCAAAACTATGCTATCATGGCGCATGCTGGACCCGGATTTACTTTTGTAAAACCATTAGGTGATTATACAGATAATAAAGAATCCTTTTTAAATGCAATGGCTGGTTTGGAGTTTCATTACGGAATTTCACAAAGCCTTTCCCTATTTTTAGATACTTCGTATATCTTTGCATTTAGTAGTGATTATGATAATGTTTCAGACGGATTTGGAACTTTTAACGGAAACCTTGTAACAGCAACCATAGGTATTTCTATTTCATTAAGCGGTTGTTACTATTGCGAATAATGAGCGAAGAAAGAATTATTTTAGGAATTGATCCAGGAACAACTATCATGGGTTTCGGACTCATTAGAGTGAAGAATAAGAAGATGGAATTCTTGCAATTAAACGAACTAGATTTAAAAAAATACAAGGACCATTATCTAAAACTGAAGCTTATTTTTGAACGTACTATAGAATTAATAGATACACATCATCCAGACGAAATAGCAATTGAAGCACCTTTTTTTGGAAAGAATGTACAAAGTATGCTGAAGCTTGGTCGTGCACAAGGAGTAGCGATGGCAGCAGGACTTTCTCGTGAAATACCAATTACAGAATATCTGCCTAAAAAGATAAAAATGGCAGTTACTGGAAATGGTAATGCTAGTAAAGAACAGGTTGCTAAAATGCTGCAAAGTTTATTGGGTTTAAAAACACTACCTAAAAATCTAGATGCAACAGATGGGTTAGCGGCTGCAGTTTGCCACTTTTATAATTCTGGAAAAATTACGGTAGGTAAAAGCTATTCTGGTTGGGATGCTTTTGTAAAACAGAATGAGGGTCGCGTGAAAAAGTAAAAAGTCGCAGTATTCAGCTATAGTATTAGCTTAAAATCGTTAATTTAAAATCAAAAATCATCTCAGGAATCTATATACACATACCATTTTGCAAGCAAGCTTGTCATTATTGCGACTTCCATTTTTCTACTTCTATGAAGAAGAAAGACGAGTTAATAGATGCACTAATTATAGAGTTACAGCTTCGTAAAAACGAATTGCAAGATCAAGAAGTAGAAACTATTTATTTTGGAGGAGGAACACCTTCATTACTTAGCAATGAAGAATTGGTTTTGTTAATAGAATCTGTATATACGAATTATAAAGTATCCGCAAATCCCGAAATTACTTTAGAGGCAAATCCAGACGATTTAACCGAACAACGAATTATCGCATTATCAAAAACGCCAATCAATAGATTAAGCATCGGAATCCAATCTTTTTTTGAAGACGATTTGAAAAGCATGAATCGAGCACATAATGCAAAAGAAGCAGAAAAGTGTTTAGAGTTTGCAACGCAATATTACGATAATATTACTATTGACTTGATTTACGGAATTCCTAATATGAGCCTTGAAAAATGGCAAGCAAACCTGGAAAAAGCATTTCGTTTTGGGATAAACCATATTTCAAGCTATGCCCTAACTGTAGAACCTAAAACAGCCTTGGCTACTTTTATTAAAAAAGGAAATTATCCACCAATAGATGAAGAGCTCGCATTAGAACATTTTAATCATTTGGTTGCAGAAACCGAAAAGCAAGGTTTTGTACATTATGAAATTTCAAATTTTGGAAAGCTTAACTATTTTTCAAAACATAATACTAGTTATTGGCAAGGCAAAACCTATTTAGGTATCGGACCTTCGGCACATTCGTTTCATCAAACAAAACGTAGTTGGAATGTTTCCAATAACAGTATATACATCCAAGAAATACAAAATAATACGCTTCCAAATACGGTAGAAATCTTAAGTGTTTCAGATCAATATAACGAATATGTAATGACTGGATTACGTACTATTTGGGGTGTTTCCTTGCAAAAAGTAGAAAATGATTTCGGAGTAGATTATAAAAAGCATTTGTTGAAAGTTTCACAAAAATACATAGAGGAAGAATTGCTTGTCACTTCGAGTGATTTTGATGTGAATCAAAATAGTATCGAGAAGTTAAAAACAACACAAAAAGGTAAATTTTTAGTCGACGGAATTGCGTCTCAACTCTTCGTGATTTAGTATATTTGGGTATGATAGCAACTATAGAAACCAATTCAAAAAAATATAAGATAGATTTTTCTAAACCTTTAGATATTTCTATTCCTCTAATCGCTTCAAAAAACAATGTAAATGCGTGGTATTTAGCCGAGCCAACTATAATGCCGGTTCAGGACGAGGGCTGGACAGCAAGTGTAAAAGAAGGTGCGAGTATTAATTTTAATAATATATCTTTCAATCCGCATGCACATGGTACACATACCGAATGTGTTGGTCATATTGTGGAAAAAGTACACTCTGTAAATAAAGGTTTAAAGAAGTTTTTCTTTTTAGCGGAAGTCATTACTGTAGCTCCAGAAAAACTAGGTGACGACTTTGTAATCTCTAAAAAGCAGATCCAATTTGCATTAGGAAACAAAAAACGAAAAGCAGTAGTGATACGTACGTTGCCAAATACTAGCGAAAAGTTATCGGCACAATATTCACATACCAATCCACCTTATTTATTAGAAGATGCTGCAATATATTTAAGAGAAAAAGGTGTAGAGCATTTGCTAATAGATTTACCAAGTGTAGATAAAGAAAAAGACGAAGGCAAGCTTTTAGCACATAATGCATTTTGGAATACCAAAGGAAAAGTGCGATTGGGCGCAACAATAACCGAATTTATTTTTGTGCCAAATAATGTAAATGATGGAACGTATTTTCTTAATTTACAGATAGCGCCTTTTGAAAACGATGCTTCACCAAGTAAGCCAATTTTGTACGCACTTTTAAACGAGTAATTTTTGGTATGTAAATTGCTTATAAAAGAATAAAACCAATTAAATAAATGGAAGCCTTTTTAGGAATTATTATAGGAATATTAGCAAGTTTAGGTGTTGTTACTTATTTTAAATCGTTTAAAAATAAACAACTTGTAAACTCCCAATCTTTATTGTTATTAGATAAAGTAAAAACAGTTTGTAAATTTATTACTGTAGAAGGTGACTTCGCCGAAATTTACCATTACGAAGATGTGAAAGAACGTTTTTTGAAAATGGTAAATAGTAAGAAGAAAGCTCTGGTTATAATAAACGCTAAAGCATATGTTGGTTATGATTTAAGTAAAATTCAATTAGAAGCAGATAATAAAAACAAACGCATTATTCTAGCGCATTTTCCGCAGCCAGAAGTATTATCTGTAGAAACGGATTTAAATTATTACGATAAAAAAGACGGTTACTTTAATAAGTTTGAAGCTTCCGATTTAACCGGATTAAACCAAGAAGCGAAACAACATATTTTAGATAAAGTTCCAGAAAGTGGTTTAATACAAGCCGCACAAAAAGAAGCTTTACAAACCATTTCTTTAATGGAAAGTATTGTAGAAACTATTGGTTGGAAACTGGATTATTCCGCATTAAAATTAGAGGAAGCTCCGGTAAAGAAAATCGAAGAATAAATCGAATCATGAACATAGAACAACTTCGGGACTATTGTTTAAGTAAAAAAGGAGTTACAGAACATTTTCCTTTTGATGAAACGACGCTTGTATTTAAAGTGCAAGGAAAAATGTTTGCTTTAACCTCTTTAAAAGCTTGGGAATCTGGTACACCATCTATAAACTTAAAATGTGATCCAGAGTATGCACAAGAACTTCGTGGAACATACCAAAGCATTGCCCCAGGATATCACATGAGCAAAAAACATTGGAATACCATTCAATTAGATCAAACCGAACTAGACTCTTCGTTTGTAATACAATTAATTAATCATTCGTATGATTTGGTAGTTAAAGGGTTATCCAAAAAACTTCGAGATTCTTTAAACTAATGCATGAATAATATTACGATTTTTCACCTTCAACAATTTATACCGTATTTCATCGAACATATTAGGTGTAACTAATAATAAATCACATATTTACATAGATTAATAGCGCTTAATATTTTATAATTTAAAACATTTAAAAGATGGCACTAGAAATCACAAATTCACTAAATACGTTTAAAGTAACAGGAGTTCTTAATAAAACAAACGTAAAAAAATTTCAAATTTATTTCCAAGATATTTTTAGCACAACGAATGAGTTGGTTATTAATATTGACGAGCTTAAAAGTATAGATCGAGAAGGTGTTTCCGCTTTCGAGAACATCTACAAACAATCCTTAAAAGCACATAAACCTTTTTTTATTACTGGTATAGGAAGCAAAGAAATATTCGATGATATAACAACTATCGATGCAGCCTAATTATTAGTAAATAGTCGATTATAGCACCAAATCCTATTACCAAATAAAAGAAAATTATGAAACTTAAAATTACAAATAGTAACAATATATATAAGGTACAAGGAAACCTTATAAAGATGAATATACCCATTTTTAAAAACGAATTAAAAGATGTTTTTAATCAGGCAGATACAATTGTGTTAAACCTACAAGAGTTAACTAATATTGATAATCAAGGCGTCGTTGCAATTGCTCAATTGCATAACGAAGCACTTTCTAAAAACAAAAAACTTTCTATAGTTGGCCTAGAAAATGGCCAGCTATCTAATCCTTTTAAACCGCATCAAGTAGCTTAACAGCATTTCTGCTTGCTGTACTCTAAGAATAAATGTACTTTTGTTTTTCAAAAATGTACTTAAATGAGTTTAGAAAGAGAATTAAATAAACGCGCAGATGGTAAGTGTGAATTATGCCAAAATGAAGAGCATTTACAACTATATACTTTAGCGCCTAGAAAAGATCAAAGCCTTATAGAAACCCTTACCGCTTGCAAGACCTGCGTAGATCAAATAGAAGATCCAGAAAGCACAGACCCTAATCATTGGCGTTGCTTAAATGATAGCATGTGGAGCGAACACCAAGCCGTACAAGTTGCAGCATGGAGAATGTTATCCCGTTTAAGAAAAGAAGGATGGCCTCAAGATTTATTAGACATGATGTATCTAGAAGAAGATGTTTTAGAGTTTGCAAAATCTACAGGTGAAGGAGAAGACGAAGAAGGAAAACTAATTCACAGAGATGTAAATGGTGTTGTTCTAGAAACAGGAGATTCTGTAGTACTTATAAAAGATCTTAAAATAAAAGGATCTAGCCAAGTTGCTAAACAAGGAACTGCGGTTAGAAATATACGTTTAGATCGTGATAACGAAACCTATATTGAAGGTAAAGTTGGACCAACACTAACCGTTATTATTACAGAGTACGTAAAGAAAATATAGGTTTATGGCATTACCTTTTGTGATACTTCCAGGTTGAAAAAACCTTCAGGATCACAAAACGTCAGGCTATCCACTATACTTGCCTGCCGGCAGGCAGGTCTTTTTATGAAAAATAAAAAGGATGCCGTTTCAAATGCGAAGCACTCACGATTTCTTTACAAATAAAATGTATGAGTAATCCTTAACGCAAATCATCTTAACAAACCATATGTTAGAAATAAGACCAACTTGCGAACATTGTAACAAATCATTGCCTTTTTATTCTAAAGAGGCAATGATTTGTACTTTTGAGTGTACCTATTGTACTGCTTGCGCAAAAGAAGTCTTTAAAAATATATGTCCAAATTGTGGAGGTAATTTTACGTCAAGACAATTCGTCCAGAACATTTATTATCCAAATATCCAGTTTCAACTACAGTCGTTCATAAACCTAAAGACATAGAAGCGCATTATAAAAAATACCATTTATAAGTTTTTTGTTTTTCTTCTTCTATATTTCTTTCCGAAGTATTGTAAATACTAAAAGCGTATTTATATATAATACTTTTCATCCCTACAAAAGCATTACCTATGAGATACCAACCAATTCCGAATACCTTATTCCAAAAAAACAGAAAGCATTTCATTTCTAAAATGGAACCAAATACTATTGCTATTCTTACTTCTAATGATGTCAAGCATAATAATGCCGATGATATCATGGGCTTTACACAAAACAATGATTTGTTTTATCTCTCTGGAATAGACCAAGAAGAAACCATTCTAGTTTTATATCCAGATGCGCATAAAAAAGAGAACAAGGCTATTTTGTTTGTCAAAGAAACCAATGAACAAATAAAAATTTGGGATGGTGAAAAACTAACCAAAGAACAAGCAACAGAGGTTTCTGGAATTTCTAGAGTAGAATGGGTGCAAGACTTCGAAATGCTTTTACAATACATGGCTTTTGAAGCAGATGGTTTTTATCTAGGGCATAATGAATATTTAAAACGCGCAACAAAAGATCAGGAAACACAGCAAGATAGAATGATACAATGGTGTAAAAAGAAATATCCTTTACATAATTATCATAGAGCTGCAAAGATTACTAGAGATCTACGTCCCGTAAAATCGGAAGTAGAAATTGCACAAATGCAAAAAGCGGCAGATATTAGCGTGGTTAGTTTTAAACGCGTTTTAAAATCGTGTACACCTAATATAAATGAATACGAGTTAGAAGCAGAGTTAATCTATAATTTAGTAAAATCTGGAGCAACAAGACACGCATTCAAACCTATTGTAGCTTCTGGTAAAAATGCTTGTGCATTGCATTATAATGCCAATGATGCTGTTTGTAAAGATGGTGAAATGATACTTATGGATTTTGGCGTTTGTTATGCAAATTATAATAGTGATACTACTAGGTGCTTTCCGGTAAATGGAAAATTCAGTAAAAGACAAAAAGAAGTATATAGTGCCGTTTTACATTGTTTAAAAGAAGGAAGTAAGCTTTTAAAACCAGGAGAGCTTCCATTAGATTATGAAAAAAGCATGGCAAGCTTAGTAGAAGCGGAGTTGATAAAACTAGGATTGTTAGACGCAGATGCGGTTGCTAATCAAGATCCCGAAAAACCTTTATATAAAAAATATTTCATGCATGGTACTGCACACCATATCGGATTAGACGTACATGATGTTGGCTTATATTCTCGCGCTATTGAAGTGGGAATGGTACTTACTTGCGAGCCTGGGATTTATATTCCAGAAGAAGGTATTGGTTGCCGATTAGAAAACGATTATGTAATTACAGAAAACGGAAATAGGAATTTAACAGCAGCAATGCCCATTGAAATAGAGGAGATTGAGGCTATAATGAATAATGGAAAATAATATGATAGGAATAGGAGGATCCACAATAGAAGCAGAATTAAAGGCTATAAAACCAACAGCACATTTAGTACAGCCCATTCAAAAAGAAGAGTTTCAACAACGAATGGATAAAGCTTGTATACTTATGCAAGAGCAAAATGTTCCAGCGTTGTATTTACATGCAGGTACCAATTTATTCTATTTTACAGGAATGAAATGGAGTGCAAGTGAGCGTATGGTTGGTGCTTTATTATTTCCAAACGGGAAGCTTATTTATATTGCTCCCGAATTTGAAAAAGGAACGATTTTCGATTTCATGCTAATAGAAGGAGATGTTAAAGGTTGGGAAGAACACGAATCTCCTTACCAATTATTCACAACACTTTTAAAAGAAAACGGTGTAGATTCTGGAGCTATTGCTATGGATGAGGCAACACCATTTTTTGTTTTTGATGGCATTAGAAGCTGTCAGGATTCTTATACTTTAGTAAGTGCGAAAGCTATTACTGCAGGGTGTAGAATGATTAAATCGGAAGCAGAGATTGCTATTATGCAACATGCTATGAATATCACTTTAGAAGTGCATAAAGCAGTAGCTAGAATTTTATACGTAGGAATTTCAGCCAAAGAAGTCACCGATTTTATTAACGAAGCACATATAAAATACGGAGCGACTTCAGGATCTTATTTCTGTATCGTTTTGTTTGGTGTAGATTCGTCTTTTCCGCATGGCGTAAAAACACCGAAAGATTTAGAAGAAAACGAAGTGGTTTTAGTCGATACAGGTTGTATGCTACATGATTATATTTCAGATATTACAAGAACCTATGTTTTTGGGAAAGCAAATGAAGAGCAAACGCATATCTGGAACATTGAAAAAGAAACACAACAAGCTGCTTTTGATGCTGCGCAATTAGGAAATACGTGTGCTGATGTGGATAACGCATCTAGAGTGGTTCTAGAATCTCACGGATTAGGACCAGATTATAAATTACCAGGATTGCCACATCGAACAGGACATGGTATCGGATTAGGAATTCATGAATGGCCATATATTGTTAGAAACGACAAAACGGTTTTAAGAGCAGGAATGACCTTTAGTGATGAGCCAATGATTTGTGTTCCAGATAAATTCGGAATCCGATTAGAAGACCATATTTACATGACAAATGATGGTCCGAAATGGTTTACAAAACCAATGCATAGTATTGATAATCCATTTGGGATTTAAAGAAAACGGAAGAAGATTATTCGATAATAATTTGCTGCCTTATTCTTTTAGCCAACCATCAATAATAGTATAAATTCTGTTTTTGGTTTCCGGGTTAAAACTTTTGATTCTTGTAGTGTGACTTCCTTTTGGGTTTACAAATTTATAAACTTCTCTTTGTGAAGCATCTTCCGTAAGTTCCACAGCAGTTGCACTCCAAGAATCATATTCACCATAAATAAACAACATGTCTTCTGCAGAAGTATCTATAAAAGATTTAATTTCTTGCATCGGTTTCAGGTTGTAGTTTTTTGAAATGCCTTCCGGAAAAGCCCAATCAAATTTATAAATTTCTTCGGTGTTTAAATAGGCTTTAAAAGGAGCCGTTTCATACCCGTAAATTCCTTGTTCTGTTAAAGCAGCCCAAAAATAAGGTTGTAAATCGGCAACAGCTTCTTCGTCAAAAAAGCCATAACCAACAACGTCTATTAAATGGTTGTAGATGTTTTCGATGCTTGGATTTTCAGTAGGAATACTAGCTATGGGAGTTCCCCATTGCCAAAAAGCAAACGAGTATTCTAGAATCGTATAATCTATAGCTTTGTCTACACCAAACTCCCAAGTCATGCCTTTTTCTTCTCCAATATTTTTCATCATTTCTAAAAGGGCACTTCTATTTTCAAAGCATAATTTTTGAAAGGCTGTAATCTTTTCGCGTTCTTCTTTAGTACCTACATTCTTTAAAAACGAATATACTCTAGGATCTTCTCTTTGGTAATTTAACGGGCCAACATAACATACACTTGCGTCTACATTTTTTGGAAAATATCTGCGGTGTGCCATCGTAGTTTGACAGCCTTTAGAAATTCCTGTAGAGACAAATTTTGCGTCAGGATATATCGCATTTTTTATTCCTGTAATTATATTTTCTTGGTCTTTCGCTGCGTTTTCAATGGTTAACGTGTTCCAGTCTATATTTTCAGGACGCGAATTATTAAAGTAACGATGTTCAATAGTTAATTGATTCGCTTGGTAATGATCAGCTAATTCTCCAGCTCTTTCAGAACCTATTCCATAACCACGAAGTTCTACAATAACGGGTTTGTTTTTATCTTCAAAACCTAAAAAGACACGTTGTTTAAATGTACCTTTAGATAAATCATTATGATCTATTGGTTGCTGAAACCATATTTCGTAATTTTCATCAAAGTGACTTACTGGATTGTGTTTTTCAATACTTACCACATTTTTTATGGAAGCTAGTTTCTCAAAATTAGAAATTTCAATAGCAATTTCAGAAGGAACTTTATCAGTAACTTGAGAAGTTTTACAACTAATAAATAATAGGACTAGAGATATTATAAAGTAAGATCTAATATTTTTCATGTTAGTTATTTTTTTAGTTTTTCAGAAAATTAGCAAGAAGTATCTGCGATAATTTTCCATTCCCCATTTATTTTTTTAAATATAATCATAAAAACACCATTTGCATCACCTACTTTTCTTTTTAAATAGTATGTTCCCATAACCCAATAATTCCCATCACTAATTTTTGAAATATCCTTTATTGTAAAGGTTAAAGTACCAGCATGTTCTTTTGTAGGATATCCTTTTTTGTAGTTATCTAGTGTTTGTTGCCATCCTTTTGTTAGTCCGTTGCTACCATAAAATTTTAAAGAATCACTTTTCCAATAGCCTTGCATAAAACCTTCCAAGTCATTATTAGACCAAGCTTTTTCTTGTAGTTTCATAACAGCTATAATGGCTTCCTGATCTTCTTTTACGATGGTTTGAGAAGTGCAAATGCTAACATTAATGAAACAAAGTAATAGGATGATTTTTTTCATAATTTCTAGTCCGTTTTAGAACGTGTATTTTGTGTTAGGCTTTATTCCTTTGTGAATTTATTATAGTAATAATTAGCGGCAGCTAAATCTTCTATACCGTGGCCAACAGATTTAAAAACAGTTATTTCATTATCGTTCTGTCTGCCTTTTGTTGAATTAGAAGTTAAACTGAATAAATCCCCTTTTATATCTTCCTCTTTAAGGATTCCATTTTTAAGGGGAGTAACCATGTCGCCACTTTCTTTTAATCCGCCATAAGTATCTACGTAAACGGAAGCCTTTTCTATGGTTTCGTCATCGGCTTCCCGCATGTCCACTTTATAAGCACCAACTAAATCGATATGTTGGCCTTTTTTTAAATATTTCCCTAAAATCAATGGTGTTGTAGAAAGTGTAGCGGAGGAAATAATATCTACATCCGATATTTTTTCTTCGATCGTTTGGATTGCCTGAACGGTAAAATTTTCATTTTTTAAATTGGAAGCAATCTCTTTCGCTTTTTCAAAATTTCTTCCCCAAATATACACTGTTTTTATAGGTCTCACGGAAGCGTGTGCTTGAATTAGATTTGCCGACAAAGCGCCTGATCCAATCATGAGCATACTGCTAGAATTTTGTTTAGATAAGTAAACGGATGCCAAAGCCGAAGCTGCAGCTGTGCGTTTAGCAGTTAAACTTTTAGCTTCTAATATAGCCTTAATGTTTCCTTTAATAGCATCTAAATAAATATAGATTCCTTGAATAGCAGGTAAATTGAATTGTCCGTTTTCAGGATGCACTGTAACTATTTTTACTCCTGCATTTTTATCCGGATGCCATGCAGGCATTAATAAAAGCGTAGCGTCTTTTTTAACTGTAGGATTTGGGAAATCATGGTGGTGACGCATAGGTACCATAATACTTTTATCAGAAAAGGATTGTTTTATTTCTTGAATCAATTCTGTAAAAACAGTGTTTTGTTCTATAAAATCTCCATCGATTTGTAGTATGTTTTTCATAACTATAAAAGTAATGAAATCTTAAGTTTTAACCACTATGTAATTAACCATCCAATAAAATTATATACCATATAATACAAGTTGATATTTGAAGTTTTTATAATATTTTAGTCTGTTTGGTATAAAAAGTATCTTGTTGTTTTTTCATTAGTTCACGAGCCATTTTCTTTTTGTAAGCGTAGATTTCTTCTTCTTCCGCAATGTCTTTGTATACTTTATCATTTAATAAAGTATCTGCTTCCAGCATTCTTTTTTCTTGATGCACTTGTTGTGTGGTCCAGGTTCTAATTTTATGTTCTTCGTTTTCAAACTTAAAGTCGTATTCTCCTTTTGTTGATAGTAATTTTGCGATAATAGGAGAAGTTTCAATTGCTAAAAACAATAAGAATATGAATAGACTTGGTAGCCAAGGCAATTGATTTAATGCATTTACTCTAGCCATTAAACCATCAAAGCCATCAATAATAGGTTGTGTAGTTGCCACTTGTGTTTCGTAATCTGTTTTAAGCTGTGCTATTTGTGCTTCGTTAGTTGCAATTTTTTCTTTGTTTGTGGTTTTTAATTCTTGTAATTCGGCTAAAGCAGCATCGTGTTTATCTCGTTTTTCTTTGTACACAGGACCTTTGCCTAAAAGTTTGGTTCCTGCAGTTCCTTCTGCTTCGTTAATAAAGATGGCGTACAATTCGTTTAATTCGGTTTCTTTGGTGTCTATTTGGGTTTGCAAAGTGGTAATGCTGTTTTCTAAAGCTTGGACTTCTGGGGTAAATTGTAAGGCTATTTGATCTTTGTTAGCAAGTGTTAATTCGTTTTTTTGTTCTAAAAGGACTTGATTAATTTCCTTTTCAAAAATCTTTAATTCTAAGGGTTTAGAGATAACTATTGCTATAATAATAGCCAATATTATTCTTGGAGAAGCTTGGATAAATTCATCCATAAAACGATCTCTTTTTTTTATGGTAGAAACAATAAAACGGTCTAAATTAAAAATGAGTAATCCCCAAATAAGTCCGAAAAATATAGCCGTATATAGATTATCGAAAACCGTAAAAAGCGCATAACTAGAAGCTGTAAATGCCATGATTGCAGTAAAGAATACAGTAGCTCCAATTCCTGCGTATTTGTTTTGCTCTCCATTAGAGCAATCTTTTAAAATATTGGTATCTGCGCCAGAGCAGATAATGAAAAATTGTTTTAACATGATTTGATTGTTTTGATTGATAGATGATTGTCTATTAGAACGCTAACTATACTATTTTGTTACAGTTTTTCTCAAAAAAAAGACCCTTCAGGTTTTTAAAACCTGAAGGGTCTGAATATTGGAATGGTTACCTCTAATCTAGTAGCACTCCTTTTTCATTAACTTTTTTTCCGTATCTATTAAAATACGTTATTTTTTTATTTTTAACAACATAGAAATAAGTAGTACCATTTATTTCTACATATCCATTTTTGTCTTTTTGAGTATTCGATTTTACGTCTTGTAATGTTTCTACTTTAGTGATCACTTTTCCGTTATCATCGGTAATCACTGGATGTGTAGTTATGTTTACCATGGGTTTTTTAAAACCTTTTGTTTGCGTAGAAATACTTAAGTCATCATCGTTTTTTATTATTTCAATAGCTTTATCGGATGTGATTTTCTTCCCTTCAAAATAAAAATTAGCATCTTTTTTTGCCATTTCGACTACGTGATCTAATGGAGACTTTGGCGGTGGCGGCGGCGGAATGTTAGAAACTTCCCCTTTTAATACTTTAGGTGCTGGAGGAGGAGGGGGTAATATATTTCCTTTATCATCCGTAATATATCCATCCTTGTTGTAATAGGTTTTTTTACCATCATTTACCGTAAAATAATGGGATTCACCATTGTCTAGCATTTCGTAACCAGATTCCACACTTTTTGGTGTTTTGTTAATGATTTCATTTAACGTTAATTTTTTTCCTTTTTCATGTTGTGGAACTTTTGTTGGAGGCGGTGGAGGAGGAATGTTACTTACTTCTCCTTTTTTAACAATTGGGGAATGCGAATAATTTTTGTCGTTTTTATCTACTAAAGTAATTAGTATTGGCGGAAATTTATCCGTTTCGGTTTTTATATTAAACAACTGAACAATGGTTCCAATTTCCAAATTATTTAGTTGGTTTTTCGCTTCTTCATTTAAAATGTTTCCTGTTATTCTTACTGTTGGTTTTCCGGCTATTTTAAAAAGGAAACTCTTGATATTTTGATTGGTAGTTGTTCCTAAAATCAGATTTTCAATTCCTTTTTTAGATAGGTTTACTTCACAGGCACCATTACATGTAATTCCGTTTATTGTAGGAAGTGTTTTTTTTGAGTAATCTGTATTGTCTTGAATATAAGCATTTTCAGAAAGTATAATTTTGTTTAAATTATCTTTTGTTTTGCTCATTATTTCTTTAATGATTTCATAATCAATTGCTCCAGAAGTTTTAATTTTTAAATCCGATTTTTTGTTACCAGTTATGGTTTTAAAATCATCTTTTAAATTATTAAAATTGGTTTCCTTTCTATTTAGTGATAGTTTAAAAGGATTTTTTTGTACTTCCAACTCTGGAGTTGTGGTTTGTGAATTTTCTGAAGAAAATTCTACTTTAGTTTGTACTTCTTTCTCAACCTGTTTTTTAGTGCTAAAGCTGAAAATTAAGAATGCTAATAGTGGCAGTAGTAATAAACTACGAAGCCAAAAGGTTTGTTTGGATGTTTGTGTTTTCATAACTGTAAATCGTTTTTTGATGGATGAATAATTGATTGCGTGTTCTAAGGTTAATTCTTGCTGGTTTGATGAGAACGATAACAAGATTTTTTGATAATTAGTACTTTCTATTCCGTTGTTAATAACTGCTTGGTCCGCTAAAAATTCATGGTTTAATTTTATGTCTTTCTTTAAGATGTAGACCAAAGGATGAAACCAAAATATTATTTGTAAGACCTCTATAAAGAGTATGTCTATACTGTGTTTTTGTTTGGCGTGTGTTTGCTCATGAAGTAAAACTTCTTTTGGGATTTCGTTATTTTCAAATTTTGTTTTATTGAAGAAAATGTAACTAAAAAAGGTGTGTGGTACTATGAAATCTTTTAATAAAACACTGATAAAATCGTTTGTTTTTTGCTTCGGATTTCTCCTTATTTTTAAGGCTATTTACGTTAGGTTGTATACAAATCGTATTAAAAATAATAAAACTCCTATTCCGTAAATGCTCCATAAAACTATAGGTAAATAGTTTGTTGGCTCTTTTAGGATTGGGTTTTGGCTTTCAGAAAAACCTGTTACTTCAGAAATATTGGTTAAAGCATTTTGAGGCTCTATATATTCTATAAAAGTTATAAAAGGAATGGTAATAGAAACCAATACAACACCTAATAAGTAAATGCGTTTAAATTGATGGTTACTTGTTCTTTCTAAAAATACTTTATAGAAAGCAATAAAAGCAAGCAAACATATACTGGATTTTAATAGTGCGATTTCCATGACTATTTGTTTTTTATTTCTAGATCTATTATAGCTCTTAAATCTTCTAATTCTTTTTTAGATAGATTGGTTTCTTTTGTAAAAAAAGAAGCAAATTGCGAACTGCTATCGTTAAAAAAGTTCTTTATTAATCCGTTTACATGTTTAGAGAAATAATCTTTTTTCTTTACTAAAGGATAATATTCCCGTGAATTACCAAAAAGAGTGTACGCAATAAATCCTTTGTCTGTCATGCGTTTTAAAAGCGTCGCAACCGTTGTATTTGCTGGTTTAGGTTCTGGATATGCTTCTAGTAAATCTTTCATAAAAGCCTTTTCTAATTTCCAGATATGATTCATTAAATCTTCTTCTGTTTTGGATAATTGCATCTCTACATGTTTAGATTGTTCTCTACAAATGTAGAATATAAAATTCAATTCTACAAGTGTAGAGCAAAAATACTTTTATTTGCATTATCTTTACCCTGAAAAATTATTGCTATATATTTTATGAAAAAAAATCACCTTGTCCTTTTGTGTGTACTACTTATTTCTTCTTTTGTAAAGGGGCAAACTATTGCAGAAGTAATACAGCAAATGGATTTAGATTCTTTACAACTTACCTTAAGAGAGTTTACAGGAGAACAGCCTACTATCATTAACGGAAACGAGGTGGCTATAGCCAATAGAGTTCATTCTAATAATGAATTGGCTGCAGATTATTTATACCAGAAATTAGATCGATTAGATAATATTACGGTAAGCAACCAGCTAATTGATGGTGAGGCGGGAAGGCGAAACATCATCGGGACTCAATTAGGTAAAACCAATCCGGATAACATATATATTATTTGTGCACATTACGATTCTGTAGCAGGTTATTGTGCCGATGATAATGCATCTGGAACAGCTACAGTTTTAGAGATAGCAAGAATTTTATCTACCCAATGCCTAGATAATACTATTGTGTATGCACTTTGGGATGAAGAGGAAATAGGTCTGAAAGGAGCACAATATTATGCCAATCAAGCGGCTGCAAATAATGACAATATTTTAGGTGTTTTAAATATTGATATGATGGGTTATGATGGAAATAATGATAATAATTTTGATATTGATGTTAGAGATGTTGCAAACTCTTTAACTATGAAAGATGATATCATTTCTATTTTGAATACGCCGGAATACGGATTTACATTAACGGTAAACGTGGTAAATCCGGGGACTAGTTCTAGTGATCATTCTAAATTTTGGAATAAAGACTATTCTGCTGTTTTGGTTGGAGAGTCTTGGGAAACGAATGATGAAACGCCTTTTTATCATAGTTCAAATGATAGATATAGCACTTTAAATTTTCCATATTACCATGAGCTTTCTAAATTGATTATGGGATATATGGTAACCAAAGCTGGACTTATAAATATAGATAATACCGTTAGTCAGAATGCAAATACTTTAACCGCTAATCAAAACGGCGCGTCTTATCAATGGGTGAATTATGCTACCAACACGAATATTGCAGGAGCAACAAACCAAAGTTATACACCAATAATTAATGGTAATTACGTTGTAGAAATTAGTTCTGGTGCTTGTGTTGAAAGGAGTATGCCTATTACTGTTACTTCTTTGGGAATGGAAACGTTTAGCGATAGTGATATTTTGTTATATCCTAATCCGGTGAAAACGAATTTGATGGTAGAAATACCTGCTAGTTCGGATGCAGTAGTTTTGGAGTTATATGATATCACAGGAAAAAAGATACTAGATAAAACATCTTCGGGAACGAAGACTGTATTAGATTTAAGTGCTTTAAGTAATGGCGTTTATTTCTTAAAAATACGTACAAATAATAAATACAAGATTTCTAAAATTGTAAAAGACTAATCCGTTTTTTTCTTTTTAGAGCGTACACTTTCTATAATAACCGTAGCAATTATTAAAGAACCACCAATGTAGGTGTTAAACGTTGGTATTTCGTTTAGAAAAATATATGCTAAAATTATTCCGAAAACGGGTTGTGTACTGCTAATTATACTTGCGGTACTCACGCTAAAATACTTTAGCTTTTTTATAAATAATGTATGTCCGATTGCCGTAGTTAATAAAGCTAATATAAGTACATAAGGATATTCTGTTTTTATGGAGCTAGTATCTTTGAAAAATAAGAATGGTGCCAATAGTACCGTCAGTATTAATAACTGATACACCATTAATGTGGTACCATTGTATTTAGCTACATGTTGTTTTAATATCAGAATTCGTAAGGCATAAAAAACAGCAGAAAGAAGCCCTAAAAATACTCCTTTTACATTCGAATTTTCTAGATTAAAATCTGGAGCAAGAATATAAATGCCTAAAAGCACTAGTATTCCTAATACGATATGTATTGGATCGAATTTTATTTTAATAAATAAAGGTTCTAAAAGTGCAATAATAACCGGAAAGGTATACAAGGAAAGCATTCCCAAGGCTACATTAGATAGTTTGAGCGCATAGAAATAGGAAATCCAATGTGCTCCCATAAAAAAGGCACTTAGAATAAAAGGAAGCCTGTCTTTTTTAGAATGAAGCTTTAGGTCTATTGTTTTATACCTGCAATACGCAAAAAGGATTATAAAAGCTAATGCACTTCGCCACCAAACAAGTACTTCGGTAGGCATGTCTATATATTTACCTAAAACACCAGAAGTACTTATAAAGCAAGTTGCTAATGTAAGTTCTAATAGATGTTTAAAGTGGCTATTCTTCATTTAATAGTTATGTCTGCTTTGTGTTAGCAATTGCAATGGCATCCTTTTTTGTGAAGCTCTTATTCTTGAAATTTAAACATTTTAGTATTAATAAATTTATGTGTAAGATCCCAAAACAAGTTTGGGACTGCTTCGCAGAAAAGATATAATGAAAAGTGCGACCTCCTTTTGCTTATTAAAAAAGCAGAAGGAGGTAACACCCAAATACTATTTATTTAGTTCTGTAAAATAGTGGTAGAAATAAGGAATAGTTTCAATACCTTTTAGGTAATTCCATACGCCGAAATGCTCATTTGGTGAGTGAATAGCATCGCTATCTAAACCAAATCCCATTAAAATAGTTTTACTTTTTAATTCTTTTTCAAACAAAGAAACAATAGGAATACTTCCTCCGCTACGTTGCGGAATTGGCGTTTTTCCAAAGGTATCGGTATATGCTTTACTTGCTGCTTTGTAACCAATACTATCGATAGGCGTTACATAACCTTGTCCGCCATGATGCGGAGTAACTTTTACGGTCACGCCTTTAGGAGCAATGCTTTCAAAGTGTTTTTTAAAGAGTTGTGTGATTTCTTTCCAATCTTGATTTGGTACTAAACGCATCGATATTTTTGCAAATGCTTGGCTTGCAATTACGGTTTTTGCGCCTTCACCAGTGTAACCTCCCCAAATTCCGTTAACATCTAAAGTTGGTCTTATCGAGTTTCTTTCGTTGGTAGAATATCCTGCTTCCCCATAAACAGCGTCAATATCTAATGCTTTTTTATAGTTTTCTAAAGAGAAAGGTGCTTTTGCCATTTCTGCTCTTTCTTCTGTACTAAGTTCTTCTACATTATCGTAAAAACCAGGAATGGTAATATGATTGTTTTCATCATGTAAAGAAGCAATCATTTTGGTTAATACGTTTATTGGGTTTGCAACTGCACCACCATAAAGGCCAGAGTGTAAATCCCTATTGGGACCAGTAACTTCTACTTCTACATAGCTTAAGCCACGTAATCCGGTAGTTATAGAAGGTGTGTCTTTGGCAATCATTCCAGTATCTGAAATTAAAATAACATCGTTACTTAGTTTTTCATGGTTTTCTTTTACAAAATCGGCAAGACTTGCACTACCTACTTCTTCTTCCCCTTCAATCATGAATTTCACGTTACAAGGCAATTGGTTGGTTTGCGTCATAAGCTCCATGGCTTTAACGTGCATATACATTTGTCCTTTGTCATCACAAGCACCACGAGCAAAAATTGCGCCTTCTGGATGTAGTTCTGTTTTTTTAATAACAGGTTCGAAAGGAGGAGAATCCCATAAGTTAATTGGATCTGGTGGTTGCACGTCATAATGACCATAAACGAGCACTGTTGGCAAGTTTTTATCAATGATTTTATCACCATATACGATAGGATATCCCTTAGTTTGACAAATTTCTACGTTTTCACAGCCTGCTTTTTCAAGACTGGACTTAATTTCGTCTGCTGTTTTTAAAACGTCCTTCTTGTATGCAGAATCTGCGCTAATAGACGGAATTTTAAGTAGTTCGATCAATTCGTTTAAGAATCTATCCTTGTGCTGATCGATATATTTTTTAATGTCTTTCATAATAAAATTGCGGTTTTTGTAAAAGTACAAAAAAGGGGTATAATTTTCTTTATTTAGATGTTATGAATATTAAAAGTATTGTTTATATTTGCAATCCGAAATTATCGGATAAGTTGCAGGCGTGGTGGAATTGGTAGACACGCTAGACTTAGGATCTAGTGCCGCGAGGTGTGAGAGTTCGAGTCTCTCCGCCTGTACAATTAAAGAAGCTTCTCTGTTTAGGGAAGCTTTTTTTATGTGTAATTTATGCGCTTTTTTACTTTTGAAATGACGTCTAATGTTATAAAAAGGAATAAAAGAAGTATTTTTACTAAATAGAGTAGTACGTTTTCAGGATACTGTAAACGATTAAATAAATAAAACCGCGATTTAAATGCCATCAAACAGAACAACTTTAGCTTCTATTGCTCAGGCTTTAGAGATTTCTATCTCTACAGTTTCTAAGGCGCTTTCTAATAGTTCAGAAATTGGTGCCGCAACAAAGAAAAGAGTTTTAGAATATGCAAAAGCTAATAATTATACACCAAATAGCTTTGCATCTAGTTTTAGAAAAGGAACTACAAGTACTATAGGATTAATAATACCTAATATACTAAACCCGTTTTATGCTAAAGTATTAGTTGGGGTAGAAAGCTATTTAGACGACAATGGTTATAAATTAATTACTTCTATTTCTAATGATCTTATTGAAAAGGAAACGAAGAACATTTCTGTAATGTCTAGTGGTTTTGTGGATGGATTAATTTTGTGTGTTTCTAAAGAAGCGGAACAAAAAAATGAATATCAGCACATTAAAACATTAATTGATAATGGGACTCCCATAGTAATGTTCGATAGAATTTGTGATGAGTTGGAATGTGATAAAGTGATTACAGATGACTTTCAAGCTGCTTTTGATGCCACAGAATTCTTAATACAAAAAAGAGATTGTAAACATATAGTAATAACC
Source organism: Lacinutrix sp. WUR7 (assembly GCF_016864015.1). Taxonomy (NCBI): domain Bacteria; kingdom Pseudomonadati; phylum Bacteroidota; class Flavobacteriia; order Flavobacteriales; family Flavobacteriaceae; genus Lacinutrix; species Lacinutrix sp. WUR7. The sequence continues at coordinate 780,309 of NZ_CP045067.1, read as the reverse complement.
TCAAAAACAAATAACTTACACCATTTAAACCTAAGAAGAAAAGGATTTGAAGCAGCTATTGAAAAACATAAAGCTGCTGTAAAATGTACTGTGATTACAGATGAGAGATCCAAAGGTTTAAAACAAAAGCTGAAAGAATTATTAAAAAAAGATGCTAGTATTGATGGTATTTTTGGTTTAAACGAAAAAAGCGTTTTACATGCTATTTTGCTTACTAATAAATTACAGAAAGCAAATAGTAATATAACAATAACTGGTTTTTGCAACGATATGCAATTAAAGTATGATTCTTCTCTTATTGTAATCAATCAAAATGCGAAAGAAATTGGTAAGGAGTCTGCGAAGTTATTATTAGAAAGAATAAAAAGTAAAGATAAATCTAGTTTTAAAACCAAAACGATAGCTATAGGTCTTTAGAAAACAGCATTAAAAAACAGAAAAAGTTTAGAAAAAATATAATAAAAAGCGCAATCCAGAAAACTGGTTGCGCTTTTTTTAGTTAGAACTTAAATTCTATTTAGATATTAAAATTTAATTAGTTTAGTGGTACTTAATTGTCCTAACGTATTTTTAATTTTTGTTAAATAGATTCCGTTTGCTAATTCGGAAACCGTAAAAGTGGTGTTTTTTCCAAAAGAACCTTTGTATTCTTTTACCAGTTTCCCCGAAATATCAAATATTTGAAGACTAGTAATTTCCTTGTTAACTTTAAAGGAATTGTTTGTTGGATTTGGAAACATAGAAACCATATGCTCCTTAGCATTTTTTGGTGTACTTAATGTATTTGCATACACATACTCGCTAGTTGGTTTCCAAAAAATGTTCTGGTTAGCGGAACCATTCCAATCATCTGCAAGATAAATGGAATAGCCAGTGATGTTTGAATTGTTTAAAGTTACCGTAAACATTGCTGCTCCATCATTAATAGATACTTGCATTGTTGTTGCCGTTTGCAATGTAAATTTGAATTTATAATCAGCATACGTTGTAGCTCCACTTATAGTTGTTACATCTACAGTTCCTCCATTAGATATAATTTCTATAGGGTCAAAGGCACCTTCATTACCATCCATATTTACTTGTACAGCATAATTATTGTGTCTGTCTGTCCAAGAGGAAGTAGCAGTAGGACTTGATAAAAGAGCAATGCCAATTTGGCCGTATGCTCGAGTAGCGCTAACTATTGTTGTAAAACTATCTCCTATAGCCATTGTTGACCCGGTACCTCCTGGTAACCCTGTTTCGGTGAAGTTTCTAAAAGCTACAACTTCCTTTCCATCATAATTGGCCCACATTCCCAGATTTTCTGTTCCATCATCATAGACTCCAGCACCATTAGCAACTATATTATAGTGTGCTTGTCTTTGGGGGTAATTAATGGTTGTTTGTGCATTTAATAATATGGTTGCTCCTAAAAAAAGGAATGTCGTATATATTTTTTTCATGATTTTTATATTTTTCAGTTAATAATAAGGCGTTTAGAAACAGAAGTAGCGTTAGATTCTATTTTTACTATATATAGACCTTCTGCTAGTTGAGAAATATTAAAATCGGTGTTCTTTGTAAATCCACCATGGTATTCTTTTACTAGTTTTCCAGAGATGTCAAATATTCTAAGATTAGTAATGTCTTTATTTAATTTAAAAGAATTACTTGTTGGATTTGGGTATAATGCAAATTCCGATTCTTGTTGATAAGCATTTATGCTAAGAGTAGAAGATTGATTTCCGAAAATTCTAAATTGACCAGCAGGAATAGTAATGGTTGTTTGTATAGATTGAATAGTAGTATTTCCTGTTTCATCCATTAAATCATACCAAGTCCCACTTGTCGGGAAGCTGGTGTTAACCGTTTGCGAAACCACATCAAAGTTTGCTAAAACAATCACATTTCTTAATGCTGTAGTAGGAATAGAAGTATCATAAATATCGATTCTTGGTGTTAAGCTTCCAGAACTAATAGTGTAATCTCCTTCAAAAACAGGTTCGTTAATTTTTAAATAATTGATTCGAGACCAATCCCTGTACACTTGACTTCTAGTTGCATCTGCTTCCCAGTTGTCTGCCCATTGTGGTTGCGGTTTTGTATCTAATTTACAATCTCCATCTGTTCCACCTGGTTCATTTACAGTTCCGTTATTACATGTGAATATAGAGTTTTCCATACCTAATTCTCCAAAATGCCATATCATTTTTGGACCAGGAATAGTTAAACTTACAGCACCCAATGCCGACATTCTTGAAATTGCTACATTTAAATCTGTTACATCATGAGAAGAATTAGAAGCATTACCATATCTTACATTTTTATACATTAAACGTTCTTCATCATGGCTTTCTGCATAACCAACTAATCTAGGCGCATCAAAGCCTCTAGCGACATGGCCCATGCCGTCAAAATTATTATCCGAATTATACCCCATTGTTAATTGGTTATACGGATTAGTCAATTTCCCCCAAAGCATAATTCCTTTTGGTTCCGTATCTGTAAGTCTGTAGTTTGCCCATTCTGTTTCTTCTTGTGCGCTTCCGCCAAAACCTAAATGTTCAAAAATCACATAATGTGTTGGATCTAATGACCAAGAATAATCTGCATATTCTTTTAAGATAGCAACACGATCTGCTTGGTATGCGTTTGTTTGCGAATCACTACCGGTTGCATTTTGTGTAAACCCTTTAGTTAAATCCCATCGTAAACCATCAATTTTGAATTCTTCTACCCAATGTTTAACTACACGTTCCACGTAGTGTTGTGTTAATTCCGATTGGTGATTAAAATCAGAACCAACACTATAACTATGTCTTGCTGTGGTGTTAAAATACGGGTTTTCTGTACTTGGTTCTCCCCAACCGTCGCCATCTGCATCGTTCATCCACATTCTGTTCATAGGATTTCTACCAAAAGCATGGTTTAGAGCAACATCTAAAATTACAGCAATATCATTTTGGTGACATAAATCGATAAATTCTTTGAATTTGTCTTCCGTTCCATAAAACTTATCTAAAGCTAAATGAAAAGAAGTGTTGTACCCCCAACTTTCATTACCTTCAAATTCCATTACTGGCATAAGTTGAATAGCATTCACGTTTAAATTTTTAAAATAATCTATTTTATCGATTAAGTCTTGATAATTTCTATCGGCATCAAAATCTCTAATTAAAACTTCATAGATTACTAAATCTTCTTTTTTAGGTTTTTCAAAATCTGTAACCACCCATGAATAATCTGCTTGTCCGGTTTCTAATACCGTTACTTCACGTTCCTGTCCAACAGGATATGCTGGTAAGTTTGGATAAGTGGAAGCAGGGATCCATGGATCATCAAAAGGAGATAATACTAAAGTAGAAAAAGGATCTGCTGTTTTTACCATAGCGGGTGAATTAGCTATAGGAGATTGATCCATAACCCAATATTGGTACGTTTCTATTTGATTAGGAGTTAAATTGGTAAGTTCCAACCAAAAGATACCAGTTGCTGGATCTTTTTTCATTAAATCAGAATTAGTAGGTTGGTAGTTATTAAAACTACCGGCTACATATATATAATCTTTATTCGGAGCCTCTAAAACAAGAGTTGCTTTAGTGTTATCCGAAGTATTGTAGTTTATACCGTTGTCCAAGCCATTAGGTACGTTTTCATTAACAGGTGTGGCATTTACTAATGCCGAAAAATGTTTTATGATAGTATCAGAACCTTGGGTAATAGTTAAAGTATAGTACTGGTTTTCGGTAATGTTAGTATGTGTAAAATTATAGCTAGTTACGCCATTTAGTGTGTTTAAAACGCTGCCGTTAGAGCTTAATGTGTAGTTTGCATTTCCGTTTGTATTTGTAGCTTCTATGCTTAAGTTACTTCCAGAATTTAATTGTGTAACACTGCTTTCTAATGGGTTTGTTAAATTAACCTGAAAGGTCCCTACATTATATATAAAGTCAACGCAGCCATTATCTTTAAATTCTTGGCTTCCATTTTCATTTCTAAATACCATACCTAATTTGGTAGCAGAAGATGCTTGTGCTGCAGATAAGGCATAGTATGTTTCTGGAACAAAGGAAATACTCCAAGTACCATTTCCATTATTTGTCATTGCTCCAACACCATCGTCTTGTCCCCAGTTTCCAATGGCATTATAACCAAAGGCATTGGTGTTATCTCCAATTCCAGAGTGTAAATAAATAGTTGTGGGGTTATTAAAGCCATTACAATCTGTGTCTGTTGAATTGGCATCAACAGTAATGGTAATGCTTTCATTTACATTAAAAGGAAGCGGTGAGATACTTACTTGAGCTTGCGCAAATAAAGATACCAGTAATGCTAGTGAAAAGTAATATTTTTTCATTTTTAAAGAATTTTAAATTGAATAAAAAAGGCTTTGATAATATTCAAAGCCTTTAAAAAATAAAAGAGTATTAGTTTAAGGTTAAACTATAAGTGTAGTTTCTTGGTGTGCTTAAATCTAAAACAATAGTGTAATTTCCTGCAGATGGCACAGGAATATTTGTGCCAGAATTAAATTCTAAAACACCATCACCTTCATCATCTCCGTAATTCCAATCCCAACCGTCATTAGATCTGAATTTAATTTCTTCGGCAGTTAAGTCCATAGTAAGTGTCCACGTAGAAGTTGCACTATCGTAAGTCATATCTGTGTCATTATCCCAAGAACCTGTTGCAGAACCAATAACACCCCAGTTGTGGATTGTTTCTGAATATGTCAATGCTTCTGTATCTGCTTGAATAAAGTAATATCCAGCACCATCTGGAGCACCAATATTACCTTCGCCATCTGCAATTAAAGCTTCTGTGTAAGTTCCATCTGCTCCAGATGCGTCACCCCAATCTGTATTTCCCCATTCAAAATTACCATCTGCATTTGTTGCGATAAATTTATGATCGCCATCTAGCCAAACATATCCTTCAAAGTCCGTTTCTCCGTAGGCAGAAGCAAATAAACTAGGTGCTGTAGGAGGATCCCAACCTTGATGATTTCCAGGTACACCAATTTTTGGTGCTTCCGTTGTATATGGAGTAATAGATATAGTCACGATTTCTGAGAATACAGCTTCTGAACCATTAGTACCCGTAGAAGATTTAATACGCATATCTACATCTCCAGGAGAAAAAGGAGTTAGACTTAGGGTCCCAACAGCTATGCCATTTAATTCTTCGTTAGTCCAAACTAAATAATTGGTGGTAGTTGTTGCTACATCAAAAGATGTTTCAAAATCTGTTCCTGCTGCTGCAAATTGTAATGTGTAATCTATTGCCGTAGGTACATTGTATACAGCATCTTCCCAAACTACAGTAGTTGCGGTAACAGTAGGGTTTGCAATATCTAAAACAATGGAAGTTCCAGATGTTGGTAAATTAATAATTGCGGCTCTTGATTCAGATGGAAGTATTTCAAAATTAGTATCATCTTCATCGCAAGAGTTAAAGCTAATTAATGCAATAGCTGCTATTAATACGATTTTTAAATTTTTCATTTTTATGTTTTTTAAATTAATAACCAAGATTTTGTGTTAGATTAGGATTTGCTTGTAAAGCGGTAGACGGAATAGGAAATACATTGTACGTGGAAGGAATGGAAGTACCATTAAGGGTGTTTCCTTTCCAAGGCCATAAGTAACTTCCTCCTGTAAACATGCCAAAGCGTATTAAGTCGGAACGTCTATGTCCTTCTAAGTTCAGTTCTCTTCCTCTTTCGTCTATTAAAAAGCTTAAAGTAAGATCACCCATTCCTATAGCATCTGCATTAGAACGTGTTCTTACACTATTTACATAGGTAAGTGCATCATTCATATTTGCATTTGAAGCACCTCTAACGGCACATTCTGCATACATTAAATACGCATCTGCTAATCTGAATAATGGGAAATCTGTACTTGAAAAAGAAGAAGCTAATGAAGTACCATTAAAATTGGTGTTTCTAAATTTAATAGAAGGATATCCATCAGTCCAAGTTGTGTAATCTGTCATTTCATATTCATGACCTTCGGTCCAAAATAGACTTGCTCTTACATCATTTGAAGTAGATAAATCTCCAAATAGACCATACCAGCCTTTAGATGCTCTATGTCCTCCCCAACCTTCTGTTGCACCAAATTCGCTTAAAGGCATGGTGTCAGAATTTAAATTTCCATTCACAATATAGGTTGTGTTTCCAAAACTCTGACTTACAACAGCATCAGCAATTAAAGGAAAAATGATTTCATTAGATGTATTATTATCAGCAGAAAACAAACTCACAAAATCATCTGCTAAGGTGTGACTAGAAGCAATCACCACGTTTAAATAAGTAGCAGCATCATTGTATCTAGCAGTTCCTGTATATACTTCAGCATTTAAATATAATTTAGATAGTAACATCGCTGCAGCGCTTTCTGTAGCTCTACCATACGTGTTGGTTGCAGGTAAACTAGATTGAATAGCTAATAATTCAGCTTCTGTAAAATCAAATAATTCTTGTCTTGAAGCTTCAGGTAACGGATTTGTTTCTCCGAAATTTTCTTGTGTAGCTAAAACACCTTTTCCAAATACATCAATTAGATAATAGTATGCTAGAGATCTAATAAATCTTACTTCCGCAAGTATTTGTTCTTTATTATCAACATCTACATTTTCTAAAATAGAAAGTAAATTGTTACACTGAGGTATGGTAAAGAAAATTCTGTTATACATATATCTAAAAAACTTGTTTTCAGAATTCCAGTCAGAAGTTGTAGTTAATTGATCTAATCCATTATCTCCCCAACGGTTTTTCATACCATCTGCGGTGAAATCTTGTAGATTCACAATTCCTCTTAGAAATGGAGACTCCCCTGGATCATCACTAATATCTGAACTTCCAGGTCCATCTGCGCCAGAAAGTGCAAAGGATGCATAAAGTCTAGATAAAATACCTTCAACGGCATTTGGGTCTTGAGCTAATAGATCTTCCAATGAAAGTTCTACTTTTGGCTCTGTATCTAATTCATTAGTACAACCTACAAAAAGCAGGATACTAAGACTAAATAAATATTTTAAAATGTTATTTTTCATAGTTAATTTTATTAAAAATCAATGTTAACTCCTAGATTATACACCGTTGCTCTTGGATAGAAATTGGTGTCAATTCCACCAAAATTTTCAGGATCTTGTCCGCTATAATTTGTAATAATAAAAGCATTATTTACAGCGCCATATAATTTAATAGTTGTGTTTTTAAATAGGTTATTAGGAAGCGTATATCCTAAAACAATATTTTCACATCTTAAAAAAGCAGCCTTTTCTAAAAAGTAATCGGAATATTGAATAGGGTCTCTAATTTCGGTAAAAGCTAAATCTGCTTCGCCTGAATAATAGTCTAAAGTATTATTTAAAGATTGCTGATCTAAAGAAACTGCATTTTGAATAACTCCAGCAGTTAATCGTCTAGAATTATATACTTCTCCATCTAGCTGTCCTCTAAAACTAGCTCCAAGATCCCAGTTTTTATAATTCATATTTAAACCAAAACCAAAAGTCCAGTTAGGTTGTATTGCTCTATAGTATCTATCCTCTTCATTAATTTTATTATCCCCATTTAAATCTACAAAACTTCCAAGAATAGGATTTCCATCGATATCATATACTTGTTTTAATACCCACGCAGAACCTGCTTGTTCTCCAACGGCGTGTCTTAATAAATTGTTACCTGTACCAATTGGTAAACCGCCACCTGCAGGTGTTTGCTCAATACCTTTTAAGTCGGTAACTTCATTAATGTTATATGCAATGTTTCCGTTTAAGGATAACTCAAAATTATCTGTACTTATAGGATTTAAATTTAAACCTAATTCAAAACCTTTACTATCTGTAGAACCAACATTTTGTATTAGCAAATCACTTAATGCTTGTCCTGGAGGTACATTAGTTACTACTAATAAATCGGTAGTTTCTCTTTTAAAGATATCAAAAGAACCGCTTATAAGACTATTTTTAAAGAAATCAAAATCGATACCTAAATTATAAGTAGTTGTTTTCTCCCAAGTTAAGTCAGGATTAAACTCTTTAGCGTTATATAAAGTAACACCTTCTATAAACTGACTGTTTGGTGATCCAATTATAAAAACTGGTATAGATGGGAAGAAACCTACTTGTCCGGAAACATCTTGGTTACCCGTTTTACCCCAACCTAATCTTACTTTTAAATCGTTTATAACGTTTACATTTTGTAAAAAAGATTCTTCTTTTAATTTCCACGCTAATGCAGCCGATGGAAAATAACCCCAACGATTTTCTTCGGTAAAGAAAGAAGAACCATCCGCTCTCATCGATAGCGTTACTAAATATTTATCTCCTAAATTAATATTAGATCTTCCAAAGAAGGACTGTAAATTTAAAAGGCTGAAATATCTATTGTTAGGATTTGCAGTATCGATGTTTGGAATACGTACTCCAGAAACTTCATCGTTTCTAAATTCGTCTCTATTTCCATCGTTTTTAAAATTTTGATATGCATAACCTGCTTGCACATTATAGGAATTTATAAATCCATCTAAATCTTTGGCATAATCTAAATAAGATTCCCAAGTAGTATTCGTAATATGTTGACGTTCTCTACTTGCTACACCAGGATTAAAGATATACGTTCCTGTAGGTTCGTTAGGGTCTGGTACTAAAGTGTACGTTGCTAGTGCGTTTTCTTGAAAACTTTCTTTTGTTTTCGCTCTTGACGCTTCTAATCCAAAATTTGTTACCGCTCTTAATTCTGGTAGAAAATGAAATTTATAATCCAATTCTAAACTTCCTAAAATTCTATTTACACGTTGCGGGTTAGAACGTTGTTCTAATAACGCTAAAGGATTACTCGATCCAACTCTTCCATTAGGTAAGTTAGTGTCTGAAGCTGATAATATTTTACTGTAGTAACCACCAAAAATGGAGTTTGAATCGTAAACAGGTTTTGTTGGGTCCATAGAAATGGCTCCACCTAAAGCGCCACCTTCGTCGATAGAATTTTTATTTACAAAAGTTCCTTTTGCATTAAAGTCAATCTTAAGATGATCATCAAATAATTTTGGTGTTAATCTTAAGGAAGCGGTAACACGTTCGTAGTCATTTTCTTTTACAACACCTTCACTTTCATTGTAACCTACAGATGCTCTAAATGGTATTTTTTCAAATAAGTTAGCTCTTACACCAAAGTTATAATCTTTATTAATAGCTGTTCTATAAATAACGTCTTGCCAATTCGTGTCATAAATTGCTCTGGGTCCATTTGGTGTATCAATAATTTGAGATACTTTTTCATTGGTAGAAACAGATCCAACAGGAACTCCTAAAAGGCCCGTTTTTTCTGGGTAATACTCACTAATGAATTTCACGAAATTAGCGCTATCCATTACAGGTACATAGTTGTCATTACCAATATTACTTATAGATGTGCTAGCAGAAAAGTTGTATTTTGCTTCGCCAGAGGTTCCTTTTTTAGTCGTAATAATAAGAACACCATTAGATGCTCTCGATCCATAAATTGCCGTTGCCGAAGCATCTTTTAGAATACTAAAGCTTTCAATGTCATTAGGATTAATCAGGCTTAAAGGATTTCCTACACCAGAAATACCTCCATTATCCATAGGAACTCCATCAATTACAATTAACGGATCATTCTTTCCTCCTAATGATGTTCCTCCTCTAATTCTAATATTCGGAGAAGCATCTGGTTGTCCACCAGAACTTGTGATTCTAACACCTGCAGCTTTACCTCTTAAAAGCTGTTCTGCCGATTGAATGGAACCTTTATTGAAATCTTCTGAAGTGATAACTTCTACAGATCCCGTAAGGTCTTCTTTTTTAACACTACCATAACCAATAACTACAACTTCATCTAAGCTAGAAGCGTCTTCTATTAAGGCTACATTTATTGTTTGTTGTCCGTTATAAATAATTTCTTGCGCAATAAAGCCTATATAAGAAAAAACTAAAACGTCTCCGTTATTTACGTTAACTTCATATCTTCCATCAAAATCTGTAGCAGTTCCTCTAGATGTGTCTTTGATAATCACATTCACACTAGGAAGTGGTAAAGATGAGGATTGTTCAGTTACAGTTCCTTTTACGGTACTTTGTGCTATCATACACAAAGGAAAAACCAGTAGAAAAAACAATAAGCCATTTAACTTTGTTTTCATAAAATAATTTAATTAGTTATTAATTTAATTAGTTATATTTTCACTTCTCGATGTTAAAACTATGTAAATTTTATGTAAAGATTTAACCTAGGAAAAAGAAAACATTAGCGCAAACGTTTTCGTGTTGAAAACTTTTTAAAAAATGAGAGTTTTATATAAAAAACAAGTAAAAATTATTACTTTGGTAATTAAATAATAGCTTTATTGAGCAATTAGTAAAATTTATGAAACGAAAAGTTACCCTAAAACAGATAGCAAAAGAATTAGACGTGTCTATTTCTACTGTATCCAAAGCACTAAGAAATAGTAAAGAAATAAGTGAAGATACCAGACAAAAAGTTCAAGCATTTGCTAAACTCTATAATTATAGACCAAACAATATTGCACTGAGTTTAAAGAATAGGAAAACAAAAACGATAGGTATTATTATACCAGAAATTGTGCATCATTTTTTCTCGAAAGTTATTCGAGGTATTGAGTTGGTTGCCAATAAACGTGGTTATAATGTTATTGTTGGGTTATCTAACGAGTCTTTCTCTAAAGAGGTTATAAATATGGAAATGCTTGCCAACGGTAGTATAGATGGTTTTATATTATCTATTGCAAAAGAAACATTGCAACAGCAGGATTATCATCATTTTACCGAAACTATTAATCAAGGTATGCCCATTGTAATGTTTGATAGAGTTGTAAATGAAATAAAATGTGATAAAGTTATCGTTGATGATGCTGAAGGTGCTAAGCAAGCAGTAACAAAGTTAATTAATAACGACTGTAAAAACATTGCGATTATTACAACAATGGACTATGTTAGTGTTGGTAAATTAAGAACCCAAGGCTATTTAGAAGCGCTAGAAGAACATAAAATAAACCCAAAAGCAAGTTTAATTTTAAAAGTACATGACCAATTATTATCTGAAGATCATTTAGATTCTTTAGAAATAGAAATTGAAAATTTATTTAAAAACAATAAAAATCTGGATGGTATTTTTGCCGTAAATGAACTCTATGCACTTACCGCAATGAAGGTGGCGAGGAAGATGCATTTAAAAATTCCGGAAGACATTCAAATCATTGGTTTTACAGATGGTGTACTGTCTAAACATGCCGTTCCTGCGCTTACAACTGTAAGTCAGCACGGACAAAAAATAGGGGAAAAAGCAGCCGAATTATTAATCAATAATTTAGAAAGAGAAGACGAAGAAGATATCTACGAAACCGTAGTTATTGAGACCGAATTAATAGAACGAGAATCCACCAAATAAAAAAATAACACAGAATATTTAAAAACTTTTATATATTTACACCCAAATCAAAACTTATATTTTTACTTCTCAGGTAATTTAGTTTTGATAAGTAAAATGCTTATCAGAATAGTATTAATTATAAAATATACTATTAATGAAAAAGCGCGTATTAGGTTTTTGGGAAATCTGGAACATGAGTTTCGGTTTCTTGGGGATACAATTCGGATTTGCACTACAAGGAGGCTTTATGTCTCGAATTTTTCAAACCCTAGGAGCAGAAAAAGATGCCATTCCATTATTATGGATTGCTGCACCTTTAACTGGTTTATTGGTACAACCAATTATTGGTTATTTAAGTGATAGAACATGGAGTGTTAAATGGGGAAGACGTAGGCCTTATTTTTTAATTGGAGCGATATTAAGTTCCATTGCATTATTTTTTGTGCCACACTCTCCAACACTTTGGATGGCGGCAGGATTTTTATGGATTCTCGATGCTTCCATAAATATTTCTATGGAACCCTTTAGGGCCTTAGTAGCAGATAAACTTCCAGAATCACAACGGTCTTACGGTTTTGTGATGCAAACACTAATTATAGGAATTGGTACTTGGGTTGCAAGTAATTTACCTTGGCTAGTTTCTCAATTAGGAGTTAGTAACGAAGCTGCTTCAGGTGTAGTGCCAATGTCTGTAAAAGTCGCATTCGCAATTGGTGCTTTTGTGTTTTTAGTCAGTATTTTATACACCGTTTTTACTACCACAGAATATCCTCCTGAAGACATGGAAGAATTCGAAAAAGAAAAAGCGAAGAAAAATCAATTCCTTCCAGATATTTTAAATAATATAGGAAACATGCCACTTACCATGAAAAAGTTAGGTGTCATTCAATTCTTTTCCTGGTTTGCATTTTTCACCATGTGGAGTATGGCAAATCCAGCACTTACCGAACATGTTTTTCATACTCCAGCTCCAATTGAAGCTGCTTTTGATATGACTAATGCCTTACAATCGGAAGCTTTTAATGTAGCAAATACAGCATTTCAAGAATCTTCAAATGCAGTAGGTTCTGCTATGGGAGTTTACGGATTATCCTCTATGGCATTCGCTTTATTGCTAACTTTTTATACTTCAAAAAGACGCATCAATAGAAAACTGGTACACTTGAGTTCTTTAATCTTAGGAGGCTTAGGATTTCTATTCATGAGCTATACGTCACCCGAAAATTTAAAATGGTGTTTTGTATTAATAGGCTTTGCTTGGGGAAGTATTCTTTCTATGCCGTATGCCATGTTATCTAGTTCTGTAGATCCTAAAAAAATGGGTGTCATTATGGGAATCTTCAATATGTTTATTGTAATCCCACAAATTATTGCAGCGCTTGGCGGAATTAATTTTGTGTCCGGATTATTAGGAGAAGAAGCTATTAACGCAATGACAGTTGCAGGAATAAGTCTAATAATTGCAGGACTTTGCAACTTGTTAATTACCAATAAAAACGCAATTACATATCAAGCAGAAGAAATATAAAAATGAATAAAAAAGGATTCATATTCGACCTAGACGGTGTTATTGTAGATACTGCAAAATATCATTTTTTAGCATGGAAAAAACTAGCTAAAAGTATAGATGTAGATTTTACACACGAGCAAAACGAACAACTTAAAGGTGTTAGCCGCGTAAAATCACTCGAAAAAATATTAGAATGGGGAAATAAAACCATTTCCGAAGAACAGTTTAACAACTTAATGGCTAGTAAAAACGATGACTATTTAAGTTTTATAGCTAAAATGGATGATAACGAGATTCTGCCAGATGTGCCTAAGATTTTAGATTATTTAATCGCTCAAGAACAACCTGTTTCTTTAGGTTCAGCGAGTAAAAATGCACGTCAAATTTTAGAAAAAGTAAACTTGATGAACAAGTTTAACGCTATTGTAGATGGTAATGATGTTAGTAAAGCGAAACCAGATCCAGAAGTGTTTTTAATTGCTGCAAAACATTTAAATATCAAACCTGAAGATTGTATTGTATTTGAAGATTCGGTAGCAGGAGTACAAGCTGCAAATACTGCTAATATGATTTCTATTGGTATTGGTGAAAAAGACGTGTTACATGAGGCCGATTATATTTTTTCAGACTTTACGGAAATAGAAAATAGCTTCATTCAAGAATTAATAAATAGATAAAAAAGCTGAAGGTCGCAAGTAAAACAATAGTTGTGCCTATCATCAAAAAAATATAAAAAATGAATCAAGATTATATACAACCAGACAATTGGTCTATAATTGAAGAAGGTTTTGATGCAGATCGCGTAAAATCTTCAGAAAGTTTATTTAGCATCGGAAATGGTGCTATGGGCCAACGTGCTAATTTTGAAGAGAAATATACAGGAGCCACCTTTCAAGGAAGTTATATTGCAGGAGTTTATTATCCAGATAAAACGAGAGTAGGTTGGTGGAAAAATGGATACCCAGAATATTTTGCAAAAGTTCTTAATGCGCCAAATTGGATAGGGATTAACGTACTGGTAAATAAGGAGCAATTAGATTTATTTACTTGTAAAGAAGTGAGAAACTTTCGTAGAGAATTGAATATGAAAGAAGGTTGGCTTTCTAGAAGTTTTGTAGCAATACTTTCAAATAATGTTGAGGTTGAAGTGAATACAAAACGCTTTTTAAGTTTAGATCTAGATGAGGTTGGTGCTATTAATTTCAACATAACACCTATAAATGGCGATGCAGAAATTACTTTTCAGCCGTATTTAGATGCAGGAATTACCAATGAAGATACCAATTGGGACGATAAGTTTTGGGATACTTTAAAGGTGTCTTCAGAAGGTGAAAGAGCTTTTATTGAAGCAAAAACCATGAAAACAGGTTTTCATACTTGTGCTTTTATGGAATCTTCGGTTTTTATAAATAACGAAAGACAAGACCAAAAACCAGAGGTAGATAAACAGGCTAATACTATTGCGTTTAGCTATACCGTTTCTGTTCTAGCAAACAAAACAGCAAGCATTCATAAATTTGGTGGCTATACGGTAGACAGAAATCACAATAAAAATCAATTGGTTTTCGCAGCAAATAAGGCTTTAGAAACTGCTACAAAATTAGGGTTTCACGCACTTTTGGCGAATCAAAAAGAGGCTTGGTCTAAAATATGGGAAATGTCAGACATCACTATTGATGGCGACGTAAAAGCACAACAAGGAATTCGTTTTAATATCTTTCAATTAAATCAAACCTATTTAGGTAAAGATTCTACCTTAAATATTGGCCCGAAAGGATTTACAGGAGAAAAATATGGGGGAAGTACCTATTGGGATACCGAGGCATATTGTATTCCTTTTTATATGGCTACTAAAGATCAAAAAGTAGCGCGAAGCTTGCTTAAATATAGATATAATCATTTAGATAAAGCGATTGAAAATGCTGGAAAATTAGGCTTCAAAAACGGAGCAGCATTATATCCAATGGTAACTATGAATGGGGAAGAATGCCATAATGAATGGGAGATTACCTTTGAGGAAATCCACAGAAATGGAGCCATCGCTTTCGCTATTTATAATTACTATCGTTACACAGGCGATTTTAGCTATATTCCAGAAATGGGATTAGAAGTCCTTATCGGAATTGCAAGATTCTGGCAACAACGTGCAACCTTTTCTACAGAGAAAAATCAGTACGTTATTTTAGGTGTTACCGGTCCAAATGAATATGAAAATAACATCAACAATAATTTTTACACCAACTATTTAGCAAAATGGTGTATCGATTATGCTATAGAAAATATTGAAAAAGTAAAAGAAGGTTATCGCGAAGACTATTTGCGTATTACTGGTAAAACCAAAATCACACACGAAGAGCTTGATCACTGGAAAAAAGTAGCCGACAACATGTATTTTCCATATTCTGAAAAGCACCAAGTGTACTTACAACAGGATGGTTTTTTAGATAAGGAATTAATTACCGTTGCAGATTTGCCAAAAGCAGACAGACCAATCAATCAAAAATGGAGTTGGGACCGAATTTTACGTTCGCCTTACATCAAACAAGCAGATACCTTACAAGGTTTATACTTTTTTGAAGATCAGTTTTCAACCGAAGAATTAAAACGTCATTTCGATTTTTACGAACCATTTACCGTACATGAAAGTTCACTTTCTCCTTGTGTACACAGTATTCAGGCTGCTAAATTAGATCAAATGGATCAAGCATATACGTTCTATTTACGTACTTCTCGTTTAGATCTAGACGACTATAATAAAGAGGTCGATGAAGGTCTTCATATTACTAGTATGGCTGGAACTTGGATGAGTATTGTAGAAGGTTTTGGTGGTATGCGTATTAAAAATGACATGCTAAATTTTGAACCTCGTATCCCAAAAGAATGGGAAGCATATTCTTTTAAAGTAAACTTTAGAGATCAGATTTTAAAAGTGAATGTATCCCAATCAGAAACGACTTTTGAGTTAGAAGGTGATACCGCTTTAAACATAGTAGTAAATAGCAAACCTGTAACGGTTTCTCCAGATAATTTGGTGAAAGTATAATAGAATTTATCCTGCAGGGTTATTATAACCTTGCAGGTATAAAACGAATAATATGAGATTTTTAAAACACATTTTAATACTTATTATAGTTACAAGTAATGTGTCGTGTGAAAATATTAATGAAAAAAAAGGTGCTACGGAAGTCGTTTTCGAAGTTAAAAACGATATCGAAAGAGTGGAGCCTCCTAATTGGTGGATTGGTTTTAAAAACACACAAGTGCAATTGTTGGTAAAGCATCCAAATATTTCGGAAGCAGTACCAAGTATCCATTATGATGGTGTTTCTATTGCAAATGTTCATAAAGCAGATAGTCCAAATTACCTGTTTATAGATGTAACTATTTCAGAAAACACGAAAGCAGGACAATTCCATATTTATTTTGATTTTAAAAACGAAAAACAACTCGTATATACTTATTCCTTAAAGAATAGAGAGCGAGATGCTACCGATTTTCAAGGTTTTGATAGTTCGGATGCTATTTATTTAATTACTCCAGATCGTTTTGCAAACGGTGATACTTCTAATGATATTTTTTTAGATACTTCTGGTATTAGCGAAAATGGTGAAAAAGTTAGCCTTTTAAAAGAAGCTACTATCAATAGAAAGGATGATTACGCAAGACACGGTGGAGATATAAAAGGAATGATACAGCATCTCGATTATATAGAGGAGATGGGTTTTACGCAAATTTGGTCTTGTCCTTTGTTGACTAATGATATGCCAACATCTTCGTATCATGGTTATGCGATGACCGATTTCTATGAAGTAGATCCGCGTTACGGAACATTAGAAGATTACAAAGCATTTTCCGCGAAAGCGAAAGAAAAAAGTATTGGTCTCATCATGGATCAAGTGGCTAACCATTGCGGAAGCGAACATTGGTGGATGCAAGATTTACCGTTTAAAGATTGGGTGAATCAACAGGAAAGTTTTGAGCAGAATAAACCTTTAAATAATTCCAATCACAGACGTACAAGTAATCAGGATTTGTATGCTTCTAAAAAGGATAAAAAAGAAATGGCAGAAGGTTGGTTTGTATCGGCAATGCCAGATTTAAATCAGCGAAATGCGTTTATGGCCAATTATATTATTCAAAATAGTATTTGGTGGGTGGAAACCCTAAACTTATCCGGAATAAGACAAGATACCTATCCATATCCAGATAAAGATTTTATGTCTAATTGGGCTGGTGCGATTATGAACGAATATCCAAATTTTAGTATCGTTGGTGAAGAATGGAGTACCAATCCATTGCTAATTGCATATTGGCAAGAAGGTCACGAAAATAAGGATGGTTACGTTTCTAATTTACGTTCTACAATGGATTTTGCAATGCAAAAAAATATAGTAGATGCCTTAAATGAAGACGAATCTTGGGATAACGGACTCGTTAAAATGTACGAAGGTTTAGCAAATGATTTTGCATACGCTTCACCAAAAGATATTATGATATTTCCAGATAATCATGATATGAGTCGCATTTTTACACAGCTTAAAGGGGATATACCAAATACCAAAATGGCGCTAAGTTATCTGTTGACTTTACCAAGAATTCCGCAGATTTATTACGGAACAGAAATCTTAATGAACGACTTTGAAAAACCAGGAGATCATGGTTTAATTCGTACCGATTTTCCGGGCGGTTGGAAAGGAGATTCTATAAATGCTTTTTCAGGAGAAGGATTATCAGATGCACAAAAAGACATGCAGTTATTCCTTAAAAAAATACTGAACTATAGAAAAACAAGTGACGCCATTCACAACGGAGAAACCATTCATTTTGCACCTTATATGGGAACCTATTTTCTTTTTAGAAATATCGATGGAGAAACCGTAGTACATATTGTTAATAAAAATAACGAACCAATTAGTTTAGATTTAAAACGCTTTGAAGAAGTTGGTTTGCAAGGGAAAACATTAAAAAATATAGTAACTAATGAAACTTTTGTTTGGGAAGATGAAATAATCTTAAGCCAAAGAGGAAGTTTACTATTATCCACTAAATTATAAACTAAATGTCACCTCGAGCGCAGTCGAGAGGTCTCCAACGAAATGAAAAACATTATATACATACTATCTTTTTTGCTATTTCAAATAGCATCGGGGCAAGTCACAATTATCGTAGAAGAGCTACCTAAAGAAACAGCAGAAAATACTTCTATTTTCATTTCAGGGAGTTTTGAAGGATGGTCTGGTGGGAAAAAAGAACAAAAAAATGGCGTCTATTCCATTACACTTCCGAAGCAAGACGGACAAATAAACTTCAAGTTTACACAAGGTTCCTGGAAATCTGTGGAGTGTTCTAAAAAAGGCTTAGCAATAGAGGATCGTACGTATACTTTTGATAAACCAAACGATACTATTACGGTGAAAATCGCTGGTTGGGATCATCTATTCGAAGTAAAAAATGCAGCAACAGTTTCTGAAAATGTAACTGTTTTATCCGAAGATTTTGATATTCCACAATTACATAGAAAACGCCGTGTTTGGTTGTATTTACCTGCAGATTACGAAACATCTAATGCGGATTATCCTGTGGTTTACATGCACGACGGACAAAACCTTTTTGATGCGAGTACATCTGGTTATGGTGAATGGAATGTAGATGAAACACTGGATAAATTATTTAAAGAACAAAATTTAAAATTAATTGTAGTTGGTATTGATCATGGAGGTGACAAAAGATTAGACGAATATTCTCCATGGAAACACCCAGAATATGGAGGTGGAGAAGGCGATGCATATCTGGATTTTATTACGAATACATTAAAACCTTATATCGATGCTCATTATAATACCAAAAAAGATAAAAGCAATACTGCCATTTTTGGTAGCTCGATGGGCGGATTAATTTCACATTATGCAGCATTAAAATATCCAAACATTTTTGGTAAAGTTGGTGTGTATTCTCCATCGTATTGGTTTGCTCCAGAAGAAGTAAACACATTCTCAAAACAGCATGGGGATATTCAAGATACTAAAATGTACTTTTTAGCTGGCGGAAAAGAAGGAACAAATACTTCTCGAACCGAAATTAGCCAAACTGTAACCGATATGAATAGTATGATCGGTCTTTTGCAATCCAATGGATTTCCTTCAGAAAACATCCAATCTAAAATCGTTCCAGAAGGCAAACACAACGAAGCACTTTGGCGTAGTAATTTTGAGGAAGCAATCACTTGGCTATTTCAAGATGCTATTAAAAAAAGGGAATTTGTCGATGCCAATTTTAAGGATAATAAATTGCAAGTAACCGTTTCTGATGGAACATACAAAATGCAATTTTATTCTCCAGAAATTATAGAAACTACTTTTGTTCCAACAGGAGAAACGTATAATAAAGAGTCACATGCGTTGGTTTTAACCGAAGCTTTTTCATATGTTAAGCACAAGGAAAGTGACGCGGAAATCATTTTTACTGCGAAAGATTTATCTATTAAAATTACGAAAGCACCTTTTCATATTTCCTATTGGTTCAAAGGAAAAGAAGTGACTTCCGAAAAAAATGGCTATCAAAAAACAGACGAATTGGAAACCATTCAATTAAACCTAACGCCAGATGAAGTTTTATATGGTGGTGGTGCAAGAGCTTTAGGAATGAACCGAAGAGGAAATCGCCTGGAGCTATATAATAAAGCGCATTATGGTTATGAAGATCGCAGTGCATTAATGAATTACACGATGCCAATTGTTGTGTCTTCAGAGAAGTATTTAATCCATTTTGATAATGCGCCAATTGGCTTTTTAGATTTAGATTCTAAAGCAAATAACACCTTGACTTATGAGACTATTTCTGGTAGAAAAACCTATCAAGTTGTGGTGGGCGATTCTTGGTTAGATCTTACAAAAAACTACACCAAACTTACAGGCACACAACCTATGCCACCGCGATGGGCTTTAGGGAATTTTTCTAGTCGATTTGGTTACCATTCCCAACAAGAAGTGCAAGAGACTGCACAAAAATTCAGAGAGGAAAACATTCCGTTAGATGCAATAATTATTGATATTTTCTGGTTCGGAAAAACCATAAAAGGCACGATGGGAAACCTAGCTTTTGATCGCGATTCTTTTCCAAATCCGAAGCAAATGATAAAAGGCTTAAAAGACAATAACGTACAAACCGTTTTAGTTACAGAGCCTTTTGTGTTAACCACTTCCAGCCGTTGGGACGAAGCGGTGAAAGAAGATGTTTTAGCCAAGGATTCTATTGGTAATCCGTTTACCTATGACTTCTATTTTGGAAATACCGGATTGATAGATATTTATAATCCGAAAGGAAAAAAATGGTTTTGGAATATTTATAAAGACCTAGCAGATTTAGGTGTTGCAGGAATTTGGGGAGATTTAGGCGAGCCGGAAGTGCATCCTAAAAGCTTACTACACGCAACAGGAACTGCCGATGAGGTACATAATATTTACGGACATAATTGGGCCCAGTTAATTCAGGAAGGATACACCTCCAGTTTTCCAAATACAAGACCTTTTATTTTAATGCGTGCAGGAAGTTCTGGTTCACAACGGTTCGGAATGATTCCTTGGTCTGGAGATGTGAATCGCACTTGGGGCGGTTTGCAATCTCAACCAGAAATTGCATTGCAAATGGGAATGCAAGGTTTGGCTTTTATGCATAGCGATTTGGGCGGATTTGCAGGTGATAACTTAGATGATGAACTTTATGCACGATGGTTGCAATATGGCGTTTTTCAACCTATTTACAGACCACATGCACAAGAAGAAGTTCCGGCAGAACCTGTGTTTAGAAGTGATAAAGCAAAAGCATTAGCTAAACAAGCTATCGAATTAAGATATAAATTATTGCCGTACAATTATAACTTGGTATTTGAAAACAACCAATCTGGAGCGCCTTTAATGCGACCACTATTTTTTGAGGAAGTAGATAATTCCAAATTGCAAACGATAGCTTCCACATACCTTTGGGGAAATGATTTTCTAGTTACTCCAATCGTTAATCCGAAACAAACAGAAGTGGATGTTTACTTTCCTAAAAACAGCAATTGGTATCATTTTTATACCGATGAAAAAGTCAGCGGCGGACAAACACTTTCCGTGAAAACGGTAGAAAATAGTATTCCTACCTACGTTCGTGGTGGTGCATTTATTCCAACAGCAAAGTCGATGCAGAGCACTTCAGAATATGATGGAAATACTTTAGATGTACATTATTATTTTGACGAAACCGTTTCCAATAGTGAACGTACCGTATATAATGACGATGGAACCACAAAAAATGCTTTTGAAAAAGGAGCATTCGAAATTTTAAGATTGGAAGCAGAAACAACGAAAAAATATTTAGAAATAGATTTTGAAGCCGAAATAGGTTCTCGTTATTCCGCATCCACTAAAACAATAGAATTGGTGATTCATCATTTTCCTAAAGCGCCAAAGCAATTAAAATACAATGGAAAAAAAGAGGCTTTCCAATACGATGAAGCTTCGAAAATATTGCGTTTTAATGTGCAATGGAATACTTCGGAAGAAGGCGAAGCACAAATTAAATACTAAGTAAGAAATGAGAAAAAGCATCCTTTTAATAGCGACTATAGTACTTGTTTTTGGTTGTAATTCCGAAAAGAAAACAATTCCGGAAATAGCAAAAGAGACCCCATTTGTTTGGGAAGCAGCAAACCTGTATTTTTTGTTAACAGATCGTTTTAATAATGGTGATCAGACCAATGATGTTAATTACGACAGAACTAAAGAAACTGGCGTTTTACGTGGTTTTGAAGGAGGAGATTTAAAAGGAATTACGCAAAAAATAAATGACGACTATTTTACAGATTTAGGAATCAATGCCATTTGGATGTCGCCAATTGTAGAGCAAATTCACGGAGGAACAGATGAAGGCACGGGAATTACGTACGGGTTTCATGGCTATTGGACAAAAGACTGGACCAATATCGATGCTAATTTAGGAACCGAAGCGGATTTGAGAAATTTAGTAGATGCAGCGCATAAAAAAGGTATTCGTGTTTTACTAGATGCCGTTATCAATCACACAGGTCCTGTAACCGAGAAAGATCCGGTTTGGCCAAGCGATTGGGTGCGAACTGGACCGCAATGCGACTACAAAAATTTTGACAATACCGTGACTTGCACTTTGGTTAAAAACCTTCCAGATATTAAAACCGAAAGCAATGAAGATGTAGCATTACCGCCTCATTTAATTGCAAAATGGAAAGCAGAAGGTCGATATGAACAAGAAGTTGCAGAGCTAGATGCCTTTTTTGAAACCCATGATTATCCGCGAGCACCTCGTTTTTACATCATGAAATGGTTAAGCGATTATATTACCGACTTTGGTATTGATGGCTACAGAGTAGATACAGTAAAGCATACAGAAGCTTATGTTTGGCGGGAGTTTAAGTCCGTTTGTGATAACGCTTTCGCGGAATTTAAAGAGGAAAATCCAAACAAAGTGTTAGACGATACTGATTTTTACTTGGTTGGTGAATTGTATAACTACGGTATTTCCTCAGGAACCATTTTTGATTTTGGAAATAAAAAAGTGGATTATTTTACCGATGCTTTTAATAGTCTAATCAATTTTGAGTTTAAATGGAATGCAGCACAGCAATCTTACGAAGAGCAGTTTAAAAATTACGATAGTATTTTAAATAGCACATTGAAAGATTATAGTGTTTTAAATTATTTGACTTCGCATGACGACGGACAACCATTTGATAAAAACAGAGAGAAAACATTCGAAACGGCAACGCGATTGTTGTTGTCTCCTGGAATCTCTCAAGTTTATTATGGAGACGAGTTAGCTAGAGATTTAACTATTGAAGGTACGGTTGGAGATGCCACTTTAAGGAGTTTTATGAATTGGGAAGAAATTTCTCAAAAACAAGATTTACTAATCCATTGGCAAAAATTAGGTCAGTTTAGACGTAACCATCCTTCGGTTGGAGCAGGGAAACATCAAATGATTAGTGATTCGCCATATATTTTCAGTAGAAAGTATACCAAAGGGGATTTTAAAGACCAAGTCATTATAGGTATCGATATTCCAAAAGGAGAACATCGTATGGATGTGTCTTCTGTTATTAAAGACGGACAAAAAGTTACTGATTTCTATTCCGGGAAAACCTTCGAGGTTAAAAACGGAACCATTACGATTACTATAGATACAAACATCATTTTATTAGAAGAATTTAAATAACAAACTCATGAGAAAAATAATTGCATTATGCTTACTAGTAGCAGTTTTTGCTTGTAAAGAAGAAAAGAAACAAACAGAAGAAATAGCTGTCGTGGAAGAAAAGGTAAGTCTTAAACCTATATCCGATTCCGATTTAGAAACAGCTGTGATTTATGAAGCAAACATTCGTCAATATTCATCAGAAGGAACTTTTGAAGCGTTTACCAAAGACATTCCGCAGTTAAAACAATTAGGAGTAAAAGTAATTTGGTTGATGCCCGTTTTTCCTATTTCAGAAACAAAACGTAAAGCAACAGGAGGAGAAGATAGTAAGTTTGCAACCGATTTTCCGGAAGCAGAACAAGGTAAATATTTAGGTAGTTATTATGCGGTTTCCGATTTCACAAAAATCAATCCGGAATTCGGAACCATAGAAGACTTCAGAGCATTAATACATACAGCACATGATAACGGAATTTATGTGATTTTAGATTGGGTACCAAATCATACTGGTTGGGATCATACATGGTTAAAAACCAATCCGGAGTATTACACGCAAAATGAAAAAGGCGAAGTGGTGCATCCAGTAGATACCGATTGGACAGATGTTGCAGATTTAAATTACGACAATCAAGAGATGCGCAAAGAAATGATTGCAGACATGAGCTATTGGCTAACCAAAGAAGGTGTGGATGGTTTAAGATGTGATGTTGCGGGATCTGTACCAGCAAATTTTTGGGAACAAGCGATTCCGGAACTAAGAGCGCAAAAAGATATTTTTATGTTAGCCGAAGCTTGGGAGCCAGAACTGATGAAAGAAGGATTATTCGACATGGCTTATGGTTGGGATAGACATCATGCTATGAATCATATTGCACAAGGAGAAAAGGATGCTGCCGAATTTGCTAATGCAGTACAAGCCGATTTGGATAGATATGAAGCAAATGATATTCTTATGAACTTTGTAACCAATCACGACGAAAATTCTTGGAATGGAACCATAAAAGAACGTATGGGCGATGCTGCAGAAACCATGACAGCTTTAAGTTATGTAACACCAGGGATGCCTTTGATTTATTCGGGACAGGAATACGATTTAGATCATAGATTACTGTTTTTTGAAAAGGATAGCTTTCCACATACCAAAGGAAAAATGTGGCCAGTTTTAGAAAAACTTGGAAAACTAAAGGGAACTAGTTCTGCATTGCATGGAGGAAAAGATGCTGCTTCTTATGAGAAAATAGAAGTTGGTAATAGCAATGTTTTAGCATTTGCACGAAGTAAAAATGGAAGTACTATTATATATATCGCAAACCTATCGGATGAAAGTTTAAAAGCAAACTTACCACAAAAAGGAAAGTACATCGATTATATGTCGAATACCGCACTGGAACTTGATGGAAATGCAATTGCATTAGGTCCTTGGGAATATAAAATATTACTACAATAAATCTTAAAACATGAAAAATATTCTAATTATATGTTGCTTTATTTTTTTTAGTAGTAACTGTTTTTCGCAAGTAGGGGTTGGTACAACAGCGCCTAAAAGTACTTTAGATATAAATGGAAATCTCTCTGTAAAGCATATCACCTTAATTGGTAATGGGACTGCTACAGATATTGATAATGGTGTTTATTTGTCTATCAATCCGCAAGCTACAGATCAGGAATTTAGGCTTCCAAACCCGATAACTTTTCCTGGGAGAGTATATATCATTAGAAATATTAATAATTCGAATACTGCAAAGCTAACTACTATTGCTGGTGCTTTGTTTCCTAAAGGATCCACAATAGGAAGCTCGGAAATTTATATGTATGAAAATAACTTGAGAACCATCACGGTAATTAGCGATGGTGTAAATTGGACGTATATGGATTAAATATACAATCTGTGCCTATTAAAAAATCTCTTCGTGTAGCAATACACCAAGAGATTTTTTCTTTTAAATCTTTTCAAAAAGAACCCTTTAAGACGTTTCAAATAGGGCTTATGTTTTAATGATTTTTATTGTTTCACTAATCTGCGAATCATTTTTCACTTGTATAAAATAAATGCCTTTTGAAAAATTAGAAATATTAAAAGGATGTTCCTCGCTAAAGTCGCCATGAAATACTTTTATAGATTTTCCTGTGATATCAAAAACGTTCAATTGTGTGCTTTTTTTATTTATCTGAAAAGTCGATTTTGTAGGATTAGGATACACCTTAAGTGTTTTTAAATCGTCGGGATTAGCAATAGATAAAGTTGGGTTTAGCGTACCTTCTAAGGCTATATTTAGTGTCGTATTGTTATTGTACGTTACTTGTACATTACCATTACTCATACTTTGTGAAGTGTCGTTTAAAACCGCTTGAATAATTAAATCTTGATTCGCACCTAATAGTAAATTGCTATACGTACTATTTAAAGTATAATTCACTCCCGAAATCGTAATATTATCAATATAAGTTCCTGTCGTTCCTGCGCTATTAGATAGCGTAATAGGAATAGTTACAGATCCATAACTTGTTCCATATTCAAAAGTCTTTGTGGTTTCACCTGCAGCAAAAACACTATTTACATTAGGACTTCCTGTTGGGCTATTTGCTCCAAAATACTCCATTTTTTTTATAGAAGTACCTCCGCTAGAACCAGCAATCACATGTATGCCACCTCCAGAAACTATTCCTTGAATACCATGTCTGTAGTGATTTAGATTGTCTTTGGTGGTCCACGTACCTGTTACAGGATTAAAAGCTTCTACAATATCACGTTGCCCATTGTTACCTGTTGCACTTCCAAATGTAGTTTCGCCACCAATAACATAAATTTCATTTTGAAATAAAACAGTTGCAGCTCCAGCTCTGGGAGTAGGTATATTGCTACTAGCAGCTAAGGTAGACCAAAGATTGGTGTTCAAATCATACACATCTACTTCGGGAATTTGAGGAGCAAATAATCCTCCCGCACCACCAGTTAGTCTGCCTCCTAAAGCATAAAGTTTGTCATTATGTACCACAGCATGAAAGTGATCTCTAGCATGTGGCGCATCTGTTAAAGCTGTAAACGTTCCAGTGGCAGGATCAAATACATCCATATAAGCTACATATCCTCCTCCATGTCCATATACGTTCCCTCCAATTAAATAAAATTTATTGTTATGCAAGGCTAAACCAGCTGCGCCACGTTTTCTTGCAGTAGGTAATTCCATACCTTGAATCCATTGTTGACTTGCAGGATTATACATGTAAATGTAATCGGCATTCAGTTCAGGATTGGGTTCATTTGTTTTAAATGCGCCTATAACCCAAATTAAACCTTCATAAGTAATCGCTTGAAAATGGTTAAAATCTACAGGAGCGATACCTCCATTAGACCATGTGTTCGACGCGTAATCATAAACATCTAATACGCGAGGGGATTCTCTACCTCCAAAAAGGAAAAATTTATCTCCAGCTTGCGTGAATCCACACTCATGCCTTGCAACATAACTTTCATCTTCATTGGTATCTGTCCATACTTGGGCCGAAACGTTGCTGGTACTGCTTATGAATCCAAAAAGTAAAAGGTAAAAGAATGCTTTTTTAGTAAGATTTTTCATGTTGTTTGTTTGATGTAATAGCTTAATACACAGTAAATTTATTAAAATTAAGAGTTAAAAAAGAAAAAACAGCGTTTAATTCGTCTTTTTAGTTTGAAAATTTAAAATGTAATTCAATAATGATTAATAAGCTGTTAAGGTTACCGACTTACTACGACTAAAGAATATATTTGTATTTTTATACTATAAAGTAAATTTAAATGGAAGCAATTAACCAGTCAGAATCACCAATGCATTTAAAGATTAGCTTCAATAAGCTATTGGATCATTATGAGGATTTAGCAACAAGTTCTGATGCATTTATTGCAAAACAAGCAAAGCGAGTTTTAAAAGTAGCAGCTCCTTATCCTGTGCTTCGGGAAGGATTTACCGATTATAAATTGCTAGATAAATATAAAAACGAAATTCAAATTATTCTTCAAGATTCGTTTAGTCCTGTTTTAACCAGAAATGAAATTAAAACGGCTTCCATACCTTTTGAAGATGTTATTTTTAATTCTTCAGAGCGTTTTAAATCAATAGTTAAAACTGCAGGAGAAGATTTTGAATTGCAAATAAAGAACATGCCTGAAGACGATAGGTATATTCTTTATTGTACTATAATTTTAAATTTCTACTACGGTTATTCCTTAGATTTTAAAAGACCTTTTTATTACGAAATACCGGATGCTAAAGGTATTATGCGATATTATAAGATTTTATATAATGCAGATTTCACGCAAATAATTCCCAATAAAAATGCGCCTAAAATTACACAAGAGGATTATGATGAGTTATTAGATAACTTTGAAAATATGGAGAAGTGGAAAGCAAAATTCCCTCCAAATAGTTATACGTTTAAAGGCTTTGTAATTTCTAATATGTTTGATGTTACAGACGATCAATCTATTTCCAATATTAAATCTTCTTTAATTGGTGAAAACAAACGTAAAGACGAAAGCTTTATGGAAGGCTTTCATGATATTTTTCGTTCCTTATTAGGTTTAAAAGATATACGTGTAGGATTTTCTGTGTATAATAAAGAAGATAAAACTTTCGAACGTGTTTATGGATCAGGTATGCATAGTTTTTTACTTAACGACATAGCTGCTTCTAAATGTTCAGATACCTTATGTAAATGGTCCTATAATAGACTTTTAATAGAGAAGAAATATTTTTCTGTTTCTAATGTACCTCTTATGTTTGAAAAAACAAAAGGGGAAATTCCACATATAAAAGTACTTCATGAACAAGGAATACAAAGTGCTATTTTTGCACCTATTGCTAATAAGGATGGCGTTATGGGGATTTTCGAGATTGTTTCAGAAAAACCAAAAATTCTGAATAGTATAAATGCTAATAAGCTTACCGATATTATGCCTTTTATCGTTTCGGCTGTAGAGCGTTCTAAAAATGAAGAAGAAAATCTAATAGAAGCTATTATTCAGCAAGAATGTACATCTATTCATTCTAGTGTAAATTGGCGTTTTGTAAAAGAGGCTAAAAAATTTATAAGAGCAAAGTTAGAAGGTGAAGTTCCAAATTTTAATAAAATTGCTTTCGAAAATATATACCCATTATATGGTCAGATTGATATTAAAGGATCTTCAGAAGCTAGAAATTGGGCAACACAACAAGATTTAATATTGCAATTAAATGCTGTTAAATCGATTATTGAAAGCGCTTTAGAAACAGAGAGTCTTCCAATTTACGACCAGTTTATATTTCAGATAAATAAATATTTAAAGGGACTTGAAGATCATTTTCAGGTAGATAGCGAGCAGCAAATCACCTCCTTTATTAATGATGATATAGAGCCTGTATTAACGCATCTTGTTTCGGTAAATGCATTAAAAGAAGCCATAGAATCCTATTATATAAATATAGATGATACTGTTAAAGTCGTTTATAAACATAGAAAACAATATGATGATACCGTTGCTATAATTAATAAAGAAATGGCCATATTGTTAGACAAAAAGCAGGTTTCCGCACAAAAAATGTATCCGCATTATTATGAGCGTTTTAAAACAGATGGCGTGGAACACAATATGTATATTGGTGAGTCGATTACTAAAGAAGACAGCTTTAATCCAATTTACTTATATAATTTACGTCTGTGGCAATTACAAGTAATGTGCGAAATGGAGAATAGCTATTATCAGATGAAAAACGATTTACCTGTTGCTTTAGATGTTGCTTCTATGATATTGGTTTTTAATCAGCCATTATCTATAAGTTTTAGAATGGACGAAAAACAGTTTGATGTAGATGGAACTTATAATGCTAGATATGAAATTGTAAAAAAGCGTGTCGATAAGGCTTTTATAAAGGGAACCACAGAACGTATTACACAAAAGGGAAAAATAACCATTGTGTACTCGCAGAAACAAGACGAAATAGAATATTTGCGATATATCCAATTTTTACAATCTAAACATTATTTAGATACCGATGTAGAGATTTTAGAATTACAAGACTTACAAGCAGTGACTGGTTTAAAGGCTTTGCGAGTAAGTGTATTGTATCATAAAAACAAGGATGATAAAGCTTTTTATACCTACAATGATTTAATGAAAGAAATTAAGGCTTAAGGCTAAATTCCGGCAGTTTGAAAAGCAATTGCAAAAGCAATAACGCTACAAATAATTCCAATCATAAAAACGGTGTACGTAACACGTAGTATTTTGTATTTTCTATTTAAAACCAAACCTAAAAAGTAAAGATCTTTTTTCATGGCAGAATACAAATAGTCTTTGTCTTTCATCATTTCACCCATTGCCCATTCAAATTCATCTAATTTCATTTTATGAAAATTACCAAAGAATAATAAGTTTACTTTTTTATTAGCAACATCCTCTTTGGTGAATTCTCCTCTGGTTACATTTGGTCTAGTTGCTATAACAGACAAAATCATGGAAGTAACTGTAAATAACACAAAAATTACGGTAGGATAAATAAGGTATTGGTTTGAAGGATTATCTAGTTTCGGTAGAAGATTTGCTAATACTAGAGAAACTATAATCGCATTTACAGATAGTAAAATATTTGCTTTTGTATCTGCAATATCACTAAGAGTAATGTGATTTTTAAGTGTTACTCTAAACATGGTTTCTATACCACGTTCTGGAGTTTCGATTTTATTTTTTTTAAATTGGAGTTCTTCTTTTTTCTGTTTTAACTTCGCAGTATTTGTTTTTAATTTGCTCTGTTCTTTAAGTAGTTTGGCAAGGTTTTTACTCTTTCTTTTTTCCCAAAGGGAAACTGCTAAATCACTATTAAATTTATGCTTTTTAGTTAGAAAATTTATGTTTTCCTCTAGCCATTCTGCATTGGTTACCTTTTTATTAGATATTAATTCTAGCTCCTTTTTTAAAAGTAGCGTAACATCACTAAAATTCTTACTTCCAACATGTGCACAATCCGCATCGCGAATAAACTCTTCTAGCTGTGTTTTTGGTGCATAATCCATTTTAGTTGCTAGAATTAAATCGTTTACAACCTTAATATCTTCAGGAGTACAATGCTGTTCTTTTAAAAAAGCGGTTGCTATAGCTGCACTATGTTTTTCGTGGTCTTCGATACTTTTAGTAAAACCAACATCATGAAACCAAGCACTAATTATTAATAGTTTTTTTTGGGCAGGATCTATATTCGCTAAGTCCGCTAATTCTGTTGCTTTTTTGACAACGTTTTGCGTATGCGTCAAATTATGATAAACAAAAGCATGGTCTAAATCTGTGTTTAAAAGGCTAACAACATGTTTCTCTACTTCAGCAATAAGATGGTCCATAAAAAGAGGTGATTTTGAGTAAAAATACTAAACTTTAATTAATGTTTAGTAAACGGTTATTTTAGTCGAAAATTATACAAATGCTTACCGTATTAATTTAAAGAAAATTCATATAAATTTCCTCCAGCGCCATGTGCTTTTTCATCGGTAATATAAACGGTGTTATTGTCTTTAAAAGAAATGCCTTCTTTTTGTGATTCATAACTAAAAGGAAATTCTTTTATAGTACCATTAAAGAAATCATTCCCTTTAAAGTTTGTAAAAAGTAAAACCGATTTCTGATTTAATAAAACCATTTTTGTGCCATCGGGACTAATATCTGCTGCTGTTATCCAGCAACGTAAATCGGAGCAATTAGAATACGTTCCTAAAAGTTCAGCTTCATGCATTCCAGGGTTTGCAGGGATTTTATATACACTCGTTTTTCCGAAATCGTCCTTTACGCGACTTTTGGTAAATAAATAAAAGCTGTTGTTGTGATAGAAAAAAGCTTCGCAATCAAAATATCTTTTATTCTTTTTTGGCGGAAATTTTTCTTGATCTGGATATTTAAAAGAAATACGCTCTATTTCTACCGAAGCATCGCTTTGTAAATTAGAAGCATTTACTTTTAATATAGCTAAGTTTTTGCGTTTACTTTCGTTGTTTCCAAAATCGCCAATATAGATATTTCCTTCCGGATCACTTGCTAGATCTTCCCAGTCATGGTTTTTAGCTTCAATTTCTAATTCTTTTTTAATTTTCCCTTTTGTATCAAGTCCAAATAATTTTGGTTTGTTACCACTATCGTTTACCATCCAAATGAAATCCGAATTCGAAACGACTTCTGTACCAGAAACTTCGTTTAAATCGGAAGGCAGATCTATTGCACTCTTAAATTCTTTGGAGCCACAACTTGCGTATAAAAATATTATTAGGATAAGGAATTTATTCAAAGCAGTTTTTCATTTATTAATGTTAAATTTACGTGGTTTTTAAAAGATTATGAAACATCCATAACTAAAACCATATAATCAAAGATAAGGATTAAATGGATGCTACATGTGACCTATGAAAAACAATAGAAATAAACACATGAAACAAAAAGATGTAATTATTATTGGTGGAGGTGCGGCAGGTTTTTTTGCAGCAATTAATATAGCCGTTCAAAACCCAGAATTAACCATAGCCATTCTAGAAAAAGGAAAGGAAGGTTTGCAGAAAGTGAAAATTTCTGGTGGCGGACGCTGTAATGTCACGCATGCCGAATTTATTCCTCAAGAATTGGTTTTAAATTACCCTAGAGGTGAAAAAGAATTATTAGGCCCTTTTCATAAATTTATGACTGGTGATACTATTGCTTGGTTTGAAGAACGCGGCGTAGCATTAAAGATTGAAGAAGACGGACGTATGTTTCCAGAGTCTAATACCTCACAAACCATTATTGATTGTTTTTTAAACGAAACGAAGAAACATCTGGTGGAAGTTTTATATAGCCAAACCGTAAAATCGATTATAAAAGATGGTGATGCTTGGACTGTTATCACGCAATCGGAAGAATTTTCAGCAAAAAAAATACTGGTAGCCACAGGGAGTAGTCCTAAAATGTGGAAACTTTTAGAAACGCTAGATCATAAAGTGATGCAACCAGTACCTTCGTTGTTTACCTTTAATATTAACGATAAACGCATCAAAGATATTCCTGGAGTAGTTGCTCAAAATGTAGAAATACAGGTAGTTGGTACCTCGTTGTTTTCCGAAGGACCACTACTAATTACACATGTTGGTATGAGTGCGCCTTCTATTTTAAAACTCTCTGCTTTTGGTGCTTTAGAGCTTGCAGCATTAGATTATAAGTTTACTATTGAAATTAATTTTATTAAAATGGCTTTGGAAGATTGCTTAGAGGCTTTAAAAGGTTTAAAATTAGATCTAGCTAAAAAATCAGTTTTAAAAGCACCACAATTTGATTTACCAAAGCGTTTATGGCAGCAATTGGTTTTGGCTTCCGAAATAACGGAAGAAACCCGTTGGGCAGATTTAAATAAAAATCAATTAGAAGCACTTGCTGCACAATTAACCAAAGCGCATTTTAATGTAGATGGGAAAAGTACCTTTAAAGATGAATTTGTAACGGCAGGAGGAATTGATTTAAAAGAAATAAACTTTAAAACCTTTGAAAGTAAACTACATAAAAATCTATATTTTGCAGGGGAAATCATTAATATAGACGCTATTACTGGTGGTTTTAATTTTCAAAATGCATGGACAGGAGCGTATATTGCTTCCCAGCACATTTCTAAATAAAAATGAAAACATACGTCGCTTTATTACGAGGAATTAATGTTGGAGGACACAAAAAAGTGCCTATGGCAATATTGCGAGAGTTGTTAACCAAAGCAGGTTTACTTAATGTGCAAACCTATATACAAAGTGGGAATATTGTTTTGCAGTCTTCCAAAGAAAACACAAGAGTTATAGAGGATAAAATACATAAAGCAATACAGTCTCATTTTCAATTTGAAGTTCCTGTTTTAGTAAAAACAAAACAAGAATTAGAGTCCGTTTTTGAGAATTCTCCTTTTGATGAAGTCAAAAAGATAAAAAGCTATTTTATATTATTGCAAGACACACCAAGTAAAGAGTTGATAGAAGATGCTTCCAAAAAGGAATATAAAACCGAAGAATTCAAAATTACAAATGCCTGTATTTATTTGTATAACGAAGCGGGTTACGGAAAATCAGAATTCAATGCTAATTATTTTGAGCGTGTACTAAAAACAGCAGCAACAGCAAGAAACTATAACACCATGGTGAAGTTGTTATCCTTATGCAAATAATTTGTTATCAGAATATTTTATAGCATCCCAACAAGCTTCAATAGACTGGTCTATTTGTTTTTGATCCATTGGTAATTCTTCTTTAATTTTTAGTTTTACAACAGAAGATATAAGTCCGTAGCATAATTTCATAATTAGTGTTTCGTCCATGTTTTTCACTCTTTTCTCTGTAATTCCTTCTAAAAAAAAGTCTGTTATTTTTTTATAGAATGGTACTGTCTTTTTTACCATTTCGGGAGTGATAATTGGAGGGACACCAACGTATTCAATAAAATAAAAAGCTAAAGGATTACTTGTGAAATAGTTGTACATGTTATGTAGCTTAGTGGTGAACTTTTTTTTATAAGTATCATCCGGCTTCATGTTTGTTAGGAGAACGACGCTTAAATCTTTGTAAACCATCAAAAATATAGCTTCAATAATTTTCTCTTTAGTTTCAAAATAATGATAAATGGTACCTACAGCGACATTGGCTTCTTTAGCTACTTGAGACATAGGTGTGGCATGATAGCCTTGTTTAACAACAAGCTCTAACATGGTTAATATAATACGTTGTTTTTTATCCATGAATTACTTCTCAATTTTTCTTACAGCATCCCAAGAGGCACTTGACGCTTGCTCGATTTGGGAATCCATCATGGGTAAAACCCCATTTAATTTTAAATGCACAGCAGCAACAACATTACTGTAAGCTATTTGTACTAATAATGTGATATGCATGTCTTTAAGGAAACCTTCTTTGATGCCTTTCCAGAAAAAAGCTGCATGCGGTCTATAATGTATTTTTGTTTCTTCAATTAATTCTATAGGTATGATTGGAGCTTTAGCTATATGTTCATAAAAATGAAAGGCATATGGATTGCTTACATAATAATGAAATAAATCGACCCAGTATTTTTTAAATACTTCTTCCGGATTTTGGTTTTCTTCTTTTAGAATTAGAATAGTACCAAAATCTTTTCTAATCATTTTATAAATTTCACAAAGAATATCTTCTTTGTCTTTAAAGTAATTATAAATGGTGCCTATTGCAACGTTTGATTCCCTAGCTACTTGGGACATTGGTGTTGCATTTACACCTTGTTTTACTACAAGTTCTAGCATTGTAATAAGGATTCTTTGTTTTTTATACACAGATTATTGATTGAATAGTCATTCGGTTTTCCAATCTACAAAAAATATGTTTTCTACTTCTTTTTTTAAAAGTATTTACGATGAAATACATAATGTTTTCACTTTTTTAGAATAAAATCTATACTTGCATGCTATCTAATAAACTATATTTGCATACTAATTTGTACAAAATGGAAGCCTCTTCGTTTATATTTTCAAAAAAGAATACAATACCTAGTAAAGGACAATTTACATGGTCTTCTCCTAGCAATATTGCATTGGTTAAATATTGGGGAAAAAAAGAAAACCAAATACCAGAAAATCCATCTATTAGTTTTACACTAGATGCTTGTAAAACGAAAACAACTTTAAGTTTTACGAAAAAAGAAAATGATGATTCTTTCTCTTTTGATGTGATTTTTGAAGGAAAAAAGAACCAAGATTTTAAACCAAAAATTGAAACCTTTTTTAAACGTATTGAAGCATATCTACCTTTTTTAAAAGACTATCATTTTACTATTGAAACAGAAAACACCTTTCCGCATAGCTCAGGAATTGCATCTTCTGCTTCCGGAATGAGCGCTTTGGCACTATGTTTAATGAGTATAGAAAAAGAAATGAATCCGGAAATTACTCCAGAATACTTCAATCAAAAAGCTTCTTTTTTAGCAAGATTAGGATCTGGAAGTGCTTGTAGAAGTATAGAAGGCGATCTTATTGTTTGGGGGAAGCATCCAGACATAGAAGGTAGTTCGAATCTTTATGCTGTAAAATACCCATACCAAGTACATGATAATTTTAAAAAATATCACGATACTATTCTTTTAGTAGATAAAGGTGAAAAGCAAGTAAGCAGTACCGTTGGTCATAACTTAATGCATAATCATCCTTTTGCACAACAACGTTTTACGCAAGCGGAAGAAAATATGACGAAACTTATAGCCGTTTTAAAAACAGGAGACTTAAAAACGTTTATAGAAATCATTGAAAGTGAAGCCTTAACACTTCACGCTATGATGATGACAAGCATGCCTTATTTTATTTTAATGAAGCCAAATACTCTTGAAATAATTAATGCGATTTGGGCGTTTAGAAAGAAAACAGGATTGCATATTAGTTTTACTTTGGATGCAGGAGCAAACGTACATGTATTATATCCAGAAAAGGAAGCTGCAGATTGTATCGAATTTATTAAAAATGAATTAGTTGCGTATTGCCAAAATGGTCACTATATTTGTGATAGGATTGGTTTTGGAGCAAAAAAACTTTAGTTTTTTTGGCTTCTGCTAGCTGAGACTAAATACTGAACACTATTTTTTATGAAAGGACCTCTTTTTTACTCGAAAATTTTACTCTTTGGTGAATACGGAATCATTAAAGACTCTAAAGGATTATCTATTCCTTATAGTTTTTATAATGGCGCTTTAAAAACCGATGAAAATCCATCTACCGAAGCTGTGAAATCTAACGCTAGTTTGAAAAACTTCGTTTCGCATTTAAAACAAATAGAGGAAGAGATTGTTGTTTTTAATTTAGAACAATTACAAAAAGATGTCAATGCTGGTATGTACTTTGATTCTTCTATCCCACAAGGATATGGTGTTGGTAGCTCTGGCGCATTAGTAGCTGCTATTTATGATAAATATGCACAAGATAAAATTACAGTACTAGAAAATTTAACACGTGAAAAACTATTAAAGTTAAAAGCTATTTTTTCTGAAATGGAATCGTTTTTTCATGGTAAATCTTCCGGATTAGATCCTTTAAATAGCTATTTAAGCATTCCAATTTTAATACATTCTAAAGATAATATTGAAGCAACAGGAATTCCTTCGCAAACCAATAATGGTAAAGGAGCAGTGTTTTTATTAGATAGCGGAATTATAGGTGAAACTGCACCAATGGTTAGCATTTTTATGGAAAACATGAAGCATGAAGGCTTCCGAAGTATGCTAAAAGACCAATTTATAAAACATACAGATGCTTGTGTTGACGATTTTTTAAAAGGAGATATAAAATCGCTTTTTAAGAACACGAAACAATTATCTAAAGTGGTATTAAATAACTTTAAACCAATGATACCAAATCAGTTTCATGAACTTTGGAAAAAAGGAATTGAAACTAACGAGTACTACTTAAAACTTTGTGGTTCTGGTGGTGGTGGTTATATTTTAGGATTTACAGAGAATTTAGAAAAAGCAAAACAATCGCTTAAAGAGTATAAGTTAGAAGTGGTGTATAATTTTTAACGTGTAGAAATAAGTATGAATTCTGAAGCATCAAAAATAGCACTTGTAAAAATGATTCTTAATATTGAGAATGATACTTTCATTCAGAAAATAGCAAGATTTATAAACCAAGAAAAAGATGATTTTTGGAATGATTTATCTACTTTAGAACAAGAAGAAATTCTTTTAGGTTTACAGCAATTAGAAAAAGGGGAGCGTATTTCATTTGACGATGTTTTGAAAAAAATATCCTAATGAATGTTTATTTTTCACCAATTGCAGCACAAAAATTAATTAAACTTTCAACATACTTATTAGAAAATTGGAATAAAAAAGTTCGTGATGCATTTGTTGAAAAGTTAAAAAATAAAATGCAACAAATTTCAATATATCCGCAAAGTTGTAACGAGTCTAAAACTACAAAAGGGCTTTTTAAGTGCGTTGTAACCAAACAAACAACAATATATTATAGAATACACGAAGCAAAACAAGAAATAGAAGTTGTAACTTTATTTGATACTAGACAGCATCCTGTAAAATTAACAAAGCATTTAAAATAACGCTATGCTTTCCAGAAAACAAAAACACATACTTTTAAAATTCTTTAGCATGTTTTCTGTGGTAAGAGGCTACAATATTCTAATTGTTGTACTCGCACAATACGTAACATCTATTTATATTTTAGCACATGATAAACCTTTAAGAGAGGTAGTTTTAGATGTAAACTTACTCATGCTCGTTCTAGCTTCTGCAGCAACCATAGCAGGAGGTTATATTATTAATAATTTTTACGATTCAGAAAAAGATCTAATAAACAGACCGCAAAAATCAATGTTAGATAAATTGGTGAGTCAAAACACCAAATTGTCTTTATATTTTGTGCTTAACTTTCTTGCGGTAATCATGGCAAGTGCCGTTTCGTTTAAAGCAGTAGTGTTCTTTTCATTGTATATTTTCGCTATTTGGTTTTATTCTCATAAACTTAAAAAGCTACCTATTATTGGTAATCTGACTTCTGCAATACTGACTATCACACCGTTTTTTGCCATTTTTATGTACTATAAAAATTTTGAACATGTCATTTTTGTACATGCAGCATTTCTGTTTTTAATTGTTTCTATGCGAGAATTAGTAAAAGATTTAGAAAATATAAAAGGAGATTTAGCACTTAATTATAAAACCATACCAATTATTTACGGCGTAAAAGCATCCAAAGTAATGCTTACTATTTTAAGTGCATTAACACTTGTTCCTGCTTATTTATTAATAAACAAGTATCACATTGGTAAGATGGATTATTTCTTTTACCTAAGCATAGCGTTACTCATTGTGTTTTTAATGCTACTCTGGAAATCTACTTCTAAAACACAATTTTTAATACTTCATAATATTTTAAAATTTATCATAGTATCCGGTGTATTTAGCATTTTACTAATAGATGTAGATTTGCTTTTAAACAAACTCGTTTTACTATAAATTATGGCGTTTGTTATTTCGCTAAAGCTACGTAGCAACGCGCTTTTCACTATACCTGCCTGCCGGCAGGCAGGTCTTTTTTCTATAAGTTTTGATTAGTTATCTTCCATCTAAATATATTTAGATTTCCATAATCTCAAAAAAGGATGCCGTTGCAATCGCTAACGCAAGAAATCGGAAGCATCAAAAATCGTAAATCCGCAATCGTAAATCATAATATATACTATATCTTTGCAGCTTTAAAAGAAATAATACATTAAAGAGCAATGAGTAAGCCAAGAGATAGTAAAAGCAAAGGGAAGCTTTCCGGACGTGGGAATAGTAATACGCGTAGCCAAAGCAATGAAAGAGGAAATGCTCCAGTAAAAAAGAAAGCGGCAGTAAATAAAACGCAAAAGCCACAAAAAGTACAAAAGCCACAAAAAGCATCAGATCCAGATCAAATGCGTTTAAATAAATACATCGCAAATTCTGGTATTTGTTCTCGTAGAGATGCAGATATGCATATTGCAACAGGTTTAGTTTCTGTAAACGGAAAGGTCGTTACAGAAATGGGGTATAAAGTAAAGTTAGAAGATGAGGTTCGTTTTGATGGATCTAGAATAAATCCAGAGAAAAAAGCATACGTTCTACTAAACAAACCAAAAGGTTTTGCAACCACTACAAGTGAAGGTAAAGGACGTACGGTTATGGATTTAGTTGCTAATGCAACCAATTCACGTATTAAACCAATTGGTAGATTAGGTAGAAATAGTAAAGGGTTATTATTATTTACCAATGATGATTTGGTTGCTAAAAAATTCACCAATTCTAAAAATGGTGTACCTCGTTTATTCCAAATAGAATTAGATAAAAACCTGAAGATAGAAGATCTTAAAAAGATTAGAGAAGGTTTTAGAATAGAAGGAAAATTAATAACTGTAGAAGAAATTAGTTATATCGATGGCGCTTCTAAAAAAGAAATTGGTCTTAAAATTAAGAACACAGGAAATACAGTACTTCGTGCTATTTTTGATAGTTTAAAATACGAGATTGTAGCTGTAGATTGTGTTGCAATAGGGCACCTTACCAAAAAAGATCTTCCTCGTGGTCACTGGAAACATTTAACAGAACAAGAATTGAATACTTTAAAGATGTTGTAGTATATAATACTATTACTAAAAACCTATTATAAAAAAAATGCTTCTAATCTAGAAGCATTTTTTTTTGCTATTATCTGAAGATATACAAACAAATTTGAAGATTAATAAAGAATCCATTAAGTTTATAGAAAACTAAATCACTAGAACATGACAGAAGAAAATATAGCTTTCATAAAGAAAACATTTGAAGAGACTATTCCATTGCATAAGTTTATAGGTATTAAAATAGAAGTACTCGAAAAAAACTATGCTAAGGTTAGCGTGCCTTTTAAAAAAGAACTGGTTGGTGATTTTAGAAACAATAGATGGCACGGAGGGATTATAGCTACCGTTATGGATTCTGTTGGAGGCCTTCTTGGCGGTGTGCATTTCACATCATTAGAAGATAAATTAGCGACCATCGATTTACGAGTAGATTATCTTAAAGGAGCTAAAGCAGAAACGGTTATTGTAGAAGGAAAGATTGTAAGACTAGGAAATAGAATACTAGTTACTAAAATGAAAGCCTTTCAAAATGAAATATTAATCGCCGAAGGTAAAGGGGTTTATAATTTTATTAGAATGGATAAAAAAATGGATTAATTGGTGAGCTATCGTGTTTCGTTAACGATTTTGTATGTTAACGAAGTTAGCCTTTTTATCTTTCAAAATCAAGTAACGGAAAGGGCGCAAAACCGCTTCAAAAAAAAATAAAAAAATTTTTCAAAAAAGTGTTGCAATTCAAAAAAAAGTATTTCATTTGTATTGCATTTAGCTGAACAAAGTGAACACTGTTTCTATGTTCGGGCTTTTGGAAATTAGGAAGTCATATTCAAAAGCAGCTTACAGATTAAGCGACCGAATTTTAAAGCTAACTTCCGAGTATTCTTCTATTAGTGCTAGCCAGCATCAGTACGGTTTTGTGCCTACTACAGAGCTAAAAATTCAAGTTTGATTATTTTTAATGTGTAAGTCTTTATACCTTTAAGTGCCTTTTAATGGTCATTTAATATTTAATTTTTACTAGCTTAACGTCATGTTAACCTATAACTTTTACATTTATCTTTAAAAATAATGAATACAAAATATATTGATCTAATCGATCAAACTTTCGATTTTCCTCAAGAAGAATTTAAACTGGAAGAAAATAAATTACGCTTTCACGATATCGACCTAATGAAATTGGTGGAAGAACATGGAGCGCCTTTAAAATTCACCTATTTACCGCAAATATCTAACAATATTCAACGTGCAAAACAATGGTTTGCAGATGCTATTAAAAAACATGATTATAAAGGGAATTACAACTATTGCTATTGCACTAAAAGTTCTCATTTTAAACACGTGTTACACGAAGCGCTAAAGAATGATATTCATATTGAAACCTCTTCGGCTTTTGATATTGATATTGTAGAAAACCTTAAAAAAGAAGGAAAAATAACAAATGATACCTATGTAATTAGCAACGGGTTTAAACGTGCACAATACGTTACAAATATTGCTAGACTTATAAATAACGGACATAAAAACGCGATTCCTATTATCGATAACTATGAGGAGATAGATTTACTTTCTCAAGAAATAGACGGTAAATTTAATGTGGGAATTCGTATTGCTTCCGAAGAGGAACCAAAGTTTGAATTCTATACCTCTCGTTTAGGTATTGGTTATAAAAATATTGTACCTTTTTATAAAAATCAAATTGCAGAGAACAAGAAAGTGAGCCTTAAAATGTTACACTTCTTCATTAATACAGGAATTAGAGATAATGCGTATTACTGGAACGAACTGCAAAAATGCTTAAAAGTATATACTAGCTTAAAAAAGATTTGTCCAACTTTAGATAGTTTAAATATAGGTGGAGGATTTCCTATTAAAAACTCCTTGGCTTATGATTTTGATTACGCTTATTTAGTAGACGAAATTGTAAATCAAATTAAAATAACTTGCGAAGAAGAAGGTGTAGCTGTACCAAATATTTTTACAGAATTTGGAAGCTTTACCGTTGGGGAAAGTGGTGGAGCGATTTATGAAATACTGTATCAAAAACAGCAAAATGATCGTGAAAAATGGAACATGATTAACTCCTCTTTCATTACCACATTACCAGATACTTGGGCAATTAACAAACGCTTTGTGATGTTACCACTTAACCGTTGGGACCAAAGTTATGAGCGTGTTTTGCTTGGCGGACTAACTTGTGATAGTGATGATTATTACAATAGTGAGCAACATATGAATGCCATTTATTTACCAAAATATAATAAAGATAAACCATTATATATTGGCTTTTTTAATACAGGAGCATACCAAGAAACTATTGGAGGATTTGGTGGCTTACAACACTGTTTAATACCAACTCCAAAACATTTATTAATTAATAAAGATACAGAAGGAAATCTTATTACCACTGTATTTAGCGAACAACAAAAAAGTGAAGACTTACTTAAAATTTTAGGTTATGGAAACTAAAACTTATGCTGGTATTCCAGAAGAATTAGCAAAATTAGACAAAGCGAAAATTGTACTAATTCCTGTGCCTTATGATGGTACAAGTACATGGCAAAAAGGAGCAGATAAAGGTCCGGAAGCATTTTTAGATGCTTCTGCTAATATGGAACTTTATGATATTGAAACAGGTACTGAAGTATACCATCAAGGGGTACATTTAGTAGATGCTGTAACAGAAAATAGTTCTCCAGAAGCTATGGTAGAAGCGGTACATCAAGTAACAAAAAAGTACATTAAAAGAAACAAATTCGTAACCATCTTTGGTGGTGAACATTCTGTATCTATTGGTACGGTTCGTGCTTTTAACGAAATGTTTCCAAGCCTAACTGTTTTACAATTAGATGCACATGCAGATTTGCGTAAATCGTATGAAGGTTCTACGTGTAACCATGCTTGTGCTATGTACGAAGCTAGTCAAAATACCAACCTAATTCAAGTAGGTATTCGCTCTATGGACGTGATGGAAAAAACAGTTATGGATGCAGATAAAACGTATTTCGCTCATGAAATGGCTGTAGATGATACTTGGGTAGATGCTGCTATTGATCAAATGACAGAAAACGTTTTTATCACTATAGATTTGGATGTTTTTGATCCTTCTATCATGCCAAGTACTGGAACACCAGAACCAGGAGGTTTGTTATGGTATGAAACTATGGAGTTTTTAAAACAAGTTTTTGAAGAGAAAAACGTTGTAGGTTTTGATATCGTAGAACTTTGCCCTAATAAAATAGATAAATCTTCCGATTTTCTTGCAGCAAAACTATACTATAAAATGTTAAGCTATAAGTTTCAAAATGAAGAAGCAGAAGAGGTGTATGACAACTCTTTTGACGATGAGAAAGTAAATAAAAATAACAATACTAAATTTCAAGACGAAGATGCGTACTAAAGGACCAATTTCACAGTTTATAGAAAAACACTATTTACACTTTAATGCAGCAGCTTTAGTAGATGCAGCAAAAGGGTATGAAGCACAATTAGACAGTGGTGCAAAAATGTTAGTATCTCTTGCAGGTGCAATGAGTACCGCAGAACTTGGTAAAAGTTTTGCAGAAATGATTCGTCAAGATAAAGTACAAATCATTTCTTGTACAGGAGCAAATTTAGAAGAAGATATCATGAATCTAGTAGCACATTCACACTACAAACGTGTGCCTAACTATCGGGATTTAACACCACAAGATGAGTGGGATTTATTAGAAAAAGGATTAAATAGAGTTACAGATACGTGTATTCCAGAAGAAGAAGCATTTAGACGTTTACAAGAACATATTGTAAAGATTTGGAAAGATGCAGAAGCTAATGGTGAACGTTATTTACCACATGAATACATGTATAAAATGTTGCTATCAGGAGTATTAGAGCAATATTACGAGATTGATTTAAAAGACTCTTGGATGTATGCTGCTGCAGAAAAAAATCTACCAATTGTTTGTCCGGGATGGG
Source organism: Lacinutrix sp. WUR7 (assembly GCF_016864015.1). Taxonomy (NCBI): domain Bacteria; kingdom Pseudomonadati; phylum Bacteroidota; class Flavobacteriia; order Flavobacteriales; family Flavobacteriaceae; genus Lacinutrix; species Lacinutrix sp. WUR7. The sequence continues at coordinate 737,122 of NZ_CP045067.1, read as the reverse complement.
AAGACAGTACGATGGGGAACATTTTTGCAAGCTACGTGCTTAAAGGAGAATTAAAAGCAAGCACCATGAAATCTGGTATTGAGTACATGACGTTTTTAGCAGATTGGTACACAGATAATTCACAAAAAGGTATTGGTTTCTTCCAAATTGGAGGAGGAATAGCTGGTGATTTTCCTATTTGTGTAGTACCAATGCTGTACCAAGATATGGAAAGACCAGAAACACCATTTTGGAGTTATTTCTGCCAGATTAGTGATTCTACAACAAGTTATGGTTCGTATTCGGGAGCAGTACCAAATGAGAAAATTACTTGGGGAAAACTAGACATAGATACACCTAAGTTTATTATTGAAAGTGATGCAACTATCGTTGCTCCGTTAATTTTTGCTTATCTTTTAGATCAGTAATGGACACAAATAAAATTGATAATATAGAGCTTAAGTACCTAACGGTTAATGATTTTGAAGAGCTAAAAGAAGCTACTTTAGAATCGTATGGCGGTGTGCTTAATTCGTACTGGAAAAAACACCATATAGAAGAATTAACCTCTATGTTTCCAGAAGGTCAGGTAGTAATTAAGATAGATGGAGACATTGCAGGTTGTGCATTGTCTCTCATTGTCGATTATGATTCTATTGATGATGAACATACGTATGAAGATATTATTGGTGGAAAATCTTTTAAAAATCACGATCCGAATGGCGATGTGCTTTATGGTATCGATGTGTTTATAAAACCACAATACAGAGGTTTACGTTTAGGTAGAAGATTGTACGATTATAGAAAAGAGGTTTGCGAAAACTTAAACCTAAAAGGAATTGTTTTTGGAGGAAGAATGCCAAACTTTCATAAGCATACCGATTTAACTCCGAAGCAATACATTGAAAAAGTAAAGCGTAAAGAAATTCATGATCCTGTGTTAAACTTTCAAATTTCTAACGACTTTCATCCAGTTCGTGTATTAAAAGGATATTTAGAAGGTGATACAGCTTCCAACGAATATGCCGTTTTGATGGAATGGGATAATATCTATTATACCAAACCAAACAAAAAGGCAAGTTCTGTAAAAAGTATTGTAAGACTTGGTTTGATTCAATGGCAAATGCGTCCGTATAAAGGGCTAGAAGATTTAATGCAACAAGTAGAATATTTTATAGATAGTGTTGCTGCGTATCGTTCTGATTTTGCTGTGTTTCCAGAGTTTTTTAATGCGCCTTTAATGGCCGAGTTCAACCACATGCACGAGCCAGATGCTATTAGAGAGTTGGCAAAATTTACCGAAGTCATTGTAAAGAAAATGCAACAGCTTTCTATTTCGTATAACATCAATATTATTACGGGTAGTATGCCAGAAGTAGTAGGTGATAAGTTGTATAATGTGGGTTATTTATGCCGAAGAGATGGTAGTGCAGAGCGTTATGAGAAAATTCATGTTACTCCAGACGAAGCGAAAGTTTGGGGCATGCAACGCGGAAACAAATTACAAACCTTTGAAACAGATGCTGGTAAGATTGGGATTCTAATTTGTTATGATTCCGAGTTTCCAGAATTGTCCCGTTTGTTAGCAGATGAAGGTATGGATATTTTATTCATTCCTTTTTTAACAGACACGCAAAATGGCTATTCTCGTGTACGATTATGCGCACAAGCTCGAGCTGTAGAAAACGAGTGTTATGTGGCTATTTCTGGTAGCGTTGGTAATTTGCCAAATGTGAATAATATGGATATTCAATACGCGCAATCCGCTGTATTTACACCTTGTGATTTTTCATTTCCTAGTAATGGTATCAAAGCAGAAGCGACTACCAATACCGAAATGATTCTAGTTGCAGATGTAGATTTAAGTTTGTTAAAAGAACTGCATTCTTTTGGAGCAGTAAAAAATTTAAAAGATAGAAGAAAAGATTTTTACGATGTTATTAGAATTAATAACAATAAATAATATATTTAAACTTTCAAACATTAATTATAGGATTAGATTTGCGCTTTCGCGGAAATGAAAATAGATTTTAAATGGCAAATAAAAGAGACAACCTAAAACGAGTAATTGTAGATTTTAAAAAGCTAACACCAGAAATTTTAGCTTTATTAGTAGAAAGATATCCTGATGGTTATGATGATGACCAAGTAGTGTCTTTTAGAAATGCTAAAAATGAACTAATTGAAGCAATTGAAGTAACAACAGAAGACACCAAGTATTTGGTTAAAGTCAGTACAAAACTGGAAGTTACTATGGAGAATTATGATGAAGATGATTATGAGGATTTTGATGAAAGTGATCCAGAAGCTGTTCAAGATCCAGAAATTTCAGACGAAGATTTAGATTAAAAATATACATCACATGATTTTATTTTGTAACTTAATATTACATTTAAAATCAAGTATATGGAAACATCATTTCACATGTCATTACCATGTTTAAGTGTAACAAAAACGAAAGATTTTTACACAAAAAGCATTGGTGCTTCCTTAGGAAGAACGACTAAAAACTGGGTAGATATTAATTTGTTTCATCATCAATTAACGTTTATTAAAGCCGAAAAATTTCACTTTAATAACCCTAATTATGTGTTTGAAGGTAAAATATTACCATCTTTTCACTTTGGTGTTATTGTAGATATAGAAACGTGGGAGCGTATTTATGCGAAACTAAATACACAAAATTTAGAAGTAGTTACAAAAGCCACTTTCTTGAAAGATAAACCTGGAGAACATCTATCCTTTTTTGTAAAAGACCCCAACGATTATATGTTAGAATTTAAAAGTTTTAAAGACCCAAAACAAATGTTTATCTCATAATGTACAAAGTTGTTGCTTATCAAGTAGCACACACTATCCACATAAAAGCTAGTAAACAGCAATTGCAATGGCAGTTGCTGTTTCAAGATAGTGACGAGCTGTATTATAAAAGCTCCGAAAACAAATTCATCTATATTTTTCAATACGGAATGGTTAGTTTTTTTAACATGAATGCTTCCGAAATAGAAGTAGCGTTAGAAGAAATAAAACCTTTTTGTACTACTTATTTTTCTGAAAAACTTTCCGAAGATATTCAAATAGAAGTACAAGAAAATGCATTGAAAGTTGAGTTTAATAAAGTGATTCTGCCAGAATTAAATGATGAAATGATTCGTTTAGTAATGCTAAATGCTTCACAGTCTGTAGCCTTAGATCGTTATGCAGATATTACCGAAGAATTACTTATTGAAACCCATGAGCATACCAAATATCTCGAAAATAAAGGGAAGTTAGATATTTCAGGAAATACCTTAAAACGCTTTATAGGAAGGGTGCTGAATATTAAAAATAGGATTTCAGAAAATCTGTACATTTTTGATTCGCCAGATAGTACTTGGGAAAACGAACAGCTCAATAAACTAAATCAAGAACTAAAAGTTTCTTTCGATTTAAAAGATAGATATCGTTTAATTCATGACCGCATTGAAATTATTAAAGAAAACTTAGAGCTCTTTAAAGATATCATGGATCATAAAGAAAGTAGCCGATTAGAATGGATTATTATCATTCTTATTGTTATCGAAGTTGTCGATATGTTTATTGCTAAAATTTTCTTTTAATAGCGTTTTTAACCTTTCGGAACTATTTTAAAAAGGAAACAAAATCAAACCTAATCCATACTTTTTCGATGTGAAATTATATGGATTGGGTTTATTTATGTTTTAATGCGAAACTACTTTCAGTCCAATAATGGAACAAATTAAAGTGGTAATAAAAAATATGCGAAGAAAATTCACCGGTTCTTTAAACACCAGAATACCAAGTAAAACGGTTCCGACCGCTCCAATTCCTGTCCAAACGGCATAGGCAGTTCCAATAGGTAAACTTTGTGTAGCCTTCATTAAAAGTCCCATACTAATGAAAAGCGAAATGAAAAAACCGATATACCATAAATACATTTCATTTCCTGTGGCATCTTTTGTTTTTCCTAAACAAAAAGCAAATGCGACTTCAAAAAGACCAGCAATAATTAGGAGTATCCAATTCATTTGTTCTCTATTTTGAAAAGGCATTTAAAACTTCCATTGCTTTTTCGGTGTCTTTTTTATCGACAAAAATATGGTCGTGGTAAAACGCAGCAACTACATTACAACTAATATTTTTTTTGGTTAAAGCACTAGCAAAAGCCGCTGTTAAACCTACTGCCTTTAAAGAAGAATGTGCGGTAAGTGTAATCCAGGAAGCAATAAACGAATAGTCTAGATTTAGTTGGTCTGCAACTTTCTTTTTAGCAATAATGGTAGTGCTTTCTTCCTCTTTAAAAGTCATTACAACTTGGCTCCAATTTATTTGCTCCAAATTATCTGTTTTGCAAAATACATATTCACCAATATTGTGTTTCGGTTTCATGGATTTTAAAAGCGTGTCTAAGTTTGTTTCTCCGTTCATCTATTTTGTGCTTTTAGTTAGTCTTTGTAGTTCTTTTAAGGTAGCCTCCCCAACACTATGTGCAGATTGTGGGTTTTGACCCGTTATTAATCTTTGGTCGGTTACCACGTGTTTAGTAAAAGGCGCAGATTTTTCAAAAATAGCACCACGAGTAATCAAGGTATCTTCTAGTAAAAAAGGAACTACATCTTCTAGTTTTACTTTAACCTCTTCCTCATTAGTAAAGGCATTTACTTTTTTGCCATCTACTAAATACGATCCATTACTTAATTTAATATTTACAAGTCCAGCAGGTCCATGACATACAGCACTCACAACACCATTGTTTTCATAAATCTGCTTTGCAATCTCGGCAAGCGCGGTGTTATCTGCAAAATCCCACATCGCTCCGTGACCACCTGCATAATGAATGGCTATATAATCTTCCGGATTGACCTCCTTCGGTGTTTTTGTGTTTTCAATTTTATTGCGATACACATCGTTATCCCAAAATTTTTTATTAATGGCATCCGTCATATCAAATGCGTCTACGGGAGCTTTTCCACCTTTCGGACTCACAAAATCTATTTCATAGCCAGCAGTGTGTAATACATCCCAAGGATGCGAAACTTCTCCTAGATAATATCCCGTTTTATTTCCTGTATTTCCTTTTTCACTATGACTGGTAACTACAAATAATATTTTTTTTAATGCTTTGGCTTCCGTTTGTTCTGCTACTTTTTCATCTGCTTTTGCAATAGAATTATCTGATTTGTTTTTGGTATTACAGCTCATAAGCAGCACCATAAATAAGGATAAGAAAAGCGGCGTTTTAATTTTTGTAATCTATGACATATCTATTATATTTTAAAATTATTTTTTTAGATTATTCCCATTTCTTGAAAAGTGAAAAGAATTTTTCAGCTTCAAAGGAAGAATAATGCAACAAGGCAAAATTCTTAAAGATTAGGGAGAAACCATTTAACAAATGATAAAAAAGAAATCTTATTGTATTTCCGCTCTAATTCTACTTAAACTAACTTGGGTAATACCTAAATAGGAAGCAATGTGCTTTAGTTGCACACGTTGAATAATGCTAGGATGATTTTTAAGAAGTGCTATATATCTATCGGTTGCAGTATTAAATTGTAAAGCGATAAGTCGTTCTTCGGATTTAATAAGTTCAAATTCTGCAAATTTTCTTCCCCAATTGGCCATGTGAATATCTTCTAAAAAGAGCTTTTGAAGTTTTTCTGTTATTAATTCGTAGAGTTCGCAATCTTCCAATAATGCTACATCTTCATATCCTTTTTTAGTATTGACATAACTTTGCATCGAAACAATAGGATCACCTTCTTTACCAAACCAGAAAGTAATTTCATTATCCTCGGAATATGCATAGGCTCTTGCTATTCCTTTTTTGATAAAATAAATGCTGGACTCCACTTTATTTGCTTTAAATAAAACATGTCCTTTTGGAAACTTTACTTCACTAATGTGGCTTTTTAAAACCTGTTTGGAAGTCTCCGGAAGTACATAAATCTGATCAAGAATTTTGTCTATTAGCATTTTGGGGTTTTGGTTTGAATATTGGGATTGCAATCGCTTTTATTCAATTTAGAATAAGAGGTGTCATTTTCGCCTCTGTTTTTGTTTAAGCATCTAATTTAGCAAATTAAAACCGAACTTTCCTGTTGGCAGGCAAGTAGAAAGTTTACTAGGATTTTCGGGAGTAGGCGAGAACCAAGTACAAAATACACACGTAGTTTGTATCTGATGTTAAACTCGTTTTCTTCCTATAAAATAATAGATTATCGAACCAATATTTAAAAAAGCAATTAAACCTATTGTCCATAATGTTTTTTGTTTTGTACTTAGTTTTTTGGATTTGTTTATCTCCAGGACTCCAAGGGTTAAAAATATAAAAGTTAAAATCACTCCTATTATTAAAAAAGAATTAGCGAAAATTGAATGGTTGTCTAATTTTAAAACGGTACCAATTATTGAGAATATTAATGAGCCTATAAAACTAGTGTGGATAAATATTTTATTTTTCATTTATCAAATATTATTTTATGATTTGAATTAACGATGGATAGGTTTTCTGAAAGTTGTTCTTTCTTATTTTGATTACCGATATGATTGGTATAATTATATTTAAAAGGTATAAACCAATAATAATATAACCTAAGGAACTAAATGTTTCATAATGCATTATTTTCAAAAATGCGTATCCAATAACTATTGTAGATGTTACGAAAGTCCAAATAATTTGAAAGTTTAAAACGTTCGCGCCAATATTTTTTAATCCAATAATTTTATCTTTTTTGGTTAACCATAAAATCAATGGTAATATAATGTTACCAATAGGAATAAATAAAAAAGTGAGAACGGAAAGATGAAAATAGATCAAAAAATTGTTATCATTCGTTTTTCCATAATCCAGAATATCCTCGGCGTTTATTTCTAATACTTCGCAAATTAGATGGAGTGTTTTTCCTCGAGGTTCATTTTGATTGGTTTCAATTCTTTGAATAGTTCTCAGATTAATTTTTGCTAAATCTGCCAATTCTTCTTGAGAAAGACCTTTCATCTTTCGTGCTTCTTTGACTTTCTTACCTATTTCATTCATAGTTTATCTTTTAAAAATGTCTCACAAATCTAAGTCTGAAAGGGTATAGTTGATAACGGTTTAATTGCGACATTTTTACGACATTTCTGTCTAATATCTGATTTTGTTGGTAATTTGTGCTAGTGATGTATGGTTTTGTTACTAAAGTTAGTAAATAAATTACAGATAGAAAGTCCGTGAGGGTTTTCGTAAGTAGGCTAGGACTAGCAATGGATTATGTGCGTTGTTGCCTAAAGTTTTTTTATTTCCGATGTTTTACCATTCCATTTAATTCTTATTTTTTCTTGATGTCCAATTAATGTGATTTCATAGGAATTATTTTTTTCATTCCAGTTTAATTTTAATATATCTTCATCCATTGCAAATTCATTATTTAGATAGAATTCAAGAACTTTCGTTTTGTGGATTACTTTGTTATTATTGTCAGTAAAAATCAAAAAAAAATATTCTGGATATCCTAAATGATATGCTCCGTCATAACCATCATATTGACCAACGATTTCAACTTTCTGATTTAGATTTACTAATTCTCTCGACATAGAAAAGTCGTGAATATCTATATCGGTATAGTAATATTCCCCATTGATATTGATCCTATTCCAAACACAATTTGTTAAATCTTTAAATTTGAGTTTATAAAAAGTAGAATCAATTCTAACTTGAGTTAAATTCTTTAGTATCCCAACTGGCTTTAAATCATTCAGTTTGTGATTTTCGAAAAGTACAATTTCTCTATTTTGTGGATTTAAAAAGTAAGGAAACTCCTTAGCGTTTAATATCTCTATATTTGGTTGAATAATTGGTAAGTTTTTATTCAAATATTTTTCAGAACCGCTATTAGACTCAAATGTTCCTTCTTGTTGATTATCATAGTCGTAAGTTTTGTAATATGCTTCCTTTCCAGAATACCATATGTCAGGTTGTTCTGTTGTTAAAAAACCTCCAAAAACATAACCTTGATTTTGGTTGTTGTCAAAACTTCTTATTTTTATCCATTCTCCAATAATTTTTTCCCCTTTATCAATTATAGTCATTTTGATTCCAGTTCTTTTTGAAATCATAACCATAGTATTATTAGGAAGATGATAAGTTTTATTAGATTCCAAAGAAGGTTTGTCTCTTACATTTAACCCGCTTTCTGCTGATACATACATACGGTTTTGCCCAAAACTATGTATCGTAAATAGAAGAAGTATTATGATTGTAATTTTGTTTTTCATAATTGTTGCCAAAGGTTTTGTATATGTTTTGTTGCGTGGCTTAAACACCTAATTTAGCAAATAAAAACCGAATAGAAAATCCGAAAGGATTTTCGTAAGTAGACCAGGGCTAGACATTAATTATAAACGTCTTAAGTTATTTATTTTTTCAATTCAGAATTTATCAATTTTAAAATTGCATCAACTTCTTTGCTTAAAGGCTCATAGATTTGTCTGGTCGTCATTTCTGATGCCGATTTAAATACGATTAGATGGTTTAATAGCTTTATCGAATTAAACAACGATTTATTATTTACTGAATCTAAAGATGTTTCCCAATTAAAATCCGGACTACCTAACTCTGTAATTATTTTTTTGAAACTACCTGATTTTAGGATTTGCGTTGTAATGTCTTTTCTAAATTGGTTAACTTCATTTTCCTGTTGCTCATTTCGTTCTATCCAACTTCCAAATCCAGCAAGATGATGTTTTAATTCGATATTTTGAATAAGTTTTAATTCTCCTGAACTTAACATTTCAGAAAGCACACCTGAACTTTGAACAAAGTTTATTTCTCTTGCAAGGGCTCCAGATATATTTATTGCAATTGTTCGTTCAGAAATTGTATCTAGAGTGCTAACTTTAAATGTCTGAATCACTTTTTTTGTACCTGTAATTATTTGGGCATTTAGAGCTATTACATTATTTAGTTCTTTTTTGTTTTCTTTAAATTCCTCTTTAAGTGCAATAAGATTTAATCTTTCGGCATTTCTTTCTTTGACTTTTATATTCCAATTATTGATTTGTAATGCAATCAAAATTCCAATCACGACAAGTACAATTTCGCCGATTGCATATTTAAAATATTTTCCAGTTTTACCTTCGGAAAGTAAGTTTTGTCTAATCTTTCTAAAAAACTTTATCATTAATTTATGTTTTTGTTTGTCTTAAGTCCGCAAGCGGCTATGGCAACCAAATGTCCACTGGACATTCGATTTTGTTTCACAAAATTATGTTTCAATAATCTAAAGAATTTAATCATTGGTTAGTGGTTTGTGGTAATGAAGCACAACCCAACGTGTTTCTTTAGTTTGTAATAAATCTTACCTTTTTTAAAGAATGACTTTTAACAAATCGTAATAGGCTTTGGTAATATGCAAACCATTATGTCCAGCGTCTGTAATTGGATGCAGTGTTATGTTTTTAGGATTTAAAGCCTTTAGTTTTTTGGTATTCGTTTCTGGATTTATTAAAAAATCTCGCGTACCATAACAGATATGTATCGGACATTTTACGGCTTTTACAAATTGATAAGAAGGTATATCATAACGCATTAAAAACTTAGGTACTGGAGGGGCAATCTCATCAGCAATTAAGGTTTGCCAAGAATAATAAGGTGCATTTAAGATCAGCATTTTCGGATTGTTTTTTGAGGCTACATAACTCGCCATTCCTGTGCCTAATGAAAATCCTAAAACCGTAATTTGGTCTTCGCTATAACGCATTTTTGTATACTCGTATACTTTTTGTGCATCTTGTAAAAGTGCATCGCTATTGCTATAATTGCCATCGCTTTTTCCGTAATTTCTATAGTCTACAAAAAGCACATCGTAATTGTTCTCTAAAAATAAATGTGCGCGTTTCCCCCAATCATGTATCGCTCCTGCATTACCATGAAAATATAAAATAACTCCTTTAGGTGCTTCCGCTTTAAAAAGAACAGCGTTTAAAAAAATATCTTTTTCTACTTCAATATTTACTTCTTCAAAAGGTTCTTTAAACTGAAAAACATAATCTTTTTCTAAGTGTTTCGGATTAAAAAAGAAGCGTTCCTGTTTAAAATATAAAAACACCAACGAGAAGAGATACAGCAATATCAACGCTACAACAGTTCGCTTAAAGCGTCTTAATAATTTTTTAAAATTAATTTTCAATAGATTTTCTTTTTATGAGCTCATACAAAAATACACTAAAAACAATAAGATACTCTAATGCAATAATATATAGGTTTTCCGACTTGTCTGCTTTGTCAATTTGTATATATGCTAAGTAACTTAGAATGATAGCAAAACTCCAAACTAACGGGAATTTATAAGTGGTAAAAACAGAAAGTATTAATAAGGTTGCTACATACCAAGGATGTATGGTTGTGCTTAAAAATAAGTAAAAAGCAAATGCAAATAGCATCGATTGTATGAGTTGTTTGGTACTGGTATTCTTTTTGAAAAACGCCAAATATAAAACGAATAAGAGTACTAAAATAGGAAGGGTTTTACCAATAATTGCAATTTCGTTATAGCCTCTAAACCAATAGCCAATTTCTCTAGCGATGTAATAAATACTTGCGTTAAATTCAAAATTCTGAAACCATAAACCAACCGTTTGTGCATAGTTGTTTATAAATTCGGAAGAATAAAAAGGAAGAAATAGAAGTAGTGTAGTAAAACCAACAATACTATAAAATGTTATTAATCTTGTCATGCTGAGCGCAGTCGAAGCACCTGTGTCTTCTGAAGATTTTTCCGTTTCACTAGAAAGGACCATCGGTTTCCTGAAATATTTAAATAACAAAGGCAAAAACAACAACGGAATTAGTTTTACCGAAATCGAACATGCAAAAACCACAGCTGCTTGTTTCCATTTTCCAATATGCAGTAGATATAAACTCCAAACTAAAAAGAAAATCATAACACCTTCAAAATGTAAATTCCCCGTAAGTTCTATAATGATAAAAGGATTTAAAATGTACCAGAAAATATTTTGTACTGGCAGTTTTAGTTTTTCAAGTAGCTTTTTTCCAAAGTAAAGGGTACCAAAATCTGCAGCAATAATTAATAACCTTAAAGCCATAGCAGCACCTAAAATACTTTTGCCTCCAAAGATTCCTGCAATCACAAAACAAAGCTGGTTTATTGGTGGATAGTTAGTAAAGTGGCTTCCATTTAAGGTTCCCATTCCTGCATATAATGCTTCGGCTTGATGTACGGGTAATTCGTTATTTGTTAGAAAAGATTCTGGTGTGTATAAATACGGATTGAAACCTTCTAGTATCATGCGTCCATCCCAAATAAAACGATAAAAGTCTTGTGATAAATTAGGAATGGCAAGAATAAATATAGCTCGAAATATAAAGGCAGTCCATGCTAAAAATTTAAAATTGTTTTTGTTAATACTAACCAGTTTGTAAAATAAAATAAACAAAGCAACATACAGTGTAATTAGCTTTATGTAATCTGTTCTTACTAAATTATAGGCAAAAGAATAGTAAAATAATATACATGCTAATACCAATAAAATAGAAGGTTTTCTGAGTTTTAAAAAAAAGGTGTTGTAAAGCATGGATCAAATATAAATATTATTTGTTTGTCGGCTTTATAGGTTTAAAATTACTATAGTATTTAAAATAACAAGGAGTGAATTTTTCTTTGCGTAAAATAGTTATTAAACTCATAATTAGGTGTTTATACGCTGTTTTGGTTTTTAAAAAATATGTAAGTTTGTTATATGCAGTAGATTACATTATGTAGTTAATAAGCTGTACCTATTAAAAAAAACTAAAGATCATGAAACCAAATAATACTTTAATTGGCATTCTAATAGTCTTCTTCTTATTGTTTTTAATAACAAAAAATAAAAAAGCAACAGAAGCAGCATCTAGCTATAACGTTTTTGAATTGGAAGAAGTTGTGAAAAAAATAACCGACAATTTAGGCGTATATGAAGCTATTTGCCGTAATATAGGTAACAAAGGGGAATTGGATACCACTTACATAGCTAATGCGGAGGAAAGAACACCAGAAGATAGAATTGGCATTAAAAACTTTAAAGAAAACTATACCTATAATATAGTAGAATCTAAAAAGAAATCCTTCCAATTATTGGGTCTTTTAGACAAGTTGATGAAAAGATAAATTTTAGATTAAAAAAAGAAAATCAGAAAACTAAATATAATAGTAAATAAACAATTACCAATATGAAAAAACAAAGCAATCTTTCTAAAAATGTATTCCTAATTCTATTTCTTTTCTCTATTGCAGTTAGCATGTAAAGTTGCAAACAAGAGGAAAAAGAAATGATAGTAGAAAAAGAGATAATTGTTAAAACCGAAACGCAGAATATTTTTTACTTCGACCAGAGGTTGAAAAAGCGTACGGATATTCTCATGCCGTAAAAATTGGAAATGCCATTAAAATTTCTGGAGCTGTAAGTATGGATGATGAAGGAAACCCTACAGCTATTGGTGATTTAGGACAGCAAATGAAAAATTGTTATGCCGATTTAGATAAAATTTTAAAACATTACGGTTGCACATTTGATGATGTGGTTGTAGAAAATGTTTTTACGACAAACATGGCTTTGTTTTTAGAAAATGCAGCCTATCGAAATTCTATTTATACGAAACAATTTCCAACTGGTTCTTGGCTTGGCGTTAAAGAATTGGCAGTGCCAGAATTCCTGATTGAAATCGAACTAGAAGTGCATAAAATGGAGTAATGAACTGCGTTAGCGATTGATGCGGCATCCTTTTTTTGCGTCTGTTCGAGTGCATTTGTGAAGTATGAGCAAATTGGTATCGAGAACAAGGCAAAAAAGATATAGCGGAAAGCGCGACTTTTTATGATGCTGTAAGGTTTTGGAAACCTGGCAGGATTAAAAAAAGAAACGCCCAAATTATAACTAGGCTTTAGAGGTTAAGGATTTTAAAAATACAAATCCGAAACCTAAGAAAAGCATCAGGTGAAAAGGGAATAATCCAAAATCGCCACCTTGATCACCAACTACAAATGCGCTATACATACCAAATGCGAAATACAGCATGAGGATACCTTCTATAATCACATGTGCCGATATGTTTTTCTTTAAGTATTTGTTGCCTTTCCAGCTATCGGTAACTTTATTAATATTAAATTTTGGTGTACGTACAAAATCACTACGCTTACCAAAATGACCTTCTAAAACAGCAATAGAGTTATGCAGAGAAAAACCCATTGCGATAGAGAAAAAGGTAAAGAAAAGTCCAATGTATTGTATAAAGTTCTTTAACGAACTACCATATATTTTTTTAAACATAAACCAGTAGCAAACAAAGAAAATAAGCGTGCTTATTACAAAGAAACTCATCACGTAAAAATAGTTTTTTAAGTGTGCGTATTCGTTTTTAATATATAGCATTGGGATACTTAAAATGGCAACAATAAGTACGTTTAAAAACATGGTAGAGTTTAATAAATGTAGTAAGCCGTGCATTTTTGTTTTTGCAGAAATGTTTTTGCTTTTAAGCACTTTAAACATCATTTTTCTAAAGTTTTCTGCGCCTCCTTTATTCCATCGAAACTGTTGCGAACGTGCTGCACTAATTACTACAGGTAATTCTGCAGGAGTTTCTACATCTTCTAAATATTTAAATTTCCAGTTTTTAAGTTGTGCTCTGTAGCTTAAATCTAAATCTTCGGTTAACGTATCTCCTTCCCAGTTTCCTGCGTCAAGAATACATGCTTTTCGCCAAACACCTGCGGTACCATTAAAGTTAATAAAATGTCCTTTACTATTTCTACCTACTTGCTCTAAAGTGAAATGTGCATCTAAGGCAAAAGCTTGAATTTTTGTTAGTGTAGAGTAGTTTCTGTTGATGTGCGCCCAACGGGTTTGTACCACGCCAATTTGTTTGTCTTTAAAATGCGGAATGGTTTGTAGTAACCAGTTTTTATTAGGAAGGAAATCGGCATCAAAAATGGCTATATATTCTCCTTTTGCAATTTTTAAACCTTCTTTTAAAGCCCCAGCTTTGAAGCCTTCTCTGTTAGATCTGCAAATATGAATGATATCTAAACCTTGTGCTTTTATTTTTTCAATTTGAGCAGCTGTAGTTGCAATAGTTTCGTCTGTAGAATCGTCTAAAACCTGAATCTCTAACTTGTCTTTTGGGTATTCTATTTTTGCAATATTATCTAGCAAACGCTCCATAACATACAACTCGTTATACACCGGAAGTTGTATGGTTACGTAAGGAATTTCGTCTGGATTATTAAAGTCTAATTGCGGCGAATTATCTTCCTTCTTTTGTGCAGCAATATAATTGAACAACAGATTAAGTTGTGCTATTGCATAAAAGAAAATAAGCAACAATGCAATCGAATAGATAATGATGATTGTGGTTTCTAAAATCATTTTTTAAAGCTGTATTTAAAAATCCATCCAAGGATTTTAATTCCTGCAAAAACGCTTCCTTTTACAGTTCCTGATACTTTAGAAACCCCAATTCGGTTTCTGTAGTTTACAGGTATTTCTATATATGTTAATTTTTGTTTTAAAGCTTTTAGTTGCATTTCTACAGTCCAACCATAAGTTTTGTCTTCCATTTTTAAAGCTAAAAGTTTGTCGTATTTAATGGCTCTAAATGGTCCAAGGTCTGTGAATTTTGCACCAAAAAAGACTTTCATTAAAAAGGTTGCTAGCCAATTACCAAAAACTTGTTGTGGTGTCATAGAACCTAATTCCCGAAGTTCTTTCACTCGTGCTCCAACTACAAAATCGGTGTTATTATCAATAATTGGTGCTACTATTTTGGTTAATTCTTCCGGAAAATCGCTATAATCGCCATCCAGAAAAACAACAATATCTGGTTGGCTTTCTTGTTTTGAAATGTAATCCATCCCTTTTAAACAAGCGTATCCATAGCCTTTTCTGTTTTCGGTTAAAACGGTTGCACCAGCATTTTTTGCATTCGCTTCTGTAGCATCAGTAGAGTTATTACTAACCACAATAACTTCATCTACCGTTTTAGGAATGTCATGAATAACATTCGCAATAGAGTCTTGTTCGTTATAAGCAGGTATTATTACTTTTATTTTGGGCATTTACTTAAGATCACTTAATTTATTTTCTCTTTTAAAAGTGGCCAAATCAGTCCACGTTTTAATTTTTTTTCCTTCTGAAAATTTACTGGCAGAAACTAGTTTCTCGTTTTTATACATCAAGCAATAGCCGTTTTTTTGATTGTCTTTTAATTGACACCTATGATTCACTTTTTCCATGTTATCATAAAACAACCACCAATCTGCTTTTTTTCCGTTCACATAATGACCTTCTTTTTCTTTAGTGCCATTGGTTTTGAAAAAGGTCCAATAGTTGGTTTCTATACCAACTTTGAAATACCCTGTTTTCTTTTGTTTTCCATTATCGAAATAATAAACCCAAAAGCCATCTTCTTGTCCGTTTTTAAAAAGACCTTCCGATTTTAGGGTGCCATTTTGATAATAGTTTTTCCAGTATGCTGTTGGTTTTCCGTGTGCAAAGTTACCTTCTTTTTTTAGTATACCGTTAAAATGATAGAATTTCCAATAATTATTAAAAAGGCCTTTGCTGTAATTGCCTTTGTACATTAGGTTTCCATTGCTATGATAGCTTTCCCAACAACCAGTTTTTAAGTCGTTTTTGAAATGTCCAAATTTATTTCGCGTATTATCTGAATAGAAGTAGGTCCAAAAACCAGATCGTTTTCCGTTTAAAAAATGCCCTTCGGCTTTTAGGTTTTTATTGTCGTAATAAAATTTCCAAAAGCCATCTTCTAGATTTGCATTAAATACACCTGCTTTTTCTAAGTTTCCGGTTGGGTAATAATATTTCCAATACTCGATTTTATGCGTGTTTTCTATCCAACCTTCCGCTTTTATTATACCATTCTTATAATATGTTTTGACATACGTTTTTTCCGCGAAAGCGTTACAACTTGCCAACAATAGGAATAGGTATAGTATCTTTTTCATAGAAAGTTAAATCCGAAACACGAGCAAATACAAGCACTTAGTTTTTATTTAATAAGTCCATAAGGTCTACATCGTTTCCTAATAATACTTCAGTCGGATTAATTCTTCCATCCATACTATCATTTTCTAATTTTAATACACCTCTTGGGCAAACTGCGCTACAAACACCGCAACCAACGCAACTAGAACGTACAATATTTTCTCCTTTTTGCGCATACGCACGAACATCGATCCCCATTTCACAACTGTTAGAACAATTCCCACATGAGATACATTGTCCGCCATTGGTTGTAATTCTAAATCTAGAAAATAAACGTTGTTGGATTCCCATGATAGTTGCCATTGGACAACCCATTCTACACCAAGTTCTGTTTCCTAAAATAGGATAGAATCCAGTACCGATAACTCCAGAAAATATAGAACCAATTCCGAAACCATAAAAGCTTCGTAATGCGCTATCAAAATTATAGGTGTTTTGGTTTAAACCGAAAGAAAAATAGCTAGCATTAATTTTTATCTGACTTAAGTCGAAGAAAGAAAAGAATACCAAGAAAGCAATCGTTAAAATATAAAAACCAATAGCTCCTTTAAAGGCACTTTTGTTTAATTCTTCTCTTTTATAATACAGTATTCCTGCAAGTAAAACGGTTAAGAATACACCAATACTAATTAAGAATGCGCTTTTTGTAAACCAGTATTTTTCAGAATCGTAACCTAAATAAGTAGATATTACGGCCACTGTTGTTACTACCGAAAATACAAGGACAGAATTAATCATCCATCTTTCAAATTTCCATGCTTTTGTGCTTTTATCACTTAAATGTCTAAACGCATCTCCTGCAGTTTCTGCCAATCCGCCACAACCACATACCCAAGAACAATACCAACGTTTACCATATTTGTACGTTAGGAATGGGGAAATAACAAAAATCATTACCACACCTAAGATTAAGAAAAATAACCCAACAGTTTGTGCATTGATAAACTGATCTACTCGCCATTGATCAAAGGCATAGTAGTTTAAAGGCCACATATTTTTAAGATCATTATAAGGTAGTGAGAAGTCGTCTGAATTTAAACGCGCCATTAATTCTGGAATCACAAAGGCAAATGCGGTTTGAAAAAACATTACCGATGCGGTACGTAATTGCTGATAGCGGTTGTGTCTGTATTTTAGCATGAACTTATACCCAAAGGCTAAAATAGCGACGGTATATAAGGTTCCGTAAACAAACCACTGACTGGCGTTATTACCGCTTAATAGGTTGCTTAACGGATCGAAAAGTGCAACTAAACCAGTATTTGCAGCACCATCAACTCCTAATCCCAAGTATTTAGGAAAGAAATAAAGTACGATATAAAATGTCGTTAAAAAAACACCTAATGCCCAACCAAGAACACCTCGTGAGGATATGGATTTAAACCAAGCACCATCATTTTTTATACCTTCTAATTTGGTGAGATACGCTTCTCGAGAGTATACAACGGTTCCGCCAATAATCAAACCTAAGGATATGGTTAAGAAAACCGCTCTGTTAGGAAAGTCTACATTAAATACAGCGAGAATTAGTATAAATAATCCAATTAATCCAGTGGCTAAGGCTATTTTTTGTTTGGTCGTTATATTTAAGGCATCTGGTGTTGCCAAAGACATACTGTGATCTATTTTATTGCTCATTTTTTTAGGGTTATGCTGTTTGTAATTGTTTGGTGTAAGCAGCTAGAATGTCTTTTTCAAAATGCTTGTAAAATTCTGGATCAAAGTTAGCTTCCGGTAGATTTTTCATAACATAATCTACATCGCGTTTTTCGGTTAGCCAACGGTCAAATATTTCATGACGCATTCTAATTCCGAAGGTATTAATACCTAAAAAAGTATTATTTGTAGTGTCATAACATACCGTAATACATTTGGTGTCATCTTCGTGTTTCCAATGAAAATGCGCTTCGTTTTCTCTTGGTTTTGCATATACCCAACCATAGGTTTGGTATTCGATATCTAAGAATTTAGCAGAGTTAAACCAATGTCTGGGTTTGTATTCTATTCTATTACCACAAATGGTTTGCGCTAAAGTTTCTCCCATCATTCTTCCAGTATACCAAACAGCTTCAATAGGTCTGCGTTCTCCAATACCACTATCGCGTTGCTCGGCACAATCGCCAATCGCATAAACATCTGGAATATTGGTTTCTAAATGTCTGTTGACTAAAACACCTCTATTAATTTCAATAGTGGAAGATTTAAGGAAATCGATATTTGGGGAAACACCTGCGGTTAAACCAACAACATTACAGTCTATTTCTTCTTCAGTTTCGGTAATAACGATGGATTTTACTTTGCCGTTTTCATCCGATTTAATTTCCTTTAAATTGAAACCTAATCGTAAATCGATATGGTGATTTTTTATATGTCTATTAATCATCGCGCTTTCTCCTTCTGGTAAAACACCGTTCCAAAAACTATTTTCTCTAACTAAAAAAGTTACGGGAATACTTCTAGAGTTTAGCATTTCGGCTAATTCAATTCCTATTAATCCGCCACCAACAATAACCGCACGTTTACAGGTTTTGTTGTCTGGTGCATTACGCTCTATACTATCTAAATCTTGTTTGCTATATAAACCTTGTGCACCTTCTAAATCTTGTCCTGGCCAACCAAATTTGTTAGGTTTACTTCCAGTCGCAATTACTAATTTGTCGTATTGTAAGCTGTCGCCTTCTGCAAATTGCAGTGTTTTAGATTCGGTATCTATGGAGGTTACAAAACCTTTTTTTAATTCGATGCGATTTTTTTCCCAAAACGAATTCTCATAAGGTTGTGTATGCTCAAACTTCATATGTCCCATGTATATGTACATTAGTGCAGTACGCGAGAAAAAGTAATCTGTTTCGGCAGAGATGATAGTGATCTTTTTATTGGAATTTTTTCGAATATGTCGGGCTACTGTTACGCCGGAAATACCATTTCCTATAATAACTACATGTTCCATATTTTAGTTTGGTTTTTTAATTCTATTGTGATTAGGTCGTTATACAAGATAAAAACTTAATCTGAAGGAGGTATTTAGAATAGATATAAACTACGTGGCTTTGTAAGGTTTTTTCAAGCATGGAGACCAGAGTTTTTTTAATATTTTTTTGAAAGTTTCTAGAGGTGTTTTAGACTGAAGCGAAAGTTATACCGATTAAGATATTCGTTTTGTCTGCATTTTTTAGGAGTAACAGAAAAGAATTAAAACATATTAAAATGAAAAAAATAATACTAGTAGCATTAATTTTATTAGGAGGTTTTTCCGCGAAAGCGCAAAACTTAGAAACCTTTTTTACACAAGCGGATGCTTTTTTTAAAGCAAATGTTTTACACGGAAAAGTTGCCTATGATGCGATAAAAAAAGATACCAAATCTTTAGATGCCGTTTTAAAAATAGCGGAAGGAATAACGGTTTCTAAAAGTGATACCGCAAATTACCAAGCCTTTTGGATAAATGCGTATAATTTATCGGTAATTAAAGGATTGGTGGATAACTATCCAACAAAATCACCATTAGATGATAGTGGTTTTTTCGATAAGACATTACATCATGTAGCGGGTAAAAAAGTATCCTTAAATACTATAGAAAACAAGTTGTTACGAGCAGAATTTAAAGATCCTCGATTTCATTTTGTTTTAGTTTGTGGCGCTGTTGGTTGTCCGCCATTAATTAGTAAAGCATACTTACCAACTACTTTAGAAGCGCAATTACAAAAGCAAACACAATTGGCTTTAAACGGAGATTATTTTATTAAAGTAAATGCTAAAAATAAAAGTGTTGCTGGTTCTAAAATATTAGAATGGTATAAAGAAGATTTTACGAAGAACGGTAAAACTGAAATAGAATATATAAATACCATTAGAACCGAAAAAATACCAACAGATTATAAGCTAACGTATTTTGAATACAACTGGAAAATAAACAACCAATAACTAACTAAGAATAAAACGAAATCATAAAAATGAAAAAAGTAATCGTATTAGCAATCGCATTAGCAATAAGCTTTGTTGGGTTTGCACAAGAAGAAAAAGAGCCAGCAAGAAGTAATGTTCAGGAGTTTACACCAAGTAAATTATTAAATAAAGGGCAATGGGATATTAAATTTTTTAATAGCCTGTATACACAAACAAAAAAAACAGGAGCAGGAACAGGGAAATCTTTTGATATTGATAGAGAGAATTTTTTCACCAATACCACTGAGATTTATACTGGGGTTAGTAAAAATGCAAGAATTAATGTTGGTTTGATTATTCAGGTACGAGCAAATAATTATGGCGGACAAGACGCTTTTAGTGTTTTCGATTTTGAAAACAACGGTGTAGATTCTAGAAGCGGTTTGACAACTATAGCGCCTTCTATTAGAGTGCAACCTTTTGCAAGTGTGCCTAACTTCTCTTTTACAAGTTCGGTGTATTTACCAATCTTTAAAGACAAAGATGTTCCTGCATATTTAGATAAGAGAAGTACGTTTTGGGAAACAAAATTTTTCTACGATAAAACGTTTGGTGGTGGCGATTGGCAAATATTTACGGAAGCCGATTTCGGATTTAATTTTGGGGAATCCACTTCAGATGCTATTGCAAGTGGAGATGCTGTTAATGTAGGTGAGCGTTTTGCTAATAATAGTTTGTTTCTTCCGGTAAGTGCTTTTTTAAGTTATTTTCCATCTTCTAAATCTACCTTGTTTGTAAATGCACAACAAGCATTTTTAATAGATTTAGGAAATGATTTTGAACAAAATTATACGCAATTAGGTTTTGGTGGTAAATACCAATTGACCAAAGTGTTAAATTTAGAAGCTTCTTATGGTAAAATTGTAAGAGGAAATAATTTTCAAGGACTAGGTAGTACTTTTAGTTTAGGACTTAGAGCATTACTATAAAAACAGGAATATTTTTAAAAGTGTTTAGAAAAAGATCCGGCTGTATTAGCGGGATCTTTTTCTTATATTTCGTGAATAATAGAATAGTATGAAATACATAAAGCTTCTTTTTACAGCTATAATCTGCACGTTACAGTCCTGCTCATCACAAACAAAAATTAATGGTGTAAGTTTTGTAGCTTCCAGAACTGCTGTAACAGAAGAACATGTAAATCCGGTAAAAGATATTAATGCCAATTTTGCTGCAGTAATGCCTTTTGGGTTTATTAGAGAACTGGAACATCCCGAAGTTGTTTACAATACGGAGAGGCAATGGTATGGAGAAAGTAGAGTAGGCGCTGAACAGTATGCAAAAAGCTTAGAAGCAAAAGGCATAAAAATAATGATTAAACCCCAAATTTGGGTTTCTCGAGGGCAATTTACGGGTTACATAAAAATGGAATCCGAAACGGATTGGGAAAAATTAGAAAGTTCGTATTCTAGTTTTATTCTTGAGTATGCAAAACTAGCCCAAGAAATTAATGCCGATATCTTTTGTGTTGGTACAGAGTTAGAACAATTTGTAACCAACAGACCAGCATATTGGAGTGCACTAATTGTAGAGATAAGAAAAGTGTACAAAGGAAAACTCACCTATGCAGCAAATTGGGACGAGTTTAAACGAACTCCTTTTTGGAGTCAGTTAGATTATATTGGAGTAGATGCTTATTTTCCGGTTAGTGCTAGTAAAACACCAACGGTAGCAGAATGTTTGGAAGGTTGGAAAATGCATAAATCCGTAATAAAAGAGATTTCAGATAGATATAAAAAACCAATTTTATTTACAGAGTTTGGTTATAGAAGTGCCGATTACGCAGGGAAAGAACCTTGGAACTCTGAAAGAGGTTTGGATGTTGTAAACCTGGAAGCACAGAATAATACAACTATTGCATTATTTGATACTTTTTGGAAAGAAGATTGGTTTGCAGGAGGATTTGTATGGAAATGGTTTCACGATCATGCCAATGTTGGCGGAGAAAAAAACAATAGGTTTACACCGCAGAATAAGCCTGTAGAAAAAATAATTAAAGCATATTTTCAAGCCTAAAAAAGATGTGGAATAGAAAAATAGTTATACTAATTATTGCTTTCATATCTACTTTTGCTGTGGCCCAGGATAAAGTTATTTTGGATTTAAAAATTCAAGGTAATAAAAAACTAAAGTCGTCTCTAGTTAAAAAAATATCTAAGGCAAAAGCAGGAAAAGTTTTAGATTCCACTATTTTAGAAGAAGATATTAAACGATTAAAACGTTTGCCAGCTGTTGCTCACGCGTATTATCAAGTGTTTTTTTCGCATAATAATAGTTATAATGTGTTTTATAATATTGAAGAGAATTTCACCATTATTCCTTCGGTAAGTATTTATACCACCAATGATGATGAATTTGCTTATCGTTTGGGTGTTTATGAGTTTAATGCATTAGGTCAGAATATTATTTTTGGCGGTTTTTATCAGAAGGATATCTTTAGTTCTTATGGAATCAATTTCAGAGCCCCTTTTTTATTTAGTAGAGAATTTGGTTTAGCAATCAATCATCAAAACTTAAATACGGAAGAGCCAGTTTTCTTTAATGGTACTACTGCAAATTACAAGTACAAGAATAAATCTTATGAAGTTTTAACATTATATCAGCCTAATTTTAAGAACCGTTTTGAAATAGGTGTGAATTATTTTTTAGAGGAATATAACTATATAAATGGTGCTACTAATCCTTCGGTGCCACAAGAACTGTCTATTAATAAATTATTATATAAAGGTATTTATGAGTTTAATAATCTGGATTATGATTACCAATATGTGTCCGGATTTAGAAGTTTGTTTAACATACAATATGTCACTGCAACGAGTCAAGATGTCTCTGATTTTGTAATTGGATGGAATGATTTACATTATTACAAAAGAGTAGGAGGTAAAGGAAATTGGGCAAGTAGATTGCGCGTTGGTTTAGCAACTAATGATGAAACTCCATTTGCTCCTTTTTCTGTAGATAATAATGTCAATTTAAGAGGTGTTGGTAATACCATTGATAGGGGTACAGGCGCTATTGTTGTGAATACCGAATATAGACACACGTTATTGGATAAAGATTGGTTAGCCATTCAAGGGAATGCTTTTATAGATGCTGGTACTTGGAGAAATCCTGGTGGAGATTTAGGTGATTTTGGGGAGTCCAAAAATATTAGAGTGTATCCTGGTTTTGGTTTTAGATTCATACATAAACGAATCTTTAATGCCGTTTTTAGAATCGATTATGGCTTCGGAATTACTAAAGGAGAAACACAAGGTTTAGTCTTTGGAATCGGGCAATATTTCTAAATCACCAATATTAATGTAATAAAGAACTAACGTTTTAATAAAATACTAATTTTTGTTTTGAAGCCTAGAATGCTAATATTTACCATTCGTTTTTTAACTATATATTTTGCTACCAAATAATAAATGAAACATAATAGAACACTTGCAATAGGAGATATTCATGGCGGACTAAAAGCCTTGGAGCAATTATTAGAACGCATAGAAATTAAGAAAGAGGATCGTTTTATTTTTCTTGGCGACTATGTAGATGGTTGGAGTGATTCAGCACAAGTGATTCAGTTTTTAATTGCATTTGCAAAAGAATATGAATGTGTTTTTATAAAAGGAAATCATGATGTTTGGTGTGAACTATGGTTAGAAACCGGAACCATAAATGAAACGTGGTATCTACATGGAGGAAAAGAAACCATAGCGAGTTATAAAGGGGTTTCCGAAGCCGATAAAAAAGAACATCTCCAGTTTTTTAAAGACATGTGTCTTTACCTAGTAGATGATGAAAAAAGATTGTTTTTACATGCCGGATTTACGTCTATGCATGGTGTGGAAAGAGAATGGGATACTGTAAATTTTTATTCTGATAGAACGCTTTGGGAAATGGCGTTAATCATGGATAAAAGCATCACAAAGGATTCTATTATTTACCCAAATAGATTAAAGCATTACTACGAGATTTATATCGGACATACACCAACCACGAACTTTAATTTATATACACCAACCAATGCTATAAATGTTTGGAATGTAGATACCGGAGTTGCTTTTAAAGGGAAGCTTTCTGCATTAGATATAGATACTAAAGATTTTTTTCAAAGTGAAGAGGTGCACACTTTATATCCTAATGAAAAAGGGAGAAACAAATAATCTATTTACTCAATATGCTTTCTATAATAAGCATATAAATCTTCTGCGGAAGCACCTAAAACCTTCTTTGTATAAATAGCCAAGAAGTGATATTGTAGTTTCCAGTCATTAACTTGATTTACTCGATACTTTTAAAGTTTTTAATTGCTTGATTTGGTTCTATTACGTTATATCCTTCCCAGAAATCAGGATCGTAGTGAGGTAAGTAAGTTGGCTTAATAGCTGCTTTTTCTTTAAAATTATTAAAAGTCTCTTTGGTAATATTATCGTTTTCAAAAACAACTAATTCTTTTTTGTTAATGTTTGTTATCTTTAAATTTATGTTCGCAGAAACCTCATTTTGTTTACGTCTTCCTTTTACATTTTTGTTTTTTTCAATAATTTTTAGTGGTCTTTTAATTCCAACACTTTCACCATCTACAATTTCAAAATATTTTAAACCGTATGTATCTGCTTTGTTTTTTTCGTAAATGATTGTACCTCTTTGTAAATAATGGTTTACAGATACTCCCAATAGACTAAAATCTCGAAGTGCTTTTACGTTTTCATAATCTAAACGAATAATAGCGAAATCATCTGTATTAACATACATCGTGCCTTTATAATCTTCACCTCGTTTTGGTTTAAAAGCAATTTTATAAACAAAATTACCATTTAAAAAAGCATAGTCTAATAATTCAAATTCGTATCTATTAGACTTATGAATGATGTTTAGGTTGGAGTCTTCATTTAAAAATCCTTTATTTTCTAAGTTAGATATTGTTATTTTTCTGTACTTTATAAAGTTTTCTTTACGCTCTTTTTCTTCCTTTTTTTTAGCCTCTAAATATGCGACAGATTCTTTTTCTTCTGGAGTTTCAAAAAGGGAAGAATCTATTTCTGTTTTGGTTCCAAACCAACCTGATTTTATTTTAAAATAAGAGTCTCTTTTTATATGTTTTCTTGCAATTGCATTAAACTTTTCTTCGAGTTTTTCTGAATCTATTTCATTGTTTTTATCGTATAATTCGGAGGCTTTTATTATATCTAATTTACTGATAGCATCTGTGTCATTATTTTTATAAAGTACTCCTAGGATTTCTGTATAATTACTCGATTTTTTAGGTAATACTCGTAATATACTATCTATGAAATTTTGATTGAATTCCGGAATGGTTGTTTTTTCAATGACAACATTATTTTTAACAATATTCGAGTGGTATGATTGTCTGAAAAATAGTTTGCTTTTTTGTGGATCATGACTATAGTTTGTTGGTAAACTGTCTTTTATGAAGTCTATAATCTCATCCATGGAATAATTTTTATTGCTAATTAAAACCTCGTCTAAGTCAATAGATTTCGGACTTAAAGAAATAATACTATCTGTGACACTTTTAATAGATAGTTGTTTCGTCTCATAACCTAAACAGCTAATGAATAAGGAATCTGATTTAGTGAATTTTTTCTTAATATTTAAATGAAAAACCCCAAAATCATTACTTATAACTCCGCTGGTATTATTTAGCGAAATTGTTGCATAAGGTATAGGGTTTTGGGTTATAGAGTCTATTATTTTTGCAGCAATTAAATCTTGTGCATGAGAAAGGTTTATAATACCAAAGAATAATAAAAGGCTAAAGTAGAGGTGTTTCATCTATATTTTTTTACGAATATATAGATTGTCAATACCTAAACATTCATTTTAATTTAATCTTAAGTAAATTTTATTACTTTTTAACATTTATGTAATTGTTGTAATATTTATATAAATCTTCCGCACTTGCACCAAACCATTTCTTAATATAGATCATCCAAAAATGATATTGTAATTTCCAAACTCCATGTATTTCATATAGTCTTGCTGAGGTTTGTATTTTTTTATTAATGACTACAAATTCCTTTCTAGTATAAAGCGCATTAATTAAAATATAGTCTTCGTAAATAGTGAAAGTCTCATCATAACCTCCAATTTCGCTAAATAACGTTCTTGTAATAAACTGACTTTGGTCACCACCGCGACAAGCTTTCCAATTAAATTTAGTAAACCAACTTGCTATACCTAACCACCAATGATTACTTTTAAACTGAAGCCTAAAACAACCCGCAAGATTTCCTTTTTCAACTTCATTTAGTAGTAGTTGGTCAAAGTTTTTCGGCGGAAAAGAATCGGCATGTAAAAAATATAAAAGATCTCCGGAAGCTGCTTTCGCACCAAGATTCATTTGTTTAGCTCTTCCTTTTTCTGAATTTATTAGGTAGATGTCTGGTGGAGCGCAGTCGGAATCTATTGGAGACCTTTCGGTGAAAACAGCCCCGAAATTAGTAACGATTTTTTGCGAACCATCTGTACTTCCGCCATCTGCCACAATAATCTCTGCAATATTTTGTGGTGTACTTTTTTCCAATAGATGCTCTAGCAGATTTTTAATGTTTTCTGCTTCATTTAACATTGGAATAATAATGGAAATTTTAGTCATTCAACTCCCAGTTATAATCTTTGTAGCTTTTTTTAGCTTTGGAATCGATTTTTACTTCGGAATATGTATTTAAGAAATCTATAAGGCTTCCGTTTTGTTTGAAGTCTTTAGAAAACCATTGAAAAATCTTCGAGATTTTAATTTTATCGGAAGCTATTTCATTTCTATTAGCATCTGCCAAAAATGCTTTGGTAGCATTGGTTAATTGTGCTTCTAATTTGGAAGCTGTGAAGGCTTCGTTTTGTAATTTCGGACAAGAAAAAGAGGCGCAAACAATAGCGAAATGAATTCTTGGCTCTTCCATTTTACGAAGTATTTCATGCTCAATTTCGTTTAAATTATACCATTTTTCACCAAGTTGCCAAAGGCGTTGGTCCCAAGGATCTTTAATATCTTTGATGCTTTTTATAGGATAATTTCTAATAATTAAATCCACTGTCAATGCGTTGTATGCGTTAATCCAATAAGCTAGTTTGTCTTCTTTGGTCCAAGCTTCCGTTGGAAGGTTTTCGGATAAATGAGTAATGTAGTCTCTTAATTGATTTTTACTTTTTTTGAAGCCTAGATAATCAACGTTACCATTATCTGAAACATGTTCACCAAGTAACCATTCCCATCGGTGATGATTTAGAAGGTGTAGATTTGAAGTAATACTATCTTTTTTATTTATGCTAACGATAAGTCCAGGCATTTTTATAGTTGTATTCTCTCCAATAATTATTGCTTTATTATTTTCTTCGACAACTTCTTCCGAAGCGTCAGAATCTTCTTCAACTTCAGCTTCCATTTCGACTTGTTTCGCGGTTTCCGAAACAACTATAGTTTCCACTTTTACTATTTCTTGATCTGTTACAACTTGTTTCGCACTACAACAAGAAGTAATTAGAATTGCAAAAAAAATAAGACTAAAATGTTTCATGTTATTTGTTTTTCTATTTGTCAATTCAGGTTACTTTACCTTACATAAGAAGTGACTTATTTAGAGGTGTTTTTATGTAAAGGATATAATTCTTGATGAATAAAATCTTTTGGAAAATCTTCATCTCCTTCAAAACCTAGTTCTATATCTCTACCGTCATAAGGTATATGGTTTGTCTTAAAAAGATAATCCCAAATACTTAATGTAATGCCGTAGTTAATACCATATGTCGTTCCTTCAGGAAGCTCTTTTACATGATGCCAAATGTGCATTTTCGGATTGTTAAACACGTATTTTAAAAAGCCATAATCCCAACCTAAATTAGCGTGGTTTAAGTGTCCGATGGTAATTGCGAAAAAGTGAACAATTGCCACATCTTGCGCGTCGAAACCACCAATAATTGCAAGAGGAATATATAAAATAGATTTATAGATTACAGGTTCCATCCAATGGTAGCGTAAATGTGCTGCAAAGCCCATTTCTTTCACCGAATGATGCACTTTATGGAAGTTCCAAAACAGAGGAACACGATGCAATAAACGATGCGTATTCCATTGCATAAAATCGCTCACCAAAAAGAAAATAAATAAGCCTAACACTTTAGGTAAATCATCTACATCAAACAATTGGAAGCTAGAAATAGATAAACCGACTATGCCTAAAATATCATTAAAAAATGTTGCTGCAGTATTGGATAAAGCAATAAGGACAATAAGATTTAGTATAAAGAAATTGAAAAACATATAAAAAGTATCCAGCCAAAAATCTTTTCTAAAAATAGATTGATTTTTACGCCAAGGAAAAGCAATTTCTAAACCCCAAACGACTAATGAAATTACAATTAATCCGTAAAAATAATTATCCCAATGGTTAAGGGTAATTAGCTCATTTTTCAGGTAATTGAAATATCCCGAATAGGAATTTTTTATGATGTCTATGTATTTTTCCATGTTTTCATTCCTGCGAAGACAGGAACCTTGTTTTGTTAGTTCTTAAATATTTTATTTTTAAAATTTTTCGACTACGCTCAAAATGACATGCAATGTGTTGTGCAATTGTTTAAGTTATCATTCATGAGATTCCTGCCTTCGCAGGAATTTAACAACAACCTCCACCATCATAATGGAAAGTAGATTCTGAAAAGTAAATGTCGTCTCTGTTTAATGCTTGTAATGCTTTTGCTGTTTTATCGCAAATTGCCAATGGTTGATTTTTTAATAATATATGTCCTTCTTTATCATCAAAATAATCTTGATCGCCATAATAAATAGCAGCTTTTCCAGTAAAAATACAAGGTCCATCTTTTGGCATTGGATCTTTAATAGCAGCTACTTCAATAGATTCTATATAGATTAATTCTTCTGTTGGGTAGGTTTTAGGATCTAGAATTCGGTATGGTTTTCTAGCTCTAATTTCAATAGTTCCAAAACCAGCATCGGTTAGTGCTTTTACGTACTCTGCAATTGGTAAGCTTCCACTTAAGCATAAAGCTCTTAATCTTTCGTCGTTACGTAAAGTATCATTCATTGGTTGCTCGCAAGTAGGATCGCTCATCACCAGTTTTCCATGTGGTTTTAAAACACGATACATTTCTTCTATTGCCTTCTTTAAATCTTCCGCTTTAAAAATATTGAATAAGCAGTTTTGCGCAGCAACATCAATAGAGTTATCGGCTACATTAAGGTTTAATGCATCTCCTTTTACAAGGTCTACAAATTCCGATTTAAACCAAGGATTTTGTGCTTCGGCTTCGATAAAGTTTTTACGAGAAGCTTCTAGCATTTCGTCCACAACATCAATACCGACAACACCACCTTTTTGGCGATTAAAATATGCGAATTGTAAAAGTTCCATTCCGCCACCAACACCAACATAAAGCATTTTAGGATTGTTGGTTAAATCACGAGCGTGCACTGTAGAACCACAACCATAATTCATTTCTTGCATTATTTTTGGGATTTTTAATCCTGGTAATTCCCAAATAGGATTCGTAGTACAGCATAATCCAACATCTGGAGTTAGTGCTGCTTCTTTGTATACGTCGTGTGTGGTTTCTAGGTAACTCATGTTTTCATTCCTGCGTAGGCAGGAATCTTTTTATTAATTATTAATATTATTTTATATTCATTTTGTCTGGATACAAAACGAATCAAAAAATCAAATTGAAATGAGGAATTTTTTATTCCTTTATTGGGAATAAAAACCAAAAACTAAATCTAAATTTTTTCCAAGGCTTCAAAAATTTTTAACGATTTAATTTTTATATTCTGCATTTCAATGGTCAATGCTTAGGCATTGATTTGGGACTTGATTTTTTGCCTTTAAAATTCAAATCCTATGTTTTTTTTCATCCTAGTAAGCGCGTTAAGGATTGAGGCTTTGTTGGAGCTCCTCGCAGAGAGCGACTGTCGAAAGCCTGACCCTTGTGGTAACGCCCTAATTATTTTACTAAATACTTTTTATTAATTCCTTAAACAATGTAATCATGTCTGGTTCTGCTTTGGCAGCCATGGCAATAATTTCATTAATGTTTACAGGTTTTAGATTACTTGGGTCGCATTCATCGGTTAAAACTGACACTGCTGCGGTTTTTAATTTTAAATGATTAGCAACAATAATTTCTGGAACCGTACTCATTCCAACGGCATCTGCACCAATAATTTTAAGCATTCTATATTCTGCTCTTGTTTCTAATTGCGGTCCAACAACACTTGCGTAAACACCTTCGTGTAGTTTTATGTTGTTTGCTTTGGCTATAGTTTTAAAGGATTCATTAATTTTAGCATCATAAGGTGCGCTCATGTCTGTAAAACGTTCCCCTAATTCTGAAACTCCTTTGAATGCTAGAGGAGAGCTTCCTTGAAGATTGATGTGGTCTTCAATTAACATTAATTCGCCTTTTTTATAGTCGGTATTTATTGCACCAGATGCATTAGAAACTAATAAAGTGTTAATTCCAAGTTTTTCCATAATACGAACAGGGAAAGTAACATCTTGTAAAGTATAGCCTTCATATACATGAAAACGTCCTTGCATAACCACCACTTTTTTTCCTGCTAATTCACCATAAATAAGTTTTCCTTTGTGAAATTCTACGGTTGCTGTTGGAAAGTTTGGAATGTGATTATAGCTTGCTTCTGCAATAATTTCTATTTCATCAATAAGTTGTCCGAGTCCGGTACCAAGAATAATTCCAATTTCTGGTTTGTCAAAACCTTTCTCTTGCAAGTATTCTACAGTTTCGTTTATAAATTTAATCATCTGTAAGTATTAATTTTTTTAATGTGGAATTGTTTTCCATATCTTCAAAAGTATCAATATCATTTAACTTTTCTAGTTGATGGATTTTAAATTTGTGTAAATCTTTTGTGGTGTCTTTAAAAACGGATGAAGTGCCCCATTTTTTGTCTTTAAAAACTTCTTCGTGAAGCGTTTTCATCCCTAATAAATAATAACCTCCATCTTCGGCAGGACCAATAATAACATCGCGTTTGTCTAACTTTTGAAAAGCTTCTTCAATGTATTTTTCTTTTAAATCGAATAGATCACTACCAACAATAATCACTTTTTCATAGCCTTTGGCGAAGCCGTTTTGAAATGCATGCAGCATTCGTATTCCTAAATCTTCTCCTTCTTGTAAGTGTTTTTGGTAGATGGTATTATCCCAAATATCTTGATTATGGATTGCTACAGAGTAATAAACCGCTTTGTCGCTATCTATATTTCTAATTGTTTTTTCGGTGTGTTCTAGTAAAAAGCTGTAAATGTTTAATGCAGAAGCATCACCAATCGTTTTTGCTAAACGTGTTTTTACTTTACCAAGTTCTGGATTTCTTGTAAAGACGATTATAAGGTTTTTATTCATCTTCTTTTTCTTCTTTAAAAATTCTATTTCCTTTTAAGAGCCATTTGCTCCATGTTTTAGAAAATGTATGTACGTCTTCGGTTTCTTTTTCTTCTAGATTATATACTGGGAAGTTATTGTTTTTCCATTCGAAAATCCCTCCATATAAGTTTAAAACATTTTTATATCCTGCTTCTTGGAGTTTTTCTGCAACATCTTCCGATCGAATTCCTAAAGAACAATAGACCACTATTTGTTGCTCTTTGTCTTTTAAAATTTTAGTAGTTTCGGCTAAATTAAAATGATTGTAACCAACAAATATTGCATCTTGAAGATGACTGGTGTTATATTCGTCTATTTCTCTTGCATCCAAAATAATTGCTTCCGTTTTAGGCATAGCCAATTCTTGCACAGAAATATAAGGAACACTTTTAATATTGTGTTTTTTCAATAACTTTTCAAGAGACTCTTGCGCGTGAAGCGAGAAGGAGGTAAATATGAGTAAAAATAGCAATACGGATTTCATATGTTTTATATCAAAAAAATAAAGTTAATCTTTTTATAGTTGTATTTCTAAACCTTGTGCATTACTTTCTGCAATAGGTAATATTTCGGTGTTGTCCCAAATGCCTGTAACAATGGTTTTTGCATACGCTTCTGGTAGTAAGCCGTTTTGCATTAATGCGTTTGTTAGCTGATGATTATAGTTTAACGTATGATGGTTAAAGCTTAGTTTATTGTCTTTATCTTCTAAAATAGCATACCATACGCTAGGTTTTCCGTCATTTGCAGGCATACCAATAACACCAGGATTTAACCATAATTTATCTTCTTGTGATTGGTGAAAAGGTAAACCGCAATGACCTGCAATAATAACCTCGCTTTTGGTCGCGTTAAAATTTGTTTGCTTACGTTGCCAAGGTGAAGATTTAAAAAGGAATTCGGAAGTATTAAAATAAGAACCATGTACAACCATTACTTGTTTTTTGGCATAAGTAAACTGAATATAATTAGGAAGCGTTGCTATGTAATCTAAGGATTCTTTTGAAAGTTTACTTTGTGCAAACGGATACCAAAGTTGCGAAAAGCCATAACAACGAGAACCTTCTTTAAAGTCGCAACCACAATCTTCTGCTCCTTCGCGTAATTGTATTTCTACATTACCAACAATGCTTTTGGCTTTCCAATCTTGAAAGTATTGTATGGTTTCTTCTGGTTGTGCGCAATAGCCAATAATATCACCAGTACAAATGCAGTTTTCGGGACGGATGTTTTCGTTTATAGCCACTTGTTTTAAAGCTTCTAAGGCTTGAAGGTTACTATAAACGCCGCCAAAAAGCAATACTTTTCCTGATATTTTTCCTAAGTCTTCTGTATTTGAATCCATAATTTTTTTCTACGAAAGTGAAAATTTTTTATAGGTTTTGTTTGTTGTTATTTATCCATTTCGGAAGGAAATACAAGACACAACAACTTAGTATTCCCCATACATTTACCCAAAGTAAATCTGCGTATTTTCCGTTGGTATAAATGAGTGCCTTCGGAAAAATTTCAAACAGTAAAATAAAACCAAATATCAAGCCACAAATAGTACTCAAGTAAAAACTAATTTTTGGCACTTTGATATTCCAGAAAATAAAAACTGGTGTTAGGCCAATCACCATAGTTCCTGAAATGGTAGTTGCAGATAGTATTTCTACATCTAGAAAAACTGGTAACGTTCCTAGAATAGCAATTGCTGCCATAGATGCTCTTCCGAAAGACACATCATTTATCATTCCTAAATCTACAGCTAGTAATTTGGAAAAGGAGGAAAACGTGGAGTCTAATGTGGAGGCAGCAGAAGTTATCATTATAAAATTAATCACTAATAATATAATCACGCCAAAAGCTTTACCCACTTCTACTGCAGCTTGCCCTTTAAAACCTTGGGTTTGTGCATAGACACCAATTATGCTGAAAAGTATGATACAGATTGCACCGAGTACACTTGCCCATAAAAAACTTTTTCTAGTGACTTTAGGAGAACTAATAAAAGCTCTATCTGTTAAAACTGGGTCATGAAAAGGATAGCTAAAGGATTGAATAATGGCTGCGAAAAATAGGTTTAATCCCAGTTCGAAACTCCAAGTTCCTGAAGTAACAACATCTTTTACGTGGAAGGTTTCTATGGAAAATATATTCCAAAGAATGATTAGTAATAAAATGGCAAACAAAACCATTTGAATAACATCGGTAAAAATGGAACTGCTTAGTCCGCCTTTTATAGCATACGCTAAAGTTAAAGCTGTGAAAATTATAATAGACCAATAGTAGTTTGCACTACCAATGTCGCCAAAATAACTACCAATTACCATGGTGTTACTCCAAACTTCATTAAATAGACGAACAGCAATAAGCATAGAAAATAGTGCCATGGCACCTTTACCAAATTTGGTAGTTAAAAAGTGATGGATGCTTGTGAATCCGCCAATAGTCCGTAATTTATAAATAAGCAATCCAGCAACTGCAAAGGATAAATAATAACCAGCATAAGCTACACCGCCAACAATACCAAAATCTAAACCTAGGTTTGCGGCATTGGTAATACTCTTGGCGAAAATCCAAGAAATTATAAGACTACCAGTAAGTATTAAAGTGTTTGGTGCTTTTTTTTTACGAACAGCCTTAAAAAATTGATCTGTAGTTTTTGCTAAAGGCGAAATAAAAAAAAGCACTACACTCGATACAATGATTAGTGTCCATTGGTAATTTAAGACGCTCATTTAGTAGTGTGAGTTATAGATGGTTTGTTAGAAAGCATTATTCTGTTTAGGCAACACTACCTTGACAGCTGCTTCCAGCTCCTGCAGTACAACCGTAACAGTGTTGTGAAATGATAATGTTTCGTCCTTCTAGCAGTTCTGTTTTGTACTGCGAGATGTGTTTCGATTTACTATTTACTGGTAATTCTAGCATTTGATTAAAATCGCAATCAAATAAATAACCATCCCAGCTTACCGATAAGGTATTGGTGCACATTACGTTTTGTACCGCAGTTGGATTATACGCTTCTACTAAAGAATACATGTAATCTTCGTAGTTTTCGGAAGCTATTAAATAATCTAAAAAACGCGCAATTGGCAAGTTTGTAATCGCAAATAAGTTATGAAACTGTATACTGAAATCTTCTAGTAAGGCTTTTTTAAAGTCTTTTTCCATGGACATTTGGTCACCAGGTAAAAAGGCTCCGGAAGGATTGTAAACTAAATCTAATTTTAAATCGCTTCCTGGCATACCATAACCAACAGCATTTAGCTCTTGTAAAGCTTTTATGGACATATCAAAAACACCTTCACCACGTTGTTTGTCGGTTTTTCCTCTAGTCCAGTGTGGCATAGAACTTACGACATGTATGTTGTGCTTTTTGAAAAATTCTGGTAAATCGTGATACTTTTTGTTCGCACGAATAATGGTTAAGTTAGAGCGTACAATAAAATCTTTAACTCCGATTTTGGAAGCTTCTTCTACAAACCATCTAAAATTAGGATTCATTTCTGGAGCGCCTCCTGTTAAGTCTAAAGTATGTGCGCCTGTTGTTTTTATAACATCCAAAATTTGTTGCATGGTCTCTTGTGTCATGATTTCCTTTCGGTCTGGACCTGCGTCTACATGGCAATGCTCACACACTTGATTACACATGTAACCAACGTTAATTTGTAGTATTTCTAATTTTTTCGCTTGCAGCGGAAATTGACCAGTTTCGGAAATTTTATCTTTAAAAGTTGGTAATTCACCACTTTTAAATATGCCATTAGAGAGTATTTCTAATTGTTTGTTTGCAACAGCTAATTCGCTTTCTTGCTTATGAAGGGATTGTGTTTTTAATTTTGGCATATGTATTCCCCACGAAGGTGGGAATCTTTTTATTATTGCTATTAAATTTCATGAGTTCCCCACTTTCGTGAGGATTTCTGCGTTAGGGATTGCAATGGAAATCCTTTTGCTTTTTTTGCAAAAGATTGTATTGGAAAGCCCGACACTACATAGTTTTTACGGAGTAGTGTAACGCCCAAATTTTAACCATCTAATTTGTTTACTTTATTCATCATTTGCACACCATGCACCAAGGTTGCTCCACTTTTAATTGCTGCGCCAACATGAATGGCTTCCATCATTTCTTCTTTGGTGACACCTCTTTGCAGTCCGTCTTTGGTATACGCGTCAATGCAATAAGGGCATTGCTCTGTGTGGGCAACGGCTAAGGCAATAAGTGATTTTTCACGAGCAGTTAGGGCGCCTTCTTCGAAGACTTTGGAGTAATAATCGAAGAATTTATTTCCTAGTTCTTCACTCCATTCGGTGATTTTCCCAAACTTTCTTAAATCTGCTGGATCGTAATATGTTTTTGGCATCTTGTCGTTTTAATATATTCCTAAAAAATGAATATACAGTTTATGTCGAAAAGAACTATAAAACATAACAAAAAATTATTTTTACTTGAAGTTGGTTTTTAAAAAGGTTTCGGCGTTTATAAATAGTACGCGATCTATGATTTCTTGTGCCGGAATTTGATTGATTGGGATTAAATCTTGCTGGTGGTCTTTTAAATAAGCTTCGGCTCTTTCTACCAAATAGGGTTCTATGTCTTTGATGTTTTCGCTGGTCCAAAGTCCTTTAATCGGGTTTACAATACCATCAAAATCGGACCCAATAGCGAGCGTTTCCCAGCAAAAGAGATTGTTTTTGTTTAGAATTTCTGCGCAATGTTGTATTTGGTTCCAGATGAGTTCGGACTTATTTCGCAATCGACTTTTTTTGTTTGGCATGTAAATTCTAGAACTCTTAACGGCTTTTTTGCTTCCTATTCGTCGTTCGTCTAGTTGTAAGCCAAAGATTCCTTTAGATTTTGCAATACGAAGTATTTCGGCGTCGTAAAAATTAATATCTAAATCGCTAAATTGATTGCTTAAAGCGGAATCTTTTTCGTTCCATTCTTCAATAGAACGTTTTCCATTTGCAGCACCATGACTTACAATTATTGGAATGTTTTGGTCGGCATATTTCGTTTCTAATAAATGATAGTATGTTTTTCTTGATGCGGTACTCATGTGTTTTACGTCTATGAGTATGCGTTCATTATTGGTGTTATCTAGAAGTTTATCGATTACTTTAAAACCAAGATCGGTAATGTCTGTATTTAATCCTCTATTTTGATTGTCTTTTATGGCGCCAATATTAATGCTTCTTGCATGTCCGCAAATTTCATTGTAAAAATGATGTGCTAAGGTGATGAAAAGAGGTTTGTGGTCCCAATTTTTTACTTCTTCTATATTGTTTAAAACGGTTTGTTCGTCTCCTGTGTTTTTGTCTAAAAGTAATCCGGTTTCAAAAGCATGTGCGCCTTCAATCGTTGGTACTAGGCTAATTATTTTTCTGGTGTCTGTAGATTTTGCAATGTTTTCTTCTACTTCAGAAAAACTATTCGTCATTCTGTAGGTGTAGGTCACATCTCCAATCTTTTGGGCAAAATTATCTAGTTGTAGATAGTAATCGTATTCAAACTTCAGATCTTGAAAATAGCTATTATGACTTCTTATATTGTCAATTCTAGAATGACTAACTCCTGCTGCAAGGTTGGTTAAAATATCGGAAACAAACTTAAAGCCTAGCATTCTTTTTTTTAGGAAATGTTTTTCAAAAGGATATAATGAAATCACAACCACTTGGCAATTTGCTTTTGCTAATGCGCTTAAATCGGTTTGTGTAAATTTAGTTAGCGTTAGTATTTTATTTACTTGACGTTCTAGAAAGTTAGGCGGACTATAATGCCAGATAGAATTTTTTCTTCCCGCATTTAAGTGGTTTTGTTTTGTTGGTTCGTATTTAAAACTCTTGCCGTAAGGTTTTAAAGCTGGATGACAATGCAAGTCTATATATACCCTTTTCATGTTTTCTATGTATTACATGCTGTTCGCTATTCCATATTGGTTGGTGTGATGCCTTATTAGCATGCTGGTTTCATAATCCGTAATTAATGATAGTTAAAAGATATAAATTTTTAAATTAGCAATAAATATATTTTTTATGGATTATTTTGTAATCGCCTCTATACTAGTACTTATATCTGCCGTTTTTGGTTATATAAATGTACGATTTTTAAAAATGCCTAACACTATTGGCTTAATGCTAATTACTATTGTGTTCACACTTGCCGTATTTGCGTTAAGTTATTTTGATGATACTTTATTAAATGCGGAGAAGTTTATCATAACACAAATTGATTTTAAGTCCGTTTTATTAGATGTCATGCTTAGTTTTTTACTTTTTGCAGGAGCTTTGCATACTAATTTTGAACAACTAAAAGTACAGCGATGGCCTGTTTTAGCTTTTGCTACATTTGGTGTTTTAATTTCCACATTTTTAGTTGGTGTCATTATGTTTTATGCATTGCCAATTGTGGGGTTACATGTAGATTTTATTTACTGTTTATTATTTGGTGCTTTAATATCACCAACCGATCCTATTGCTGTTTTAGGAATACTTAAACAAGCAGGAGCACCAAAAAGATTGGAAACCAAGATTGTTGGAGAGTCTTTATTTAATGATGGTGTTGGTGTTGTTATATTCTTAACCATTTATAAAATTGCCGACTTAGGAATTGAAAATGTTAGCGCTTTAGAAGTAGTTGAATTATTTGGTTTAGAAGTTATTGGCGGTATTGCTTTAGGTTTAATTTTAGGATGGATTACCTACAGATTGATGAAGTCTATAGATGATTATGATATTGAAGTAATTATCACATTAGCTGCTGTTATGGCAGGAACAGTATTAGCGCAAAAGTTGCATATTTCGGCGCCTTTAGCAATGGTTACTGCTGGATTAGTTGTAGGTAATGATACGGTTCGGGATTCCGCAATGTCGGAAACCACAGAAACCTATGTCGATAAGTTTTGGGAGTTGATAGATATTCTTTTAAATACCCTTTTATTTGTCTTGATAGGAATGGAAATGTTAGTGTTAACTTTTGAATTGGAATATTTATTGGCAGGTTTAATCGCGATACCTTTGGTGTTATTGTGTAGATATATTTCTTTATTAATACCTATTAAATTCTTTGAGAAAAAATTAGACTTCGTACCAAAAACGAATTTAATTATGACTTGGGGAGGATTGCGTGGCGGAATTTCCATCGCACTAGCTTTAGGTCTTACGCAAGTAATGGAGCGTGATTTGTTCTTGGTAATTACCTATGTGGTTGTGGTGTTCTCTATACTATTTCAAGGGATGACGGTTGGTAAGCTGATTAAAAAATTAGAAGTCAAATAACTTTTATGCAAAACTGGATTACTCTTTTAGCAGAATTTAAAGAAAAACATATACCTGTAGCGTTCATTACCGTTACAAAATGTTTAGGTTCAACGCCATGTGTGGTTGGTTCTAGAATGCTTGTTACTAAAGACAAGCAAATTCACGGAACCATTGGAGGCGGAAAGCTAGAATTTAAAGCTATAGACGAGGCAATAATTGCATTGCAAGAGAATAGAATTATCGAATCCAGCTACACTTTAGGTCCAGAATTTGAACAATGCTGCGGCGGAAAAGTAGAATTTATAATAGAACCTATGCATCAATCCCCAGAATTATTTTTATTTGGAGCAGGACATATTGGCGTTGAAATCTGTAAACTATTAGCCGATACACCTTTTAAAG
This sequence comes from Lacinutrix sp. WUR7, assembly GCF_016864015.1. NCBI lineage: Bacteria > Pseudomonadati > Bacteroidota > Flavobacteriia > Flavobacteriales > Flavobacteriaceae > Lacinutrix > Lacinutrix sp. WUR7. The sequence goes on along the minus strand of NZ_CP045067.1, from coordinate 698,095 downwards.
TACATCTAATAGATTCTCGTGAGGATTGGTTTTCTAACCTAGAATTAGATGCAAATATTACCACACATCAAACTAGCGAAACAGATTTTAAAACCTTTAATGACGCCGTAAAATGGGGGAGTAACAGTTATGTGTTAGTGCTAACGCATAACCATGCTATCGATTTTGATATTATAGCGATGGCTCTAAAAAACGAAACTAAATTCTTAGGGTTAATTGGTAGTAAAACAAAAAAAGTCCGTTTTAATAACATGCTTATTAAAGAGATGGATATACCTGAAGGAATGACCAATGTGGTTTGTCCGATAGGTTTAGATATTGGAGGAGATACACCAAAAGAAATAGCGATTAGCGTAGTTGCGCAATTACTTCAAGTGTATTATAAAAATTAATACAATAAGATTCCTAGTTGTCAGACTGAGCTTGTCGAAGTCTTAACAAAGAAGGTTAAAAAATAAAAGATTCCTGTTTTCGTAGGAACTAAAGATGAAAAACAACAAATCCATCATCGATAAACTAACCGCGCTTTGGGCTTTAAACGAGTCTGGACTTGGTGGTTTTCTACATGTGTTTAATTCGCCATTCACTGGATTAATTGTTGGAGGAATAGCCGTTTTACTCATTAGCTTAATCGCTTTTTATGCCGAAAATAAATGGAAATCTATTTTAAAAGCACTAGTAATTGTCTTGATTATTAAGATGGCAGTGAGTCCGTATTCGCCATTTACAGCCTATATTTCTGTGAGTTTTCAAGCTGTTTTTGGAGCCTTTTTGTTTTCTAATTTCTCATGGAAAGGAATAACATTAATCGTTTTAGGAATGATAACCTTCTTGCAATCTGCACTTCAGAAATTATTAAAATTAACTATTATTTATGGTACAGATTTTTGGGAAGCTATCAATATTTATGGGACTTGGATTCAAGAAAAAATCAACTTTATTACTCAAACATCTGCAACATCCGTTTTAATAACTATTTATCTTTTGGTGTATGGCATTGGCGGACTGCTGGCAGGAATATTCATTAAAAGTATGATTGGTATTATTTCGGAAAAAGAGGAAACGAGTTTCTCTTTAGTAGCTTCCGTTTTTACTTCGGAAGAAAAAAAAACAAAAAAGGGATTGAAGTCTAAAGTAATTTGGATTTGGTTAATCACAGTCGCAATCATTGTTTTGGCATTTACTTTTTTTGGAGGCACTTTATTCGGATGGCAAAAAGCAATATATATTATTGCGAGAAGCTTTTTGTTTTTAATGCTTTGGTATTTGGTTTTAGGGCCTTTTGCGCTAAAATTAATCAGGAAATATCTTGCAAAAAAAGAATCGAAGTATCAAGACGATATTGCGAATGCGATGGATTTGTTTCCGTATTTCCGACAGATAATTTCCTTTACATGGAAAGAAACAAAATACCTAAAAGGCTATACCAGATTTAAATATTTTATAGCGAATAGCATTTCTAATTGTATTCATTTTAAAATCCCTTCGGAATGATTTATATACTTACAGGAGCGATTAGAACTGGGAAAACAACCGCTTTATTCGATTGGATTAACGATAGGGATGATGTCGATTGGATTAACGATAGGGATGATGTCGATGGATTGTTATGTCCGGATAATGAAAATGGAAAACGATATTTTTTGAAAATAAAGAAGAACGAGGATTTTAATCTAGAAGCGGAAGCTGAAGTTGAATCTGAAGATGTTATTACAATAGGAAGCTTTAAATTTTTAAAAGCGGCTTTTAAAGAAGCGAATGATTATTTGATTTCTACTGCTTCAGAAACTGAAAATCGATATCTAATTATTGATGAAATAGGGAAACTAGAATTGAATAAGGAAGGCTTGCATCGTTCCGCGGAAGTATTAATTCCAAAATATATGTTGGATGAAAATCAACATCTCCTTTTTGTAGTTCGAGATTATTTGTTGGATGCTGTTTTGAAACATTATGCTATTACTGAGTATTCGCTTTTGGGAAAGGAAGATATAAAATGGTTTGGATAAACCTGTAAAGACTGAATATGGATATTTTTAATTTATTGTATTTAGCGATGCCGAAGTTGGCGTTTTCCATCAACTGCTTTTGTGGTTTTTTTATTATTTGTTGGTGAAAAACACCAACAAAGGCGCAACTGCTTTTTGGTCTTTTTTTTTATTTTTGTTGGTGGAAAACACCAACAAAGGCGCATTTATCGTATTAAGCGATGCCATAGTTGGTGTTTTTCACCAACTGCTTTTTAGATTATTTTGTTTTATGTTGGTAAAACACCAACAAAAGGCGCAACTGTGTGATGTGGTTGATTAAAAAAAACACATCCTTAATAAGTTCTGCTCGGTATCTTCAATAAAAATATATTTTCGTTTGAATATCCCTTAATGGGATAGTAGTACCAAAGTTTATTTTTAGGAATGTCCCCTCGAGGGGACTTTAGGGGTGTTCAGGAAAGGGATGGGGAATCTAGGAGAAAATCGTCTCACTCAAAGCATAATAAATCGCCATAATTGCTGAAAACACAGCGGATCCCATAAAACGCCATTTCAATTTAAATCGGTTTTGAATAATATAATTCGCAGTAAATGAAATAGGGATATTTACCAAAAACGACCAAAAGGCAATCTCTAAAAGGTGAAAACCAATCGCTTCAAACTGACCAGAAAATAATTTAATAAACAATAAATGTCTAGCAATCCACAACGGATTAAAATAAGCGATAGCCAAAATCGTTTTGGTTAATGTTGCTTTAATGCCTTTTAAGAACTGTGTCTTTTTTACAATCCAATCGAAATAATTTGGAATTTCAAATGCGTAAAATGTTGCACCAATAAACATCATACCTAATAAACGATACCAGGAAAACTCATGTAATAACAGTGCAGCAATAGTATCTCCAGCACAGTAAATAAGTGCACCTTTAAGGATGTTTTGTTTTTTGTAATGTAGTTTGATAATCTATCTAGTTTAAATCTGATTTTATTAAGCAATAAATTTCACTATCTAAAAATTGACCATCATAATAGAAGTTTTCTCTAAAATGTGCTTCCAATTTAAATCCAAATTTAAGTAATATTGCTTTTGAGTTTTTATTTTCGGTATTGACATTAGCTTCATAACTGTGAAGATTTAAGTCGTCAAAACCAAAACGAATTAGTGTATTGAAAGCTTCAGTCATGTAGCCTTTTCCCCAAAAGTCTGGATGTAAAATATAACCAATTTCACCTCTTGAATTTTGTCTGTCAATTCGCCAAATTCCGAAATCACCTATTGGTTTATTACTGCTTTTTTCAATGATAGTCCATGTAATTCCTTTGCGTTCATGGAATGCATTATTGTAGCCTTCAATTCGCTTTTCGGTATCTTCAACTCGTTTAGGAATTGCAGTATCCATATATTTAGAAACAGCGTTATGACTTCTCGTATTTAAAAGTGTTTGCGCATCTCCTTTTTTATAAGCTCTGAAAAGAAGTCGATCACTTTCTAATTCTGGAAAAACATCAAAAACTTGCTCGTTAACCTGTGTTTTCATTATAATTTATACTTGTTTTCATACAAACTCATCAATACCTTTTCAGGTGTCATTGGTGCATGAAATTGTAAATCGTAGTTTGGATTAAAAGCTTTTATAGCATTTTGAAGCGCAAAATAAGCGCCAATTCCATACATTAAAGGAGGTTCTCCAACGGCTTTCGATTTTAAAATAGCCATATCATTTCCTTCCGTTTCTACTGGAATCACTTCTACTGTTTTTGGTACAGAAAAGATATCCGGAACTTTATATGTAGATAGTGCGTTAGACAATAATCTTCCGTCTTTATTATAGGCAATCTCTTCCATGGTCATCCAGCCAATTCCTTGAATTAATGCGCCTTCTACTTGTCCTAAATCAATACCTTCACTCATGCTTTTCCCGTAATCGTGTACTATTTTCACGGAATCAAATTCATAAGTACCACGCGTGCAATCTATGGTTGTTGTGGTGATGGCTGTTCCGTAAACGTGATAAGCAAAAGGGTGTCCTTTTTCTTTTGTTTTGTCAAAGTGAATTTCAGGCGTTGCATAATGTGCATTTTCCGTCAAAGCAACACGTTTCAACATGGCACTACTGATGAGGTTTGTCCATGATAATTCGGATTTCTTTCCGTTTACAAAAACAGCTTCCTTTTTTAAAGATATACTGTCTTCCGAAACATTTAAGTCTTCCGAAGCTACTGTTTTTAATCTTTCCACTAAAGCATTACAAGCCATTAAGGTTGCTTTTCCATTTAAATCTGCAGTAGAACTCGCGGCAGAAGGTGATGTGTTTGCAACTCTAGTGGTATTGGTAGTTTCGATCTTAATCTTTTCCATAGAAACAGAAAATACATTGGCAGCAATTTGCATCATTTTGGTGTTTACACCTTGCCCCATTTCTACGGCTGCAGTACTAATACCAATGCTTCCATCTAAATAGATATGCACCAAAGCACGTGCGTGATTCATAGGTGTGTTGGTAAACGAAATACCAAAAGTAATTGGCATAAACGAAATCCCTTTTTTAAACGCGGTATTGTTTTTATTGAAGTCCGCAACTTGTTGTTCTAAAACGTCACTATTGAATATTTTTTTAGCAGCATGCCATGTGTTTTTGGCTTCTACTTTTTTAGCTATTTGTCCGTACGAAAATGTATCGTTTTCGTCTAGTAAATTCGCTTCTTGAATTTTTCTTGTTGAAACTCCAATTTCATGAGCAGCTTTCGCAATTGCCGACTCGATTACAAACATACCTTGTGGGCCACCAAAACCTCTAAACGCAGTATTTGGTGGTAAATTGGTTTTGCAACTCAATACTTTTGTGGTTACGTTTGGTACGTAATAACTGTTGGTAGCGTGAAATAATGTGCGTTCTGCAATAGCGGGAGATAAATCTGCTGCGGCACCAGAATTTTGTAAAAATTCCGTTTGGTAGGCTAGTATTTTTAAGTCTTTAGAAAGTCCGATTTTATACGTGCTTTCATACGGATGCCGTTTTCCAGTCATGCGTAAATCGTCATGACGATTCAATATTAATTTCACCGACTGATTTAAATGATAAGTAGCCAAAGCAGCCATCACAGCCCAAGGAGTAGCTTGGTCTTCTTTACCTCCAAATCCGCCACCAAGACGTGTCACATCGACTTCAATTTTATGCATCGCAATACCTAAAACTTTCGCTATAGTTTTTTGTACAGCCGTTGGGCCTTGTGTAGAAGAAGTCACTTTTATGTTACCATTTTCCATAGGTTCGGCATAAGCACCTTGCGCTTCAATGTATAAATGTTCTTGTCCGTTAGAAAAGGTTTCCCCTTCAAAAACATAGTCGCAATTTGCGAATGCTTTTTCGGTATCTCCTAAACTAAAAGATCGTGGAGCATTGATAAAGCTTCCTTTTGCTTTTGCTTCTTTAGCAGTGGTAATTACTGGTAAATCTTCAATTTTAATTTCGATTAAAGCTCTTGCTTTTCTTGCAATAAATTCCGATTCGGCAACAATTAAAGCAATTGGCATTCCCCAGAAATGCACTTCCTCTTCAGCAAATAAAGGTTCGTCAGCAATAATACCACCAATTTCGTTTTCACCAGGAACATCTTTGTAGGTGAAAATACGCTCAACACCTTCCAAAGCTTTCGCTTTAGAATAATTGATACTTTTTATTTTTCCGTGTGCTTTTGGTGCATCAAAAACTACTGCATGAAAGGTGCCTTGTCTAACGTTTATGTCATCCACATACAGCGATTCTCCACGAACATGCGTGTAGGAGTCTAAGTTTTTAATGCTTTGTTTTAATGATTTTGAAACGGCATCTAACTTCGTGTCTAGTACTTTATTTTCTTTGTTTTTATGCATGTTGAATAAAGTCGTTTAATGTGAATTTCTTCGGAAATAAAGCTGTGAAATGTGCAAAGAATAATTGTCTTCCTAGCAAACGTTTATAGTCGCTTGTGCCACGAACATCGCTAATTGGTGCGATTTCCTTTTGAAGTATCTCGTTAGCTTCCAATATCGTTTCAGAGGTGAGTGGTTTTCCTATTAAAAATGTTGAGGTATTGTGTAAATACTTCGGAATAGCGGCAACGCCACCAATAGAAACGTGCGCTTCGGAAATCGTTTCCTTTTTAATTGAAATATGAATAGCCGAATTGACACTAGCAATATCTAAATGGGTTCGTTTACAAACTTTTTCGAAATTGAAAAAAGAATGTTCGGTTGGTAATTTAAATTGGATGCTCTTTAAAAGTTCATCGTCTTTTAAATCGTATGTTTTGTAACCTTGATAAAAATTTTTCAAGGAAATTGTTCGTTCTTTTTCTTTGGAATTTAATATCGTAATAGTACTATTAAGCGATAAAAAGAATATGGTCATGTCTCCAATTGGTGAAGCATTAACTAAGTTTCCTCCTAAGGAAGCCATATTTCTAATTTGTTCTGAAGAAACTAATTTTAAGTGTTTTCTTAAGTTTGGTAAAATACTGTTTAATTCGGTGTGATTCCATAAATCGGAAACCGTAGAGTTGGTTCCAATGGTGCAAATGTCGTTTTCAATAGAAATGCCTTTTAAATAGTCTTTTTCGGCAATAAGATGTACGTCATTGTCTGCTAAACTATCTGCTTGTTGCACGTATAAATCGGTTCCTCCAGAAACGTATTTTCCTTTTGGTTGCTTTAAATCTTTAATTTCAATGTCTTTTAAACGTTTCGGAATACTTTCAAAATAATTTGGAATGAATGCATTTTCAATGAGCCAATCCAAAGTAGTTTCCTTTTTGTTTTCTAGTTTTTCAACCACTTGATGCGCTGCTTTTTCAATGGATTTATATCCTGTGCACCTGCAAATATTTCCGCTTATAGCGTCAATAGCATTACTGTAATTTTTATCCGAATTAGACAAAGCAAAACCAGTTAAAGCAACTACAAAACCAGGAGTGCAAAATCCGCATTGTGTTGCGTAATTTGCTTTCATAGCTTCTTGCGCTGTGGTTAGTTTGTTCTTTAGGTTTGTGCCTTCCACCGTTACTATATGCTTGCCATGCGCATTTCCTAAAGGAGAAATACACGATGTAATACTTTGGTATTCTATAGTGTCGTTTGTTAACGTACCTACTAAAAGTGTACAAGCACCGCAATCGCCTTCACGACAACCAATTTTGGTTCCTGTGAGACGTTGTTGGTAGCGAACAAAATCCAATAAAGTAGTTCCGGAATGCTCCGAGGTTTTAATGGTTTTGTTATTTAAGATGAAGGTGATCATGTTGGTTGTTTCAATGGTAAATAAATAGGAAACCTAACTATGTGGTTCGTTCGAGTGAAATTCCTTTTTTGGAATTTTGTATCGAGAAGTTTTTGATGTTTCCAGATTTTTAATGCGTTTGTACCGCATTTTGATCACTCGAACGGACCTAATATATTGTTTAATACTCCGTTTTATCTTGTTTTTTAGTCCATTCTTGAAAAGGTTCTAAAGCAATTTCACGCGCTAATTGTTCGAAAGGAATGCTTCTTTCGGCATAAGGTAAAGGGATTTCTTTGTAAATAAATTCATCATCAAATCCAATATTTGCCGCATCTACTTGATTGCTTCCATAATATACTTTATCTGGTCTAGCCCAGTAAATAGCACCTAAACACATAGGGCAAGGTTCGCAAGAGGTGTAAATTTCGCAACCGTCTAATTGAAAAGAATCTAAATTTTTGCACGCATCTCTAATAGCGGTAACTTCTGCATGTGCAGTAGGATCGTTTGTTGAGGTTACTTTATTGTTTCCGCGTCCTACAATTTTTCCGTCTTTAACAACTACACAACCAAATGGTCCACCTTCATTGTTATTCATTCCTTTTAAAGCTGCGTTTACAGCTTCTTTCATAAATTGGTCTTTATTACTCATTTTGTCTTTTTTTTCTAACAAGCTAATATACTATTTTTAAATAGTGATTAATAGAAAAGAAATTCAAACTTCATACTTGTAAAAATGGAGAGTAAATATTTTAATTATTAACTATTATTAAAATGTGTCTAACATGGATTGGTATTTAGTTGTGTCTCTTAAACCTTGTTATTTCTAACGATATTATAAATTTTCGTGTAATTGCTTAGTTATCAGTATGATTTTATTGGTTTGTAGCTTTAAAAATCAATTATTCTTGTTGCTTTTAAAGTAAAAAGTGTATTTTTAAGGCCCCTAGCTTAACCGAATCATCATATGAGTATATATACTATAATACTGATTGAGTTTTTACTCATATCTTCTAGTATTCTTTTATTATTTAAATTTAGAAACGTATTAGGATTAGCTCCTCTATATCTTTTTTTAGGAGCTGTTAGATATTTACAAGCCCTTTCTGGGGACATGATAAGCTTTACTGTTTTAGATGAGCTAATAATTTATCCAACATCCGTTATTATATTTAGTTCGCTTTTATTTGCGGTCTTATTGATTTATATTAAAGAAGGTGTTACTAGTGCTAGAGCTCTTATTTTAGGAATTATTATTTCCAATCTCCTTTTGTCCGCATTGTTTGGTATTATGCATTCGGAAAACTTGGTGGATATAGAATCTACCTTTGCTTTTTTAGTAGACGATAAGTATTTCATTACTGGTACAGTCTTGTTGTTTCTAGATTTTCTATGTCTAGTAATAATCTATCAATTTTTGATTTCAATAATCAAAAAGCAATTTTTCTTTTTTACACTCTTTATTTCACTATTAGTAGTTTTTGTTTTTGACGCGTTTATTTTTAATACAACGCTCTACTTGGGAACTGCTGATTTTTATAATTTATTAGTAGGTAACCTTATAGGTAAAGTTATTGCTGCGCTAGTATTTTCTGTCATTCTATATGTTTATTTAAAGTATATAGATAATGAGAAAAGTAATACTTCTTTTATTGCCAATCAAGAGCGTAATGTTTTTTCCATATTGAGGTATGAAAAAAAATATTTACAACTAAAGACTGAAAAGCAAGAATTGGAGAAAAATTTAACCTCTCAATTAGAAACTTCTTTAAATAGCATTTCAGGTGGTTTTATATCTCTAGACACTAATTGGTGTTATACGTATGTTAATAAAAAAGCTGCGGAACTTTTGGGGCGATCTTCAGAATCATTAATAGGAAAACACATTTGGACCGAGTTTCCGGAAGGTGTAGGGCGTTCTTTTTATAAGGCGTATTATAAAGCTGTTGAAACACAAGAAACGATATACTTTGATGATTATTATGAACCGCTAGATAAATGGTTTGAGAATAGAATTTACCCATCTCCAAACGGATTGATAATCTATTATACAGATATCTCCAAACAGAAAAAAACAGATGCTAATAATCAAATGTTACTGTCTTTAATAGAGACTAATGAGGATTTTATTGGTTTAGCAACTTTAGAAGGAGAGCCTCTTTATTTAAATGATAATGGTAGGCAATTAATGGGATTAGGGCCGGATGAAAAAATGCCAGCTTCTATTTCTGATTTTTTTCCCGAAGATTATCGGGATAGGATTGCCAATGAGCACATGCCTAGTATTTTTGAATCTAATGGATGGAGCGGAGAAACACACTTTAAAAATTTAAAAACAGGAGATTTAATCCCTACGGAAATGTCTGGTTTCTTAATTAAAGATAAGGTAACGGACAACCCTATAGCATTAGGTGTAGTTGCTAAAGATATTACTGCCCGTAAAGAAGCTGAAGATAAGTTAAGAAACAGTGAGCAGTTATTTAAACGTTTAACATCTAAAGCACCAGCTGGGATCTACCAAACAGATGCAGAAGGTTCTTGTAATTATGTAAACGAAAGATGGTTAGAATATGCAGGGTTGTCCTATGAAGATGCTATGGGGCCTGGATGGGCCAAAGCTATTCATCCCGATGATGAAGCAAGAATTCTTAAAGAATGGGAGGTATATGTTTTATCTGGAGAAAGTGAACTTGAAACCGATTTTAGGTTTCTCCATAAAGATAATAAGGTCGTATGGGTGTCTGTTAAAACGATAGGAACCTACGATGCACAAAATAATTTATATGGCTATATAGGAATGGCTATTGATGTTACAGAAAAGAAAAAAGCAGAACAAAAATTAATAAATAGTGAGCAGTTATTTAAACGATTAACATCTAATGCACCGGTTGGAATTTATCAAACAGATAAAGATGGTGTTTGTAATTATGTTAATGAAGAATGGATGAAATATTCAGAAATGACCTTTGAGGAGTCCTTAGGTTTTGGTTGGTCCAATGCTATTCACCCAGAGGATAAAGATAGGATTATGGGAGAATGGGGACAAGCAGTTTCTACTGGGGTTGACTTAGTTTCCGAATTTAGATTGCTAAATAAAAAAGGAGAAACAAAATGGGTTTCCGCAAAAGCAACTAGCTTATTTAATCATAATAATGAATTGTATGGTTATATAGGAACGATTGTAGATGTTACAGAACGTAAAGAATCTGAAGAAAAGTTAATAAATAGTGAGCAATTATTTAGACGATTATCATCTAATGCACCTGTTGGAATTTTTCAGACCAACAAAGATGGTGCTTGCAATTATGTAAATCAAGAATGGATAAAATATTCTGGAATCCCTTTTGATGAAGCTTTAGGTCTTGGTTGGCAAAACGCGATACACCCAGAAGATAAAGATAGAGTTATTGATATATGGCAAAAAGCTATTTCTTCAGGAACCGAATATAGAACAGATTTAAGATTTCTAAATCGAGAAGGTGTAACCACATGGCTTTCTGCTAAAGCTACTGGTTTGTATGATGCTAACAATGAGTTGTATGGTTATATAGGAACGCTAATCGATGTTACCGAACGTAAAGAAGTGGAAGATCAAATCATTAAAAACGAAAAGTATCTAGATAACATACTAAACAACATTGGTGATCCTGTTTTTGTGAAAGATGAGCAAAGTAGAATACTATTGGTCAATGATGCGTTTTGTTCTATTTTTAATGTAGAAAGGGCTGCTGCAATTGGTAAAACTTTAGCAGAAAGTGTTTCTGTAAAGGAAAGAGATCTTTTTTTACAAAGAGATAAGCAAGTTCTAGTGACTGGTATGGAGAGTGTTAGTGAAGAAACTTTAACATTAAAGGGGAAAGGATCAAGAATAATTTCAACAAAAAAAACAAGATTTATTGATGTTGCGGGTAATCAATTTTTAATAGGAATTATTCGAGATGTAACCGAGCGTAAAAAAATAGACGAAGAAATCAGGAAGGCACATCAACGTCTTACAATGCATTTAAATAACTCTCCGTTAGCAGTAATTGAATGGGATGAGAATTTAATTATTTATAACTGGTCCGTACAAGCTGAAAATATATTTGGTTGGAAAGAGCAGGAAGTTGTAGGAAAACATTTTAATGATTTAAATCTCGTTTACGAAGAAGATTATGCATCCACAGAGATTATTTCTTATCAATTAATGAATGGAATAGTAAAAAACAACAAGATTATTAATCGTAATAATACCAAAAATGGAAAGGTGATTTATTGCCAATGGAATAATTCTGTTTTACAATCTCCAGATGGACAAGTAGAAACTGTTTTGTCTTTGGTGCAGGACGTTTCAGAACGCATAGAATCAGAACAAAATATAAAAGAGAGTGAGGATAAATTCTCTAAAGTGTTTGAGTCAAATATAATTGGTTATTCTATTGTTAATAAAAATCAAATAAGGATTGATGTTAATGAGGCTATGGCGAATATTTTTGAAACCACTCGAGAGAATTTAATTGGTAAATCTTTTAAAGAAACTAAGGTCGAAGTGCTCAATTCGGCGTACTACGAACAAAAAGAAAGGTTAATAGAAAAAGTATTAAAGAATGGTTTTTTAAGTAATGAAATCATGACTAGAACTTTAACAAGTGGAAAGAAAATAATCTTATCAATTTCTGCTGAAGCCCTTGATATTGTAGGCGAAACTCATTGGTTGATTGCCGTAATAGATATTACAAGTAAAGATAAAGCAGAAATAGCATTAAAAGAAAATGAAGAAAAATTCTCTAAAGCTTTTGAATCCAATGTTGTAGGGAAAGCTATTCTTAATAAAGAAAAAAAGATTATTGAAGTAAACAAAGCGTTTGCAAACATTGTCGGGTTTGAAAGAGAAAACATGTTAGGGAAAACAGCAGAAGAAATAGTATTGTTCGATCTAGATAGTCCAGATAATAAAGAAAATGAAAATAAGCTATGGGGGCAATTTAGTGAAAAAGGGTATGTAACCAATATGGAATTAAAATACATAATGGAAGCGGGAAGAGAGCTTTTTGTATTAATATCTTTACAAGCGCTTCAGTTATATAATGAAGGACACGTTTTGTTCACTGTTTTGGATATAACAGAAAAGAAAAATGCCGAAGCAGAATTAGAAAAATACAGAAATAATCTGGAAGAACTAATTGAAGTAAGAACCGAAGAGGTGCATTTAAAAAATAATCAATTAGAACGTATGAATAAATTATTTGTTGGGAGGGAATTAAAAATGAAAGAGTTGAAAGGTATTATTAAAGAGTTGCAGTTAAAAAATGACAAATAAAACCACCGTAAAAAAAAGTAATCTATTTAATTTTGCTTTATTATGAACAAAAGTAATTCACCTCTTTTTTTTAAAAAACCTTTGGTTTTAGGACTCTTTGTTTTTTTTATACTGCTTTTTACCACACAATATGTTGCTTATCAGGAGTATGTGATAAACAATAATGAGCAAAAGCGAGAAATAAACAATCAAGCAAGTTTAATAAAAGAAAAACTGCAATCGCTAGTCATGTACAGTTATTCTGCTACAAAATTATTAGAATATATTGTGGAAAGAAATGGAATTCCTGAAGATTTTGATAACATAGCCGCAGAATTACTAGGTAGAAGTAAGTATTTTGATGTTGTAGAATTAGTAGATGGTAAGGGATTTATTACGCATGTTTATCCTTTAGAGAATAATGAAGTTATTGGTTTTAATATTCTAACAAGTCCCGAAGCACGAAGTGGATCAGTCACTACCATAAAAAGAAGAGATTTTTTTATCGCAGGCCCAGTTAATCTAAAGCAAGGCGGTGTTGGTATGGTGAGTAGGCAGCCTATTTTTATAGATGATAAATTTGTTGGGTTTTCTGCGGTGGTTACCAAAATTTCTACATTTTTTAGTGAGCTAGTTGTTGAAAATTCGGAAGAAAATCGTTTTATTTATCAGTTGTCTAGGGTAAACCCTGAAACGGGGAATGAGGATTTTTTTTTAGAAAATGATATCTCTCCTTATAAAGAATATGCGATACCTGTAGAAATGTCTATAGGAGAATGGAAGCTGTATGTTGTGCCATTAGAAAAAACATTTAATACGGCAATATGGTCCTCTGCGGGTGGTGTTGTATTAGCCTTTTTTAGTGGTTGGATCGTGTGGTTTTTTGCAGGGCGATCTGCTCGGTTAAATAATTTGATTACTTCGAAACTTTCAGAACAGGAAAAACACTTAAAGTTAGTTTATGACATCACATCCGAAAAAGTTAAAAAAAGCGAAGCATTATTTAGAAGTTTAGCTTCTAATGCCCAAGTAGCTATCTTTTCTTCAGATAATGAAGGAATGATTAATTATGTAAATGACGAATGGATGAAATATTCTGGTATGACATTTAAAGAGGCAATGGGTTCTGGCTGGATAAATGCCATACATCCAGAAGATAAAGATAGGGTAATGCATGAATGGCAGCAGGCAGTAGTATATGGAAGTGATTTTAATTCGGAACTGAAGTTCTTAGATAAAAAAGGAAATACCACTTGGCTTATTGTTAAAGGCAGCAAGCTAATAGATGCACAAAACAATATTTATGGGTATATTGGTACTGCTTCAGATATTACAGAAAGAATTCAAAACGAAAAAGAATTATTAAATTATAAGAATAATCTAGAGAAATTAGTAGGCTTAAGAACCGAGGAGCTTAATGATAGTAAAGAAGCTTTATTAAATCTTTTAGAAGATATAAATCTCCAATCTGCCGAATTAGAAAAAGAAAAGGTGAAAGCGCAGTCAGCAGATTTAATGAAGTCCGCATTTTTAGCAACCATGTCGCATGAGTTGAGAACACCAATGAACTCTATTATTGGGTTTACAGGCATATTATTAAAAGAATTGGCAGGGCCGTTAAATACAGAACAAAAAAAGCAACTCTCCATGGTAAAAGATAGCGGTTCACATTTATTAGGTTTAATTAATGATATTTTAGATATTTCTAAAATAGAAGCAGGTAAGTTAAGAGTTTCCTTTTATCCTTTCGATTATCTAACAACATTAGAAAAAACAATAGACTTTTTAATGCCACAGGCTTCAAAAAAAGGGATTGAATTACATACAGAAATTTCTAATTTTGATATTACATTAGTAAGTGATGAAAGGCGTATTGAACAGATTTTATTAAACATACTTTCTAATGCCATTAAGTTTTCTGAAAAAGGAGGTATACAAATTAAAGTAAATGTTAAAGATGATGTGCTTATAACTCAAATTATAGATCAAGGAATTGGAATAAACGAAAAGGATATTAATAAATTATTTATGCCTTTTATTCAGTTAGAAGGCGGTCTTAGTAGAAAGCATGAGGGTACAGGTCTTGGATTGGCTATTAGTAAAAATTTAATCGAAAAATTAGGAGGCACAATTCAAGTAGAAAGTGAACTAGGAAAAGGTAGTAACTTTATAATTCGGTTTCCGATAGAGTATTCCTGTAATAATAAATTTAATTATTAATTATTTTTAAGACCAATTTTAATATATTTAGCGCTTAACTTATTGATATTAAATTTTATACACGTAAAAATGAAGCCTGCCATTTTAATCATAGAAGATAACGAACAAAATATGTATATGCTTTCGTATTTGCTTACAAGTAGTAATTATGATGTAATTAAGGCTTATAATGGAGTGGATGGATTACATTTAGCACATGAAAAACATCCTGAAATTATTTTGATAGATATTCAATTACCAGATATGGATGGTTATGAAATATGCAGTAAATTAAGGTGTAATGGTTTGCCAAAAAGTACTGTTATTATTGCAGTGACATCATATGCTATGGGAGGAGATAAAGAAAAAGCAATGGAAGTTGGCGCAAATGGATATATAGAGAAACCTATTAATCCAGATACTTTTGTGAAACAAATGGAGTGTATATTTAAAGCATAATTAAGGGATGAAAACTATATTAATAGTAGATGATACTTTTGAAAATCTATATTTACTAAGAGTTATACTGGAAGAAGAAGGCTATTTAGTTGTAGAAGCTAGAGACGGTAAAGAAGGTTTAGAAAAATTACATATAAATAAAGTAGACCTAATAATCTCAGATATTTTAATGCCTGTTATGGATGGCTATCTATTTTGTCAGGCTTGTAAAAAAGAAGAATTATTTAAGGATATTCCTTTTGTTTTTTACACCTCTACATATACAGAAGCACTTGATGAAGATTTTGCACTAAAATTGGGAGCGGTTCAATTTTTAAGAAAACCAGCAGATCAAAATAAAATACTATCTGTAATTCAAGAGGTTTTTGCTGAAAATAAACCAGAAGAAAAAGTTGTAAAAAATGTAGAATTTAGTGAAGAAGAAGTTTTAAAGCTTTATAGTAAGCGACTAATTAGTAAGCTTGAACAAAAGAAAATAGACCTTGAAAGTGAGGTTCTAGAACGAGAAAAAGCACAACGATTATTAATACATAAAAATGAAATACTAGATTTAATTGTAGTAAACACACCTTTACATGAAATCTTTGATCGATTACTTTTAAACTATCAGTCTATATATCCAGATTATTATGGATCGATTAGTTTGTTAGATCCAGACGGTATACATCTTGATTTAGTATCTTCACCTTCATTGCCAGAAGCATACAGTTTATCTATAAAAAGAATTCCTATTGGAGCGAATGTAGGTTCTTGTGGTACAGCAGCATTTATTAAAAAACCGGTTGTTGTGTCAGATATAAGCACCGATGTTTTATGGAAAGATTATAAAGATATTGCATTAGAATACGATTTAAAATCTTGTTGGTCTATTCCAATTTTTTCCAAAAATAATACGGTTATAGGTACTTTTGCTATTTACAGCAAGTCTATTAGCGCACCTTCTTTTAGTGATATTAGAGAGCTTAATTTTACTGTGAGTTTAGTTAATATTGCGCTTGAGAAGATTAGAATTGTAAATGAAATTATTAAAAAAGAAGAATCATACAAAGCATTAGTAGATCAAGCTAGTGACGCTATAATAACGTACTCTTTAGATGGAACAATATATGATTATAATAAAGCTTCTTATACTAACTTAGGGTATACCGATGAGGAGTTTTTGAAATTAAATATTTATGATTTCAATATAGGAGAGTTTGTTCAAGATTCAGAGAATCATGGAAAATTACTCCAAGGGGAAGCTATTGTTTTTCCCAGAAAATTTAGACGAAAAGACAATTCTTTATATGAAGTTGAAGTATCTGCAAAATTGCAAAAGGATGGTAAAATCCTTGCTATTGCACGGGACATTACAGAGCGTAAAAAAGCAGAAATAAAAATACAGGAAAGCGAATACCATTTAAGACAATCTCAAATAGTTGGTAATATAGGATCTTATGTTATAAATTTAAAAACAATGACTTGGGAAGGGTCTGCGTTTTTATATAATATTTTTTGTATCGATAAAGCGTACGCTAAAACGATGGAGGGCTGGACAGAACTTATTCATCCAGAGGATAGAGAAGAAATCTCCAGCTATTTTGAATTTTGTGTTATAAATAATAAGAAATTTAACAAAGAGTACAGGATTTTAAAGCAAGATTCTAAAGAAGAGTTTTGGGTACATGGTATTGGGAAATTGATTTTTGATGATAAAGACAATCCTGCAAAAATGATTGGTACTATTCAAGATATTACCCAGCGTAAAAACATTGAATTAGACTTAAAAAAAGCCAATGAATTCTCTTCTAGTCTTTTAAATGGAATGCAGGAAGGCTTAGTAGCTATAAATTTAGAATCAGAAATAATTAGTGTAAATCCATCTTTTTGTAAAATGACAGGTTTTACAGAAAAAGAATTAATAGGAGTGAAGCGTCCATACCCGTATTCACCATCAGAATTTGAAAAAGAGAATAGTGAGCGCTATAAATTATTATCACAAAATATTAATAAAAAGGAATACGAAAACGTCTATATGCGTAAAAACGGCGAACGTTTTCCTGTACATGTTTTAATTTCTAGCATTTATGATGATAATGGCGTAAAAACAGCAAATTTCTCTACGGTACAAGATATTACAGAACGTAAAAAGGCTGAAATAGATTTAAAACTTGCTAAAGATTTTTCTGAAAACCTTATTCTAAATTTAAACGAAGGTTTGTCTGTAGTGAATTTAGAAGGTGTGCAAATAGAAGCAAATCCAGCGCTTTGTAAAATGTTGCGTTTTACAAAAGAAGAATTAGTTGGTCAAAAAGCCCCGTTTAATTATTGGCCACCAGAAAAGCAGGATGAAATTCAAGAAACCTATGCAAACATACTAAAAGGGGAATATAGTAAAGTCGAGTTAACTTTAATGCGAAAAAACGGAGAGCGATTTCCTGTTTTAATGTCAGCTTCATTTGTTAAAAATAATAAAGGAGAAATTATAGCTAATATTGCTACAATACAAGATATATCACAACGTAAGCAAGCAGAAAAAAAACTGCAAGAAAACGAAAGATCATTGTTAGAAGCTCAAAAAATAGCAAAAATTGGTAGCTATAGCTTAAATCTGAAAACACAAAAAATAGAAGCTTCCACAGCTTTTAGAAAAATTTTAGAGATAGATGAAAATGTGGATTTATTCTTTAAGGATTGGGCAGATATTATTCATTCAGAGGATGCGGTTTTAGATAAAGAAATGTTTAAAAAGAGTGTGGAAACAGGAGAAGCATTTGATTTAGAATTTAGAGTAATAACAAAAAAGAAAAAGCAATTAAAATGGATTCATGCTTTAGGTCAAGTTATTAAACATGCAGATCAGTCTATTGAGTTTTTTGGAACTATTCAAGATATATCCCAACGTAAACAGTCAGAAGTACAGCTTTTGGAGAGTGAATATAATTTAAGGCAATCTCAAATAGTAGCTCATATTGGTACCTATTCCGTAGATGTTAAAAAGGCTACTTGGGAAAGTTCAGATGTATTGGATGAGATTTTCGGGGTCAAAAAATCTTTTGTTAAAAGCGTGGAAAGCTGGATTTCTATTGTTCACCCAGAAGACCAAGAAGCAATAACAAACTATTTTGAAATTAATATTTTAAAAAATCATGAAAAGTTTAATAAAGAATATCGAATTTTAAAAGTAGATAATAAAGAAGAGGTATGGGTACATGGAATTGGTGAATTGGTTTTTGATAGCAATGGTAATGCTGAAAAATTAATAGGAACCACGCAAGATATTACCGAACGTAAAAAAACAGAGTTAGACTTAAAAAGAGCCAATGAGTTTTCAGATAACCTTGTAATGTCTATGCAGGAAGGTTTGCTTATAGTAGACTTAGAGGGAGCTATATTAAAAGTAAACGATTCACTATGTGATATTTTAGGCTATTCGGAAAATGAACTTATAGGTCTAGAATTGCCATATCCATTTGCGCAAGAGAAGGACCGTGAGAATATGTTGAGAATTAAGAGTGAGGTAGCAAAAGGCGAAGCGCTATCCTTTCAATTAGAATTTGTTAAAAAAGATGGAAGTAATTTTGTAGCTTCATTTTTAACAGGGATTATAAAAAACGATGAGGGAGAAACTGTAGCTATATTTGCAACAATTAAAGATGTTTCAGAAGAGGAGAAAGTTAAAAAAGCACTAGAAGATATTGCTGTAAAATCAACGCAGAAAAAGGATGTTATTTTAAAACTAGCTGCGCTTATTGGAGAGGATTTTAATTCTTCATTAAAAAAGATTGCAGTTACATCTGCTGAGGCTTTGGATGTAGATATTGTGACTATTTGGGAATATAAAAAGAACCAATCCGAACTGGCTAGTAGGTTGTTTTATAATGCTGCAGATGATGTATTTAAGGAATATGAGTTATTGATAGATGAAGAGAAATTCCCAAATTATTTTAATGCTTTTAAGAATAAAAACAGTATTAATATAGCGGACGTAAATTCTAATCCGATAACTAAAGCTTTTGCAACACAGTTTTATATTCCTAATAAAATATCTTCTAGAATTGATGTGTTAATTCATGGTAGTGATAATTATTATGGTATTATTAGTTTTGAGAGTAAGTTAGAAAACAGAGTGTTTAGTGCGGATGAAGAAAGCTTTGTTACCTCAATAGCTAGTATTGTGTCTTTAATGATTGAAAGCTCTGAACGTAAAATAGCAGATAATAAAATAGTAATTACGAATCAGAAACTTACAGAAGCTAATAGAGAGTTAAATACCTTAAAAGAGCAGTTAGAGCAGGAAAATGTTTATTTGCGTAATGAGTTAGATTTAGTATTTAACTATGAGGAGATGGTGTACGGAAGTGAAGCATTTAGTAACGTGTTAACAGAAGTTGAAAAAGTAGCACCAACAACCGCTACGGTATTATTGTTAGGAGAATCTGGTACTGGAAAAGAATTGTTAGCTAGAGCAGTGCATAATACTAGTTCGCGTAATAATAAGCCATTAATTAAAGTGAACTGCTCTGCAATACCTAGAGAGTTAATGGAGAGTGAGTTGTTTGGTCATAAAAAGGGTTCGTTTACAGGAGCGATAAATGATAAAGTTGGAAAATTTGAATTAGCAGATGGTGGTACTTTATTTTTAGATGAAATTGGCGAGTTACCTTTAGATATGCAGCCCAAAATATTAAGATTTTTACAAGAAGGAGAAATTGAGGTCGTTGGTGGAAGTAGCGGATTAAAGAAGTTAGACGTTAGGGTAATTGCGGCAACAAATAGAAACCTTAAAGAGGAGGTTGAGAAAAAACAATTTAGGGAAGACTTATTTTTTAGACTTAATGTCTTTCCAATTGAAGTTCCGCCATTAAGAGAACGAAAGGATGATATTCCTTTGTTGGTAGAGCATTTTGTAGATAAATTTAATAAGGCTTACGGAAAGAGCATTAAATATATTACAGATGATGCTATGAGTCAATTGAGAGCATATAATTGGCCAGGGAATATTAGAGAATTAGAAAATTTAATAGAACGAGCTTCTATATTATCAAGTAAAGAAACATTAGTGATTCCAGGTTTTGAATCTTCTACACAAAAAGTAAAACCAATTAACAACCAAGATTTATCTTTAGACTCTGTGCAACGTAATCATATTGTTCAGGTACTTGAGCAATGTAATTGGAAAATTAGCGGACCAAAAGGAGCAGCAGTTATGCTAGAATTAAAGCCTAGTACTTTGCGAGATCGAATGACTAAATTAGGGATTTCAAAAACCAAAAGCAACTAACGGAATACCGTTACCACGTATTATTCCTTTCGGAACTAACGGTATGTCGTTAGTTTTTGTTCTTCCTTTTTTTTAAAACAAGATTTTAATAGGTTGATTATTAGTATTTTACAAATGTATTTTATTTTAAAATATATTTTGGCACTCCTATTGAATTTAGTTTTTCAAAATGATAATAATGAAAAACGAAATACGAATCAATAATATTAAATTTTGGGTAGACCAAAATATTATTTATTGTAAGTTGTATAATAATTCTGAAGTAAATTATTCCTATAATGATTTTGAGAATTTATTTCACGAATCTATTTCTAAATTATCAAATGGCACTTATTTGCCTATAATATTTAATTTTAAAGAGATTGATAATCCTCTTTTAGTTAAGCTATTTAAACTTTTATCTAACAATCCTAAAATAAAAAATGCTGTCTTGTCAAAAGCATTTTTAGTAAAAAGCTATAAGCAAAAAATTCTTCTTTCATTTTATGTCCTCTTTAGTGATTCTAATGTGCCAAATTTAATTTTCAAAAATTCAAATTCAGCCATACAATATAGTGATCAAAATTATGCGGTTTTTAATTCTAAAAACAGTGATAATTAGTATGGATAATATAATCAAAATAGGAAATTCGAAATTTTGGACAGATAGTGGTATTCTTTACTGTCAGTTTAGAAACAATAGTACTAATTATAAATTTGGAACAGAAAGCGTAGCATTATTTATACATGCAATAGATAAATTATGTAAAGGAAAACCTATGCCTTTTTTAATAGATACAAGAGATTCTCAAGGGACTTTTACGCGTGAATCTGCTAATTTATTGGCGAATTCACCAACCTTAGTGAAACTTAGGATGTCTGAAGCTTATGTTTTTAATACTATTGGAATTAAATTAGTGGTAGCTTCTTATAAAAGAATTTATGAGCCTAGCACACCTTTTAGTGTGTTTAATAATCTAGAATCTGCAAAAGCGTATTGTGTAGAAACTATAAATAATTTTTATGGAAGCAATTAAATATAAACTACCAAATACATTTAATGAGAACGTGCTTAATGATTTTATCGAGAACTCTGTAGTTACTTTAACAGATTCATTTGGAAGAATTGAATTCGCAAATCAAGCATTCTGTGATATTTTAGAATGTAATACTAATAAGCTTATTGGTGAAACACACGAGTTGTTAAGGTCTCCTCTACACGCCGAAAAAAAATATAAAAACTTGTGGAGAACCATTAAAATGGGGAATAAATGGAGTGGTATTTTAAAAGATGTATCCGCTACAGGAAAAATGTTTTGGTTAGACACCACCATTATACCTATGCAAAATAATGGAGAAAAGGCTTTAAGGTACCTGTCTATTTATAAGGATGTTACAAGGTACTATATCGATAATGAAGCACTTTTACAGCGTCAGTTACTAAATGAGAGTTTTTTAAAAGAAATGCCTTTCCATGCCTTTACGGTTTCAAGACATGGTAAAATTTTAAATGCAAATAAGTCTTTTTGTAATAAAGAAATTGAAGAATTAATTAATACGTATATCTATGATTATTTTATTCCTGTAAATTTCGAATCCTTTAAAAAAAATGTAGATAAAGTCTATACCGATAAATTAACACACAAGTTTGAGTTATATGATTTTGATTCCAACGGAAAAAAAATATTCTTTTCTGCCATAGTTTCTCCTAATTATGACCGTTTGGGTGCCATTGTCTCTTCAACCATTGCTTTGCATGAAATCACGAAGTTTAAAGGGGTTAGTGAAAACCTTATCAATAGTGAGGCTAAATTTAGAACCATCTATAAGTCTATTAATGTTGGGGTGATTGTAGTAACAAATGATAAAGGTAATGTTACAGAATGGAATAAGGGAGCAGAGGCTGCTTTTGGATATAAAGAGAAAGAAATAATTGGTAGATCATTAACTGTTTTAATGTCTAAAAAATACAGAAATGGTAATATAAAAGAATTGTTAAGAGCAGTACAGCAAATAAAGAATAAGCAGAATGTTGAAATAGTAGAAATGTGTTGTTTGCGTAAAAACGGAGAGCAATTTCCGGTAGAGTTTGCATTGAGCAATGGGAGTGTAGGTGAAAATGATTTTTATTGCGCAATGATGGTGGAAATAACACATCGTAAATCTCTAGAAAATAAACTGAAAAGAAAAACCGAAGAGCTAGAGTTGTTTTTATGTCGTTCTGCTCAAGATATTAAAGCGCCAATATCTTCTATAGAAGAAGCGCTTAGTTTGCTAAAAGAAGAGCCAGACGAGGACAGATTAGCTCTTTTAATAGGAATGTTAGATCCTATTATAAAAAACGGAAAGGAACTCTCAGAAAACCTTTCTCAAGTATCTAAAGTTAAGGTTAAGAAAAAAGAAATAAAAAAAATTGATTTTTCTGAAACTATTAAGAGTACGCTAGTGTCTCTAAATGGTGCTAGTAAATTTAAGAACATAAAGTTTCATGTGGATGTTGTAGATGATTTTGGATTTAATTCAAATCCGGAAATGATAGATTCTATTCTTCAAAATTTAATTAACAATGCTATAAAATACTCTAAAGAGCAAAAAGAAAACGAAAAATCTTTCGTAAATATTAAAGTAAAAACATCGCTAGAGGAAGTGGAGATTAGCATTGAAGATAATGGCGTTGGTATATATAAAAATAATATTAATAAAATTTATGATTTGTATTACAGAGCTAACAAGTATGAAGAGCCTGGGCATGGTTTAGGTCTTTATATTGTTAAAAATGCGGTAGATAACTTAAATGGGATGATAACTGTTAATAGCAGTGTTAAAAGTGGCTCTATTTTTAAAGTGGTTTTACCTACTACTCTCTAAATACAATTAAATAGATGAATATAATAAATGGACTAAATAAAATTAAATAGATATGTTATCTCAATCAACAAATTCTCAAGATTTTGAAAAAGTAAATACAGAAAATTCTTGTATAGATTATATTAGTGAATCGCCAATAACTAGTGCATTTGAAAAAGGTTTAGTCGAGTTTAGACCATACCTTAAGAAATTCGACTTTGAGGCAGAAGATGTTAATATGAAAATTAACTAAAAGAAGCGCTAAAAGAAGCTCTAGTAAAATGGTTGCTTTGCATTAGTGGTTTTATTCGATAAAAGAAAACAAGCTTACTTTAAGGTTGCATTTTGTGCTAGTCTTTATTTAAAAAATATAATAAAGGGTAAATCTCTTTTTATGCGTTACCATGCTAGTTGTGATAAAAAAAATAACGGACATAAAAAACAGTGTGTTTTAAATAAATATATAAGGGTTTATTACAGAAGATTGGTTAGTTATAAGTTGCTTGATTATTTAATAGTCGTTATAAAAACCAAAAAACCCGATTCATTTGAATCGGGTTTTTTTTGGTGGTGCCTCCAGGAATCGAACCAGGGACACATGGATTTTCAGTCCATTGCTCTACCAACTGAGCTAAGGCACCAGTAGCATAAAATTGCGAGTGCAAATATAGACACCTTTTTATTATTCACAAAGGAAAAATTGAAAAAATTTTTATTTTTTTTTATTGAAATCTAAAATATGGCTTTAAGTAATTATTAAAGTGGAATTTAGAATATTTTTTATAACGCATTTTGTAAATTTGAAGCTTTAAGAAAAAAATATGAACTTAATTATTGATGTTGGAAATTCTTTTGTCAAAATTGCTGTTTTTCAGCAGGATAAGATGATTTATAGCTGTAAGGTGAAAAGTAAAGAGGTTTCAAAAACATTAAGAAAGATAAGAAAAGAATATAAAAATATTAATAAAACTATTTTTTCTTCCGTTGGAAAATTAAGAAAAACAGATATTGCTTATCTTGAAAAATATTATGACATACTTGTCTTAAATCATGAAACGAGTATTCCTTTTACAAATTTATACAGCACGCCAAAAACCTTAGGAATTGATAGAATTGCTTTAGTTAGTGCTTCTGTGCAACAATTTCCAGATAAAAATGTTTTAATCATTGATGCAGGAACTTGTATTACTTTTGATTTTATTACGGCTGAAAATGAATATCTAGGAGGTGCAATATCTCCAGGGATACGAATGCGTTATAAAGCATTAAATCATTTTACAGCAAATTTACCGTTATTAGATACAGAGATGCCAAAAAGTATTGTTGGAGACGCTACAGCGACCTCGATGCATTCTGGTGTTGTTCAAGGTGTTTTGCTTGAATTGGATGGGGCAATTCAGAAATATAAGTTAAAATACCCTGATTTAACAATTATTTTAACAGGAGGAGACGCTAATTTTTTGTCTAAACAATTAAAAAGTAGCATATTTGCCAACTCAAATTTCCTTTTAGAGGGATTAAATTTTATTTTACAATATAATACACACTAATGATAAAAAAACTGGTTATAGTTTTTATTGCTTTTTTCGCAATTCAAAGTTTCGCTCAAGAAGGTACTTCTTCACCATATTCGTTTTATGGAATTGGTAGCCTTAAATTTAAAGGTACAGTAGAAAATAGAAGTATGGGAGGGCTTAGTATTTATACAGATAGTATACATGTTAACCTAAGAAATCCTGCCTCCTATGGAGGGAAAAATGTGTCGCAATTTCCATATAATGACGAAGGTAGACCAATGACGTTTTCTGTTGGAGGTGGTCATAACTCTACAAAGCTTGAAAGTGATGCTAACAGTGATCGTACTTCATCTTCCACTTTCGATTATATAGCTGTTTCGTTACCTTTAGGGAAATTAGGGATTGGTTTTGGTTTAATGCCTTATACCTCTGTTGGATATAAGTTAGAAAACTATAGTGATGATGGAATTGTCAATAAATATAAAGGGGAAGGTGGTGTTAATAGAACCTACTTATCTGCAGGATACCAATTAACAGATGCTTTAAGTGTTGGTGTAGATGCACAATATAATTTTGGAAACATAGAAGGAAGTACTATTGAGTATGTGTACAATGATGGTGATTTAGTGCAATACCAAACAAGAGAAGATAATAGATCAGACTTAAGTGGTTTAAGCTATAATCTTGGTGTTACGTATAAAACGAAATTGAGTAATAAATTAGAATTAACTTCTGGAGTAACCTTTTCTCCTAAAAGTGATTTAAAATCTAAAAACGAAAGATCTATTAATACTATTAATATTAATCCTACTTCAGAACAAGAGTTTGTAATAAATACATTAGATGCAAATCTAGAAGAAAAAGGATTAAAAGAAACTACATTAACATTACCTGCTACCTTTTCTTTTGGTGTTGGTATTGGTGAAGCCAGAAAATGGTTTGTAGGTGTGGAAAGTGTTTTTCAAGAAACTAGTAAGTTTAGTAATGCGCTTTATACTTCTGCTAATACAGAAACAACTTACGAAAATGGTAATACCTTTTCTTTAGGTGGTTTTTATATCCCAGATTATAATGCATATAAATCCTATTTAAAACGTGTAGTTTATCGTGCCGGATTTAGAACCGAAAAAACAGGATTAGTTGTAAATGGTGAGTCCATAGATGAGTTTGGCATATCTTTTGGAGTAGGATTACCAGTTGGCAATATATTCTCTAATGCAAACTTAGGTTTTGAAGTTGGTAAACGTGGAACAACTAACAAAAATTTAATTCAAGAGAATTTTATTAATTTCCAATTAAGTTTATCTTTGAACGATAGATGGTTCCAAAAAAGTAAATATGATTAACACCAAAAACATTAAGAAGATGAAAACGAAAATTACACTAATAATAATCTTATTTCTAGGACTAGGTTTTGGCTTTGCTCAAAACGAAGAAGCAATGACTAAACTTTCGATCTTTCACGAATATGTGAAAGCAGGGAATTATGACGCAGCTTATGAGCCTTGGATGGAAGTGCGTACTAAATACCCGAAATTTAATAACGCAATTCCAGTAGATGGTGAGAAAATATTAAAGCATAAAATTGAAAATTCTACAGGAGCCGAAAAAGTTGCTTATATCAATGACCTTTTAAAACTTTGGGATGAAAAGTTAGAGAACTTTCCAAGTAAAACGAAAGTTGGAGATCTTTTATCAGACAAAGCTCAATTAATGTATGATTACAAAACCGAATTAGGTTTAAGTGATGAACAAGTGTACAATGCATTTGATAAAGCATATACTACAGATTTAAAAAACTTCAGAAATCCTAAAGCGTTATACATCTATTTCTCATTAATGGTAGATTTATATGATAGTGGAAAAAAATCTGCACAAGATCTATTTAATAAATATGATGATGTTGTAGATAAAATGGATACAGAAATAGAGAAAAACTCTGATGGTCTTAATAAACTTATTGCTAAAGAAGAAGCAGGAACTTCTTTAACTAAAAAAGAAGGTCAATATAAAAGACAATACGAAGGTTATTTAAGAGTGTTTGATCAAATTGCAGGCAGTGTAGATGCAAAATTAGGAGATAGAGCAAACTGTGAAAACTTGATTCCTTTATACCAAAAAGATTACGAAGAAAACAAGAATGATGGTGTTTGGTTACAAAGAGCAATGAACAAGTTATATGAAAAAGGATGTAAAGAAGATCCAATGTTTGTTAAAGTGGTAAAACAAAAAAACAGCATTGAACCAAACGCAAAAACATCATATTACTTATACTTAATAACAGGAGAGCAACAATACTTTGATCAAACGTTACGTTTAGAAACGGATCCTTTTAGAAAAGCTAAGTTATACAATACAATAGCTAGAGACTTTAAACAAAAAGGTAGCTACGGTAAAGCAAGAGAATTCTTTATGAAATCTTTAGCTGCTAACCCATCAGATAAAAAACCATACGATCAGATTGCTAGAATGTATGCAGCTAGTGCAAACAGTTGTGGAGATACAAACTTTAACAAAAGAGCTGTATTCTGGTTAGCTGCTGCAGAAGCAAGAAAAGCTGGTAGTACTAGTTTAGCTAAGAATTATGAAGCTAAAGCTCCAAGTAAGTCAGAGATTTTCTCTTCTGGAAAAGCAGGACAAACTATTAATATTGGATGTTGGATTGGTAGAAGTATAACCGTACCAAGCATATAATGCAAAATAAAAGTTTATATATAAATAGCATAGCCACAGTTTTAACTGTGGCTATGCTTTTTTCATGTAAAAGCAACTTTAACGAGGTGCAAAAGATAGGTGTTTCAGAAAATCAACCCATTGGTATTGCTGAAAATATCAACCTGAAATATACAGATTCTGGTAGAGTAACAGCAAATCTTATTAGTCCGAAAATGCTAGACTTTACCAATAGAGATTTTGGGTATAATGAGTTTCCTGATGGTATTATCTTACACATGTATGATGATTTAAATCAAAAAAACACCGTTATAGCAGATTATGCTATTTCATATAAAGAAACAAACCTCATAGATCTACAAGGTAATGTGGTGGTGACTTCACATAAAAAAGACACCTTATTTGCAGAGCAATTGTACTATGATCAAACCAAAGAATGGTTGTTTACAAACAAACCAGTAACCTTTAGACAAGGTAGAGACCTAATAAATGGGAAGGGGTTTGATTCCGATTCCGAATTTAAACAAGCACAAGTTTTAGAAATAGATGGTATTATCACACTTGAGGAATAATACTTATCTTTGCTAATAATAACTTTCAACCTAAATATCAAAAATGAAAACCGCTAAGTTTTTTCAATATATATACTTGTTTTTCGCCGCATTATTTTTGTATGATGCCGTTTCTAATTGGAGTATAGATAAAAACAGAACCTATATATCTTTGGCTTTTACAGCTTTAGCGATATTTATGTTTTTCTTTCGCAAAAAGTTCAACAAAAAATTTGAAGACAATAATAACGCGAAGTAATGAGTATTTACGTTGTTATAATCATTGTTTGTTTAATACTTTCTGCCTTTTTTTCGGGTATGGAAATCGCGTATGTATCTTCTAATAAAATACATATAGAAATAGAAAAAAAGCAAGATGGCTTTTTAGCAAAAATACTTTCTAAACTTACTGTAAAACCTTCTAAATTTATTGCAACCATGTTAATTGGTAACAATATAGCATTAGTTGTTTATGGTTTTTTTATGGGAGACTTGTTGGTAAATTGGTTTCATTCTATGTTACCATCCAGTAATAGTATTGTGAACTATCTATTTGTAGATTTTAGTTTATTAACACAAACTATAATTTCAACTATTGTAATATTAATAACAGCGGAGTTTTTACCTAAGGTTTTCTTCCAAATCTATGCCAATTCTTTATTAAAAATATTGGCTTTTCCTGCATATATATTTTATGTGCTATTTACTTTTATTTCCGACTTTGTACTTTGGATTTCTGATTTTGTACTAAAGAAGTTCTTTAAAACCGAAGGAGATCAAGTGCAACTAGCTTTTACTAAAGTAGAACTAGGTAACTATATTAGTGAGCAAATGGAATCTGTAGAAGAGGACGATGATATTGATACCGAAATTCAGATTTTTCAAAATGCCTTAGAATTTGCTGAGGTAAAGTCTAGAGAAGTAATGGTACCTAGAACAGAGATTATTGCTGTAGAACTTAATGAATCTCTTAAAAATCTAAATAGTATTTTTACCGAAACAGGTTGCTCTAAAGTGATCGTCTATAAAGAAAATATAGATGATATTTTAGGCTATGTACATTCTTTCGAGCTTTTTAAAAAGCCTAAAACAATAAAATCAATCATACTTCCTGTTGAGTTTGTGCCAGAAACCATGCTAATAAATGATGTGCTTAATGTGTTAATTAAAAAACGTAAAAGTATTGCCGTTGTATTAGATGAATATGGAGGGACTTCTGGTATTATGACTGTTGAAGATATTGTAGAAGAACTCTTTGGTGAAATTGAAGATGAGCATGATACTATAGTTTTGATAGAAGAAAAATTAGACGAAAAGCATTTTAAGTTTTCGGCAAGAATAGAAGTCGATTACATAAACGAAACGTTTAAAATTAATTTGCCAGACGAAGAAAATTACGAAACGCTTGGAGGATTAATTGTTGCACATACCGAAGAAATACCTGAAAAGGATGAGGTTGTAATTATAGAGAATTTTCAATTTACCATCTTAGAAGTTTCAAATACAAAAATAGATTTAGTAGAACTTAAAGTTTTAGAAGACGATTAGTCTATAGTCCCAGTTTTCAGTATCAGTAAACAGTTTTAGCTTAAAAATTTCCGTTTTAACTTCCGCTTTAAGCGCTGTTTTAAATTCAAATTCGGATACAGATTCCATTTCAAATTCATTTTATACAAATAACCTTTTATTATTAAATAGAAAATGGTATTTTCGCCCACTATATTGAATAAAATTTATACCAAAAATGGCAATTTTAAATAACATTAGAAAACAATCATTAGTACTAATAGCAGTTATTGCTTTAGCATTATTCTCATTTGTATTAGCAGATTTGTTTAAAAACAGTGATGCACTTACAGCAAAATCACAAAATGTAGTCGCTACAATAAACGGCAAAGACATTACTCGTGAAGCTTTTATGCAAAAAGTAGAAGCAATGCAACGTCAAATGGGTGGAAACGGAACTAGCACACAAGCTATGAATAACGTTTGGAACCAAGAAGTACGTCAAGCAGTAATGGAAACACAATTTGATGCTTTAGGTTTTACAGTTGAAAAGGACCAAATGCGTGATTTATTAAAAACTAGCTTAGCTAATAATGCAGATTTTCAAAATGAAGCAGGTGTTTTTGATGAAAATAAAATGAATGAGTACATTGCTAACTTAAAAGAGACTTCTGCAGTAGCATACCAACAATGGATTGATTATGAAGAAGGAGTAGCTGCAAACGCACTTAACCAAAACTATGTGAACATGGTTAAAGCAGGAATGGTTGGTACACTTGCTGAAGGGGAATTACAACATAAATTAGAAGGAGACCAAGTAGATATTAAATTTATTCAAGTTCCTTTTTCTTCTATTGCAGATAGTACCGTTACTGTTTCTAATAGTGAGATCACAAATTACATGAACAGCCACGTGAAGCAATATACAGTAGAAGCTTCTAGAGATATCAATTATGTACAGTTTAATGAAGTTGCATCTCTTGAAGATGAAAATGCAATTAAACAAAACTTGAGAAATCTTTTAAAAGATCAAATAGTTTATAATGAAATTACAAAAAGAAATGATACGGTTTCTAGTTTCTTAAAAGCTAAAGATAACGAGCTATTTGTTAATGCTAATTCAGATATTAAATTTGATAACCGTTTTATTAAAAAGGCAGATTTACCAACAGCAGTTGCAGATAGTATTTTTAATTTAAATGTAGGTGAAGTATTTGGACCATATAAAGACGCAAACCACTTTAAAATTTCTAAAGTTGTTGCAGTAACTCAAATGCCAGATTCTGTAAAAGCTAGACATATATTATTACCTTTTGTAGGGTCTCGTTCTGCAACAGCAGAAACAGTGCAAACGAAAGAGCAAGCTAAAGTAACTGCAGATAGTATTATGAACGTTGTTAAATCTTCACCTTCTAAGTTTGTTAGCTTATTAGATTTTTCAGCAGACAAAGTAAGTAATGAAAAAGAAGGAGTTCTAGATTGGTTTACATACAATGCAATGGTTCCAGAATTTAGAGACTTTGCTTTTGAAAATAATACTGGTGACTTTGGTGTTGTTGAAACTGTTTTTGGTTTTCATATCATTGAAATTTTAGGACAAAAAAATATGCAACGTACTATTAAGGTAGGAACAATTGCAAGAAAAATTGAGCCTAGTGAAGCTACCATTTCTAAAGTATTTAGAGATGCTGCTAGTTTTGAAAATGCAGTTGCAAACGGAAAGTTTCAAGATGTAGCTAAAGAAAATAACTATGCGGTTCGTCCGGTAAACGGAATTAAAGTTTTAGATGAGAATATTCCTGGTTTAAATAACCAAAGAGCACTTGTTCGTTGGACATTTGAAGAAGATGCAGAAGTTGGTGATGTTAAGAAATTCGCAATATCTAATGGTTTTGCAGTAGTACAATTAACTGCTAAAAACAAGGCAGGTTTAATGAATATACAAGATGCATCTGTTACTGCGTTACCAGCAATACGTAAAGCTAAAAAAGCAGACATGATTAAAAGTAGAATTTCTGCAACTACATTAGAAGCTTTAGCAAGTGCAGAAGGACAAACCATAAGAACTGCTTTAGCGGTTAATATGAAAACGCCAACCGTTACAGGTGTTGGTAGAGAGCCTAAAGTTGTAGGTGCTGCTTTTGGTTTAGAAGAAGGAGAAACTTCTAAATTAATTGTTGGTGAAAACGGTGTTTATATGGTACAAGTAACTAAAGCTACTCCAGCGGTAGAATTAGCAAACTACCAAGCTTTTGCTAACCAAGTAGGACAACAAAAACAAACAGCAATAGATTCAAGATTATACACAGCTTTAAAAGAAGCTTCTGATATTGAAGATAACAGAGCAAATACAGTGCAATAGTAATAGCATAATGTATTATAAATATAAAAGCCCTTTTAGAGAAATCTGAAAGGGCTTTTTTTATTGGTTCTTCGAAACTTGTTTTAGGATAGATTTATTGTAATTTCCTTTTCCAATATAGTATGTAAATGGTTCCAATAATAGAAGGTAAGATCCAAGAAAGGATGCTTCCAATGCCTAATCCTGCAACTATAAATGCAGTAACAGAGGCTATGAATGCTCCAATCATCTTTCCTACATGATTTTTCAACCAACCATTTTTGAGCGCTTTAAAGTTTTTGTAGAATATAAAATCTTTTATGGTTAGTAAAAGTCCGAAACCACCAAAAATGAGATAAAGGATGTTTCCAGTTATTTCTTGGAATAATCCATATAGCCCAAATAAAATCATCGCTATAGATAGGAACATCATGCTTCCAGAAATTATTTTATCTATAGCATTAGCATACAGTTTACTTTTAGATTTAAATGTCAATATTTGGTTTCCAGAAATCACTAAGTAAATAGTAAAAAGACCTATTAAACAAAGAAAAGTGTTTCCGTGATTTGGCATAAAAGTAATAGGAATGGAAATTATGGAGCTAGTTATCATCCCTATAGAAAATAGCTTTCCCATTCTTTTATGCGGAATACTTCCTTTCTTCATTATAATACTTCCAATTCCAGATATTAATCCTAGTCCGCCAAAAAAGGCATGTATGTAAATGAAAATTTTAATTGTTTCTTCCATGATATCTTGTTTGTTTTAACAAGGTAAAATTCAGGATAAAACAAAGGATGTTCAAAAGGGAGTTTCTGAAGTGTCGTATTTAAGTGATAAGTTGTAAACAAACGAAATCATGCTGAACTAGATTCAGCATCTAATACTAACACTTAATAAATACTTGCAACCATTTCATCAAAGGCTAAAATAGTATCAAAACCTTTATTCTTAAAGTATGCTGTCGGATTGGTTTTAGAACTCACCAAAACAAAATCTCCTCCCCAAGCACCAAGACTTTTAATGCTTCCTTTAAAGTCGTTAAAAAGAACTTCTTTAACAGGTTTTAAGTGTATGATTTCTGAAATGATTTGTTCATGCTTTTCTATTAGAATATCGAAAGCATCCAGCGTCTTACAAGTAATCATGTCTTTGGTTATTGCATCTATTTCTGCAAGAGCTATTTCTAGATTAAAGTTGTTCTTTTTGTATTGCGCAATACCATCTCTACTATTTTGCTTTTTGTTTAAATGCACAAAATATAAATGTTCTTTAAATGAAGGATTAAAAGAAATTGGATTTACGGTGCGTTTGTCGTTTCGAGCTTGTCTAGAAATCGCACTATTATGCAATTGATACGTAATTGCCGAATCGTTTTGTGCACAAGCAATATCATAACCGCTTCCACCGAAGGTTTTCTCTAATAATTGGTATGCATCTACATTTGCCCAACTCGCAATATTATGGATTAGCGTAGAAGATGTGCCAAGTCCCCAGTTTTTTGGGAATTCTAATAGCGTAGTTATTTTAAAGCCTTTCTTGTCTTTTAAAAGCTGCGGATTAAGTTCTTGAGCTGCTTGAAGGATTTCTAAAAGTCTATTAGAAATCTCGTTGTCATTTTGAGTATGTAGAGAAATCTCATTGTTCTCAAAATGAAATTCTGCTTCAAACCAAACCTGCTTCTTTTCATCGAAACTTTTCCAGGTAATTGTAGGTGCTTCTATTTCTTCAACAACTAAACTCTGTCCGAATTTTGTAGGTACGGCAAGTGCTAAAGCACCATCTAGAACTACATATTCTCCAGTAAGTAATAATTTTCCGCGGCTATAAAAAGTTTGATGCTTCATGTGGAATTTTTCGATAAATTCGAAAGGACAATTTATTCGTTGTTATTTTTTCAATCTTAAAGCATTAAAAGCTTCTACAACCGCGCTATGCGTAACGGTGTTGGTTTTAAAATGATGTACCATCTTTTCTTTTTCAGCTTCTGTAGCTTCCATTTGGTTTAAGATATTCATCAAGTGCATTTTCATGTGTCCTTCTTGAATTCCTGTGGTGGTTAAAGAGCGTAAAGCACCAAAATTTTGTGCTAATCCGGCAACAGCAACTATTTGCATTAACTCCTTTGCGCTTGGTTTATGTAAAAGTTCTAAAGCTAATTTTACTAAAGGATGCAAATTCGTTAATCCACCAACGGTTCCTAATGCTAACGGGATTTCCATCCAAAAGGTAAATACCCCATTTTCAATTTTAGCATGAGTCAAACTACTATATTTTCCGTTTCTAGCAGCATAGGCATGCACGCCAGCTTCGACTGCTCTAAAATCGTTTCCAGTTGCTAAAACCACAGCATCAATTCCATTCATGATTCCTTTGTTGTGTGTCACTGCTCTGTATGGTTCTACTTCTGCAATACGAACAGCTTGAACAAATTTTTCAGCATCAAAATCGTCTTCTGGTAGATCTTCTAATTTGCAACTTACTTCTGCGCGAACTAAACAATCGGGAACGTAATTAGATAAAATACTCATTACAATTTCTATGGTGTCTTGTAACTGTTTTTCCGCTTCCGCTTTAAACGTTTTAGCAAATTGCTCTAAACAAGAGTTTATAAAATTGGCTCCCATAGCATCTTGTGTTTCAAAGGTTGCATGTAGTTGGTAATAGCCAGAAATGTCTTCGGTTTTATCTTTTAAAACAATATCTAAAACACCTCCACCACGTTTTTCCATATTCTTGGTTATGGGTTTTACATCTGTAATCAGTTGTGTTTTTATGCGGTTAAAAAAGGTTTCCAATGTTTTAAAATCTCCAGAATACATAAAATGTACTTGTCCGATTTTAGTGGTAGAAAGTACTTTTGTTTTAAAACCACCATGTGCTAACCAGAATTTGGCAGCTTTACTAGCAGCAGCAACTACTGAACTTTCTTCGATAGCCATTGGTATGGTATGCATCTTGCCATTTATTAAAAAATTAGGCGCAACACCAAATGGTAGATAATAATTGGTTATCGTATTTTCTATAAACTCATCATGTAAGTTTTGAAGGGTTATATTGGTGTTCCAATATTGCTTTATAATTTTTTTAGCTTCCTCCTTATTTGAAAAATAAGTTTCTACAATCCAATCTATCTTTTTAGATTTCGTTAACTTAGAAAAGCCAGAAATAGGTGCACTCATGTACTATGTTTTTGAAACACAAAGATAGTATTCCAATTTTTAATGGTTTTCATTTAAGTAACTTAAGTTTTTGTAACTTAAAACCGAAGCTGTTTTTAGTATTTACAACTTCAATTTACTGTTAATGTTTACGGTTTTTTGCTTATTTTTTAGTAAACTTGACATTCATTTCATAAAATCATTATTTTTAATGCGAACTTTTAAATTCTTCCTATTTAGTTGCCTTTTTATAACTGCAATCTCTACAACAGCGCAAACTAAAAACATTTCACTTGAAGATATCTGGAATGGTTCTTTTAGAACCGAAAGAATGGATGCTTTGCATTCCATGAAAAACGGACAACAATACTCTGTTTTAAATTTTGATAGAACTTCAAGAATCACAACAATAGATGTTTACGATTATAAAACACTAAGTAAAGTGAAAACTCTAGTCAGTTCTGCTAACCTAGAAGCTATACCTTATTTTTCAGATTACACGTTTAGTGATGATGAAAGTAAGATTGTTTTAGCTACAGATGTGGAGTCTATTTTTAGAAGATCTACCCTAGGGAAGTTTTATGTGTATGATACTAAAAATGCTTTGGTAACTTTAATTGCTGAAGAAAAAATACAAGAACCAACCTTTTCACCAGATGGAACTAAGGTAGCTTATGGTTTAAATAATAATTTATTTGTTAAAGATTTGAATTCCGGTGAAACGAAACAAATCACTTTCGATGGCGAAAAAAATAAAATTATTAATGGTATTACCGACTGGGTTTATGAAGAAGAATTTGGATTTGTTCGCGCTTTTGAATGGAATGCGGCTAGTGATAGATTAGCGTTTATACGATTTGATGAAACGGAGGTTCCTGAATTTTCTATGGATATTTATGGATCGGCTTTATACCAAACACAGCAAGTTTTTAAATACCCAAAAGCAGGTGAAAAAAATGCTGTTGTTTCTTTGCATTTATACGATTTGAAATCGAATAAAGCTTCCGAAGTAAAATTAGAAAAAGCCTATACTGATTTTTATATTCCTAGAATAAAATGGACGAATGAAGCAAATGTCTTAAGTGCGCAATACATGAACAGGCATCAAGATGAATTAGATCTTTGGATGATTGATGCTAAAAAAGGTAAGACAGATTTAGTGTTAGCAGAAAAGGATAAAGCCTATGTAGATGTAACCGATAATCTTACTTTTTTAAAGGATAATAGCTTTATTTGGACGAGCGAAAAGGATGGGTATAACCACATTTATCATTATGATAAAAAAGGGAAACTTATCAATCAAATCACTAAAGGAAACTGGGAAGTAACCAGTTACTATGGTTTTGATGAAAAAAATGATGTTATATATTATCAGTCTGTAGAAAATGGTTCTATAAATCGAGATGTATATAAAATTGATTTAAACGGAAATAATAAAACAAGACTTACAAAAAGCACAGGAACAAATAATGCTTCGTTTAGTGCAGATTTTACATACTTCATCAATACGTTTTCTAACGCAACAACTCCGCCAGAATATACACTAAACAATGCCTCGACTGGAGATTTAGTGAAAAGTATAAAAGATAATGATGCACTTTCTAAAAAAGTATTAGCGTATACCACTTCTAAAAAGGAATTTTCAACCATTAATGTAAATGGTAACGATTTAAATATGTGGATGATTAAACCAGCAGATTTTGATGCGAATAAAGAATACCCATTATTTATGTATCAATATTCTGGACCAGGATCACAACAGGTTGCAAATCGTTGGAATGGTGCAAATGACTATTGGTACCAACATTTAGCACAACAAGGTTATATTATTGCTTGTGTAGATGGAAGAGGAACAGGTTTTAAAGGAGCCGACTTTAAAAAAGTAACGCAAAACGAATTGGGTAAATACGAAGTTGAAGACCAAATTGAAGCTGCTAAGCAATTAGGAGCAAGGTCTTATATTGATGCTTCTAGAATTGGAATCTGGGGTTGGAGTTATGGTGGTTTTATGAGTAGTAATGCATTGTTTAAAGGAAACGATGTCTTTAAAATGGCTATTGCTGTTGCTCCTGTAACTAGCTGGAGATTCTATGATTCTATTTATACCGAACGTTATATGACTACACCTCAAGAAAATGCAAGTGGTTATGATGACAACTCGCCAATAAATCATGTAGATAAATTAACAGGAGATTTTCTTTTAATTCACGGTACAGCGGATGATAACGTGCATGTGCAAAACACCATGCGAATGGTAGAAGCTTTGGTACAAGCCGATAAGCAGTTTGAGTGGATGATTTATCCAGATAAAAATCACGGTATTTATGGTGGTAACACCAGATTGCATTTGTATAAAAAAATGACAAACTTTATTAACGATAAGCTTGGAGATAAAAGACTTAAGAAATAAGTTAACAAAGAACAAAAAAATATTAAAGGATAAACTAACTAAAATAAATAAACATGGAATATAAATTTGGAGGTTCTGCGGAGAATCAAAAAACAGTTTTAGGACATCCTGCTGGGTTGTTCGTGCTTTTCTTTACAGAAATGTGGGAGCGTTTTTCTTACTATGGAATGCGTGCTTTATTAGTACTGTTTTTAGTATCTACTATTATAGATGGTGGATGGGAATGGAGTAGAGCCGATGCATTAGTTCTTTATGGATGGTATACAGGACTCGTTTATTTAACCCCAATTATTGGTGGTTTTATAGCAGATAAATTTATGGGGTATCGAAGAGCTGTTGTGCTTGGAGCCTTTATTATGACCTTAGGTCATGCTTCCATGGCATTAGAAGGAATTACATCTATGTTTTTCTATGCTGGATTAACTTGTCTAATTATTGGAAACGGTTTTTTTAAACCAAATATTTCTTCCATGGTTGGTCAATTGTATAAAACACAAGGAAAAGAGAAAGATGGTGGTTATACCATTTTCTATATGGGAATTAATGCAGGCGCATTTTTAGGTATTCTTTTATGTGGTTACATTGGAGAAAATATAGGATGGCATTTTGGTTTTGGACTTGCTGGTGTTTTTATGTTTTTAGGAATGTTACAATTTTATTTCACTCAAAAAATATTTGGAAAAATTGGATTATCACCGAAACAATCGGAAGATTTTGAAGACGTAATAGAACATAGTGTTGAAAAATTAGAACATAACATTGAAGAAGTTATTGAAGAAGCAGAAAGCTCTAAAGTAGTAAGAGATAGAATGTTTGTAATTGGTGTCTTTTCTTTATTCGTCGTGTTTTTCTGGTGGGCTTTTGAACAAGCAGGTGGTTCTATGACCGTTTTTGCAGCAGATTATACAGATAGAGCTTTAGTTGGTAGTGCAGCGATGACTTTTAAAATCGTGAATACCATAATAACAGTAGTGCCAATGTTGGTAATTACCTATGTTTTAGCAATGCTGTTTAAACAAACATTTAGTAAATACTCTTTAGCAAATATATTATTAGGTTTAAGCTTCGTGATTATTTGGATAATTGTAATTTGGATGTTAAATAGAGAATTTCAATCGGATGCAACAGAAGTTCCTGCGTCATGGTTCTCTGTATTAAACTCTTTATTTATTATTTTGTTTGCACCATTGTTTTCTAAGCTTTGGGAAAGTAAATTAAATCCTTCAGGGCCAGTGAAGTTTGCAATAGGTTTACTATTAGTAGGTTTAGGATTTGGAATTTTAGCTTATGGAGCATCTGCAATTCCAGATGGAGCAAAAACAGCTTCTGTTAGTTTAATATTCTTAGTTGGTGCCTATTTCTTGCATACTATGGGAGAACTTTGTGTTTCACCAGTTGGGTTGTCATACGTTAGTAAATTAGCACCTGTTAAATTAGTGAGTTTAATGTTTGGTATTTGGTTTACTGCGAATTTCTTTGCCAACCTTTTAGGAGGTTTTACAGGAAGTTATATAGATCCAATTTCAGAAAAATATGGACTGTCCAATTTCTTTTTAATATTTACTGTAATTCCAATTGCAGCAGCTGTAATTATGTTACTGTTAACGCCTATGCTTAAAAGAAAAATGCACGGAATTGAATAAGTAAAGGATTAGATAAAACAGAACTAACTTAATTAATTATATACATGAATACAGATATAGAAAATCTATTTAAAGACAAAGTAATTGGACATCCAGCTGGATTGTTTGTATTGTTTTTTACGGAAATGTGGGAACGTTTTTCATTTTATGGAATGCGTATTCTTCTAGTGTTATTTTTAACAGCTCCTTTAATAGGTGATAATCCTGGATGGGAATGGCCAAGAGAACACGCTTTAGCATTAATTGGTACCTATGCATCCCTTTTATATTTAACACCAATTGTTGGTGGTTGGGTTGCAGATAAGATCACAGGTTATAAATGGGCAGTTATCATTGGTTGTTTTGTCATGATGCTAGGTCACGCATCTATGGTTTTTGAAACGCAATTTACTTTGTATTTAGGTCTAGCATTATTAGTTATTGGTACCGGTTTTTTCAAGCCGAATGTGACTTCAATGATTTCTGAAATGTATAAAGGCAAAGAGTCTAAAAAAGATGGAGCATACACCATATTTTATATGGGAGTAAATGCTGGAGCATTTTTTGGTATGATGCTTTGTGGTTATTTAGCAGAAAATATTGGATGGTCTTGGGGATTTGGTCTTGCAGGGATTTTTATGTTCTTAGGAATGTTACAATTCTGGTTAGCTAAAGACTTATTTGGACAAATTGGTGAAAAGCCTTCTAAAGTCTACGAAGTAGAATTGCCACAAAACATCAATGAAGTTAGTCCTACAGAACATAATCCAACAGAAGAAAAATTAAACCCTTTTACAGGAGTAGATAAAGTATTAATAGTGCTTTCTGCTTTAGGTGGAGTTTTATATTTATTTAATGATCCAATGTCTAAAGTTGGAAATGTGAATATGCTAGATTTTAGTATTGGAGGTTTAGACGGTTCTAACGTTACCATACTTACTGCACTTGTTTTATTTTTATATTTAATAATTACAAGAATTTCTAGATATTCAAAAATTATAAGAGACAAAATTATTGCGGTTTCTATTTTTGGAATTTTTACCGTATTTTTCTTTGCTGCTTTTGAGCAGTCTTTAGGGTCGATGACCATTTTTGCTAGAGATTACACAGATAGAGTTTTAGTAGGTTCCTCTGCAATGATATTTAAAATTGTAGATTTAATCTTAACAGTAGGGCCTTTAGCAATTATTACTTGGGTTCTGTATTTATTGTTTAAGAAAACATATTCTAAAATCCCATACTCTAACATTGTTTTAAGTTTAGCATTTGTTGCACTTTGGGGAATTGTTATTTGGAAAGTGAACAGAGAATTTAGCAAAGATGCTACAGAAGTGGGAGCATCTTGGTTTGGTATTTTAAACTCCTTCTTTATTATTACATTGGCTCCTCTATTTTCTAAATGGTGGGAAAGTAAATACAATCCTAGTGCTGCCATGAAATATGGCTTAGGACTAATACTTTTAGGTTTAGGATTTGGTGTTTTAGTAATGGGTACCATGGGAATTGAGCAAGGAGCACAAACAGCTTCTGTGAGTATGTTCTTTTTAATATTTGCATATGTATTCCATACTATGGGAGAACTTTGTATTTCGCCTGTTGGACTGTCGTATTTAAGTAAATTGGTGCCAGGAAGAATGATTGGTTTTATGTTTGGTATTTGGTATTTAGCCATTGCTATCGGACAAAAAGCAGCAGGAACCATGGGAGGAATGATTGATAAGATTTCGGAAGAACACGGTTTATCCACTTTCTTTTTAATATTTACACTAGTACCAATTGCTGTTGGTTTGGTATCGATCGTTTTAAACCCTATTCTTAAAAGATTAATGCATAACGTAAAATAATTTGTAATTTTGGAATAGTCTTTGAGACTGTAATTCTGAAAAGATACAAACCACAAATAAGTTATTTATATACAATGAAAAATTTAGCACTTACACTTTTACTCGCAGTTTTAACCATTGGTTCTATTACTGCACAAGAAATTAAATGGGTTTCTTTTGAAGAAGCTTTAGAGCTTCAGAAGAAAGAACCTAAAAAAATCCTGATGGACATGTATACCGAGTGGTGTGGGCCATGTAAAATGTTGGATAAAAACACCTTTCAAAATAAGGAAGTTGCAGCGTATGTAAATGAAAATTTCTATGCGGTAAAGTTTAATGCCGAAGGTAATGAAGTTGCAAACTATAAAGGAAAAGAATATACCAATCCAAGTTATGATCCTGCTAAAGCGAAGAGACGTAATAGCGCGCATCAATTGGCTAGATTTTTTCAAGTAAATGCCTATCCTACTATTGTATACTTAGATGAAAAGGCTGAGTTGATTGCTCCTATAAAAGGATATCAAACGCCAGTTCAAATAGAATTGTACTTAAAAATATTTGCGACTGACGACTATAAAGAACTAAGTACGCAAGATGCATTTGATGCATATTATTTAGCATTTAAACCAGAATTTAAAGGATAAATTTTGGTATTCTGAACTTGTTTCAGAAGCGATTATTCTAATATAAAAGCTCCCTTTTTACCAGTTTGGTGAAATGGGAGTTTTCTTTTTTTACAAGTATCTTCCCAACGTGCTACATACGATTTGTAATTGCTACCATCTGCAATAATGCTTTTTGGTTGTATAGAATCAATCAGTCTTTCTAAATTTATCTTTGGCGAATTTCGTAATAAAACAAAATCCGGTTGCACACTTTTTAGGTTATAAATACCAAGGCTGTCCACTATTAAGATTTTATGGTTTCGGTATAAAAAGAGATCTCGTAAAGTGTCTTCTTTAATCGTTTCCGTAAAATTAGCAACAGCAAAAGTACCTATGGTTTTGTTATTGGTAATGGAATCTAAATTATGAAAAACCTGTAGCGTTTTATTTCCTTTTACACCTATAATCGTGTTTCTGCTTTTCTGAAAGACGATAAAAGCATTCTTGCTATTTTCATATTTAGTATAAATAATGGCTATTTGTAAACTTAATATGGCAAGACATAAATACACCAAAGTAGTATAGTTTCTCTTTACATATATCCTCACTATTGCTATGATTATTAAATACGAAGTAACCACATAAAGGATATGAAAAGGGATGCCTTGAAAGAGGAATTGTTCCTTACTCGCAATCCATTCAAAAAAAGTATTCATTAAGCTAATAATACTTCCGAAACTATCTGATAAAAATTGTGGTAAGGCATTCAATAAAGCCAAAAGAATTACTATAATGCCACTAGCAAGAATAATTCCTATCAACGGAATCACCACAATATTAGACAACCAAAACAGTCCTGGAAACTGATGAAAATAAAACAAGCTAATGGGTAAAACACCAAATTGTGCTGCAATGGTAACGGTAGTAATTTGCCAAAGTTTATCGGTGACCCAAAATCTTGGTTTCCAAATTTTGTAAAGTATAGGCTGAATAGAAACAATGGCTAAAACCGCCATATAACTTAACTGAAAACCCACATCAAACAGAAACAAAGGCTTGAATAGTAGGATGAAAAAAACGGAAATAGCCAAGGTGTTATAAATGTTACTAGGTCGTTTTAAATGCATGCCAATAGCAACAACACTAAACATGGTTGCCGCTCTAATAATAGAGGCAGATGCGCCCGCAATGAGCGCATAACACCAAAGAAGGATTAGAATAATAATCATTTTTAAGATTTTTCCTTTTTTAATGCGTTCTAAAGGTTTGAAAATGGTGTTTAATAACAGTAACAAAATACCAACATGTAAGCCAGAAACAGCAAGAATATGAATAGCGCCAGCGTTTACATAATTAGTGTAAATATGCTTACTTATGTTTTGTCGTTGTCCTAAAATTAATGCGTTAATTATGGATAACTCATCGGCTTTAAAATGATGTTTTTTAAGCTTTGAGTTTATAGTATTTCGCAATAGACCAGCATAACCAATTGGTGTGTGTATGGTTTCGCTTACGCGGAAAAGAGTAGAACTACTAGCATATATTTGATGATAGATATATTGTTTCTCTAAATACTTTTTATAATCGAATTGATCCGGATTCAGAGCAGCGGTTACTTCCTGAAAACCTTTGGTTGTAATTAAAATGGCATCTATATCTGGCTTTTTAGGCAGACTATCTTTCCTAAGGTTTAATAAAGCCTTTCCAGTAACGAATTTGTCATCTATTTTGAGAATGTCTACTACATATTTATCATTATAATTACCAGGTTTTAAGATTTCTTTTATCCGAAAGGTTATCGGTTTGTTTTCACTATTCCAATGAGAATAATGATTCTTGAGATTTTTCTGATTGTGAAAATTTGTGCTTAGAATACCTAAAGAAATTGTAGTGAAGCAGGCTAAAACTCCGAACCAAATGGTTTTTGTAAACTGTTTTCTAGAAAGGAATACCGAAATGCTTAATAGTAAGAAAAGTAGAAGCGTACTATATAAAGAGTCTGTTACAGGTATGCTAATGTAATAGGCTAAAACGATGCCTATAATTAGACAAGCGCTTAGTTTTATTACAGTAAAATTTAGAATCTTCATATATAAATATAGTAAATAATCTATATTTATAACGAAAATATTCTACATTAAAAAGATTCTATAATATGCGTCTGGCTTGTACATAAGCCAAATACCAATAACGTTCTGCTAAATTGGAGATCATTACACCTCTGCTGGTGGATGCATGAATAAACTCTACGTAACCAATTCTTGAAGTAGTTACAATGCCAACATGATTTACTTTTCGGCTGTTCTTTTTTGTAGCAAAAAAAATCAAATCACCTTCTTGTACTTCTTTTAAGTCTATCCAATCGCCAGTTGTAGATAAACCATGTGTAGTTCTAGGAAGTGTAATGGCTTCTTTTTTAAA
Organism: Lacinutrix sp. WUR7; assembly: GCF_016864015.1. Lineage (NCBI taxonomy): Bacteria > Pseudomonadati > Bacteroidota > Flavobacteriia > Flavobacteriales > Flavobacteriaceae > Lacinutrix > Lacinutrix sp. WUR7. Next base: position 654,190 of record NZ_CP045067.1, on the reverse strand, counting down.
CGAAGTATATATCAATCCAGAACAATCCATCCCTTTTTTGGTGGTTCCTCCATACTTGTATTTTACTCCTTCAAAAGTTTTTGCATAATCTATAATACTTGCTACATCTGCATTACTTTTTGTAGTAACAGTTTTTGTTGTAGCAGTTTTAGTATTTGATTTTTTTGGAGTCTTTTTTTTAGAAACTGTTTTGGTTGTTCGTGCTTTTTTGGTAACTACACGTTTGTTTTTACTAGATTTACAAGCGGAAAAGGAAATAAAAAGAATAAGAATTAGGGCAATTTTTTTCATGTACAAATTTAAGTATTTGGTGATATAGCTTTATAAATAAGTTTTGCAGTTTTCTCACTGGCACCTTTTCCTCCAAGCTCTTTTTCTAGTTCGTAATAATTTAAAAAGTATTTGGTTCTTTGGTATGGATCTAGAATGCTATCTAATTCTTTTTTTAAGCTTTTTTCGTTGAATTCCCCTTGAATTAACTCCGTAACCACTTCTTTATTCATGATTAAGTTCACCAAAGAAATAAACTTTAATGTGATGATACGTTTTCCTATTTGGTAGGATAGCCAGCTACCTTTATAACAAACAACTTGTGGTACTTTAAATAGTGCGGTTTCTAGTGTTGCAGTTCCAGATGTAACTAAAGCTGCGGTGGACACACTAAGTAAATCGTAGGTTTTATTAGAAATAAAAGTGACGTTTTTAGTGGTTATAAACTGCTGATAGAAACTATACTCCTGACTTGGAGCTCCTGCAATTACAAATTGATAATCCGGATAGTCCTTAACAACACTAAGCATTACCGAAAGCATTTTTTTAATTTCTTGTTTTCTACTTCCAGGAAGTAATGCAATTATTGGTTTATCGTTAAGTTGGTGTTCTTTTCTAAAGGTGTATTCATCTACTTGCGTTCTATTGGCAATAGCGTCAATTAAAGGATGGCCAACAAAATGTACATTGTAATTGTATTTCTTGTAGAAATCTTCCACAAACGGAAGAATAACATACATGGCATCTACATTTTTTTTAATTTTTTCCACTCTATTAGCGCGAGATGCCCAAACTTGTGGTGAAATATAATAATGGGTTTTAAATTTTTGCTCTTTTGCCCATTTTGCAATACGAAGATTAAAACCAGAATTGTCAATGAAAATAATAACATCTGGTTTATAGGCAGCAATGTCTTTTTTACATAATGAAATGGCTTTAAATATAGAGTTTATATTTAAAAGCACTTCTGCAAAACCCATAAAAGCTCTTTCCTTGTAATGTTTTACCAAAGTACCACCAACACTTTGCATAAGGTCTCCTCCCCAAAATCTAAATTCGGCATGTACATCTTCTTTTTGTAATGCTTTCATTAAGTTAGAGCCATGTAAATCTCCCGAAGCTTCTCCTGCAATAATGTAATACTTCATTTATATAAATTTAAAAAGAAGGGTTAAGATTGCAATACATATAGTTGCGATAAGCACGCCTTTAGCACGATCATCTTGTTTTCTACTTAAAAAGAAAAAGAAAGCAATAAGATTTAAAACCGCACCTAAACTTATGAGTTTACTAATAAAACCTTGTGCGTTAGCCGTTTCTATAGCTTCCATAAAATTACCTCCTTGTCCTAATACTTTAGTCGCAATAAATAAACCTATAATGTTGGCAATAAAACCAACAATTAAACCAATTGTAATATCTTTTTTCATCTTTAGTTTCCGCGAAAGCGGTAATCTTATTTTTTTATTTCCGCAAAAGCGGAAGTAATTAATCGTTTATTTGTTTAAATCCCAAGTATTCAATTTGGCTATACTGTGATGTGCTGTTAAGTCAAATTGCACAGGTACCACAGAAACATAACCATTTTGTAAAGCCCATTCGTCAGTATCTTCTCCTTTGTCTAAATTAACAAATTTTCCGGTAAGCCAATAATATTCTTTGCCTTGCGGACTAACTCTTTTATCAAATTTTTCGACCCAATTTGCTTTTGCCTGTCTGCAAATTTTCACGCCTTTAATAGCTTTTTTCTCTAATTTAGGAAAATTCACATTTAAAATAACACCTTCTTGTAAACCATTTTCTAAAACATTTAGTGCAATATTTTTAACATATTCTTTAACCGATTCAAAGTTGGCATTCCAGTTAAAATCTAATAGCGAAAAACCTATCGACGGAATCCCTTCTAATCCTGCTTCAATAGCAGCGCTCATGGTACCAGAATAAATTACATTAATAGAAGAGTTAGAGCCATGATTAATACCCGAAACACATAAGTCAGGTCTACGGTCCAATATTTCGCTAATTCCTAATTTCACACAGTCGGCAGGTGTGCCAGAGCAACTATATTCTCTTTGTTTGCCATTATCTATAGTTACTTGTTCTAAATATAGCGTAGAATCTAGAGTTATGGCGTGACCCATTCCACTTTGTGGACTGTCTGGAGCAACAACAACAACCTCACCTATGGTATTCATTACCTCTATTAATGCTCGTATTCCAGGGGCAGTTATGCCATCATCGTTGGTAACTAATATAAGCGGTTTTTTTGTCATGTAGCGTCCTTTTTTTGCTATGCTAAAATACATATTTTATGTAGTATATACTCCATATTTACGGTTTAACAAAAAATTAGTACCTATTCGTTTTAATTGGCACAGTTTTTTCTTTAAATTAGTAAATTGAGACAAACCCCCTAAATTAAGCTGTGTATGGCTTAAATTAATTAATGCATTTAAGAAAAATGAAAAAGAAATATAATGTGTTTATCCTATTGCTTTTATTAGCATTTGCATCTTGTAGTTTTACTAGTAAGACTTTTGATGACCCGGATAAAGATAAACTCCTAATACAAGTGATTACCTACGTTTTAGAACGTGGTCATTTTGATCCTAAAGTTTTAAATGATGATTTTTCAGCTGCTGTATATACTGATTATCTAGAGCAACTAGACCCTTTAAAACGTTATTTTTATAAATCAGATATAGACGAATTTGAAAAATATAAAACAGAGTTAGATGATCAACTGAAAGCGTATGATATCGCTTTTTTCAACCTGACACATGAACGTTTATTGAAACGTATTGAAGAAACTAAAGCCATTTATAGGGATATCTTAAATAAACCATTTAATTATGCTGTAAATGAAACCTATAATTCCGATTATGAAAAGTTAGAATATGTAAAGAATAAAAAGCAAATGAAAGAACGTTGGAGACAACAACTTAAGTTTACTACTATTTCTAATTATGATGAATTAATTTCTTATCAAGAAGGTTCCAATAAAGCTTCAAAAGGAAAAATAGGTATTAAAAAAGATGGTACTTTTATAGATTCAGAAGATAAAAGTACAACAAATAAATCACCAGAAAAAAAATCATTAGCACAATTAGAAGAAGAAGCAAGAGCAGAAACTTTAAAATCTATTGATAATTATTATAATGATTATATAGACGATCAACAACGTAAAGATTGGTTCTCCATATATGTAAATGCTATTGTGGAAGAATTTGATCCACATACATTCTATTTTGCGCCAGAAGATAAAGATCGTTTTGATCAACAAATGTCTGGAAAGTTAGAAGGAATTGGTGCTAGATTATCTAAGAAAATGGACAACACTAAAATTGTAGAACTTATTTCTGGAGGTCCAGCTTGGAGAGGGAAAGAATTAGAAGTTGGTGATATTATTCAAAAAGTACGTCAGGAAGGTGAAGAGCAAGCCATCAATATTGTAGGTATGCGTTTAGATGATGCTATAAAACTTATAAAAGGCCCAAAAGGAACAGTAGTTAATCTTACTGTTAAAAAAGTAGATGGAACTATAGAAGATATTGCTATAACTAGAGATATTGTAGAGTTAGAAGAGACTTATGCTAAATCATCTATAGTTAAAAACAATGATAAACGTTATGGAGTAATTAATCTTCCAAAATTTTATGTAGATTTTGAAGACTATAAAAAACGTAATGCTGCAAGCGATATTAAGCAAGAAATTGAGCGCTTAAAAGAAGAAGGTATGGAAGGCCTAGTTTTAGATCTTCGTAATAATGGAGGAGGATCTTTACAAACCGTTGTAGATATGGCTGGTTTATTTATTAAAGACGGACCAATTGTACAAGTACGATCCACAGGAGAACCAAAAGAGGTTTTAAAAGATAAAGATAAATCGATTAGTTGGGATGGACCATTAGTGATTTTAGTGAATGAGCTTTCAGCATCTGCTTCAGAAATATTAGCTGCTGCAATGCAAGATTATAAAAGAGCAATTATTATAGGAAGCAAGCAAACCTACGGGAAAGGTACCGTACAAAACGTTTTGGATTTAAATAGAATGGTACGTAATAACTCACAAGGGGATTTAGGAGCTTTAAAACTTACTACACAAAAATTCTATAGAATAAATGGAGGTTCTACGCAATTAGAAGGCGTAAAGAGCGATGTGGTTGTTCCAGACAGATATAGTTTTATTGATGTTGGAGAAAAAGATCAGGAAAATCCATTGCCTTGGGATAAGATAGATGCTGTAGATTACACTTTTTGGGATAGCTATTTTGATTATGATACTACCATTAAGAAGAGTCAGGAACGTATGAGTAATAATGCGCAATTAAAGCTAATTGAAGAAAATGCAAAATGGGTAAAATCCAGAATGGATGAAAACGTTCATGCTTTAAATTATAAAGCATACAAGCAAAAAATAGAATTAACAGAAGAAGAAGCAAAACGATTTGATAAATTATCGGAATACCAGACAAATCTAACTTTTGAGTCTTTACCTTACGAAAGTCAACTATTTGCATCAGATTCTATTTTGAAAACGAAAAGAGATAGATGGCATGAAAGTCTTAGTCAAGATGTGTATATCGAAGAAGCATTACATGTTTTAGAAGATTTAAAAATGTCTTATAGTATTGAAAAAATAGCTACTACAGTAAAAGACTAAATAAATTTATGAGTAGTACAACAAACTCATTAAGTGCATTAGCGCTCCAAAAATTTAAAAACGATTTTTGGGGCGTTTTTAGTTTCGGGTTTATCGTGTTAATTGGACTAGTATCTATTTTTGCATATGCAATCGCTCCAGATAATTCGCAATATGCAAATCAGATGCATTTGTCTATACATTCCAAAAAACCGGGATTTAAAGTCCAAATGCTAACTATTCCTTCAACAATTAAAAACGATCAAGGTTTTTTAGATACCCTTTTCTTCGGAAAAAAAAATACAGAAACCGAAATTCCTATTACCAGTTATACCATAGAACAAAATAGTATAGTCTATACCGAATATGCTTCCGATGGATTAGTTGGAGTACAAAAAACAATAGATTTTAAAGGATTAGATGCGGCTCAATTAAAAGCATTAATAACGACTAAAACCTTCCTCTTTGGAACAGATAAATACGGAAGAGATTTGTTAAGTCGAATTTTGGTTGGTGCAAGAATTTCATTTTTTATAGGTTTTGTTGCTGTTTTTATATCCTTAGTTATTGGCGTTTTTATGGGAAGCATTGCAGGGTATTTTGGTGGTAAAGTAGATGCATTTATCATGTGGATTATTAATGTAACTTGGTCTATACCTACGCTATTATTAGTTATTGCAATTACACTTGCTTTAGGTAAAGGTTTTTGGCAAGTCTTTATTGCTGTTGGCTTAACTATGTGGGTAGAAGTGGCTAGAGTGGTAAGAGGGCAAATTATAAGTGCTAAAGAAATGCAATATGTAACCGCAGCAAGAGCTTTAGGTTTTAATGATTTTAGAATTATTACCAGGCATATTTTACCAAATATAATGGCGCCAGTAATTGTGATTTCGGCAGCAAATTTTGCAGGAGCTATTTTAATAGAAAGTGGTTTGAGCTTTTTAGGAATTGGTGCGCAACCACCAATGGCAAGTTGGGGAGCAATGATTAAAGATCACTATAATTATATTATTCTAGGAAAGCCATATTTAGCATTAATTCCGGGATTATGTATTATGACTTTAGTGATGGCTTTTATGCTAATTGGTAATGCGCTACGTGATGCTTTAGATGTAAAGAATTAAATAGTTCTCAATCTCCATTTGTAGAAATAAGTTGTTGGCATTCGGCTGCAATCTTATTCCAATTCCATACTCGAATTCAAAGATTCTATATACTCTAATACTTCTTCTTTACCAACATTGTTAGAAGATGAAGTGATAAAGTAATTAGGTACTTCTTCCCAAGTTTCTAATAGAATTTTCTTGTAGTCTTCTACGTGGTTTTCAATCGCTTTAGGTTTTAACTTATCTGCTTTAGTAAAGATGATAGAAAACGGAATACCATTTTCTCCTAAATATCGCATAAAATCTAAGTCTATTGGTTGTGGTTTATGTCTTATGTCTACTAAAACAAAACCAGTAACTAATTGTTCACGTAAAGAAAAATACTGCGTAATAAATTTTTGAAACGTCTTTTTTGCAGATTTAGAAACACGTGCATATCCATAACCTGGTAAATCGACTAAATACCATTCTTTGTTAATTATAAAGTGGTTTATTAGTTGTGTTTTTCCTGGTCTTCCAGATGTTTTTGCAAGACTTTTTCTGCTAGTAAGCATGTTAATAAGTGACGACTTACCTACATTACTTCTACCAATAAAAGCATATTCAGGAATATTGTTTTTTGGGCATTTAGCAACATCAGAGTTACTTAATATAAATTCTGCAGATTTTATTTTCATCGCGATAGTGTTTCCTTGAAAACAGAAACCTCATTAAATTAGTACTAAAAAGTTCAAAGGTAAAGACATAACAGTAAGTTACCAAAATAGTAACCATAAAAGAGTGGCTAGTCTTTTTGTAAGTATATTATAAATTTTGCTTCTTCAACCAATCATCAAGAATTTGGTTAAATTTTTCTGGATGTTCCATCATGGCAGCATGACCACATTTGTCAATCCAAAATAAATCAGAATTTGGTAATAAAGCATTAAATTCATCGGCAACTTCTGGTGGAGTAACCGTGTCGTTTTTTCCCCAAATAATACAAGTAGGTACTTGCATTTGTGGTAAATCACTAGCCATATTATGTCTAATGGCACTTTTTGCAATTGCCAGTGTTTTTATAAGTTTGTTTCTGTTGTTTACAGTTTCGTAAACTTCATCCACAATTTCTTTGGTTGCTACAGCCGGATCGTAAAAAACGTCTTGTGCTTTCTTTTTTATTACTTCATAATCGCTACGTTTTGTGTAGCCTCCTCCCATTGCACTTTCGTATAAACCAGAACTTCCTGTAATTACTAAAGCTTTAACTTTTTCAGGAAACAGTTTTGTATGGTATAAGCCAATATGGCCGCCTAACGAATTCCCCAACAAAATCACATCCTCTAAGCCTTTATATTCAATAAAGTCATGTAAGTATTTTGCGAAAGTTTTTACATTCGTTTTTAGTAAAGACATGCTGTAAATTGGCAATTCAGGTATAATAACCTTGTAGCCTTTTTTGCTAAAATAGTTAGTGACAGCATCAAAATTACTCAATCCTCCCATTAGTCCATGAAGTACAATTATAGGATTACCTTCTCCAACCTCAATATAGCTGTAATCCTTCTCTTTTTTTAAGCGATGCATCATGAATTAGTTAATCATTTCTATGAAAAACAAATATAGTTAATTCATTCAAATTATAACAACTTAAATAAAAACAGTGTAAGGAGTTTCTTAAAAGAGATGTTAACAATCGTTTTTAAGTTTTCCACCCACAAGTTAACCCGCTGTGAGCTAGTGATTTTTGGGCTTTAACCCATTTTGTAATCGAAGGAAAGCTTCGTTTAGTCGAAAATTTATTAACAATGTGGTAAATAGTGGTAAATAGTGGTAGAATTTTCAATATATTTGACTCTTAATCGTTTTAACAGGTAAAAGTTACAGTGAACTCATTAATAGGAACATACGAATGCAAGGTAGATGCAAAAGGAAGGCTTATGCTTCCTGCTGCGCTTAAAAAGCAGTTGTCTCCTGTTTTGCAAAATGGATTTGTGCTTAAACGAGCAGTTTTTCAGCCTTGTTTAGAATTGTATCCTATGAGCGAATGGGAAGCCTTGATGGGTAAAATGAATAAGCTTAATCGTTTTAAAAAGAAGAATAATGATTTTATAAGACGATTTACCGCAGGAGTGAAAATAATTGAGGTAGATGCAACAGGACGATTATTAATCCCAAAAGACTTGGTGGCTTTTGCAGATATAGCAAAAAATATCGTGGTTTCTTCTGCAATTAACATTGTGGAGATTTGGGATAAAGATAAATATGAACAAGCCATTGATGATGCAGCTGTAGATTTTGCAGACTTAGCAGAAGAAGTAATGGGACAAGACGATGAAGAAGATGGAATATCATAACCCAGTTTTATTAAAAGAAACCGTTGAGGGTTTAAACATTGTAGAAGATGGTATTTATGTGGATGTTACTTTTGGAGGTGGCGGACATAGTAAAGAAATATTAAAAAGACTTGGCGCTAACGGAAAATTATTTGCTTTCGATCAAGATCCAGATGCCCTTGAGAATACTATAGAGGATGAACGCTTTACTTTAATTCATGAGAATTTTAGACACATGAAACGTTTTTTAAGGTTTTATGGTGTAAAGCAAGTAGATGGTGTTTTGGCAGATTTCGGAGTTTCATCACATCAGTTTGATGTTGCAGAGCGTGGTTTTTCAACCAGATTTGAAGCAGATTTAGATATGCGAATGAATCAGAAAGATGCAATTTCTGCATTTCACGTAGTTAATGATTACGAAGAGGAAGAGTTGAAGCAAGTGCTTTTGCAGTATGGTGAATTAAGACAAGCTCCAGCAATGGCGAAAGAAATTGTTGAACAAAGAAAAGAAGCCCCAATAGTAACTAGTGATCAGTTAAAAAAAGTTTTAAAACGCTTTTTGCAACATAAAAAAGAGAATAAGGTTTTAGCGCAGATTTATCAAGCTATTCGCATTGAGGTAAATCAGGAAATAGAAGCTTTAAAAGAGTTTTTACTGCAGACGCCTGATGTTTTAAAGTCTAATGGTCGTTTGAGTTTTATATCGTATCACTCTCTAGAAGATAGGTTGGTAAAACGTTTTATAAGAAATGGATTGTTTGAAGGAGAGCCAGAACGAGATATGTTTGGGAACTTTGAAGTGCCTCTTAAAAAGGTTGGCGGATTAATAGTGCCAACAAGAGAAGAGATAAAGATAAATAATAGAGCTAGAAGTGCTAAACTTCGTATTGCTCAAAAAGTATAATTCCTGCAAGGTTTCAAAAACCTTGTAGGTATAAGTAAAACCGAAAAAAATTAGATGGAGCAAAGCGAAATCTAATTAGTGAAATAGTAAATGTCGCAACCGAGTCAGGAATGAAATTCGTGTATTCGTGGCAAAAAAAAATAAGATTCCTGCCTTCGCAGGAACTAAGCATGAAAACAAATATCTATAGCATATTAAAAGGAAGGTTTCTAGTGAGCGATGATGCTTTTAGAAACTGGAAAATGATTCTGTTTATTTCTGGGTTAGCTATAGTGATGATTGCAAGTTCGCATAGTGCAGATAAAAAAGTGCACGAAATTGCGAAACTAAATAATCATGTTAAAGAGCTTCGTTCTGCGATGATAGATGGACGAGGTAGGTTAATGAAGCTTAAAAAAGAGTCGTTTTTAGAAGGAAAGATGGCTGGGAAAGGAATTGCTATTTCAGAAGTTCCACCAAAAAAAATAAAAGTTAAATCACAAAAAGAATAGTTCCCTTTGGCAGCAAGCGAAAAGAACATATTAAACCGATTGTATTTCATAGCAGGATGTATGTTCATCTTCGCTCTAGCAGTCGTGTTTAAACTTTTGACTATTCAGTTTGTGCAAGGGGATAAATACAGGGAGTTAGCAGGTAAGCGCACTATAAAAAATGTGGTTATTCCTGCGAATCGCGGTAATGTATATTCTGTTAAAGGTAATTTGTTAGCAACATCAATTCCTAAATATGATATTAGAATTGACGCTATAACACCTTCCGCTAAAACTTTTGAAGAAAACTTAAAGCCTTTAAGTGAGGCACTTTCTAAATACTCAGGAAAACCTGCTTCGTATTATCAGAAAGAATTACGTAAAGCGAGAGCGAATAGAAATAGATACTATTTGTTAGCTCGGAATATTGGCTATTCGGATTATATCCAATTTCGCAATTTTCCAATGTTAAAGCTTGGTGCTTTTAAAGGTGGTCTTATTGTAGAGCAAACTACCAAACGTGAGCATCCAATGGGTGGAATTGCAGAGCGTACTATTGGTTATGAGCGCACAGATGAAGATGGAAATGTAACACGACCAGGAATTGATGGTGCTTTTGGAGTAAAATATTTACGAGGTACAGATGGTGAAAGGTTGAAGCAAAAAATTGGTAAAGGACAATGGAAGCCAATTGTAGATTACAATCAGATTGAACCAAAAGATGGTTTAGATGTGTACACCACTATAGATGTTAATATTCAAGATATAGCACATCATGCGCTTTTAAAACAATTAGAGTATTACGAAGCTGAGCATGGTTGTGTGGTGGTGATGGAAGTGAAAACGGGTGAGATAAGAGCAATTTCTAATCTTGGTAGAACGAGTAAAGGTGGTTATTACGAAAAACTAAACTATGCAGTTGGTGAATCGCATGAACCTGGATCTACATTTAAAGTGATGGCTTTAATGGCTGCTTTAGAAGATAAAGTTATTGATACATCAACAGTTGTTGATACAGGAAATGGGAAGAAGAGGTTTTATGGAAGAACGATTAGCGATTCGCATCGTGGTGGTTTTGGTGAGATTTCTGCAGCACGAGCTTTAGAGGTTTCTTCGAATATTGGTATGGCTACAATTATAGATGATAACTATTCTAAGAATCCAGAAAAATTCCTAAAAAGATTAAGAAAATGGAAATTAGATCAGCCGTTAGGAGTTTCTATTATTGGTGAAGGCGCGCCAGTAATACCAAAACCTGGTGATGCTATTTGGAGTAGAAACGCATTACCATCTATGGCTTATGGTTATAATATGCAGTTAACACCATTGCAAACCTTGGCTTTTTATAATGCCATTGCAAATAATGGGGAATTAATAAAACCGAGATTTTTAAAAGCAGTAAAAGAGTTTGATAGAGAAATTGAAGTTTTTGAAAAAGAAGTAATCGTAGATGAAATTTGTAGCGAAGAAACACTTGCGCAAATAAAAGATATTCTTAAAAATATTGTGGTTAGAGGAACCGGTAAAAAGTTATACTCCGAAACTTTTTCCATGGCAGGGAAAACAGGAACGGCAAGAACAGATTACGCAAACAACGAAGAATGGAAAAGAAATCCGAAATATATTTCGTCTTTTTCAGGATATTTTCCGGCAGAGAATCCTAAGTATTCTTGCATTGTAGTTATCCATAAACCAAGTACAAAGGTTGGGTATTATGGAGCAGATGTTACAGGTCCAGTATTTAAACGTATTGCGCAAAAAATATTTACAGATACGCCAATTGTAGATGAAGTGGAATCTCTGGAAGTGCAAAACGCTTCGGTAGATGATGAGTTTGAAAGCTATTACAAAACCGCGCAAACGTATAAAACAATTATGCCAAGTGTTATTGGTTTACCTGCAATGGACGCTATTTCCTTGTTAGAAAATATGGATGTAGATGTGAAAGTAAAGATTTCGGGTTCTGGTATTGTTAAAAAGCAATCCGTAGATAAAAATACTAAACTTAAAAATAAACAAACTATAGTTTTAGAAGCATCGTGATAGATTTTAAAGACATATTATATAAGGTAAATATCAATGCAGTTGTTGGTAGCACAGACGTGTTTATACGAAACATTGCTTTCGATTCTCGCAAAATTGCTATTAGTGATGCGTTTGTTGCAATTAAAGGGTCTGTAGTAGATGGTCATGATTATATAGATCTTGCGATAAAGCAAGGGGCAATGGTAGTTGTGTGTGAAATAATGCCGCATAATTTTAACCCTAAAGTGACCTATGTGCAAGTGCAAGATGCTACCAGAGCATTGGCAATTATGGCATCTAATTATTATGGATCGCCATCTAAAAATCTAAAACTTGTTGGTGTTACTGGAACGAATGGAAAAACGACTATAGCTACACTTTTATACCAGTTATTTAAAAATGCTGGATATAAAGTAGGCTTGCTTTCTACGGTGAAAGTGATGGTGGATAATAAAGAATATAAAGCTACGCATACCACGCCAGATTCTTTAACGATTAATCGTTATTTAAAAGAAATGAATGACGAAGGTGTAGAGTTTTGCTTTATGGAAGTGAGCTCACACGGAATTCATCAAAATAGAACGGAAGCACTTCATTTTGAAGGCGGAATTTTTACCAACCTATCGCATGATCATTTAGATTATCATGACACATTTGCCGAATACCGCGATGTGAAAAAATCCTTTTTTGATAAGCTTCCATCTGAAGCATTTGCACTAGTGAATGCCGACGATAAGAATGGAATGGTGATGCTTCAAAATACAGTCGCAAGAAAATACACCTATGCCTTAAAAAGCTATGCAGATTACAGAGCGCAAATTTTAGAGAATCAGTTTAGTGGTTTGTTGCTTAAAGTGGAAGATGCGGAGGTTTGGACTAGACTAATTGGGGAATTTAATGCATACAATGTGTTAGCTATTTACGCTACTGCGGAATTGTTAGGTCTTGAAAAAGTGGAAATTCTTCGTTTAATAAGCGAGTTAGAAAGTGTAAGTGGAAGATTTCAGTATTTGATTTCTGAAGATAAAATTACTGCAATTGTAGATTATGCGCATACACCAGATGCTTTGCAAAACGTGTTAGAAACCATAAATAGTATTCGCACCAAAAACGAAGAGCTTATAACGGTTGTTGGTTGTGGAGGGGATAGAGATAAAACGAAAAGACCAAAAATGGGCAATATTGCTTCGGTTTTAAGTACTAAAGTGATTTTTACAAGCGATAATCCTAGAAGCGAAGTTCCGGAAACAATTATTGAAGAAATAGAAGCAGGTGTAGATCCTGTAAATTATAAAAAAACCTTGTCTATTGTAGATAGAAAACAAGCAATTAAAACAGCTTGCCAATTAGCAGGTGCTAATGATATCATATTAATAGCAGGAAAAGGGCATGAAACTTATCAAGAAGTGAATGGCAAGCGTCATGATTTTGATGACTATAAAATAGTGCAAGAGTTTTTAAAACAATTACAAAAGTAGATTTTGTCATTTCGCACTTGATGCGGAATCCATAAGAAATAAAAATTAATTAAAGAATGTCATGCTGAGCTTGTCGAAGCATCTCAAAAAAACAAACAATAAAGAATGCTGTATTACCTATTTGAATATTTAGAAAAACAATACCAGTTTCCTGGGGCATCACTTTTTGGGTTTATCACCTTTAGAGCGGCTGTTGCTATTATATTATCTCTGTTGTTTTCTACAATATTTGGTAAACGTATTATCCGTTTTTTACAAAAACAGCAAGTTGGAGAAACTATTAGAGATTTAGGTTTAGAGGGGCAAGCAGAAAAGGCAGGAACGCCAACCATGGGTGGAATCATTATTATTCTTGCCACGTTAATTCCGGTATTACTACTTGCAAAGTTGGAAAACACCTATATCATTCTGTTAATTGTTACCACCTTGTGGATGGGAACCATTGGTTTTATTGACGATTATATCAAGAAATTTAAAAACGATAAAGAAGGTTTAAAAGGAAGGTTTAAAATTTTAGGACAAGTAGGTTTGGGTATTATTGTAGGTGCTACTTTGTATTTTAATCCGAATGTTACTATTAAAGAGAAACTTCCTGTAGCACAACAACAGGAGATTTTAATTGAAAATCCAAATGCCTTACCTGGAAAGTTTTTTGCTGCGGAGGAGCAATCTACTAAAACAACAATCCCTTTTGTAAAAGGAAATGAATTTGACTATGCCGATTTAATTACTTGGATTCATCCGGAAGCAGCGAAATATGTTTGGATCATTTTCATTCTGGTTTCCATATTTATTATTACTGCAGTTTCTAATGGTGCAAATCTAACCGATGGTATTGATGGACTCGCGGCAGGAACTTCGGCTATAATAGTGCTTACACTTGGAATATTTGCTTTTGTGTCTGGACATATTGTTTTTTCAGATTACCTGAATATTATGTATATACCAAGAATTGAAGAAATCACCATCTATATCGCTGCATTTGTTGGAGCACTAATTGGTTTTTTATGGTACAATGCATATCCGGCCCAAGTATTTATGGGAGATACAGGAAGTTTGACTATAGGAGGTATTATTGCAGTTATAGCAATCGCAGTCCGAAAAGAATGGTTAATCCCTGTTTTATGCGGAATATTTTTAGCGGAAAACCTATCTGTAGTGATGCAAGTAGGTTGGTTTAAATACACAAAGAAAAAATATGGTGAGGGACGACGCATTTTTAAAATGTCGCCTTTGCATCATCATTATCAAAAATCAGGATATCACGAAAGTAAAATTGTTACCAGATTCTGGATTGTAGGAATCTTATTAGCAATTGTATCTATCGTAACACTGAAAATTAGATAAATAATTTGTCATTCCTGCGAAGGCAGGAATCTTTTGAAATGAAAAGGAATGACTAAAAAGAATTTAATTCAGCCGGATGAAAAGCCCTCCTTTGGAGGGGGTGGGAGGCTCGTCATATTAGGAGCAGGTGAAAGCGGAGTAGGAACTGCGCTTTTAGGAAAAGCAAAAGGCTATGATGTTTTTGTTTCCGATAAGGGAGCAATAAAAGAGAAATATAAAGAAGTTCTTATACATAATGAAGTGGAATGGGAAGAGCAAAAGCATACAGAATCTAAGATTCTAAATGCAGATGTGGTAATGAAAAGCCCAGGAATTCCGGAAAAGGTTGCTATCGTACAGCAGTTAATTCAGAAGGGTATTCCTGTTATTTCAGAAATTGAATTTGCAGCGAAGTACACCAACGCAACTATAGTTGGTATTACTGGAAGCAATGGAAAAACAACAACAGCTACGCTAACAGATCATATTTTAAAACAAGAGTTAAGCGTTGGTTTAGCAGGTAATATTGGAGACAGTTTTGCAAAACAGGTTTTAGAAGATGATTATGAAAACTATGTATTAGAGATAAGTAGTTTTCAGTTAGATGGTATCGTTGATTTTAAACCGAAAATTGCTGTAATAACCAACATTACGCCAGACCATTTGGATAGATATGATTATCAATTTGAAAATTATATCGCTTCAAAATTTAGCATTGCCAAGAATCAAACAAAAGAAGATTATTTGATTTATGATGCAGACGATGAGGTGATTACCGATTGGTTAAAAGCACATCCAGTACAATCCACATTATTGCCGTTTTCACTAGTAAAGAAAATTGAAAATGGCGCGTATTTAGAAAAAGAAAACATAATAATAACAATAGATAACAACCAAATAATTATGCCAACAAGCAAAATAGCATTAGAGGGTAAACACAATGTTAAAAACGCAATGGCTGCCTCGACAGTAGCACATTTATTAAAAATAAGAAAACAAACTATTCGTGAAAGTCTAGAGAATTTTCAAGGTGTAGAGCATCGTTTGGAGCATGTGTTAAAAATTAACAAAGTGCAATATATCAACGATTCTAAAGCTACTAATGTTAATGCAACGTATTACGCACTAGAAAGTATGGATGCGCCAACAGTTTGGATTGTTGGAGGTGTGGATAAAGGAAATAATTACAATGAATTGTTCTCTTTTGTAAACGAAAAAGTAAAAGCAATTATTTGCTTAGGTGTAGATAACGAAAAGTTAATGAGCACTTTTGGAAGTATGGTGGATGTTATTGTGGAAACGCAATTTATGAGTGAAGCTATAAAAATTGCTTATAAGATAGCAGAATCTGGTGATAATGTATTGTTATCTCCTGCTTGTGCTAGTTTTGATTTGTTTGAAAACTATGAAGATAGAGGAAGACAATTTAAAGACGCAGTAAGAAGTTTATAATACAATAAATAAGTGAAATGTCATGCTGAGCTTGTCGAAGCATCTCATTAAAATAAGAAATGCAAGAAATATTTAATAACATAAAAGGGGATCGGTTAATTTGGGCAATAGCAGCGCTATTGGCTATATTTTCATTTTTACCTGTGTATAGCGCAGCGAGTAATTTGGCTTACGTTGGCGGTACAGGTAATACTTTTTCTTTCTTTATTAAGCACTTTATGCATTTGTTTCTAGGGTTCACCATCATGTATGGTGTTCATAAAATTCCGTACAGATATTTTAGAGGCTTATCTATGGTTATGATTCCTGTAGTGCTAGTATTATTGGTTGTTACTATGCTGCAAGGAACCACAATTGAAGGAGCTAATGCAAGTCGTTGGATACAAATACCTATAGTGAATATGTCTTTTCAGACATCTACATTGGCAGCAGTCGTGCTTATGGTGTATGTGGCTAGATATATGTCTAAAATACAAGAGAAAGAAATTACTTTTGCCGAAACGATTTTGCCACTTTGGATGCCTGTATTTTTAATATTAATACTTATTCTTCCGGCGAATTTTTCAACAGCTGCCATTATGTTTGTTATGGTAGTTATGTTGGTGTTTTTAGGAGGTTACCCATTGCGTTACTTAGCTGTGATTATTGGTTCTGGTATTTTTGCATTGGTACTTTTTGTATTGGTTGCAAAAGCATTTCCAGACGCGATGCCAAATAGGATTGATACGTGGATGAGTAGAATTGATAGTTTCTCTAATGATGATAATACAGAAGCAGACTATCAAATAGAACATGCGAAAACAGCAATTGCTTCGGGTGGAATTCAAGGTGTTGGACCAGGGAAAAGTATTCAGAAAAACTTTTTACCACAGTCTTCATCCGATTTCATTTTTGCAATTATT
The DNA here is from genome assembly GCF_016864015.1 of Lacinutrix sp. WUR7. NCBI lineage: Bacteria > Pseudomonadati > Bacteroidota > Flavobacteriia > Flavobacteriales > Flavobacteriaceae > Lacinutrix > Lacinutrix sp. WUR7. The sequence goes on along the minus strand of NZ_CP045067.1, from coordinate 637,300 downwards.
GTTGAAGAATATGGTTTAATTGGAGGTTTGTTACTCATGATATTGTACATGTGGCTATTGTTTAGAATTGTCATTGTAGCTCAAAAATCAGATAGCCTTTTTGGTAAACTTTTAGTGCTTGGTGTTGGTTTGCCAATCGTTTTTCAAGCACTGATAAATATGGCAGTTGCAGTAGAGTTATTTCCAGTTACCGGACAAACATTACCATTGGTTAGTAGTGGAGGAACTTCTATTTGGATGACCTGTTTGGCAATTGGTATTGTGTTAAGTGTAAGTGCTAAAAGAGAAGAAGATAAAAATAAAGAAAATTTAGAAGACAATCCGTTGGAAGTACTTTCGGAAGCCATCTAAATAATAAATAAACTGTCACCTCGAGCGCAGTCGAGAGGTTTTAATAATATAAGTGAAACAAAAAACTAAAACATATAAAATCATATTATCTGGAGGAGGAACAGGAGGACATATTTATCCTGCAATCGCCATTGCTAATGAATTAAAATCTCGTTTTCCGAACGCGGAGTTTCTGTTTGTTGGTGCAAAAGATAGAATGGAAATGGAAAAAGTGCCTCAGGCTGGTTATGCTATCAAAGGACTTTGGATTTCTGGTATTCAGCGTAAGCTTACATTAAAAAATCTAATGTTTCCATTTAAGCTTTTAAGTAGTTTATATAATGCGAAAAAAATTGTAAAACAATTTAAACCAGATGTAGTTATTGGTACCGGTGGATTTGCAAGCGGACCATTATTACAAATGGCAGTTTCCAGTGGTGTTCCAGGATTAATACAAGAACAAAATTCGTTTCCAGGAATTACTAATAAACTGTTATCAAAAAAGGTGCAAAAAATATGTGTTGCTTATGATGGTTTAGAACGTTTTTTTCCGAAAGAGAAAATGATTAAAACGGGTAATCCGGTTCGTCAAGATTTATTAGATATCGACTCTAAAGTAGCGGAAGCTAAAAAACATTTCAATCTAATTGAAGGAAAGAAAACCATTTTAGTAATAGGTGGAAGTTTAGGAGCAAAACGTATTAATGAGTTAATAAGAGAAGAGCTAGATTATTTTAATACGCTAAACATGCAAGTGATTTGGCAATGCGGAAAACTGTATTATAAAGCGTATAAGATTGATGGTAATGAAAAGCATGTGCAGCTTCATGAGTTTATTAATAGCATGGATTTAGCGTATGCAGCAGCAGATGTTATTATCTCTAGAGCAGGAGCAAGTTCGGTAAGTGAATTGTGTATTGTTGGTAAGCCAGTGATTTTTATTCCGTCACCAAATGTTGCCGAAGATCATCAAACTAAAAACGCTATGGCCATTGTAAATGAAAATGCAGCCATGCTAATTAAAGAGAGTGACTTGATTGTCGATTTTGAAAACAAGTTTACACAACTAATGGCTTCTCCCGAAAAGCAAAAGGAGTTAGGCGAAAACATAAAAAAATTAGCATTAGTAAATGCAACAAAACAAATAGCAGACGAAGTAGAAAAACTATTAAATAAATAAGATTCCTGCCTTCGCAGGAATGAAAAAAATGAACTTAAACAACATACATAACATCTATTTTATTGGCATTGGAGGCATTGGCATGAGTGCGCTTGCACGATATTTTCATGCGAGCAATAAAAAGGTTGCAGGTTATGATAAAACCCAAACAGAAATCACAGATGGTTTGGTGGATTTAGGTATTGAAGTTCATTTTGAAGATTCTATTGCAAATGTTTCGGATTCGTTTTTAAATTATGATACTACGCTAGTGGTATATACGCCAGCAATTCCGAAGGATAACAAAGAGTTGACATATTTTAAAAATGATAAAAATTTCACGGTTTTAAAACGTTCTGAAATTTTAGGATTAATTACAGAAAACACTTATTGTTTAGCTGTTGCAGGAACACACGGTAAAACAACAACGACAAGTATTCTAGGGCATTTATTATATGAATGTGGTGTAGAGTTAACAGCCTTTTTAGGAGGAATAAGTGAAAACTATAACTCGAATTTAATTTTAAACGGAAACAAAGTTTCTGTAGTTGAAGCAGATGAATTTGATAGATCCTTTTTAACCTTATCTCCAGATTTAGCATGCATAACATCTATGGATGCAGATCATTTGGATATTTATGGGGATGCTTCCGAGTTAATAAAAACATTCAAAGATTTTTCAGAAAAAATAAAACCAAATGGAAAACTATTTATTAAAAACGGTTTGCCTCTTGAAGGAATTACCTACGGAATTGAAGATGATTCCGATTATTCGGTAAACAATATAAAAATAGAAAATGGTGCCTATGTGTTTGATGTGAAAATGCCAAATGCAACACTAGAAAGAGTTCAATTTAACCTGCCTGGTAGACATAATTTGTCGAATGCATTAATAGCCTTGGCGATGGCTGCAGAATATGGTTGCCCTCACCAGCAGCTCGCCAAAGGTTTAGCATCTTACAAAGGAGTGAAGCGCAGATTTACGTATCAAATAAGAACCGAAGAATTGGTTTTTATTGATGACTATGCGCATCATCCAGAAGAGATCAATGCAGTACATCAAGCAATTCGTGAAATGTATCCTAATAAGGAAGTGTTGGTAGTTTTTCAGCCGCACTTGTTTTCTAGAACACAGGATTTTGCAGATGATTTTGCTACAAGTTTGTCACAGTTTGATGAAGTGTTATTGTTGGATATTTATCCAGCAAGAGAGATGCCAATAGAAGGCGTGACTTCTAGTTGGTTATTAGAAAAAATAAAAAATAAAAATAAGCAGCTAGTTGCTAAAAACGAATTAGTTGCAAAAATAAAAGAAAGCAAAGTACAAATAATTTTAACGCTTGGTGCTGGAGATATTGGAGCAGAAGTTAAACATATAAAAGAAGCGTTGTATGTCTAGAATTAACTGGAATTACGTAAAAACCTTTGTACTGCTAGTGTTAGTAGTGTTTTTGTATGCTTTTTCGGCAAATAAAAATAAGGTCCGAAATGTTTCTGAGCCTCAAGTGCAATTTTTAGGAGATAATAACCTATTTATAACGCAAGCTAATGTTAGTAAGTTGTTAATACAAAATCAACAAACAGTGACAAAGGCGTCGAAAGAAATTTTAGATTTGAACAAATTAGAATCTGCCCTGAATTCTAATCCTATGATAAAATCTGCCGAAGTGTATCTTTCTGTAAATGGGGAACTTAAAGCAGAAGTTATACAGAAAAAACCTATAGCTAGAGTTAGTACTTCTACGTCGTATTACATAGATGATCAAGGTGGTTTCATGCCATTGTCTTCTAATCATGCAGCAAGAGTACCTTTGGTAACCGGTTTAGTGAGGAAAGATGCGTTAGATAATGTGTTTAAAATTGCAGAAAAGATTAATAAAGATCCTTTTTTAAGCAAATATGTTATTGAAATTCATCAAAACGATGACAATAGCTTTCATTTAAAACTAAGACAATCTACCTTTGTAGTGCAATTAGGTAAATTAAATCAATTAGATAAAAAGATAAATAACCTTAAGGTGTTTTATCAAAAGGCGTTAAAAGAAAAAACACTTAATAGTTACAGTAAAGTTAATTTACAATTTGATAACCAAGTAGTGTGCACCAAAACGTAAACTATGGAGAATAATATAGCAGTAGGATTAGATATCGGAACCACAAAAATTGTGGCTATGATTGGTCGTAAAAATGAATATGGTAAGGTCGAGATTTTAGGTATTGGTAAATCTAAAAGTCTTGGTGTACATCGTGGTGTAGTAAATAATATTACCCAAACCATTCAATCGATTCAATTAGCAGTGCAAGAAGCAGAAACTGCTGCAGGAACAAAAATTGAAGGTGTAACCGTTGGTATTGCAGGTCAGCATATACGAAGCTTACAGCATAGCGATTATATTACTAGAGCAAATTCTGAACTAGTAATAGATGAAGAAGATATCGACCGATTAATTAATCAAGTGCACAAGTTAGTGATGCTTCCTGGAGAAGAGATTATTCACGTTTTACCACAAGAATATAAAGTAGATGGTCAAGCCGAAATAAAAGAACCAATTGGGATGTATGGCGGCAGATTGGAAGCGAATTTTCATGTGGTAGTCGGACAAGTTTCTTCTATCAGAAATGTAGGAAGGTGTATACAAAGTGCGGGATTAAAGCTAGAAGGAGTAACACTTGAACCTTTAGCATCGTCAAACGCAGTATTAAGTCAGGAAGAAAAAGAAGCAGGAGTTGCTCTAATTGATATAGGAGGAGGGACAACTGATTTAGCCATTTTTAGAGATGGAATAATTCGTCATACTGCTGTAATTCCTTTTGGAGGTAATGTAATTACAGAAGATATAAAAGAAGGCTGTTCTATTATTGAAAAGCAAGCCGAACTTTTAAAAATAAAATTTGGATCTGCATGGCCTGGAGAAAATAAAGACAATGAAATTGTTTCTATTCCGGGATTAAGAGGTAGAGAACCAAAAGAGATCACATTAAAAAATCTCTCTAAGATTATACATGCTCGCGTAGTAGAAATTGTGGAGCAAGTATATGTAGAGATTAAAAATTATGGTCACGAAGAGCAAAAAAAGAAACTTATTGCAGGAATTGTTTTAACAGGTGGTGGCGCACAATTAAAACATTTAAAGCAATTAGTAGAATATATAACAGGAATGGATACCAGAGTTGGTTTTCCTAATGAACACCTTGCAGGGAATAGCGATGATGAGATTACAAGTCCGTTGTTTGCTACCGCTGTAGGTTTAGTGATGGATGGTTTAAAAAGAAATGAAAGAAAGAAAGCCGAAGTTGTAGAAGAAGAATCTGATGTTCTAGAAGAAGAAACAGAAGAAACAACGGAGGAAATAGAAATGAAACCACCAGTAAAAGAAAGACGTTCGTTTTTAGATAAACTAACCGAGAGAGTAAAAGATTTTTTAGATAACGCAGAGTAAAGTAATAAGTAAGAAAATAAAACCGAAATTCATGAGCAGCAACAAAGAATTCGAAACCAATATAGCATTCGATTTACCAAAGAATCAATCCAATGTGATAAAAGTTATTGGAGTAGGTGGTGGTGGTAGTAATGCTATCAATCACATGTTTCAACAAGGTATTAAAGGAGTAGATTTTGTAATCTGTAATACAGATGCACAAGCACTTCAAAATAGTGGTGTACCCAACAAAATTCAATTAGGTCTTAACCTTACCGAAGGTTTAGGAGCAGGAGCAAATCCAGATGTAGGAGAGCAATCTGCTATAGAGAGTTTTGAGGATCTACAACGTATGTTAGATACCAATACCAAAATGATCTTCATTACCGCAGGAATGGGTGGAGGAACAGGAACAGGAGCAGCTCCAATTATTGCTAAAATGGCTAAAGATTTAGATATTTTAACAGTTGGAATTGTAACGATGCCTTTCCAGTTTGAAGGAAAAATGCGTAACGAACAAGCGCAAAATGGTATTGAGAAATTAAGAAACGTAGTCGATTCATTAATCGTAATTAACAATAATAAACTTCGTGATGTTTATGGAAATCTTGGTTTTAAAGCAGGATTCTCTAAAGCAGATGAAGTATTATCTACTGCAGCACGCGGTATAGCAGAAGTTATTACACATCACTACACACAAAATATTGATTTACGTGATGCTAAAACGGTATTAAGTAGTAGTGGAACTGCTATTATGGGTTCTGCTAGTTCTTCCGGACAAAATCGTGCGCATGAAGCAATTCGTAAAGCATTAGATTCTCCATTATTAAACGATAATAAAATTATAGGAGCCAAAAACGTATTGTTGCTAATCGTTTCTGGAGCTCAAGAAATTACTATTGATGAAATAGGAGAAATCAATGATCATATTCAAAACGAAGCTGGTCATGGTGCAAATATTATTATGGGTGTTGGTGAAGATGATTCTTTAGATGAGTCTATTGCAGTAACCATTATAGCAACAGGTTTTGATATTGAACAACAAGATGAAATTTCAAATACCGAAACTAAAAAGGTTATTCACTCTTTAGAAGAAGAGCAAACCTTAGAGCAAGATTTAACTAAAAAAGATAAAAGTCCAGCAATTATAACTCCAAATATTGAGTTAGAAAAAAAGCCGGAACCAGTAATAGTAAAGCACACTTTAGATCTAAATGAATTAGAAGATGCTTTTGAAACACGAAGAAAAGGAGTTTCAAAACCATTAAGTTTAATTCCAACTTCAGAAATCATTAAGAACATGCATGTTGTTTATGATGAAGTCGTTGCAACTAAAGATGTACAAGCAGAAGATAAATGTTTTGCAGACGATGATTTTGAGGAAGATGTTTTTGAGGATGTTGAAGACGATTTTGTAATCACTAACGCAACACCAACTGTTGAAGTAACGAATCAATTTGAAGAAGAAGAGCAACAAATTACGCTAACTTTCGATATGCCATTAAGTGAACCAATAGCGCCTGTAGTTCAAGATATTCAAGAGGTTCAAGAAACTAAAGAAGTAATTCGAGAAGAAAAAGTAGTTCATAATTTAAATGCAGAAGAAATTAAAGATTTACCTGTAAATGACTTTATCGAACTTGTAAATGTAACTGAAACAAATAAAGATGGCGAAATACGTTATGCTTTAGATGATTATTTAGAATTTGAAGCTACTAGCGAACCAAAGAAAAAGGAACCAATAGTAGAGGTTGTAGATAAGGTTTTAGAAGAAGAAATTGTTTTTGAAAAGAAAGTAGTGCAAAAACAAGTTGTGGAAGAGCAAGTGGAAGAAATTGACCCAATGAACAGTCCGATTTCAGACATGCTAAAAGAAAGAGCAGAAGAACGCAGACGTAAAATGAAGGACTTTAATTATAAATTCAATACTGCCAAGATTGATGATATAGAAAAGATTCCAGCATATAAACGTCAAGGTGTAGACTTGCAAGATGTACAACATTCATCACAAAGAACCAGTATTTCTGGTACTACTTTAAGTACAGATGATAATGATGATATGTTATTAAGAAGTAATAATTCGTTTTTACACGATAATGTAGATTAATGAAACTCTATTTTTAAAAGACGTAGTCGCATTAAAAATAGTAAGTTGAATTAATCCCAAAGTATTTTGGGATCTTACTAAAATATGCAGTCGTATGGAAAGTGAATAGTGGAATTAATTCCATTTTTATAACGGAATCTCATAAAATGAAAAGTTAAGTTTAGTGTTTAATTTCAACTAACCCGAAAAACTCACCCAGAGGTTTTTCGGGTTTTTGCATTTCCACGAAAGTGGGAATCGCATTAATTAAACTATTTATTGTAGTGAAATGCTTGAAAACTGTGTACTCTTAAATGCTCACTTTTTTATATCTTCGCAATTCAAAATAAAAAAGATTATGAGCTTACAACAAGATATAATGACAGCTATGAAAGCTGCAATGAAATCTAAAGATCAAACAGCATTAGCTGCTTTAAGAGCAGTGAAATCTGAAATTCTTTTAGCGCAAACAGAAACAGGATCTAAAGAAGAAATTACAGAAGATCAAGAAATAAAAATACTTTCTAAATTAGTAAAGCAACGTAAAGATAGTGCGGCTATTTTTTCGGAACAAAATAGAGAAGATTTAGCAGAACCAGAAATTGCTCAAGCGGCAGTAATTAGCCAGTTTTTACCAGCACAATTAAGCGAAGCTGAAATAGAAAAAGTAGTAGTAGAAACTATTGCAGTAACTGGAGCAGTAGGTATGAAAGATATGGGGAAAGTTATGGGAATGGTAAATCAAAAACTTGCAGGACAAGCAGATGGTAAAACAATCTCTACTATTGTAAAAGCTAAATTGTCTTAAAATAAGTCATTGCGAGGAGTAAAACGACAAAGCAATCTGTAAAATAAAAAACTAAATTTTTTATTGGTATGTCTTACGGAACGCAGTCGAAGTGCAAAACGCAATAAATAAAATATAGATAAATAATAATGAGATTCCTGCTTTCGCAGGAATTTGATGGCCTCGTAGTTCAACTGGATACCTGCCTGCCGGCAGGCATGGAATATCAGATTTATCGCGTATGAAATCTTATTACACATATGTTTTGGAAAGTGATATTGATGGAAGGCTATATAAAGGGCATACAGATAATGTTGAAAAGCGGTTAAAAGAGCATAATGCCGGAAAAACTAAATCGACTTAAGGTTATATTCCTTGGAAATTAGTTTACTTTGAAACTTTTAAAACAAAACAAGAAGCTATTCTTCGCGAAAAGTATTTTAAAACTGGCAATGGAAGAGAGTATTTAAAGAGTAAAATAAATAAATAATTAATGGCCTCGTAGTTCAACTGGATAGAATATCAGATTTCGGCTCTGATGGTTGGAGGTTCGAACCCTCTCGAGGTCACGAATAAAAAGAAAAGTTGCATGTCAAATCAAGCTCGCTTGAATTTGTAAATGCAACTTTTCTTTTTTCAAAGCGGAGCTTTAGAGGAGAAACGAGCAAAGCGAAGTTAGCGCTCTTTTAAGCATGTCAAATCAAGCTCGCTTGAATTTGTAAATGCAACTTTTCTTTTTTCAAAGCGGAGCTTTAGAGGAGAAACGAGCAAAGCGAAGTTAGCCCTCTTTTAAGCATGTCCAATCAAGGGCCCTTGAATTTGTAAATGCAACTTTTCTTTTTTCAAATCAGAAAAAAGAATAAACAACTTTCCACTTTCAAAGAACATTTTATAGCGCTAATACTTTCTTTTTCTAGATGTTGGCTTTTCAACATGTTTCGCAGATATATTCCTTTCTATTAAGGTATATGTTTTTAACTTATTTTTATGTAACTCGCTTAGCTTCAAATAATTTCGTACATTTAAGTTCTCCCGCAGGCTTCAGAATTCATTCTGTTGGCACTGAATAAAACTACTAATAGCAGGATGGTATGTAAATACTGTCTTAGATTTTTATTGCTATTATTTAGTAAAAATGGAAAAGCCATTAGTTACGTAATTACAAGGCTAATCATAATCTGTATACGCTCCGTTTTTCGAATGCTATCAATAGAAATTATTCTTTAATTAGGAAGTTTTTAGTAAAATAGAATCATATGACAGCAAAATTGAAAACACCGGGAGTTTATATACAGGAAGTAAATGCATTTCCAAATTCTGTGGTTCCTGTGCCTACGGCAGTTCCTGCATTTGTTGGCTATACACCTCAAGCTTACTTAGATGGGAAAACCTATTTTAATGTGCCTACAAAAATCAAATCTTTCGCCGAGTTTCAAGCCATATTTTGCTATCCAGAGACTCCAACTTTAGCAACTCCAAAAAAGCAATATCATCCAGAATATTATCTGGTAAAGCAGCAACAAGAACCAGAGATAGGGAGTTACATGAAAATTGCTGGTGATTTCTATGCTATACTACCAGATGCTAATACTATTTACTATATGTATAATAGCGTCCGGCTGTTTTATGAAAACGGAGGTAGTGATGCTTATATTGTATCTGTTGGTTCGTACGGATCTCCTTCTAAAAAACCAATACGCCTTGGTGAGCCAATGGTTAATCGTAATGTGCGCTTAAACGATTTGCAAAATGGTATTGCTTTGTTAAAAAAGGAATCCGAACCAACCATGTATATCTGTCCGGATGCAACGTTACTTTCCGTTGCAAATAATGGTGCACTTATGGAAGTGATGCTACTTCAAAATTCGGAAATGGAAACAGCAATTAGCATTTTTGATGTTATTGGAGGAAATGCTCCAGATCCAATAATGTATACTGACGATATTGAGTCTTTTAGAAATAATACAGGCGTTCAAGGTTTGAGTTATGGTTGTGCATATTATCCTTTTATAGGAACTATTATTATGCAAGAAACGGATATTGATTTCACTAATTTATTTGGCGGTGATATAAAAGCCTTAGAAAGTATATTACTTGCAGTATCCGATGCTAACGAAAAAACGTCCGAAATTCTAAAAATTATTGAGAATCCTAAGAATAGTGATTTAACTACAGCACAACTAAATGAAGCATTATTAAATGCAAGTCCTACCTATTCCTTAATCATTAGAAATGTTTTAGCAGAAGCAAATATGCTTCCTCCAAGTGGTGCAATAGCAGGAGTTATTACGAGAATAGATAATCAAGAAGGCGTGTGGAAAGCACCAGCTAATACTTCAATAGTTAGCGTTGTTTCCTTGCCTATTGAACTTTCAAGCGAACAGCAACAAGGTTTAAATGTAGACGCTGTTTCGGGTAAATCCATTAATGCCATTCGTGTTTTTAACGGAATAGGAATTTTAATTTGGGGAGCACGAACATTAGATGGTAATAGTAATGATTGGAAATATTTGCCTGTACGCAGAACACTTATATTTTTAGAGCAGTCTTGTAAATTGGCAACGCAAGCGTATATGTTTGAGGCTAACGATACAAATACTTGGAAAGCAGTAAAAGGTATCATTAATAATTTTTTAGTCTCCATTTGGAGAGAAGGAGGACTTGTAGGCAGTAGAGCAGAAGAGTCCTTTTTTGTAAGATGTGGCTTAGGTGAAACCATGACCAGTCAAGATATCTTGAATGGCGTTATGATAGTTCAAGTTGGTGTTGCTGTGATACATCCAGCAGAGTTCATTGTTTTTTCATTCCAACAAGAAATGAAAATATCCAATTAAAATTTTTAATAACTAACATAAAAAACATTAAATAATATGGCAGACGATGGAAGTAATCTAGGGAACACTTGGCCAATGCCAAAGTTTAGATTTGAGGTCGATCTTGGATCTGAACTTAAAGGCGTGGCTTTTCAAGAAGTTTCAGGAATGGATGTAGAAAATCAGATTATAGAATACCGAAAAAGTGATAGTTCGCTTTTTTCTACTGAAAAAATGCCTGGGATAGTAAAGTATGGCAACATTACGATGAAACGAGGTGTATTTATCAATGATAATACATTTTGGAAATGGCACGATGAAATTACGATGAATACAATCCAAAGACGAACAGTGCTTATTAAACTACTCGATGAAAGCGGAGCAGTTACTATGCAATGGCTACTTAACAACGCTTGGCCAACAAAAATATCGAGTACAGATCTTAAATCGGATGGTAATGAAGTCGCAGTAGATACACTAGAAATAGCGCATGAACAATTAATAATAACAAATGGTTAAGCAAAGTGATTATCCCGTTGGCTTTTATTTTAAGTTGACTTTTAAAGAAGAAGATATAGGGTTTCAAGAAGTCTCGGGTATTTCAAAAGAAATAGGAGTTGAAGAAGTCGTTTCCGGTGGCGAAAACCGACTTAAATATCGATTACCTACAATCACTTCTACTCAAAATTTAGTTTTAAAAAGAGGAATAGCAGCTGCGGATTCTGAGCTAATAAGTTGGTGTAAAAGTACGATGGATGAAGGGTTAACCAATCCGATTATACCTATGGATGTTTCCGTAAGCTTAGTAAATAAAGAAGGTTTTTCATTAATATCTTGGACTTTTTATAACGCATATCCAGTGAAGTATTCGGTTTCAAATTTAAGTCCAGATCCTAATGCTATAGCTATTGAAAGCTTAGAATTTGCTTATACTTATTTTGAAGTTACTTACTCCTATGGAAACGACGTCTTTTCTGTAAGTGTTTTTTAGGATAACGGTTACAACGCAATGGAATACCAACATTAATGGTGTGCAAAAAGATATCGTTAATCTGAAAATAATAATTTTTAAACTTTAATTCATAATAAACCAATGACAGAAACAACTAATATATCAAGAGGAGAAATAGTCACCTTATCTGTGGAGGTGGAAGGCAGTTTAATTCCAGAGGTAAATCAAGTATATTCTATTAAAATAGAATTTGAAGTAAATAAAATAAGTAGTGCTAAAATTGTGATTCTAGATGGTGATGTTAGTACAGGGGAATTTGATGCAAGTTCCTCGAAAACGTTTCTTCCAGGTAATGAAATTAGTATTAAAGCGGGATATGATAATGAAAATAAACTTCTTTTTAAAGGCGTTATCTGTGAGCAAAATATTTGTGTTAATGGTCAAGTTGGATCTTCATTGGAAGTGATATGTTATGACATGGCTATTAAAACAACAGTAGGTAGAAAAAGTGAAACTTTCACAGATCAAAAAGATAGCGATGTGTGGCGTTCTATAATAGGCAATTACTCTGGTCTTTCTGAAAACATATCTTCAACAAACCTAATTTACCCACAGCAAGTACAATATGATACTACAGATTGGGATTTTATAGTATCTAGGGCAGAAGCCAACGGTTTTATAGTAACAACTATTAACGGTAAAATTTCTATTCAAAAACCGGATGCCAATACTACTTCTGTTTTAAACATAGAATATGGTAATAACCTTTTGGAGTTGCATGCTAACCTTAATGCGATAAATCAGATAAATGCTGTTAAGGCTAGTTCTTGGGATTATGGCAGTCAAGAATTAATTCAGAAGGAAACTAATAATACATATTTTGGTCCTGGTAATTTATCTAGTTCGAAACTTTCAGAAGTGGTAGGATTATCTACTTTCGATTTACAATCGCCAGCACCAATTAAAAACGATGAACTTGAAAATTGGAATCAAGCACAACTAGTAAAAAGCAATTATTCAAAAATTCAAGGGGAAGTAAAATGCCAAGGAAATTCTTCAGTTCAAATAGGAAATTATATCACTTTAAGTGGCGTTGGAAGTCGTTTTAATGGCGACCATTTAGTTTCCAAAGTAGTACATGATATTTCTGAAGGAAAATGGATAAGCGAATGTGCTATCGGACTTTCAGAAGCATGGCTTTCCAAACAGGATAATGCCAAAACAATGCTTCCTTCCAATCTGCCTTCTGGTGTTAATGGATTGTTTACAGCAACCGTGAAAAAGATAGAGGAAGACCCAGAAAGTCAGTTTCGAATTTTGGTAGATGTACCATTATTTAATGCATCTAGCGACGGACTTTGGGCAAGGCATTCTAGTTTTTATGCTTCCAATAATTCTGGAGCTTTTTTTATGCCTGACATAGGTGATGAGGTTGTGGTTGGGTTTTTAAATGAAGATGCTAGGTTTCCAATTATTTTAGGAAGTCTATATAGCAATCCTAAGTTAAAACCGTCGGAAGGTCTAAATCCGAATTCGAACAATGACATTAAAGCGATAGTATCAAGATCTGGTATTGAAATTGTTTTTGATGACAAAAATCGAAGATTTACCATAATTACTCCTTATCAAAATACCATTGTATTGGATGATAATGGAGAGCAAATCAAGATACAGGATCAAAACAGCAACCATATCATTATGTCGCCAGACGGTATTTCCTTAAAAAGTCAAAAGAATATATCCATAAAATCGGAAAACAGAGTTTCTATAATGGGGAAAAGAGGGATTTTGTTAGAATCCAATGCAGATATAATTAGTAAGGGTTTAAATATTCAGCATAGGGCAAATGTAGCATTTTCAGCAGAAGGAAATGCTTCCGCTAGTGTGGAATCCTCAGGACACTTAACGCTCAAAGGAGCAATGGTAATGATAAATTAAACAAAAAAAGATATGCCAGCAGCAGCAAGAATAACCGATTTTCATATATGTCCAATGACAACGCCAGGAGTGGTTCCTATTTCGCATGTTGGCGGACCAATTATTGGGCCAGGAGAACCAACAGTACTTATTGGTGGTTTACCAGCAGCAAAAGTTGGAGATAACTTAGTTTGTGTTGGCCCACCAGATAGCATTGCTACAGGATCTGGGACTGTTTTAATTGGTGGAATGCCAGCAGCAAGACTTGGAGACGTAACAGCACATGGAGGAACAATTATTACAGGAAGTCCTACGGTGCTAATTGGATGAGGATAGGGTTTAAAATTAATAGAAATTTAAAGGCAAATCAAAAACTATTCGAAAGTAGGAAAACTAAAGTAACGGATACGCTATTTCTAGAAATAGTGTGGCTGCAAAAAGTGATTAATCAAGGTATTGCTAGTTATCGGAAGGAGTTTAAAAAAGAAAATAAAACGATTAAATAGGAGTAATAGTTAAGAGTATTAAAGAAAATCCTGAAGTACTTATAAATAACTAAAAGAATAATAATATGAATTTAAACAATGCTGTTTCTGTTACTAACTCAGGCTTGGTGCTTTTAAGTGGGTATTTTTCAATGCTTTTTGAAAAACTTGATCTTACCACAAATAATAGTTTTATAAATATAGAATCGCAGTTAAAAGCAGTTCATTTTGTGCAATATTTAGCAACCGGAATGGAGCAAACTCAAGAATCGTACTTAGCATTCAATAAAGTGCTTTGTGGTATTTCGATTACTACTCCCATACAAGATGCAATCGAAATTTCAGAGGATCAAAAAAAACTTATGGATGGGTTGATTGGAGCCGCAATAAATCAATGGCCAGCAATAGGACAAAGTTCTTTGGACGGTTTTAGAGGTAATTGGCTTATTAGAGATGGGTTACTTTCTGAACAAGAAGATCGTTTGGAAATAACTATTGAAAAGAGAGCCTATGATATATTAATTACTAAAGCACCTTTTTTCTTTTCAGTCATTCAATTTCCTTGGATGCTAAAACCATTACATGTAACTTGGCCTTATTAATTTTAGCATAAATTATATAAAGCCTACTTAAACTATATGATTAACTTCCTTTTACTGCAGCAAGAAAGCCCAAACAATCCTGCATTTACAAATACCATTTCTGTAGTGTTGATTGTTATCGGCGGTTTATTACTTTGCAGAGGCTTGTTTAAGTTTGTAGAAGGTTTTTATGTTGATTTTATAGCAAAAAAGCCATTGTTTAGGCATATGCAACTATTCACTAAAGACCTAGACGAAAAACAAAAAGGAATTTTAGAAAAAGATTTTAAATTTTATAAACGGCTAGATGCAAAACAGCAAAAATACTTTAGACACCGTGTATATAAATTTATTTCACATGTAGATTTTGAAGGAAAAGAAGGTTTTGTAATAGATCCAGAGAAAAAAGTACTGGTTGCAGCAACTGCCATTATGCTCACTTTTGGATATCGAGATTATGCCATTAGCTTGGTAGATAAAATCTTAATTTATCCGGCTGTTTTTTATTCTAATGTAGACAAAAATTATCATAAAGGGCATTTTAATCCGGGTTACAGAGCAATCATTTTATCATGGGAAGATTTTATTCATGGCTACCAAGTAGAAGATGATAACCTAAATCTTGGTATTCATGAGTTTGTACATGCTTTGCATTTAAGCTATTTAAATTCTAAAAATGCTAATGATATTAGTGCTCATATATTTACTACTAGCTTAGAAGAACTAAATACATATATTAAATCTAAAGGGAATCTTAAATTAATAATGAAAGATTCATCCTATTTTAGAAGCTACGCTTTCGAAAATGATTTTGAGTTCACAGCAGTAATCATCGAGAATTTTATAGAAACACCAAGAGAGTTTCGCTCTAAGTTTCCAAAAATATATGCAAAAATAAAAGAGATGTTAAACTTTGATTTTCCTGGTTATTAAGAATTAGCTAGTTTTTTTAGATTAGCAATAGTAGCAGTTGGATTAGCACTTTTAAAAACATGACTTCCAGCAACAAAAGCATCCGCTCCAGCTTCTACTAGCTTTTCTATATTTTTATCGGTAACACCACCATCAATTTCAATTCTAGTATCTAAACCTTGCTCGTCAATCATTTTTCTGAGTTTTCTCACTCTGTTATAGGTCATGTCTTCAAATTTCTGTCCGCCAAAACCAGGATTAATCGACATTAATAAAACCATATAACATTTTGGTAAAATATCTTCTAAAACGCATACCGGAGTCGTTAAGTTTAAAACCACACCAGCTTTACAACCAGCATCTTCAATTTGCGTAAGCGTTCTATGTAAATGCACTGTAGATTCATGGTGTACCGTAATAATGTCTGCGCCAACTTTTGCAAACTCTTCAATGTAGCGTTCTGGTTTTTCAATCATTAAATGTACATCTAATGGCTTTTTGGCATGCTTTTTAATAGCAGCAATTACTGGCATTCCGTAAGAAATGTTTGGCACAAAGTGACCATCCATAACATCAATATGAAACCAATCGGCATCACTATTATTAACCATTTCTGTATCGCGTTGTAAGTTGCCAAAGTCTGCAGCAAGCATAGAAGGAGCAATTAATTTTGTAGCCATTTTTTATTTTTGTTGTGTTTGCACAAATATAGAAAAGTCTTTTATAAACTCCATTCCCTTTGCGAAGGGATTTAGATATGATAGTTTTCATGCTTTGGTAAGCATTACAGAAAGGCTTAAAATGAGTGAACCCAGAGTAATCAGCTCTGGGTTCTTTCATCAATCAAAAAACGAACAGTTATGTGGTACTCAATTTCTCGAGTATAAACTGTTTGTTACGGTAATTTAGTCGTAATTATTATAAATTACTAACCTAAATAAGTTTTTAATATTTTACTTCTAGACGTATGTTTTAATCTACGAATAGCTTTTTCTTTAATTTGTCTTACACGCTCACGAGTTAAATCGAAAGTTTCACCAATTTCTTCAAGAGTCATTGGGTGTTGGTTTCCTAAACCAAAGTATAAACGAATAACATCTGCTTCACGAGGCGTTAATGTTTCTAGTGCACGCTCAATTTCGGTACGTAAAGATTCATGTAATAAATCACGATCCGGGTTTGGAGATTCACCAGAGTTTAATACATCATATAAGTTAGAATCTTCTCCTTCAACTAAAGGCGCATCCATACTTACGTGACGACCAGAATTTTTCATAGACTCCTTAACATCGTTAATAGTCATGTCTAATTCTTTCGCAATTTCTTCTGCACTTGGAGGTCTTTCATGTGCTTGTTCTAAAAATGCAAACGTTTTATTGATTTTATTAATAGAACCAATTTTATTTAAAGGCAAACGTACAATTCTAGATTGTTCTGCTAATGCCTGTAAAATAGACTGTCTAATCCACCAAACAGCATAAGATATAAATTTAAAACCACGCGTTTCATCAAAACGTTGTGCAGCCTTAATTAAACCTAAGTTACCTTCATTAATTAAATCTGGTAAAGTTAAACCTTGGTTTTGGTATTGCTTAGCTACAGAAACCACAAAACGTAGGTTAGCCTTTGTCAATTTCTCTAAAGCAAGTTGATCTCCTGCTTTGATACGTTGTGCTAATTCTACTTCTTCGTCTGCTGTAATTAAGTCAACTTTTCCAATTTCCTGTAAATATTTGTCTAATGATGCGGTTTCTCTATTGGTAACCTGCTTGGTAATTTTAAGTTGTCTCATCTAATGTTCTCGTGTAAAAATTTGTGTGAATAAAACGTTCTATATAGTTATACGCAGAAAGAGCAGTAAATGTTACAAAAAAGTTTATTTATTTTTTATTCTTTGTAAATCAAAGCATTAATAAAGATTTGGGCGTTCCCTTTTTAAATCTAAAAAGGTTTTAAAACGTCAGGCCTGCCTGCCGGCGGGCAGGCTATCACTACTCGCTCTCTGCGAGGAGCTCAAACATACCGTTCTATCCTTAACGCGAATATACTTATGGTTTATTCCAAATTTGGTAACTAAGAAAAGAAAATTCAATTTTTAATAGGCAATGAAAAGTACTGGCGTTTATTGCGGAATCTTACTTTTTATTTATTTTATACGGGTGTTGTAGCACGTTTTTTTATTCCGTTCAAATTGATTTTCGTTTTCCAATCTTTTTATAATCTTATTCAATTTATTGTCTAATTGTATGATTTTTAATTCATTATTTGATTTGAAGTTCAGGTTTTCGTTTTCTCCAGTTAAATTATAAATGTCAAATTCGTTTTGATATTTTGTTTTTCCGTCATTGATAATATAATTCCGAAAGCAAGAATGAGAAACTGAAGAAAATGTTTCTTGGTCAATTTTATAATTTCCAACTTTTCCCGTTTGTAATTCCAACGTGTTCTTTTTTAGAAATTCATTTGCTTTAAAATCTAAAATCTCCACAATATTAAACTCACTACAATTATCAAATTTTTGGACATATGATTTTCCTTTTATAGTCCAAAAAATATAAATGTCATATTCGGAATAACAATTTTTGCAATCTTTTTCATTCGGCATTTCAATCCGAATTCCGCCTACACAATATTTTTTAAGTCCGATGTAATTTATTTTTTTCGCATCAAAGCTTTCCGTTATATTCTGAAAATTATATTCCGTTATTACCTTTCGCTCTATACTTTTTTTAGAAGCACAAGAGCTTAAAATAAGAATTAATATGAATTGGATTGCGGTTTTCATAAATGTGCTACAACGTGGTTGTATAAAAAGAGTTGCGTTTTTGTGTGCGAGGATTTTCCGTAGGAAAATCAGATGTAGCAAAAGAGCAACGATCTTTAAATTTAGTTCTAAATATAGCAATTTTTTTTATGCGTTGTTATATACTTTTGCGATAGAGTAGAGTGAGAGCGTTTTGAAAAAATTCCGAAATAGTTTTCCAAGATTTTTAGAGTTGGATTTAATTTCTTAAAACTCAAAAAAATCGCGGAAAGAAAACCAGGCTTTTTTCCGCATAAGTGATTTTCCATTTGAGTGATATTTTCGCGGAAGTAAAATCAGTATTATATTCAGTTTTCACAAACAAGCTAAAATTCCGTTTGAGTGAGATTCAGAGTTTGTTTTCAAATTCAAAGTTTGAGTAAGAAAAAATTCCGATGAATTATGATTTTAGTAATTCGGTTTTATTAGGAGTTACAATTTCAGAGCAATTGTATATAACGGTCTTGTATAAAAATAGTTGCGTTTTTGCGAGCGAGGATTTTCCGTAGGAAAATCAGAAGTAGCAAAAGAGCAACGACTTTAAAATTAGTTCTAAATATAGCAATTTTTTTTATGCGTTGTTAGCTACTTTTACGAGACATTCGAGTAAGTACGCTTTTTTTCTATTCCGCTGAATTGCTCAATTCTGAGTGAAGTCCGAAAAGTGATCTTGTTTTTTTAATTCCGTTGGAGTGGTTATTCCGCAACTAGTTAAATTCCGCAAGAGTAAATTCAGCAGACGAGTAAATAATTCCGTAATATTTGATTCCGATTTTGAGTGGTTTTTTCAGCGTAAAGCTTGGCAGAATTTTGGTTGGTAATTTTTCCGAGTAATTGTAGCTAACGTTGTTGTATAAGGTTAGTTGCGTGTTTTAAGCAGTGAATTTAGTAAATAAAACACGAACCAAGAAAGTCCGCTTGGACTTTCGTAAGTAAGCGATTTGCTAGCAATTAATTTTATACGGTGTTGGCAAAAGTTTTTTACTTTACAATTTTCTCTATGTATTAAAATTATTTATAAAAGGAAATATATTGTTGTTATTCAATAATTTTATTAAGTTTGCAACTTAAAATATAAAAATTAATAAAATGAAAATTAAGAAAATATTATTAGTGTTAATTTTACCAGTGCTTTTTACGCTTATTGCATCGCTATCTGGCTGTGTATCTGTTACTCCAAGAAAAAATGATTTAGCAATTAACAATCCTATTGAAACAACATTGGATCTAACAGCAGTAGTAGGCGACAAAGTGCCAGTAACTATTAACCCTGGTCGATTTACTGCAGAATCAGTAACTTATAGATTGCCAAGAGTAATACAAGGAACCTACTCCATTAGTGACTTTGGAAAATATATTGATGATTTAAAAGCGATTGATTATCAGGGGAATGAATTATCTGTAACCAAATTAGATGAGAATACCTGGTCAATTGCAAAAGCTTCAAAATTGGATAAATTAATATATTACGTTAACGATACTTTTGATACTGAAACTAGTGGTGGAATTGGTGGAGGACACCCAGTTTCGCCATCAGGCACAAATATAGAAACAGATAATTTTGTATTAAATCTCCATGGGTTTATAGGCTATTTCGATTCTTTAAAAAACAACCAATATACCTTAGATGTTACCTCGCCATCCCATTTTGTGAGAACTTCATCTTTGAAGAACAAAGGAACAAAGATCAGTGCTGATGGCCAATATTTAACAGACAGTTATTTTGCAACACGTTATTTTGATATTATTGATAACCCAATGATGTATGGGAAATTAGATGTTGAAGAATTTATGGTTGGGAATATCAAAATTGGATTAAGTGTTTATTCTCCAAATAAAGTACATACAGCTGCAAATCAAAAAGAAACTGTATATAAAATGATGCAAGCTCAAAAGCAATATTTAGGAGATCTTAACAGCACAAATCGATACGATATATATTTATATTTATCTGAGGAAAATGAAACTTCTCCAAAAGGAATGGGTGCATTAGAACATCACACATCAACAGTAGTTGTATTACCAGAGTCATCATCTAATGAAGAATTGGCAGAATCCATAATAGATGTTGTTGCACATGAATTTTTTCATATTGTTTCTCCATTATCCGTACATTCAGAGGATGTTCATTATTTTGATTATAATAATCCAACATTTTCAAAGCATCTTTGGATGTATGAAGGTGTAACTGAGTATTTTGCACAGCACTTTCAAGTATATGAAGGGTTAATAGATAACACAACCTTTTACAATACCGTAATGTCAAAGATTAACAATTCTAAAAACTTAAATGATGCACTGAGTTTTACTGAAATGAGCGAGAATGTATTGGAGGAACCGTATGCATCTCAATATTATAATGTTTATATGAAAGGTGCATTAATAGGTATGTGCATGGACATCTTAATACGCAAAGAAAGTAACGGAAATAGGAGTTTACTTTCATTAATGAAAGAATTATCTGCAAAATATGGCAGAAACAAACCTTTTATGGATGATAAATTTATAGACGAAATTACAGCAATGACCTATCCAAGTATTGGGAATTTTTTAAAAACACATGTTGAAGGTAATGTGCCAATTGATTATAGTAAATATTTTGCAATGGTTGGTTTAGCTTTGGTCGAATCTGAAACTCCTACAAACTACATTTTTGCTGGAGGACAGAATATAATTTTTGACGCAGATGAAGAAAAAAACGCTATGTTTTTCACTCGCATGGCATTAAATAATTCATTTTGGAAAACACAAGGCGTACAAGCCGGTGATATAATAAAAAAAGTAAATGAAGTAGAATTAAACATAGCAAATGCTCAACAAATTATTGGTGGTATGTATGCTTGGAAAGAAGGACAAGATGTCTCATTAGAACTTGAACGTAATGGAAATCCTGTTTTGATTAAAACAAAATTAACTAAAGCATACGGTAAGAGTGTTTCTTTAATTGAGAATGATAAAGCTACTATAGAACAAAAGGAAGTAAGGAAAGTTTGGTTAAATAAATAAGATTTTTCTTACAGTCAAAGGATGCTAAATGGTGTCAAATTATGTAAAATGTTAAAAAAAAAACATCAATTACTATTAAAATTTTAAGTGATGATGATTTAAAGAAAATAAAATTATTATAAACTTGTTATATTTCCAACTAATTATTTAAAATTAATGAAAAAAATTATATCTAAATGTGCACAAGCTTTTTTTTATGTGTTTAGTACTTGTTTTGTTTTTATATTCCTACTGTCTATATTATCTTTTTTAGAAAAATACTTTGGTTTTGATATGCCTTTTGTTGCTGTTTTAGAGGGTAATGAAAATTTTAACGCTCAGATTACAATACCTTTCATTAATGCCGTTTTTTCTTATAATTTCTCTTACAGTATATTATTTATGTGGCTGTGGTTGTTGTTTTACTCCATCTATTTTTATACACTAAAAGATTTTTTTCAAATTTTCACAAAAAATAATTTATTTAATAAGGAATCATTAAAAAAACTTATTATATTTTTCAGGTTAAATCTTATTCCTTTAGCTATAAATATTTTGGTTGTTTTGTATAGTTCTTTAAAACAAAAAAATGAAAATATTGAAGAAGAACTTATTATGATTTTCATTCACGGTTGTGTGGGTATAATAGTATATCTGTATATTGATGTATTTAAAAAAGGTATTCAATTACAAGAAGAAAATAATTTAACAATATAAGTATGGCAATTATAGTTAATTTGGATGTCATGCTGGCTAAACGAAAAATGAAGAGTAAAGAGTTAGCTGAAATTATTGGGATAACTACAGCAAACTTATCTATATTGAAGTCAGGTAAAGCTAAAGCAATTCGTTTTTCGACCTTAGAGTCAATTTGTAAAGCTTTAAATTGTCAACCTGCTGATATTTTAGAGTATATTGAATAAGAAAAATCTTTAGAGTCTGCTTTTTCTTCAAATGTCTTGTCCTGAAATATGGCTACAGGTTAAAATTGAATTAAGCTGATAATTTATATACCATATTTGGTGTTTTATAATCTAAAGATAAATGTAATCTTACTTCATTGTACAAATTAATTGCATTTTTTGCAGCTCTCTTTGCGTGACTCACGTTATCAAAGGTTTGGTCTAAATAAAATTCATCTTTTAAAATTCCATTTACACGTTCTGCCATTGCGTTTTCGTAACAATGATTTTCTTCAGTCATACTAATATCTATCTTTTTTCTTTTAAGAATTTGTGTGTATACATTGCTACAATACTGTATTCCTCTATCCGAATGATGAATAAGTTGCTTAATGTTTTTAGCTTGATAAATTGCCTTCTTAAGCGCTCTTACACATCCATTTAACTCTAAACTATCACTTAGGTCATAACCGACTATTTTTCTGGAATGCATATCTGTTATTAAAGCCAGATAACAAAAGCCCTTTATGGTTCTAATGTATGTGATATCAGATACCCAAACTTGGTTCGCTCTAGTAACTTCTAGGTCTTTTATAATGTTATTGTATTTATAAAAACGATGATAAGAGTTCGTAGTTCTAGCACTGGTTTTCTTTCTAAGTGTAAGCATATTATATTTCCTAAGTACTTTGAATAGTGTATCTCTACCTACTTTAATGTTAGCTTTAACAAACTCTTTATCTAAGGACCTGGTAAGTTTGCGAACACCTTCTCTAGGAAGGGATTTGCGTCTTTTTCTAACAATATCTATAATCTGTTGTTCTAGTTTTAAACGCTTATCAGCTCTGTTTTTATGCTTGTAATAAGCATTGCGTTTAAGTCCAAAACAATGGGTTATAGTTGTTAAAGAAGCAAATCCCTTAGATCTTTTTTTAGCTTTACTTAAGGCTTTATACTTAGCTTTTTTTTTAGTTCATTAACTGATTTATAACCAAGATCTTCAGCTGCTACTTCAAGATAACAATCCTGTACCATAGCATCGAGATCCTTTTTAAGTAGTAGTTTTTTAAGTTGTTCAACCTCTTTTTGAAGTGCTTTTATTCTAGATATTTCGTCTTTTGTTTCCACTTTTACTCTGGTGTTCATTAAGTCTTTACGATTATACTTTTTAATCCACACGTTTACTGTTGTAGGTGCAATAGAGTAGAGTTTACAAAGTTCACTCTTTGTGTGTTTTCCGATTGTAAGTTCGGCTAAAATTTTTAATTTAAAAGGCTCACTGTAACGTCTAATTACTTTGTCATTTCTATACATAATGTTTAAAATTATGTAGCCTTATTTCAGGACGGGTCAAAATTATTGCCAACGTGTTATATCATCACATTTATTGATTATATCCCGTAAATAGATCAGGATATCGTTAGTTTTGTGTTGACGTTATCCTGTAAAGATAATTGTTTAATTGCATTATCCAAAGGGCTCTTTATTTGTTGTAAATCTTTTCTAGATACATGTGTATAAATCATTGTGGTTTCTGGTCTGCTGTGGCCTAGTAGTTCTTGTATGTAACGAATATCTGTACCTTGTTCTAACATATGTGTGGCATAACTATGACGTAAAGTATGTGGTGTTACCGGTTTTAGTATTCCAGCAGCTTTAGTGTTTCTTGCAAGAAATGCACGTATAGATCCTGCAGTGTATTTACCGCCTTTAGGGTTCTCTATAAAATATTGTTTTGGTGCATAGGTATTATGATAATTTTTCAATAATGGGAAAAGACTTTCGGCGATAGTAGTGTATCTGTCTTTTCTGCCTTTTGAGTTTTTTACATATAACTGCTTTCTTCTAAAATCAAAATCACTAAGTTTTAAATCTATAATTTCTCCTATGCGTAATCCAGAGCCATAAAGCATTGCTATAATGGTACGATGTTTTAAGTTTTTTGTTACTTGTAATATGGAAAATACTTCTTCTATACTTAATACAATTGGAAGTTTTTTGTCTTTTTTAGGCATATAGACTTTATCTATATCTATAGAACATGCAGGGTAGAAATAAGCAAAATGCTTAAAACCACTTACCATTTGTCTATGTGTGCTAACTGCATAATTTAATTTATCAACCGTCCATTCTATATAATGCCTTACATCGTTTTCATTAAGTTCGTTGACAGGTTTTGAGTCTGTAAAGCGTAAAAATTCGAGTATAAAACCTCCATAAGCGGCAATAGTACTCTTGCTAAATCTTTTTCCTTTTAAAAATTCTAAAAAGTGACTATAGACTTCCGTTTTTTCTTTGTTTAAAGGGTTTAGCTCTACTTTGAGACCTTTGCTGTATCGTGGAATACTATTTTTATTAGGACTTTCTAAAAGGCGTAAGTTTTCTTTTTTAATGTAAACTTTTAGTTCTTGTAGTCTAACCTCGTCATAATAAATATAAAATGTTCTGTGTGTTTTGGTCCAATACACACCATTAAATTTTTTTATATATTCTTTGACTTCAAAATTATAAGCAAATTTAATCGCGATACAACTTTTTGCATTATGTATAAATGGTTCTAGTGTTATGGAATTCATGTTGTTATAATAAAAAATTATAACTAAAGATATAAAAAAAAGCCCATCAAATTTTTGATGGGCTTTTAAATATATTAAGAGTGAAAAAGAATTAATCTTCTTTTTTATCTTCTCTTGGTTTTCTGTCGTCACGTCTGTTATCACGACCTCTATTGTCACGAGAACCTCTGTTATCACGAGAAGCAGGACGTTTATCGTCTCTTGGTGGTCTTTCAACAAAACCTTCTGGTTTTGGTAAAATAGCTTTTCTAGAAACTTTTTCTTTACGAGTACGTTTGTCTATACCAAAGTATTTTACATCAAAAACGTCTCCCATGTTTACAACATCTGAAACATTTTCTGTACGTTCCCAAGCTAATTCACTTACGTGAAGTAATACTTCGTTTCCTGGAGCATCCATATACTCAACAACAGCACCAAAATCTAACATTTTGATTACTTTTACTTCGTAAATACTACCCACTTCAGGTTTAAATAATAAAGAGTCTATTTTTGCCATAACAGCATCAATTCCTTTACTACCAACACCTAATATTTCAACAATACCTTCTTCAGTCACAGGGTCTTCGTTAATAACGATAGTAGTCTCTGTTTCTTTTTGCATCTCTTGAATCACTTTTCCTCCAGGTCCAATTAACGCACCAATAAATTCGTTTGGTATACGTCTTGTAACCATTGTAGGCGCATGATCTTTAACTTCTGCGTTAGGAGTTGCAATAGTATCTGTTAACTTACCTAAGATGTGTAAACGACCATCACGAGCTTGCGCTAATGCCGATTCTAATACATCATAAGAAAGTCCTTTTACTTTAATATCCATTTGACAAGCAGTAATACCTTTAGTAGTACCTGTTACTTTAAAATCCATATCTCCTAAGTGATCTTCATCACCTAAAATATCAGATAATACAGCAAATTTACCAGAATCAGCATCAGAAATTAATCCCATTGCAATTCCAGAAACTGGTCTTATCATTTGTACCCCAGCATCCATAAGTGCCATTGTACCTGCACAAACCGTTGCCATAGAAGAAGAACCGTTAGATTCTAATACTTCAGAAACAACTCTTACTGTATACGGGCAATCTGCAGGAATCATTCCTTTTAAACCACGTTGTGCTAAGTTACCATGACCAACTTCTCTACGAGAGGTTCCTCTTAATGGTCTAGCTTCACCGGTACAAAAAGGAGGGAAGTTATAATGTAAATAGAAATTTTCCTCACCTTCGTAAGATGGCATGTCTATTTTGTTTGCATCTCTAGATGTTCCTAAAGTAACTGTAGCTAATGCTTGTGTTTCTCCACGAGTAAAGATTGCAGAACCATGAACTGATGGTAAATAATCTACCTCACACCAAATTGGTCTAATCTCGTTAGTTTTTCTTCCATCTAAACGTAAACCTTCATCTAAGGTTAGGTTTCTAATAGCAGATTTTTCTGCTTTTCTGTAATATTTAGAAACTAAATCTCCAAAATCGGCTAATTCTTCTTCTGAAAAAGTAGCTTTAATTTCGTCTTTAATTTCTGCAAATGCAGTAGTTCTTTCATGTTTAGAGGATCCTGCTTTTGCTATAGCATATACTTTATCGTATGCCATGTCATAAACTTTCTTCTCTAAATCTGCGTCTTCTCTTTCTCCTTCGTACTCACGTACTTCTTTTTTACCAAATGCTTCTGCTAATTTTACTTGAACAGCACATTGTACTTTTATAGCTTCATGTGCAAATTTAATTGCGTCTGCCATTTCTTCTTCAGAAATTTCATCCATTTCACCTTCTACCATCATCACAGAATCAGCACTTGCTCCAATCATCATGTCGATGTCAGATTCTGCTAATTGCGCTCTTGTTGGGTTGATTACAAATTCTCCGTTTACACGTCCAACTCTAGCTTCAGAGATAGCACATTCAAAAGGGAAATCTGATAATTGAATAGCTGCTGATGCTGCTAAACCTGCCATTGCATCTGGCATAACGTCTTCATCGTGAGACATTAATTGGATCATCACTTGTACTTCTGAGTGGTAATCTTTTGGGAATAACGGACGTAATACTCTGTCTACTAAACGCATTGTTAATACTTCACCATCACTTGGTCTTGCTTCTCTTTTGAAGAAACCACCTGGATAACGACCAGCTGCTGCAAATTTTTCGCGATAATCTACCGTTAATGGTAAAAAATCTACTGGTGATTGTTTGTAATTGGAAACAACTGTACATAATAGCATACATTTTCCTGACTGAACAACAACAGAACCATGTGCCTGTTTTGCTAATTTTCCGGTTTCGATAGAAATTTCTCTTCCATCACCTAGGTCTATGACCTCTTTAAAAACTTTTGGAATCATAAATAAGTTTTAATACTAATTAAACATTGGTAGTTGTGTTGTGTAGTTGTTGTGGCCAATGAAAAACTGTAATTTAGCTTCTTCAATATTGGAGTTTAGACTCTTCCAAAACGAGTTAGTATATACCAAAAAACCACGCTGTTGGGCGTGGTCTTTGTATTGAGATTATTTTCTTAATCCTAATTCTTTAATTATTGCACGATATCTTAAGACATCTTTCTTAATTAAGTAATCTAGTAAGCTTCTTCTTTTTCCTACTAACATTACTAACGAACGCTCTGTATTATAATCTTTACGATTATTTTTTAAGTGTTGTGTTAAGTGCTCAATTCTGTGAGTGAATAATGCAATCTGTCCTTCTGCAGAACCAGTATTTTTTGCGTTACCACCATGTTTTGCGAATAATTCTTCTTTTGCTTTTTGATCTAAATACATGCTAATATTATTGTAAATGATTTTTATGTACACGAAAGCTCTTCTTTCGAGCGGCAAATATAGTTATTTTTATTTATTTGATTAAATAAATAACAAAAAAGACCTTTAATTTTTTATTTTAAAGGTCTTTTTTGTTATTGTGTTCGTATTTAAGCTCTTATAGGTTGGTTTTGTACCAAGTCTATATAAAGATTTACACGATTTTTTAATTCTTTTCTATGTGTAATAAAATCTAGAAAACCATGTTCTAATAAAAACTCTGAAGTTTGAAACCCTTCAGGTAATTCTTTTCCTGTAGTATCTCTTACAATTCGAGGTCCAGCAAAACCAATTAATGCACCTGGTTCGCTAATGTTA
Organism: Lacinutrix sp. WUR7; assembly: GCF_016864015.1. Lineage (NCBI taxonomy): Bacteria > Pseudomonadati > Bacteroidota > Flavobacteriia > Flavobacteriales > Flavobacteriaceae > Lacinutrix > Lacinutrix sp. WUR7. The sequence continues at coordinate 609,454 of NZ_CP045067.1, read as the reverse complement.
ATGTCTCCTAACATAGCAAAAGAAGCTGTTGTTCCTCCTGTTGTTGGATCTGTACATAGCGAGATGTATGGAATTCCTGCGTCTGCTAGTTGTGCCAGTTTTACAGATGTTTTTGCTAGTTGCATTAAAGATAATGCTGCTTCCATCATTCTTGCTCCTCCAGATTTAGAGATAATCATGAATGGTAGTTTCTTTTTTAATGCGTAGTCTGCTGCACGAGCTATTTTTTCTCCTACAACGCTTCCCATAGATCCACCAATAAAACTAAAATCCATAGCAGCAATAACTAAATCATTGCCTTTAGATTTTCCAACAGCTGTACGAACAGCGTCTTTTAGTTTTGTTTTTTCTTGTGCTGCCTTTAAACGGTCTGGATACTTTTTGGTGTCTTCAAATTTTAAAGGGTCTTTAGATTCTAATTTAGCATCTAATTCTTTATATTTATTGTCGTCAAAAAGTATTTCGAAATATTCATTACTACCAATTCTTACATGGTAACCGTCTTCTGGACTTACGTAAAAGTTTTTTTCTAATTCTTTTGCGTCTACTATTTTACCTGTTGGAGATTTGTACCAAAGGCCTTTTGGGGTGTCTTTTTTTTCTTGAGTAGAGGTGGTTATACCTTTTTCTTTTCTTTTAAACCAAGCCATATAGATTTACTATTTTAGTTTTTCTAAAATTAATTTAGTTAGTTCTTATTTTAAATAAATAAGTAAGCAAAATTACTCATTTTATTAATACAACTCCAAAATAGATGTCGCTATCTTGTTTTCTTGTTATATTAAAGCATAAAAAAATCCGTTTAAGTACTGAGGTTATTCTCTTTAAACGGATTTTTTATTTTATTAATTACCTTGATTTGTGTTAAGGATGGAACGGTTTGTTTGAGCTCCTCGCAGAGAGCGAGTAGTGACAGCCTGACCCTACGAAACTTTTGTGAAGTAGGGTAACGCCAAAATAATATTATAGAGTATTTACGTTATTTAAATCTTCAAACGCTCTTTTAAGACGCTCTACAAATGTGATTTCTCCTTTACGTAACCAAACGCGTGGATCATAATATTTTTTATTTGGAGATTCTGGTCCGTCTGGGTTACCAATTTGTGATTGTAAGTAGTCCTTTTTTTCTGCCATATAATCTCTAACTCCAGACATGAAAGCGTATTGCATGTCGGTGTCGATATTCATTTTTATTACACCGTAACCTATTGCTTCTCTAATTTCTTCTAATGTAGATCCAGATCCACCATGAAAAACAAAGTCGATATGATTATGAGGTAGGTTGTGTTTTTTAGATAAAAATTCTTGAGAGTTTTTAAGAATTTTTGGAGTAAGTTTTACGTTACCTGGTTTGTAAACACCATGTACATTACCAAATGCTGCTGCGATAGTAAATTGGTCACTTACTTTGCTTAATTCTTCATACGCATAAGCTACTTCTTCTGGTTGTGTGTATAATTTAGACTCGTCTACATCACTGTTATCTACGCCATCTTCTTCACCACCTGTAATACCTAATTCTATTTCTAGGGTCATTCCCATTTTGCTCATTCTAGCAAGGTACTCTTTACATATTGCTATGTTTTCTTCAAGAGGTTCTTCGCTTAAATCTATCATGTGTGAGCTATATAAAGGTTTTCCTGTTTCTTTATAATGTTGTTCACTAGCATCTAATAAACCATCAATCCATGGTAATAATTTTTTTGCACAATGGTCTGTGTGTAAAATTACTGGAACACCATAAGCTTCTGCCATTAGGTGTATGTGTTTTGCTCCTGCGATGCTTCCTGCAATTGCTGCTTTTTGGTTTTCGTTACTTAATCCTTTTCCGGCATTAAATACTCCTCCGCCATTAGAAAATTGTATGATTACTGGAGCATTTAAAGCTGCTGCTGTTTCTAAAACACCATTAATACTATTAGAGCCAATTACATTTACTGCTGGTAATGCAAAGCCTTTTTCTTTCGCTAGTTTGAAGATTTCTTGTACTTCACGACCTGTTGCAACTCCTGGTTTTATATTATGTGCCATTTTATTATTTGGTTTAGATGAATGTTTGTTTATTCAAAAGTACGTAATTTTTAAATAAATTATAGTTGTTTGAATAGATTCTTAAAGGAATAAACACGATAACGTTTTCGTTGTGAATGGTTTAAAACGGATAGTTAATACCAATATTATAGACTGCTTTACCAAAGTTGTAGTTAGAAAACCAACGGTTGGTTTCTAATGCTGGATTGTAGGTTTTAAAGCCTAAGTCTAATCTTGCTACTGCGAAACCAAAATCATATCTAATACCAAAACCAGATCCTATTGCAATGTCTTTTAAAGAGGATAAACTGGTGAAGGTGGATTTGTCATCCTCTACGTCATCCAATACATTCCAGATATTACCAACATCTATAAATAGTGCAGCGTTTACATCTCCAAAGACATTAAATCTATTTTCAAAACTAAAGGCTAGTTTTAGGTTTGCTTCATTAAATTCGTTGTTAGACCCTGATCTTCCTGGACCAAGACTATAAGCGGTCCATGCACGATTATCATTAGTTCCTCCTGCAAAGAAACTTTTAGAGAAAGGGATGTTTGTAGAATTGCCATACGGAATAGCAATTCCAACAAAACCTCTTGCAGCAAGCACATTTTTTTTACCTAAATCCCAATGACGAATATAATCGAACTCGGTTTTTACATATTGCGAGAATGCGACATTAAAAAACTCATATTGGTCATTATCGTTTTTTTGTAAGCCGAAAGCACTAGATGCCGCAGAAAAAATATTTCCTGCTAATTCTAATTTAAATCGGAAAATAGAAAAGGTTTCATCAAATAAATTTTCACGTCTATCTTGTGTATAGTAGTAATTAGAAGAGAAAATAAGATTGTTTTCTGTTAATCTGTCTTTACGCTCGCTAATAGCCGATATGGTTTGATAATCATCACTTGTGGATGCTAACGAAGTGTTTCCGCTTAATACATCATTGATAAAAAGATTTGTTTGATCTGGTATGCTTAAATCTGTATTGTCTGTATTGTAATTTAGATCTTGTGCAATAGAATTTAAATTATCATAAGAGGTTTCATATACATTAAAGTAATTTCCTGTATTTAAGTTTCTTACGTACTGTGCATTAAAAACATCTAATCTGTTGGTTACTGTTTTGTTAGGAATCCATTTGTAATTAAAAGCTCCAGTAACGGTTTGCTTATCTAAACCAATATTTGTCTGACTAGACATTGCCAACGATATTATGGTGCTTGGAAACATGTGTTTAGGTATTATTTTTTCAGTATTAAAAGGGAAAAATAATCTTGGTATAGTTAGTCTAAGGTTTGCACCTATTTCATTAATATCAAAAAACGGATCGCCATCATTGGATGCGTCTTTGGAAGCACCAATAGATCCAATTGCAGAGAGTTCTAGTGTTTCGGCACCTCGAAATACATTTCGCATTAAAATACTTGGGTTTAATGCAAAGCCTACAGTTTGTATATCGCTTTGTGAAACTTCTGCACTAAAACCAAATTTAAATTTCTTTAAAGGGGATAAATATATGTTCGCAGTAAGTGTGGTGTCTGGGTTTTCTATATACTCAATGTCTGGATATTTAAACGTTTTCAAGTTGCTTAAATGTCGGTAAGAACGCGTTTTGCTTATGTCTTTAAAAATGCTGTTTGGGGTAATAAAAACAGCGTCGGTTAAAGCTTTAGGCTTAAAGCGCATTTTACCAATACTAAATAAATTGTATCCATTGTAGGATACCGTATCAGTAATGGTTTTGTTTCTGTTTTCGTAAGTGCTAGTTGTGAAGATATTTACGTCTTTTACGTTATAGATCTTAAAAGGAATTCTATATGCAGAGTCTTGTTTTCTTACTTGTCGATTTTTTATTTGTAAATCTACCTTTACTTTTTGATTGTTTTCAATTGAATCCATTTCAAAATAAATGTATTCTTGGCTAAAATGATATACTCCTGAATTTTTAAAATGTTCGGTAATACGCTCCAGTTCATTATCGAAAGTAACTGTTTTGTACTGTTCTTTCTTAAGTAGTGATTTATGCGCTTGTGTTTTGTATAAGGAATCTAAAATAGGAGAATCAATAGATGTGGTTAGTGAGTCTACAAAATATGCTTTACCAGTAGTAACGGTGTAATCTACCCTTGCTTTTTTATTACCTAGTGTGTCTGTTTTTGCAGAAGCTTTCACATTAAACCAACCATTGTTAAAATAATACGCCTTTAACTGATTTATTGATTTTTTGGTTTTTACCTCATTAACAATTACTGGTGCTTCCCCCGTTTTTTTAAGCCAAGAATTAAAATCTATTTTTGCTTGTAAATAATTATCTAATTGTTTTTTAGAAAGAAAATTTTCTAATCTTTTTTTACGTTTAGGGTTTCTGTTTATTTTTTCGTTTACAATAGAGTCAATGTTTGGTCTTGCTGTATTGTAAATATGTAAACGTAACGGAATACCTAAAAGTTTTCTATTAGGCGCTTGGTATAAGAGGTTGTTTATTCTTTCTGTATTTACTTTTTTGTTATTTACTAAAATAGTGTTATTCACTAGTAAGTGCTCGTTTTCTCCAACTCTTTTAACGGCATCACAAGAAGTGAAAAATACTGCAAGGCATACAAGTAATACTATTTTAAAGGGTTGTAATTTCAAGAATATTATGTGATAAATTAATACTAATTTTGTTTTAATGAATTTAAGGTTTCATCTTTAGCCAGTAAAAACCTTTTTATAGTTTCAAAAATACATTATTTACATGTTAACCAAAAGCCAAATAAAATTAATAACTAGTTTAAAGCAAAAAAAGTATAGACAGCAAGAAGGCTTGTTTGTAGCTGAAGGTTTAAAAACGATAAAAGAACTATTGCATTCTTCTTTAAAACTGCAGCATATTTTTACTACAGCGTCTTTTAATATGGACCTTAATGAAGAAACTATTATTACAGAAAAGGAATTAAAAAAAATCAGTTTTCTAACTACGCCAAATAAAGCTTTAGCTATTTTTAAAATTCCAGATACAAGTCCAGTGCGTAATAATAATAATAATCTGATTGTAGCTCTCGATGATGTAAGAGATCCTGGAAACTTAGGAACTATTATTAGACTGTGTGATTGGTTTGGCGTTGCAGATTTGGTTTGTAGTACTGCTACTGTAGATTGTTATAATCCGAAAGTAATTCAAGCAACCATGGGGTCGATAACGAGAGTTAACGTGAATTATTTAAATTTAGAGACTTTTCTAAAGGAAAGTAATACCAATGTTTTTGGTGCTTTTATGGATGGCGAAAACGTGTATAAAAGTGAATTGCCAAATCAAGGTGTTTTAGTTTTAGGTAACGAAGCGAATGGTATTTCTCCTGCTGTTGAAGCGCTAGTAACGAAACGAATTAGTATTCCAAGGTTCGGACAACTTCAAGCAACGGAAAGTTTAAACGTGGCCACAGCTACTGCTATTTTGTTGAGCGAGTTTAAGAGGGGGTAAAAGTATTCAGTCGCAGTGGCAGTATTCAGTGGCAGTGGCAGTATTCAGTCGCAGTGGCAGTATTCAGTCGCAGTCTCAGTATTCAGTGGCGGTCGCGGTTTATTGAAAAGTCAAGTTGATAAACAATCCTCTAGTTTGCATACTGGAAACATTTCCTGTCCACGGACTATTAGGATCAACATCTGGAACCATTTCATCATTAAACGCAAAGATTCCACGAACGGATGGTGTAAACTTGAAAAAGTACAAATAGAAATCAATACCAAAACCAATTTCGTAAAACAGGTTATTTTTTTTCATTCTAAATTCACCAGCAGAATTATCATCCGGATTGTCTTGATTACTAGAAAGGTTTAATGCTGTAGAGATTCCACCAACAATAAAAGGTTTAAAGTTATTTAGTCGTTTTGTAGATAGTTTTATTAATAAAGGAATGTGGATATAGGTAGATTTCACTTCTCTAATTAAATCTGCATCTGTAAATTCTGTACCATCAAAATAACTTTCGTCATAAATTAAATTTCTAGAAGTTATAGATAAACCTGGTTCTAATCGTATATCTACATAATCGTTAATTCTTAAGTTTCCAATAAGTCCTACATTAAAACCGGTACTTGTTTCTACTTGAATGTCTTTTTTGTTTTCGTAGTAGTCAAAATTAAAATCATAGCTATTAAAACCAAGAAAGTACCCATAACTTAAGCGCGCTTTATCTATGTTTTCATTGTTTTTTATTCGCTCTTTACTAAATAATTGAGCCGATGCTGTTTGAAAAACAAAAAAAGTGATTATTAAGACAAGTATATTTTTCATATATTATTTTGACGATTTATAGATGGTTGCCACTCCAAATGTTTGAGGGAAATCTGTAACATTAATAAACCCCGTTTCTCTTAAAATATTGTTTAAAGCTTCACCAAAAGGAAAAACAGAAGCAGATTCGCATAAATATTTATAGGCACTTCTATCTTTCGAAAACATTTTACCAATTAAAGGAAGAATGTTTTTTGTGTAAAAATTATACCCTTGTTTATAAGGTGTTTTTGTTGGCATAGAAGTTTCTAATATTACAAAAGTCCCTTGTGGTTTCAATACGCGGTGTATTTCTTTTAGTCCTTTTTCTAGTGTTTCAAAATTTCGAACACCAAAAGCCACGGTTATTGCATCAAAAGAATTGTCTTCAAAAGGCATATTTTCACTGTCCCCTAAAACCATTTCTATAGTATTTTCTAAGCCGCGTTTTTTAATTTTGGTTTTACCAATATTAAGCATACCGCTACTTATGTCTAATCCAACAATTTTTTCGGCATTGGTTTGTGCTAAATTAATAGCAAGGTCTCCTGTTCCTGTAGCGATGTCTAAAATTGTTTTTGGCTGCGATTCTTTAACCATTGCAACCACTTTTTTACGCCATGAAACATCAATTCCAAAGGAAATAACTCTATTTAAGCCATCATAATCTTTAGAAATCGTATCAAACATTTTGGTAACTTGTTCTTTCTTACCTAAATCGCTATCCTTGTATGGTTTTATTTTCGACAAATCTATTTTTTTGGCAAAACTACATATTTTTTTTGTTTAAATACTTATAGTGTAATCAAATCAAATACAGGTATCTTATTTGTATCTTAATAATTTGCAGTATATTTGCTTACTTTTTTATTAAAACTATAAATGAAAATAATTATTGCTGGAGCTGGTGAAGTAGGATTTCATTTAGCAAAATTATTGTCTTACGAATCGCAAGAAATAACCTTAATAGATACTAATAAAGATAGTCTGTCTTATGCAGATAATCATTTAGATATTAAGGTGATTAAAGGGGATGCTACGTCAATATCTATCTTAAAAGAAGCAAATGTTAACAATATTGATTTACTAATTGCGGTAACAGCTTCGGAAACTACAAATATTACAGTTTGCGTTTTGGCGAAACAACTTGGTGCGAAACGTACCATAGCTAGAATCTCGAATACAGAGTTTATCAACCATAAAGATGAAGTTGGTTTTACCGAATTAGGTATTGATGAATTAATTTCTCCTGAAGCTTTAGCGGCTTCAGAGATTAGTCTGTTATTAAATCAGTCTGCATTTAATGATAGCTATGAGTTTGAAGAAGGAGCGCTTACTATGGTTGGGCTAAATTTAGCTAGAACCGCGTCTTTTGTTGGTAAAACAGTAAAAGAAGCAGCGCAATTATTTCATGAAATTCACTTTGTGCCAATAGCAATTCAACGTTTTGGTACGCAATATACAATCATTCCAAGAGGAGATACACAGTTTAAAGAAGGCGACAATGTGGTCTTTATTACTAGTGAAGGAGGAGGAGATGAGTTGTGTAAAATGACAGGGAAAAGTAATGTAGAGATTAAAAATGTCATGATTCTTGGAGGTAGTAAAATTGGTTACAAAACATCCAGAGATTTATGTGCTAACAATTTTAATGTAAAGCTTATTGAAAAAGATAAGGAACATGCTTTTGAGTTGGCAGACGAGTTAGAAAAAGTACTAGTAATAAATGGAGATGGTAGAAATGTAGATTTGCTAGACGAAGAAAACATTGGGGATATGGATGCTTTTATTTCTGTTACAGGAAATTCAGAAACCAATATTATGTCTTGCTTAGTTGCAAAATCTAAAGGGGTTAAGAAAACCATTGCACTTGTAGAAAACATGGATTATTTTGAGTTGTCACAATCTATTGGGATTGATACACTTATTAATAAAAAACTACTTGCTGCAAATAATATTTTTAGATATATACGTAAAGGAGAGGTTGTGGCAATGACCAAACTGAATAACATGAATGCAGAGTTGTTGGAATTTAAGGTAAAAGCTAAATCTAAAATTAACAATAAACTTATTAAAGATGTAGACTTCCCAAGATCTGCAATTATTGGTGGTGTTATTAGAGATGGAAAAGGGCATATTGCACTAGGAAGCTTTAGAATACAAGAAAATGATAATGTGGTAGTATGTTGTTTGCCAAGATCTATTAAACGAGTTGAAAAAATATTCTTGTAATGAGAGCCATTAAGCTTAACCACAAAATTATTTTCCATTTTTTCGGATTGCTACTCTTGTTTAATGGTGGTTTTATGCTGCTGTCTGCACTTATCAGTTTGATTTATAAAGATGGTGTCACTTTAGAGTTATTTCTTTCCGGAATTGTAACGCTTTTAGTTGGTGTTTTTGGAATGGTTTCTACTAGAAATCATAGCAAAGAAATGAACAAACGCGAAGGTTATATTGTAGTAACTTTTGGTTGGATTGTTATGTCGCTATCTGGAACCTTACCTTATGTATTTACCGAAAGTATCCCGCAATTTACAGATGCTTTTTTTGAAACGATGTCTGGTTTTACAACCACAGGAGCATCTATTTTAAATGATATTGAAGCAGTACCTGAAGGTGTTTTGTTTTGGCGAAGCTTAACGCATTGGATTGGCGGAATGGGAATTATAGTACTAGCCATTGCTATTTTACCTTTATTAGGAATTGGAGGTATGCAGCTTTTTGCAGCCGAAGCTCCAGGACCAAGCACCGATAAATTACACCCAAGAATTACAGATACAGCAAAACGTTTATGGCTTATTTATTTTGGGTACACGGTTGCGGAAACTATTTTATTGCAAGTAGCAGGAATGTCGTTTTTTGACGCTATAAATCATTCCTTATGTACCTTGTCTACAGGAGGGTTTTCTACTAAAAATGCCAGTGTTGCCTATTGGAATAATGAACCAGTAATACAATACATTATTATCGTGTTTATGTTTCTAGCAGGAACTAACTTTGTTTTAAGTTATTTCGCTTTTAAAGGTAAAGTGCAAAAAATTATACACGATGAAGAGTTTAAGCTATACTTTAAGTTTGTAGCTATTTTTACAGCTATTGTTGCCCTGATTATTTATTTCAAATCCGATCTTACAGCCTCGACAATTGATCATCCTATGGTTTGGGGAGAAGCAGAAAGTGCTTTTCGTCATGCTTTATTTCAGGTGTTATCTGTTATCACTACAACTGGTTTTGTAACGGCAGATTATACGTTATGGACACCGTTTTTAGTGGTGTTCTTTTTCGGAATCATGTTTCTTGGTGGATCTGCAGGTAGTACTTCTGGAGGTGTGAAAGTAGTACGTCATTTAGTACTAATTAAAAATGGATTTTTAGAGTTTAAACGTACTTTGCATCCCAATGCTATTGTGCCTGTTCGTTATAATAAAAAAGCCATTTCAAAAGAAATTGTATTTAATATACTTGCCTTTTTTATTCTATATATGCTTTCCTTTATTGTTGGAGCATTAGTGTTTTCAATGATGGGAATAAATTTTGAATCTTCCGTAGGTTTGGCAGCTTCCAGTTTAGGAAATGTTGGTCCGGCACTTGGTGATTTTGGTCCCGTAAATAACTATGCATCATTGCCTGATTTAGGAAAATGGTGGTGTAGTTTCTTAATGTTAATTGGAAGATTAGAATTGTTTACTGTACTTATATTATTTACGCCATTTTTCTGGAGAAATAGATAAGATATTAAAAATATTTTTTATTCAAATTCTTTAATTAGAATAGGTGTTTCCACGTTATTGTACAGTTTCAAGACTATTGTTGCTGTAACATTTTGTTATTTGGTTCGTCTTTATTATACAAACCAATTAAAATAAACCATCATGGAATTAGTAATTACATCACAAGATTTAGAGCCACTTCCCAAACAAGATAAGGACACCGTAAACAAACCTTTAGGGTTTTTAAACTCCAACTACCAACAGATCGTTAATAGTAACTTTAGTAAAGTTTCTTCCAATTCTATTTTCGGAATTAAACAACGATTAAAGAGTAGACAATTTAATACCTGTTGCTCTATAGAGACCATATTAAAACTATCTCTGTTTTTTGTAGCATTTCTTATTGCTACTCTGTAAATGTGTTTCTGAAGAATATTTTTTTCTTTTCAAAAGTGTAACATTTATATTAAATGTACTACATATATATAAAGCTTTTTACTGGATTGTTAACTGATGATCTTTGAGCTACCCTCAAAATAATCTTTTATAATATGCTAAATAGAAAGCAAGAATGAGAATTCTTGTAATACACTTCTATTATCTAAAATTTAATGTTTCACTTTTAAAACCTAGAAATTATGGGATTTGGTGGTTCTGTGCAAGCAATGATTACCGTTATTAAGAATAATGAGAAAATGCGTTCCAATAGAAGCAAAAGAAAATCTTTTGAAGGAGGTTATTCTAGTACAAAACTACAGTTTCATAATACCGCAACTAAAGAAGAGTTGAAAAGCATTGAAGAAAAGATACAACGCGAACAAAAGCAAGTAAGACTAAAGCAGATTATTGTTTTAGGTGTTGCTTTAAGTATTCTAATGACACTAATAATTATTTATATATAAGGTTATGCCTTTAGGAGAATCCATGCTATTAACGTTAAAGAATAATAAAAACCTGAAACGTTTAAGAAAGAAAATTACCAGGCCGTTTTTTGGTGAAATTAGGAAAACAGAATCTTTGTATAATTTTCCGGAAGCGACACCAGAAATTTTAGAAAGAATACGTTTGCAAATGGTTATTCAAAACAAAGAAGAAACCATTTATTATCTAATAAGCCTAGTGATTACTTTGCTTTTATTTTTGCTAGTAATAGTATAAAAAAAAAGCCATGAATACATTGTATTCATGGCTTTAAAATATATTTAAAATAAAGTTTAGCTAAGTGCTTCTTTAATTCTTTTGATTGCTTCTTTAATTTGCTCTTGACTTGCTGCATAAGAAATACGAATACAGTTTTTATCTCCAAATGCATCTCCTGTTACCGTAGCAACTAATGCTTCTTCTAAGAGATATAGAGAGAAATCTGTAGCGTTATTTATTTTTTTACCACGTAAGGTCTTTCCGAAGAAAAAAGAAATATCTGGAAACACATAAAAGGCACCTTCTGGTGTGTTGGTTTTAAAACCTTCTATACCATCCAATAAATCTAAAACCATATCACGACGTACTTTAAACTCGTCTATCATGTATTTTACAACACTTGGGTCTGCATTTAAAGCCGTTATAACAGCACGTTGCGCTATACAGTTTGTTCCGCTAGTTACTTGTCCTTGCATTTTATTACAAGCACGAGCAATCCAATCTGGAGCACCAATAAAACCAACTCTCCAGCCAGTCATAGCAAAAGCTTTAGATACACCATTTACGGTAATCGTATTATTAAACATACCATCAATTCCAGCCATACTTGCGTGTGGTTTTCCGGTGTAGTTTATGTGTTCGTATATTTCATCGGAAACCACATAAATATTTGGATGCTTTACCAAAACAGAAGCCAAAGCTTCCAATTCTTCCTTACTGTATAAAGAACCACTAGGGTTACAAGGAGAACTAAACCAAATCATTTTTGTTTTTGGCGTAATAGCTGCTTCTAATTGCGCGGCAGTCATTTTGAAATCTGTATCTATAGACGTTTTTACTTCTACAGGAACTCCTTCTGCAACCTTAACAATATCACTATAGCTCACCCAATACGGACAAGGTAAAATAACTTCGTCTCCTTTATTTAACATTACTTGTGCAATGTTATATAAAGATTGTTTTGCACCAGTAGATACCACTACTTGTGGTAAAGTATATGTTAAATTATTGTCGCGTTTAAATTTTGTAATTACAGCTTCCTTTAAATCTACATAACCATCTACAGGAGAGTATGAATTGTAATTGTCTTTTATTGCTTGAATTGCAGCGTCTTTAATGAAATCTGGAGTATTAAAATCTGGTTCTCCCAAACTTAATCCTATAATATCTTTGCCTTCGGCTCTAAGTTCTCTTGCTTTTGCTGCCATAGCTAATGTGGCAGAAGTAGACATGTTTGTTATTCTTTCTGAAAGTGGATTCATTTATGAAATATTGGTTTGAAGTGCAAAAAAAAAGGGTTAAGCCATGCTAGGTTTTTGACCTAACACTTTTAATTGTTGATAATGTTCTCCTATTGCTTTCCACATCGTGTTGTATTCATTGTATGGTAAGCTAAATTCATGCGCAGTATCTTTAACAATTTTAGCTATGTTTTTATAGTGAACATGGCTAATATGTGCAAATAAGTGATGTTCTACTTGTCTGTTTAAACCACCTGTATAAAATTCTACTAACCAGTTTTTTGGTGAAAAATTAGAAGTAGTAAATAGTTGATGAATTGCCCAAGTATTTTTCATGTTTCCAGCTTTATCAGGAATAGGCATGTCTGTATTAGGCATTACGTGTGCTAATTGAAAAACGACACTTAAGATAATTCCAGCAGTATAATGCATGATTAAAAAGCCTATTAAAACTTGCCACCAAGCATAACCCATAGCTATAGGTAAAACTACCCAAATAGAGTAATAAATTATCTTACCAATAATTAACTTGGTCCATTGTGTAGCTGGTTTTGGGAATTCACCATAAGATAATTTTCTTTTTAGATAAATATAGGTTTGTTTAAAGTCTGTAGTAATAGCCCAGTTTACGGTTAATAAACCGTAAAGTAAAAAGGCATAATATTTTTGATATTGATGAATTTTCAACCATTTAGAATGTTTTGAAAAACGAATAATTCTTCCCGCATCAATATCTTCATCATGTCCTTGAATATTGGTATAAGTATGGTGTAACACATTGTGTTGTACTTTCCAGTTGTAATCGTTACCAGCTAATATGTGTATGCTGCTTCCCATTAATCTATTTACCCATTTTTTACTAGAAAAAGAACCATGATTTGCATCATGCATCACATTCATTCCTACACCAGCCATCCCAATACCTATAATCATCATAGATATAATTTGAAGCCAAGTTGGTAAATCAACCGTTAATAAAAGTACTAAAGGACCAAGTAATAAAGTAAACATTACTATGGCTTTAGTATATAACTTCCAATTACCGGTTTTTTTAATTTTGTTCTCTTTAAAGTAGTTGTTAACACGTTTGTTTAGTGTTTTAAAAAACTTTGCCGAGTCTGTTCTTGAAAAAGTTATTGTTTGTTTTGTCATGCTATTATTTTTTACTGTATTATAATGTATAAATACAAGTATCAATTATTACACCAAAGATAAATAATATTGACGTGCATCTTAATAAAAATTTCATAAAAATGCACAATAATTTATCTACTTTTGTGCAAAATTAAAAACCATGCAGCTAATTCTTAAGTATTTTCCAAATCTAACAGAAGATCAAATTGATAAATTTACCAAGTTAGAAGCCTTGTATCAAGACTGGAACTTAAAGATAAATGTAGTATCTAGAAAAGATATTGACGAATTGTATTTACGTCACGTGCTGCATTCTTTAGCTATTGCAAAAGTGGTAGATTTTAAACCGAAAACTAAAATTATGGATGTTGGTACTGGTGGAGGATTTCCAGGAATACCTTTAGCTATTTTGTATCCAGAATGTTCTTTTCATTTGGTAGATAGTATTAATAAAAAGCTAAATGTGGTTAGAGAAGTAGTAGAAGGTTTAGGGTTAGAAAATGTAAAAACTACCCATTGTAGAGTCGAAGAAATTAAAGATACCTATGATTTTATTGTAAGTAGAGCAGTAGCGGCAATGCCAACTTTTGTGCATTGGGTGAAAGGTCGCGTAGCTAAAAAGCAAAACCACGAACTTAAAAATGGTATTATTTATTTAAAAGGAGGGGATTTAACCGAAGAGTTACAGGATTACCCAAAAGCTACCATTTATAATATTTCAGATTATTATACTGAAGATTTTTTTGAAACAAAAAAAATAGTACATCTCCCTTTAAAGTATAAAGGGTAAATAAAAAAAGGCTTCTTTAATAGAAGCCTTTTTTTATGAAATCTATTTAACCATAAATTTTGTTTTTAGGTTTTGGTTTTCTGAAGTTTCAATATTTAAAATATATAAACCAGAAGCAATATGTAAAGGAATACTTGTTCTTTCATTTAAAGCCATATTGTTATGATATACTATTTTTCCTGTTACATCTACAATAGTTATTTTTGCGTTTTGAAAAGTCTTTGTGCTTAAAATATGTAACGCATTTGTGATAGGATTTTGTTCTAGTTTAATGCTGTTTTCTATGTAGGTATCTGTAGACAATGTTTCTTGAAAAATTTCATTTAAAGCAAAAGCAACGTTCCCTTCTGTTAAAGTGACATGTGGTTGGTTTTCTGTTGGCATGTACCAAGCGTCAAAAGGTGTGATGTTAGATGTTGCTCTAGCAGTAGTTATTCCAGATGGTGTATGAAACCAGTTAATTTCATTGGTCGTTGTTTCAAAAGCCATAGCGCTAACACTTGGAATAAAATTAAATTTATCGATTTTTAAGGAGTTTAAAAAATCACCAACTAGTCCATCTGCACCTAAATCTGTTGTTAATTTTTTAATATCAAATAAACCTCCAGAAGCAGCGTCAATTCCATTGGAGTATGAAAAGGCCGTCGAGCTTGCGTTATTTTCTCTGTCGTTTGCTAGAGCGAACCACCAAGGAAAGTCTAAATGTACTTTACTGTTTTCAATTTGCGTTCCTGCATTTGGTGTAAAATAGGTTCTTACTTTTAAGGTTGCAATATCGAAAAGATCAATATTTGCATTTACAATTTGGCTTCCAGGTACCAAATCATTTTCTTGAGGCGAATTATCTGGATAACGATTATTACTACCACTTCCATTTATTATGGAAATATTACGTGTTTGTTCTGGAAAAATAGAACCGTTTGCTGTATTCATTCTTCCGTCCAAAATACCTTTAAAAGCGTGTGCTCTTGGCAAAGATCGAGAACTATTAAAGGTAACACCATCGCTACTTGTAATATGTGGTTCAAATTGATCGGTTAGCATTTGTCTTGCTGCAGAAGAACGTAACATGCCATCAATAATTGGTTGTAATTCTTCCACATTTTGGTCTCCTAATACCCAGAAGTCATCTAAGCCAAATGCAAGAAAATTGAATTGATGCTGAAAGCCAATTGGTACATTTGCACCATGATGCGGTGCATCAAAAGAAATCCATAATCTAGTTTCATGATCCATATTTTCCGCTTCCATATAATTTAGTGCATATCTAGAAATTAAACCTCCCATACTCGGACCAATAATCACGTTTTGAGCATCCCCTATTTTTTCTTCGGTATTAATATAATTTATTAATTCTACCAATAACATAGCGTTACGCTCTATAAAATCTACACCGCCATCTACTACTTTTGCATCTGCAGCTCTTGTATAAATAGGGAAATTTAAAATGATAACATCAAATCCTTCGGCTCTTACCAAATCACCAAGATTAGAAGTGTTTCCACCATCATTAAAATTAAGGAGGTCATAAAGTCCGTCTACGTAGTTTCCAGATATAATATCGGTATAGCCGTTAATTGGTCTGCCATCACCAGGATCAAATCCATCTACCAGAAAAATTGGTTTGTCTATGATGCCATCGGCACTAGCAAATATTTCATATTCACCGGTTCCAGGGTATGAAGTAGGTTCCCCATAAGGAGCTAGTAAGTTGGTTGGAAGACTAGCATTAAAGGTGCTTATTACACGATTAAAATTAGTGTATAAATCCGCATTAGAGTATTTGATTTCTATGCTAGCGTTTCTAGTAATAATGTTATTGTTATCTAATGTGATTTCAAAATGTAAGGTCTTTTTTCCAGGGCCAGGATATGCTACAACGATGTTTTGATTGGTGGTAATGTTTCTTTTTCCTAATCCGTCATTAAAATCTATTGCAATATTTTGAATACTATGGTTTGTAGTGTTAAATATATTGCTAGCATCTAAACGAAAAGTAGTTTGCAAACCTTTTGTTTCTGTACGTAAAGCCGTTGCAAGTGTAATGGTGCTTTTTTCAAAAACGGGAGTTTCTGTGTTGGTTCTTAATAGGTTTCCTTGCGCATCTTTGGTTACGATATTGTTTTGCATGGCGGCATCTGTTATAGATTCAAACTCACTATGCATTATTGCTAACGGAATTATTTTAGTAAAGTAGCTTTGTTTACTTTTTTCTTTTAAGCTTTGTAAAGGTGAAAGACGTTCTTGTAAATCACCTTGGGCAATGGTTTTGTATGCTTGGTAAAAGCTTAAATTGTTGATTGTTTTTTGGTTGTAGCTAGTGATGTCTGTGATCACCGATTTTTGTGCTAAAACCGAAGTTTCCATGTCTGAAGTATCCAACTTAAGAAATGCCTTTTTGTTTTGGGCAAAAGCAGAGAGGGTTACTAGTGAAAATACTAGAATGTAAAAATTTTTCATAAAATTAAGGGATTGATTAATCACTTTAAATATATGAAGTTCTCTTAAGAGTTTTTTAATTAGGTGTCATTTTAAGATAAAAGGTATAAAAAAACCCTTAAAATGATAAAATTTTAAGGGTTTTTACTAAAATACTATAATTTTATTCTCCTAAAAAAGGATATCTGTAATCTGTAGGAGTTACAAATGTTTCTTTAATCATTCTTGGTGAAACCCAACGTTGTAAGTTTAAAATACTTCCAGCTTTATCGTTTGTTCCAGAACCTCTAGCACCTCCAAATGGTTGTTGTCCTACAACAGCGCCAGTTGGCTTGTCATTGATATAGAAGTTTCCAGCACAGTTTTCTAAAGCTTTTGTTGCTTCAATAACCGCATATCTGTCTGTTGCTAAAATTGCTCCAGTTAAAGCGTAGTCACTAGTTTCGTCAACAAGTTTTAATGTTTCCGAATATTTATCATCCTCAAAAACATAAATAGTAATAACAGGTCCAAATAATTCATCACACATGGTCGTGTATTTTGGGTCTTCTGCTACAATTACTGTAGGCTCAATAAAGTAACCTTTACTTTTATCGTAACCACCACCAACAATAATGTTAGCATCTTTATCCGTCTTAGCTTGGTCAATATATTTTGCAAGCTTATCGAATGAACCTTCATGAATAACAGCAGTTATAAAATTACTCATATCTTCAGGAGATCCCATTTTAAAAGATTTTACATCTTTAATTACTTGCTCTTTCACTTCGTTCCAAATACTTTTAGAAACATAAGCACGAGAAGCAGCGCTACATTTTTGTCCTTGAAACTCAAAAGCACCTCTAACAATAGCAGTTGCTACTTGTTTAGGGTTTGCAGTTTTGTGTGCAACGATAAAATCTTTACCTCCTGTTTCTCCAACAATTTTTGGATATGTTTTGTAGTTATGGATATTGTTTCCAATTTGTTTCCATAATTCTTTAAATACATAAGTAGAACCTGTAAAGTGTAAACCAGAGAAATCTGGACTAGCTAATACTGTATTTGTAATCATAACAGGATCACCAAATACTACATTAATTACACCAGCAGGTACACCAGCTTCTTTAAATACATCCATAATTACTTTTGCAGAGTATATTTGAGAATCACTAGGTTTCCATACTACCACATTTCCCATCATTGCCATACAAGCAGGTAAGTTACCAGCAATAGCCGTAAAGTTAAATGGAGATACCGCGTAAACAAAACCTTCTAATGGTCTGTATTCAATCTTATTCCATGCGTCACTAGTACTTTCTGGTTGTTCGTGGTACATATCTGTCATAAACTGTACGTTAAAACGTAAAAAGTCTATTAACTCACAAGCAGCATCAATTTCTGCTTGATGTATTGTTTTAGATTGTGCCATCATAGTAGCAGCATTTATTTTTGCTCTGTAAGGACCTGCAATTAATTCGGCAGCTTTTAAAAAGATAGCAGCACGATCTTGCCATGGCACTTGAGACCAACCTTTTCTTGCTTCAAGAGCAGTAGAAATAGCCTCGTCTACATGAGATTTTTCAGCTAAATGGTATTGACCAACAATATGTTTATGATCATGAGGAGGAGACATTGTTCTAGTGTTACCCGTTGTAACATCTTTCCCGTTTATGTACATTGGCACGTCTAAATTGCTGTTGTACATTTCTTTATATGTTTTTGAAATAGCTTCACGATACTCGCAACCAGGAGCATACGCTCTTACAGGTTCGTTTATTGCGATTGGAACATTAAAAAATCCTTTTCCCATTTTATTTTGAGTTTTTAGTTGTAAAATTTGAAGTGCAAAGTTACGATATTTTTATAGATTAGTAATTCTTTGAAATATTAAAGGCAAGTTAAATTATAAGATTTTTTTTGTAAGTTGCTGTGCCGATTAAAGACTACAACAAACATGTGTACAGTAACTATTTTTACAAAAGGAGATAATGATTTTGTCTTAACGTCCAACAGAGACGAAGCGCCAAATCGTGTTTCTTTACCTCCAGATTTTTACTTGGTAAATAATACAAAAATGTTGTTTCCAAAAGATGAAAAATCAGGTGGAACATGGATTGGTGTTAGCGAAAAAAACAGGTTAATCTGTTTACTAAATGGCGGTTTTGAATCGCATCAAAGAAAAGAACATTACACATTAAGTCGCGGAGTTGTGGTTACCGATTTATTAGCTTCGGAAGAAATTGTTTCTACAATTGAAAATTATAACCTTCAGGATATAGAGCCATTCACTATAGTGATTGCCGATTGGGATACTGATTTACATTTGTACGAATTGGTTTGGGATGGTACCCAAAAACACTTCACCAAATTACCAAAAGAAGCTAGAGTTTGGTCTTCTTCTACATTATATACCAAAGCCATGCGCGAAGAACGTACCCAATGGTTTGAAGATTTTAAATCCAGAAACGAATTGTCTTCCGCGAAAGCGTTACAATTTCATAAAAATACCAATATAGATAATACAGAATATGGTGTTATTATGGATAGAGGATCTGTGAAAACCACTAGCGTTACTCAAGTTGTAAAAAGAAAAGAAGAAATTTTCATGTCTTTTGAAAACCTTCAAAACAATACGGTATTTTCAAAAACATTTTTATTTTCAGAGACTATTCATGAGTAATACAGGAATTATTTTAACATTGGCATATCCAGAAACTATTGTTATGGTTGCAGATGAATGGTATTCACCATATTTGCGGTTTATAGGAGTTGGAAAAAAGGATTATCTACGAGCAGGACATGCAGCTTTAGTTTTAATTGAAAAAGCAACGGGAACTTTAGAATATCATGATTTTGGAAGATATATTACGCCAGAACCTAACGGAAGAGTTCGAGGAAAAGATACCGATCATGAATTAGCATTTCCTTTGGTTGCTAAAATTGAAAATAACAAAATAGAGAATCTAAACGAAATTTTAGAGTTTCTAAGTACGCATCCAAAACTAACGCATGGTGATGGGAAATTAATCGCTTCGGTTTGTGATGCTGTAGATTATGATTTAGCGAGACAGCATGTAACAAAAATGCAACAGCGTGATTTTATTCGTTATGCCGCTTTTGTTAAAGATGCCTGTAATTGTGCGCGTTTTGTAACCGATGCTTTAATTGCTTCAGTGACCGATTCCGTAATAAATAAGAAACTGCAAAAATCGAAATGGTTTACACCAAGTACCGTTGGTAATGTGGTAATTGCAGATACGGAAAATAAGGTTTATGAAGTTTCCGAAAAAGGAGAGATTTCGGAATACGCATCTTCTGTAAGTAAAGATAATAGATTGTATTTCTTAGATAAATTAAAAGGGCATACGCCAAATTTTGTGGGTACATTACATCCGAAGGCAGTAGCCGATTTACATGAAAAAGCACAATGGCTTTCTGGTATTGCCGCAGGAGCTTGGTATGAATTGCATGCTACGGAAAATAGTTTAGATTATTGGTATAAACGAATTTCACCGCATGGAAATATAGATGTACATGCTTTGTATGAAGTGAATGAAGAAGGATTTGATTATCACGAATCTTATGATTTTATACATTATTCGAATTGTAAGTTTTTCCATGTAGAACAACACGGAAAGGTGTACAGGTTTGAGATAAAAGAGTAAACAGTATGCAGTGAGTAGTCACCATTAAAATACTTGTTCTTTCCTTTTTAAGTAAAATAAATGGAGAGAATTTGTCCTTTGTTAGATTTCTCGACAAGCTCGAAATGACAAAATTAATTTAGAATAAAAAGAGTAAAGCGTTTTTTTTAAAACGTGTTCTTTTCGGTTAGCGTAAAATGAATTGGAATGATTTGTCTTTAGTTAGCTTGTCTCGACAAGCTGGAAAGGACAGCATTAATTTAATGCAAAAGGAGCACTCAACTTAAAAGTTGGAATGGCAACATGAAACTTTTTGGTGTTACTAAAATTCACCATTTCATAATAGCCTTTCATTGCTCCAAAAGGAGAAGTAAGTAAACATCCCGAATTATACGTGTGAGATTCTCCAGGTTTTAAAACTGGTTTTTTACCAATAACACCTTCACCAGAAACCGTTTCTACATGGTTTAAGGCGTCAAAAATCGTCCAATGTCTTGCGTTCAGTTGCACAGAGTCTTTACTCTGGTTTTCAATAGTTACTTGGTATCCAAAGGCAAATTGTATTTTATAATTCTTATAAAACGTGCCTTCAAAAGTAGTATCTACCGAAATTTTTATGCCTTTTGTAACTTGTTGAACCATTCTAACTTCTGATAATCAAGGGGTTTAATAATCAAAAATACTAAAAAATAAATAATTAAAACTTATTTTAGTATTTCTTTAATATGAATATAATGAAATATTTCCATTAATTTGTAATATTAACAGAGCTAGCTTCACCTAAACCAATAATTTTATCATAACGCGCTCCTATATCTCTGTAATAAACCAATACTTTATAGTTGTTTTCTGTTTGCCAAAAGTTTCCGCTAATAGCGCCTTCGTCTATGTTTCCAGATTTATCTACCACTACATATTTGTAATTATAAAATCCTTGTTTTAAAAGCATTTCATTTTTATAAACGCCTCGTTCTGCATTAAAAGTCATTTTTGTGCTTTCATCAATAGTGTAATTATTAAAATTGCCATAGATATGAACTTCTTTGTCTTTTGGTAATTCGTCTAATAATAAAGAGAAAAACATCCATACATAATCTGCTTCAATACTAGAATTGTTAGCATCTACTGCGGTTATCAAATAATTACCATTAATGTCCGGATTGTAGGTGTACGGTTTGTTGTGTCTTACGGGATTGGTGTATAGGTAATTATGATATAAATCTTTTAAATCTATAAACTGAATACCTGTGTTTGCTGCTCTAACATCTTTGTTTTCAAACCATAAATATTCGTTTCCGGCCCAAAAACTAGTTTCCGTGTCATATTTATAAATAAGTTCATTTCCTAAAGTATACATTGGTTCTACTCCAGAAATAGCAGTGTTTAAATTGTTGTTTTGTACAATAACTGTTTTTATGGTTTGCTTTGGGTTTGTGAATTGTAAGGTATTAGAAGAGATGCTAATATCAACGGTTTGTTTGCTTTTTATGTCTCTAACATCACGCGAACGTTTTATGGTAACACCAACATTGGCAATGTTTTCGTAAACCATAAATTTTCTAGAGAAAACTAATTCATCATAATCATTATAAATTTTAATCATATAGTTTCCAGACACCTTTAATCGACGTGTTTGTTGATTAGGAATAGTAAGTTGGTAATTAGAAAATATTTGTAAGGTGTTAAATGAATTTTCATACGTACGTATACGTTGGTTATCAAAACCATCTAAATATTCGATTTTAGATAAAACGGAAGGTGTCCAGTCGTAATTATAATGTTCAATAACATAATAATAGTCTTCTTCGTCTCCATTTAAAGCATCAAATTCTAGTTTTAAGTATTCTCCAAGCTTTAAAACTGGTAATTGGCTTTCTGCAGTATTTCCTTTAAAATTGATTGTTTTTATGTAATCAGGAGGAGCGACTTCTTTTGCAACTTGAGCAAAAATTGTAGCTGAAAATAGGAGTGTTAGTATTAAATATTTGTAATTCACAAGAGTAAAATTGTTGTTTTGCAGTAAATATAAGCAAATTTTGTGCCTAAGGCGATTGATTTATTTAGATTGAGTATAAATAGTATTGAAGACGATATTTAGCCATGATTTTATGGATTTATTCGTAAATTTGCATCGATTTTTAAGGAACTTAAAAATTTAAAACACTATAACTATTAACAAATAGATTTATAATATGTCAAACGACATTAAGATTAAAAAAGGTCTAGATATTAAGTTACAAGGAGCTGCAGAAAAGGCAAAAGAAAATGCCATTATCAGTAACTTCTTTTCTATTAGGCCAGAAGACTTCCACAGTGTTATTCCAAAATTGATTGCGAAAGTTGGAACTAAAGTAAAAGCAGGGGAACCTATTTTTTACGATAAGTCTAACGAAGCTTTAAAATTTGTTTCTCCAGTTTCTGGTGAAATTATTGACATTCCTCGTGGAGAAAAGCGTAAAATTTTAGCAGTTAAAATTCAGGCAGACAAAGAGCAATCTTACCAAGATAATGGTAAGTTTAACGTAGATACTGCAAAAGCAGCAGACGTTAAAGCACATTTGTTAGCTTCTGGATGTTGGCCTTTTATTAAACAACGTCCTTATGATGTAATTGCAAATCCAGACAATGCGCCAAAAGCAATTTTTGTTTCTGCTTATGCTTCTGCACCTTTGGTTGCAGATTTAGATTTTACCCTTCAAGGTAAAGAAGCAGAATTACAAGCTGCAGTTACTGCGTTAACTAAATTAACAGAGGGACAAGTTCATGTTTCTGTTGGTAAAAATAGTAACTCACCTTTAGCAAATGTTTCTGGGGCAACTATTCATAAAGTCTCTGGACCACATCCTTCAGGAAATGTTGGTACACAAATCAACAAAATTGATCCTGTTAATAAAGGAGAAGTGGTTTGGACAGTAAATGCACAAGATCTTGTTATTATTGGTGAATTGTTATTAACTGGAAAGTTTAATGCAGAGCGTATTGTTGCTTTAGCAGGTTCTTCCGTTAAAAAACCAAGATACTTTGTTACTAAATTAGGAGCAGAAGTTGCTTCTATGATTTACGATAATGGTGTCGACAAAAATGATAACATTAGAATCATTTCTGGAAATGTATTAAGCGGTAAGCAAGTACAGCCAGATGGTTATTTAGATTATTACAGTAATACCATTACCGTAATACCTGAAGGTAATGATTATGAATTATTTGGTTGGAATAAACCAGTATTCAATAAAGTGTCTACTACTAGAGCGTTAACATTCTCTTGGTTAACACCAAACAAAAAATACGATTTAAATACCAATACCAATGGAGAACATCGTGCTTTTGTTTTAACAGGAATCTATGAAGAAGTTTTTCCTTTAGATATCTTTCCAATGCAAATTTTAAAATCTTGTATGTATAAGGATTTAGACGAAATGGAAGCTTTAGGAATGTACGAAGTTGCTCCTGAAGATTTTGCTTTAACAGAATTTGTATGTGTATCTAAACAACCACATCAAGATATTATTAGAAAAGGTTTAGACTTAATGCTAAAAGAGATAGGATAATGGGTTTAAAAAGTAATTTACATAACTTAAAAGAAAAGTATAAAGGAACAAAGATGGCTCCTGCGTTTAACGCAATCCATACTTTTTTATACTTGCCAAATGAGACCACACATAATGGAACTCATATAAAAGCAGCCGACGATTTAAAACGTACGATGAATATTGTAATCATGGCACTTATACCATGTTTAATATTTGGTATGTTTAACGCTGGTTACCAACATTATTTAGCTTCTGGAACAATTGAAGCAGCTAACGGATTTTTCAGTGCTTCTTTTTGGGCTTGGGATAACTTAGTTGTTGGTCTTTGGAAAGTTTTACCACTAATCCTTGTTTCTTATGGGGTTGGTTTACTTATCGAATTTATTTTCGCAGTAATTAAAGGTCACGAAGTAGAAGAAGGGTACTTAGTAACAGGAATGTTAGTACCACTTATAGTACCTATCGATATTCCATTATGGATGCTTGCAGTAGCAGTTGCCTTTGGTGTTGTTATTGGTAAAGAAGTATTTGGTGGTACAGGAATGAATATTTTAAATCCTGCATTAACTATTCGTGCATTTTTATTCTTTGCATATCCTACTTGGATGTCTGGAGATAAAGTTTGGGTAGAAGGAGCTAAAGAATTGGCAGGAACTCCTGATGCTATTTCTGGGGAAACTATCTTAGGAACGCTAGCTCAAAATCATGAAGTCACACACTCTGTAGCAGATATGTTTTTAGGATTTATTCCTGGTTCTGTTGGAGAAACCTCCACACTGTTAATTGTATTAGCCGCATTATTCTTAGTGTTTTCTAAAATAGGAAGCTGGAGAATTATGTTGTCTTCTGCATTAGGAGCTTTAGCAATGGGACTAATATTTAATGGTCTTGTAAATGCGGAAGTAATTGCAGATGGAAGTAAATTTTACGGATTAATGAGTACACCTTTTTGGCAACACTTACTTATTGGTGGTTTTGCTTTTGGTACGGTGTTTATGGCAACAGATCCTGTTACTGCATCACAAACCAATAAAGGGAAATGGATTTACGGATTCTTAATCGGATTCCTTTCTATTTTAATTAGAGTATTTAATCCTGCATATCCAGAAGGCGTTATGTTAGCCATTCTATTAATGAATGTGTTTGCTCCAACCATTGACCATTATGTGGTGCAAGGAAATGTAAAAAGAAGAATGAAGCGTTTAAAAACTAAAGTTGCTTAAACATGGAAAAAAGAACAGATAAAAACTCATATACTATCCTTTTTGCCATAGCAATGGTAATTGTAGTAGGAGGTTTGCTAGCTTTTACAGCTTCAGCATTAAGACCAAAAATCGATAATAACGAAAGACTAGAGAAGCAGCAAAATATATTGTATGCGATGGGAGTAAATGAAAATGAAGGGAATTCTGCCATTTTTGTTTCTACCAAAAAAGCTCCGGAATTGTTTAAACAGTATATCAAAAAACAATTAGTAATTGAAGGAGATAAAGTATCAGAAGATGACAACGCATATCTTATTGATGTGAAAAAACAACAAACAAGCGCTAAAGCTGGTAATATAAGAAAGCTTCCTTTATTTGTTGGAGAAAAAGATGGTCAAACATATTATATTGCTCCAATTAGAGGGAAAGGACTTTGGGATGCCGTTTGGGCTTATATTGCTATGGATGAAGACATGGTGGTACAAGGTGCTTATTTTGATCATAAAGGAGAAACAGCAGGTTTAGGTGCAAATATTAAACAACGTTTCTTTATGGATGACTTTATTGGAGAACACCTAAAGTCTAACGGAAGCTTTAAAGGAATTAATATTTCTAAAAGTAATAACGATCCTAAAAACGAAGATAAAACAGATAATGAGGTAGATGCAATAGCAGGTGCAACAATTACTGGAGACGGTGTTGCTGCCATGATAAAATCAGAACTGAAGCAATATGTACCTTATTTCGAAAACTTAAAAAAGAATTAATTTATGGGACTTTTATCAAAAAAAGACGCAGCATTAATTACAGATCCATTAGCAGATAATAACCCAATTACTATTCAAGTACTTGGTATATGTTCTGCACTAGCAATTACTGCAGAATTGGAAGCAGCAATTGTAATGTCTGTTTCTGTATTATTTGTATTAGCTATAGGTAACGTCGTTATCTCTTTAATGCGAAACATTATACCTTCAAAAATTAGAATTATTGTACAACTAATTGTAGTTGCTGCTTTAGTAATTATAGTAGATCAAGTACTAAAAGCTTTTGCTTATGAGTTAAGTAAAACACTTTCTGTATTTGTCGGATTAATTATAACCAACTGTATCATTATGGGACGTTTTGAAGCTTTCGCTTTAGCAAACAAACCATGGCGTTCTTTTCTTGACGGAATTGGAAATGCTTTAGGATACGGTGTGATTTTAATTATTGTAGCATTCTTTAGAGAGCTTTTAGGAGCTGGAACTTTACTAGGTATTCCTGTATTAGGAGATCCTATTGAAAAAACAGGATTATACGCTTTAGGTTACGAAAATAATGGTTTTATGATTATGCCTCCAATGGCATTAATTGTTGTTGGAATTATTATTTGGGTACAACGTAGTAGAAACAAAGCATTAATAGAAGATTAAGCTAGTAACTACTAACAAACTATAAAAAAATGGAATATTTAGAATTATTTTTAAAATCGATATTTATAGATAACATGGTGTTTTCCGTATTCTTAGGAATGTGTTCATACCTTGCAGTATCTAAAAAAGTAAGTACAGCAGTTGGTTTAGGAGCTGCAGTAATCTTTGTATTAGCAATTACAGTACCTTTAAACTGGTTGTTAGATCAGTATGTATTACAACCAGGAGCTTTAAAATGGTTAGGTGCAGAATATGCAGATTACGATTTAAGTTTCCTTTCTTTTATCATGTTTATTGCAACGATTGCAACCATGGTGCAATTAGTGGAAATCGTGGTGGAGAAATTTTCACCTTCATTATATAATTCACTTGGTATTTTCTTACCATTAATTGCTGTAAACTGTGCCATTTTAGGTGGTTCTTTATTCATGCAATCTCGTGAGATTCCAACTTTAGGATTAGCAACTGTTTATGGTGTTGGTTCTGGAATAGGTTGGTTTTTAGCAATTTTAGCAATTGCAGCTATTCGTGAAAAAATCAGATATTCTAACGTGCCTCCAGCACTAAGAGGATTAGGAATTACATTTATCATTACTGGTTTAATGGCAATTGGTTTTATGAGCTTTGGTGGAATGTTAACTGGTGGAGATGAAGAAGAAACAAAAGAAGATAAAACAGTGCAAGTAGAAACTGTAGATAAAGAAAGCTCTAAGGAGTTAGCTAACAACATAACAATAAACGAGTAACATGATATTAGCAGCAAGCACATTAGGAACCATAATAGCAACCGTAGCAGCTTTTTTACTAGTAACTTTAGTATTAGTATCTCTGTTGTTATTTGTAAAGCAGAAATTATCTCCATCGGGTCCTGTAAAAATTACCATTAATGGAGAGCGTGAAATTGAAGTAAGTTCTGGAGACAGTTTACTATCAACTTTAGGAGCACAAAAAATATTCTTACCATCAGCATGTGGTGGAGGTGGAACATGTATACAATGTGAATGTCACGTACTTTCTGGTGGTGGTGAAGCATTACCTACAGAAACACCTCATTTTTCTAGAAAAGAATTAGCAGATGGTGCACGTTTATCTTGTCAGGTAAAAGTGAAACAAGATATGGAAATTACAATTCCAGAAGAAGTTTTCGGAATTAAAAAATGGGAAGCAACGGTAGTTTCAAACTATAACGTAGCAACATTTATTAAAGAATTTGTAGTGGAAATCCCTGAAGATATGAACTACAAAGCTGGAGGATATATTCAAATTGAAATCCCTAGTTGTGAAATAAAATATGCAGACATGGATGTTACTGCACATCCGCAAGATCACCCAGGAGAGCCAGACAAATTTAAACCAGATTGGGAAAAGTTTGGTTTATGGCCTTTAGTTATGAAAAATAACGAACTTGTGGAAAGAGCATATTCTATGGCTTCTTATCCTGCAGAAGGTAGAAAAATTATGTTGAATGTACGTGTTGCAACACCTCCTTTCGATCGCGCCAAAGGTGGATGGATGGATGTAAATCCAGGTGTAGCATCTTCTTATATTTTCAATCAAAAAGTTGGGGATAAAGTAACGATCTCTGGACCTTATGGTGAATTCTTTATTAATGAATCCGATGCAGAAATGTTATATGTTGGTGGTGGAGCAGGAATGGCACCTATGCGTTCTCATTTATACCAACTGTTTAGAACCATTAAAACAGGGAGAAAAGTAACATATTGGTATGGAGGACGTTCTAAAGCAGAATTATTCTACATCCATTACTTTAGAGCATTAGAAAAAGATTTCCCGAACTTTAAATTCTTTATTGCATTATCAGATCCTACGGAAGCAGATAACTGGCAACTTAAAAAGGATATTAATGATGAAAATGGAGATGGATTTACAGGGTTTATACATCAAGTAGTTATCGACCAATATTTATCGAAACATGAGTCTCCAGAAGATATCGAATTATATTTCTGTGGACCACCATTAATGAATCAAGCGGTTCAAAAAATGGGAGAGGATTTCGGAATAGATGATGAGAATATCCGTTTTGATGACTTTGGAGGATAGACACTTCTAGTTATACTGAACTAGTTTCAGTATCTTATTATAAAAAAAACCCAACACTTTCGTGTTGGTTTTTTTTGTTTTACAACTCTAATATAATTGAATTAAATTTGAACTTGTTTAATGCGAAAGTGTTGCTTTTTTTATAGTTAATTCTCATTTTAAGTCCTTTTAAATGTTAATTTTTAGCATATTGATGAAAATTGTTAAAAAAAAACTAATAGTTTTCATTATCTTGTAGTCTTAATTAATTAATTAATGCAAAATGAAGAAAGGTTACTTTAAAAAAGGATGGTTTTATTTTATGTTTTTAGCAGTTTTGGGCCTTCAGGCACAAACTAAATCTGTTCAAAATCAAAGAGTAAATGCAAATGAAAGGTTACAATTAAATGATGAAAATCAAAGATTTTTTGATGAACATGGCGTTGTACGTTGTGCTACTGTTGAAGCACATGAATTAAGAATGCAGAATAATCCAGCAGTCAAATCTATGGATGCATTTGAAAATTGGATGGCACCTCTTGTAGAAGCTAAAAAAGCTAGAATGATACAAGATGCTATTAGTGGATCTGCAAATAGAGTTGTGTATAATATTCCTATTATATTTCATGTAATTACAGGTGCAGCAGGAGATGCTTATGATATTGATGCTGTATATATAAATGCACAAATAGATCAACTTAATATTGACTTTAATAATATGGCAGGAAGTACGCATCCTGCAGCTTATTCAGCAGATATTAATTTTATACCAGCGCAAGTAGATCCAAGTGGGAACCCACTTGCAGAACCAGGAATTCATAGAGTATATGGATATTCTGGAGCACAGTCTACAGGTACTATGGATGGCGGCGTTAAACAAGCTACAATTTGGGATCGTTCAAAATACGCAAATATCTGGACAGCTAACCTTTCTGGCGGATTATTAGGATACGCACAGTTTCCTTCTAATTCTACGCTACCTGGTTTAGATACAGATGGAGGTTCTGTGCAAACAGATGGAGTGGTGTGTTTATATTCAACTATTGGTTCTGTTGCTACACCATACCCTGGTGGGGCTCCTTATAATTTAGGACGTACTTTAACTCATGAGGTTGGTCACTGGATTGGTTTACGCCATATCTGGGGAGATACATCTTCTTGTTCAAATGATGATTATTGTGCAGATACACCAGATGCTTCTGGATCTAATGGTGGATGTCCAACAGTAGATAGTTGTCCTGCAGATGGATTAGGAAATGATATGGTGGAAAACTATATGGATTACACGAATGATGCTTGTATGGATATCTTTACTTTTGATCAAGTTGCTCGTATAATGACTGTAATAGAAAATGCAGATGATTTTGATTTACTTGTCGCATCTACTGCTGGTAATAGTTCTCCAGTTATAGCTTTTGCAACACCAGATGTAACTCAATTAGAAGGCACAAGTTGTACTACTAGAGATATAGATATTGCTGTTAATATTGGTTTAGAAGCTTCTGCTAATGCAACAGTTACTTTTTCTGCTTCCGGTTCTGCAACAAATATGGTGGATTTTGAAATAGTAACGCCTACTGTAACTTTTGCTGCTGGTGTTTTAGATAGTCAAACTTTAACTATTAGAGTTTATGAAGATGGTTTTAATGAAGGTGATGAAGATATTGTTGTAAATATGACATTAAATGCTAATGGAGGTGACGCCGAATTAGCAACAAATGGAAATGAAACGTTAACATTAACCTTAACAGATGATGATATTGTTCCAGGTGGTACTTTCCTAGAAACTGTGTTTAGTGATGGATTTGAAACCTATGCCGATTTTGAAATTGGTAATATAGGAGATTGGACAATGCTAGATGGAGATGGTGACCCTACTTATAATTCCGATAATTTTGATTTTACTAATGAAGGATATACGGGTACATTCATTGTATATAATGCAAGTGCAACAACGCCATCTTCTGTTGGTTCTGGTTGGGATCCACATAATGGAGATAAAGCATATTACTGCTTTAATGAATCTGCAACTCCTTGGGAAAATGACGATTATATCTTTACTCCTTTAATTTCATTAAATGGTACAGGAAGTGAATTAAAATATTGGGCTAAAGGTTTAACAGATAACTATAATGGAGGAGAACGTTATCAAGTTGGAGTTTCAACTACAGATACCAACCCTACTAGTTTTACTTATTTAACAGCTGATCCTTATGCACAGCCTTCATTAGACTGGGCGGAATATACTTTAGATTTGTCTGCTTATGATGGACAAGATGTTTATTTAACTTTCCATGTGGTTTCTTCAGATGAGTTTGTGTTTATGTTAGATGATGTTTCTGTTACTACAAATGCTACAACAGCAGTGCAAATAGATGTGAATACAGCTTCTTCTGCACAAATGAACATTAACGGAACGGGAACTGTTTATGCTTATGATAGCGCTTCAGACAATATTATAGCGAAAATAGATAATAATGATACATTCGACTATGGATGTACAGATATTTCTGTAATGAGAGCTGGTACTGGAGCTCAAATTTTAGAAAGCGCAACTTCCTCAAATTTTGTTGCAGATAAAGCATATAAAGTGACAACAGAAAATGCTAATGTTTCTGGAGATGTGACGAATACGTTTTATTTTACCCAAGATGAAATATTAGGATGGGAATCTGCTACAGGTAGAGATCGTTCCGATGTAGTCATCTTTAGAGAAGTAGATGGAGATTTTATAGAATCTGTTGCAGCTGTAATAGGAAGTTATGGAAGTGATATTACTTTAGAAGGAACTTTCACAGGAGCAAATGGAAATTATTATTTTGGTCCTTCAGAAGCTTTAAGTATTGGTGAAAATAGTTTTGAAACATTTGCTTTATATCCTAACCCATCTAATGGTGAAATTAACGTTAAGTTAAGTACAAGTCAAAATGTTAATGTGACATTATATGATGTTAGAGGAAGAAAAGTTTTTGCTAATAGTTATAATAATAGTAATGCAACTTTTAACAAATCCATTAATTTAGAAACCGTTTCAGCTGGATTATATTTAATACAGTTTGAAAGTGGAAGCAAGAAAACAACTAAAAAATTAGTGATTAAATAACTAGTTCGTTTTTATATAAAATCAAGGCTGTCTTAATCGACAGCCTTTTTTATTTTAAAGCGTAATTGTATTACTTTTGTATCATGAGTAAACCACTTTCAAAACAAGAATTACATAACTTAGCGATGAACCATGTTGGTAAAGATTTAGAACAGCGTGGTTTTGAATTTGTAGCTATAAATAGTAAGCTAACAAAACATCCGCAATTTGTCTGTATAGATAAAAATAGCCAATACTTTTTTGTAATCGTTCGCGCAGTATTACTTCCTGAAAACCCAAATAATTATGATGTAATTTGGATGGAATCCTTTAAAAAACATGCTACCGAAAAAGATGCTAAAGTATTATATGCCGGTGTTGGTCTTGGGAATCCTAATGGCGAAGAATTGCCAGTATATTTAAATCAAGAATATCTAATTGAATATAATGGTATTCAAGTAATGGAAACAAATTTAAATTGATTTTAAAATGAAGAAATATCTAGGTCTACTTTTAATCGCAACAGTATTTTTTGCTTGTAAGCAAGAGCCTATAAATACGAAGCTTTCTGGTGCTGTTTTCGGAACCAGTTATTCCATAATTTATGATGCGGAAACCAATTACCAAAAGCAAATAGATAGTTTGTATTATGTGATTAATAAATCGATGTCTACCTATCAAACCAATTCCGATATTTCTAAGTTAAATAGAAACGAAAGCAATTCCGTAGATACACATTTTGAAAAAGTATTAGCAACTTCCAAACAAATTTATAAGGAAACCGAAGGTGTTTTCGACCCTACTATTGGAACTATTGTAAACGCTTTAGGATTTGGTCCAGAAAAGAGAATCGAACGTTTAGATAGTCTTAAAATTGATAGCTTAATGCAATTTGTAGGATTAGATAAAGTGCGTATTGCAGATGGAACAGTCATTAAAAAACACAAAAATACATTTATCGATTTTAATGCCATTGCAAAAGGATATGGCGTAGATGTGATTGCAGATTTTTTGGAAAGTAAAAAAGTGAATAATTATTTAGTCGAAATTGGCGGTGAAATACGTTCTAAAGGAATTAATATAGAAAGAAATTCTGCATGGACCGTTGGTATAGACAAACCTAATTTTGAAGGAACGCAATCAGTTTTAGAAGCAATTTCATTGCATGAAGCAGCAATGGCAACTTCAGGAACCTATAGAAAGTTTAAAATAGATGAAAACGGAAATCGCTATGCACATATTTTAGATGCTAAAACAGGATATCCAAGTAAATCAAACATCTTAAGTGTTTCTGTAATTACTTCCAATTGCATGACAGCTGATGCTTATGCAACCGCATTTCAAGCGATGGGAATTGACAAAACGAAGCACTTCTTAAAAAGACATCCAGAATTAAAAGCCTTTATTATTTTTGAAAATAATAAGCAAGAGCTAGAAACCTTAAACCTCAACGGATTTCCAGAAGCATAATTTAGTCTGTTAAAAGCTCAAAACCGCATTTCAGCAAATGAAAAGGTGGTGCTTCTAATATTTTTTTCATTTTTACAATATATCCAACATAAATGAAAAGAATACTACCACTGCTTATAGCATTATTTGTTTTTCAATGGAGTTTTTCACAACAAGAGAAACAAATTGATAGCGTAGAAACACTATTGTTTGCCATTAATAATGATAGTTTAAAACTAGAGAAATTAAAAGAAGTAACAAAGACGTATAGAAGTGCAAATTCTGAGATTCATTTACATTTCATAAAAATATATTTACAAGCAAGCGAAGCTTCCAACAGTACTATAAATAAAGCAAGAGCATTAAGAGAACTATCTGAATATTATAGCGATGTAAAAAAGCTCGATTCGGCGTTGTTAAATTTTGATCAAGCAATTGCGCTGTATAGGTCCATTAACGACGACTATGGAGTTGCTATTATTAAAAATAGCAAGGCCATGGTGCTTCAAGAAAAAGGAGATTATACCAATGCGTTAAAAACTTTTAAGGAAGTCGTTGCATATCTAGAAAAAGATGAAGACAAATATACAAATGCGTTGTGGCTTAAAATGAATATTGGCGCATTATATGCTGAAATTAATGAATTTGATAAAGCTATAGACTATTATCTGGAAGTTTATAACGACCCAAAAGCACAAGAAAATAATAGTATAATAGGTAGAATATGTATTAATTTAACAAATAGCTACAGGCAAAAAAAGGAATTTAAAAAAGCATTATCCTTTGCTTTAGAAGCTGAGAAAAAGGTAACACGACCTAGAAGTCTAGCGGGGTTAAAATCTAGTTTAGGAGCATTGTATTCTTATATGGATAACAATGAGAAAGCACATAATTATTACCTACAAGCATTAGATTTATATACTTCGTTAAGTCTTAAAAGTAAAGTTATAGATATGAATCATAATATTGCTTACAACTTTTTACGTTGGGAAAAATATGAGGATGCTGAGCGTTATTTTTTAAAGGCTCATGATAGCATGAAAAAAAACGATAATATTAATTCCCTTAAAAAAAGTTTTAAAGGACTCTATGAATTGTATTATGCAAAAAAAGATTACAAAAAAGCGTTTGATTATTATAATAAACACCAAAATATAAAGGACTCTATTCATGGTATAGAAAAGCTTAATGCTATTGCGGATATTGAAATAAAATACGAAACCGAAAAAACAAAACGCGAAAAAGAAAAAGCAGAACAGCAAGTGGTTATTTCAAAACTAGAAAGTCAGAAAAATAGAAACTTGTTTCTAGGGGTTTTAGTTATTGCAGGCTTAATATTGCTAGCATCGGTATTTTACTTTAGTCGATTGAAAGCAAAAAAGAAAGCCGAATTAGTAACCATAGAACTTAAGGAAACACAGAAACGTTTAGCCATTGAAAAGCAATATAGAGATTCCGAATTAAAAGCATTGAAAGCACAAATGAATCCGCATTTTATATTTAATGCCTTAAACTCTATTCAGGATTATATTGTTTTAAATAAGAAAAATCTAGCCAGTGATTACTTAGGGAAATTTGCCGATTTAATTCGTAATTATCTTCATTTTAGCGATACTGGATTTATTTCCATTCCAGAGGAAGTTCATAATTTAAACCTCTATTTGCAATTAGAAAAATTACGTTTCGAAGAAAAACTAGAATATGTTTTTGAAGTAGATGAAGCAGCTAATTTAGATGAGATACATATTCCAACCATGCTAATTCAACCGTATGTAGAAAATGCTTTAAAACATGGTTTATTGCATAAAAAAGATAATAGAAAACTGAAGATTTCCATAGGGAAGCCTATTAATAAAACTATAGAATGTAGTATTGAAGATAATGGAATAGGAAGAGAAAAGTCTAAAGAAATTACTAGTAAAAGAGAATCACATCACAAATCTTTTGCCTTAAAAGCAACGACAGAGCGTTTAGATTTATTAAATTATGGTCGTGAAAAAAAGATAGGCGTTGCTATTATCGACTTGTACGAAAATAATCATGCTACTGGAACAAAAGTTATTTTAAAAATACCAATTCTAAAACAATAGTTTGGAACACGTTAGAGTAAATTTTGAATTAAAACTAGAGCGTTCCTAACTATTACATTTTACTTATTAAAACAATAAAGATACCCAATGAAGGCACTTATAATTGATGACGAAAAAAAAGCAAGGCAAGTTCTACGTATTTTAGTAGAAGAAAATTGTCCGAAAATTACAGAAATTTTTGAAGCAGAAGATTTGCTTTCTGGAGTAGCACTTATAAAAAAAGAACAACCAAGTATTGTTTTTTTAGACATAGAAATGCCTGAACATTCTGGTTTAGAGATTTTAAATTTCATTGAAAAAGAAGTACATAATTTTGAGGTTATTTTCACAACAGCATATAGTGAATATGCCATACAAGCTTTTCAACTTTCTGCAATAGATTATTTATTAAAACCCGTAAGACCAAGTCAGGTAAAAGCAGCAGTAGATAAAGCAGTTGCCTTTTTGGGTAATACTCAAATCAATAAACGCCTAACAGAATTGAAAGCGAGCTTGCAAGATTCCAACTTTAAAAAAATAGGATTGCCAAATGCAGATGGGATTAAGTTTGTTAATTTTACAGATATTATTATGCTAGAAGCAGATGGAATGTACACCAATGTTTCTACGGTTACTTATGGTAGCATTTTGGTAAGTAAGCCATTGAAATTTTTTGTAGATATTCTTCAGGAACTAAAGACATTCTATCGTCCACACCGTTCCCACCTTATAAATCTTTCCTATATCAAAGAATATATTAAAAAAGAAGGTGGATATATTGTCATGGAAAATGATAAAACCGTATCTATTTCTAATGATAAAAAAGAAGAATTCTTGACCATTGTTCAGAATATAGGGTAGCCTTTTTTATTCCTTAATAACGATTCTATAATAGAAATATTTTTTTAAGAGTTAGATATATACTTTTAAAGTATATTTTATTGTAGCTTTATCTACAATTCCTAGATCTTGAATAAAAACCTACTTTTTATATTCTTTCTGTTGTTTTTCCGCATAACCTATGCGCAAGAGCCTGTGTCTATTCATATTACTGAAAAAGATGGGTTACCAGATATTGAATTCTATGGTATTTTAGAAGATCCTAAAGGTTTTATTTGGCTCGCTTCCGATAGTGGTTTGTATCGATATGATGGTATAACCTATACACAATATTCCAATCCAGAAAAACGAGGCTTGTCGGTTTTTGGACTTTTTGAAGATGCGCAAGGACGCGTTTGGTGTACCAATATTTCAGGACAATTCTTTTATGTTGAAAATAATCAACTAGTTACTTTTATAGATTTAAAAGAAGAATTAAAAGGGCAGCTTGCAAATTTTGAAGTGAATAATAATAAGGTTTTAATCACTACTAATAGGGCTTTTTATGTTGTTGATTTATTGTCCAAGAAGATTCTTTTAAAACAGATAATTGACGAAGGAGGAAATCAATTGTTATCCTTAAAAGACGCATATCTAATTATGAGTTTTAAGACCATTAAAATCTTAGATAAAGACCTAAAAGAGACCCGTGATTTTTTGTTTAATGTTAATTATAGAGATGCTAACGGACTATCTACAGCACAAGGACAAACGTATGTGTTTGAATTAAACGGTACTTTATTTTTTTCACAACAGTTTCATTTTAAAAATACATTTAGAAGTATAAACCTAAAAGCAGGCACTACTACCTTAATTAAAGGATTAGAACTTTTAACAGATCTAAGAATTATTTCTATAAAAGTAATTCATAATGATTTATGGGTTTTAACCAATAAAGGAATTTTTATTTATGAAAATGATAAAGAAGAATTCCAGCTAAAAAGACAAATTTTAAAAGAGGAAATAGTTACGGATGTTCTTATAGATAAAGATCATAATTATTGGGTAACCACACTTGCCAATGGTATTTATTTAATACCTAATATTGAAGTGGTAAAGCATATGTTGCCTGAAAAAAGCAACGATATCATGGCTATTAACAAAGTAAATGATTCCGTAGTCTTTTTTGGCTCTAAAGCGGGACAAGTAGGTTTCCTTAATGTAAATACTTCTGCTTACAAAACATCTTCTTTTTTAAATAATAAAGTATCTGCTATTCAATATAACCCAAAGCGAACACATAGTTATGTTAGTACAGATGATGGTTCTTATTTTGTAAATAATAACTCCTTGTTGGCAACAAGAAAAGGAGATTTTAAAGGTGTAAAAAGTTTTTCTCGTTTAGATGCAAATACAACATTGTTTGGAACGTACATAAGATTGTGTTTTTTAAATGAAGATTCTGAAATAGTAAAAATATATTCAAGAGATAAACGAGTGTATACTACACATGCTAGTTCTAGAAATAATACTGTTTTTATTGGTTTTGTAGATAATTTATTAGTGTTAGATGATGCTTTAAAAGCGACAACCATACAATATGAAGGTAAAGAAATTTCGGCTATCTCTATTACAGAAACTGCAGACGGCATCGTTTGGGTTGGTACCTTTAAAAATGGAATATTAGCGATACGAGATAATCAAGTTATTGCACGCTATTCTACAGAAAACGGGTTGCTTTCTAATCAAATTACATACTTAAAGGGAAATCAAAATTCTGTTTGGATAGCAACTCCAAATGGGCTGCAATTGTTTAATGCCGATTTGAAGACGTTTAAGAATTTAACAGAAACAGACGGTATATTGTCTTATAAAATATCTGGTATTGAAATTTTAAAGAATCAAGTGGTCTTGTCTTCAAATAAAGGTGTTTTTTCTTTTGATAAGGATAAAGTATTTAAAACCATTTCATTCCCAGAAATTTATTTTACCGACATAAAAATCAATGAAAAATCAGTAGAGCTAACAACCGATTATGATTTAGATTATAATCAGAATGCGATACAATTTGGTTTTAATGTGAATGGTATTCTATATAATAAAAATAAAACCTATCAATACCGTTTGTTAGGATATAATGAAAATTGGATTACTACAGATTTAGACATAAATAGCATAAAATATAGTAGTTTGCCTGCAGGTAAATATACGTTTCAAGTACGTCCTACAAATGATAAAGAGGTTAGTGATAATGGAATTAAAAGTATTAAACTACATATAAAATTACCCTTTTGGAAAAAATGGTGGTTTATTTTGTTCTATAGTTTATCCATAATAAGTCTTATTGTTTTTTACTATAAAAGGAAGTTGAAAAATAAAGAAAAGGCAAAACAATTAGAGATAAAACAACTCTCTTTAGATAACGAATTAATCGCTTTAAAATTAGAGAATTTGCGGTCACAAATGAATCCGCATTTTATCTTCAATGCACTTAATTCTATTCAAGATTATATTGTTTTAAATAAAAGTAGACTAGCAAGTGAGTATTTAGGGAAGTTTGCCGATTTAATTCGAACGTATTTAAGCCATAGTACAAGAGGAAAGATCACATTACAAGAAGAGATTAATTGCTTAGAAATGTATTTGGAATTAGAGAAACTACGTTTTGAGGATAAGCTAAGTTATGCAATTACTGCTACTGGAGATTTAAACCCTAATTTGGTATATATCCCAACCATGCTAATTCAGCCTTATGTAGAAAATGCTTTAAAACACGGATTGTTACACCGTAAAACAGATAGGAAACTAGAAATTAGTTTCCATATCCATCTAGCGACTAATACCATAAAATGTGTTATTATTGATAATGGTGTAGGACGCGAACAAGCCGATAAGATTAAAAATCGCGGACGTAAAAAGCATGCGTCTTTTGCTACCAAAGCAACACAAGATCGTTTAGCATTATTAAACTACGGAAAAGAAAAACAGGTAGGTGTCACTATTATTGATTTGTTTGATGGTGAAAATCCTATCGGAACACAAGTAGATGTTATCATTCCATTTACAATAGATTAAACGAGACTTTTTATTTTTAATACGTTTTAAAGTAATAAGGTTTCTGCAAACTTCACGAAAAGAACCCCAGACTAAACAGGACATAACTTCTCTTGTAAAAAGAATACCAAATAGTGTAAAATATTTTTGTTTAAACCTTGTAAGTAAGATGTTTATTAGGTTTTTTAGTTTAGAAGTTGAAAACGGTGTTTCAGAAATTGGTTTCATTTTTTCATAGACTTCACTTGTAGTTTTGTTTCATAAACTATAAACTTATTTATTATGAAAACACGCTTACTTTACTTATTACTATTTATAAGTAGCTATTCTTTCGCAGAATCTTCTATCTCCAATGTTATGGATGTTTACAGGGCTAATTGTTTGCCTGAAGATGTTTCTGTTTATAATATTGCGCCAAATGCTGCAGATGTGTCTTGGACCTCTTCTTCTACAGATACGACATTGCGATATGTGCAATTTGGGTTTCCTGTTTCCTTTGGAACAGATATCGCTAATATTTCTGGAAATACACAAACAATTACTGGATTAACTCCTAACACATCGTATGACGTATACTTGCAAGGAAACTGTAATGGTACTGCAACGGCTTGGACTTTAGCTACAAATTTCACCACATTAAGTGGAAGTGTTATTTATGTTAATCATGCAGCAACAGGTGCAGATGATGGAACCACTTGGAGTGATGCCTTTGCACATCTAGAAGATGCTTTGGCTATTGCTACTGGTAATGATCAGGTTTGGGTAGCACAAGGAACTTATATACCAACAACTACGAATGCAGATCCTAGAAAAGCAACATTTACAGTATTAAACGGAACGAAACTTTATGGTGGTTTTAATACTTCGGAAACTACGGTTTCACAAAGAGACGTGACTAATAATGTTACCATTTTAAGTGGAGATTTATTAGGAGATGATAATGATGTTATTACAGATGATGAAGCTACGAGACAAGATAATGCATATCATGTTTTAAGTATGAAAGGAGCGATTGCAAATGTAATTGTAGACGGGTTTACCATTTCGAGTGGAAATGCTAATGGTGGTTATTATGTTTGGGGATATGTGTATTCACAATATTCAGACAGAAGAGGAGCAGCTGTATTTCTAAATCCTGTGGTTACTTCAAACAATGTAACTGCCACCATTCAAAATTGTGTTTTAGAAAAAAACTCAGCAACATATGGTAGTGTTTTTGCTGGCTTTGGTCCAGTAAATGCAGCAACGCATAATAGATATTTTAGAGGTAATTTTACAAACTGTGTAATTACAAATAATTACTCTTTAAATTCGGGAGCCTTTGAATATCACGGATCTTCAGGGGAAGGTTATAATGCGTATGGTACTGTAACCAATAGTTTATTTTATAACAATACATCTTTAAATGGTGCATCTTGTTTGTCATTAGCAGCTAGTACTACAAATAGTGGAAATACTGGTGGTTTGAACGTTACTGTTGTAAATGCTACTTTTGCTAATAATGTTGGAGCTAATGGAAGTGTTGTTGAAATGGCACAAGCTTCGAACAGTAAAATAAGAAATTCTATTATTTATGATAATGGAAGTACAACTCCTTTCTCCATTACTACTTCTGGATCTGTAGTTTCTAATAGTATTGTAGAAGGTGGACAACAGGGAGCAACAAATGTCGATCCTTTATTTATTAATAGTGGTATTAACTTATTTCAATTAAATACTGGTTCGCCAGCAATTGACGCGGGAGATAATAGTTTTATTCCAAGTACCATATTAAATGATATTAGTGGTAGAACTCGTTTTATGAATACTACCGTAGATATGGGGGCTTATGAATATGGTAATTTAGATTGTTCAGGAATACCAACTAATATTGTTAGTTCGAATGAAACATTTACAACAGTAGATGTGTCATGGACCGCTGGAGGATTAGAAACGGTATGGGATATTAGTTACAATCCTACAGGAACATCCAATTTTGTGAATGTTTCTAATGTTAGCAATCCTTATACAATTACGGGATTAGATCCTAATACAATGTATGATATAATAGTTAGAGCTTCTTGTGTATCTTCTTCAGGAACATATTCAGCAACCGGAACTTTTCAAACGGTAAATCCAGTATTATTTGTGAATGGTGCTGCTACAGGATTAAATGATGGTTCCACATGGACGGATGCTTTTGTGAATTTAGAAGACGCTTTAGCAATAGCTACAATGGAAACACCAATATGGGTGGCGCAAGGATTATATAATCCTAGTACTACCAATGCAAACCCTAGAAAAGCAACATTTACCATTCCTGGAGATGTTAAAGTTTATGGTGGTTTTAATACAACAGAAACGCTAGTTTCAGAAAGAAACCCAAAAACAAATGTAACTATCTTAAGTGGCGATTTAAATGCAGATGATAATGCCAATATTATAGATACAGAAGCAACAAGACAAGATAATGCATACCACGTAATTTCTATTAGAGGGAATGCGCAAAATGTATTAGTAGATGGTTTTACTATAACTGGTGGTAATGCAAATGGCGCAACAGACAACAATTGTGCAACTCCAGATATTGATCAATCTTATGATTTAAGAGGAGGCGCAATTTATGCGAATCCATACCTTTATGGCGATAGCTTAACAGCTTCTATTAAAAATTCTATTTTAGAAAAAAATACAGGAACTAGTGTAGCCGTATATGCTGCTTTTTCTCCTTGCGGATTACAACATGTCACACACGATGTAGATTTTGAGTCTTGTATTATTAGAGAAAACTATTCTCAAGATTTACCAGTAATGATGTTTTCAGGTTCGCAACAGTATCAAATTTTTGCAAAAGGATCTGTTGTAAATAGTGTGTTTTATAATAATACATCACTAAATAGTTCTGCTTGTTTATTCTTGTCGGCTAGTACTTCAGGGAATGCTTCAGCTCTAGAGTTTGAATTAGTAAATTCTACACTATCTAATAACACAGGGTTTAATGAAAATGTAATTACTATGAATCAGGCATCGAACAGTACGGTTGAAAATAGTATTATATACGGAAATGGAGTAGGAACAGGTTTTCCAATAGCAATAACAACTTCGTTTTCTGTGGTAAATAATAGTATTGTGGA
The DNA here is from genome assembly GCF_016864015.1 of Lacinutrix sp. WUR7. Taxonomy (NCBI): domain Bacteria; kingdom Pseudomonadati; phylum Bacteroidota; class Flavobacteriia; order Flavobacteriales; family Flavobacteriaceae; genus Lacinutrix; species Lacinutrix sp. WUR7. Next base: position 567,302 of record NZ_CP045067.1, on the reverse strand, counting down.
GTTAGGAATGATTGGAGGATCTGCTAGTGATCCTATGTTTGTGAATCCAACAAATAATAAATTCACATTAAGTGCAGGATCTGCAGCAATAAATACCGGAAGTAATGCTTCCTTACCAGCGCATATCGTTACAGATATAAATGGAAATAATAGAACCGTAGATACTACTGTAGATATGGGAGCTTATGAATATGATTTTACATTAGGAGTTAGTACTTTTCAGTTAAATGAAAATGAGATCAAAATCTACCCAAATCCAACATCTTCTGTTTTAAATATTAAAATGAAGAATAACCTAAAACAAGCAACAGTGTATTCTGTTTTAGGAGCCAAGGTTTTAGAAACTAAATCGTCTACTATAAATACATCTAATTTAAATACAGGAATGTATTTAATCACCATAGAAGACGAAAATGGAAGCGTTGCTACCAAGCGTTTTATTAAGCAGTAGTTTGTAGTTTTAATTATTGTTATAAATCCCGTAAGCCTTGTGTTTACGGGATTTTTTGGTTTAGAAATTGAAAGCGGTATTTCAGAAATTGGAACAATTTTTAAATGCATTTAGGAAGTAGTTTTGCTTCATAAATCATTAAAAAAAAGATATTATGAAAATACGATTATTACTATTAATTAGCTTATTCTCCACATTCAGTTATGCGCAAACTTTCGATTGGAGCTCCGTATCCTATTTTGGGACTAATTTTGTAAGACAGACTATTGGAAGCTTGCAAGCAACATGTACAAATTCTTCTAATACTGTAACGATACTAAATGCTGGCGGATATGCAGGGTCTAATGGGAACGCTATTATTTCTAGTGGAAATGTTACTTCTTTTACGGTTACATTTAGTGAAGCAATAGATGTGCAATCTATATTTGCCTTTGATGGAAATGCGGATACTGCTGCAGACTGGACATTCACACCAACAGGAGGAACAAACGCTAATGTTGTGCAAAATATAGCCATATCCACAGGAAGTACTGTACAGGTGAATTGGACAAATGTTACTAGTTTTACAATTACAAGTAGTAGTGGTACAGACCGATTTTCTATAGATGATATTGTATTCTCTATTCCTGCTGTATGTAATGTAAATATTCCCGATACTAATTTTAAAAATTATTTAGTTGCCAACACAGCCATAAATACCAATGGGGATACAGAAATACAATGTAGTGAAGCAAGTGCTTTTAGCGGAGCAATATATTGTAATAGTTTATCTATTTCAGATTTAACAGGTATTGAAGCTTTTACAGCTTTAACAAAATTATATTGTTACGATAACCAATTAACAAGTTTAGATGTTTCAAATAACACGGCTTTAACATATCTAACTTGCTACAGTAATCAAATTTCGAGTTTGGATCTTTCCAATCATACTGCATTGACTTATTTGAACTATTCAGATAACCAAATATCGAGTTTAGATCTTTCAAATAATACCGCTTTAATTTATTTGTTTTGTAACGATAATCAAATATCTAATTTGGATCTTTCTAATAATCCGAATGTAATAAAACTATCTTGTACTACTAATCAATTGACCAGTTTAAATCTTTCGGCTAACACTGCTTTGTCTGATTTAAATTGTTCCGTAAATCAATTAACAAATTTAGACCTCTCGGCAAACACTGCTTTAACAAAAATGTATTGTGCAGACAATCAAATAACAAGTTTAGATCTTTCTGCGCACACCTTATTAGAACATTTGTTTTGTAATGATAACCTATTAACGAGTTTGAATGTTGCGAATACAAATAATGCAAATATGCTAAATATGTCTGCGCTTAATAATCCATATTTATCGTGTATAGAAGTAGACGATGTAAGTTATAGTGATACAAATTGGATAGATGTGGATGCTGTATCCAGTTTTAGTTTAGACTGTTCTGTGTGCACCGTAAATATACCAGACACAAATTTTAAAGCGTATTTAGTGGGCAATGCAGCAATAAATACCAATGGGGATACCCAAATTCAATGTAGTGAAGCAACCGCTTTTACAGGATTAATAAATGTTGCTTATCATACTGTTTCTAGTTTAGTAGGTATAGAAGCATTTGTAAATCTTACAGAATTATATTGTTCTAATAATGTTTTAACAAGTATAGATGTTTCTGCTAATACCGCTTTAACGCTTTTGCATTGTAATTCTAATTTGCTAACCAATTTAAATGTTTCGGCAAATACCCTGTTAACAGAACTTTATTGTAATGGAAATGATTTAACAAGTTTAGATGTTTCTGGTAATGCAGATTTGGTAACATTATGGTGTCCGTTTAATGATTTAACAAGTTTAAATGTAGCAAATGGTAATAATACTAATTTTACTGCTACTAAGCTTATTGCTACAGAAAACCAATACCTTAATTGTATTCAAGTAGATGATGCAGCATATAGTGATGCAAACTGGCCTGATAAAGATTCAGGAGCAAGTTATAGTGTAGATTGCAGTACATTAAGTGTAAACGATTTTTCACAGGACACTGTATCTTTGTACCCAAATCCAACCTCTTCTATTTTAAATATTAAAATGAAGAATAACCTAAAACAAGCAACAGTGTATTCTGTTTTAGGAGCCAAGGTTTTAGATACAAAATCAAAATCCCTAAATACAGCTAATTTAAAAAGCGGACTCTATTTAATTACCATTGAAGACGAAAACGGAAGCATTGCTACCAAGCGTTTTATCAAGCAGTAGTTAATGGTTTTAATTATTTTTATCAATCTCGTAAACGCTGTGTTTACGAGATTTTTTGGTTTAGAAGTTGAAAATTAGGTTTCAGAAATTCATACTGTTTTATAGATGCTTCGTGTTAGATATTTGTCCTGTTAAATATAAACACAAAAAATTATGAAAACGCGTTTACTTTATTTAATGTTACTTGTATGTAGCATATCATTTTCACAAATTTTACCTTCTGGACAATATGGTAAATTTGAATTTACTAACGGAAGTTTAACAAACACAGCCCTAAATGGCGGTCCAAATCTATCAGGCAATACCAATCCAACAATAGGGCCAGATAGAAACGGTGCTGCAAATGACGCATTAGTAGGTATGAGTACTTTAAATGGTCATACTCTAGGCGCTACAAACGTTAATAATATGACTTTAAGCTTTTGGATAAAAAGCAATAGTATTGCAACACAACAACGTATTCTTCAAATATATGGAACCGCTGGTGCCGGGTTTAGGTTTGAGTTGGACAATTCAAAATTATATTTAATCTCAAAAGTAGGGAATTCAACCTACGGAGTTCTTGCGGATTGGAACGCAGACGAAACTATTGCATTAACTAATGGGCAATGGCATAATATTATATTAAGAACTACACCAGTTAATTACAATACAGAATTAGAATTAGATGTTTTTGTAGATGGAATTTTACAAAACAATATTTCTGGATCTGCAGATCTAAATGGTACAGTAATAAATACTTTTTTGCATTCTGCACAAATGGTTTTAGATCCTACAGGAACCTATACAGGAGGTATAGATGATATTTATTTATATAAATCGGCACTTTCAGATACACAAATCACCAATTTAGCTAATTATTACCCAGCAACAAATTCACTAACTAAGTTTTATGTTAATGCTAATGCAACTGGTAGTAATGATGGCTCAACTTGGGCAAATGCTTATACAAATTTACAAAGTGCCGTTACAAATGCTACAGATGGCGATGAAATTTGGGTAGCTTCTGGAACATATAAACCAGCAGTTACCAATCGTTCTACATCTTTTGATGTAGTAGTTCCAAATTTAAGTATTTATGGTGGTTTTGCAGGAACAGAAACACAATTGTCTCAGCGTGTCTTGGGGAGTAACGAAACTATTTTAACTGGAGATTTAAATGGAGACGATGTTTTTGTAGACGACCATTTTGTGAATAGTTATACGCACTCCAGTAAAACCGATAATAGTTATAGTATTTTAAATATAACAAGTTTAGGCGAAAACTTAGTGCTAGACGGCTTAACGATTTCTAATACGCATAATCATACATCTACAAGAATTGGTGCTATTTTTAAAGAAAAAACAATATCCAATTTAACCGTTAAAGACTGTACGATTAAAAATAATATTTCTAAAACTGGAGCAGCTGGTATATTAGCCGAATTCGAGTTAAACAATACTTCCGGAACAACAGGGGATTTAATAATAGAAAACAGTAAATTTATTAACAATATGTCAATTTTTGGTGCTGGTATGTATGTATATCTAGGAGATAATACCAATGTGGATGTAAGAGTTGAAAATAGCTTATTCGATAATAATATTGCAGGAAACTTCTCGGGTGATGGGTTAAGTGGAAGAGCTTCTTGGTTTATATCTATTGGTACAAATGCAAATATGGATTTAAAATTAATTAACAACACTTATGTTAATAATCTGGATAATTCTACCGGGAGTGGAATTAATATTAACAGTAGAGCAGTAGTTGCAATTAATAAAACAGCAGGAACTATAAATGCAGAAGTGGTTAATTGTATTTTTTGGAATAATTTTTATCCTGGATCAACAACTTCAGTAAAATCTATTACCAATACGTATAACGATGCGGTACAATCTTTAAATGTTAGAAACTCTATAGATCCATTAAATTTTAACGATGCTAGTATTACAAGTACTACGGCTACAAATACTGCAGATCCTTTGTTTGCAAGTTCTACAGACTTTACATTACAGTCAAATTCACCAGCTAAAGATGCAGGCGATAACACGTATGTAACAACAACTTCAGATTTGTTAGGAGGTCAACGTATTTTTAATTCTATTGTAGATATGGGAGCTTACGAATATGGTACTACATTAAGCACAAACCAATTCGATAGCATTAATAACGAAATAAAACTATATCCAAATCCAACAACATCGGTTTTAAATATTAAAATGAATAGCAACCTAAAAGGTGCAACGATCTATTCTGTTTTAGGTGCAAAAGTTTTAGAAACAAAATCGAATACGATAAATACATCTAATTTAAAAACTGGATTATATTTAATTATAATTGAAGCAGAAAACGGAAGCATTGCTACCAAACGATTTATCAAGCAGTAATTAATAGTTGAGTTATTGTTGAAAATCTCGTAAGTGTCATGCTTACGAGATTTTTTTGGTTTAGAAGTTGAAAATAAGGTTTCAGCAATTGATGTAGTTTTTAAATACGTTTACCAAGTAGTTTTGTCGCATAATCAATAAAAAATAATTATGAAAACAAAATTACTTTCCATTTTTGCATTTATTTCAATATTTGCAGTAACAAATGCACAAAATGTATCTATTCTGGATACAAATTTTAAAGCCATATTAGTAGCAAATACGAATATTAATACAAATAACGATGCAGAGATACAAGATACCGAGGCCGTTGCATATACAGGAACTATTAATGTTTCCGGTTCAAGTATTCAAGACTTAACAGGACTTGAAGCTTTTACAGAGATTGTAGGTTTGCAAGCTTTTGGAAATCCTTCGCTTACAAGTATTGATGTTTCTCAAAACACAAAACTGACACAGTTATTAGTAGAGCAGACTGGTATTTCTGGTATTTTAGATTTAAGTATGCTTACCGATTTAGTCGATTTTAAAGGACATACAACATCCATAACAGCTATTAATATGGCAAATGGTAATAATAGTAATGTAACTCGTTTTAATGTTGTAAGTAGTACTGTAGATTGCGTGCAAATAGATTCTGGATTTACACCTAACTCTAATTGGGGTGCACCATCTAATGCTAGTTTTTTGGAAGATTGTCCTACTATTTTAAGTGTTCATGAGTTTCAAGTAAAGAAAGTGTCTTTATATCCAAACCCAACAACTTCGGTTCTACATATAGAAATGAATAGTAATATAAAAAGCGCAGCAATCTATTCTGTTTTAGGAGTAAAAGTTTTAGAAACAACATCCAAAAAAATAGTGACTTCCGAATTAAGAAATGGTGTGTATATTATTATAATTAAAGATGAAGAAGGAAGCGTTGCAACCAAACGATTCATCAAACAGTAGTATATCGTTAAGTTTTATTTAGAAATCCCGTAAGTGCGAGGCTTATGGGTTTTTTCTGGTTTAGAAGTTGAAAACAAGATTTCAGAAAGTAGAAGCATTACTTAATCGTTTTTAATAACATATTTGCAGCAGTAAATTTAAAACAATTCAACATGAAAACAATAATTATCGCATTAAGTGCATTCGTATTACTTTCTTTTTCAGAAGAAAAACAAATTGTAAAAGCATCCCAAAATATGGAGATTTCTATTGCAAGTAGTTTCTCATTAGTTAATGATACTAAAGAAAAAGTGAGCATTTATACAGGAACAGGTTTTGTTTCTTTAAACAAAGGCTCTAAAACCAGTATTACTTGTAATACAGGGAAAGAAGTACGTTGGGCAAATAAAGGGAGAAAAGGAGACGTTATTTTTAAAATTACAAGTGATATGTGTGGGAAAACGATTAAGCTTTCCAAAGTCATGGACTAACTAAAAAGTCGATAAAAAATATTAAAATATTAAAGACGCTATTAATCAGTTTTTATTAAAAGTTGGGCTACTGAGGTAGCTCAGCTTTTTTTTCATTTAATATCTAAATTATGAGTTTTTTAAAACAAAAAAAGTTAGAGTTTTTTTTAATAGCTCTTTATACTGCGATTGCAATTGTGATATATGTAATCTAATTTCTTGCTTAAAAGAAATGAATCAATAATAAAAACCAACCCGAAACTAAAAGCAAACCACCAATAGGTGTAATTGGTCCTAAAAAACGAAGCTTTTTTCCTTTGGCATCCGACAAAACCAACCCGTAAATACTAAAAGAAAATAACAGAATTCCTATAGTAAAACACCAGTAAATTGCTGCCGTTGTAAAGTTCGGTTGTAAGCCTAAAGCTAATAATACAATAGCGTGATACATCTGGTATTTCACGCCAACTTCAAAACTTTGTAATTGGTCTGTAGATAAAATTTTCTTCAAAGCATGGGCTCCAAAAGCACCAAAAATTACAGAGAGCGTACCAAAAGAGGCCGCAGTTACTATTATAATTTGCTGAGTCATTAAAATGAATTTTAGTAAAATGTTTTATTTATAAACCACAGGGATAATTTCTCCTTTAGCTAGGTAGTAAATTCCTGCGTAGGCAGGAATCTCAAAGATAATTATATATTAAGATATAACTTTAAAAAAGGTCTTTTTGATAGCGTTTTTTTAGTGTTTAAGTATGGTTATTTATAAACCACAGGGATAATTTCTCCTTTAGCTAAACAATATTTTTCAATTTCCCCTTCGGAAAGCGTTGCGGTATAATCGACTTCATTAACCATAAAACCAATCTCTCTAAGTTTATTGAAATAATCGTAACCATACACACGAACATGATCATATTGTCCGAATATTTTTGCGCGTTCTTTTTTATCTGTAATAGAATTGTCTTCAAAAGTAGTATGTCTACTTAGGTCTTGCGGTATTTGAAAAATTCCATAACCACCAGGTTTCATCACACGAAATAATTCTTGCATTGCTTTCGTGTCGTCAGGAATATGTTCTAAAACATGATTGCATAAAATAATATCATAACTATTGTCTTCAAACGGAAGATTGCAAATGTCCGCCTTTACATCAGCAATAGGAGAAAGTAAATCTGTAGTGGTGTACTTCAGGTTTTTCAGCGCTCTAAAACGATCTAAAAAGCATTGTTCTGGTGCAAAATGAAGTACGCTTTTTTCCGCAGTAAAGAAATTGGTTTCATTTTTTAAATACAACCACAATAATCGATGACGCTCTAAACTTAAAGTAGAAGGAGATAGTACGTTATTGCGTTGTTTGCCATACCCATAAGGTAAAAAGGTTTTAAAGCTTTTACCATCAATAGGATCTGTAAATGTGTTTCCTTTTAAAAAGAATGCTAAAATAGGACGTGCTATGTAGCTTAGCCTAATTAGCAAAGGTCTTGGGATAATATTTAAAATTATTTTGAAGATTTTTTTCATATGGTTACACCGAGTTTCGCAGAGAGTCACAGCGTTTCACGGAGTGCTTACTCGGTTGTGTTTATAAATCTTTTTATTCCGTTTTTTAGTAATTTAGTATTGAAATTTAATAGCAAACCCAAAGGGTAATTGCCTAGTTTCATATACGTTAAAATTTGAGCAGTATGGACTTCAGTAAAATATTCTACAGTTTTAAGTTCAACAACAATGGTGTTTTCAACGAGTAAATCAATTCGATAGCCATGATTTAAAGTGATGTCTTTATAAAATATAGGTCGAGAGACTTCATTCTGAACAGCATATCCAATAATTTTTAACTCATAAAGCAAACATTCTTGATAAGCAGATTCTAACAATCCAGGGCCTAATGCTTTATGAACTTCAATTGCGCAGCCAATACTATTTTCTGTGATTTTATTATAACTCATAGTATTAATAGAAGTACAAAAGCTCTGCGAATCTCTGTGAAATAATCTGTGTCTTAAATAATCAAAGCCTTTTGTCTAAACGCATCTTCCTCATCACTAACAATCCCCAAAGCGTCATAGATATAAGCAAAAGTAGAAAGTAGTTCTGGTTTACCATCTAAAATAGCAACATCATGTTCAAAATGTGCAGACGGCTTATTGTCCAACGTAGTAATCGTCCAACCATCTCTGTGTTGTTTGATGCTTTTTGTTCCAAGATTAATCATTGGCTCAATAGCTACAACCATACCTTCAATGAACTTTTTACCACGACCACGTTTACCATAATTTGGCATTTCTGGATCTTCATGCATTTTGGTTCCTAAACCATGACCTACAAGTTCTCTTACTACACCATAACCATGATCTTCGCAGTATTTTTGAATTGCATAACCAACATCACCAACGCGATTGCCCACTTTTAATTCTTTTATTCCAACATAAAGAGATTCTTTAGTGACTTGTAAAAGTTTTTCGGTTTCCGGAGCAATCTCCCCAACTGCAAAAGTGTAGGCGTGATCGCCATAATAACCGTTTTTAATAGAACCACAATCTATAGATATAATATCGCCTTCCTCCAAAGGTGTATTATTAGGTATACCATGCACTACTTGTGAGTTCGGACTCATACAAAGTGTGTTAGGGAAATCGTACAATCCTAAAAAACCAGGAATTGCTCCTTGGTCTCTAATGCATGCTTCCGCAATTTTATCTAATTCTAAAGTGGTCACTCCAGGTTTTACTGCTTTAGCGATTTCACCTAAGGTTTTAGATACTACTAATGCTGCTTCACGCATTAATTCTATTTCTTCTCTTGTTTTTACTATGATCATAATGTAATATAAATGTGGTGCAAATATACTAAAAATAACAAGGCATACTTTTTTATTGAAACATGATATTCGACAGTTTTTATACTTTTTTTGTTTCCTATTTTTGCGACATAAATAATTAGGTATATGTATAGGTCCGTTAGTGCAGAAGAAGCAGTAAAAGTAATTAAGTCTAATAGTAGAGTTTATATACAAGCAGCAGCAGCAGCTCCACAATCACTTATACAAGCCATGACAGCACGTCATGAAGAACTTCGAAACGTGGAGGTTTGCCATTTACATACAGAAGGCGAAGCTCCTTATGCAAACCCAGAATTACGGGAGAGTTTTCATGTGAATTCTTTTTTTATAGGAAAAAATGTAAGGCATACTTTAAAAGCTGGAAACGGTTCCTATACGCCAGTTTTTTTAAGCGAATTACCATTACTTTTTAAGCGTAATATTATTGATATAGATGTGGCACTAATTCATGTTTCTGTTCCAGATAAACATGGTTATTGTTCTTTAGGCGTTTCTGTAGAAGCTACATCAGCAGCAATTGATAATGCAAATCATGTAATTGCACAAGTAAATAGAAATATGCCTAGAACACATGGAGCAGGAATTATTCATGTTTCTGAAATTGATTTGTTCGTAGAGTCTAATGTTGATTTGCCAACACATGATATTGCAGAACCAACAGCTATTGAAAGTCAAATTGGGGATTATGTAGCCGGATTAATTGAAGATCGAAGTACCTTACAAATGGGAATTGGTAGTATACCTAATGCCGTTTTAACTAGATTAACAAATCATAAAGATTTAGGGTTGCATACGGAAATGTTTTCCGATGGTGTGATTGATTTAATATTAAAAGATGTTATTAATGGAAACTATAAAGGTATAAATCGAGGTCGTGCATTGTCTACTTTTTTAGTTGGATCGAAACGTTTGTACGATTATGTAGATGATAATCCTTTTGTAGAAATGCGGGCATCCAATTACACGAATGATGTTTTAAAAATAAAACAAAACCCAAAGATGGTCGCTATTAATTCTGCTATAGAAGTCGATCTTACCGGACAAGTTTGTGCAGATTCTATAGGAGCACATATGTATTCTGGAGTAGGAGGTCAGATGGATTTTATTAGAGGTGCATCTTTAAGTGAAGGAGGAAAGGCTATTATTGCTTTACCATCAACTACTAAATCAGGTATAAGTAGAATTGTTGCTTGTTTAAAGCCAGGAGCAGGAGTAGTAACTACTAGAGCACACGTGCATTATATTGTAACCGAATATGGTATTGCTAATCTATATGGGAAAACAATTAAAGACCGTGTCAAAGCACTAGTTCATATTGCGCATCCAGACCATAGAGAAACTATAGATAGACAGTATTTTGATTTGATAAAAGGCTAGTGATTTTTTCTTAAAAAGGAAAAGAATCCTTTCTTTTTGGGAGGTGTTTTTTGATTGTATTTAGGGTTCGAAAGATGTTGGTATACTTCTCCCCAGCCTAAAAATCCACCAATATTTCTATCATCTATAAATAAATCAGCGTGAATTTTTCTACTCTTAGATGCATCAAATTGCTCTTCAGGAAAACTTTTATTTACCGCATAAAATTCAATGCCTTTACTTTTACAAAAAGCGACAGCTTCTTCTAAAGGTTTTCCACATCTATAGGTCCATAATATTAAACGATGGCCATCTTCTTGTAGTTTTTTAAGTGTTTCAATAGCAAAAAGTTTTGGTTTCCCAACTTTTGGATATGCATCATCTACAATGGTTCCATCAAAATCAATGGCAAGAATAAGTTTATCGTTTAAATTCATAGAAATTCATTAACTGCAAATATATAAATTATTCTTCTTCAAAATAAGCGTTTTTATAAGGTTGATTGCTTAGAATATGTAAAATATCTTGTTCTAAACTTTCTATAGGGTATTCAACTATTCTATTCATTTCTTTACCATCTTTGAAAAAAATCAGGGTTGGAACATTCGTAATGTTATAGTTTTCTTCCAGTTTTTGAGGGGTTACCTTGTCTCTGTCTACAGCAATTAACTGCAGGTTTTTCAAGTTGAAATTAGCAGCATCTAAAATTTTATAAATACCAGGAGTTTCTCGTTGACTGTCCTCGCACCAAGTCCCCATAAATAATTTAATAGAAACATCTGCTAGTTTTGGTTTAATAAGAGATACTAAAGAATCATTGATTTTATAATTGGTATAGGTTGTATGGTACCAACTATTAAAAGGTTCTTGTTGTAAGCCTTCTTCATTTGCTGGTCCTAATAACATAATTGTCTCTTCCTCTTCATCAGGAACGGTTACATTTATTGGCTGTTCTTTACACGCAAAACAAATTAAGGCTATAAAAATAAAATATAAATTTCTCATAATTATTATATTAAAGAATGTTGGGTCATTACTTTAGGTTGTTCTACACCAATAAGTTTTAAAATAGTAGGAGCAATGTCTCCTAAAATACCATCTTTAATATGTTTTAAATCTTTATCTATTAAAATAATTGGAACCGGATTTGTGGTATGTGCGGTATTTGGTGATCCATCCGGATTTATCATGGTTTCACAATTTCCATGATCTGCAATAAGAATGGTTGTGTAATCATTTTCTAGAGCAGTAGTTATCACTTCTTTTACACAGTTGTCTACAGCTTCGCAAGCTTTAATAGCAGCTGCCATAACTCCTGTATGTCCAACCATATCTCCATTAGCAAAGTTTAAGCATACAAAATCTACTTCACCTTTTTTAAGTTCTGGTAAAAGAGCTTCTGTTAGTTCAAAAGCACTCATTTCTGGTTTCAAATCGTAAGTAGCAACTTTAGGAGAGTTTTTTAATATTCTGGTTTCTCCTTTAAAAGGTTCTTCTCTTCCTCCTGAAAAGAAAAAAGTAACATGTGGATACTTTTCTGTTTCAGCAATACGTATTTGTTTTTTGTTGTGTTTTTCTAGAACTTCACCTAGTGTTTCTTTTAAATTATCTTTATCATAAATCACATGCATTCCTGTAAAAGAATCATCATAATTGGTCATGGTTACATAATACAAGTTTAATTTATGCATGTTCTGTTCATGAAAGTCTTTTTGCGATAAAGCCTCTGTTAATTGTCTTCCTCGGTCTGTTCTGAAATTAAAAAACACAATTACATCCCCTTCTTTAATTTTTGCAATTGGTTGATTGGATGCATCTACAGCTATTATAGGTTTAATAAATTCGTCTGTAATGTCATTATCATAATTCTCTTGAATCGATTTTAAAATATTTGTAGAATGTTCGCCTTCTCCATTAACCATTGCATCATAGGCTAGCTTTACGCGTTCCCAACGTTTATCTCTATCCATTGCATAATATCTTCCAGTAACTGAAGCTATTTTGGTGTTTTTGTTTTTAAGATATTCTTCTAATTCTGTAATAAAACCATACCCAGATTTTGGATCTACATCACGACCATCTGTAAATGCATGAATAAAAGAATTTTTAACTCCAGAGTCTTCAATAGCATCCACTAAACCTAATAAATGATTAATGTGAGAGTGTACGCCGCCATCACTAACTAAACCTAAAAAGTGTACAGCTTTATTGTTTTCTTTCGCATAGTTAAAAGCATCTATAAGTACTTTTTCTTGTGCTAATGTTTTATTTTTTACAGCTAAATTTATTCTTACTAAATCTTGATATACAATACGTCCAGCACCAAGATTCATGTGTCCAACTTCAGAATTCCCCATTTGTCCTTCTGGTAAACCAACATGTAAACCATCTGTGCGTAAAGTTGCGTTTGGGTACTTTGTATAAAGCGAATCTATAAAAGGTGTATTTGCATTATCTATTGCTGAAACTTTTGGGTCAGGAGATTTTCCCCAACCATCTAAAATCATAAGAATTACTTTTTTGTTCATGTTGCGATAGTATTTAGTATTCAAATATAATTTATTATAACAGAAATAACATATTAAATACGATGAAGCTTGCTAAAAAATAGTTTAAGGTTTCCTTGTGGTGTATAAGGAAAGTGTTATTAATTATAGCATAACGTGTTTGATTACAGAATGTTAAATAAATGTTATTTATAGGGTTATTGTGTAACAGTTTGTAATTCCTGTCGTCTTTATTGTATAATCAAAATCAAATTTATTAATCAATTAAAATCATTCATCATGAAAAAAACAATCATTATGTCAGCAATCGCATTAAGTTTCACAGTTGGAACTTTATATGCAAACCCTTCATTAGAAGACAAAAACCAAATCAATGTAGAGACCGTTATGGAGGCAAGTCCATTTCATTTATCTATAATTAAAGGCGATTTATCAACGGTTAAAAAGTTATTAGATTTAGGTGCAAATGTAAATGAAAAATGGAATGGATTAAGTCCAGCTATGTATGCGGCAAAATTTAACAGAGCTGAAATTTTAAAACTTTTAATAGATCATGGAGCGTCCTTAAGTTCAAGGTCTAAAGATGGCTATACCGCAAAAAAATATGCCAAAATATCTAAAGCTACAGAAGCTATGGCTGTAATTAAAAAGGCAATGGAGAAATAACAATTTCCTTTTTCAATAAAAAAAAGCCTTGAGAGAATTCTCTCAAGGCTTTTTTTTATTGAAATTGAGCTCTATACTTTTGAATAGATTCTCTAATTTTTTCTATACGATTGTCAGGGTCTGGATGCGAGCTTTGAAATTCTGGAACACGATTTGGTCCAGCAGCAGCTTTTAAAATTTCCATAACATCAATCATTTCTTCTGGGTCATAACCAGCTCTTAACATAAAACGTACACCAAGATCATCACTTTCTAGCTCGTCACCACGACCATTTTTTAAAATTAAGTTCTGACCAACACCTCCAATTAATCCACCAATATCTCCACCAACAGATCCTGCAGTAGAAAGTCCTTGCCAAAGTTCACTATTTGCAATACGCTCTGCACTATGTTTACCAAGTACATGGCCTATTTCATGACCTAAAACACCTGCTAATTGGTCTTCGTTTTCTAATTGAGAAAATAGCGCATAAGTAATAAAAACTTGTCCGCCAGGTAATGCAAAAGCATTTATGGTTTGCGGATCGGCCAATAAATGAAATTCATATTTATAAGGTGTTTCTTTAGCAATACTGTTGTTTATTAGTTTATTCCCAACATTGTCAACCAATGCTTGGTAGCTTTCGTTTGGATATAAACCACCATGTTGCGCTGCCATTTGATCTCTACTTTGTAAGCCCATTTGTATTTCTTCATCTACCGACATAGAAATGGCCTGTTTTTTTCCGGTATACGGATTTACTTCTTGCGATGTAAAATATTTAAAGCCAAAATATGCAGCGATACATAAACCTATAATTAGTCTTACTTTTAGATTGCCTGATCTCATGTTTTTTATGTTAGTTGTAAAGATTTAAAGTTACAAAAGTTCTGGGTTAATATCTAAAATATTTTCATTTCGATATTTACTTATAAATGCTTCTGAAAAATAAGGACTTCCTAATAATTCTTCATTTTGAAGCAGCTCTTGCATGTTTAAATTTTTATAGTTTTTTAAATAATTTTGTGATAATGGTTTGTAGCTAAAATGCCAAGGTTCATATTTAAAACCTTTTCGGTGACTGTCTCCTGTATATACCAAATAGAACCCAAAAGAATTTGCGTGTTGATCCATCCATTTTTTTAAGTGGATGTATGCGCCATCTCCATGAAAGTTTTCTTCACGAAGCACATATTTTGGTGCGTGTACGCTAGCATCAATTATATCCATATCTGTTCCCCAATGATGTCTGGATGTTCCAGGTATTGTAGAGTATGCAATGATCTTTTGAATGCTTTTTTCTTCGGAAAAACCTTGACTTCTATAGCGTTTGTATTTCCGTTGCCAAATACTTTTTTGATGTTCAAAATTTCTGTAACTGGAAACTATTTGAATGTGTACGCCTTCTTTTAAAGCTTCGGTTTTCATATTCTGAAAAGCAAGATGTGCTTCTTCTCTTAATTGATAATCTTTTCCAAAAAGAATAGGTTTGCCTTTACCTATAAGTTCTTCCGAAGAAATTATATTTTGAGAACATGCAAAACTAGGAATTGTAGCTAAGGCTATTCCTGTTAAAGTGGTTTTCTTTATGAAGTTTCTTCTTTTCAAATTCAGATAAAGTATTACAAATTACGAGCCAAAATTAATTAAATTTACAACAAAAATTACCTTATGCATTTTTCGTTTAAAATAATTGAAAAAGAAAATATTTCAACAATCCTTCCTTTGATTAATAAGTTAAATGAAGGAAAAGTTTCTATAGAAATTCTGGAAAAACGTTTTCAAGATATAGTACATCAAAATTATGAATGTGCTGGAATTTTTGATTCCGATAAACTCATTGGTATTTCTGGTATGTGGTTTTGTACGAGACATTATTCTGGAAAAAGTGTGGAATTAGATCATGTATATATTGAGGATGCATATCGAAATCATGGTTTAGGAAAACAGTTTATGGAATGGATTACAGATTATGTAAAAACTAAAAATGTAGAAGCTATAGAACTAAATGCATATATAGAAAATCCTGCGTCGCATCGATTTTACGAGAATCTAGGCTTTAAAAAACCGGGTTATCATTTTCTGAAAAAGCTTAATAATTAATATATAACCAACCGGCATATTCTTTATTTTCATCGTGCAAGTTTAAAACATAAAAATAAGTACCAACAGGAAGTTTTTTACTATCGCCAACTAATACCTTTTTGTTTGTAATGCCATTCCAATCGTTTTTGTAGTTTTCAACATCATAAACGGTTCTTCCCCAACGGTTATATATTTTTAAAGTGTTTCTAAATAATTGGACTCCTTCAATTATAAAGACATCATTTTTGCCATCTCCATTCGGACTAATTCCATTATAAACAGTAATGCCATCACTTCCAATTAAAGATCCAAAAGTTATAATTTCATAATCGTTTGGTACAAAGGAAGTAGAAGTAATGGTTCCTGTATTGATGTTTCCTGTAAAATCTACATTGCCTAAATCTGTCCATTGGTTTTCTGTAGCACTCCAGCCTACAACGCGAAGGTTTAGTAAATCATCTACTAAGGCATTAATGTCGCTATCTGAATTCCAAGTTAAAGTTACTGGTGTTTCTTGGGTACCATTAAAATCCCAAAATTCATTTATGTTTACGTTGTTTATAATTCCTTCGGAAAGGGAAGTGTTAAAAGTTTCACTAAACGTAGATGGGAAGTTAGGATCTTCATTAAAATATGCTGCCGAAAATTCAGGAGAACCATTTTGAAAAGGAGTGATTAAAGGTCTTAATTTATTATCGTCTCCAATTGGAAATGTAAATTCATTATCTCCAAAATAGGAACTATAACCATCTGTATGTCTTTGATTATCTTCTAAAACATAAATAGCGTCATTTAAAAAATCTAAAGAAATACTAGGAGTTAATCTTGGTGTAATGATTTTTCCGTTGAGGTAGCTTAGTGAATTTTCTACTTCGGTATTTATTTCTAGCAAAAGATTATCTATAACATCTACTTCCATTTCATAGAACTTTGGTATTTCGGTTCCAGAAATAGTTAATGCGTTATCGGTATTGTAAAATCCAGCTAAACCTAAATTTTCATTAAATGTACCATCGTTTTCTAGGTCCATATGGAAGCCTATCTGACCTTCGTCATGGATTTGTACATTTCCAAAATTATGAAATGCTGTTTGCGATTTTCCACTTTGTGAAAAGAGAACAGTAACGATTATTAAAATACGGAGTGTCTTATTCATAAGCTGTGTAAATTACGAGTATATTCTCTGTTTTGTTATCTACGTTTATTGTAAAACCGGTTGCATTAAAAGAGGTGAAACTTGCAGATGTTAAACCTAAATTATCTCCGTTATTATTGGAGTATCTAATACCTATGCAATGTGTGCTTGAAGCGTAACGAGAAATATCATTAATGGATGATCCACTACCACCAACATAAATTACTTGCTGGGTCGTTCCTCTTGCATAACCTGTCATTCCTCCAAAAGAATTATTAAATCCGTTATCGTTATTATTAACACCATTGTCGTTATTTATATTTTCACTTTCAATATTAGGATAGGCCTGAAATGTTATCTGTGAAGGTTCAAAGGGAAGTCCTGTAATTGTTTGATTTCCTGTTCCTGTAATTATAAAATGACCGATATAAGTTCCGGAAGGACCTACAGGTCCTTCGGGTCCAGTTGCTCCATCAACACCATCTATTCCGTTTGCACCAGCAGGTCCAGTTGCACCATCAACACCATCTATTCCGTTTGCACCAGCAGGTCCAGTTGCACCATCAACACCATCTATTCCGTTTGCACCAGCAGGTCCAGTTGCACCATCAACGCCATCTATTCCGTCTGCACCAGCAGGTCCAGTTGCTCCATCAACACCATCTATTCCGTTTGCACCAGCAGGTCCAGTTGCACCATCAACGCCATCTATTCCGTCTGCACCAGCAGGTCCAGTTGCTCCATCAACACCATTTATTCCGTCTGCACCGGCAGGTCCAGTTGCTCCATCGACACCATCTATTCCGTCTGCACCAGCAGGTCCAGTTGCTCCATCAACACCATTTATTCCGTCTGCACCGGCAGGTCCAGTTGCTCCATCGACACCATTTATTCCGTCTGCACCAGCAGTTCCAGTTGCTCCATCAACACCATTTATTCCGTCTGCACCGGCAGGTCCTTGCGGTCCAACAATTCCAACGGTAGTAGAAACGTTACTTTCATTTGTGTAGGTTACCGTACCATCTGTGTTATCAACTAATGTTGTTACTGTTTCTTCGATTGCTATGGCAGTGCCATCACCAGAGGTATGTGTTGCAATAGCATTACCAGTAGTTACTACTTGTGTTACATTTGAAGATAAGGATGAAAGATCTGTAGTAATTGTTCCTCCAGCATCTGTAGTTTCAAGATTTGTACCATTAAGAATTACAGTGCTGTTAAGTTCATTTGTACTATCGTTATCATTATTAGCAGGAATAGTTATGGATAAATCATAATTGTTATCACCGTCGTTACTAACACTAATTGAACCGTCTGTAGATTCTATCATTTGAATTTCGTTAGTTGCATCGGTATCTTCATCTACAGTAATATGATCTGCGATATCAGTTGCATTGTCCGTAATGGCATCATCTTGTGTTACTTGTTCCGCCTCTAAAGTATCAATATCATCTGCATTGGTTGTGATTTGCGTTTGTAAGGCCGTTTCGTCAAAAGGAGTAACGCTTAATTCAAAATCGTTTCCGTTAGGAGTAACCGTTACCGAATTATCTGGAGAAGTTACTGCTTGGATTTCATTAGTTGCATCTATATCTTCATCCGCAGTAATATGATCTGCGATTGCAGTTGCATTGTCAGTAATAGCATCGTTTTGTGTTACTTGTTCTGCTTCCAACGTATCAATATCATCTGCATTGGTTGTGATTTGTGTTTGTAAAGCGGTTTCATCAAAAGGAGTAACGCTTAATTCAAAATCGTTTCCGTTAGGAGTAACCGTTACCGAATTATCTGGAGAAGTTACTGCTTGGATTTCATTAGTTGCATCTATATCTTCATCCGCAGTAATATGATCTGCGATTGCAGTTGCATTGTCAGTAATAGCATCGTTTTGTGTTACTTGTTCTGCTTCCAACGTATCAATATCATCTGCATTGGTTGTGATTTGTGTTTGTAAAGCGGTTTCATCAAAAGGAGTAACGCTTAATTCAAAATCGTTTCCGTTAGGAGTAACCGTTACCGAATTATCTGGAGAAGTTACTGCTTGGATTTCATTAGTTGCATCTATATCTTCATCAGCAGTAATATGATCTGCGATGGCAGTTGCATTGTCAGTAATATCTGAAACGTTATCGGTAATAGCATCATCTTGTGTTATTTGTTCCGCTTCCAACGTATCAATATCATCTGCATTGGTTGTGATTTGTGTTTGTAAAGCAGTTTCATCAAAAGGAGTAACGCTTAATTCAAAATCGTTTCCGTTAGGAGTAACGGTTACTGAATTATCTGGAGAAGTTACTGTTTGGATTTCATTAGTAGCATCTGTATCTTCATCCGCAGTAATATGATCTGCGATTGCAGTTGCATTGTCCGTAATAGCATCATCTTGTGTTACTTGTTCTGCTTCTAAAGTGTCAATATCATCTGCATTGGTTGTGATTTGTGTTTGTAAAGCAGTTTCATCAAAAGGAGTAACGCTTAATTCAAAATCGTTTCCGTTAGGAGTAACCGTTACTGAATTGTCTGGAGAAGTTACTGCTTGGATTTCGTTAGTTGCATCTGTATCTTCATCTGCAGTAATGTGGTCTGCAATTGCAGTAGCATTGTTAGTAATATCTGAAACGTTATCAGTAATAGCATTATCTTGTGTTATTTGTTCCGCTTCCAACGTATCAATATCATCTGCATTGGTTGTGATTTGCGTTTGTAAAGCAGTTTCATCAAAAGGAGTAACGCTTAATTCAAAATCGTTTCCGTTAGGAGTAACCGTTACCGAATTATCCGGAGAAGTTACTGCTTGGATTTCATTAGTAGCATCTGTATCTTCATCCGCAGTAATATGATCTGCGATTGCAGTTGCATTGTCCGTAATAGCATCATCTTGTGTTACTTGTTCTGCTTCTAAAGTATCAATATCATCTGCATTGGTTGTGATTTGCGTTTGTAAGGCCGTTTCATCAAAAGGAGTAACGCTTAATTCAAAATCGTTTCCGTTGGGAGTAACGGTTACTGAATTATCCGGAGAAGTTACTGTTTGGATTTCATTAGTTGCATCTGTATCTTCATCTGCAGTAATGTGATCTGCGATATCAGTTGCATTGTCCGTAATAGCATCATTCTGTGTTACTTGTTCTGCTTCTAAAGTGTCAATATCATCTGCATTGGTTGTGATTTGTGTTTGTAAAGCAGTTTCATCAAAAGGAGTAACGCTTAATTCAAAATCGTTTCCGTTAGGAGTAACCGTTACTGAATTGTCTGGAGAAGTTACTGTTTGGATTTCATTAGTTGCATCTGTATCTTCATCTTCAGTAATATGATCTGCGATGGCAGTTGCATTGTCAGTAATATCTGAAACGTTATCAGTAATAGCATCATCTTGTGTTACTTGTTCTGCTTCTAAAGTATCAATATCATCAGCATTGGTTGTGATTTGTGTTTGTAAAGCAGTTTCATCAAAAGGAGTAACGCTTAATTCAAAATCGTTTCCGTTAGGAGTAACCGTTACCGAATTATCTGGAGAAGTTACTGCTTGGATTTCGTTAGTTGCATCTGTATCTTCATCTGCAGTAATATGATCTGCGATGGCAGTTGCATTGTCAGTAATATCTGAAACGTTATTGGTAATAGCATCATCTTGTGTTATTTGTTCCGCTTCCAACGTATCAATATCATCTGCATTGGTTGTGATTTGCGTTTGTAAGGCCGTTTCATCAAAAGGAGTAACGCTTAATTCAAAATCGTTTCCGTTAGGAGTAACCGTTACTGAATTGTCTGGAGAAGTTACTGTTTGGATTTCATTAGTTGCATCTGTATCTTCATCTTCAGTAATATGATCTGCGATGGCAGTTGCATTGTCAGTAATATCTGAAACGTTATCAGTAATAGCATCATCTTGTGTTACTTGTTCTGCTTCTAAAGTATCAATATCATCAGCATTGGTTGTGATTTGTGTTTGTAAAGCAGTTTCATCAAAAGGAGTAACGCTTAATTCAAAATCGTTTCCGTTAGGAGTAACCGTTACCGAATTATCTGGAGAAGTTACTGCTTGGATTTCGTTAGTTGCATCTGTATCTTCATCTGCAGTAATATGATCTGCGATGGCAGTTGCATTGTCAGTAATATCTGAAACGTTATTGGTAATAGCATCATCTTGTGTTATTTGTTCCGCTTCCAACGTATCAATATCATCTGCATTGGTTGTGATTTGCGTTTGTAAGGCCGTTTCATCAAAAGGAGTAACGCTTAATTCAAAATCGTTTCCGTTAGGAGTAACCGTTACCGAATTATCTGGAGAAGTTACTGCTTGGATTTCATTAGTTGCATCTGTATCTTCATCCGCAGTAATATGATCTGCGATTGCAGTTGCATTGTCAGTAATATCTGAAACGTTATCAGTAATAGCATTATCTTGTGTTATTTGTTCCGCTTCCAACGTATCAATGTCATCTGCATTGGTTGTGATTTGTGTTTGTAAAGCAGTTTCATCAAAAGGAGTAACGCTTAATTCAAAATCGTTTCCGTTAGGAGTAACGGTTACTGAATTATCTGGAGAAGTTACTGCTTGGATTTCGTTAGTTGCATCTGTATCTTCATCCGCAGTAATATGATCTGCGATTGCAGTTGCATTGTCCGTAATGGCATCATCTTGTGTTACTTGTTCCGCCTCTAAAGTATCAATATCATCTGCATTGGTTGTGATTTGTGTTTGTAAAGCAGTTTCATCAAAAGGAGTAACGCTTAATTCAAAATCGTTTCCGTTAGGAGTAACGGTTACTGAATTATCTGGAGAAGTTACTGTTTGGATTTCATTAGTTGCATCTGTATCTTCATCTGCAGTAATGTGATCTGCGATTGCAGTTGCATTATCTGTAATAGCTGTGTTTTGCGTCGTTTGCTCTGTTTCCAGTGCATCAATATCATCAGCGTTAGTTGTTATTTGCGATTGCAAAGCAGTTTCGTCAAAAGGAGTAACACTTAAATCGATATTATTGTTTGCATCTGTGGTTACTGTAACCGAACTATCAGTAGAAGCTACGGTTTGAATTTCGTTTGTTGCATCTGTATCTTCATCTGCATTAATATGATCTGCTATTGCAGTTGCATTGTCTGTTATGTCTGAAGCGTTATCTGAAATGTCTGAAGCGTTATCTGTAATGGCAGTTGCGTTATCGGCAATTGCAGTATTTTGCGTCGTTTGTTCCGTTTCTAAAGTGTCAATATCATCTGCATTTGTAGTGATTTGCGATTGCAAAGCCGTTTCATCAAAAGGAGTAACACTTAAATCGATATTGTTGTTTGCATCTGTCGTTACTGTAACGGAACTGTCGGTAGAAGCTACGGTTTGAATTTCATTCGTTGCATCTGTATCTTCATCTGCAGTAATATGATCTGCGATTGCAGTTGTATTGTCAGTGATATCTGAAGCGTTATCTGTAATAGCTGTATTTTGCGTCGTTTGTTCCGTTTCTAAAGTATCAATATCATCCGCATTTGTAGTGATTTGCGATTGCAAAGCAGTTTCATCAAAAGGAGTAACACTTAAATCGATATTGTTATTTGCATCTGTCGTTACTGTAACAGAACTATCGGAAGAAGCTACGGTTTGAATTTCATTCGTTGCATCTGTATCTTCATCAGCAGTAATATGATCTGCTATTGCCGTTGCATTATCTGTAATAGCTGTGTTTTGCGTTGTTTGTTCCGTTTCTAAAGTATCAATATCATCTGCATTTGTTTGAATATTTGCATTTTGCGTTACTTGCTCTGTTTCTAAAGTATCAATATCATCTGCATTTGTAGTGATTTGAGATTGTAAAGCAGTTTCATCAAAAGGAGTAACACTTAAATCGATATTGTTGTTTGTATCTGTCGTTACTGTAACGGAACTGTCGGTAGAGGTTACAGTTTGAATTTCGTTTGTTGCGTCATTATCATTATCTGTAATCGATATGATTGTTGCGGTTCCGTTTTCATCCAAATACGTAAAAGTACCATTCGTATTGTCTGTAATGGTAGTTACAGTTTCTAAATTGTTAACTAAGCTGGAAAGGTTTATTTGTGTAGTAATACCATCTTCATCTGTATAATCGATATTTGTATTGTCTGGATTTAATGCTATAGCGGTTAATGTTTCTAGATTGGCAACGTTTAAAATCGTTGGGTTTCCATCTTCATCGGTATAGGTTAACGTTCCGTCGTTGTTGTCTACTAAAGTTGTTAAAGCTTCTAGATTTGCTACGATTGCAGATAAATCTAATTGTGTAGTAATGCCATCTTCATCTACATAATCAATATTAGTGTTATCGGTATTAAGAGCAATAGAAGTTAAAGTCTCTAATGCTGAAATGTCTATTATTATTGGGTTTCCGTCGTTATTATCAAAAGTGTAGGTACCATTTAAATTAGCTGTTAATGTCGCTTTATTTACAGTATCCATAGTTCCGTCTGGTTTTTGTAAACTAAAAGTTCCATCGCCATTATCCACTAAACCAATAGCATCCACATAAGATTTTGGAGTTGCATCGCTTGGTCCAGTTGGTTGACCTAAATCCGTTACCGTGTTTCCGTTCATGTCTAAGTTTCCAACCATAGTATCTCCGGAAACATTTACATATCTAGGATCATAAAGAGCCGCATTAAAAGGATCTATTGCAATCCAAACAGAGGAATCGTTATCATAAATATAAGTCGCTCCAACTTGAGCTGGATCTGGGGCATCACTGTTTACAACATATATATCTCCTTCTTGCGGTGTTCCACCAACTTCAATTACTCCGATATCTCCGGTGCTTGTTGTTGGACCTGTATATACATTTCCAATAGGGATATTTATATTTCCACTTGGATCTGGTACAGAATTATTAACACTGACTACACGAATACCATATACCCATTGTGTGCCATTCCAATATATTTCGCTATTCGGATTTGGAGCATCGGCAAACATTTCTAACGTAATTTGACTAGTTAAATCCACTAAATTATTAGGAGTAGCAGGATTAGATAACTGTAATTCTGTTCCATTTAAAAACAAATCTTGTAGTTCATTTGTGGAATCGTTGTCGTTATCTATTACGGAAATTTCAACTGTTGTGCCTGCTTCATTTAAATAGGTATAGGTTAAATCTCCATTATTCGTTAGAGTTGTTAGTGTTTCTAAGTTTGCAGCATTAATTGTTGTTTGCGCTCCATTTTCATCGGTGTAAGTTAATGTTCCGTCGTTATTGTCTACTAATGTCGTAAGTGCTTCCAGATTTGCTATGATTGCAGATAAATCTAATTGTGTGGTAACGCCATCTTCATCTGTGTAATCGATGTTTGTATTATCGGTATTTAAAGCAATGGAAGTTAAAGTTTCTAAGTTAGTAACATCTAAAATAGTCGGATTTCCATCTTCATCGGTGTAGGTTAATGTTCCGTCGTTATTATCTACTAATGTTGTTAGAGCTTCCAGGTTTGCTACGATAGCAGATAAGTCTAATTGTGTAGTAACGCCATCTTCGTCTGTATAATCGATGTTTGTATTATCGGCATTTAAAGCAATAGAAGTTAATGTTTCTAGGTTTGCAACATCTAAAACAGTTGGGTTCCCATCTTCATCGGTGTAGGTTAATGTTCCGTCGTTGTTGTCTGCTAATGTTGTTAAAGTTTCCAGGTTTGCTACGATTGCAGATAAATCTAATTGTGTAGTAACACCATCTTCGTCTGTATAATCGATGTTGGTATTGTCTGTATTTAAAGCAATGGATGTTAAAGTTTCTAAGTTAGCAATATCTAAAACAGTTGGGTTTCCGTCTTCATCGGTGTAGGTTAATGTTCCGTCGTTATTATCTACTAATGTTGTTAGAGCTTCCAGGTTTGCTACGATAGCAGATAAGTCTAATTGTGTAGTAACGCCATCTTCGTTTGTATAATCGATGTTTGTATTATCGGCATTTAAAGCAATAGAAGTTAATGTTTCTAGGTTTGCAACATCTAAAACAGTTGGGTTCCCATCTTCATCGGTGTAGGTTAATGTTCCGTCGTTGTTGTCTACTAATGTTGTTAAAGTTTCCAGGTTTGCTACGATTGCAGATAAATCTAATTGTGTAGTAACACCATCTTCATCTGTATAATCGATGTTTGTATTATCGGTATTTAAAGCGATCGAAGTAAGTGTTTCCAGATTGGCAACATCTAAAACAGTCGGATTTCCATCTTCATCGGTGTAGGTTAATGTTCCGTCGTTATTGTCTACGAAGGTTGTTAAAGCTTCCAGGTTTGCTACGATTGCAGATAAATCTAATTGTGTAGTAACGCCATCTTCATCTGTATAATCGATGTTAGTATTATCAACATTTAAAGCAATGGAAGTTAAAGTTTCTAAGTTAGCAACATCTAAAACAGTCGGATTTCCATCTTCATCGGTGTAAGTTAATGTTCCGTCGTTGTTGTCTACTAGTGTAGTAAGTGCTTCCAGATTTGCTACTATTGTAGATAAATCTAATTGTGTAGTAACGCCATCTTCGTCTGTATAATCGATGTTAGTATTGTCTGTATTTAAAGCGATCGAAGTAAGTGTTTCCAAGTTAGCAACATCTAAAATAGTCGGATTTCCGTCTTCATCGGTGTAAGTTAATGTTCCGTCGTTGTTGTCTACTAATGTTGTTAAAGCTTCTAGGTTTGCTACGATTGCAGATAAATCTAATTGTGTAGTAACACCATCTTCATCTGTATAATCGATATTGGTGTTGTCTGTGTTTAAAGCAATGGATGTTAATGTTTCCAAGTTAGCAACATCTAAAACAGTCGGATTTCCATCTTCATCGGTGTAAGTTAATGTCCCGTCGTTGTTGTCTACTAATGTCGTAAGTGCTTCTAAATTTGCTACGATTGCAGATAAATCTAATTGTGTAGTAACACCATCTTCATCTGTATAATCGATGTTTGTATTATCGGCATTTAAAGCAATAGAAGTTAAAGTTTCTAAGTTAGCAACATCTAAAATAGTCGGATTTCCATCTTCATCGGTATAAGTTAATGTTCCGTCGTTGTTATCTACTAATGTAGTAAGTGCTTCCAGATTTGCTATGATTGCAGATAAATCTAATTGTGTAGTAACGCCATCTTCATCTGTATAATCGATGTTTGTATTATCGGCATTTAAAGCAATGGATGTTAATGTTTCTAAGTTTGCAACATCTAAAATAGTTGGATTTCCATCTTCATCGGTGTAAGTTAATGTTCCGTCGTTGTTATCTACTAATGTAGTAAGTGCTTCCAGATTTGCTATGATTGCAGATAAATCTAATTGTGTAGTAACGCCATCTTCATCTGTATAATCGATATTGGTGTTGTCTGTGTTTAAAGCAATGGATGTTAATGTTTCCAAGTTAGCAATATCTAAAATAGTCGGATTTCCATCTTCATCGGTGTAGGTTAATGTTCCGTCGTTATTGTCTACTAAGGTTGTTAAAGCTTCCAGGTTTGCTACGATTGCAGATAAATCTAATTGTGTAGTAACGCCATCTTCATCTGTATAATCGATGTTAGTATTATCAACATTTAAAGCAATGGAAGTTAAAGTTTCCAAGTTAGCAACATCTAAAACAGTTGGATTTCCATCTTCATCGGTGTAAGTTAATGTTCCGTCGTTGTTGTCTACTAATGTCGTAAGTGCTTCTAAATTTGCTACGATTGCAGATAAATCTAATTGTGTAGTAATGCCATCTTCGTCTGTATAATCGATGTTTGTATTATCGGCATTTAAAGCAATGGATGTTAATGTTTCCAAGTTAGCAACATCTAAAACAGTCGGATTTCCATCTTCATCGGTGTAAGTTAATGTCCCGTCGTTGTTGTCTACTAATGTCGTAAGTGCTTCTAAATTTGCTACGATTGCAGATAAATCTAATTGTGTAGTAACACCATCTTCATCTGTATAATCGATGTTTGTATTATCGGCATTTAAAGCAATAGAAGTTAAAGTTTCTAAGTTAGCAACATCTAAAACAGTTGGATTTCCATCTTCATCGGTGTAGGTTAATGTTCCGTCGTTGTTGTCTACTAATGTTGTTAAAGCTTCCAGATTTGCTACTATTGCAGATAAATCTAATTGTGTAGTAACGCCATCTTCACCTGTATAATCGATGTTTGTATTATCGGCATTTAAAGCAATGGATGTTAATGTTTCTAAGTTTGCAACATCTAAAATAGTTGGATTTCCGTCTTCATCGGTGTAAGTTAATGTTCCGTCGTTGTTGTCTACTAATGTTGTTAAAGCTTCTAGGTTTGCTACGATTGCAGATAAATCTAATTGTGTAGTAATGCCGTTTTCATCTGTATAATCGATGTTGGTATTGTCTGTATTTAAAGCAATGGATGTTAAAGTTTCCAAGTTAGCAACATCTAAAATAGTCGGATTTCCATCTTCATCGGTGTAAGTTAATGTTCCGTCGTTGTTGTCTACTAATGTAGTAAGTGCTTCTAAATTTGCAACGATAGCAGATAAATCTAATTGTGTAGTAATGCCATCTTCGTCTGTATAATCGATGTTTGTATTATCGGCATTTAAAGCAATGGATGTTAATGTTTCTAGGTTTGCAACATCTAAAACAGTCGGATTTCCATCTTCATCGGTATAAGTTAATGTTCCGTCGTTGTTGTCTACTAGTGTAGTAAGTGCTTCCAGATTTGCTACTATTGTAGATAAATCTAATTGTGTAGTAACGCCATCTTCGTCTGTATAATCGATGTTAGTATTGTCTGTATTTAAAGCGATCGAAGTAAGTGTTTCCAAGTTAGCAACATCTAAAATAGTCGGATTTCCATCTTCATCGGTGTAAGTTAATGTTCCGTCGTTGTTGTCTACTAATGTAGTAAGTGCTTCTAAATTTGCAACTATAGCAGATAAATCTAATTGTGTAGTAATGCCGTCTTCATCTGTATAATCGATGTTGGTATTATCGGCGTTTAATAATATTGTAGTTAATGTTTCGGCGCTATTTGTATCAATGGTTGTTACTGTCCCGTTTTCAGAAGTATAAGTGAAAGTCCCATCTGCATTATCTAAAAGGGAAGTAATAGTTTCTAATGCAGAGATGTCTAATGTTAGTGGTGCACCATTTCCATTATCAAATGTAAAAGTTCCATCGCCATTGTCTGTAAATGCCGATTTAATAATTGTTGTAATGGTTCCTTCTTCGTTTGTGTAACTTAGAGAGCCGTCATTGTTATCTATCAATGTTGTTATCGTCTCATTTGCCATTACATCTACACACAAGCTCGTCCAAGATGAGTTATTGTATTGGTATAAACAATCTTCTTCTGTGTTATAAATGATTGCTCCATTAATAGGAGTAATTGCATTCATTTGTGCAGTTGTTATTCTGGTAACGACTAAAACTTTTTCAGTGCTTTCTAATTCTAAAATAGAATTATTGTCAATCGCGTTAGGATTGTCTCCAATTTTAACTTGGGAAAACATACTAGAAGAAAGTAGGAAAGCAAATAGTAATAGGGCATTTTTCATTTTATAGACTTTAAATTCAAAAATCAAAAATACTTGGTGAGCTCCTATTCGTATGATTTACAGAGTGGAAACAATATTTTATCGATAAAAGGTTGTTTATTCTCGTTAAAAAACATAATATTTTTATTGAAAAAGCTTTTTTATATCATAAAAATAATTAATTTTGCCATCCGAATGCGAGAGTAGCTCAGTTGGTAGAGCGTCAGCCTTCCAAGCTGAATGTCGCCAGTTCGAACCTGGTCTCTCGCTCTTAAAGCCTTATCTTAACCGATGAGGCTTTTTTTGTTTTATAAATTTGTTAGTATTGAAGATTTAAGGTGAGAAGTTTATGCAGAGCGCAGACGAAGTAAACCTGGTCTCTCGCTCTTAAAGCCTTATCTTAACCGATGAGGCTTTTTTTGTTTTATAAATTTGTTAGTATTGAAGATTTAAGGTGAGAAGTTTATGCAGAGCGCAGACGAAGTAAACCTGGTCTCTCGCTCTTAAAGCCTTATCTTAACCGATGAGGCTTTTTTTGTTTTATAAATTTGTTAGTATTGAAGATTTAAGGTGAGAAGTTTATGCAGAGCGCAGACGAAGTAAACCTGGTCTCTCGCTCTTAAAGCCTTATCTTAACCGATGAGGCTTTTTTTGTTTTATAGAGTTAATAATATTGAAGATTTAAGGTGAGAAGTTTATGCAGAGCGCAGACGAAGTAAACCTGGTCTCTCGCTCTTAAAGCCTTATCTTAACCGATGAGGCTTTTTTTGTTTTATAAATTTGTTAGTATTGAAGATTTAAGGTGAGAAGTTTATGCAGGGCGTAGACGAAGTAAACCTGGTCTCTCGCTCACAAAGCTTCATCTAACGATGGAGCTTTTTTGTTTTAAAAAATTAAAGCTTCGTCCTATAGTAGAGCTTTTTTATTTTAAATGACTAAGGTCTGTATTTGTTTCTACTTCATAAGGTGTTTGGTTGTGTTCAAAAATTCTAGCTTGTAGTTTTCCTTTTAAAGTTATTCTGTTTTCTTTAACTTCTAACCAACTTCCTTCTCTTAAACCAATAACTGGTTGTGAGTTGTAAATATGAAATTCTTTAATTCTAGTTTCTCGAGTCTCTCCTTTATGTGTAGAGTTTGGATCTGGATCTAAATAATGCGGATTGATATTAAAAGGTACTAAACCTAACGTTTTAAAACTTGGTGGTTGTACTATTGGCATATCGTTAGTCGTGTTCATCGTTAGACCACAAATATTACTACCTGCGCTTGTTCCTAAATATGGCGTACCGTTTTCTACCACATCTTTTATACTAGAAAGTAATTTATTTCTATGTAACTGACTTACTAAAACAAAGGTGTTTCCGCCGCCAACAAAAATGGCTTCGGCATTATTAATTGCTTCCGTTAGATTTTTAAATGTATGTATACCAATAATCTGTTTGTTAATTTTATTAAAAGCTACACTTGTTTTTAAGGTGTATTCGTCATGCGAAATTCCGCCAGGTCTTGCATAAGGGATAAATAAAATAGTAGAGGCATTTTTAAAAAAGTGGGCTAATTCTTCTAAAAGGTATTCTAAATAATCGCTTTCATATATGGTAGAAGTACTGGCTATAATAATATTTTTCATGGTTGTATTTCTAGGAATAGAAGTCTTTTAAATTCCATTAATTTGTTGTAAATTTAAGTAATAAAGAGTTTTAACAAAAGTTTAATTGGCTATTGTATTTTATTTAAGATTTGAATTCTTTTCTTTAACATGTAAAACCATATACTATGAAGCATTTATTACTATTATTTACTTTTTTATTATCTATTTCTTATACTGCATTCGGTCAAACTCTAGATAGAATTGAGATAAACGGAAAGGTTATTGTTGAAATTAACGAGGTAGATGGTTTAGTGGTTTTCAACAAAACTTCAAACAACCGTACTTTTACAGATGGCAATGGTGAATTTAAAATACATGTTGCTTTAAATGATGAAATAGAAATATCCGCTTTACAGTTTAAAACCTTTATGGTAAGGATTACTGAAGATATTATTGCTTCTAGACAACTTACTGCTTTTTTGGTAGAACGTATAAATAATTTAGATGAGGTTGTTATTTTGCCCTTCGGACTCTCAGGTAACTTAACTACAGATTTAAATAAACTAAGAACTTTTAATTTAGATATAGATGCTATTTATTCTGATGTTGAAAATGCAGAAGACTTTCAATATACAGAACCACAATACGCTGCAGTTGAGAATATGATACTTAAAAAAGATCAATTTTATAATGGTGTAGATTTTGTAAAAATCACTAATTGGTTAATAAAACCAAGGTTCAAATCTAAAAATAGCAAGGATAAAAACGACCAAAAGTTTTCCAATTTTAATGATTTAATGACCAGCTATACAAATGATTTTATTAGTACAAATTTTGAAATACCTAAAGAAAAAGTAGAAGCCTTTATTATTTTTGCCGAAAAAAACAATACAGATAAAAGGCTTTTAGATGCTGGAAAAGACATACAGTTAATAGAATACTTAGTAACCCAAAGTCAATTGTTTTTAAATGAAGAAAAAAACAGGAATTAAGCTTATTTTTCTTTTAATTATTTGTTTACAAACCTCTTGGGCACAAACTGTAGAAATTAAAGGTAAGATTGTCTCAGAATCTTCAGATTTAGAAAATATCAATGTGTACAATAGTACTTCAAAAAAAGGAGTCATTACAAATGTAAATGGAGCGTTTACTATTGCTGTAAAACCAAAGGATGTTTTGGTTATCTCTGCTATTTCGTTTAAAGAGGTGAAAGTAATTATCAGTGATGAAATAATTAAAAGTAAAACGGTTACCATTTTAGTAAAAGAAGAAGTGAATACTTTAGATGAAGTTGTTATTCTTACTCATAATTTATCGGGAGAATTAGTAGTAGATGTGGAAAATGCAGATTATTTTAAACCTATTCCCATTAGTATGGGAAACATGGATAATTTGGACTTTGAGGATATTAGAATGAATAAGCCAGATAATGTTCTTGTGAAGAAAGGAGAGCTTTATAATGGGTTTGATCCAATGGAAATATTAAAACTGTTTGGCGTTTCCTTTAAAAAGAAAAAGAAACTTAATTACGAAGAGTTAAAGGCAAGAGATGCTAAAAA
Source organism: Lacinutrix sp. WUR7 (assembly GCF_016864015.1). Classification (NCBI taxonomy): domain Bacteria; kingdom Pseudomonadati; phylum Bacteroidota; class Flavobacteriia; order Flavobacteriales; family Flavobacteriaceae; genus Lacinutrix; species Lacinutrix sp. WUR7. Next base: position 535,624 of record NZ_CP045067.1, on the reverse strand, counting down.
AATATATGATTTAGCAGATGTATATGCACCAAAATATATTAGTGATAATTTTAATATTCCATTTGATAAAGTGGAAGCTTTCTATGCCTTTTTAGAAGTAAATCAATTGGATTATGAATTGCTTAAAAAAGAAAACGAAGTACATCTTTTAGAGTTTTTGCTAACGCAAAGTAAGCTGTTTTTAAAAATGCTAAATGAAGAGGATTAAGAATATAATTTTGTTTGTTTTTAGCCTGTTTAGTATTTGTGTTTCTTGGTCACAAACCATTGAAATACATGGTGAAATTAGGAGCATAGGCGATGTGGAAAATATCCATATCATAAATAAAACTTCGCAAAAGTTCACTATTACAAATGCAAAAGGAAAGTTTGTAATTCCGGTAAAACGGAATGATACGTTGATCGTTTCCTCTATTCAAAACAAAATAGAAACTTTGATTATTAGTATAGAGCATATTTTGTCTAAAAAAATAATAATAACACTCGAAGAACAAGTCAATGAGCTAGACGAAGTGGTAATAGGTAAAATGCTAACCGGAGATTTAATTACAGATTTAAATGCTGTTGAAGGAAAACCAATAACCTCGTTAAGTCTTGGTATACCAAGTTATCAAGGACTACTAAAAACCCATAACCAAAGATTACTTAATGAAGCAACCACAGGAGGTGGTTTTATTCCTTTAAACCCCATTTTAAATGCTATAAGTGGAAGAACAAAAAAGCTAAAAAATAGAATAAGATTGGATGAGATTGAAGTTTTTATGTATCAGGTGAAAACGAAATTTTCTAATGATTTATTTTACGAAAACCCATTACACGAAGATAAAATCATGGATTACTTTTATTTTGTTTCAGAGGATGCTAATTTCACTAAGATCTGTAATGGAAAAAACGATTTAGAAATTTTGGTTTTTTTAAAGGAAAAATTAACGGCTTATAAATTAATGATGAATAGCAAAGAAGATTAAGTTGCTTTGGAATACTTTTTGAAGCTATAAAATCAATTACTTTTGCGTTTAATAAAAAAGATTTCCGTTTTACGCCACCGTAATAACTTCAGCGCAAGCGGACACAATAATAAATATGAAGAATCTAAAAATCGCCTTACTACTTTTCGTACTACCAATGCTGGCATTTACAACAATGCATAAATACTACGTAAGTGTAACAAGTGTAGAATATGTAAAAGAAAAAGAAGCAATACAAATCACTTCTAGAATTTTTATTGACGATTTTGAAAGATTACTTCGGGAACGTTATGATGCAAAAATCACATTAGATATAGAAAATGAATTATCTACAATTGATATGTATGTAGAACGATATCTAAAGGAGAAAATACAAATAGAAATTAATGGAGAACTTATACCGTTTCATTATTTAGGTAAGGAATATGAAGATGAAATTATTTTTGTCTACCTCGAAATCGAAGGTGTTAAAGAGGTTAAGCGTTTTGAAATAACCAATAAAGTATTAATGGATCTATTTGAAGAGCAAGAAAATATTATTAGAACCAATATTAATGGTAAAAATAAAAGTCTTCTATTAAGAAAAGGAAATGCCAAAGGCGTGTTAAACTTTAATTAAAAAATGGTTAATATTTTTAAAATTTTACTAATTTGGGCATGATTTCTAACAAAATTTTATCCAATGAATAAATTGAAGTACGTATTCCTTTCCGCTTTATTTCTTACTGCTGGTGTGTTCGCCCAAGAAGAAGAACCTGTAGAAAGAGAGCAAGGCCACACAAACAACAACAAATTTAAACAACTCTATGATGAGTTCTCTACACCTAATATGTACAGAACCGCATCTGGAGCTCCGGGTGCTGCTTACTACCAGCAGCAGGCAGATTACAAAATGGATCTAGTATTAGATGATGTAAATGCTAAATTATCTGGTTATGAAACCATAACATATACTAACAATTCTCCAGACGTATTAAAATATCTTTGGGTACAGTTAGATCAAAACATGAGAGCTAAAGACTCTAAAACACCTTTAATTAGTGATGATGCTTCACAGCCAGCAGAAACACCAGGAAGTTTTGCAAACAAATACTTAACAGAAGCATTTGATGGTGGATTTAACATTCAAGAAGTAAAAGATACCAGCGGTCGTGCATTACAGCACATGATAAATCGTACGATGATGCGTGTAGAGTTACCAACACCATTAGCAACAGGACAAAAATTTTCGTTCTCTATAAAATGGTGGTACAATATTAACGATCACGTAAACGGAAGAGGAAGATCTGGTTACGAGTACTTTGCAGATAGCGATAATAGAAACTACGTTATAGCACAATTCTACCCAAGAATGGCAGTATATAGCGATGTAGAAGGATGGCAAAACTCACAGTTCTGGGGAAGAGATGAATTTGCTTTACCTTTCGGAAACTTTGAAGTAAATATCACCGTTCCTGCAGATCATATTTTAGATGGTACAGGAAAACTTACCAACAGAAAAGAAGTCTTTTCTAAAGAAATGATGAAACGTTACGAGAAAGCAAAAAAATCTTATGATGAGCCTGTTGTAATTGTAACGCAAGCGGAAGCAGAAGCTGCCGAAAAAATAAAATCTACAAAAACAAAAACTTGGAAGCTATACGCAGAAAACGTTCGTGACTTTGGTTTTGCTACTTCAAGAAAGTACATTTGGGATATGATGGCTGTTAAAATTGGAAACAAAGATGTAATGGCTGTTTCTTTATACCCAAAAGAAGGAAACCCACTTTGGGAAGATTGGTCTACTAAAGCAGTAGCAAGTACATTAAAGTCGTATTCTCGTATGACTTTCGATTATCCATACCACAAAGCAATTTCAGTACACGCAAAACAACAAGGTATGGAATACCCAATGATTTGCTGGAATTATGGTCGTCCAGATGCAGAAGGTAACTATAGCGATAGAACAAAATTTGGTATGATGTCAGTAATCATTCATGAGGTTGGACATAACTTCTTCCCAATGATTGTAAACAGTGATGAAAGACAATGGACTTGGATGGACGAAGGTCTAAATACTTTTGTACAATACGTAGCAGAACAAGATTTTGGTAAATGGTATCCAGGTGCACTTTCAGAAGGACAAACAGCATATCCTTCTCGTCGTGGTCCAGCCTCTAAAATTGTAAACTATATGGGAGGAGATCAAGATTTTATTGCTCCAATCATGACAAAAGGATTAAATACGTACCAATTTGGTAACAATGCGTATGGTAAGCCAGGAACAGCTCTTAATATTCTAAGAGAAACAGTAATGGGACCAGAATTATTTGATTACGCATTTAGAGAATACTCAAGAAGATGGATGTTTAAACACCCAACACCAGAAGATTTCTTTAGAACAATGGAAGATGCTTCTGCATTCGATTTAGATTGGTACTGGAGAGGTTGGTTTTATACTACAGACTACGTAGATATCGGAGTGAAAGAAGTGAAAAAATACTACGTATCTAATGAGCCAAATGCAGAAATTAAAAAAATTGCTGAGCAAAGAGGAATGAAATTAAGTGACTTACCACCTTTAGTATTTTTTGTAGAAGAAGGAAGTGAAGATTTTGATGATACATTAAAAGGTAAATCCGCTTTAGAAAACTCGCCAACATTAAATGAGTATGTAATGGATAACTTTACTCCAGAAGAAAGAGCACAAATAAAAGAGCCAAAATTCTTTTATAAAGTAACTTTCGAAAAGCCAGGAGGATTGGTAATGCCTATTATTGCAGAATATACATACGCAGATGGTACATCAAAAACAGTTACATATCCAGCACAAATCTGGAGATTAAACGATAAAGAAGTTAGTAAAGCTATTGCTTCAGAAAAAGAAATTGTGTCTATTAAAGTAGATCCAAATTTAGAAACAGCAGATGTAGATACTTCAAATAATGCTTGGCCAAGAGAAGTAACGGAAAGCAAATTCGACAAATTTAAAAAAGAAGTAAGAAACTAATTTTAAAATATTTTTTAAAAAGCCGACTTTTAACAGTCGGCTTTTTTTATTTCTAATAAACATCTCACTATATTTGTACCGTGATACTACAAACAACATTTTTATTCATTAGCAGCCCAGAAATAGTCTTAATACTATTTGTTGTGGTCATGGTTTTTGGTGCAGATAAAATACCAGAAATCGCTAGAGGTTTAGGTAAAGGTATGCGCACACTTAAAGACGCAACCAATGATATTAAGCATGAAATAACCAAAAGTGCAGAGAAAAATGGTATCGACACCAGCATTACCAAAGATGTGGATGAAGAACTTAAAAAAGTAAAAGAAGATTTAGAAGATTTTACTGGTTCTGTACGTCGTAAATTATAAATTAATTATTTGGGCGTTACCACAAGGGTCGCGTCATGCATTATACCTGCCTGACGGCAGTCAGGTCTTTTTTTGCCATATATGAAAGCAAAAAAAGGATGCCATTTCTACCGCTAACGCAAATTCAGAACTATTATTAAACTTCAAATGCACAAGTTTATATATGTGTGTTTGCTATTATTAACATGGTTTATTTATCAGTTCGATATTTATTTTAGGTTTTTTTTAAGAATAATTCATATATTTAAGGACTAACCTTAAATTTTTATAAAATGAAAAAACCATTACTCAAGCTATCTATTCTTTTAGTAGCCTTTACTTTTTTTAATGCTTGTCAAGACGAAGACTATTTAGAAAATAACGAAGAAAGCATAATCATTGAAGAACAAAAAGAAGCGTTAACCATTTCAGAATTAAACGCTATAATAAATGAAAGCTTAGCCACCACAGGAGTTTTTGACTGGAAAGATGTAGATGAGCATACACTTTGGAGTGCCGTAGTTAGAGGAAATAATATTTTAACAATTGGTTACGGACAAGAAGGTGAAAGTTTTGCAGAGTTAAAAACAGATCGGTTAAAATCTACTTTAGAAGATGTTTTGCAATTAGTAGAAGACAACGAAGGCTACACCAGAAATAGAGAAACAGTTGTAGAGCATGATATTATTAATGTGGTAGATGTAAAAGTGGAGAACTTAGAAACTATCAAACAATTATTTAATAAAGAAGATGTTCGTTATTTAGAGCCAAATGGATATAATCACTATGAAGTTGTAAATAACGCACGTTCTAGTTCTGGATGTGATAAAAACGGAGCTTATATTAATCCAGCACATTACACAACAATAAGCCCAAATAATGCACAAGTTTCGTGGCATTTTTACCAACATAATATTCCGCAAGCATGGAACTATAGTACCGGATCTGGTATTACTATAGGTTTAATAGATACAGGTGTTTCGGCATCCCAACCTTTATTGAATTCTTCAGGAATTAATGATGGATACTCTAGTGGACGTTTTGTGCAAAAATACGGGACGTTTATAGATTCTAATTGGTGGTGGTCAAGTAATTATGATGGGCCACATGATAAATGTGGGCATGGTACAGCTATGGCTTCTACAATGGCTGCTCCTCGTAATGATAATGGTATGCCAGTTGGTGTAGCTTATAATGCTAATTTAGTAGCGTATAGAGCAACCGAAGATGTTTTATTAAATGATTATCACGAACGTAAAGGTGTATCTTCTGCATTAACAGCATTAGGAAATAGAAGTGATGTAAAAATAATCTCTATGTCTATTGGTTATTTATGGTCTATTGGTAATATTAAAGATGCCGTAAAATACGCAAATAGTAAAGGGAAATTAATTTTTGCAGCAGGAGGAACTTCCACAAGTTTTACAAATGGTTATGGTGTTATTTTTCCAGCAACAATGAGTGAAACAGTTGCAGTAACAGGAGTGGACGATGGATCCAATTATGACAGATGTGAAGTGTGCCATAGCGGAAGTAAAATTGATTTTACTATAATTATGGAAGGGGATAATAATACAAGTAAAGCGCCTCCAGTTTTAGGATTCTATAATGGAGATAGACGCTATACTGGAGGTTCTTCTGTAGCAACAGCAACTACTGCAGGTATTGCAGCTTTAGTTTGGGCAAAACACCCAACTTGGACAAAGACACAAGTGCTAAACAAATTAAAACAATCTGCTGAATTTTACCCGAATAAAAATAGTAGTTTTGGTTATGGTAATATAGATGCTCTACAAGCGGTACAGTAAAATTTAGATTGTAACATAGTGTAAAAAAAAGCCCTTCTATAAATTAGGAGGGCTTTTTTATACTATAATTTTTCAAACATAAAAACGATTATAAAGAATCTAAACGAAAGAATTATTCCTAGTATAATGCAATAAAATTTTTGTTCCTGTTATTTTAATCCGTATTTATGTAACTTTAAAACTCAATAAGTTACTGTTGATTAGATGAAAATTAATAACCTTGTTCTTGATTTGTATTAATTATCTTGCGCAAAATTAAACGAAACCAAATTGAATATTTTTAAATATATAGCTTTTGCTATACTCGTATCTTCTTTTGCTAAAATTCAAGCGCAATGTAATTTAGAAGAAACCATAATTATTTGTGAAATGACACAAATAGATGGTAATAATGATGGCACTTTAGATGGTGTTATTAATCTGTATGAAGAATACACAAATTTAACAGGAAATACAATCCAACAGGGTACTTGGTTTGATCCCGGATTTAATTTTGCGTTAGATAATAGTACTGGAGACCTTTATTTGTGGGATTTAGATAATGCTTCAGAAGCAAACACAGATTATCAGTTTCAACTTACAAACGCAACTTGTGGTACAGATAATATCGCATTAACTATAAATGTGATTTTAGGACCTTTTTCTGGTTTTGCTGTTCCTACAGTAGGAAGCAACGATGTTAATGTTGAAATTTGTGATGAAGGTATCGATCCATGTGGATCAACAACCATGTTCGATTTAAATCAAGCGCTCTTATCTATACCAAGCGCACATACAAATGGAGTTTGGTCTTATGAAGGTTCTAGTCCTAATTTTCTTGGAATAGAAGGGAGTACTTTTCTGGCAGATGTACCATACCAGCCAGGGGTTCCTTTGGTAGATGAAGAAACTTTTGAGCTAGTATATACCGTTCCGGGTATTACTCCGTGTACTAGTCCTTTGGCAGAAACACGAGTTAAAATTTCTGTTATTCGAGAAGTGTTTTCTGGAGCGGCAAATATTTTTAATATTTGTGAAACAGAATTGATTGCAGGTAATTACGGGGTTATAGATTTACGAGATGATGCTTACCTAGTAAATGAAGACATAGAAGGTATATGGTTAAACGGAGATGATCCTACAGGACAACTTTCTGGACCAGGAGATTCTATTATAGACCTAAGTGTACTATACAATGATTTATACCAAAGCAATCAGCGATTCGGATGTGAAACCTATGATTTTTCCTATTTTGTGGAAAGTCGTTCGCCCGTTTGTACCGATAAAACAAGTACGGTAAGTTTTACTTTTTTCGAGTATATAAGACCTTTTTCACAAGTAGATCCAACTCCAGAATTTTGTGTTGGTGACGAAAGTATAAGTACTTTTAACTTATATAGTTTGCTAGGTTTTACAACCGAAAACGGCGTGCTGTATGATTATCCTAATGATGAAGGTGTCACTTGGTCTTTAGTTTCCGGACCTTCACATTTAGGTTTAAATGATAACATAGGTAGCCCTTGTGGAGCATATCCGGTGAATACTTCTTCGGGAACTATTTGTTTGTCCGATTTAACCAATGCAGATGCAGGAACATATACCTTTCAGTTTGATGTTTCGTCAGACTATAATTGTCCAGTGGGAACACCAGAAACAATTTATGAAACACCAGATGGTTGTGCTTCATCAATAGATATCGCGCATCCTTGTCAGTCTGAAACGGCTCAAGTAACCATAATTATTCACCCAAAAAATTATGCTGGAGAAGATACAGGTGTTTTAGAGTTTTGCGAGTCCAGCATTACTAGTCCTATAGATTTAATCAGCTTATTAACTACCAATGGTGTTGATGATCCTATTTATGTAGGTGATTTAGGAAACTGGCTAGATGCAGATTCCGGAAATCTAATTGCTAATCCATTTACAGTTCCAGAAATTAACGGACAACAAACTTTTAATTTTGTATACAATACTACCACCGAAAATAATTGTGAGGATACCGCAGATTTATCTTTTCTAGTTTATGAAGAGTATCAATCCGGAATTAGTACCACTTTAGATATATGTAATGATAGTACAGCATTTAATTTATTTGATGCTTTAACAGGAAATCCAAACACCAACGGAACTTGGTCTGGACCAAACGGATTTACTGCAACAACAAACAATGTGAATTTTGATCCTGCTACTTTTGAGACTGGAGATTATACCTATACCGTTCCTGATAATGGAAATGGTGCTGACGTTATTTGTCCCGGAAATCAAGCAATAGTTACTGTTAATATTACACAAAATGCGAATGCAGGAAGTAATATGCAAACCACCTTGTGTCGTTCTGATGCACAGATAGATCTTTTAGATTTATTAGATCCTTTGGCAGATTTAGGCGGAACGTTTATAGATACAGATAATACAAATGCGCTAACTGGTACTGTTGTGGATGTGTCTAACTTTAATGTGGGTACTTATAATTTTGAATATCAAATTCAAGGAAGCCCAGTATGTACTGTAGCTGCAGCAAACATCATGGTAAGTATTATTGATGTGGATGCGCCTTCTGCTCAAAACCAAATATTCTGCCTTATTGATGCTGCTAAAATTGCAGACTTAGAAGTGGATAGTTCTGGTTTTGATTTTAATTGGTATGATACAGCAACCTCTACAACAATTTTGTCGGAAGACGAATTATTAATAAATGGAGAAGATTATCATGTTTCTTTAGTAGATGCTAATGGATGTGAATCTAGAAGAACTCCAATTACAGTTTCCTTATTAGCGCTTAATGATCCTTCTTGTGACGATTGTATTATCAATGACGGAATTTCAGATAATGATGATAATGAAAATGAAGTACTAGATTTATGTAATCTACCTGAAGTATTTCCAAATTATGAAATTGAAATATTTAACAGATATGGAACAATAGTTTTTAAAGGAAATAAAAATACACCTCTTTTTGATGGAACATCTAATGTGTCACTAACATTAGGCGATGCTTTACCATCGGGTATTTATTTCTATGTGTTTAACCCTAAAGATGGTAATACCGCGCCTTTTCAAGGAAACGTTTATTTAAGTAGATAATTTATATAGCATGAAATTAAAAATATATATCATAATGTTGTTATGTAGTGCATCTCTTTACGCGCAACAAGAACCACATTATACACAGTACATGTACAACATGAATATTATAAATCCTGCGTATATGATTAACGAACCTGGCCTAGTTGAGGTTGGTGCTTTGTATCGTTCACAATGGGTTGGTATCGATGGTGCACCAAAAACAGGAAATGTATTTGCTAATATTCCGTTAAGCGATAGAATAGAAATAAGCATCAACTATCTAAATGATGAGATTGGACAAAATATTAAACAAACAGAAAATGTGTTTAATGTAGATGCAGCTTATAAGATGAAAATTAATGAAACCTTAGATTTATCTTTTGGTATGAAAGCTGGTTTTGATCATTTAAGTACTAGTTTTAATGAAAGTAATGTAAGTGGTGATCCTTTGTTTGCTAATACCAAGAAGACAGTGCTTAATATTGGAGCAGGAGTATTTCTTTTTCAAGAAAAATACTATGTTGGGTTGTCTGCACCAAATTTACTTCCAAATGAAATAGATGCCAATGATGAAGTGCAATATCAAAACAAAATGCACCTCTTTTTAATCGCGGGTTATGTGTTTGATATTAATGACGATTTAAAACTAAAACCTTCCACCGTTGTTAAGCAGACTGCTGGCGCTCCTTTATCCTTTGATATTTCTGCAAATGCACTATTTAAAGAGAAATTCGAATTAGGGGTTTCTTATAGATACCAAGACGCTATTACTGCAATGGCAGGAATTGAAGTATTGCAAGATTTAAGAATCGGTTATGCGTATGATTTTAATACGAGTGCATTAAAAACGTATAATAATGGCAGTCATGAGTTTCTATTAACCTATAGGTTTGATGTGCTCGGTTTAAGTAAAAAATATTCATCTCCTAGATTCTATTAATATGCTGAAGAAAATAGTTATACTAATGACTTTGTTACTTGTAGCACAAACGTCATTTTCGCAACAAAAAACAAGAGCAGATCGCTTTTTTGAAAAAGGGGATTATACCAATGCTGCTAAGTATTATGAAGAAGAACTAGCAAAAGAGTATCATAAAAAGGCCTTAGAAAATATTTCGGTTTCTTATTATAATACCTTTCAATATCGCAATGCATCCCGTTATTTAAAACAACTGGTAAATGGAAAATTCGGAGAAAAAGATAAATCTTATGATAACGAATTTAACTTTAAGTTATACCAAGTTTTATCTGTTTTAGGGGATTATGAAACAGGTCTAGATTATTTCAAATTATATAAAGAAAATCTATCTGCTTCCCTTAATAAAGCCGAAGCAATTGAAACTATTGAAGCTTTCAAACTAAAGAATGCCGACTATACCGTAAAGTTAGCTTCGTTTAATTCACCTGCGTCCGATTTTGGTGCTGTAAAGTTAAAGGATGAAGTGTATTTCACTTCTGATAGAGATAATAAGCAACTGCTACCAAAAAAATATAAATGGACACACCAACCGTTTTTAGATATCTACGCGGTTTCCGTATCCGATAAAAATGAAATGATTGGGGAGGTGAGATTATTGCCAGAGCATATCAATTCTAAATTACACGAAGGGAATTTTTGTTTTAGTAAAGACGGTACTACTATATATGTTTCCAGAAGTAATTTTGATGATGGTAAAAAGGAGTTTGATGACAATGTGAACAATAACATTCATTTATATGTTGCAACGCGTACAAATGGAGAATGGTCCGAATTAGAAGAACTAGATTTTAATAAACCTGCATTTTCATACCAACATCCAGCTTTAAGTCCGGATGGTAAAAAGCTATATTTTTCTTCCAATCAAGAAGGTGGTTTCGGAAGCTTCGATGTATACTATGTAACCGTAAATGTAGATGGTACTTTTGGTGAACCTGTGAATTTAGGCGAAACCATAAATACTGAAAACAGAGAACATTTTCCTTTTATTTCAGATGAAGGTAATTTGTTTTTTGCTTCTAATGGGCATTTCGGACTAGGTTTATTAGATAATTTTGTTTCCGAATTTGTAGATGGTACATTCACCAAACCTATAAATTTAGGAGCTCCAATTAACTCGCAATACGATGATTTTAACCTAAATTATTACAATGAAACGGAAGGTTTTTTCGCTTCCAATAGAAATAGGTTAGATGATAATATTTATAGTTTCAACCAAATAGGAGAAATTTTTATTAGAGAATATATCAACCTGTTCGAAATTAGAGATAAAGAAACCAAAGCATTTATTTCTAATGCTAATGTGGTATTAACCGACAAAAAAGGAAATGGAATTTATACCAATACTTTAGATAGTATTGCTAGTTTTAATAAAAACCTATTAGCGGGTAATTATATGCTTAAAGCAACAAACGATGCTTATGAAAATGGTGTAATTAATATTGTTGTAGTAGAAGAGCAAGACCAAAAACATGTTTTGTATTTAACCAAATTGCCTCCGGTTTTGCCTCCAGAACCACCAAAACCATTAGATCCAGTAGAGGTTTTAATTGCGGAAAAAGGAATCGATAAAAACTTAAAAGAAGAAGATCCTAAGCGTTTTGAATTACTAACCGATGTAGAAGGTCCTCCAGTGATAGAAAAAGACGGAAAGTTGTTTTTTCAGTTAGAACCTATTTATTTCGATTTTGATATGTGGAATATACGAGCAGATTCTAAGCTTATTTTAGATGCACTTGCTGCAAAATTAGAACGCTATCCAGATATTCATTTAAAAATTAGTGCGCATACCGATAGTAGAGGAACGGTTCGTTACAATCAGATTTTATCCGAAAGACGTGCAGAAGCAACCAGAAATTATATCGCATTAGAAGGTTTTATAAATGCAAGACGAATGAAATTCCAAGGTTATGGTGAGTTGTCTCCAATTGTGCCATGTCCGATGCTAAATTGTACCGATGAAGAACATCAGTTAAATAGACGAAGTGAATTTGAAATTATAGAATATTAAGCTATTCGGAAGGATTACAATTTATTTTAAATACAAAAAACCGAAGCAAATCTGCTTCGGTTTTTAATTTTAGTTTCTATTGTGTTTGTGAAAAATACTTCTATCGAATCTTATTTTCTTCTACTAATAGTCAATCCATCACGAATTGGTAGCAATACCGTTTCAATTCTATCATCATTTCTAAGAAGCGTATTAAAGTCTAAAACAGCCTTAGTAGAAATATCTTTATCTTTTAAAGGTTCTACCACTTTTCCATGCCATAATACGTTGTCGGAGAGTATAATTCCTCCAGGATTTAGCTTATCAATTACTAAATGAAAATAGTTGCTGTAATTAGGTTTGTCGGCATCAATAAAAACCAAATCATAGGTTTTATCTAAAGTAGGAAGTATATCGATCGCGCTTCCTAAATGTTGCTGTATTTGTGAACCATAACCTGACTTGTCAAAATATTTTCGTTGAAAATCTACTAATTCTTCATTAACATCAATCGTGTCTATTTCTCCTTCTTTTTGTAAACCTTCCGCTAAGCATAAAGTAGCATAACCCGTAAAAGTACCGAGTTCTAAAATAGATTTCGGACGAATTAGTTTAGAGAGCATACTTAATACTCGCCCTTGATACGGGCCACTAAGCATAATAGGTTGTAGTATTTTCTGATAGGTTTCACGTGTAAGTTGCTGCAGTAATTCTGGCTCTTCTTGCGAATGTGCAACCACGTAATCGTCTAATTTTTCTGGTAAAAAGTGCATTATCTTGTCTGGTCGAGCGCAGTCGAGACCTTTTTTAATATAAGGGATATAAATACCTCTCGACTGCGCTCGAGGAGACATTGTTATTCGTTTACCCTAAAATACGTTTTACTAATTTATCTTTCGCTGCTTGATCATCACCACATAACCATTGTATCACATTATCTTCCCAGATAGCATCACGTTCGGCTTCTGTAATAATGTGTCTCTCTATGGCTAAATCTAAAATTTTACCAGGATAAGAACTTTGTTTTTCACTTTCCATTTCTCCTAAAGGATAGGGGTCATCTAATCCCATTATTACCTGTTTAGATCCTTGGTTTTTTATTAATAAGTCTAATCCTCCAGTGTCATGAACTAAGGTGTCAAAAAAGATGTTTTTATGGCCAACCGCTTTTCTTGGGTGACTTTTGCCTTCAAATAAATCGGGTCTACCATCAAAACCTTGAATACGTCTTCCTAAATTTATTTGAGCTAATTGCCCACCATGTGCAAAACAAGTTCGCATATTCGGATATTTATCTTGGTAGCCATTTAAAGTTAAAAAGTGATAGGCATCTGCACATTGTGCAAGCATCCAGATTAAGTGAAAACGCCAAGAAGTATTTTCTAATTTTATAAATTTTTCTCCATCATAAGGATGAATTTCGACTGCCAAATTATACTTGTTTGCCAATTCAAAAATAGGCTCGTTTTCTTCGTCAAAAATACAACGCCAAGTACCAATAGTATCCATGTAATGTGTTGGTAAACATAATAAGCGTAAACCTAATTCTTCTACACAACGTTCAATTTCCCAACAAGCACCGCGAACAAAACCAGGGTGTACTACAAAACCACAGGTAAATTTACTTGGGTTTTCACGCTGTACTTTGGCATTAAAATCATTCTGAAATTTTAGCGCTTGCTTCATCTCTTCCACACGCAAACCATTTCCATATAATTGGGATAAGTTTAAAACAACCGCATGGTCAATTTTAAAACGCTCCATCCAAGCTAGTTTTTCATCTAAAAAGAAACTAGAATCTGTAATTGGTCTGTTCCAATCTTTTTGAAGCATGAATTTTCGGTCTTTATCTACCCAAAAAATCTCTTTGTCTTGCATAAACTGAGGGATTTCTTCAGGATATGGAAGTAAGTGGGAATGGCCGTTAATTCTAAGTTTACGTTTCATAATGTGGTCCTGAGAGGTCAGGAATCTTTAAAGGTTGGTTTTTATTTAATCTATTTTACTTTACTTGGTGGTTGCATTACCGTACCACATTTTTTGCAAGTACGTTTAGCTTCATTGCTATAAAATTTATCAAAAATTATTGGCATATCCGTCTCAATATTGTCTAGCTTAAATTTTTTCTTATATAGCTTTGTATTACAATTTTCGCAATACCATATTAGGGCATCCTTCATTTTTTTAGAACGTGGATACTCTATTACTAATCCAACCGTATTTGCACCTCGTTGTGGAGAATGTGGTACTTTTGGAGGTAATAAATAGATGTCACCTTCATTAATATGTATATCTTTTGGCGTGTCTCCATCCATTATTTTTAACACCATATCGCCTTCCAATTGGTAGAAAAACTCTGGTGTTTCATTATAGTGATAGTCCTTTCTATTATTTGGTCCACCAACAACCATCACGATAAAATCGCCATCCTTCCAAACACATTTATTCCCAACAGGTGGCTTTAAAAGGTGTCTGTTTTCTTCAATCCAAGCTTTAAAATTTAAAGGCGAAACTAAATTACTCATAGTATTATATTTTGTTATTCCTGCGTAGGCAGGAATCTATTTAATAATTTTTCTTATTTTGGCTTCCCCATCAAGTGCGGAATGACAAAGTGGTATAAAGTTAATAATTACTTTTCAATTTATAAGATATCAAATCAAGTTTGATATTAAAGACTTTTCGTTCTTCCTCCATCTACCGGAAGATTAATTCCGTTAATATAAGCAGCACGTGCACTCGCTAAAAATGTAATCGCATCCGCTAATTCTTCAGGTTCTGCAAAACGTTTTGCTGGTACAGCACTTTTCATAGCATTAGCAGATTCTTCTTCTGTGTTGCCAGTTTTAGCCGATTTGTTTTTAATAATTTCCGCTAAACGATCCGTTCCTGTAGCTCCTGGTAACACGTTGTTTACGGTAATGCCAAACTGACCAAGCTCATTTGCTAAGGTTTTACTCCAATTAGCAACTGCTCCACGAATCGTGTTACTTACTCCAAGTCCGTCTAATGGTTGTTTTACCGAAGTAGAAATGACATTTATAATTCTACCATAACCTTCACTTTTCATAAACGGAACCACTGCTTGTGCCAATACATGGTTACATTTTAAATGTTGTGTAAACGCACTTTCAAATTCATCTAGGTCTGCCGAAAAAACGGGTCCGCCTTTTGGTCCGCCAGTATTATTTACCAATACATGAAAACCATGATTTTCTTTTACATAGGCTGACACTTTTTCTTTTAAGTCCTTCGGATTAGAAAAGTCAGCCACAATATAATCGTGATTTCTATGCTGAGGTAACTCGACTAACGTTGCTTTTAATTTGTCTTCGTTTCTAGCAATAAGGGTTACTTGTACACCTTCTTCCGCTAATGCTATTGCTGTTGCTTTTCCTATTCCTGCTGTGCTTCCGCAAACTAATGCGTATTTGTTGTTTAAGTCTAGATTCATGTTCTATGTTCTTTTGAAACCTCTCGACTGCGCTCGAGGAGACATTTCGTTTATATTTTAATTCTAATGTCTGGTCGAGCGCAGTCGAGACCTTATTCGTTATCGAGATTATATTTTGAATGACTAGCGTTTCTACATTCAGATAAAATTTGTAACAAATCATATTCACCATTCGCTAAAGCATATTTCTTTTTGGAACTCCAGTTTTTTATTTTCTTTTCAAAATGTATTGCTTGTTCGATATCATTAAAATCTTGAAAAAAAATCAATTCAAGCGGTCTTCGTTTAAAAGTAAAACAATTTTTATTTAAACCTCTTTTATGTTCTTCAAAACGTCTAGAAATATTATTGGTTACCCCTGTATACGTCAAGTTATCTGAACATTGTAATATGTAAACATAATATGTTTTCAATTTTAATCTTTTGGTTCTTTGTCTGGTCGAGCATTGTCGAGACCTTTTTGTTATTAATATTCGAATTTTAAAATTAACCTCTCGACTGCGCTCGAGGAGACATTTCGTTTCAATTCATGAGATTCCCACTTTCGTGGGAACTAGTATTTTATACAAACATTCTTCGCTTCGGTAAAAAAGCGTAAAGCTTCAAAACCACCTTCACGTCCAACACCAGAAGCTTTTACACCTCCAAATGGCGTTCGTAAATCACGCATCATCCAAGTATTCACCCAAACTATTCCTGCTTGTAATTGGTTACTCATTTTCATGGTGCGTTTTAAGTTGTTCGTCCAAAGGGTTGCTGATAAACCATACTTCACTTTGTTAGCCATGATTAACACTTCATCTTCGGTATTAAATGGCATGATAGTAACTACAGGTCCGAAAATTTCTTCTTGATTCACGCGACATTCGTCGGTTGGGACTTCAATAACGGTTGGCTCTAAATAGTAACCATTTTCATAACCTTTTACAATCACTTCTTTTCCGCCACAAAGCACTTTTCCGTTTTCTGTTTTGGCAATTTCTATATATTCTTTTACTTTTTCTAAATGGGACTTAGAAACTAAAGCTCCTATATTTGTGGTTGCTTCCGATGGATGACCGACTTTTAAAGCCTTTATTTTTTCGACAAAATCTTTCTTGAATTTTTCATAGATAGAAGCTTCTACAAAGATTCTACTTCCGCATAAGCAAATCTGGCCTTGATTCGCAAAAGACGAACGGACTGTGGTGTCTAACATATCGTCATAATCACAATCTGCAAAAATGATATTTGGGTTTTTCCCACCTAATTCTAACGATAGTTTTTTAAACATTGGAGCAGCTACTTTTGCAATATGTGCTCCTGTTGCTGTTCCTCCTGTAAAACTAATCGCTTTGATGTCTTCATGTTCTATAATGGCTTGACCTGTAGATCCTCCTAAACCATGAACAATATTCAAAACACCTTTTGGTAAACCAGCTTCGTTACAAATCTCACCTAGTAAATAGGCTGTCATTGGTGTTACTTCGCTTGGTTTGGCAACCACACAATTTCCTGCTGCAATTGCTGGAGCAATTTTCCAGGTAAATAAATAGAGTGGAAGGTTCCAAGGTGAAATACAACCTACAACACCAATGGGTTGACGTAAGGTGTAATTTATAGCTTGTCCAATGCTTTCATGGCTTTCACTAGCAAACTGTGTTATGGCATTTCCAAAAAATCGAAAGTTACTTGCTGCTCTTGGTATATCTACTGCTTTTGCTAAGCTAATCGGTTTTCCGTTGTCTTTACTTTCTGCTTCTGCAAAACGCTGTAAGTTGGCTTCTAGTAACTCGGATATCTTTATCAATATTCTACTACGCTCTTCTATAGAAGTTTGTGACCAACTCGGAAAAGCCGCTTTTGCAGCGATATATGCGTTCTCTACATCTTCTTTGGAGGAGTTTGGTATTTTTCCGTACACTTCTCCGTTACTAGGATTGTAGTTGTCTATCCAATGATCTTGCATTGGATTGTGGAAGTTTCCGTTTATGTAGTTTTGAATGTTCATGTTTTTGTCTGGTCGAGCGCAGTCGAGACCTATTTAAGTAACCTCTCGACTGCGCTCGAGGAGACATTAGATTTATAAATTAATTTCCAACATATGCCATCACCTTAATCTCCACTACTAAATCTGGATGTGGTAATTGGTGAACTGCAACGGTTGTTCTGGTTGGTCCTGTTTCTTTTTCAAAAAATTCAGCGTAGGCTTTGTTGTAACCAGCAAAATCATTCATGTTTACTAAAAACGAAGTAACATCTACCACGTCTTTTAAGCTTGCTCCAACTTTTTTAAGATTGGTGTCTATGTTTTTTAAAACCTCACGCGTTTGTACTTCAGCGTTTAAACGTTTGGTTCCCATTTCGTCAATAATATCTACTCCAGCAATAGTATTGTCTGCTCTGCGTGAACTGGTTCCGGAAACGAATATGAAATCGCCAACTTGTTTTACGTGCGGATATGCTCCTCTTGGTGTTACTTTCGTTCCTGCGGAAGCAGGAATCTCATCTTTTTTACTCATAATATTCTTGTTTGTGTCATTGCGAGATTTTTTTAAATCGCGGCAATCTGTATAATTGGATTACCATTTATGAGATTACCACGTCGCTTTCGCTCCTCGTAATGACAGTTCTATTGGTGTTTTTAGTTATTATTTTTATTGGATTCCTTACTTGATAAGGAATGACAATGCTTTTTGCGTTAAGGATTGCAGCGATATCCTTTTGTTTTACAAAAGATAAAGCGGAAAGCCTGACCACGCCAAAGCGTGGTAACGCCCAAATAATACTATTTCAATCCCGCAATTCTATCATCTTCTAAAATAGCCTCGGTTTCTTGTTGTACTTTTTTAAAGATAGTCTTTAAATCTTCGTTGGTATCTATTTCTTTATTCGCTATTAGGTTTAGAATTGCTTTGTCTTGAGCTCTTCCTTTTGTCATTGCTGTGTGATACGGAATGTCTTCTTTAAAAGTTACCATCGAGTATTTTGAAAAATAGTCGTTTGGAAATTCTTTCTCTAAAGCCATTTCAATAGCACGTTTTACTTTAAAAATAGGATTTGCAACATGATCACGCATTTCGTAATAATTGTCGATTGCTAAATCTGCAATAGCGTCGGTATCTGCTTTTCTCGTTTTTTCGTATACTTTAAAAATGGTTTCCCAGTCGCCTTCGTGTTGTTCTAAAATAGCATCAAAAACGGTTACATCTTCAAAGGATGCGTTCATTCCTTGTCCGTAAAAGGGAACAATAGCATGTGCGGCATCTCCTAATAAAACGTTTTTGTTTTTATAATGCCATGGCGAACATTTTACGGTTCCTAAAGCGCCTGTTGGGTTGTTGGCAAACTCTTCTGCTATATTCGGGATTAATGCTAATGCATCCGGAAATTGCGTAGCGAAGAATTCTTTTATGCTTTCTTCTGTGGTCAGATTTTCGAAATTGTATTTTCCTTCTTCGTAACTTAAAAATAATGTAACTGTAAAGCTTCCGTCTAAATTGGGAAGTGCAATTAACATATAATCACCTCTTGGCCAAATGTGTAAATAATCTTTACTGATAAGGTGTTTTCCTTCCGCGGAAGCGGGAATCTCTAACTCTTTATAACCATGTGTTAAATAGTTTTGCGCATAACTGAATAAAAATTTACGCTCTAAATAATAGCTTTTTCTAAGAGAAGATCCTGCGCCATCGGTACCAAAAATAACATCTCCTTTAACTACTAATTCTGTTTTTGTTTCGTAATCGTATAAGCTGGCGGTGTTGTTTTCGATATCAATTCCGTTACATTTTTTATTGAAATGAATGGTCAGGTTATCGTATAAATCGGCTTCGGTTAAAAGCAATCCATTTAATTCGCCTCTAGAAATGGAGTTGATATATTCGTTATCTCTTCCAGAATAGTTTGAAGGAAAAGTGTTTCCTTCTATATCATGGACTAATCTGCCATACATGGGAATGCAAAGCGGTTTTACTTTGTCTTCCACTCCTGCTAATCGCATGGCTTTTAAACCACGATCGGAAAGGGCTAAGTTTATAGAACGGCCTGCAGAAATATCTGTGGTACGTAAATCTGGTCTGCTTTCGTAAACGTTTACGGTGTAGCCGCGTTGTGCTAAACGTAAAGCTAGGAGGGAACCACAAAGTCCAGCTCCAATGATTAGTATGTTGTCTTTTTTATTACTCATGTTTTTTCTTTCCGCGAAGGTGGAAATCTCCTTTGTTTTAATATTCTGTTCATTTTGTCTTGATACAAAACGAACCAAAAAATCACAGTCAAGCCAAGGAATTTTTCAGTTTTACAAACTGAAAACCGATTTGAAAACTCCGCGTCGAACTGCGTTCTCCTGATTTCGGAGCTTTTCTTCATCTATTCTTCGCCTTGACGTTCAATTCTGCGAATTGATTTGGTACAAGACTAAATTATATAGTTTGTTTCTTGACTCATAATTATTTATTCAATATCTCTTTCAACTTCTCCACCATTCTAAACACATCTTCAAAAGTGTTGTATAATGGCACTGGAGCGCAACGTATTACATCTGGCTCACGCCAATCGGTAATAATATGGGCTTCAGTTAATTTTTTATGTAAAGTTTTATCTGCATCTTTTACTTGAATAGATAATTGACAACCCCGTTCTTTAGGGTTGGTTGGTGTGATTATTTTAATCTTGTCGTTATTTAATTCATTAATTAAGAATTCGAAATAACCTGTTAGCTTTTCAGACTTCTTGCGAAGCGCATCCATTCCTACTTCATTAAACATATCTAGAGACGCTTTAATGGCTGCCATAGATAAAATTGGAGGATTACTAAGTTGCCAACCTTCGGCTCCAGGAATCACGTCTAATGGTTGTCGCATATTAAAACGTGTTTTTTTATTATGACTCCACCAACCAGCAAATCGTTTTAAATCTTTGTTGTGTGCGTGTTTTTCGTGGACAAACAGTCCGCCTAAACTTCCTGGTCCAGAATTTAGATATTTGTAGGTACACCAAGCGGCAAAATCTACACCAGAATCATGTAACTCTGGTTGTATGTTTCCTGCTCCATGTGCTAAATCAATACCAACCATACAGTTTTTGGCATGCCCTAACGCTGCTATTTTTTTAAGGTCTAAATATTGTCCGGTGTAATAATTCACACCTCCAATAAGTAATAATGCGATTTCATCTCCTTGTTCTTCCAGAATCGTTTCTAAATCTTCTATATTAAGAAGTTCTTCGCCTTTTCTAGGTTTCCATTCTATAACTCCTTCATTAACATCAAAACCATGAAAATCTAATTGCGTCTGTACAGCATAGCGATCACTAGGGAAAGCATCACTTTCGATTACAATTTTATATTTCTTTTTTGTGGGTTGGTAAAAACTTACCATTAGCAAATGCAAGTTGGTAGTTAAGGTATTCATGATAACTACTTCAATTGGTTTTGCACCAACCACTTTTGCCATAGATTCTGTTAAGAACTCATGATATGGCATCCAAGGATTTTTTGCTTCAAAGTGACCTTCTACTCCAAAATTAGCCCAATCTTCTAGCTCTTGCTGGATGTATTCTTTTGTGGCTTTTGGTTGAAGTCCTAAAGAATTCCCTGTAAAATATAACCAATCCTTGCCTTCCTTATCTTTAGGAATATGGAATTGATCTCTGTAATTCGAAATTGGGTCGTTTTGGTCTTGTTGCTTTGCGTAATCTAGACCTTGTTTGTAGTTAGACAATGTGGATTGATTTTCGGTTTCCAACAAAAATAAGAATTATTATTTTAGGAATGAAGCTGGAAATGAAGAACAAAAAAACGCCTTGTAAAAAAGTATTACAAGGCGTTTTTTAATTTATATATAGACGCAATACTAATATTGCGGAGGGTATAATATATACGTGTAAGAGATTCGTTTTAGATGTTTTATTTTAAAACTAATTGGTATCTACCTGGATATTAGTGAGGTTAAGGTTCCAGTTTTCTCCTTTTTTAATATGTTCTAAGGCAATCTTAAGACCATTAAAATCTTTGTGATTTTCAAAAGAAGTAGTCATGGAAGGTTCTTTGGCATTACCTTTTCTATAAATCCATTCTTTAATAATATAATTGTCATCATAATAAAAATCGTAAGCATCACCAGGAGTGTAACCACCTTCATTAGCATATAGTAGTGTGATTTTGTTTAAAAGGGTTTCGCTAATTGGTGCTTTTTCTTGCGTAGGTTCAGAAATGGTTGTGCCACTATCCCATACCAATTGAAAAGGTACAAGCAACCAGAATTTATCATTTATAAAACCTTGATCTGCTTTAATAGAAATGCTGTCTACGTTTTTTCTATTGTAATGAATAGTGTCAAGATTGCTAATTAAGCGAACATCATTTGTTTTTGGTTTCCAGGTCCACGATCTTTCAAAATGTGTACTGTCTTTATCTACATTAAAAGTGAAAGCTATTTTTGAAATCTTATCCCAGTTTTCAAATCCGTGTGCATTTGCAATTTTTTCTGCTACAGATAATTCTTTAATAGCTTCTTTTTTTTCTTCCTTTTTACAAGAAATTAAAGTTATAAGCGCACAGAGTACAAGGAATGTGTTTTTCATTTTTTCTAGTTTTTAACAAAGATAGAGAAGATTGCATAAGAAGTTTTATCTTAGGCATTCAATTTAGTATTATGGATAAGAATCAAGATTATTTTAAGGCAAATAAAGTAACATGGAATGATAAAGTAAAAGTGCATTCTAAAAGCGATATGTATAATATGCAAGCTTTTAAAGACGGTAAATCTTCTTTAATGTCTTATGAAACGGAAGCACTTGGCGATGTTTCGGGAAAGTCTCTTTTGCATTTACAGTGTCATTTTGGACAAGATACATTAAGTTGGTCTAGGCTAGGAGCAACTTGTGTTGGTGTGGATTTAAGTGATGGCGGAGTGGCTTTAGCACAAGAGTTAAATGATGAATTAAAGCTAAATGCTAGATTTGTTTGTTGTAATGTTTTAGATACTTCCGAATATGTAAAGGAAACTTTTGATATTGTTTTTACCAGTTATGGTGTTATTGGTTGGTTGCCAGATTTAAAGCCTTGGGGGAAAATGATTGCCGAAAAATTAAATAAAGGAGGAACGTTTTATATGGTAGAATTTCATCCCATTGTTTGGATGTTTGATTACTTAGAAGAGAAGCCTATTATGAAATATGGCTATATGCAAGACGAAGTTATTTATGAAGAATACGAAGGTACTTATGCCAATCAAGAGTCTAAAATGGTAAGCAAAGAATATGGTTGGAATCATGGATTAAGCGAAGTGATTAATGCATTAACCGAAGCTGGTTTAAAAATTGAATATTTAAAAGAACACGATGAAGCTCCTTATGATGTTTTGCCAGGTTTAGAAAAAACAGCATCTGGAATGTATGTTACTAAAGATAAATTGTATCCTTTAATTTTTGAGCTGAAGGCAACAAAGATTTAATGTATTATTTGTTTTATATGGTTATTCTGGCTAGCGGTCTAGTTAGAATGTGTTTTAAAGGAGTTTTGCTTCTCATTTTTCGCTATTATCCGTTATTGTATTAGATAAAAGTATCAATATCTCCATAAACTAAGTTAATATTTTTAGTAGGAATTCTGTCATCAAAACTTTTTGCACCAATATGCCAAGACTCCAAACTTTGAATACTCTTTTCCATTAGTATTTGGTTGGGAGTACCTTCCAAAAGTTGAATATAAAGTTTTTGTATTCCTAATTCTTTCAGCGCTTGCTTTAGTGTCTTTAAAAAATTAGGAACATTTGTGTCTGAGGAAAAAGTTATAGCACCTAAATGCCCTTCATTTTTTAATTTAAGCCAAATGGAGTTGCCATCTATGTCCAAGAAATAATGCTAGTTGTAAATTGTTTCTATATCCATCATCAAACACAATGGCGATATTCATTCGGTTTTGGTCGGTTTTATTGGATAATAAATCAGACAACGAAACAAGGTTATAGTGTGTTTGTAAAAAATCTAATTGCTTCTCAAAGAGCTGTGCCGAAATGAAACGTCCATTGATATCGGTCTGTCCTACATAATCGATACCATGATATAGTAAAATACATTTTCCAGGTCGATCACGCAATAGCCAGTTGTTTCCTAAAAATCAAGATATAACATCAATGCCTATTCTACGAACATGGTAACTTATTTTTTTATGTAATGTAGTTATCATAATAAGGATTCATCTATGAATTTGTGCTTTGTTGATTTTTGTTTGAAACTGGGTTTTTATGTCTAGTCCTGAAATACGGTTACAGGTTATAATTGATTTTACGCTGATAATTTGCTCACCTGCCGAACGGGCAGATATACCATATTTGATGTTTTATAGTCTAAAGATAAATGTAATCTTCCTTCATTGTATAAAATAATAGCACTTTTTGCAGCTCTCTTTGCGTGTGCTATATTTTCAAAGGTTTGATCGAGATAAAATTCTTCTTTTAGTATTCCGTTTACGCGTCTTACTATCTTGTTTTCTTAGCAATGATTTTCTTCAGTTCGACTAATGTCTACCTTTTTTTTCGTTTTATAAAATCATATTAAATAGAAATCCTGAAAAGATGATAGCAATAGTAATGACACCAAAAAAGATAGCGATTAATCGTAATGACATTACTTTTTTTAGCAAGGTAGCTTCGGGAATGGATAAGCCTACGGTTGCCATCATAAAGGCAATGGCAGTACCTAGTGGGACTCCTTTTGCAACAAAGACTTCAATAACAGGAACTATTCCCGCTGCATTGGCATACATAGGTACAGCAAGAATTACTGCAAGGGGAACAGTCCACCATTCGCCACCACCAAGATATTGATTAAAATAGTTTTCTGGAACATAGCCATGCATAGCTGCGCCAATAGTAATACCTATAATCACATAAAGAAGAACACCTCTTACAATGTCCCAAGCTCCACGAGTGATTTCTGGTAAGCGTTGGCTGAAAGTTCGTTTTTCTTCTTCGTATTCCGTTTGTTTCATTTTATTATCTAGAATCTTTTTTACCCAATCGGAAAGTAAAGGTTCCAGATTGAGTTTGCCAAGTAGCCATCCACCAATGGTTCCTAATACAATACCTGAAACAGCATAAATTAGCGTAGCTTTTACACCAAACATTCCAAGAAACATTGCAATAGCAACTTCATTTACTAAAGGGGAAGTGATTAAAAAAGAAAAAGTTACTCCTAGCGGAATTCCTCCTTGAACAAAACCAATAAATAAGGGAACGGAAGAACACGAACAAAAAGGGGTTACCGCACCAAAAACAGCGGAGAAAAAATATTCTAATCCGTAAAGTTTCTTTTTGTTTAAATAATTTTTGAGTTTTTCAATAGGGAAATATGCATTTACAATTCCCATTAAAAACACAATAAAAAATAGAAGTATGAGGATTTTAAGAGTATCATACACAAAGAAATTCAGGGATGTACCCAATTTAGTTTCCGCAGCAATCCCAAAAATGGAATAGATTAACCAATCGGCAAAATGTTGTAACCAATCAAACATTTTCAATCGTGCTAATCGTTCCAGAAATGGTACAAGACAATTTTACCGTATTATAGATCGTACCAAATTTTTCAATATTCTTTTTAAGTAATTCTTTATTGAGTTTTTTATCGTTGCTATAAATGGTCAAATTATACAGGATGTTTTCCATCCTTGGCGGATTTTCAAGACGAGTAGCATTTACTTCTATTATAGCTTTTGTGTAGGTGAATTTCATCATCGTTGAAAATCGTTCCACATTTTTGAGTACGCAGGAAGCAAAAGAACCTAGAAATAATTCGGCAGGATTTGGCAAGGTTTCGGCAGTTTTTGAAGTGGTGCCAAAATCGATATTCGATTGCTTTATATGAAGAGTAGCATCTTGCTTTACAATGGATGAAGCCTGGATATGATAATTCATAGTTGGATTGAATTAGTTTAAAAGCGCCAATACTTCATCTTTTGAAGGCACTCTACCTTTTATTGTAATCACGTCATCTATTACTAAAGCTGGTGTTGTCATTACATTAAATTTCATAATTTCCATGATATCTTCTACTTTTTCAATAGTTGCATCTATGTGGTTTGCAGCAACCACATCTTTAACTACACCAGTCATGGATTTACATTTTGGACAGCCTGTTCCTAAAATTTTAATTACTTTGCTCATAATATTTGTATTTGTCTATCGGCAATAAGCGATGTGATTATAAAAAAAATATCAATCAAAAAATTGTTGAAATAAAGTTTTTGCAATTTTCCAGTTTTCAGGATGAATACAATACTTTATTTTTGGTGGTTTTAATTCGCCTTGAATTAAACCTGCATTTTTTAATTCCTTTAAATGTTGTGAAACTGTAGATTGAGAAATTGGCAATACGTCTACTAAATCTCCTGTAAAACAACACGATTGATTTTCAAGATGTTTTAAAATGGCAATACGAGTTGGATGTCCTAAAGCTTTAGCAAATTTAGCCAATGCTTCTATATCTTCCTTGTAGTCTATATGCTCTAAGCTTCTTTTCATATCCTCTATCGTAAATGTACGATTGGTTTTTAAAAGGAAACATGATAATTGTCATATCCAGTCTTTTTTTTCGAGTCTTAGAATTTGTGTATCGAAAACGATAATGTGCTGTTCGTGCAGTGGGTTCCAATTGTGGTTTACGATTTTCTGTAAACAGAGGTGTGTGTAAGTATGTAACTTTGCAAATGAAAACCGAACCAATCTTCCCATAAGTGAGAGGGAAATACGCGTGGGATTTAGTAAATAGGCTAAAGTTAAATGATCAATTATGTACGTTGTTTGGGTAGTTTAATTTCTTTTTACTATTTCAAATATTCCCAAAGTTAAAATGGCAATTATCACACCTTGTAGAGCTATCATTCCAATTCCGTATACGAATAAATCTATTAGTTCAACATTTCTATTTTCTAATGCTGACTTTCCATTTTTGGGTAAATAATCTCGATGAAAACTGGTCACAATTATCACAAAACGTTCCAAATACATTCCAATTTTCATGGCAAATGCCACTAAAAGGACATACCAAAATTTGTAAAGTTCAAATGTCTGTTTTGATAAATTACCTTTTGAGTTCTCCAAGCGGACGCAGAAAAAACAAGATTTAAAGGTCCGATGATTAAAATTCCAATTAAGGTCAAAGTTGGAATTGTAGAGCTAATTATTTTTCGTTTTTTTGTGTTGAAAATCCATAGATTCCAAAGCAAAGTCAGGGGAGTCCACACCATAATTCCCAAATACGTAAATGACTTTATTGTTTGGTTCTTAATTTCAAATGAAGTCAGTTCGTCCAGAGTATAAAGTAGAATTGTCAGAATGAAAATTCCGTTCAAAATTGTCGATATGTACTTCTTGATCGTCATTTTTTTTAAATGTCTTGTCCTGAAATATGGCTACAGGTTAAAATTGAATTAAGCTGATAATTTATATACCATATTTGGTGTTTTATAATCTAAAGATAAATGTAATCTTACTTCATTGTACAAATTAATTGCATTTTTTGCAGCTCTCTTTGCGTGACTCACGTTATCAAAGGTTTGGTCTAAATAAAATTCATCTTTTAAAATTCCATTTACACGTTCTGCCATTGCGTTTTCGTAACAATGATTTTCTTCAGTCATACTAATATCTATCTTTTTTCTTTTAAGAATTTGTGTGTATACATTGCTACAATACTGTATTCCTCTATCCGAATGATGAATAAGTTGCTTAATGTTTTTAGCTTGATAAATTGCCTTCTTAAGCGCTCTTACACATCCATTTAACTCTAAACTATCACTTAGGTCATAACCGACTATTTTTCTGGAATGCATATCTGTTATTAAAGCCAGATAACAAAAGCCCTTTATGGTTCTAATGTATGTGATATCAGATACCCAAACTTGGTTCGCTCTAGTAACTTCTAGGTCTTTTATAATGTTATTGTATTTATAAAAACGATGATAAGAGTTCGTAGTTCTAGCACTGGTTTTCTTTCTAAGTGTAAGCATATTATATTTCCTAAGTACTTTGAATAGTGTATCTCTACCTACTTTAATGTTAGCTTTAACAAACTCTTTATCTAAGGACCTGGTAAGTTTGCGAACACCTTCTCTAGGAAGGGATTTGCGTCTTTTTCTAACAATATCTATAATCTGTTGTTCTAGTTTTAAACGCTTATCAGCTCTGTTTTTATGCTTGTAATAAGCATTGCGTTTAAGTCCAAAACAATGGGTTATAGTTGTTAAAGAAGCAAATCCCTTAGATCTTTTTTTAGCTTTACTTAAGGCTTTATACTTAGCTTTTTTTTTAGTTCATTAACTGATTTATAACCAAGATCTTCAGCTGCTACTTCAAGATAACAATCCTGTACCATAGCATCGAGATCCTTTTTAAGTAGTAGTTTTTTAAGTTGTTCAACCTCTTTTTGAAGTGCTTTTATTCTAGATATTTCGTCTTTTGTTTCCACTTTTACTCTGGTGTTCATTAAGTCTTTACGATTATACTTTTTAATCCACACGTTTACTGTTGTAGGTGCAATAGAGTAGAGTTTACAAAGTTCACTCTTTGTGTGTTTTCCGATTGTAAGTTCGGCTAAAATTTTTAATTTAAAAGGCTCACTGTAACGTCTAATTACTTTGTCATTTCTATACATAATGTTTAAAATTATGTAGCCTTATTTCAGGACGGGTCAAAATTGTTTGTAACGGTTTTGTATATGGTTTGTTGCGTATTTAAGCACGTAATTTAGCAAATAAAAACCGAATAGAAAATCCGAGAGGATTTTCGTAAGTAAGCTAGAACTAGCAATAAATTATATACGGAGTTGTGCTTTCGTTATTTCTAGTTATCTTTTAATTGATTATCGATTTTAACTATCAATTCTTTTGCGTTTTCTCTAAAATTTATCAATTCTTGTGCATATACGTCAAAAACTAAATAATATAATGTTATCTCATTTTTTGCAATAGGATTATTAGAAATATAATCTATTACGCCTTCCATTTCCTTGTGTATTAATAAAGATGAAAACCAATCATATTTTTTTAGATTTTTATTTATTTCTACATTTTGACGGAATAGTTCCTCGATTGAAACATCTATTTCTACAATATGTTGATTGTAGAATAAGTTGATTTCAGAAGCTAGGTTTTGTTCGGTATTTACGATAAGGACTGATTGATTTTTCAGCAATTCAGAACCACGCTGGTTTATAGAAAAATCTTTATATCCATCTATTACAGATATGTATTGTGGATTTTTTAACCAGTCTTCTTTTGTAAGTTTTGTGTTTAAAACGGTTTCAAAAGATGGCTTTCTCACCTCATCATAATATTTTAAAAATGAATCAATTTCTGAAATATCATTAATCAAATCTTCCTTTACAATGAAATAAATTGAATTGGTAGTTCCCTTTTGCTTTCTGGTTTCATTCCAGTTATTAATAGACAATGCAATTAAAATTCCAATAACCACAAGAACAATTTCTCCAATAGCATATTTCAAATACTTTCCAGTTTTATTTTTCTCCATCAAGTCGTATCTTATTTTTCTAAAGAATTTTATCATTGTTTAATGGTTGGTCATAATGAAGCACAACTTGCTATATCATCACATTTATGAATCCTATCCCGTAAATAAGTCGGATATAGGAGTTTTTATGCGAGTGTTATTCCATAAAGATAATTTTTTCAAGCTTGTATGCAATGGATTTATTTAGCGTTTATTAAAATTTAAATTCACTTTTTTAAAGTCAGTAATATATCTTTAAATTCAATAAGCTTTAAAAAAATCTAATGCTTTTCTTTTAATATTTCGGGCATTAAAGATTGAAAACGTCTTAATCTTGGTATAGAAACACCTTGAATGTATCTATTTTCGGGATGTAGTCTTTCGTAGTTTTGATGGTAGTCTTCGGCAACCCAAAATTTTTGAAAAGGATATACTTCTGCTGCAATAGTTTTTCCTAACTTTTTAGCTAATGCTTCTTTTTTCTTTACGATGATTTCTTTTTGCGCTTCGTTTTGATAAAAAATTATAGAACGATATTGACTTCCTCTATCCGGACCTTGACCATTTACTTGTGTTGGGTCTTGTGATGCAAAATAAACATCTACTAAAGTACTAAAGGATACTACTTCTGGATTGTAAATGATCTCTACAGCTTCGGCATGACCTGTTCGTCCTGTGTTGCTAGCCTCGTAGGTAGGGTTTTTAGTTTGTCCGCCAGAATAACCTGAAATAGATTCGTCTACGCCTTTTACGCTTTCAAAAACAGCTTCTACACACCAAAAGCAGCCACTGGCAAAGTATGCTTTGGCTTTTCCGTTTTCTAAAGCAACTTCTACTGGTGTTGCGTTAATTACAGCTTGTTGGTCTTCATTAACTTGTGCTGTGTTTTTACAACTGAATAAAGTAATAAGTAAGAGGGATAATAAAAAGGTTTTGTGCAGTTTCATAACATATAGGTTTTTGGGTTCAGTCGGAAACAAGAGTTATTCCTTAAAAATAAAGCAAAAAAAAAGCCCTTACAAAAGTAAAGGCTTTTAAATATAGTTTGAAAATGGATTATAGTTTTGCAAACATTTTTTCCATTTTTTCTTTTTGTTCTTCAGCTAAATTAGCATCAACTAAAATACGTCCAGAATGCTCATCGGTAATAATTTTTTTACGACTAGCAATTTCTACTTGTACTTGTGGTGGAATGGTAAAGTAAGAACCTCCAGCAGCACCTCTTTCAATTGGCACAACAGCTAAACCGTTTTTTACATTTACTCTAATTCTAGTGTAAGCAGCAACTAAACGATCTTCAATAGATTCTTTGTATTCATCCGATTTCTTAATCAGCGCTTTTTCTTCTTTTTCTGTTTCCGCTAAAATGGCATTTAATTCACTTTGTTTGTGCTTTAAATGTGTTTGGCGAGCTTTCAAACGATCTTTGTTTTCAGAAATTACTATTTTCTTCTGATCTATTTGCGCTTTAAATTCTTTAATGTGCTTGTCTGCTAATTGAATTTCTAATTCTTGAAATTCAACTTCTTTAGTCAGTGAGTTAAACTCTCTGTTATTTCTAACATTTTTTTGTTGCTCAGCATATTTTTTAATTAAAGATTTTGCTTCTTCAATTAAATTCTTTTTTGAGTCAATGTCATTATTAGTAGCTTCTAAGCTTAATTCAAGCTTTTCTAATCTTGTCTTTAAACCAGTAACTTCATCTTCTAAATCGCGAACTTCTAATGGAAGTTCTCCACGTACATTTCTTATTTCGTCTATACGAGAGTCTATGAGTTGTAAATCATACAACGCTCTTAAGCGATCTTCTACAGTTACTTCTTTCTTTTTTGCCATACTTTAAAAATATTGAACAGGATTGGTGTTTGTCTTTGATAAAACGACTGCAAAATTAGTAATTTTTTTTGTAAGATGCGCTACTAAACCGTTTTTTGTGTACTGTTCGCTCTCATAATGGCCAATATCTGCTAAAACAATGCTATTTTCGGCAGAAAAGAAGTCGTGATATTTTAAGTCGGAAGTCACTAATACATCTGCTCCTGAGGCTTTTGCAGCAGAAATTGCGAAACTACCAGAGCCACCTAAAACAGCTACTTTTTTTATTGGTTTGTTGCGTAAATTGGAGTGTCTAATACAGCTAGCTTGCATTTTCGTTTTTAAATACTTTAAAAAATCGGCTTCTGTCATAGCGTTTTCTAGTTCGCCAAGCATTCCCATTCCTATATGTTGATTATTGTTTTCTAAAGTGACTATTTCATAGGCTACTTCTTCGTAAGGATGTGTTTTAAAAAGGGCCTGTAAAATGGTGGATTTTGAGTGTTTTGCAAAAGTTACAGAAATTTGGGTTTCTGCTTCTTGATGTGTTTCTCCTATTTTACCCAATGTAGGATTTGCATTTTCATTGGCTTTATACGTGCCAACTCCTTTGGTATTAAAACTACAATTACTATAGTTGCCTATATTTCCTGCTCCTGCCTTAAATAACGCTTTGCGTACTTTTTCAGCTTGTTCATTAGGAACAAAAGTAGTTAGTTTTTTAATGCTTTGGGTTTGCGGTATTAAAATGCTTCTATTATTAAGTTGTAATTGGTCGCAAATCATACTATTCACACCTTGCCATGCATTATCTAATGCGGTATGCATAGAATAAATAGCAATGTCATGTTTTATGGCTTTAATAACTACCCGTTCTACATAGGTTTTTCCTGTGATTTTTTTTAAACCTTTAAAAATAATAGGATGAAAACTTACAATAAGATTACAATTTTCTTTAATTGCTTCATCTACTACTTCTTCTAAAGTGTCTAGTGTTACTAGAACTCCAGTGAGTTTGGTATTTTTGTCTCCTACAAGTAAACCAACGTTATCAAAATCTTCGGCATATGCTAAAGGCGAAAATTCTTCAAGGTAATTTATGACATCTTGAATAATCATGTTTTTTAGTATTGGATTTGTAACAAATATAAAATATTTACTTGCATGTGCTGGCATTTATTATTTTAAAATATTCCTTGTAATCTCTATGTGGTTTAAATAATTATTATCTTCGATTTTTAAAAAATGGTCAAGCCTTTGTGGTTTATTTTATATGAAATTATTGCGATACTTTTTATTTCCTGTTGTACCAATTTACTATCTAGTAACTTGGTTGCGTAACGTGTTTTATGATAATGGTATTTTTAAATCTCAATCGTACGATTTTCCGGTATTAGCTGTTGGTAATTTAAGTGTTGGTGGCACTGGTAAAACACCAATGATTGAGTATTTAATAGCTTTACTGAAAGATAAAAAACAAGTGGCTACTTTAAGTCGAGGGTATAAACGAAGTAGTGAAGGTTTTTATTTGGCAGATAATAATGCCAATGCAAAATTATTGGGGGATGAGCCTTTTCAATTTTATAGAAAATTTAAAAAAGACATTCAAGTTGCCGTGGATGCAGATAGACAAAACGGAATTAAAAATTTAATGCAACAAGAAACTGCTCCAGAAGTTATTTTATTAGACGATGCCTACCAACATAGAAAAGTAAAAGCTGGTTTTTATGTTTTATTAACTACCTATAGTAATTTATATACGAAGGATTGGGTTTTACCAACGGGAAATTTACGAGAGCCAAGGGCAGGAGCGAAGCGAGCAAATTGTATTGTAGTAACTAAATGTCCTGATAACTTAAGTGCTATAGAAAAAGATGAAATTATAAGAAGTATTAATCCGAAAGCAAATCAAAGTGTTTTTTTTAGTGCTATTCGTTATGCAGATAGTGTTTTTTCTGAAGAAAAGAAACTGGGATTAAAAACGTTACATGATTTTACTTTGGTCACCGGAATTGCAAATGCAACGCCTTTGGTGAATCATTTAAAAACGGAAGGTTTGCAATTTGATCATTTAAATTTTAAAGATCATCATGACTTTACAGCGCAAGATATAGAACTGTTTAAAAGTAAGTCGCTTATTATTACTACGGAAAAAGATTATGTAAGGTTGTTACAGTTTGATGCTTTAAAAGATAAAGTATTTTATCTACCTATTACTGTAAATATAGATAGAGCTGAAGCTTTTAATGCTAAAGTTTTAGAGTTTGTTACTACTTAACTATTGCAACTTCTTCCTTGATTAAAGCTTGGTATAGTTTCTTTTCAAAGTCTTCTTGCTTAAATGGCTTAGATATGATATCATCAAATCCTGCTTCGTCAAATTCATGCATTTTGTCTTCCAAAGTTACCGCTGTTAAAGCAAATATGGTAAGGTCTTTTTTGAAGCCTCTAATTATCTTGGTTGCTTCTAGTCCGCTAATTCCAGGCATGTGTATATCCATTAAAACAACATCGTAATTTGTGTTTCTAACTTGCTCTACAGCATCTTCTCCGTTATCAACAATGTCACAATTAAGATTCATTTTGTTAAGAATCTTTTTGGTAATCATTTGGTTGATTTTGTTGTCTTCGACTACTAAGATTTTTATTGTACTCAATTCTATTTCGCTTATGTTTTTAAAATAATTCTTTTTAGTTTCTTCTTCAATTACTTGATCTGTATAGTTTAATGGGATTTCAAAAATAAAGTTAGAACCTTTACCTAATTCACTTTTAAGATAAATTTTCCCCTTTAAGATATCTATTAACCCTTTTACAATAGATAAACCTAAACCAGTACCTCCGTATTTTCTATTAATTTGAATAGAGCCTTGTGAGAAGCTTTCAAACATGTGTTCTTGCTTTTCTTTGCTAATACCAATTCCGTTATCTTCTATTTCAAATCTAATAGAGTAGGTTCTACCTGTTTGGTTAAGCTTATATACTCTAACCCAGATGTCGCCATCCTTTGTGAATTTTATAGAGTTTCCAATGAGATTAATTAGTATTTGAGAAATCTTTAGTTGATCTGCATTGTAGTTTTCTGGTAAGTCTTTGTCGTATTCAAAATGGAGTTTTATGCCATTATCTATTGCAGAATTATTTAACGCAGCAATAACATTAGCTACTTTCTTTTTTAAATTGAATACTTCTGGCTCTACTTCCACTTTATTCGCTTCAATTTTATTTATTTGAAGAATATCATTAATAAAAGTTAATAGGTAATCTCCAGAGAATTTTAAAGACTTTAAATGCTGTACTTGTTCTGGTTTCGGATTTTCGTCTAAAAGCATATTACTTAATCCGGTTACTGCATATAAAGGTGTTCTTAATTCATGTGTTACCGTAGATAAAAAGTTGGCTTTTGTTTTTGAAGCTAATTCTGCTTTTTCTTTAGCTAGAATAAGTTCGCCGTTCTTTTTGTGCAACATATTGTTTGTTTTTAACCTTATTCTGTTGTTTTTATATAACGATAAAGTTAATAACGATAAAATAGTAATTAATGCAACACTTAGAATAGCCGTTAGTTTACTAAGGTTTTTTGAATCTTTAAGTTCTTCAAGGTCTGCAGCTTGCTTTTTTTGATACTCTGTTTGGTTTTTTAATAAATATTCAAACCTTCTTTCTGGATTCAAATTTTGTCTTTTTATATTTAAAAGAGAATCTGATAATTTAATGTGTTTCCTTAAATACGAATTAGCAAGTTTGTAGTTTTTAGTTTCTTGGTTTAAGTCACTTAAAACTAAATAGCCTTCACTTATAATATTATGGAAATCATTATTAATGGCTTCATTTACACCTTCGTTGGTGATTTCAATAGCTTTATCAATATTGCCAAGTTTAGCGTAAACAACTCCTAGGTTTATTTGAGCACTACTATGTATTTTTTTTAAATTATATCTGTTAGCTAAATCGATAGCGTTTTCAAAAAGTAATTTGGCTTTGTTGTAGTCTTCTAGTGCTAAGAAAGTCTGTCCCTTTTTAAGGTCAACTTCGGCAACAAAATCATCTAGACCTTCTTGTTCAAAAAGGTTTTTTGACGATTTATAATAGTCTAATGCGATGTTGTATTCCTTTTTTGCAACATAAACGTTACCAAAGGTTTTGTAAGATTCTGCAAGGTTAATTTTATCATTAAAAAGGCGTTGTGTGGCAACTGCTTTTGTTAGTTGCTTTATCGCTTCATCTGGTTCTTCAATGATGTAATTAATTTTTCCAAGTTTAGAATATATTAGCCCTATACTTTTTTTATCTTCAATAGTTGTAGCAGGAATAAGCGCGTTCTCAAGCTCTTTTTGCGCTTCAAAATAATTAGAATTATCTATGTTTTTTTGAGCTAACCTTATTAGGTTATTTACATTTTGTTGTATAGTGTCTCTCTCTTGAGTAGTGATTTCCTGAGAAAATACACTGCAACTCAACACCATGATAATAGCACATATATAGTAGTTGAT
Organism: Lacinutrix sp. WUR7; assembly: GCF_016864015.1. Taxonomy (NCBI): domain Bacteria; kingdom Pseudomonadati; phylum Bacteroidota; class Flavobacteriia; order Flavobacteriales; family Flavobacteriaceae; genus Lacinutrix; species Lacinutrix sp. WUR7. The sequence goes on along the minus strand of NZ_CP045067.1, from coordinate 500,246 downwards.
TCGGAACATTTTTTTAACAATGATATAAGCAAATATAAATATTTATTCGACAAAAGTTAACTTTTTACCGATAAATTGCTAATTAAATCAATTATTCTACTAGAATACCCTGTCTCATTATCGTACCAACCAATAATTTTTACCATGTTTCCAATGGTTGAAGTCATTTGAGAATCAAATATGCAGGAATGTGTATTTCCTACAATATCGATAGATACAATTGGATCTTCGGTATATTCCAAAATGCCTTTGTATTTATTTTGCGAAGCTTTTTTAAATGCATCATTAATCTGCTCGATGGTTACATTTTTCTCCACATTTAAAGTGATGTCTGTAAGCGAGCCATTCGCCACAGGAACTCTAATACCGCAACCGCCAATTACATTTGCTAATTCTGGAAATATTTTTGTAAGTGCCTTTGCTGCTCCAGTTGTTGTTGGTACAATGGACTGTCCAGCAGCTCTTGCACGACGTAGATCTCTATGTGGTTGATCGTGTAAACTTTGATCTGTGGTGTAGGAATGGACTGTGGTAATATATGCTTGTTTAATACCGCACAGCTCTTGCATGATAGCAAGCATTGGTGCCGCATTGTTTGTGGTACAAGATGCGTTAGATATTATTTTTTCAGTGCCATCTAAAATAGCTTCATTAACACCTAAAACTACTGTTTTTATGTCATCTTCTATAGGAGGAACACTTAAAATAACGCGTTTTGCACCGTTTTTAATATGCAGGTTTAGCGCTTCTGTGGTTTTAAACTTTCCTGTTGCTTCAATAACAAAATCGATATCATAAGGTTTCCAATTAATATCTTCTAGCTTTTGCTTATTTAATAAAGGAATATTTTTATTGTTTACTATAATGTGATTTTCATTACAAGAAATGTCTTCGTTAAAAATGCCATGAATACTATCATACTTTAAAAGATGGCTTAATGTTCTTGCGTCTGCTAAATCATTTATAGCAACGACTTGTATGTTTGGATTGTTTTGAAGTAGTCTAAAAACGCGTCTACCAATTCTTCCAAATCCATTTATTGCAACATGAATCATTAATTAATATGTTTTTGAGCTTTGTAAGAGGAACGTACTAAAGCGCTACTTTCTACATGACGAAAACCAAGACCTAAACCAATTTCTCTATATTCTTCAAATTGATCTGGAGTAATAAATTGCTTTACAGGTAAGTGTTTTTTACTCGGTTGTAAATATTGGCCAATAGTTACTACATCTACATCATTCGCTCTTAAATCGTGTAATGTTTCTATAACTTCTTCTCGCATTTCGCCTAGACCTAACATGATGCCAGACTTTGTTCTTCTTTGTCCTTGTTGTTTTAAGTATTTTAAAACCCCCAAACTTCGATCGTATTTTGCTTGAATACGTACTTCGCGAGTTAAGCGTCTTACGGTTTCAATATTATGAGAAACTACTTCTGGAGCAACATCTATAATTCTGTCAATATGTAATTCTACACCTTGAAAATCTGGAATTAGTGTTTCTAGTGTCGTTTCCGGATTCATTCTGCGAACCGCTTTAACCGTTTCATTCCACATAATGCTTCCCATGTCTTTTAAGTCATCACGATCTACGCTAGTTAAAACCGCATGCTTAATTTTCATGATTTTAATAGAGCGTGCTACTTTTTCAGGTTCATCCCAATCTACCGTTTCTGGTCTTCCGGTTTTTACACCACAAAAACCACAAGAACGTGTACAAACGTTACCAAGAATCATAAAAGTTGCGGTACCTTCTCCCCAGCATTCTCCCATGTTCGGACAGCTTCCTGATGCGCAAATAGTATTCAGTTTGTATTTGTCTACTAAACCACGAAGTTCGGTGTACTTTTTACCTGTTGGTAACTTTACACGAAGCCATTTTGGTTTTGCTACTCGTTCCGGAATTATGTTTGAAGCAGTATCTGTATTCATTTAGTTTGTTATTTCTAAGTACAAAGATACAAAGTATTCTATTAAAAATGCCTTTATCAAATAGTGAGATACCATAAATTAAAGCCAACTAGGAGTGTGGTTATTTTTTCTGAATAATTTCTGCTAAAAGTTTTTTAGCACGTAAGAGTTTTACCTTAACGTTGTTAATAGGTTCGTTTAATTGGGTGGAGATTTCTTTATAACTTAACTCTTGAAAGTAGCGTAGATTAATCACCTCTTGATAATGCGGTTTTAATTTTTTGATATCCCGAAGTAGTTTGGCTAAGTTTTGTTCGGTAATAAGTTTGTCTTCTGCTGAAGGGGTTTCGTCTAAAATTTGAAACAAAGAATTTTCATCGTCTTTAGACATATCTGCAGAAATAGAACGTTTTTCTTTTCGCAATAAATCGATATGAATGTTTTTAGAAATGGTAATCAGCCAAGTCTTAAACTTATATTCGGTGTTGTACGTCTCTATTTTGTCAAAAGCTCTAGAAAAGGTTTGAATGGTAACGTCTTCGGCATCGTTTTCATTTTGAATACGTTTTAACTGAAAACCATATACGTCATCCCAAAAGGTGTTTAGTAAAAAATTAAATGCCTTTTGTTCGTTTTTTTTTGCTCTTTGTATAGCTTCTTCTATTTCCAATATTTAGGTTTTGCAATAAGATTGGTTATAAATATAGTTAATTGCATTCCAATTAAAAAAATCTCTAAAAAAGGAAGAAAAATAATAAGGTCTTTTTCGTCTAATTTATTGGAGGTTTTACCAAATATTATATAAAAAATAAGTAATCTTAAAAGGAATAAAGGCAAAACTATTTGCCATGAATATGTTGTGATAAGTAGTGTAATTGCTAAAGTCCAAAATAAAAATTGTGAAATATAGAAAAGTACAAGCAAGGTTTTGTGTATTGCTTTATAATGTTTTGCGGTAGAAACGTGTCTTCTTTTTTGTAAAAGCCAGTCTTTAAAAGTTGTTTTCGGATTAGAAATAGTAAAACTTTCTTTTGTAAAACAAATGCTTGTATTTTTATTAGTGGCTACTTGATTAATGAATAAATCATCATCGCCAGAACGGACTTGCATGTGGTTTATAAAACCATTTGCATTAAAGAATGCTTCTTTTTTATACGCTAAATTTCTACCAACTCCCATAAATGGTATTCCTGATTTGGCATAAGAGAAATACTGTAAAGCGGTTAGCAGTGTTTCAAATCGGATTATTTTATTTAAAAAGGAGTTTTTAATTTTTGCATAAGCACCATAACCTAAAACAATACTTTTTGTTTGGTTAAAATGTGCGCTCATTTCTTGTAACCAGTATTTAGAATTTGGTTTGCAATCTGCATCTGTAAAAAGTAAGTATTCATTTTTGGATGCTTTTATACCAAGAGTTAATGCGTACTTTTTGTTTCCAAAAAACGCTTCGGTTGGAAGTACATTAACAATTTTAATGTTGTTATGCTTTGTGGCAAATTCCTCCATGATTTCTAGTGTGTCATCATGAGAGTTATCGTTAATTAAAACAACTTCAAAATCTGGATATTCTTGATTTAATATATACGGAAGGAATTTCTTTAAATTATCGGCTTCATTTTTAGCACAAATAAGAATAGAAACAGCAATGTTTTTTTGTGTTTCATGCTTGGGATGTAAAAAAGCAAACTTTGAAAATAAGAAAAGGTAATATATAACTTGAATAGTTACTACGGCTATAAATGCGTAGAAGGCAATATTCAGTAAAATCATGTACTTTAAGAATGTTGTGGTTCGCTACAGTCTTGGTATTGCTCAGGAGTTTTTCCGCAAAAGCCGCAAGATTCTCCTTCTTTATTTAACATTGGGTTTTGGCTAGCACAAGTACCAGCAAATTTTCCGTCTTTTTTTGCCCAAATTTTTATAGCTATTCCAGCGATTGCTAAACCTAAAAGTACTAATGTAATTGCTAGTAATTTCATGTGTGTATTGATCTTAATAATTTCTACAAAGATACTACTTTTTGGGAAATGGGTGTACTAAAAAGCCTCGCTTTTTAAAACGAGGCTTCTAAATATGTATCGTGGAAAGTATTTTACTTTTTTAAGCTAATTTCTGCTACAGATTTTTCAACAGAAGCATTTTCATTACCTCCTTTTGGTTCAATAGTAATATTTAAACCTAAAGCATTTTCTGTGTAAGGTAAAGGTATAAGTTGGCTGTCTGTTTCGTTTAAGATACCTAAACTTACCATTTTGTCTTGTACTTCTGCCCAAATTTGGTAACACTGCTCTTCTGGTAATTGTGGTAAAGAAACCACATCTATCATAGAGGTTTTATCTATTGGGTTTATATATGCAACCGTTTTTAAATTTTTAGCTCTAGCGTTTCCTTTTATTATATATTTTTGTGTCTCTGGATTATTAAGTTGCTTAAATTGTTGCATGATATCACTTAACATTAGGTTGTTTTGATCAATGTCGCTACGTAGATCAAAAATTTCATCTGCTATTACTTGGTTTTCACGTTTTAGGTCTTGATTGTTTATGTAAAACATAAATGTAGAACCCGCAAAAACTAATGCAGTTATACTTGCAGCTATACTAAATTTATACCAAGTTTTTTGTTTGGTAACCGTTTGTAGTGCAATTACTGGTTTCTCGTCAAGCGCCGAAAGTATATTGTTTAATATATGCTCTGGTGCTTCAATGGCATTACTTTTAGCAACAATCTCTAGATGCTGTTGCATGGTATTGAATGCCTCTTTAACTTCAGGATATTTAGCAATGTAAGCTTCTACCTTTACATTTTCTTCTGTAGTGGTATTGCCTACTAAATATTTGTCTAATAGATCTGAATTTAAAAATGAAATTACTTTATCATTCATTGCTTTTCAATTCTGGATCGTAAATCTTTTTTAATTCACGTAATCCAATTTTTAGTCTTGATTTAATTGTACCAAGCGGAATATTTAATTCGTCGCTTGCTTCTTGTTGTGTCATACCCTCAAAAAAGAGCGCATTAATTACTATTTGATATTTTACATCTATTGTTTTTAAATGTGTTTGAATATCAATAACGTCTTGATTTAAGCTATTGCCTGTTAATTTATATACGTTGGAATTCTCTATTTGGATTTCTTTACTTTGTTTATTCGACACAGAGCGTATTTTATCGATTGCGGTATTGTATGCAATTCGATATAGCCATGTAAAAAGTTTTGCTTTTTTAGCATCATAGGTTTTTGCTTTTTTCCAAACCTTTATAAAAGTTTCCTGTAATACATCTTGCGCTAAGTCGGGATCTGTGATTACTTTAGAAATAACTCCAAATAACGTATCTGAGTAGTTCTCGTACAACAAAGTAATGGCTTTTTTGTCGCCTTGTTTTAGTAAGTTAACTATTTGTTGTTCTATTGGAGTACTCAAAAGATGTTTTGTTTAGTGTTTTTCTAAGTTATAGAATATCAAAGTTATAGATTTATTTTAAGATTAAATAATATTTACTTCTGCTTCTATGTAAATATTAAAGATACGCATTATTGTTTCTTGTATGATTTTTGAAAGATTTAAAATTTCGGAACCCTTTGCATTATCATAATTGACCAAAACTAATGCCTGCTTTTGGTGCACACCATAGTTACCAAAACGCTTTCCTTTAAATCCTGCTTTTTCAATAAGCCAACCTGCAGGAATTTTAATAGAAGTACTAGAAACGGGGTAGTTTGGAATCTCTGGGAAATTTTGTTTTAATTTCTCAAAATCTTGTAAAGAAATCACTGGGTTTTTAAAAAAGCTTCCACTATTTCCAATTTCTTTTGGGTTTGGTAATTTACTTTCGCGAATGGTAATAACAGCTTTGGAAACCTCTTGAATAGTTGGTTTCTCTACTTTCATTATTTCTAATTGCGAAGCGATTGCTCCATAATTAGTACGTAGGATATGTTTGTCTTTGGTTAATTTAAAAAGAACACTTGTTATAATGTATTTCCCTTTTAATGCTTGTTTAAAAATAGAATTTCGATATTCAAAATTACAGGCTTCGTTAGTAAATGTTTTAGTTTCTTGTGTTGCAATTTCTAAGGCTTCGCAAGAAACAAAAGCATCTTTTAATTCCACGCCGTAAGCACCAATGTTTTGAATTGGAGCTGTACCAACATTACCAGGAATTAAGGATAGGTTTTCTAATCCGCCAAAATCATTTTGCAAACACCAAAGTACAAAGTTATGCCAGTTTTCACCGGCTTGCGCTTTTACTAAAACAGAGGAGTCGTCTTGCGAAACAATTTCAATTCCTTTTAAATGTATATGCATAACTAATGCTTCCACATCTTTAGTGAGTAGCATATTGCTTCCGCCACCAAGAATAAACCTTTTAGGATATTCTGACAGTTGAAGCACTTCTTTTAACTCTTCTATAGTATTAATGGAAACAAAGTGATTTGCTTTAGCATCGATACCAAAAGTGTTATATTTTTTTAGAGATATGTTATGTTGTATTTGCACTAGTCTTTATACACTTTAAGTGCTTCTTTAATAATATGTACCGCCTTAATTAGACTTTCTTTTTTAAGAACGTAAGCGATACGTATTTGGTTTAAACCAACGCCTGGCGTAGAGTAAAATCCGCCAGCAGGAGCTACCATAACCGTTTCTCCATTTAAGTCAAAATCTTCTAAAAGCCATTGCGCAAAAGCATCACTATTTTTTATTGGTAATTGAGCAATACAGTAAAACGCACCTTTTGGGGTTGCTACTTGTACGCCTTCTATTTTTTGTAATTCGCTTATTAAAACATTACGTCTTTCTACGTATTCTTCAATAACATCATCAAAATAACTTTGAGGTGTGTCTAAAGCTGCTTCACTTGCAATTTGTGCTAAGGTTGGCGGACTTAATCTTGCTTGTGCAAATTTTAAAGCAGTTTGAATGACTTCTTTGTTTTTAGATACTAAACAACCTATTCTTGCACCACACATACTATATCTTTTAGATACAGAATCAATCATGATTGCATTTTCTTCTAATCCTTCTTCTTGCATGATGGAATAATGTGTGTTTCCATCATAGGCAAATTCTCTATATACTTCGTCTGCAATTAAAAATAAGTCATGCTTTTTTACTATTGCTGCAAGTTTTTTAATTTCTTCTTTAGAATATAAGTAACCTGTTGGGTTTCCTGGATTACAAATAAGAATTGCTTTGGTTCTTGGTGTAATAAGTTTTTCGAATTCTTCAATTGGAGGCAAAGCAAAATTGTCTTCAATCTTAGAAATTACAGGAACCACTTTTACTCCAGAAGAAGTAGAAAAACCATTATAGTTTGCATAAAAAGGTTCCGGGATAATAATTTCATCATCTACATCCATAATGCTTCCAAAAGCAAAAAGCAATGCTTCACTTCCTCCAGTAGTTACAATGATGTCCTCATGGCTAACTTGAATATCATTTTTTGCATAGTAATTTGCTATTTTTTTCCTGTATTGCTCAGAACCTTCCGATCTAGAATACGCTAATACTTCTAAAGAAATAGATTTTACAGCATCTAATGCTATTTGTGGTGTTTTTATATCTGGTTGGCCAATGTTTAAATAGTATATGGATTTTCCATTTTTTGCAGCTTCTTCAGCAAATGGAACTAATTTTCTAATAGGCGATTGTGGCATTAATTGCCCTTTTTTTGAAATAGCTGGCATTTTATAAGTATTTGAGATACAAAGTTGCGAAAATTATATCAAAGTTTTTTTAAAAAGCAATACAAAATACGGATTTAAGAAGAAAGATTTGTAAATTGATAGAGATCGTGTTTTGTATTACTTATGAAAAAAATAGTTTTTACTTTCTTGTTTGTTTTTAGTCTACCTTTTCTGGGTTTTTCTCAAGACACTTTTGTGATTCAAAATAAAAAGAAAAGTGATAAAATAAAGTTTAAATTAATTAATAATTTAATCATAGTTCCTGTGAAAATTAATGGCGTAGAACTCTCTTTTATTTTAGATACAGGAGTGAGTAAGCCCATTTTGTTTAACATATTTAATGTTAATGAAACTTTGAAAATTAATAATTCTGAAAAAATTGTAATACGTGGTTTAGGAGAAGGAGAGCCTGTGGAAGCATTACGATCTAGAAATAATATAATAGAAATTGGAGATGCGATAAGTATTAATGAAGATTTGTATGTGGTATATAATTCTAAATTAAATTTTGCACCAAAGTTAGGGTTTCCAATCCATGGTATTATAGGATATGATTTTTTTAAAGACTTTGTCGTTGATATTAATTATTCTTCAAAAACGATTAAAATTTTTGAAAATGAAGTGTATCGCTATTCCGATTGTAAAAACTGTGAATCTATCCCTTTAAATTTTCATAATAAGAAACCTTATATACATGCCAATGTTACTATTGATGATAAAGAAATTCCTGTGAAACTTTTAATAGATTCTGGCGGAAGTGATTCGCTATGGTTATTTGAAGATGTTTCTTTAGGGATTCATGCTAATGAAGCACATTTTGTTGATTTTTTAGGCCATGGATTAAACGGAAGTGTTTATGGGAAGAGAGCTAAGGTAGATGCATTTAGAATTGGAAGTTTTACGCTAGAAAATGCCAATGTAGCCTTTCCGGATTCGACTTCTATTTCCTTTGCTAAGAATCATAAAGATAGAAATGGAAGTCTTGCAGGTAATATTTTAAAACGATTCCATGTTGTTTTTGATTATGAAAGGTCTATGCTTCAGTTAAAAAAGAGCAAGTATTTTAAAGACCCTTTTAGCTATAATAAAAGTGGTATTGAGTTGGAGCAAAATGGAATTAGGCTAATAAGAGAAAGAAGTTTTGGAGGCTTAAAAAGAACAAAAACAGATGATATTAATGGTGTAAATAGCACTTCAGGAATAAAATTCACGTATAATAATGATTATAAGTTATCTGTTAAACCTTCCTATACTATAGTAGAACTTAGAAAAGATTCTCCTGCAGAAAGAGTAGGGTTAAAGGTTGGAGATATCATATTGAAGATAAATGGTAAAGAAACGGCAGATTTTAGCCTACAAAATATCACGCAGTATTTTTACGAAAAAGATGGAAAAACTATCAAGCTACAAGTAAATAGGCTAGGTAAAGAATTCGATTTTGAATTTGAATTAGAAGATATGTTTTAATAAAATAAAGGTTGTCTACTTATTAGTAAACAACCTTTTAAGTTTGTGTTATTATAGAAAGTTATTTTTCCATTACACTTTTTTCTCTTTTTTCAAGAACGCTTGTTTTGCTTGGATCAATAACTTCTCCTTTAATTTTTAATGCTACAGTTGGTGTTTCTGCATTAGAAAGAACCGTAATAGTTTTTCTAATAGGCATTACACGCTTAGTGTCATACTTTACTTTTATTTCACCCGTATCTCCAGGCATAATTGGTCCCTTAGGACTAGATGGTACTGTACAACCACAACTAGAAGATACTTTAGATATAATAAGTGGAGCATCTCCAGTATTAGTAAATTCAAAAGTTCTAATACCATCGGCACCTTTTTCTATAGTACCATAATCTACTGTCGTTTCTTTAAATTCAATTTTTGCTTGAGCAGTCATTGAAAAACTAAATATTCCGATAAATAAAATTGTAAGTATTTGTTTCATCATTTTTTAATTTAAATTATTTTTATTTTAAAACACATTTAATTGATTATCAATTACTTGTGTTGTTTTTGTTTTTAATTATATTGTAAATCTACTTACTTTTCAGTCATTCTACAAAAATAATGGATGTAATGCGTAAATCTTAACATAAACTTTAGGCTTAAAGGTACATTAAACCCCATTAATATTTTTCAAAATATAAATTATAAGTACTTTTGCATAATATTATTCAAAAACTATTCCAAAGTATGAACATTCCATCAAAATATGATGCAAATAGTGTAGAAAGTAAGTGGTACAGCTACTGGACAGAACATAATTATTTTCATTCCACACCAGACGAAAGAGAACCATATACCATTGTAATTCCGCCACCAAATGTAACTGGAGTTTTACACATGGGACACATGCTTAACAATACTATACAAGATGTTCTTATACGTCGTGCGCGTTTGTTAGGTAAAAATGCATGTTGGGTTCCTGGAACAGATCACGCATCTATTGCTACAGAAGCAAAAGTTGTAGCTAAATTAAAGGAACAAGGAATAGATAAAAACGATTTAACAAGAGAAGAGTTTTTAGCACACGCCTGGGAATGGACCGAAGAATATGGAGGAGTAATATTAGAGCAACTTAAAAAATTAGGGTGTTCTTGTGATTGGGACAGAACTAAATTTACAATGGATGATGATATGTCTGAATCTGTAATTAAGGTTTTTGTGGATTTACATGAAAAAGGATTGATTTATAGAGGTTACCGAATGGTAAACTGGGATCCGGAAGCAAAAACTACCTTGTCTGATGAAGAAGTAATTCATGAAGAACGTCAAGGAAACCTATATTATATAAATTATAAGGTGGAAGGAAGCGACGATACTTTAACGATCGCAACTACACGTCCGGAAACTATTTTTGGGGATACCGCAATTTGTATTAATCCAGAAGACGAACGTTTTGCACACTTACGTGGAAAAAAAGCAATCGTACCAATTTGTAATCGTGTAATCCCAATTATTGAAGATGCATATGTAGATATAGAATTTGGAACTGGTTGCTTAAAAGTAACTCCAGCGCATGATGAAAATGATAAAAATCTTGGGGATAAGCACAATTTAGAAGTTATCGATATTTTTCATGAAGATGCGACTTTAAATAGTTTCGGATTGCAATTTGAAGGTCAAGATCGTTTTGTGGCTAGAAAATCAGTATCTAAAGAATTAGAAGAAATAGGTGCTTTAGTGAAGACTGAAACACATATGAATAAAGTAGGAACTTCAGAAAGAACCAAAGCTGTTATTGAACCAAGATTAAGTGACCAATGGTTCTTAAAAATGGAAGAGTTGGCAAAACCGGCTATTGAAGCTGTTTTAGGTGAAGATCCTGAGATTAAATTATTTCCGAAGAAATTCGAAAATACCTATCGCCACTGGATGGAGAATATTCGCGATTGGAATATCTCTCGTCAATTACTTTGGGGACAACAAATTCCTGCGTATTTCTATGGCGACGGAAAAGAAGATTTTGTAGTTGCAGAAACTATCGAATTAGCAGTTGAGAAGGCGCAAAAAGTAACAGGGAAAGCAGATTTAAAAGCTTCCGATTTAAAACAAGATACAGATGCTTTAGACACATGGTTTAGTTCATGGTTATGGCCAATGTCTGTTTTTGACGGAATAAGAAATCCGGAAAACGAAGACATAAAATATTACTATCCTACTAATGATTTAGTAACTGGGCCAGATATTTTATTCTTTTGGGTAGCACGTATGATTGTTGCAGGTTATGAGTATAAGAACGAAAGACCTTTTCAAAATGTGTACTTAACTGGTTTGGTTCGCGATAAGCAACGTCGTAAAATGAGTAAATCTTTAGGGAACTCACCAGACGCTTTAAAATTAATTGAAGAATATAGTGCAGATGGTGTTCGTGTTGGAATGCTATTTAGTAGTGCAGCAGGAAATGACCTAATGTTTGACGAAGCCCTTTGTCAACAAGGAAAAGCCTTTGGGAACAAAGTATGGAATGCATTTAATCTTACCAATATTTGGGAGGTTAGCGATACTATAGAACAACCAAACTCGAGTAAAATAGCTTTAGATTGGTACGAAGCAAAGTTTCAAACAGCCTTAGTAGAAATTGAAGACCATTTTAGTAAATACCGTTTAAGCGATGCTTTAATGTCTATTTATAAATTGATTTATGATGATTTCTGCGGGTGGTTATTAGAGATTGTAAAACCAGCATACCAACAGCCAATTGATGCGGTTACTTATAATAAAGTAATGGCTGCTTTTGAGGATAACTTAAAAATATTACATCCATTTATGCCTTTCTTAACGGAAGATATCTGGCAATATATTGCAGAACGTACGCCAGAAGAAGCATTAATCATTGCAAAATGGCCAGAATCTAAACCAGTGAACAAGGAGATTATTTCTCAGTTTGAATTTGCTTCGGAAGTGATTTCGGGAATACGAACCGTTAGAAAAGAAAAGAACATTGCGTTTAAAGATGCTATTGGTTTTTCGGTAATTAATAATGAAAATTCGGATACTACATTTGATGAAGTTATTGCAAAACTAGGAAACTTAGAAGCTATAGAATATGTAAAAGAACCTGTAGAAGGAGCGCTTACGTTTCGAGTAAAATCTAACGAGTATTTTATACCAATGGATGGCGCTATAGATATTGAAGCAGAAATTAAAAAGTTAACCGAAGAATTAGGGTATACCGAAGGTTTCCTTAAATCGGTACAAAAGAAACTTTCTAACGAACGTTTTGTTGCAGGAGCCCCAGAACAAGTTATTGCTAACGAACGTAAAAAAGAAGCAGATGCTTTGGCTAAGATTGAAACTCTAAAAGCTAGTTTGGCTAGTTTGAAGTAAACGCTTAGAACATATATGAAATAAAAAAGCCTTTCCAGATTTGGAAAGGCTTTTTTATTAGAAATAAATGCCTATTAAACATATAAAGAAGATATATGAGTTCCAATCATCGGCTATACATATCATCTTAGCGAATAAGATCTAAGAGCAATGTTAAATGATTTTTAATAGTGTTTTTGTTGCCTACCTTTGCAGCCCCTAAGAATTAATAGCATGTTTAAATTAACCTTATTCCCAATACTGCTTCTTGCTTTATTGTGCCCTATTTATATATTTTCGCAATCTGGCCCAGGTGGCGTTGGTAATACATCAACTAATGGCCTTTGGTTAAAAGTGGATGATTTAAAATTATTAGATGGAGAAGTCGTTTCTAATTGGCGAGATGCTTCTGGTAATAATAACGATGCAAATCAAACGATTACAGGTGAACAACCATCTTTTATTAGTAACTCTTCTTTAAATAATTACCCTAGTGTAGATTTTAATGGGGTTAGAGATTGGTTAAAAGTAGATGATGCCGATATTTTAGATGGGACTACTGCAATTACTTATTTTTCAGTTTTTAAGCCAAAAGGCCTTTATACCAGTAATAATGTACACGCGATATTAGGTAAAAGACTTACTTATTCTGTCAGTGCGAATTATGCGTATACCTTTTTTCTTTATAATAATAAACTTACAACCGATATTGTAAATTCAAATAATCGTTATACCAGTTCAGCATCTTTTTCTAATGATGAGAATTATATTTTGAGTTTTGATTTTGATGGAAGCAACCCCATTAATTCAAGAAGCTCTATGTCTCGTAATGGTAGCGTTCTATTAACAGCAAAAGAAAATAGTACGAGTATTATAAATTCAAATCAGCCTTTAACCATTGGAACGATGAATGTGGATTACAATCGTTATTCTAAAGGAGAAATGTCAGAGCTTATTCATTTTAATTATAAGTTGAATCAGGCAGAAACTATAATTGTAAATAATTATTTATCAGCAAAGTATAATATCGCTTTAACAGCTAATAATTTTTATACTAACGATAATATTGCTAATGGTGATTTTGATCATCATGTAGCAGGAATTGGGCAAGCTTCAGATGGGAGTAATCATTTAGATTCTCAAGGGTCAGGAATTGTTAGAATAAATGCACCTTCTGCTTTATCTAATGGAGATTATTTATTTTGGGGAGAAGACAAAAAGGATCCTTCCTATAATTTTGTTACAGAAACAGTACATTATAGAGAGCAACTAGATTCAAAATGGCGCGTTAGTAAAATTGGAAACCTGGGAACTGTAAATATGAGTTTTGATATTTCCGCTTTAGATTTAACAGCTAAACAAAGTTGCCAACCTTTGCAATTAATTGTAGATAGTAATAGTGCTTTTTCTACAGCAACTAGTTATGATTTAACCATTTCAGGGTCTACAGCAACTGTATCCGGAGTTTCTTTTTCTGATGGAGATTATTTTACATTAAGTTATTTAGACCAAATTGTTTGGGACGGAACTTCTTATTTTAACGGGTCTGGTATTGGTAGTGCACCAAATGCATCAGATTCCTGTTTAAAATTAACGGTGAAATCTGGAGCAATAGGCATTCTAAATGAAGCTGGATATGTTAGAGAAGTTCAAGTAGAATTAGGTGCAACATTACAGGTTAACGATGGTGTGCTATTAGAAGTTGAAAATGGGATATGGAATAATGGAACAATTACGTTTGTAGATGAAGCGCAACTAATTCAAAAGCATACAGGAACCTCTTTAAATTCGGGAAGTGGTGATTTAACCATTTCACAAGAAGGTTCTAATAATTTATATAATTATAATTATTGGAGTGCTCCGGTGCATAGAAATGGTAATTGGCAAGTAAATTATTTAGAAACGGAAACAGGACCTATTGGTTTTACATCTAGTAATGATGCTAATCCTTTGGCTAGCCCTATGGAATGGAGTAATCGTTGGTTGTATACTTTTAATGGCTTAGCTGATGCGTATGCAGATTGGCATGATATTTCTCCAACAACTCCAATTACACCAGGTCTTGGTTATACCATGAAAGGTTCTGGAAACCTATCTGTTTTAGAACAAAAATATACTTTTAAAGGTATAGCAAACGATGGCGATATATTTATAGATGTATTAGCGGGTGATGAGGTTTTAGTAGGTAATCCATTTCCTTCCGCATTAGATGCTGTTCAATTTATTAAAGATAACCTTTCTGTAATAGATGGTTCTCTTTATTTTTATGAGCAATTTGCTTCAAATGATACACATGTTTTAAATCAATATCAAGGAGGTTATGCAACCTATAATTTATTAGGGGCTGTTAGTGTTCCTATACCAGTAAATGGAGGAGTATCCTCAAAAGGAGGTCCTAAAGATTATATTCCTGTAGGACAGAGCTTTTTTGTAAAAGCGCATACAGATGGTACAATTGTCTTTAAAAATAGTCAAAGAGCATTTAAAAAAGAATCTTTGGGAGAAAGTGTTTTTTATAGAACATCAGAAGAAACAACAACAGATACTCGAATTAAATATTGGCTTGCGTTTAGAGATGCAGCTAGTAATGAGTCTACCATTGCTTTAGGATATGATACGAATGCGAATGCTGGTTTTAATCATGGTTACGATAGTAGAACCTTTAATGAGCTTTCCAATGAGATTTATTGGGCAATTACAGATGAAGAGTTATGTATTCAAGCGCTTAATAGTTTTGATGTATTAGATGAAATACCTTTAGGAATCCATATTACCGATTCTGGCGCTTATACTTTTGAGATTACAGAAACTCTAAATTTTCCGGAAAGTGAAACTATTTATTTGAAAGATAATCAGACAAATATGTTTTATGATATAATGGATAATGGCATAACTTTAAATTTAAATAGTAGTGTAGATGTATCTCGTTTTTCAATAGTTTATCAAGAAGGACAAGTTTTGTCTTCACAAGATTTGGATGCGAATCCAGTTTCCGTTTTTTATAATATAGAAAAAGAAACATTAGTGTTACATGGTATTGAAAATTTAAATGAGATTCAAAGCTTGAATATTTATAATCTGTTAGGACAAAATATACAATCTTTAAATAATGTGAATTCCGAAAATGTAGATCTTTCCTTTTTAAATTCAGGAATGTATATTGCAGAAATTACGGATAGATCCAATAAAAAGATAAAGCTTAAATTTGTAAAACGGTAATGGCTAATAAAAAAATATATTCTGTAATTGCTATCCTAATCCTTGTTGGAGTTTATGGATACGATGCTTATTTCGATAATGAAATTAAAGTTGGCATCATTGAACAAGGAGGTACAGTAAAAACAAATACCAACGAATATTTTTTGCCAACAAGTACCACAGGACAGATAGTGCATCATGAAGGGTATAGTTTAAGTTATAGTGAACCCCATGAACAAGCAGAATGGGTAGCTTATGAACTTAAGAAATCACATTTAAGTAGCGCTAATTTTAAACGTCCTTATTTTGAAGTGGATAATGCTGTGAAAACCGGAGCTGCACATTGGCGAAATTATAAGCAATCGGGTTATGATCGCGGACACCTTTGTCCTGCAGGAGATAGAAAATATAGTAAATCTGCGCATGACGAAACTTTTTTGACAAGTAATATTTCTCCGCAAAAACACGATTTTAATGCCGGTGTTTGGAATCGATTAGAACAGAAAACAAGATATTGGGCAAGTAAGTACAATGGCGTTTTTGTGGTGTCTGGCGGAATTTTAAAAGGAAATATGAAAACCATAGGTACCGAAAAAGTATCCGTGCCAAATCAGTTTTATAAGGTGTTGATAGATAACAATTCTGGTAAAACGAAAGTGATTGCGTTTTTAATGAAGCATAAGGAATCTAAAGAGCCGCTATATAAGTTTGTCGTTTCTGTAGATGAGGTAGAAGCATTAACAGGAATTGATTTCTTTTCCGAATTGGAGGATACTGTAGAAAATAAATTAGAAGCTTCCGCAAATTATAAAAATTGGAGTTTTTAGAAGGTTAGCCTGTCATGCTGAGCGCAGTCGAAGCATCTTTATTTCAATTTATCTAGCATTCCTTCCCAACGCAGTTTTCTAATAAAAACACCTTGATCTTTAGTAACTAAATATGCTGTTTTGTTGGTTTTCGCTTTAAAATAACCAGACATATAATCTTGAAATAGAGCAAATCTTCCTTTTTTATACGCCAATTTTAATGCAGAAATTAGTGTGATTATAAATCCGTAGCGCATTTTATACATCGCTTCTCCTTGCATGTGTTTAGATGCTTTGTTATAGCTTATTCCGGTAGGTTTTAAATGTTTTACGTGTAGTGTCTCATCGGTAAGTATTTCCCAATCGTAATATTTAGATAAAAGCTCATCCACAGTATCCCAACCCATAGAAGGTTTTAGTTTTCCTATTTGCTCAAAGCACTCTTTTCTATAGGCTTTTAAAGCACCACGAATATGATCTTTACGCGTTAGATTTTCTAAGATCCATTGCTTGTCTTTTTCAATATAGCAGAAACCAGCAGCCATTCCTAACTTTTTATTCGCATTAAAATGTGCTGCTAATTTTTCTAAATAATTATTCGGAAAGATTAAATCTGCATCAAATTTACAAATCACATCGTAGTTGGTGTCTAGAATTTCTAAGCCTTTGTAAAAAGCATTGATAATTTTAGTTCCTGGTAAATGTGCATCGGAAGAAGTAATGTTTACAAGAGAGATCCAACTGTACTTCGATAAATAATACGAAACTATCTTTTGGGTTTTATCGGTAGAATTATCATTTACAATCACAATTTGCTTTGGACGAAGCGTTTGATTTACCAAAGAAACGATAGTTTTTTCGATAAACTTTTCTTCGTTATGCGCAGGAATGATAATGGAAATGTTCATGAAAACAAATTACAATATTAAAATCTCAAATTCCAAAACCAACCGAGTAAGTTTTTGGGATTTGTTATTTCGTTTTTTGAAATCTTATACGCGTTCTGCGTAGATTATATAATACCTAGGAGTAAACCATCTTAGTATTGGTCTAATCCCAATTTTTTTGGTAGGATTAGTCCATTTTTGTCTATCTATTATTTTCCATCCCGTTTTTTCTAATAGCCAATCTAATTGCCAATCTTCAAACTCATGGTAATGTCTATCCCATGTATCTATTTTACTTCGGTAAGCAGTAGAAAACCATAATCGAAGCGGAACGCTTATTACTAGTTTATCTGCTTTTATATCTTGTAAAACAGTAAAAGGAGAGAGTAGGTGTTCAAAAATCTCAAAAGCCGTTACAACGGTTGCTTCCGAGTTTTTTATGGTTGTAGTATTCGTGTCCAAGTCTTCCCCTTTGGTGTTCTCCACAGAAAAACCATTATCCTTTAAGATTTTGGTAAACGGATTTTCTACTCCTAAATCTAAAATTGCTTCCGATTTAGAAATGTGTTTTTCTAAAAACTGATAGGTAAGTTTGTAGCGTTTATGCGGAAATGTTTGTTCGTACATATTTATTTTCCGCGAAAGCGAAAACCTTTTAAATTCAATGATTTAATAACTAGTGCTTATACACTATTGCGTTAATATTCATACCAGCTCCAACACTTGCAAACATGATGATATCTCCTTTATGGATTTCTTGATTTTCAAGTTTTCCTTTTAAAATCATATCATATAAAGTAGGAACCGTTGCTACGCTAGAATTACCAAGCATGTTAATAGACATAGGCATAATACCTTCTGGTGTTTCCATATTATAAAGCTTGTAAAAACGATTTATAATCGCTTCATCCATTTTTTCATTTGCTTGATGAATTAGTATTTTTTTGACATCATGTATACCATATCCACTTTTATCTAAGCATGATTTTAATGCTAATGGAACATTGGTTAAAGCAAATTCATAAATCTTTCTACCATACATTTTAATGTATTTACGTTGACTAGCAGATTCTTGTTTATTAGTTTTTCCAAAATAGATAAAATGCGCCTCGTCTAAAGCAAAAGTTGCAGTTTCATGGCTTATAATACCACCTTCTTCTTCGGTTTCTTCCACAATAACAGCTCCTGCACCATCACTATATATCATAGAATCTCGATCGTGTTTATCTACAACTCTAGATAAAGTTTCCGATCCGATAACCAAACAGCGTTTTGCTATTCCAGATTTAATAAATGCATTGGCTTGGATCACACCTTCAATCCAACCTGGACATCCAAAAAGTAAATCGTACCCAACACATTTTGGATTTTTAATTTGTAACAAGTGCTTTACGCGTGAGGCAATACTTGGTACCGTATCACTTTGCTCCGTATTATGTTTTATGTCACCGTAATTATGGGCGACAATAATATAATCTAAGGTTTCTTTATCAATTTTTGCGTCAGCAATAGCCTTTTCTGCTGCATAAAAAGCAATATCAGAATTTGATAATTCTGGTTTTGCATAGCGCCTTTCTTCAATTCCTGTTATCGCTTTAAATTTATGAACGATAACTTCATTTGGACTATTTATTTTAGAACCATCTGCATTTAAAAATTCATGATTATAAAAATCTTCATTTTTTTCTATTGTGCTTGGTATATAACTTCCTGTACCTGTAATTTTGATATTCATAAAAAAAGGAATGCCTTTAATTGTTTATTCGCTAATATAAGTCGTAAAAATTAAAGGCAATTTTTAATGATTAATTATTTACGATGTTCAACCGTTAGTTTGCGTCGATATATTCTTCAATAGGAGCACATGTACATATTAAATTACGGTCTCCATAAGCATCATCTACTCTTCTTACGCTTGGCCAAAATTTATTGTCATGTACATATTCTAAAGGATATGCAGCAGTATCTCTAGTGTAAGGGAAATCCCAATTATTAGCAGTTACCATTGCCAAGGTATGTGGAGCGTTTTTTAAAGGATTGTTGGTATCCTCTTTTGTTGCTAGGTTTATTTCTTTTCTAATAGAAATTAATGCATCACAAAAACGATCAATTTCTTGTTTACTTTCACTTTCTGTAGGCTCAATCATTAAGGTTCCTGCTACTGGAAAAGATACTGTTGGCGCATGAAAACCATAATCCATTAAACGTTTTGCAATATCTGTAACCTCAATACCATTTGCTTTAAAAGCACGACAGTCTACTATCATTTCATGAGCTGCACGACCACGTTCACCAGAGTATAAAGTCTCAAAATGCCCCTCTAATCTAGTTTTAATGTAGTTTGCATTTAAGATTGCAACTTTTGTAGAAGCTGTTAATCCTTTTGCTCCTAGCATTTTTATGTAACCATAAGAAATTAAACAAACTAAAGCAGAACCAAAAGGAGCAGAGGAGATGGCAGTTATAGCGTCTTTTCCTCCAGTTTTAATTATTGGATTTCCAGGTAAAAAAGGAGCCAATTGTTTTGCAACGCAAATTGGTCCAACTCCAGGGCCTCCACCTCCATGAGGAATAGCAAAGGTTTTATGTAAGTTTAAGTGACAAACATCTGCGCCAATATTTCCAGGATTGGTTAATCCTACTTGTGCATTCATGTTTGCTCCATCCATATAAACTTGTCCGCCATTATCATGAATAATTTTGGTAATTTCTTTTATAGAAGCTTCGTAAACCCCATGTGTAGAAGGATAAGTTACCATTAAACAAGATAAGTTATCTTTGTGTAAAATTGCTTTTTCACGTAAATCTTCCACATCGATGTTACCTTCGGCTGTAGATTTAGTAACTACTACCTTCATTCCTGCCATCACTGCACTAGCTGGATTTGTACCATGTGCAGAACTAGGAATTATACAAATGTTTCTATGATGATCATTACGAGACTCATGATATGCTTTAATAACCATTAGTCCTGCAAACTCTCCTTGTGCACCAGAATTTGGTTGTAAAGATGTTGCAGCAAAACCGGTAATCTCTGTTAGTTGGTCTTCTAATTCTTTTAAAACTTTAGTATAACCTCTGGCTTGTTTTAATGGCGCAAAAGGATGAATATTACCCCATTCTGATTGGCTTAAAGGTAGCATTTCTGCTGCTGCATTTAATTTCATAGTACAAGAACCAAGCGAAATCATAGAATGATTTAACGATAAATCTTTACGTTCTAGTCTTTTAATGTATCGCATTAATTCGGTTTCTGAATGGTACGAATTAAAAATATCTAGTGTTAAGAAATCGGTGGTTCTTTGAAGTTCTTTATCAATATTATTTACTTCTGAAAAAGAAGAAATAGTAAATGCTTTTTTACCTGCAACTTTAGCGAAAATAGAAATGATCTCATTTATATCTCTAACCGAAGTCGTTTCGTTTATAGAAATAGTAACTGTTTTCTTGTCAGGATAAAAGAAGTTTACTTTTTTGTCTTTGGCAATTTTCTTTACTTTTTTAGCTTTGGTTTTAATTTGAAGCGTATCGAAGTACGAAGTATTGGTTTGTTTAAAACCTAATTTCTCTAAGGCTTCTGCTAGCGATGAAGCTGCACTATGTACTTGGTTTGCTATAAATTGTAAACCTTTAGGTCCATGATAAACAGCATACATTCCAGCCATAACCGCTAATAATACTTGTGCTGTACAAATATTAGAGGTTGCTCTGTCTCTTTTTATATGTTGTTCTCTAGTCTGTAAAGCCATACGTAAAGCTCTATTACCGTTTACGTCTTTGGTAACACCAATGATACGTCCTGGAATATCGCGTTTGTACACTTCTTTAGTTGCAAAATATGCTGCATGTGGTCCGCCATAACCCATTGGAATTCCAAAACGTTGTGTGGTACCAACTACTACATCAGCTCCAAACTTACCAGGAGCTTCTAGTTTTACTAAGCTTAAAATATCTGCAGCAATAGCAACTTTAATTTGTGCTTCGTTAGCTTTAGCTATAAAAGATTTTATGTCCGTAACTTGTCCGTTTTTTCCTGGATATTGTAAGATTGCTCCAAAGAATCCTGAAGAAAAATCAAACGTGTTTTCATCTCCAACAACTAGTTCTACACCAATAGGGTTAGATCTAGTTTGTAAAAGAGAAAGTGTTTGTGGTAAAATGTTTTCAGAAACAAAAAACTTATTTATACCAGCTTTTTTTTGTGCACGATCTCTAACTGCAAATAATAGGCTCATGGCTTCAGCAGCAGCAGTACTTTCATCTAAAAGCGAAGCGTTTGCAAGTTCCATTCCTGTTAGGTCTGTAATCATCGTTTGGTAATTTAGAAGTGCTTCTAAACGACCTTGTGCAATTTCCGCTTGATACGGTGTGTACGCAGTATACCAACCCGGATTTTCTAAAATGTTACGTTGTATTACTGCTGGTAAAATAGTTGGGTGATACCCTAAACCAATATATGTTTTGTATACTTTATTCTTTTTAGCAACCTCATTTAGGTATACTAAATATTCTTGCTCACTCATGGCTTCTGCAAGATCCAGATCTTTTTTTAATCTAATATCATCCGGAATGGTTTCGTAGATAAGTTGGTCTAAACTATCTACACCAATGGTTTTTAGCATTTGTTTTTGGTCTTCTTCTCTAGGACCAATATGACGAAGTGCAAAGGTGTTTGTATTCATTCTTAAATAGTTGTGTTATATTCTCACTTTCGTGAGAATGAGATTTTATTAGGAGCTTTATTGAAATAATAAAGCGTGTTGTTTGCGAGCCCAAAAATACGGAAATAATAGAGTTTTTTAGTTTTGAAATATGAAAGTTTTTAACCAAATGAAATGGTTATTAACAGGTAGCATCTTTTATTAATTCTATAGAGGGATGTAAATAGTTGTTTTTTGTGTGTACATTAAAATAAAAAGCGTTCTTAACTACTGCTATACTTGAGTTTTAATTATCTCGAAAACAAAAAATAACACATTTCTTTTTAGCAAATTTAATTCCTAAAAGGTATTGCGTATTTTTGTTTAATGCGAATAGTAAAACACCTTTTCGATTTTTATATAAACGCGAGTATTCATGTGGCTTTAAGTGTATATGCTTTAACATGGGTTACCCTTATGGAGTTTGGTGTTTCTTATGATGAGAATGTTTTGTTTTTTAACTTTTTTGCAACTATTACAGGTTATAATTTTGTGAAATACTTTGGTTTAGCGAAATTTCATCATAGAAGTTTAGCAAGTAGGCTGAAGGTGATTCAAATATTTTCGCTTATTTGTTTTATCGCTTTATGCTATTTTGCCTTTCAGTTAGAAGTAAAAACCTGGTTGTGTATTTTACTGCTTGGTGCAATTACTTTTTTTTATGCGATTCCTTTTTTGCCAAGAAATATATTTGTGGATAGCAACCAAAACTTACGCCAAATTAGCGGATTGAAAATTTATGTAATTGCTTTGGTTTGGTGTGCAGTAACGGTATTGCTTCCCATTATAGATAATGATATTGCTATAACAACAGATGTTCTTATAACTACCTTGCAACGATTTGTTTTTGTGTTAGCCCTAATGATTCCTTTTGAAATAAGAGATTTACAATATGATAGTTTAATACTTTCTACCATCCCACAACGTATTGGAATACGTAAAACAAAGCGTATTGGTGTTTTTTTACTGGTGGTTTTTTTCTTTTTAGAATTTTTTAAAGATCAAACTAATAGTAGAAACATTCTCGTTTTAATGGTAGTTGCACTAATTACATTATTGTTTGTGTTGCTTTCTAAAAAACACCAAGGAAAGTATTATAGTTCCTTTTTTGTAGAAGGTTTGCCAATTATATGGCTAATTTTTATGCTCTTTTATGGCTTGTTTTAGGTTGTCTTTTAAAGCTTCTTTTTCATCTTTATGCATACAATCTACCTTTGCCTTTTCTAATGTAACGCTAAGCTTTTTATTGTTTTTAGAGTAATTTCTACAAGCCCTACAGAAAGCTAAATGTATAGTAAGTTTTATTTTCTCTAATATAGAAGCTTCTTTATATTGCGATTTATCACAAACATGATTTGCTTTTTCGCAAGCTTTACTTATGTTAATCTCTGTATTCATAATTTAAAACCAGTTTTTCTCCATGCAAGATGCCATTGTTGTTCTTGCTCTATGAATGATAACCCAAAGGTTAGACGCAGTAATGTTTAGTTCATTACAAATAGTTTCGGTATCTATTCCTTCAATGGTTTTCATTTTAAAAATAGTAGCTTGTTTTTCGGGAAGTTTATCTAAGCAACTATAGATGGCATCACCTAGTTCTTCATTCTCAATAACACTTTCTGCATTTTTATCAAAAGGATCTGCAACGCGTTCTTCTAGCCAATCGCCTTCGGTTTCTACATCACTGTTGTAGCTCATTCTAACTTCGGCTTTTCCTTTGTTAGAATTTATTTTTCTGTAATAATCAATTATTTTTCGCTTTAAAATAGAAATTAACCAAGTACGTTCACTGGCTTCTCCTTTAAAGTTTTTCATTGATTTTAAACCAGCAAAAAAGGTGTCTTGAACCAAATCTTTAGCCAAATCTCTATCGTTAACACGAGAAATGGTGTAGTTGAATAGATAATCTGAATATAAATCAATCCATTTGTTTGGATCTATTTGATGCTTTGGCATATTCTTTTTTTAGCTAAGTTTTAGCAAAAGTAAGCAAAAGGATTTATATCTATTCTATTAAATTTTTTACGGCGGAAACAATTGTTGGAAATTGAAACTTAAAACCAGCTTCTAATAGCTTTTTAGGGACTACATTTCTGCTGTTTAAAATGAGTTCTGGTTCTGTTTGCATAAATAAAGCACCGATATCTAGGATGAATTTCGGACTAGGAATACCAAAAGGAATACCTAATACTTTTCTAAAATCTTTCATCATCGTTGCATTGTCTGTTGGTTTTGGAACACAAAAATTATAAGCGCCTTTAGCATTTTCTTTTTGGATTAGAAAATCTACAGCTCGTGCAAAATCGGTTTCATGAATCCAGCTTACCTTTTGTTTTCCGTTACCTTGTTTACCACCTAAACCAAATTGTGTTAGTTTTTTTAATGGTACAAAAGCACCATCTGCATTACCTAAAACGATAGAAGTACGTAGTACTATTTTTCTGGTTTCTGGATTTTTGGTTTTATAAAAAGCCTTTTCCCAAACGGTGGCAACTTCCGCTTCAAAATCGTTACCATACGCTGTGCTATCTTCAGTCATTTCTTTTGTAAATGACGCTTTGTATATAGAAGTAGTGGAAGAGTTCATCCATACTTTTGGTGGATTACTACAGGTATCAATAGCTTTTCCTAAAAGTGCTGTGGAAACAATTCTAGATTCTTTTATTGCTTTTTTATTAGCGTCTGTAAATCTGCAATTAATTGTTTTTCCGGTAAGGTTAATAAGGACATCTAAATTTTCAAGATGGGTAACCCAAGAGCCTTCCATGGTTTTTGCATCCCAAAGGATTTCATTATCACGTTTAGGATTTCTGCTTAATATTTTCACGGAATAACCTTTACTGGTAAAATGCTTTTCTAATGTTTGTCCGATAAATCCTGTTCCTCCTGCAATTAGTATATTTTTCATGATTATTCTTTATTTTGATTTTCAACAATTGGTTTTAAATTTTGTCGAGATTTTCTTCTTCCTCTAAAAAACAGAAACAAGTTAAGAAATAACATAATACCTAAGTATATTGTAAATCCGCCAATTTTTTTACTTAATATTTCAATCAAAATTTGATAATCTATTCCTTGGCTCGAGTAGTAATATATTTTCATAATATATAAAGCAAAGCCAATGTTTATTAAATAAAAACCAATCTCAAATAATTTATTTGTAGCCAAAGCAATTTCTTCTTTTCCTTTAAATATGTCTATCATAAAAAGCTTTCCATTTTTAAATAACATTTTTGAAACATAAATAGTTAGAATGATAACTATTGGTAGATAGATAAAGTAGCCGATAATAATTTTTGAATTTTCCATAATTATTGTTTTATATAATTTGATTTAGTTAAGTACTTCAGCCAAAAAATATTATTATAATGAAGTAAGGCTAGAAGCATTATTATTTTTCCAAGAGTAGTTGTTAGAGAATTTATTAATTCGATTGTATTTTCAATAGATTGCCAATACGCAATTGTAATTATTGCATATCCAATATTGGTTAGATAATAACCTGTTAAAAGTAAATTATTGATGTTTTTAACTAATGGAAGGTTATTATTTAAAAGGTTTAATAAGAATAACTCACCATTTTTATAAAACAACCAACCTACTTTAATCATAATTAAACAAATGATTGGAAGATAGATGCAGTATGTTATTATATTATAATTCATTCTGATTATTTAAAACTTTCAGAAAATACTGAAAGTTTATTTTAAATTTTTTTATTTAATGAGTTTGATTAAAGATTTAGTAATCCAATTTTGATTTTTGTCAACTAGATTATTTATCATTAAATCAGCATTTTCAGTTAATTCTTTTAAAGCTTTGGTTTGTTTTATTAGTTCTTTAGTTTTTTGAGTTCCATCATCTTGTATAGATGAAACATCTTTTAAAACTTTAATTACTGGTCTTATTTCTCTTCTGCTTCTTTCTTTAGCAATAACTCTTGTTAGTTCTTGTACATCTTTTTCTGTGGTAAAAAACTCTTTACGTTCTCCAGCAACAAGTTCTTTTGTTACAATTCCCCAATCCATAAGCTGTCTTAAATTCATACTAGTATTACCTCTAGATATTTTAAGTTCTTCCATGATGTCTTCCATAGAAAGTGGGTTAGGAGTAATAAAAAGTAAGGCTTGAATTTGAGCCATAGCTTTATTAATTCCCCAAAGAGTACCTAGACTTCCCCAAGTATTAATAAATTTTATTTTTGCTTCTTCGTAATCCATACAGCAAATATACAATAATTTCTAAACTTTCAGTAATTATTGAAAGTTTCTTTAATTAAAAAAGCTGATTAATTAAAATCAGCTTTAAAATTTTATTTAATTAATCCTGCTCTTTTTAAAAGCGCTTCTGGTTTTGGTTCTTGACCTCTAAAACGTTTGTAAAGTGTCATTGGGTTTTCGGTTCCACCTTTGCTTAATACGTTTTCTTTAAACTTTGTGGCAACGGTTTTGTTAAAGATACCTTCTTCCTTAAAGTATTCAAATGCATCTGCATCTAAAACTTCAGCCCATTTGTAACTATAATACCCCGAAGAATATCCTCCTTGAAAAATATGAGAAAATGCAGTACTCATACAATTTTCTGCAACATCAGGGAATAATTGTGTGTCACCAAAAGCTTCTTTTTCATGTGCTTTTACATTGGTAATCGCTGAAGGATCTTGTGCATGCCAAGACATATCTAATAATCCAAAACTTATTTGACGCATGGTTTGCATACCTTCATGAAAAGTAGCAGATTCTTTTATTTTTGCTACCAATTCCATTGGAATCACTTCTCCAGTTTCATAATGTTTCGCAAAAAGTTCTAATGCTTCTTTTTCATAACACCAGTTTTCTAATACCTGACTTGGTAATTCTACAAAATCCCAATAAACACTGGTTCCAGATAGACTAGGATAAGTAGTGTTAGCTAGCATACCGTGTAATGCATGTCCGAATTCGTGAAATAAGGTAGTTACTTCGTTAAATGTTAAAAGGGAAGGTTTTGTTTTTGTAGGTTTTGTGAAATTACAAACTATAGAAACGTGCGGTCTATCATTTACGCCATTTTTTATGCTTTGTGGCTTGTAACTTGTCATCCAAGCACCATTTCGTTTTCCTTTTCTTGGGAAGAAATCAGAATAGAAAATAGAGACTAGTTCTCCGTTTTCATCGTTTACTTTATAAGTTAAAACATCTTCATGATATGTATCTATAGTGTGAATTTCTTCAAATTGTAAACCGAATAATTTATTAGCAATAGTAAAAGCACCTTCAATTACGTTTTCTAATTTAAAGTATGGTTTTAACTGTTCGTCGTCTAAGTTGAAAAGCTTTTGTTTTAGTTTTTCGGCATAATAACCAGAATCCCATTTTTGTAAGGTATCAATACCGTCCAATTCTTTTGCAAAGTTTTCAAGATTTGTAAACTCTTCTTGTGCAGCTGGTTTTGCTTTTTCTAATATTTCATTTAAAAAGCTTTTTACCTTTTCAGGAGTTTTCGCCATGCGTTCCTCTAAAACAAAATGTGCATGCGTTTTATAACCTAAAAGATTGGCTCTTTTAAAACGAAGTGTTGCAATTTGTAAAACGTTATCTTGATTGTCTAAAGCGTCGTTATGAAAAGCTTTGCTTCCAGAAGCTAAAGCTAATTCCTTACGTAATTCCCTATTGTCGGCATAGGTCATAAAAGGAATATAACTAGGATAGTCTAACGTGATAAGCCATCCTTCTTTCTCTTTCGATTCTGCTAATTGCTTAGCCGCTTCTTTAGCGCCTTCTGGTAATCCTGCTAAATCATCTTCATTGGTGATAAGCATTTCAAACTTATTGGTTTCTGCTAGAACATTTTCGCCAAATTTTAGTTTTAGTTTACTGAGCTCCTTATCTATTTCACGAAGTTCCTGTTTTTTGTTTTCTGGAAGGTTGGCTCCATTCCTAGAGAAACTTTTGTATTTTTTATCTAAAAGGGTTTCTTGTTCTGTAGTTAATTTTAAGTCTGCTTTATTATTATAAACGGTTTTTACACGTTTAAATAAATCTTGATTTAATGTAATGTCATTACCAAACTCTGAAAGTAACGGCGAAACTTCTTGTGCTATTTTTTGAATTTCTTCATTCGTTTCGGCAGAATTAAGATTGAAAAATATACTAGAGATTCGATCTAATTGTTCTCCAGAGAAATCTAAAGCTTCAATAGTGTTTTCAAAAGTTGGAGCTTCAGAATTATTAATAATAGCATCTATTTCTGCTTTGGCATTCTCTATTCCTAATTTAAAAGCAGGAAGAAAATCTGTAGTAGCTATTTTGGAAAAAGGAGCTGTTTGAAAGGCTGTCTCAAATTTCTCTGTAAGTATATTCTTAGTCATTTTTTAAAGTTATGTTAAAAGAAGAATTTATTATGCACGCATAATAAGTATTTTTTATCTTTGTTTAGAATTTTTCATAGAGTTGGTTACTCATTGACAAAATTATTGATTAATAGCTAAAAACCTTGATGCATGTCAAGGTTTTTTTAATTTGTAAAAACGACAAATCAACACTTAATCGGTTTTATTTGTTTTTAATCGAAAATAATAAATCCCTTCTTTCTTTTGTTAATAATAATGAGGAATAGTTAAATATTTGCATAAGTTTTTTCATGTGAGTTCAATCTCATGTTTAAGAAATTGATTAATAGCGTTATAACCTTGAGAGAAATCTTGAGGTTATTTGGTTATAGACCTTTTGCAGATTCTATAACTTTGGCCTTTAAACCTTCTTTATAAGCAATTACTTTATCTAAAACAGAAGCATTGGAAGTCGCAATAATTTGTGCAGCAAGTATTCCTGCATTTTTTGCTCCATTTAAAGCTACTGTTGCCACAGGAACTCCGCCAGGCATTTGTAAAATAGATAATACAGAATCCCAACCGTCAATAGAATTACTGCTTTTTACAGGAACACCAATTATAGGAAGTGGCGATAACGACGCTATCATTCCTGGTAAATGTGCAGCTCCTCCAGCTCCAGCAATAATAACTGCAATGCCATTTTTATGTGCGTTTTTACCATAATCGAACATTTTTTCTGGTGTTCTGTGTGCAGAAACAATATCTACTTCTACCACAATATCAAAGCTTTTTAAAATATCTATAGCTTCTTGCATTACTGGAAGATCACTTTTACTTCCCATGATTACTCCTACTTTCATAATAAATTTCAAATATTTAAATTTTGAATGATACTAGGTATCAATATTTCATTGTTGCGATTTACTCGCTTATCACTTTAATCGTATTCTTAACTGCTTCCGCAATTTTACGTGCTTCGTTTATATCTGGATGTACAATAGTGACATGTCCCATTTTACGAAAAGGACGTGTTTCTTTTTTACCATAAATATGCGGAGTAACTCCTTCCATATTCATAATGTCTTCTATGTTTTCATAAACAACACTTCCAGTATAACCTTCGGCGCCAACAAGATTTACCATGATTCCACCAGCTTTATTCGCAGTGCTTCCTAAAGGTAAATTTAAAATGGCTCTTATGTGTTGTTCAAACTGCGAAGTATAATTAGCCTCAATAGTTTGATGGCCAGAATTATGCGGTCTTGGCGCAACTTCGTTGATTAATATTTCATCATTTTGTGTTAAAAACATTTCCACAGCCAATAAACCAACATGTTTAAATGCTTCGGATGTTTTTAAAGCAACTGCTTCTGCTTTTTTAGCAATTTCAGGAGCTATTCTTGCAGGACAGATTACATATTCTACTTGGTTTGCTTCCGGATGAAATTCCATTTCTACCACAGGAAAAGTTTTTACTTCGCCTTTTGCATTTCTAGAAACAATAACAGCAAGTTCGTTTTTAAAAGGAATTAAATCTTCAGCAATACATTCGCCTTTTGGTAAATCTTTTAAATCTTCCAGACTTCTCACTACTTTTACACCATTACCATCATAGCCAAATTGTGCTGCTTTCCAAACAAATGGAAAATGTAAACCTCCATTTTCTATGGCGTCTTCGATTTCAGAAAGATAAGCGAAACGTGAAAAAGGCGCAGTAGGTAAATTTTTATCTATATAAAATAGTTTTTGTTTTGCTTTATTTTGAATAGTTCGAAGCGTTTTCGAAGCAGGATAAACCGTAACGCCTTCTTTTTCTAACTTTTCGAGCGCGTCTATATTTACGTTTTCAATCTCAATGGTTAACACATCTACCTTTTTTCCAAACTGGTACACGGTTTCAAAATCCATTAAGCTTCCTAAATGAAATTCATTACTTCCTATTTTGCAAGGTGCTTCCGTGCTTCCGTCTAAAACACAAGTGTAAATATCTAGTTTTCTGGTTTCGGTAAGTAGCATTTTACCAAGTTGTCCGCCACCAAGAATACCAAGTTTAAAATCTGAAGAAAAATAGTTCATATTTATTTTCCGTGAAAACGGAAATCTTTTTAATTAATAAGTCTTATTTTAATTGTAACAAAAATACAGTTTAATATGAAAATATAGCCAATAAAATCGCATCAAAATCGTAAATCATATTACAAATATGTATCTTTGCAAGGAATTAATAAAAAACAAGTTAGTCTTATATGATTAAGCTAGACGATTTATCTTTTAAACCATTTATTTCGGCAGAAAAAATTGATGCTGCTGTACAAAAAATGGCAGATGATATTGCTGCAGACTTAGGAGATGAAGTACCTGTGTTTATAGGTATTTTAAATGGCTCTTTTATGCTAGTAAGCGATTTTGTTAAAAAATACCCGAAACCTTGCGAAGTTACTTTTATAAAACTGGCTTCTTATGAAGGGATAAAATCTACAGACGACATACAAAGACTTATTGGTTTAACACAAGATTTAACAGGACGTACGGTTGTGATTCTAGAAGATATTATAGATTCTGGAAAAACGTTAGCAGAAGTACATCGCATTTTTAAAAATGAAAATGCTAAATCTTTACTAATAGCGACCTTGTTTTTTAAACCTGAAGCATATAAAAAAGACTACAAACTACATTATATAGGTATAGAAATTCCGGATAAATTTATAGTTGGTTATGGATTAGACTATAATGGTTTAGGAAGAGATTTACCAGAAGTATATCAATTAAAAACAACACAACACATGACAAATTTAGTGCTATTTGGACCTCCAGGAGCAGGAAAAGGAACACAAGCTAATTTTTTAAAAGAAAAACACAATTTAGTACATATATCTACAGGAGATGTTTTTCGTTATAATATAAAAAACAAAACCGCTTTAGGTATGTTGGCTAAATCTTTTATGGACAAAGGCGAATTGGTTCCAGATCAAGTAACTATTGATATGTTGGAAGCAGAAGTGGAGAAAAATGCGGATGCTAAAGGTTTTATTTTTGATGGTTTTCCTCGTACTCACGCACAAGCAGAAGCTTTAGAAGAGTTGATGATGCGTAAAGATTCACAGATTAATGCAATGGTCGCTTTGGAGGTAGATGATGAAGATTTAGTTTTACGTTTGTTAGAACGTGGTAAAACTAGTGGAAGAGCAGATGATGCAGACGAAAATATTATAAGAAATAGAATTAAAGAATATTACGATAAAACAGCTATTCTTAAAGATTTCTATACCGCTCAAGATAAATATTATGGTGTAGATGGAGTTGGTAATATTGAAGATATTACAGCACGATTAAATGACGTTATTGATACGCTTTAGTTTCTAATAACAAAGGATTTTGCTAATGTATTGTAAAGAATACAAGGAGTAAAAATCATATATTAATTAAAAAATATTTCCGCTTTTGCGGAAAGGAAACATGACTGAGGGAAATTTTGTAGACTATGTAAAAATGCACGTTTCTTCTGGAAAAGGAGGACAAGGATCGACGCATTTACACCGTGAAAAATATTTAGAAAAAGGTGGCCCAGATGGAGGAGATGGAGGTCGTGGTGGTCACGTAATTCTTAGAGGAAGCTCTAATCTTTGGACGCTTATACATCTTAAATTTAAGCGACACATAAGAGCAACACATGGTGGAAACGGAAGTAAAGGAAGAAGCTCTGGAGCAGATGGTGAAGATCAATACGTAGATGTGCCTTTAGGAACCGTAGTTAGAGATACAGAAACCAATGAAGTGCTTTTTGAAATTACCGAAGAAGGTGAAGAAAGAATTGTTGCAGAAGGTGGTAAAGGAGGTCGCGGTAACTGGCACTTTAAAAGTTCTACCAACCAAACCCCTCGTTATGCACAACCTGGAATTCCGTTAGAAGAAAGAGATATTACCTTAGAGTTAAAATTACTAGCCGATGTTGGTTTAGTAGGTTTCCCTAATGCAGGAAAGTCTACATTACTTTCTGTAATTACGTCTGCAAAACCAAAAATTGCAGATTACGAATTTACAACGCTAAAACCCAACTTAGGTATTGTAAAACATAGAGAGTTTCAATCTTTTGTAATGGCAGATATTCCTGGTATTATTGAAGGAGCAGCAGAAGGAAAAGGTCTTGGTTATTACTTTTTACGCCATATTGAGCGTAACTCTATTTTATTGTTTTTAATTCCTGCCGATGCAGAAGATATTAAAAAACAATACGATATTTTATTGGATGAGTTAAGACGTTACAATCCAGAAATGCTAGATAAAGATCGTATGATTGCGATCTCTAAATGTGATATGCTGGATGCAGAACTCCAAGCCGAATTAAAAGAAGAATTAGACAATACGTTACCAATAGATTATTTGTTTATCTCCTCTGTCGCACAACAAGGTTTAGCAGAACTTAATGATAAGCTCTGGAATATGTTAAATGAATAATTTTTGGGCGTTACACTACTACGCTTAGGCTACGCAGTGTCAGGCTTTTCGTTGTATCTTTTATTTTGAAATAAAATAAAAGGATGCCACTACAATCCTTAACGCGATATATCATAATTTATGATTACTTTAAAACTACCATATACATGGTAGTTTTTTATTGGAATAGTTTTTGATTATTTTTACAGAAACACAATTCCTATGAAAGCCATTAAAGTTTTACTATTTACATTCCTCATTACTTCTTGTGCGCCAATTTATCTGACTACAGATTTCGAAAAAGGCACCGATTTTTCTAAATACAAGACCTATAATTACTATTCAGATATAGAAACAGGATTAAGCGAATTGGATGCAAAACGCTTGTTTGATGTGTTAGATACCCAATTACAACTGCAAGGATTATCTATTTCCGAAACCCCAGATTTCTTTATTAATATTCAAAGTAAAGAATATCCAGCGGAACAAAATAGTACGGTTGGAATAGGTATTGGTGGAACAGGAAGAAATATTGGAGGAGGTGTTTCTATTGGTATTCCTATTGGAACAGCAAAAGTGACTAGAGAAATTATATTCGATTTTATAGACGAAAATGGCATCGGTCTTTTTTGGCAAGCAACTAGTGAAAGTACTTATCAGCCAAACGCAAGTCCGGAAAAACGCGAAGCAAGCCTACAAGCACTTGTCGAAAAAGTGTTTAATAAATATCCTCCGCAACAAAAATAATATTACTAGTTCTTAACTATTTTTTTACTAGCGATTAAAACATTGTTAGTGTAAAAGTTAGTGATGTATAATCCTTGACTTAAAGCACTAATATCTATTGCTGTGTTTTGGTTATTAGTAAGATTTATTGTTTTTACGAGCTTACCATCCATACTTACTATTTTTACAAGAACCGTATTGGCTAAGGTATTTTCTAATTTAAAATGAACCACATCATTTGAAGGATTTGGATACATGGTTAAACTAAAATTATTAGCAACAACATCCTGAATTCCTAAAGTATTATCAATAGTCCAGGTAACTGTAGCAACGTGTAATGATTCATGACTGTCTACATTTATTAAAGTAGTTGCATCATGTACCACTGCAGTTAAAGTGTTTGTTCCTGCACTTAAATCGCTTTCTTGTAGGTTTACTGAATTTACATTGGTAGCAAAACTATTTGTGTTAAGTGTCCATGTGTTTTCTAAGGTATTTGTAGGAAGTGTTTGTATGGTGTTTATTTGAAAAGCTAAAGGAAATGTAGGGTCACTTATTGTCGTTTCTGTTGGTAAATAAGAATCTAGAGGTGAAACTAGAAGGTGGATTTTTTCAATAATACCTTCCTTACAAACCGCACAAAAAGGATATCCTAAATAACGCATTTTACAACCTTGATGTGGTCTTTTCCAGGAAGGAGCCTCTGTTGTTCCAGTATGCGAATAAATACCAATGCCCTCTATGCCAATCCAATTTTTCCATTTCACTAAACTAGGATCTGTTTCTTGCGTCATGTTTATTGCCTCTGCAACTTGATTATCTCCAGGGTAATATTCGTCCTTTAAATCGGCAAAAGAATGTCCGATTTCATGAATAGCAATTTCGCCTCCATCTTGCCCTGTAGAAGCAATAGGATACGTTCCGCCACTTCCTCCATAGTGAGGAGAGTTTACTAAAATAAGCGCTTGGTCAAAGGTTTGAAAATTGTTCGCTAAAACCGTGCTAATAGTAGCTTGGCTTTCTGTATAAAGTAATCTATGAACATTATAATAATCATAGGTTGTATCAAAATAACTGTCAACTATTAATGTTGGTATATTATAACTTGATTCGTCTGCAGCAGTTCCTGGGTGCGTTGATCCACTCTCGTTAGATGGTACTTTTAATATATGTACATTAAAATAGTTTTCATAACTAGCAAAAGGTTCTTCAGCAAAAAAATCGTTCATGAAATTTGTAGCGTCTATTTCAAACTGTGGTAACTCACTAGTTTGA
The DNA here is from genome assembly GCF_016864015.1 of Lacinutrix sp. WUR7. NCBI lineage: Bacteria > Pseudomonadati > Bacteroidota > Flavobacteriia > Flavobacteriales > Flavobacteriaceae > Lacinutrix > Lacinutrix sp. WUR7. The sequence continues at coordinate 465,491 of NZ_CP045067.1, read as the reverse complement.
TAACCTTCACTCAAAATAACTAAGTTAATTCGGTTGTTATCATCGCCTGAATTTTTAATAGTAACTTTATCAAAAATTTGTCCTACAACCAAGGATACATTAAATATAAGAAGTAAGAAAAGTAATGGTTTTTTCATATTTAATCTATTTTGGTGATGATGTGTTCTTTAGAACTTGCGTTTGTTAATTCAGTAATTTTCATGTGTTTAGCTTCCGGTGGCAATTGTATTCTTATGGTGAATTCCACGCGGTCTAAATCTAATGTTCTTTTTTCAAAATTACCAAAATCGTTGACAAACTCCACTGTTTTTTTTAACGGATTTTTTAGAGCATGTTTTTCAATGCTATTATAGTCTTTATCTAAAAGAATATATTCTAAATCGCCAGAGCTGGTATTTGCTATGTTTTTAGGTTTCCCTTTTAGTTTTCCTTCCGTTTTAATTTGATTTATTAGCGTAATGCTTTTTTCGCCTTGGGCATTTTTAACCAATAAATAATTCAGAAAAATAATTTTTGATTTTGGAATCGATTTCGTTTCTTCTTTTACTAGAATATCTTCCGCTGTAACTTGCTTTTTTGAAGCGCAAGATATTATGAATAATACAAATATTAAATAGGGAATTTGTTTTATGATTTTTGAAATTTTCATTTATAAAAAAGCAGTTTTTTTAGCATTGTAAAGTTACGTAATAATGACTTGTTTATTCCTTTTGTTCTATTTTCGATAATAATAAAATACGGCTATTTTTTAATGATTTTTTTACTCGAAATTAGAACATTATTGGAGTAAAAGTTAATTATATATAAACCGGTACTAAAAGCACTAATGTCTATTTGATAATTATCCTTATTTGTAAAGTTAAGGGTCTTTATTCTTTTTCCGGTAATACTAACTATTTCTATACGCGTATCTTTTTCTAAAGTACTCTCCATAGCTATATTTACGATGTCGCTAGATGGATTTGGTGATACTGTAATACTATAATTATTAGCTTCAATATTTTCAATTCCTAAAGAGTTATCAATAATCCAGCTAACAGTGTATACATGCGTTGTATTATGATTATCAATATTTATTAAAGAAGTGGCATCCTGCACAACTACAGTTAGATTATTGGTGCCTGAAACTAAATCGTTTACCTCTAACGAAACTACATCTACATTCGTTTCAATAATAGTATTGTTAAGTGTCCAAGTACTTTCTATAGTGTTGGATGTTGTTTGAATAAGATATAATTGAAATTCTAAAGGAAAGGTTTCATTACTAATAGATGTTTCTGTTGGTAAATAAGAATCAATAGGAGATACTAAACTATGAAATTTTTCAATGGTACCTTCTTTACAAACCGAACAAAAATCGGCATACAAATAACCCATTTTACAATAGGTGCTAGGCTTGTACCAAGTAGCAGCACTTCCAGAACTTCCATAAGGATAAATCCCAATACCGTTAATTCCTAACCAGTTTTTCCATCGCACTAAAGCAGGATCTGTTTCCTGTGTCATATTAATATTTTCGTTTGCCCAAGCATCCCCTGGGTAATACTCATCTTCTAAGTCAACCAGAACATGCCCAACTTCATGGACAGCTATTTCTGCAGCGTTTGGATCTGTAGAAGAAATAGAGAATTCAAATCCAGTTCCTCCATAATGATCTGTGTTTACAATAATTAATGCTAAATCATACTCCGGGAAATTATTTGCTAATACGTTATAAATTAAAGATGAATTTGGCGTGTAAAGCGCTCTATGAATATTATAATTGTCAAAAGAACTTCCAAAGTAATTGTCTACAACACTTACTGGTAAATCATAATTAGCTTCATCTGAAGCATTGCCAGGATGACTTGCTCCACTTTCGTTAGAAGGCACTTTTATAATATATACATTAAAGTAGTCTGCATATTCACTGTAAGGAGATTGATTAAAAAAATAATTAGTGATTTGCATCGCGTCTGCTTCAAATGCAGCAAATTCACTTTCTTGATAACCATCGCCTAAAATCACGATGTTAATGCGCTTATCTATATCTCCAGCTAACTTTATGTTTTCTACCTCAAAAACTTGAGCATATGTAATACTAAAAGGAGAAAACAAGAAAGCTATAATTAAAAGGTTACGCATCGTTAATTGTTTTTTGGCTGTATTATTCTTTATGATCGTTTTAATTCAAATGTAAAGTTACTCATTAAAGGCATAAAAAAAGAGGCTATAACAGCCTCTTTTTTGTTTGATATATTGTTTGTTATGCTAACAAATCTTTGTATTTGTTTTTATAACCATAAAGTACCGCAATGTTTAATATTAATAAAACTGCTGCTCCAGCAATTCCTGCAGGATCTAAAACGGCATGAAATAAAACGGCGTTTACAGAAACGCTCATTAAAATTAGTGCTAGTAAAGCGCCGTACTTATTAAAGATTAAAGCTAAACCTGCAACGATTTCTACAACACCTACAAGTGTCATTGTTTTAGCGGAAGTTAATGCGCCAAAATAGGCGGCTGCTTCTGCAGATAACTCTGGCATTGGCATGAAATTTAAAAACTTGTTTAGTCCGAAAACCAATACGAAGATTCCAAGTACAATTCTTAAAATTATAAATACTTTTGCGTTCATAATTAATTATTTGTTAGTTAGTATTGTAAGATACAAAATAGAATGTTTCCTATTTCTAACATTAGGTCGTGTTATTAAATGGTTACTAACAAATAATAGTTTCTATTGAAAAACCCTTCCGTACTTCGTGCACTTTCCCTTGCGAAAAGAGAAGGGATCCTATTGTGATGTTTTGCGTTTATAGGAAGGCGCTTTGTGACTCTCTGCGTAATAATAAAATAATAATATCACTTCGCTCCATGAGATTCCTGCCTTCGCAGGAATTTGTTACTCTACGGTGATTTTTACACCTTCACTATGACTACTAAACTCTGGAGCATACATGCTTTGTATGGTTGTAATACCATTACTCATGTATCCCGAATTATTAACACGTAAATCATATTCAAAAACATAAACACCTTTTGGTAGATAGTCGAAAAAGAAATTAGTTGCTGCATCTTTAGTGCTTTCATAATATCCCAAACCATCTTGCCATTTGTATTGTGATAATACATTTATAGGTTCTAAACCTGCGGCACGCATATCTTTCATGTGTACAAACTCCATAGCACGATCGCTTCTTAATTCGATACGAACTCTTACCAAATCGCCAACTTGTAATTTGGTTTCTAAAGTTACTTCAGAAAGCTCTTCACCAAGATCTGTATTCTTTTTTAGGAAGAGTTTTTTCTTCAATTGTAAAGGCGTTTCGGCAGTAGTAATTTTATCTAAATCTTCAAAATATTGCCAGTACAAACTTCCCCAAGCAATCCCTTTTCCTTTTTTGGTGATTTTAACTTCCGCCATTTCCGGTTTGATTTCTGCACCTTTCCAAGACGTTTTAAAATAACCAGTTCCTGCTTCTACTTGTACGTCTTCTAGTTTTTTAGGATCTATTTCCTGATTACCAATAACAATGTCTACCATGTCTGTAACAGATAACCAATCGCTTCCTTGTAGCAATAAAGCATATACGGCTTCTGTAGTTGCTTTGGTAGTTTTCCAACGGTTGGTTTGCTTGTTTTTAAGTAACCATATTTTAAGATTGTCGATGGTTTCGGTGTCGTTTTCAATTTCTGCAAATGCTTCAATTAATAAAGCTTGTGTCTCAATTGGTGCTTGATACCAATACCAAGAATTGGAGTTCTCTTTCCAATACATCCCTAATTCTTCACTAGTAATGCTGTTTTCTTTTAGCGATTTTAGAATTGCTTTTGCAGTTTTTGTATCGTCAAATCTTTCAGCAACTAAAGCCATCATTCCTTTTGCATATAAACTTCTAGATAACCAATATTTCTCTATTTGTGTTTGATAATAATTGGTAATGTTTTGTACTTCTTTACTTTTCTTAATTTCCGGAAAAAAGCTTCGCATGTATAAATAATGCAATTGCGTATAGCTTAAATGGTCTTTGCTTAGTTCTACGTCTTTGTTATATTTTTTAATGTCTTTGTATTCTTGAACAAATGCTGCATCTAAATAATCAATGGCTTTTTGAATCATTGGTTCGAGATCTCTCGACTGCGCTCTAGATGACAGATCAATGACATCGAGTTTGCTTAAGTGTCCAAATCCAGTAATAATATGTTGTGTGATGTAACGATTTTCTCTTCCGCCAGCAAACCAAGACCAAGCACCACTATTCATTTGATTTTGCTCTAGTTTTCGTTTTGCAGTTGCTAACTCGTTATTCATTTTGTTTAAATCGAATAATAACGCAATTCGTTTTTTCTGTTCGGTTTCACTTTGTGCATCGCGTAACCAAGGTGTTTCCTGAATTAATAAAGATTTTAACTCTTGATTTTTTTCCAGATTAGAAAGTAATGCATCTGTGTTTTTCCACTGATTAAAAACGTCTTGAATTCTAGGATTGCTATTTGCAATATGACTAGCCAATGCATTAGCATAATATCTACTGAAAGTTTGCTCATTACAATCGTATGGATATTCCATTAAATACGGAAGTGCTTGCACCGCATACCAAGCAGGATTACTAGTCATTTCTAAAGCTAGATTATGATGCTTCAAAGTGGTAGAATTGCTATTCTTTAACTTGTCTAAAGTAAAGGTTTTGGTTTCGTTACTTTTAATCCACATTGGCAATGTTTCGGTAACCAACATTCTATTGGAAAGTACAGGAAGCACATTTTGTTCGCCATCGCTATATGCACCAGATTGTGCAATAACTTTGTATTGTACCGCTTGCACATCTTCTGGAATGTAAAGTAGCCAAGATACTTGTGTGTTTCCGTTGGCGTCTACCGTAAATTGTCTTGTTCCGTATGCGCCAGAATAATTCCCGGTATAATTCGGACTAGGGATTTCAGCCTCTGTGAATAGTTTTTTGTCAATTCGTTCGCCAGTGGTAGCATCAAAAAGTTGTAAAACAGCTTCGCCCGAAATAGCTTTCTCGGTAAGGTTTGCAATTTTACTACTGATTACAATTTCATCTCCTTCACGTAAAAAACGAGGTGCATTTGGTATCACCATCAACTCTTTTTGTGTAACCGTTTCTAAACTAGTAACAGCGCTTTCAAGGTTTTTGGTATGTGCTAATAATTGCAAATTCCATTTGGTTAATGCTTCCGGAGTGGTAAAACTAAAACTTATGTTTCCGTCTTTATCGGTTTGTAATTGTGGAAAGAAAAAGGCAGTTTCTTGCAGGTTTTTTCTAATAGTTACTCCAGAGAAGTCTATCTTTTCTTTTTTAGTTATTTCAGAAGTAAAATAACCACCACTTTGTTCTGTTCTTTTATTGAAAACCAATGCTTTTTCTGAATTGATTGCGTAAGCTGCATCTTCCATTTCTGCAACTGGAGCTCCAGCAACTCGCTGTTTTTGCGAAGCACTTTGTTTCACCATCATCATATTATTTTCTAGATCCATTAATCTAGTATGCCCTAAGTAAAAACCAAACCAATTCAATTGATCATAATTCTGGGGTTTATAATAAGCAGTATTATTATGTTGATTATATACTCTAAAGCCAATAGCGCCAAAACTATGTCTGCCATTTATTTTATTACGTGTGTAATAATTTTGTTGGGTTATTGGGTTAAAACTCCAAGTGTGTGGTTTAAATTGGTCTAGTGAAGCATCATACATACTTGCAAGTAATTCTGCACTCACTTTTTCTCCTTTTGGTCCTTTAATTTTAAAGCTCCAAGTTTCATCGGTTCCCGGTTGTAATTTATCTCGAAACGTAACGGTCTCTATTTCTAATGCTGTTTTAGCATACGGAACCACAATATTTATACTAGCACCTTGAAAGCTGTTAAAAGCCGAAAAACTATAATGCACAATAAAGCCACCAACATCTTCTTTGTTAACAGGAATGCTAATGGTTTTCTTGTTATTGTTTAAATGAATAGTTTCTTCCTGAATAATTTTATGCTCTTTTTCTACGGAAACCGAAACATATACATCTTGTGCTGCAGAAGCAAAAGTTACTGTAGCAGTTTCACCAGCTTTGTAGGTTTCTTTATCTGTTGTAATATGAAATAACTGATTGTCTGCTATGCTTTCATCTTTATTACTAAATAGGATGGTTTTTATTTCGTCTTTTACTTCTTGACCAAATTTATCTTTGCTTTCTAAAAGGATTACATACGTGCCAGATTTCCATTTTTTAATGTTTCCTAATGCTAATTCTTTCTTTTTGGAAGTATCAAATTTTTCGTCTAGAACCAGTTTGCCTTTTTTCCAAGTGCTATTATCCTGTTCGTCTTTATATGCTTCATGTGGAAACTTAGATTTAAAATCATTTTCAGATAATTCTTGATAATCTGGAGCAGTCCAAGGTCTTGGTCTTAAAACCTGTTGTGGCGCTTCTAATTTATAGATTTTAATACTTCCTTTTGCAGGAGCAAATTCGCCATTTAAATTTTTAGTGTCTATTTTTAAAGTATGAGCTTTGTTGTTTTTATCTAGTTTGTCAGCAACTGAGAGATTCGCTAATAATGCGTGATAACCAACATTTACGTTGGTAGTTGCACTTCGGGTTTCGCCATTAATATCGGTAATATCTGCAGTGACTTCATAATGAAAAATAGGTAGGCTTGTTTTGTCTACGTTTTGGTCTGGTTGGGCTTCGAATGTAATTTCAAATTCTCCTTTATCATTGGTTTTACTTTCGCCATGTGTAATTTCTTGAGGTTCGCTAGTGAAAAATGGTCGATACCAGTAATACCATCTCGGGTATTGTACTTTTCGGTGTATGCGATACACCACTTTAGCATCGGTAATATTACTTCCTGCATAGGCAAGCGCATTTCCTTTTATTGTGATTTGGTCATTTACTTTGTAGGTTTCTGTAACCGGAAGAAACTTAGCTTCAAACTTAGGACGTTTGTATTCTTCGACGGAAATATTAGCGTTTCCGTTAATCTGTACATTTTCAGAAGAAATACTAATATTAAAATTACCTGTTAATCCTGTATTTGGTAAAATGAATTCTCCTTGAATCGAACCAAAAGCATTGGTAACAAAATCTAAGGATTTTACTTCTTGGCCATTTGCATCTGTGAGACGAACATGCAATTTCGCATCTGGAAATACTTCCGAGACATCGTTATTGGTTTTAATCGCAATCCCTTTAAAGAAAACCGTTTGTCCCGGTCTGTAGATACTTCGATCTGTAAACAAGAATGCGTTATATCTTAGTTTGTCTTCGGTGTCATTATAACGATTATTGTACAGGTAATAGTCACCAAAATAGGCTTTTTCGTCCTTGTATGTAACTTCAATTTTTACGCTTCTATATTGGTCGCCATCTTTAGAAATAGTAACTTTTCCTTTGTTATTAGAAACTGCATTTTCGGTTTGTAAAGTACGATCGTTATTCTTTAAATAGGTGATTTTAAGTTTCGCTTGCGGAATTGGTTTTCCGTTGTTTCTATCGATAACTTGAAACGTTGTTTTGTTGTTTAAAGTGTTTTCTACAACAGCCAAATTGGTGATTTGAATCGTTGCAAAGCCAAAAGTGTTGGTGTCGTTATTTGGTCTAGCAAAAATCACATAACGACCATTATCTAATTTAGGTAAAATAACTTCGGTGGTATGGGTTTGGTAGTCCTGTTCGTTACGAAGTGTGCTTTGCCATTTAGTAGTAGGATCTAGTTTATTTATAAGAGCAAGTTGCTCTTCTTGTCTGTAGGTTTTGTTTAGTTTTTCGAATTTGTTTTCTGAAATTTTATAGACTACAAAAGATAAATCCTTCAAGTTTTTATAGCGAATTAAAAACCTAGCATCTTTTTGAATGGATAAGTAAGATTCGGTTATAATCTGAAGCGTTTGCTGAAGTATTTCTTGTTTTAGAACTTCACATTTTTGTGCCCCAATACTTTTTGGAAATTCCTTTACAACAGCATTGCAAAGGGCAAGTGCTTCTTTGTTTTTCCAACGGTTTTCTACTTTCGTTTCTGGCTGATACGCTCTTCCTTGTTCCACGAATAATATAGCAATTTCAAAATCATATAAACCAGAAGCCGCATTTCCTTTTAATCGTTTGCTTTCTGCTTGCAATGCTTTTAAATAAATAGCATCTTTATTAGTAAAAGTAGCATGTTGTTTTACAAATTTTAATCTTTCTAAATTAACATCTGCTAAAGCTTCAGGTGCTTTATCCTTACTATGAAATTGAATAAGATCTTGATATATTTTTAAAGCTTGAAGCTGTAAAGATGTGCTGTCTTTAGAAGTGATTTTTAGTTTAGAAAAAGCCGCTGCTTCACTAATGTATTCTTCTTTATCGATTTCAAATTTATATGCAGGTTTGGTGATGCCATTCTCGTCTGTTTTGTAAAATTGTAATGCATTATGATTTAGTAAATCGAAAAGCGTAGGTCTAAATATTTTAGAATTTTCCTGCTCTTGTAAAAGTGCTTCGTAGTTGTCTAGGTTGGTTTGTTGAAGTAGTAAACCGTTTTCTAAAGAAGCTTGGTAATGTGTGTTAATTTCGGCGAAAAGCGCTTGTAAATCCCAAGTTCTAAAATCGGTAGCATCTACTTTCTCTTCGGTTTTTGTTCGGTTATAAAACTGGTAACGATTTTGCTCGAAATATTGCCAATACAAGTTGGCTAGCATATTCTCTAACAAGTTTTTGGTAGGAGAAACACTTTCCTTAATTTCTGTTTTAAAATCGTTTATAATTTTTAATTGCGCATCTTCTTCCAACGTTAAAGCGTACTTGCTTTTATAGAGAAGTGCTTTTACAATTTGTGGCGAATTTTTAGCAGCTTTTGCTTTCGAGCTAATGGTTTCGACAATTTGTAATGCCGATTTTGTTAATCCTTCTTTCTCCAATTGCGCAATTTCCTTCCAAAGACTTTCGTAATTGTTAGTTTGAGCTTGAGAAAAATTGGCAAAAAGGATAATCATAAATATAGCGATCGTGTTTTTCATGGGTGTATGTCTATTGTTTTCCATGGACAAATGTAGCATCTGTTTAATCCTTGTTCTTGCGTGTCAAGTTTTAATTATAGATGTTACCTATTCCAAGTTTTCAGTAAAACTAACTTCAAAATGTGTTCCAAAAAACACAGAATTAGGGAATACTGCTTTTGGAATAGTGAAGTTAACTTTTTTTTTAGGAAAGCTAGCTTTTTCCAATTAGTTTTTGAAAGGTTATCTTTGCTTGAGCGACTCCAATTATATGCGAATTTTATTTGTCTTTTTACTGTTTCCGTTATTAAGCTTTACGCAACAAAGTTTGGATAAAGCGGAAGCATATTTGCTACAGAAAAAATATGCAAAGGCAGAACAAGTATTAGCTGTTTACGTTTCTGAAAATCCGAAAAACGAAAAAGCAATCGAACTATTTGGTGATGCTTTTGGCTACCAAAAAAAATGGGATGATGCCATTACGCAATATAAAAAACTGGTAGATGTAAAACCATTAGAAGCAAATTACCATTACAAATATGGAGGTGCTTTAGGTATGAAAGCTTTACAGGTGAATAAAATAATGGCTTTAACGTTAATTGGCGATATTAAAGAAGCTTTTTTAACAGCCGCTAAATTAGATGTAAAACATATAGAAACACGTTGGGCTTTGGTAGAATTGTATATGCAGTTACCCGGAATTATTGGAGGAAGCCAAAGTAAATCCATGCAATATGCAAATGAATTAGAAGCATTATCTAAAGTGGATGGTTATTTAGCAAAAGGCTATATTTATGAATATGATGCACAACCAGAACGTGCAGAAAAATATTATAAACAAGCCATTACCGAAGGAGGATCTTTAACCTGTTACGAAAAACTTTCTAGTTTTTACGAAAGCAACAAGGAGCCAGAAAAAGCTATACATACTATTGTGGAGTCGGAAGAAAAACACAAACGCAACGCATTGCATTATCAAATAGGAAAAGTGGCTGCCGAGTATAATGTGCAGTTACAAAAAGGCGAACAGTGTTTACAGAAGTATATTAAAAATTATTCGGCAGAAGATGGTGTTCCTGTTGCTTGGGCGAATTATAGATTAGCACAAATTTATAAGCATAGCCAAAATAAAGAAAAGGCTTTAAAGTATATTGATTTGGCAATTTTGGAGCTGCCAAAGATTAAAGTTTTTAAAGAATTCAAGGAAGGTTTGTAATGCCTAAGTTGCTACGCATAGATTCTCTACGTTTGCCCACACACACACACACACACATACAGAAAGATTATAGTTTCATTTGATATATTCGGCTAATTTGTAAAATTGTTATATAAAAATAGTTTGAATTGGTTACTCCTAAAATTAGATGGTTTTTTGATTTAAGATGTTATCCTTTATCCTACAGTTTTTCCACGAATCTCTGTAAAAACTTAGTTGGACTCTACAAAATAATCCATAAAAAAACATTCGTGTATTCGTGGCAAAAAAAGTATCTTTGGTACTTCTTCAAAACAAGTTTATGAACGTACATTTTATAGCTATTGGCGGATCTGCAATGCACAATCTAGCACTAGCATTACATAACAAAGGATATCAAGTAACAGGAAGCGATGATACTATTTTCGAGCCTTCAAAATCTAGGTTAGCAGCAAAGGGATTACTACCAGAAAACTTTGGTTGGTTTCCAGAAAAAATAACGACAGATTTAGATGCAATTGTTCTTGGTATGCATGCTAAAGAAGACAATCCAGAATTGTTAAAAGCACAGGAATTAGGCTTAAAAATCTATAGCTATCCCGAGTTTTTGTACGAGCAATCGAAACACAAAACCAGAGTTGTTATTGGTGGAAGTCATGGTAAAACAACCATTACTTCTATGATTTTACACGTGATGCATTATCACGATCGTGATGTCGATTATATGGTTGGTGCGCAATTAGAAGGTTTTGATGTGATGGTAAAACTTACCGAAGAAAATGATTTTATTGTTTTAGAAGGTGACGAATATTTAAGTTCACCAATAGATAGAAGACCAAAATTTCATTTATACAAACCAAATATAGCTTTGTTAAGCGGAATAGCTTGGGATCATATTAATGTGTTTCCTACCTATGAAAACTATGTGGAGCAATTCGACATCTTTGTAGATAGTATTGTAAAAGGAGGAAGCATCACCTATAACGAAGAAGATGCGGAAGTAAAACGCGTTGTTGAGGCTAGTCAGAATACCATTAGAAAACTGCCTTACCAAACTCCGGATTATACGGTTGAAAACGGACAAACACTTTTAGAAACTCCGGAAGGACCATTACCAATAGAAGTTTTTGGAAAACATAACCTTAACAATCTTGCAGGAGCAAAGTGGATTTGTCAACACATGGGAATTGATGAGGATGATTTTTACGAGGCCATTGCTACTTTTTCAGGAGCAAGTAAACGATTAGAAAAAATTGCCGAAAGTAAAAACGCTGTAGCTTACAAAGATTTTGCGCATTCCCCATCTAAGGTAGAAGCAACCACGAATGCGGTAAAAGAACAATATGAAAATAGAACCTTGGTTGCATGTTTAGAGTTGCATACCTATTCTAGTTTAAATGCCGAATTTTTAAAAGAATATAAAGGCGCTTTAGACGCAGCAGATGTTGCTGTAGTATTTTACAGTCCGCATGCAGTAGAAATTAAAAAGCTAGAAGAAGTGTCGCATGAACAAATAGCCAATGCTTTTCAGCGAGACGATTTAATTATTTATACCAATCCAGAGGAGTTTAAAGACTTTCTTTTCAAACAAAATATGGAGAACAAAGCTTTGTTATTAATGAGTTCTGGTAATTATGGAGGTTTAGATTTTGATGCTGTGAAAGATTTGATTGGTTAATTTTTATATTAGAAAAAATAACCAATCTAAACCCTTAAAAGGCTTTTAATAGTTTAAATCCTGGGCCAAATATACCACGTGTTTTTACGTTTTTGGAAGATATATATTCTCCATAACCATTAGTTTCTCCATCTATATAAATCCCTTTATAGGAGGTAGTATTGTCGGCGCCATGAAAAATACCATAACCATTAAGTTTTCCATCTGTAAAATTGCCAAATGTTACATTGTTGTTAATCTTTAACGCACCAGGACCATTATATGCACCGTTTTTAAAATAGCCACTATAAGAATCACCATTGTTATAGGCGTATAAACCAAAGCCATCTGTACAGTCATATTGGCAAATTCCGTTCTCTGTGTTTTTCACAGTGGTATTTGCTAATAAAAGATCTTCATGTAAAACGTCCTTACTGTATTTACCAACTCTAGCAAATTTATAGGATTCATCTATTGCAAAACCCAATCCGCTTTTGAACCCATTGATATAGTTTCCTAAAAATAAACTGTTAGTTCTCTCATTACGAAATAAGCCAAATTTATTGATATGGTTATTACTAAATTCTCCTTGCAGTACGTTTCCATTACTATATTCTTTTCTACCTATTCCATTAAGTTTTCCGTTTTCAAATTTGCCTATTAATAAAACTTTATCAGTTTTTAACTTTCCCCATCCATTATTACAATCCCCACTTACACAATATCCTTTTTTTGCGTTTACATTAGGGTCTTTACGCATACTTTCCATAATGGCAAAACCTATATCTTCATCTTGATCTAGAAAATAGGAAATATCAAAATGGCGACTGTCTTCACTTACGCCATTAGTAAACTCTTCATAAGACACAAGGTTTCCAAAGGAGTCCAATTCATTAATAAATACAGAATTTAAATCTTTTCTTTCTTTAGATGTGCGTTTTGTTAAATTACCATCTACATAATAATAGGTTATGTCTAGAGGATCTGACACTCTATTAATTGTTTCTTCAATAATTAAGGTGTCTCCAGATTTTGAATAGGCGTATAGACGCTCTTCTGTTGAGATGCCATTTTCAAGCTGTTCTACTTTAATGACACGATTTTTATAGTCATAAGTAAAATTATGTGTATAACCTAAATAACCAGGTCGTGAGATTAATAAACCTTTATCATTAAAGATATAATGGATGTCGCCTCCTTCTTGGCTTAGTGTAATTAAAAAACCTTTAGGATTTACTGTAAATGTATCACCACTTTTACTACTTATTAGTCTATCTTCTTTATCATAAAAATAGTCGAAATAATCTTTAATAAGATAACCATCTTCATTAAAATGAAGTCTTTTATATTTAGATACAGGCCCTTTTAATCCAAAATGTTTTTTGTGCCATTTAAACCCCACTTGATTCATAGGTGCGTTTACAAAGTCTACATGTTGGGCATTTGCAAATGGAAAAGAAATAAAAAATAATAAGATAATAGCGGTAATATGTTTCATGATAATAGCTTTTCAAGAAATAAAGATAATAATTTATTTTTATCACCTAGCGTAAATTCTTACGCTTCAGTATTTTGCTTATCCAGTACATAATGACTAAAGATTAGATTTTGATGCAGTGAAAAGATTTATGTAATAGGTTTGTCATGGGGAACTAGATACAACATCTAATTTGAAAATTATTCATACTAATAAAATAAAGTAAGTAATTACACGTTAATCTAAAACGAACCAAAACAGTATTTTATAAAGCACAATTACATTTTTAATTTATTAACCAAACCAATTAAATATGAAACGTATTCTTTTTACTGTATGCTTTTTTGCCCTTTTCTTTTCTTGTAATTCTGATGATGATGATAATAATTCATCAGAAGCAGAAGATAATTTTTATGCTTTAACTGTTGGAAATTCATGGGAATATCGATATTACGATTTAGACACCTCTAGTGATAGTTTTGTAGCGAGTACTATTGTTGAGAATGTTTCTATTGTTTCCACAGAAGAAATAGAAGGTGAAACCTATTTTAAGTTTAGATATTTTGTAACAGGTAACGATGTTAATTCCCTTAATTATCCATTAAACGGAGAATCCTTTAGATATTTTAGAGAAGATTCTGAAAGTTTAGTAGATGATAGTAATACCATTATTTTTCTTAGAGAGAATCATGACGAAGTATTAATAGGTAACTTGAGTGGTCCTATTCTTCAGTATTTACGATTAGCAGAAGATACGCATGTTCTAACTACAAACGCTGGAACATTTGAGACCTTAGATATGGAATTATATGCAAGAGACGGAGATGGTAATCCATATCCTGGTATTTCTCATTATTACTATGCAGAGGGTATCGGGTTGGTTTTAAATACTACGACTTTTATCTCTACGGAACAACATTTTCTAGAAAGACGGTTAGAGTCATATAGTATTGTTAACTAAAAACACGATCTAAAAAAGACTTAATAGATTGCTGACTAGCGCGAATCAATTCCGCTTTAGCGTTAGCAGTATCTTTAGCCTTTTTGTCTTGTGAGAGTTTAAATTTACCTTCCCAAGAATCGATAGTAATTTCAAACATTTTAATATAATCTAAAGCACCTTCCATTCTTGGGTTATCTGCTTCCAGCACATACTTATGTTCTGGCGTTTCCATAAATTCGGTCATTTTAACTAAAGATTCTATTAAAGCATCTTTATTGTCAATGGCTTTTACGGTTCCTTTTAGGTGCACTTTTATGTAATTCCAAGTAGGCAATTGCGTGGAGGTATACACCGAAGGAGATATATAACATTGCGGTCCAGAAAATAGTATGGTAAGTTCTTTATTGCCTTGCATTAATTTGGTTTGCGGATTATATATATCAATATGACCAATCAGTTTACCATCCGACTCTCTATAAATTAAAGGCAAGTGTGTAATGTATGGTTGGTTTTCTTCCACAGAAATTACAGTCGCAAGCGGATAGGTTTTAATAACCTCCAACATATGAAGGGTATCAGGATCTTGATGGTGTTTTGGTGGATATTTCAAGAGTGTGGAAATTAAGGATTAGAAATCGGTATCTTTTGTTTATCGAAAATATTCTCTATATTTATTCTCTATAAAAATAGTAATTAACAAGCAATATGTCTAGTAAACCAGAATCCTTTTCTATAAAAAACTGGAGTCAAGACGATCAGCCACGTGAAAAACTTCGCGATAAAGGCAAAGCAGTTTTAAGCGATGCAGAATTGGTAGCTATTTTAATAGGATCAGGAAACCGACAAGAAAGTGCTGTAGCTCTTTGTAAACGTATTTTGGCAAGTGTAGATAATAATTTAAGTGCACTGGGGAAACTCTCAATAAAACAACTTATGGCGTTTAAAGGAATAGGAGAAGCCAAAGCAATAAGTATCACTGCGGCTTTAGAATTAGGAAGAAGACGTAGAGGAGGAGAGGCTTTAGAGAAAAATAAAATCACATCTAGTGTTTCGGTTTTCGAGTTTATGCAACCTATAATTGGCGAATTACCTCATGAAGAATTTTGGATCGTTTATTTAAATAACTCCAATAAAGTGATTCAGAAAAACCAATTAAGTAAAGGGGGTATAACAGGTACTTTAGTCGATGTGCGCTTAGCATTAAAAACAGCTTTAGAAGTTGGAGCAACAGGAATTATCTTGGCACATAATCATCCTTCAGGAACTTTAAAACCTAGCGAAGCCGATAAACAACTCACCAAGAAACTAAAAATAGCTGCAGAAAGTTTAGATATTAAAGTGCTAGACCATCTTATTATAACCGAAAAAGCATACTTTAGCTTTGCTGATGAATCCCTATTGTGAACGTTCTAAAAAACTAAAATCCAAAAAATTTAGATTTTAAAAATGGAAATTGATTATTTTTGGCTGAAGACGGCAAACTGAATACCGCGACTAAAAACATGCTATTAGTATATACACATAAAATTACACCAAGAATAAAGTATGTTTTTAAGCATATTTGTACCCGAATTTTAGGACTTCCTGTAACCTTTACAACTACTATTGAAGATTTTATTGCACATGATAGTTTAAAAATATCCTATACCAAACAACCATTAAGTCACGAGGTATTTATACGCAGTAATGAGTTGTTGTTTGAGCAAGGTTTAAATGATGTGGATATTCATGTGCAAGATTGGGGAAACACAAAAGGCTTTTTTCCTGCAGGAGAAATAAGCGTTTTGCCTTATGATGTTTTTGCGGCATCCTTTTATCTGCTTTCTAGATATGAAGAATATTTACCACATGTAAAAGATGAATATGGTCGCTTTACAGCAGAAGAAAGTATCGCCTTTAAAAATAATTTTTTACAGCAACCCATTGTAGATATTTGGGCCTACAAGTTTAAGGATGCATTACAAGAAAACTATCCAGATTATTCATTTACAACAAAACAATATCAAGTAAAGCCAATAATAGATGTTCCTGAAGCATATAGTTTTAAGCAAAAAGGTTTAATGCGAAGTTTTGGCGGAACAATTAATGATTTAGTGACCTTTAAGTTTAAAAGACTGTATACTCGATTTTCGGTTTTATTTGGATTACAAAGAGATCCATTTGATACATTTAAGTACCTTTTAAACAAACAGAAACAATCTGATTTTAAATTTATTTTTTTCTTTTTAATTGGAGATTATTCTACATACGATAAAAATATAAATGTAAACAAAGCACAATTTGTGTCGTTAATAAAGCAAGTTGCAGATTATAGTATTGTAGGATTAAAGGCATCCTATTTTGCAGTATCTAATTTTCAAACCTTAAAAAAGGAAAAGGAAAAAATGGAAGCGATAATTAATACTTCGTTATTAGCTTCTCGAAATTCGTTTTCTAAACTAAACCTTCCGGAATCGTATAGAAATTTAGTAGAGTTAGAAGTACCAAATGATTATACCATGGGCTTTGTAAATCATATAGGTTTTAGAGCAGGAACATGTACGCCTTTTTTCTTTTACGATTTAGATTATGAAGTGCAAACCCCCTTAAAAATACATTCGTATACGCTTTTAGATTATGCGTTGCTTAAAACCAATTCGCTTTTAGATAAAAAGAAGGTTTTAAATGAAATTATGAGAGAAGTAAAGAAAGTGAATGGGCATTTTATTCCTGTTTTTCATAATTATACGTTTAGTGATATAGAAAGATGGAAAGGCTTCAAAGAACTTTTTAATATTATTATAGAATCGCCAAATGATGTATAAAAACATAACAGATATTTTTTTTGATTTAGATCACACACTTTGGGATTTTGATAAAAACTCGGGTTTAACTTTCGAGAAAATCTTCAAAATAAATAAAGTAGATATAGATGTTTCTGAATTCTTAAAACATTATGAACCAATAAATTTAAACTACTGGAAACTCTATAGAGAAGAAAAGATTGATAAAGAATCTTTGCGCTTTGCTAGGCTTAATGATACTTTTCAAGCGGTAAATATTTCCGTAGAAAAAGAATTAATTCTTCAGTTATCTGAAGATTATATTACACACCTTTCTAGTTTTAACCATTTATTTGAAGGTACTATTGACCTTCTAGAATATTTAGAACCAAAATATAATCTGCATATTATCACAAATGGTTTTCATCAAGTGCAAAATGAAAAATTAAAAAATGCAAACATTAGTAATTACTTTAAAACGGTTACTAATAGTGAAATGGTTGGTGTAAAAAAACCAAATCCTATAATTTTTAATCATGCATTAGATTTGGCAAAAACTACTAAACCTCAAAGTATCATGATTGGCGATAATTATGAAGCAGATATTATTGGCGCTTTAAACTTTGGTATCGATGCTATTTGTTTTAACTATCATGATTTTCCGTTAGATGCTAATATTAAGAAAGTAGATAGCCTATTAGAATTGAAAAACTATTTTTAAAATTACAGTGTCTTAAAGCCGATTCTTAGTTTACCAAACGAAGAGAATTTTACAACTTGGCAAACTGTATATTTGTAACGAAATTAAAATTTTATATTTAAATATAATGAAGACTAAAATCATCCTATTATTAAGCATAATAATGTTTAGTAGTAATTTCACAAATGCACAAACAAATATTAATAATTACAAATATGTAATTGTACCAAATACTTTTGACTTTTTAGATAAAGCAGATGAATATAGATTAAATACGTTAACAAAATTACTTCTAGAAAAGTATGGTTTTATCACCATAATGGAAGATGCTACATTGCCAGACGAAGTCATTTTAAACCCTTGTTTAGCTTTAAAAGCGAATGTGCTAAATTCATCTGGACTTTTTTATTCTAAATTAAGAGTGCAACTAGAAGATTGTAAAAATAGTATCGTTTTTACTACTGCTGTTGGTGAATCTAAAGATAAAAATTATCAAGTAGCTTATACTTTAGCATTAAGACAAGCTTTTAAATCTTTTGACAGCTTTACCTATAAATACAAAGAGAGTCCATCTATTTTGGCCTTTGGAAAAACACCAGAAAAAGAAAGTAAAGCGGAGATTGAAAAACTAAAAGAAGAAATTAAAACCTTAAAAGAGGAAAAAGTTGCAGAAGTAGAAGTCGCTCAAGTAATAGAAGAAAAAGAAATAGTTACTGCAAACCAAGTTAAAAAGGAGTTAGAAATAAAGGAAGTGGTTCAAGAAGAAGTGGTTCAAAAGGTTGCCGTAAAAGAACCCGTTATTGTGAAAACAGAAACAAATAGTTTACATATTTTATATGCACAAAAAGTAGTGAATGGTTTTCAGTTAGTAGATAATACTCCTAAAGTAGTATACAAAATTAAAGAAACAGGAATGTCTAATGTTTTTATTGTAGAAGGTAAAAATGCTATTATCTATAAATTAGATGCGACTTGGATTTTAGAATATTACGAAAACGAAAAGCTTCAAACTAAAATATTAAATATTAAGTTTTAGTTTCCGCTACAGCGAATAACTAATAACCATATTTATCTTTCCATCGCTGTTTTAAAAACTCACGATGTGCATTTTCTCGAGCATTATTGCTAGGATCGTATAATTTCGTGTTTTTAATTTCGTCTGGTAAGAATTCTTGTTTTGCAAAATTATTTTCGTAGTTATGTGCATATTTATAATTGTCACCATACCCTAATTCTTGCATTAATTTGGTTGGTGCATTTCTTATTTCTATTGGCACAGACAAATCGCCAGTTTCTCTCACTAGTTGTTGCGCTTTACCAATTGCTTGATATGCAGCATTACTTTTTGGAGAACAGGCTAAATACGTAGCACATTGGCTTAATATAATTCGAGATTCTGGATAGCCAATAGTAGAAACTGCTTGAAAGGTGTTGTTAGCAATAACTAATGCTGTTGGATTGGCATTACCAATATCTTCACTAGCCGCAATTAATAAACGCCTAGCTATAAATTTCACATCTTCACCACCTTCAATCATTCTAGCTAACCAGTAAACCGCTCCATTAGGATCGCTGCCACGAATAGATTTAATAAATGCAGAAATTATATCATAATGCTGTTCTCCTGTTTTATCATAACGTACCGTGTTGTTTTGTACTTTTTCTAAAACACTATCATTAGTAATAACCACTTTGTCACCTTCTTCTGCATTGACTAACAACTCAAAAATATTTAATAACTTTCTTGCGTCACCACCAGATAGCTTCAATAAAGCATCTGTTTCTTTAAGGGTTATGTTTTTTTGAGATATGTACGTGTCTTTTTCTATTGCGCGCTTTAAAAGTGCTTCTAAATCGTTTTTATCAAAAGCTTTTAAAATATATACTTGACAACGGGACAAAAGCGCAGAAATAACTTCAAAGCTTGGGTTTTCTGTAGTAGCGCCAATTAAAGTTACCCATCCTTTTTCTACGGCTTGTAATAAAGAATCTTGTTGCGATTTACTAAATCTATGAATTTCGTCAATAAATAAAATAGGGTTTTTTGTAGTAAATAAACCACCGCTTTTTTTTGCTTTTTCAATGACTTCTCGAACATCTTTAACACCAGAATTTATAGCACTTAAAGTATAAAAAGGTCTGCCAGATTCATTAGCAATAATATTGGCTAAGGTTGTTTTTCCAATTCCTGGTGGTCCCCATAAAATCATCGAGGGAATTAAACCTAGCTTAATCTGTTTGGTTAATGAGCCATTTTCACCAATCAAGTGTGTTTGGCTAATATAATCTTCTAAAGATTTTGGTCTTAAACGTTCTGCTAGCGGTTCATTCATAAATGTAAAATTACAAATTCCTACGTAGGCAGGAATCTTCTTCGTCACTTTTTATTATAAATTTAATAGAAAATCTTGTGCTGACAATTTATCACGCTACATTATATTGGACAGTAAATTGCTATCTTTAAAATATGCAAGAACAGTTTAAATTTACAACAGGAGTTTTAGGGTATCCAATAGCATTTGTGTTAGTACTTTGGATTGTTTTTTGGTTTGAAATACGTTTCCATGTAAATTTAAATAGCCATGGTATCTATCCTAAAAGGCTTTCGGGATTGCAAGGTGTATTTTTTAGTCCGTTTATACATTCTGGAATAAAACATTTGTATTCTAATAGCATTCCCTTATTTGTGCTTTCTACGGCTTTATTTTATTTCTATAGGCAAATTGCTTGGAAAGTGTTGTGCTACGGAATCTTACTTTCGGGGTTTTTAACTTGGTGTATTGGTAGACCCTCTTACCATATAGGAGCTAGCGGACTTATTTACGTGCTGGTAAGTTTTACTTTTTTTAAAGGAATTTTGGCGAAACACTTTAGACTAATAGCCCTTTCATTATTAGTTATATTTCTCTATGGAAGTATGGTTTGGTATACGATGCCAATTGAAGAAGGTATTTCTTGGGAAGGACATTTTTCTGGTTTATTAACGGGATTATTATTCGCATTTCTATTTAGAAGAGAAATTGCGAAACCTAAAAAATATGTTTGGGAACATAAAGATTTCAATGAAGAAGATGACCCATTTTTAAGACATTTTGATGCAAACGGAAACTTTGTAGAATTGGTAGAACCTGAACCTGAATTACTTCAAGAAATGGAAACCACAACTCAAAAGGAGGGAGGTCCTACAATTCACTATACTTTTAAAGAAAATAAAGATTAGCCTATGCTATTTTGTTTGCATAATCTTAAGACTAACTCAAAGAAGAATTATTATGGTTTTTAGATTTCCACTTTTACAGGTATTCAAAACTGCTTATTGAGACTGTAAACTTATCTTCGTTGTCTAATCGCTTCGTATAAAAAAGCACCGCAGGCAACAGAAACATTTAAAGATTCTATTTCACCTAGTAATGGCAATTTTGCTTTAGCATCTACAAGTTTTAAAACCGAAGGATTTATTCCTCGACCTTCACTTCCCATTATTATAGCACAAGGCTCTTTAAAGGAAACATCATAAAGTGTATTCTCTGTTTTTTCTGTAGCAGCAATTACTTTTATACCGGAAACTTGTAAAAGAAACATGGCATCTTTGATATGATCTACTTTACAAATAGGAATTTTAAAAACGGCTCCAGCACTTGTTTTTATAGTATCTCCATTAACGGGAGCACTTCCACTTTTCTGAATGATTATACCATCTACTCCTGTACATTCTGCAGTTCTAATAATAGCACCAAAATTTCGTACATCACTTAATTGGTCTAAGAGTAAAAATAGTGGCGTTTTACCAGATTCTATAACATTTAGTACAAGATCTTCTAGGTCATAAAATGCAATAGGAGAAATTTGCGCAACAACACCTTGATGGTTGTTTTTTGTGAGTCTATTTAGTTTTTCTACGGGAACATAGGAGTTATTAATTCCTTCTTTCCTTAATAGCGCTTCTAGTTCATGAGATAATTCTCCTTGAAGCCCTTTTTGAATAAAAACTTTATCAATAGCCTTTTTAGCATTTATTGCTTCGATAACTGCTCTGATACCAAATATTTGTGTACTGTTTTCCATTAATGCAAAGGTATAAAAAAACCATCCTTAATAAGGATGGTTTTAGAAATAATAAACAAATTATTGCTTTATGATTTTTTTACTAATTATGTTATGTTCACCATAAATTTTCGCAATATAGATACCAGTAACTAGATTGGATAAATCTATTTCTTTTACATTTTCTTTGGAAAGCACTAACTTCCCTAACATATTAAATAAATCTATTTTTTCAATTGTCTTTGTTGTTTTAATATTCAGTATACCATTAGTTGGGTTTGGATATATATGTATTTCTTCAAAAGTGATTTCAGAAATACTTAATATAGAACAACCACTTAAATCGGGGTTTAATTCAATAGGGTTGCCAGGTGTTAAATCTCTTCCAATAAAAGCAGGGTAATCTAAAGCGAATTTTTTTGCTCTAAATGTAAAATTTGCGGAAG
The DNA here is from genome assembly GCF_016864015.1 of Lacinutrix sp. WUR7. NCBI lineage: Bacteria > Pseudomonadati > Bacteroidota > Flavobacteriia > Flavobacteriales > Flavobacteriaceae > Lacinutrix > Lacinutrix sp. WUR7. The sequence goes on along the minus strand of NZ_CP045067.1, from coordinate 443,287 downwards.
GTGTATCTCCTTGTGATAGTATACCATTATTAGTATCTGGATTTCTATATTCCCAAACTATATTTTTAGATTGGTCTATTTCAAAAAAATAACCGGAATCACCATCGCAAATAAGAGTATTTCCATTTGGAAGACGTTGTCCGTTTGAAAGGATAGATGAGAAGAAATTTTGAGGATCAACAGGATCTACATAAGTCCAATCATATGCTGATGGTCCATAACCATTAACCGCATCATATTCATAAACACCAGGGGAGCTAACCGTAGGAGTGAAAATATCAACCGATGAATATCTTAAGGAATTACCATTATTAAATACCATAATTTTACCAGCATCATTGAGTCCATCTGGAATCCAATGTGGGTGGTGTTGACTAAATAGCCTTTGGTCTGTTTCATTACCATTATCATAGGATTTAGGGTTTCCCCAACGAAAAAGAAAATCCCCACCTTTTCCATAATTTCCACCAGAACTAGATGCAGCTTGAGTGGTGGTTGTAGAATGATCAATAATGTACAACTCACTTAAAAGGCGTGAGCTTAAAATAATTTGATCTAAGTTTTCGTTGTATTGTAAAGAGTTCAAGTGAAGCCAATTTGCATGACCAATTTCATTATTTAGAAAATTAAAATCTAAAAGTTCTGGATGGTCATTAATTACACCAAAATTAGCTTTTGTATTATCAAAATCTTGAATTATGTGATCTTTTATATTCCATTCCCAAACAATATTTGCTGTATTGGTACCAAGAATAGGTTCTAATTCTATAATTTGTTCATTAAATATTTTACCATCTAATATTAAGGAAGGATCTCTTCCTGCTGCTATTGCTTGCGCTTGTGTCATGGTTGAAACGGCTAACATTAAAACGTTTCCGTTTGGTAATGGGTAAATATCGTGATGTTGACTTACTAGATTAGATGAGTAACTATAATCCCATAAAAGGTTATTGTCCCAGTCAAATAACTCTATTTTACCTCCAACACCACCAAAAGTAATATTTGGATTATCAATTTGTCCTGTTCGTAGTAAATTTCCGTTTTCTAAAAGATATACGGATGAGCCAGGTGTAAAAGTACTTGTCCAATGATGTACTATTTCGCCACAATTATTGATAAGATATGACTTGGTAGAATTATTAGGACTAAAAAGTGTATAGCCATTATAAGATCCTGGCTCATTAGTTAGAGTACCAATAGTATTTTGACTAAAAGTAACTATACTATTAAAAACTAAAAGTACTAAAAATAATTTTTTTTTCATTGCATTTTAATTTTAAAAAAAAAATGCCACCTATAAATTAGGTGGCATTTAGATATGTTAATCGTAAGATTAAGTTTTAATTATGGACAAACATTAGTCCCAGTAGTGATAACACCAGCTGTTGGAATACCTGAATAATCCATAGTACCTTCTTCCCATACTGTTCCATCAGGAGCAGTTAATTTGAAGTAGTTTTCACTTTCCCATCCTGGACCAGCTCCAGTTCCTCCTCCAGACACATAAGTTATAGTGTAATCAGAACCATCACCAATATTGATGTTAAAAGCGTCAATTACTCCAGGACCTACATCTGATGCAGCATATTGAGTAGTAATTCCATCAGAAATAACTTCAACATAACCACCGTTCCAACCATCACCATAAGTGTCAGATGTTTCTAAAAGCCATGTACAGTAAATAAAATCTTCAACTGATACATTTAAATTTAAAGCTCCATCAACTGGTATAGCTGTTCTACTAGCTGCAGCAACAATTTCTAAAACACCATTTTCTGTAGCTGTTTCAAAGATTAAATCGTTAGTTGCCTCTATTTCAAAAGTATATTCTGTTGAGTAAGGTGGAATAATAATAGCATAAGAAACAGGTCCTCCTAAATGTAATCCATCAGATGCTTCCATTCCTGTATAGTTACTACCAACAAAACTAAAGTCGGTAACATCATCATGAATAGAATAATCGTCCATATCTAAAGCACCAGACTTAGTTCTAAGTGCAAGATAGATAGGTTCTGCAATAGCTTGACTTACATTTAATGTTATAGACGTTCTAGCTCCTATTTCAGTTAATTCTAAAGTAGATGCAGATTGTAATGAAACAATTGGTTTAGCTGTAACAGCTGCAATATCATCATCAATCACATCACATGAAGCAAATAACACTAAACTAAAACCTAGTATTATTTTCGAAATAAATTTTATATTTTTTTCCATTTTTAATTAAGTTTTATTATATGTTATTGTTTAATATAATCTAGTACTAATATGTAACATTGATCATAACAAACGTTATATTCAATGTGGATATCTCCAGTAATACTATCTACAGTTCCTGCAGGTAGATTAGAACCTAAATTCCCTTCTACTGTATTACCATAGTACCCTCCTAAAGCTTGTGAAGCTACAAATACTTCTCCACAAATAACTTCGAACAAATAACCATCATAACCAGGAGCTAATTCACCAGGGCCAAAAGGAGGCGTTGTATCAGTTATATATACATTTGGAGTTGAAGTTAATTCTAAAGTTTGACCAGGAAGGGTATACTGTGATACTACTCCGTCATAATTTGTAAAAGTCACATTAACATTGTATGTGTTTGCTTCTACAGTTGCTAAACAACCTACAAACTTAACAGTTAAACTACTATATTGTTGTGAAACAATAGTGTTTGTAGTAGTTGTAGTTATGTTTATGATAAGCTCTGTTGGAGTTTCCGTGTCAAAATTTCCTGTATTAATATCTAAAGGAAATAAAGCATAATCAGAACCAGCAGGAATTGTTAAACCTCCACTAGTATCTACAAAATCAAATTCTTGACCTTCTACAGCAGTAGAAGATGGATCAATAGAATAGTTAATAACTATATCTTTATCATAATTATCACCTGTAGGACTTCCTTTTAAAGATACAGGGTATTCTTTGTAAACTACACCTTCATCTTGGAAATAACTATTAGTTGAAGAAGCTGTATCAAAACCTACTATGTAAGGTGTGTTACCTGTTATAGTCTGTGCTTCATCATCAACTAAACAAGAACTTGCGATTCCCGATAGGACAAGAGTTACTATAAATAATTTAAAATTTTTCATCTTTTCTTTTTTTTTAGTTAACGTCCCAGAATATTTTAGTATTGAATGCGCTATCTTCTGTTTGTTCTGGAACATTTGCTGAGTTACCAGCGTATTCAGAAGATGGGTATAATAATCTGTTTGGTCTAGCTGCTCTACCAGCAGTAATAGCTAAAGGAACTGCAGGATATCCTGTTCTTGTATATTCAATCCAAGATTCTAATCCATTAATTCCATTTAAAGCAATCCACTTTTGAGTTTGAATAGCTTCTATTTTATTAGCAGTACCAGTCCATCCAATGCGATTAGTGTTTTCACTTAAATTGATATAATTTTCAACGTCAGTTGCACCTAATAAACTAAATGATGATCTAATAGCATCTCTAAATAAAACATCTGCTGCAGGACCTGAAGTTAAATCTCCATTATTTCTTGCTTCAGCTTGTAATAATAAAGCTTCAGCTGCAGTCATTAAATAACCATCTTGAGATGAGCTAATTACAATTCCAGGACCAATTTTAGCTGGTTTTAAATTTCCAGGAATGCTGTTTGCACCTTGTTGTATTCCAACAAAATCTCCATCTACTGGCTCATATAATCTAGTAACTCTATTGTCATAAACTGAAGTACTAATTGCATTTTCAGTAACACCACCTGTTAAAAATTTCAATGCATAATCAGAACCAACAACTAAAGTTCTACTTTGATTAGCTGTACCACCAACTGCATAAAATAAATTGTAATGTGGGTTTTGTTTGTTTTCTGCATCTTGGTAACCTGGGTTGATAGTTACATCTTCACCCATACCAATAAAACTAGCACCATTTAAAGAAGCAAATTGACTATTGTATATTCCACTTCCTTTTTGTCTAACTAATAACTTTAACTTTAAAGTATTAGCGAATTTTAACCACATTTGCATGTTACCTTGATATACGATATCCTCAGTACTAGGCGTAATCGCATCTAAAGATGGGTTGTTAATTAAATCAATAGCAGTATTTACTGAACTTAATAATTCACCATAAATTTCTGAATCAACATCATAAGTAGGAGTAAGAATACTACCTAATTTATGAGCTTGACTGTAAGGCGCATCACCATATAAATCTACAATATATTGCATATAATATGATTTCATTATTCTAGAAATCGCATTATAATTAGTATAAGCAGGGTCATTATTATCAATCATAGTTTGGAATGTTGCAGTTCTTAAATATAAACCATCCCAAATACTAGAATAAAATGATGCATTTAAATCAAGAGCGTACTCATTTTGAAATGCTCCAGTAAAGTTTGTAGCATCACCAGCCCAACTTTGCATGTATAAATTCCCTAATTGATTTCCTCCTCTAGGAAGAGAAGCAGCATAAGACTCCGCTAACGCACCAGCTAATAATAAGTCTGGTGGCGTAGAATCTGCAGTAGGGTTAATAGGATCTTCATTTATGTCTAGATATTCTTCACAAGAAGAAACCGAGATTATGATAGCTATAAGAGCTAAATATTTTGTTATTTTTTTCATTTTCTTTTTATTTTTAAAAAGTTACGTTTAAACTCATACCTATAGATTGTGTAACAGGATATTGACCTGTACTACTAATACCTTGAGCGTTACCAGTTGTAAAGTTAGATTCTGGATCAGCATAACCTCTATTTTCTTTTGGTAATACTGTAAATAAATTTCTTCCAATTACACTAAAACTTACAGCTGATATAGGTGTTTTGTCTAACATTTTTTGACCTAAGTCATATCTTAAAGATAATTCTCTTACTTTAAAAGCAGTAGCATCTAATACATTATTCTCCCCAACACTAGCAACATAAGTACTGTAAAATTGAGTTAATTCAGCTGGTGTATTTGCTGATGTTACACTCGTGTTAGCAATATATTGCCCAGGATTACTAGGGTCTTCTATTGATGAATTAGGAAATAAGAATGCTCCTCTATTGTCTCCAGTCTCCACTATGTGTCCTGGCCAAGTCATATCATATTTTGTTTGAGAATAGAACTGATGTCCTGTTCTATAGTCAAAAGTTCCAGAAAGCGTTAAGTTTTTATAACGTAATTTTGTGTTTAAACCTAAGATATAATCTGGATTACTATGACCAAGTATTTGTGGTTCAACTGAAACTTCAGGAGTACCAGTAGCAGCGTTAATTATAACACGTCCTTGATCATCTCTAATGTATGCAGCTCCTTTAATTGTTGGAAACTGTTCACCTTCTACAGCATAAATACCTGCAAGTCTAGCGTCTGTATAACCTCCAACAAATACTTCATCGGCTTGGTCACTTACTTTAACTACAGTTGATTCATTTGTAGAATATGACATGTTTACGTCCCAATTCCAATCATCAGATTTTAAAACTTTTACACCTAAATCAATTTCGAAACCTTTACTATCCATTTGACCAATATTAATTGTTGATCCACTTAACCCTGAAGTTAAACTAGGGGCAATTGCAGTAATTAAGTCTGTAGTAGTAGTAGAGAATACACTAGCATCTAAAGTAATACGTCTTTTGAAAAATTCAGCATTTAAACCAAATTCTACCGATTCTGTAAATTCTGGCTTAATGTTAGGATCTACCGTTTCTGGGTTTACAACAAAAGAGTTAATCGTTCCGTATGGAAAACCTCCTGCTTGGGTGAAAGTTGGATTAATTTCATATGGTTCTATACCACCATCATTTCCTACTTTTACAAAACTTGCTGAAACTTTTAAATAAGACAATACATCACTTTTTAAACCACTAATTGCTTTAGTAGGAATAAATGATAATCCTACACTAGGATAAAAGAAACTATTGTTTTCTTCAGAAAGAACTGAAGTCCAGTCATTTCTTGCCGTTGCATTTAAAAATAAGTAATCTTTAAATCCAATATCTAAATTAGCAAATGCACCATATTTTCTTTTAAAAGTATGGTTATCATAAGTAATAGTGTCATCAAACCCACTTGATAAATTGGATGATGTATATAATCCCGGTATTGTTAAATTAGATCCACCAATTGTAGAATAATCATAATAGTTATATTGATTATTTAAACCAAGGTTAGCTTTTAATGTAAAATCTTCACTTAATTCATAATCAAAATTAACAAGGAAGTCTGTATAATAATCTCTCCAAGTACTTTTTTGTCTTCTAAAAGAAGATTGTTGGTTACGATTCGTATTTCCTGTAATTGCTACTACAGAAGCAGGATCTTCGTAAAAAGCTTCGTGACTTAAAGAATTTGAATTTGTAATTCTAACATTAGGTCTTAAAACTGCACTAATATTATCATTAAAAGCATATGTCAAGTCTGTCAACAAGTTAATTCTTTCTACTCTAGAATCTTCTCTATTATTATCTCTCATCCAGTAAGGGTTGAAATAGTATCCATTCCAATGACCTTCGTTCCCAGAGTTTTCAAATTGTTCTATTGGAATGTTTGTTGCAGTTTGCAATAACTCTCCATATAAATCACTACTTGCTTCTTTTGTTTTAGCTGATGAGTATGTAGCATTTCCACTAACTCCCCATTTTCCTAAAGTTCTACCACCTTTAAAATTAAAAGTAGATTTAGACAACTCATCTCCTTCAATAATGAAGTCTGTTTGTTGTTTTTGTGCTGAGATATTAATATATCCGTCAGCATCACCTGCAGATAATGATACTTGGTTTTGTAACGTTAATCCAGTTTTAAAGAAACCTTCAATATTGTCTGCACCCAAAGATGAATATGGAGCAACTACATAAGTTCCATCTGCTTGAGGTAAACCAATTGTTGCTGGAGAACCATCAAATTCAGGTCCCCATCCTCCATTTTCATAAGTGAAATTTGTAAATCCTTGATCTGGATCTGACCATCCTTGTCCATATCTAGTTTGTCTATCTGGAGTGTATGATATCGATTCGAAATCAGCAGAAGATTTAAAATCTACTGTAAATTTACTAGCAGAATCACTACCTTTTCTTGTTGTTACAATAATAACACCATTAGATCCATCAGAACCATATAATGCAGCTCCATTTGCACCTTTAATAACGTTAACACTTTCAATTGAGTTAGGGTTAATCGACTTCAAGAAATTTGCTGTTGAAATAACTCCATCAATAACAACTAATGCTTGGTTGTTCCCTGTAATTGAACGAACACCACGAAGAACAATTCTAGTATCAGAATTTACTCCTACAGAAGTAGTGTTAATTTGTAAACCAGAAACTTTACCACTTAAACCTTGAATAATATCAGGATTGTTAGCTTGTGTTAATTGTTCACTTTTCACAACTTGATTTGCTGTAGTAATCTCGTCTCTCTTTCTTTTAATACCCATTGCTGTTACAACAACTTCATCTAAAGTGTTGTCAGGTTGTAAAGAAACATCTATTTTGTTAGATGCACCGACAGTTTGATTTTGGTTGGCATAACCAACATAACTAAAAATTAATACATCACCTTGACTCGCAGCTATTGAATAGTTACCATCAAAATCGGTTGATGTCCCAGTAGTAGTTCCTTGAATAATTATTGTTGCCGTTGGAAGAGGCAATCCATTTTCATCAGAAACTGTTCCCGAAATTGTTTTTCCTTGTGCAAACGTAAATTGCACAACAAACGCCAGTAATAGCGTTAAAATTCCACTAAACTTTGTTTTCATTTTATATTTTATTTGAATTAGTCTATGCCAAAAATCATAATAAAAAGTTAATAAAACAATAATAATTGGTTAAAATTTCGATTTTTTTTTAAAATCAGCACTTTTAAACACAATATTAAGTTAAAAAACCGCTGTTAAACTTAGGTGGATTTTGGAGTTGGAAAATTTGAACTTTTGATTTTCGCTCTTACCGTTTGCGTAATTAAACTTTAATATACCTGCTTTGGTTAGTAAACCAAAGCCAAAGCCAAAACCATATAGTTTTTCTTTTTGTGTGGTAAGCTCGTTTTCAAAATAAGCGAAGTCAATAATAGAATGTATGTACAGAGAATTGCTAAGTTGGTACCTATATTCTGTGTTTGCAAGTCCATAAAGTGAAGCGGTAAGACTGTTTTCTTCAAAACCCCTAATGGAGTTAATACCACCAAACCTAAATAATTCATTCTCTAAATAGTTTTTAGAAAGCAGCGACGAAGCATTAATTCTTAAATAAGCACTATTCTTTTTATTGAGATTAAAAATTTTATAGGCATCAATAAATAATAGCGTTTGGTTTTCAGTGTTGTTGGCATAACTTCTTTTCCCATTACCTGCTTCAATAGCCAAAAAAAGGTTTTTATTAAAGAGATAATTGTTTTGAAGCTTATTATAAGTAAACCTTAAATTGTATATATTAGAGTTGTAATCCTGTATTTGGGATATGACATTTTCTTCTTTTAACAAATTATTAGATTTTGTACTATTAACGCCAAGGTAAATATTTGCTTGCGGATTTATTTGGTAAAATAATTTAGCAATTTGATTTACGGTGGTAAAGGAGGAATCTTTCTTAAATATTTTCAAGCCAACTTCTGCTCCAAGAGGAGAATTAAAGAGGTACGGTAAATTTAAATTGACATCAAAGGTCTTTTGCTCATTTTCATCGCTTTTATAAATCAGTTGAAAAGACTCTCCAGAATTTAGGTTGTTGTTTAAGTTTAGATTTAGATAACCGGTAAAATCAATTTTATTTGTTGTCTCATTAGAACCAAATCCCAAAAAACCATCAAAATTATTACTTTTCGTTTTTTCTACATATATATATAGTATTGTAGAATCTTTAGTAAAAAGTACTTCAGGCTCTTTTATTTGATTTGCAAATTTTAATTCTTTAAAGATTTCTGTCTTCTGTTTGATTTCTGAAAGGTTAAAAGTTTGCTTTCTTTTTAATTTTAAATAATGCTTTAAATACGCTTTAGGGAATTTATCATAGCCCTTTAAAATTATTTTGTCGATACTTCTTTTTGTTATGATCTCTTTGGAAACTAAAAAAGCCTTTAAAGTCGTTGTATTTTTTATAGAGATATTTTGAAGTGTAATTTCGCTAAACGGAAAACCAAGATCGCTAATTTTAGTGTTTAAGGAATAGAGTGAAGTTTCGATCTCATTAAAAGGTAAAACAAAATAATCATCATAAACTTCCGAAGAAATTTCCTCAAGGATAGATTTCTTAATGAAGTCCTCCTTATAATATATATGGATGTCTTTATAATTTTGTTTTAAATCGAAAATCCCGAAGTAGGTAGAATCATTTTCTTTACGAAGTTGTTTCAACTCATTTTCAATATAGCCAATTTTATAAAGTTGCTTTTGAAGGGAATCTACTTCCTGTATAATGGAATTTAATTCCAGATGTATTTTTTTGTAAGTTATAGAATCTAGAATACTTGTTTCTCTATCCGATTGACCAGTAACTTTTAAGTATAGATTTTGACTAATTGCTTCTGAAGCGAATAGAAAAGATAGGAATAGGAATAAAAAGAAAGGCTTAGTCACAGATATATGAAAACTTTTTTATAATGTAAATCTAACGGAAAAACCACAAAAATAATATAGTTTGAAACTTAAATTTTAAATTCTCTGAAAAATTAATGGGTTGAAGTTTGATTTTTTCAAATTAATTCCTACATTTGCAGCCCTCTAAGAAGAGGATTTTAAAATTTATATATAATATATATGCCAACAATTTCACAATTAGTACGAAAAGGAAGAGCCAAAATAACCAAGAAGAGTAAATCGGCTGCTTTAGATTCGTGTCCACAAAGACGTGGTGTGTGTACTCGTGTTTACACGACGACACCTAAAAAACCTAACTCAGCAATGCGTAAGGTAGCAAGGGTTCGTTTAACAAACGGTAACGAGGTTAATGCATACATCGGTGGTGAAGGACACAATTTACAAGAGCACTCGATAGTATTGGTTAGAGGTGGAAGGGTAAAAGATTTGCCAGGAGTTAGATATCACATCGTTCGTGGTGCCTTAGACACAGCAGGTGTTGCAGGTAGAACACAACGTAGATCTAAGTATGGAGCAAAACGCCCTAAGAAGTAATTTAAACTTTAAGAAGAAGACATGAGAAAAAGAGCAGCGAAGAAAAGACCGCTTTTGCCAGATCCAAAATTTAACGACCAGTTAGTAACTCGTTTCGTTAACATGATGATGTGGGATGGTAAAAAGTCTATAGCTTTTAAAGTATTTTACGATGCAATTGCAATTGTAGAAGAAAAGAAAACAGATGACGAAAAAACAGCTTTAGAAATCTGGAAAGATGCCTTATCTAACGTTATGCCTCACGTAGAAGTACGTAGTCGTAGAGTAGGTGGTGCAACATTTCAAATTCCAATGCAAATCCGTCCAGACAGAAAAGTATCAACAGCAATGAAGTGGTTAATTAGTTATGCTCGTAAAAGAAACGAGAAATCTATGGCACAACGTTTAGCTTCAGAGGTTTTAGCAGCAGCTAAAGAAGAAGGAGCAGCTGTTAAGAAAAAGACAGATACTCATAAAATGGCAGAAGCAAATAAAGCATTCTCTCACTTTAGATTTTAATAAGAAATGGCAAGAGATTTAAAATATACAAGAAACATAGGTATCGCAGCTCATATTGATGCAGGTAAAACTACAACAACAGAGCGTGTACTTTATTATACAGGAGTTTCACATAAAATTGGTGAGGTACATGATGGTGCAGCAACAATGGACTGGATGGAGCAAGAGCAAGAACGTGGTATTACTATTACGTCTGCAGCTACAACTTGTACTTGGAAGTTTCCATTAGAAAATGCAGAGCCAACTCCTGATACTAAGGATTATCACTTTAATATTATTGATACTCCTGGTCACGTTGATTTTACTGTAGAGGTAAATAGATCGTTACGTGTATTAGATGGTTTAGTGTTCTTATTTAGTGCAGTAGATGGTGTGGAGCCTCAATCTGAAACTAACTGGAGATTAGCAGATAACTATAAAGTGCCAAGAATTGGTTTCGTTAATAAAATGGACCGTCAAGGATCTGACTTTTTAGGAGTTTGTCAACAAGTAAAAGATATGTTAAAATCTAACGCGGTGCCAATCGTTTTAAACATTGGTGACGAAGAAGATTTTAAAGGTATTATAGATTTAGTAAAGAATCGTGCTATTGTATGGCATGATGAGACTCAAGGAGCAACTTTCGATGTTATCGAAATTCCTGAGGATATGAAAGAAGAAGCTCGTAAATACCGTGCACTTTTAATTGAAGAAGTAGCAAGTTATGATGAGAATCTTTTAGAGAAATTCATGGAAGATGAAGATTCTATTACAGAAGACGAAGTGCATAATGCACTTAGAGCGGCTGTTATGGATATGGCTATCATTCCTATGATTTGTGGTTCTGCTTTCAAGAATAAAGGTGTTCAGTTCTTATTAGATGCTGTATGTCGTTACTTACCTTCTCCAATGGATAAGGAAGGTATTGTTGGTATGAATCCAGATACAGAAAAAGAAGAAATTCGTAAGCCAAGTGTAGATGAGCCTTTCGCTGCATTAGCATTTAAGATTGCTACAGATCCTTTTGTTGGTCGTTTAGCATTCTTTAGAGCTTATTCTGGTCGTTTAGATGCAGGATCTTATGTGTTAAACAACCGTTCAGGTAAAAAAGAACGTATTTCTCGTATTTATCAAATGCACGCTAATAAGCAAAATGCAATTGATTATATAGAAGCTGGAGATATTGGAGCTGCTGTTGGATTTAAATCTATCAAAACAGGAGATACACTTTCTTCACAAGATCATCCTATCGTTTTAGAATCGATGGACTTCCCAGATCCAGTAATTGGTATCGCAGTGGAACCTAAGACTAAAGCAGATGTGGATAAGTTAGGTATAGGATTAGCTAAATTAGCAGAAGAAGATCCTACCTTTACTGTTCGTTCAGACGAAGCTTCAGGACAAACTATTATTTCAGGAATGGGTGAACTTCACCTGGATGTAATTGTAGATCGTTTAAGACGTGAGTTTAAAGTAGAAGTAAACCAAGGGCAACCTCAGGTTGAATATAAAGAAGCTATTACACAAGCAGCAGATCATAGAGAAGTTTATAAGAAACAATCTGGTGGTCGTGGTAAATTCGCAGATATCGTATTTACTGTAGAACCAGCTGATGAAGGTGTTGTAGGTTTACAATTCGAATCCGTAATTAAAGGTGGTAACGTTCCTAAAGAATTTATTCCTTCTATTGAAAAAGGATTTAAAATGGCAATGGTAAATGGACCATTAGCAGGTTTTGAAGTAGATGCAATGAAAGTAACATTGAGAGATGGTTCTTATCATGATGTCGATTCAGATCAACTTTCTTTTGAATTAGCTGCAAAATTAGGATTTAAAAACTGTGCTAAAGCTGCTAAAGCGGTAATCATGGAGCCTATTATGAAGCTAGAAGTTATTACTCCAGAAGAAAATATGGGTGATATTGTAGGTGATTTAAATAGACGAAGAGGTCAAGTAAGTGATATGGGAGATAGAGCTGGTGCAAAAACTGTAAAAGCAACTGTACCATTATCTGAAATGTTTGGTTATGTTACTACATTAAGAACATTATCTTCAGGTCGTGCAACATCAACAATGGAATTTTCACATTACGCGGAAACTCCTTCAAATATTTCTTTAGAAGTAATTAAAGCAGCTAAAGGAGAACAATCTTAAAAAGTTAAGAAAATGAGTCAAAAAATTAGAATCAAATTAAAGTCTTACGATCATAACTTAGTAGACAAGTCTGCTGAAAAGATTGTAAAAACAGTAAAAAGTACAGGTGCTGTTGTAACTGGACCAATTCCATTACCAACACATAAGAAAATTTTCACTGTATTACGTTCACCTCACGTAAACAAGAAGTCAAGAGAACAATTTCAATTAAGCTCTTATAAGCGTTTATTAGATATTTACTCTTCATCTTCTAAAACTATTGACGCTCTTATGAAATTAGAGTTGCCAAGTGGTGTTGAAGTAGAGATCAAAGTTTAAGTAAATGAAACTATACTTTCATTTTTGAAAGTAGTATGTTGAATTTATCCTAAATTTATTTTGGGATCTCATGAAAAGAGATTTCTGCTTTCGCAGAAAGTAAACATGTCCTTAACGATGGTTAAGGAAAAACGGTAAAAATACAATTCAAGGCTGAAACGTATTTTCAGCCTTGTTTTTTAATAAATAGTAACAAATAAATAAATAATAATATGTCTGGGTTAATTGGAAAGAAAATCGGTATGACCAGCATCTTTGATGAAAACGGGAAAAATATTCCTTGTACAGTAATCGAAGCTGGGCCATGTATCGTTACCCAAGTCAGAACTGAAGAAGTTGATGGTTATAAAGCTATTCAACTTGGTTTCGATGACGCGACAGAAAAGAGCGCTACTAAAGCAGACTTAGGTCATGCTAAAAAAGCGGGTACTTCTGTTAAGCGTAAAATCGTTGAGTTTCAAGGTTTTGATGCGGAGTACAAATTAGGAGATGCTATAACAGTAGAACACTTTGCAGAAGGTGAGTTTGTTGATGTAGCTGGAACTTCAAAAGGTAAAGGATTTCAAGGGGTTGTAAAACGTCATGGATTCGCCGGGGTTGGTCAAGCTACGCATGGTCAACATAACCGTTTAAGAGCTCCAGGTTCTATTGGTGCAGCTTCATATCCTGCGAGAGTATTCAAAGGAATGAAAATGGCCGGAAGAATGGGTGGAGACACAGTAAAAGTTCAAAATTTAAGAGTTTTAAAAGTAGTTGCTGATAAGAATCTACTTGTGGTTAAAGGATGTGTTCCTGGTCATAAAAACGCTTATGTAATTATTAGAAAATAATGAAAGTAGCAGTTGTAGATATTAACGGAAAAGACACAGGAAGAAAGGTAGACCTTTCTAAAGATGTGTATGCTATTGAACCTAATAATCATGCTGTATATTTGGATGTTAAACAATATTTAGCAAACCAAAGACAAGGTACTCACAAATCGAAAGAAAGAGCTGAGATTACTGGAAGTACACGTAAGATTAAAAAGCAAAAAGGTACTGGTACTGCAAGAGCAGGATCTATCAAATCTGGTGTATTCAGAGGAGGTGGTCGTATGTTCGGTCCAAGACCAAGAAACTATAGCTTTAAATTAAATAAAAACCTTAAGCGTTTAGCACGTAAATCGGCTTTAAGTATTAAGGCTAGTGAAAAGTCAATTGTAGTTATTGAAGATTTAAATTTCGATACACCAAAGACAAAAAATTTCACTTCAGTTTTAAAAGCTTTAGGATTAGAAAACAAAAAATCACTGTTTGTGTTGGGTGCGTCAAATAATAATGTATATTTGTCGTCACGCAATTTAAAAGGCACTGAAGTGTTAATTAACTCAGAGTTAAGCACTTACAAGATTTTGAATGCAAATCAAATAGTTCTTTTAGAGAGTTCTTTAGAAGGAATTGAAACGAATTTAAGTAAATAAGAAACAAATGAATATCTTAATTAAACCGATAATCACGGAAAAAGCGACAGCGAATAGCGAGTTAAACAACTGCTATACTTTCCAAGTGAATACAAAGGCGAACAAGGTAGAAATCAAAAAAGCGGTGGAAGCTGCTTATGGAGTTTCTGTTGAAAAAGTTCGTACTATAAATGTCCGTCCAGATAGAAGTACTAAGTTTACAAAAACTGGTATTCAACATGGTAAAACAAATGCTGTTAAAAAAGCAATTGTACAACTGGCGGAAGGTGAGATAATTGATTTATACACTAACATGTAATTAAAGAGAAATGTCAGTAAGAAAATTAAAACCAATCACACCAGGACAGCGATTTAGAGTAGTAAATGGGTATGACGCCATAACTACTGATAAGCCGGAGAAAAGTTTATTAGCTCCGAAAAAACGTTCAGGTGGTAGAAACAGTCAAGGTAGAATGACCATGCGCTATATAGGTGGAGGTCATAAAAGAAAGTATCGTATTATCGATTTTAAACGTGATAAAGCAGGAGTTCCTGGTGAAGTTATGTCAATTCAATACGATCCAAACAGAACTGCCTTCATCGCATTATTGAGTTATCAAGATGGCGAGAAAAGATACATTATTGCTCAAAATGGCTTACAAGTAGGTCAGAAAGTAATATCAGGTGATACTGCGAGTCCAGAAGTTGGAAACGCTATGCCTTTAGGAAAAATACCTTTAGGTACTATTATTTCTTGTATTGAGTTACGTCCAGGTCAAGGTGCTGTTATGGCTCGTAGTGCTGGAGCATTTGCTCAATTAATGGCAAGAGATGGTAAGTTTGCAACTGTAAAATTACCGTCAGGTGAAACACGTTTAGTGTTAATCACTTGTATGGCTACAATAGGGGTTGTCTCTAATTCAGATCATCAATTGTTAGTATCAGGTAAAGCTGGTAGAACAAGATGGTTAGGTAGACGTCCACGTACTAGACCAGTAGTAATGAATCCTGTCGATCATCCAATGGGTGGTGGAGAAGGAAAATCTTCTGGAGGTCATCCTCGTTCTAGAAATGGTATACCTGCTAAAGGTTATAGAACCCGTTCTAAAACAAAAGCGAGTAATAAATATATTGTAGAACGTAGAAAGAAATAAGATATGTCAAGATCATTAAAAAAAGGACCTTACGTTCATTATAAATTAGAGAAAAAAGTTGCAGCTAATGTAGATGCTAACAAAAAGACAGTAATCAAAACTTGGTCAAGAGCAAGTATGATTACTCCAGATTTTGTAGGACAAACTATAGCAGTACATAACGGTCGTCAATTTGTGCCAGTTTACGTAACAGAAAACATGGTAGGACATAAGTTAGGAGAATTTTCACCAACAAGATCTTTTAGAGGTCACGCTGGTGCTAAAAATAAAGGTAAAAAGTAGAGCTATGGGAAGTCGTAAAAAACAAATGGCAGACGCTATTAAGGAAGCAAAAAAGGAAATCGCTTTTGCAAAACTTAATAACTGTCCTACATCACCAAGAAAAATGCGTTTAGTAGCCGATTTAGTAAGAGGTGAACGCGTAGAAAAAGCACTTAACATATTAAAGTTTAGTCAAAAAGAAGCTTCAAATCGTTTAGAGAAATTATTGTTGTCTGCAATTGCAAACTGGCAAGCTAAAAACGAAGATGCATCTATTGAAGAAGCAGAATTATTTGTTAAAGAGATTAGAGTAGATGGTGGATCTATGTTAAAAAGATTACGTCCAGCACCTCAAGGTCGCGCACACAGAATTAGAAAAAGATCAAATCACGTAACAATCGTGGTAGGAGCTAACAATAACACACAAAGCTAAGATAGATATGGGACAAAAAACAAATCCAATCGGAAATCGCTTAGGAATTATCAGAGGATGGGAATCTAACTGGTATGGAGGAAATGATTATGGTGATAAGCTTGCTGAAGATTATAAAATCAGAGAGTATGTTCATGCACGTTTATCTAAAGCTAGTGTATCAAGAGTAATTATTGAAAGAACTTTAAAA
Source organism: Lacinutrix sp. WUR7 (assembly GCF_016864015.1). NCBI lineage: Bacteria > Pseudomonadati > Bacteroidota > Flavobacteriia > Flavobacteriales > Flavobacteriaceae > Lacinutrix > Lacinutrix sp. WUR7. The sequence continues at coordinate 426,769 of NZ_CP045067.1, read as the reverse complement.
CTTGTAACCGTTACTATCACTACTGCTAGACCTGGTATTATTATCGGAAAAGGTGGACAAGAGGTAGACAAGTTAAAAGAAGAGCTTAAAAAAATTACAGGTAAAGAGGTTCAAATAAACATATTTGAAATCAAAAGACCAGAACTTGACGCATTTTTAGTAGGATCAAGTATTGCTCGTCAAATTGAAAACAGAATTTCATACAGACGTGCAATCAAGATGGCAATTGCTGCTACAATGCGAATGAATGCAGAAGGGATTAAAATCCAAATTAGTGGTCGTTTGAATGGTGCTGAAATGGCACGTTCTGAACATTACAAAGATGGACGTATTCCTTTATCAACCTTCAGAGCTGATATTGACTATGCTTTAGTTGAAGCACATACTACTTATGGTAGATTAGGTGTGAAAGTATGGATCATGAAAGGTGAAGTGTATGGTAAAAGAGAACTTTCTCCGCTTGTTGGATTATCTAAGAAGCAAGGAAAAGGTGGAAGAGGCGGAAGAGATAATAAGAATCAATCTCGTCGTAGAAAGTAATTTTTTAAAGAAAAGGAAAAATGTTACAGCCTAAAAGAACAAAATTTAGAAAAATGCAAAAGGGACGTATGAAGGGGAACTCTGGTAGAGGTCACCAATTATCATACGGTACTTTTGGAATAAAATCATTAGATTCAAACTTTTTAACTTCACGTCAAATTGAAGCTGCACGTATTGCTGCTACTCGTTACATGAAAAGAGAAGGATCATTGTGGATAAAAATCTTTCCAGATAAGCCAATCACAAAGAAACCTCTTGAAGTACGTATGGGTAAAGGTAAAGGTGCTGTAGAATATTGGGCAGCAGTTGTTAAACCAGGAAGAATCTTATTCGAAATTGGTGGAGTGCCATTAGAAGTAGCTCAAGAAGCTTTACGTCTAGCAGCACAAAAATTACCAGTAAAAACTAAGTTTGTAATTGCTAGAGATTATCAAGCATAATAATTTAAGATGATGAAACAATCAGAAATTAAAGAATTATCTATTGCTGAGTTACAAGAGAAACTTAGTGAGACGAAAAAAAGTTATTCAGACCTTAAAATGGCTCATGTAGTATCTCCTTTAGAGAATCCAATACAGTTACGTTCTGTAAGAAGAGCAGTAGCTAGAATTGCGACTGAATTAACTAAAAGAGAATTACAATAATTCAGCTGAAAAGATGGAAAAAAGAAACTTAAGAAAAGAACGTGTAGGTGTAGTTACTAGCAACAAAATGATGAAATCAATCGTTGTTGCTGAAGTAAAAAAAGTAAAACACCCTATGTATGGAAAGTTCGTGTTAAAGACAAAGAAATATGTTGCACACGACGAAACAAACGACTGTAATATTGGAGATACAGTAAAGATCATGGAAACAAGACCTTTATCTAAATCGAAATGTTGGAGATTAGTTGAAATAATAGAAAGAGCTAAATAATTATGATACAAACAGAATCAAGATTAAAGGTAGCTGATAACACTGGGGCGAAAGAGGTTTTAACCATTCGTGTTCTAGGTGGTACAAAGAGAAGATACGCTTCTGTAGGTGACAAAATTGTTGTTGCCGTAAAAGATGCAACTCCTAATGGAAACATTAAAAAAGGAGCTGTTTCTACTGCAGTAGTAGTACGTACTAAAAAAGAAGTAAGACGTCCAGACGGATCTTATATAAGATTTGATGACAATGCTTGTGTGCTTTTAAACCCAACGGGTGAAATGAGAGGAACACGTGTATTTGGACCTGTTGCTAGAGAACTTCGTGATAAACAATTCATGAAAATTGTATCATTAGCACCAGAAGTGCTTTAAGACAATATATTAAGATGACAAAGCTTAAAATAAAATCAGGAGATACTATTAGAGTAATTGCTGGAGATCATAAAGGATCAGAAGGTAAAGTACTTAAAGTATTAACCGATAAGAACAAAGCGATCGTTGAGGGAGTAAACATGGTGAAGAAACATACTAAACCAAGTGCTCAAAGTCCTCAAGGTGGAATCGTAGAAAAAGAAGCTGCAATTCAAATATCTAACTTATCGTTGTTAACTTCGAAAGGAGAGACAACAAGAGTTGGTTATAGAATGGAAGGCGATAAGAAAGTAAGATTTTCAAAAAAATCTAATGAAGTAATATAGTTATGGCATATTCACCAAGACTTAAAGAAGAGTATAAAAGCAAAATAGTTGCTGCTCTTACAGAAGAATTTAGTTATAAAAATGTAATGGAAGTTCCAAAACTTAAAAAGATAGTTTTATCTAAAGGAGTTGGAGCTGCAGTTGCAGATAAAAAGTTAATCGACTACGCGTTAGAAGAATTAACTACTATAACTGGACAAAAAGCTATAGCAACAATTTCTAAAAAGGATGTTGCTACATTTAAATTACGTAAAGGGATGCCTATTGGCGCAAAAGTGACTTTACGTGGTGAAAGAATGTATGAGTTTTTAGACCGTTTAATAACATCTGCCTTACCTCGTGTAAGAGATTTTAACGGAATTAAAGCTACAGGATTTGACGGAAGAGGTAACTACAACTTAGGAGTTGTAGAACAAATTATCTTTCCAGAGATTAATATCGATAAGGTAAACAAAATCTCAGGAATGGATATTACATTTGTAACTTCTGCCGAAACAGATAAAGAAGCAAAATCATTATTAACAGAACTAGGGTTACCTTTTCAAAAGAACTAAGTTATGGCTAAAGAATCAATGAAAGCCCGCGAGGTGAAAAGAGCAAATACAGTAGCAAAGTATGCTGAGAAACGTAAAGCTTTAAAAGAAGCTGGAGATTACGAAGCATTACAAAAGTTACCTAAGAACGCTTCGCCAGTGCGTATGCATAATAGATGTAAATTAACAGGAAGACCAAAAGGTTACATGCGTACCTTTGGAATTTCTCGTGTTACATTTAGAGAAATGGCAAATCAAGGGTTAATCCCAGGCGTTAGAAAAGCAAGTTGGTAAAATTAAATATAATCAGATTTTAGGTTCAACACCAACGTTGAAAACCGAGATCACAAAATCAATTAGTTATGTACACAGATCCAATAGCGGATTATTTAACTAGAGTTAGAAATGCTGTAAGAGCAAACCACAGAGTGGTAGAAATTCCTGCATCTAACTTGAAAAAAGAAATCACTAAAATATTATTCGATCAGGGATATATTTTAAGCTACAAGTTTGATGATTCTTCAGTACAAGGGACAATTAAGATTGCCCTTAAGTACAATAAAGAAACAAAAGAACCTGTAATCAAGAAAATTCAAAGAATCAGTAAACCAGGTTTACGTAAGTATGCAAGTTCAAAAGAACTGCCTAGAATCTTAAACGGTCTTGGTATTGCCATCGTTTCTACTTCTCATGGAGTAATGACAGGTAAACAAGCAACAAGAGATAATGTAGGTGGTGAAGTACTTTGCTACGTTTACTAATTTAAAGCCCAAAAGAAATGTCAAGAATAGGAAATAATCCAGTAGCCATTCCAGAAGGCGTAACAGTAGACATTAAAGATAATGTTGTTACTGTAAAAGGTAAATTAGGAGAATTAACACAAAACTTTGATACCATTGATATCAAAGTTGAAGATGGTAACGTTTTAGTTACTCGTTCTTCAGACTCTAAAGATCAAAAAGCCAAACATGGTTTATATAGATCATTAATGAATAACATGATTGAAGGTGTATCTAAAGGATGGACTAAAAATCTAGAGTTAGTAGGTGTAGGATATAGAGCATCAAACCAAGGGCAAAAATTAGATTTAGCTTTAGGTTTTTCGCATAACATAGTATTGGATATTGCTCCAGAAGTCAAAATTGAAACAGTTTCAGACAAAGGAAAAAATCCAATTATAAAATTAACATCTTTCGACAAACAATTAGTTGGTCAAGTAGCTGCAAAAATACGTGGCTTCCGTAGACCAGAACCTTACAAAGGAAAAGGTGTGAAGTTTGTTGGAGAAGTACTAAGAAGAAAAGCAGGTAAATCAGCTTAATAAGTTAATTATGGCACTATCAAAATTCGAAAGAAGAATAAGAATAAAAAACAGAATCCGTAAGACTGTATCAGGTACAGGATCTAGACCGAGATTATCTGTTTTTAGAAGTAATAAAGAAATTTATGCTCAAATAGTTGATGATGTAACTGGTAATACTATCAGTGCTGCATCTTCAAGAGATAAAGACATTAGTTCTGCTAAAGGGAATAAAACAGAAATAGCTACATTAGTAGGTAAGGCTGTTGCCGAAAGAGCAATAAAAGCTGGTATAAATACAATCTCTTTTGATAGAGGTGGATATATATATCATGGTAGAGTAAAATCATTAGCTGATGGAGCTAGAGAAGCAGGACTTAAATTCTAAGAAATTATGTATCAAAAATACAAAAGCGCAGAGCTAGTTAAACCAAGTGGATTAGATCTTAAAGATCGTTTAGTTGGTGTACAAAGAGTTACAAAAGTAACTAAAGGTGGTAGAGCATTTGGTTTTTCAGCAATCGTAGTGGTTGGTGATGAAGCAGGTGTAGTAGGACACGGTTTAGGAAAATCTAAAGACGTTGCTAGTGCAATTGCAAAAGCAGTAGAAGACGCAAAGAAAAATCTAGTACGTATTCCTTTAATAAAAAGTACATTACCACATGAACAAAAAGGAAAATTTGGTGGAGCAAGAGTAAACATCATTCCTGCAGCTCCTGGTACAGGAGTAATTGCTGGTGGAGCTGTAAGAACAGTTCTTGAGGCAGTTGGAGTACACGATGTTTTATCAAAATCTCAAGGTTCATCAAACCCTCATAACGTAGTAAAAGCAACTTTTGATGCTTTATTACAATTAAGAGATGCAAGAACAATTGCTCGTGATAGAGGAGTTTCTCTTGAAAAAGTTTTTAAAGGATAATAAAGGAAAACGATGGCAAAGATAAAAGTTAAAAAAGTAAAGAGTGCAATCAATCGTACACAAAGACAAAAGAGAACATTATTGGCTCTTGGACTTAAAAAGATTGGTCAAGTAGTAGAGCACGATGCCACACCAAATATCCTTGGTATGGTTGCTAAAGTTTCACATTTAGTTTCTGTTGAAGAAGCAAAATAATATAACACTTACAAATGGATTTAAGTAATTTAAAACCTGCAGAAGGTTCAGTAAAAAATCAAGGTAAACGTATAGGACGTGGACAAGGTTCTGGGAAAGGTGGTACTGCTACACGTGGTCACAAAGGAGCAAAATCTCGTTCTGGTTACTCTAAGAAAGTTGGTTTTGAAGGAGGTCAAATGCCTATTCAACGTCGTGTACCTAAATTTGGTTTTACTAATATTAACCGTAAAGAATATCAAGGTGTAAATCTTGATAAACTACAACAGTTAATTGATGACAAAGTAATTAAAGATACTCTTGATTTAGATACAATGATAACGTTACGTTTAGCTGGCAAAAATGAGCTAGTTAAAATTTTAGGACGTGGTGAATTAAAATCTAAATTAACAGTAACAGCTCATAAATTTACAGCAACTGCAAAAGCAGCTATCGAAGCAGCTGGAGGAGAAGCAGTAACTTTATAATTAATTAAGAAGCATGAAATTTATAGAGACATTAAAAAATGTTTGGAAAATTGAAGAACTAAGAAACCGAATAATTTTAACATTAGGTTTACTTTTAGTATATCGTTTCGGAGCACAAGTAGTACTTCCAGGTATTGATGCTTCACAATTAGAAGGTATACAAGGTAATACAGAAGATGGTTTATTAGGTTTATTAAATGCATTTACAGGTGGAGCATTTGCTAACGCATCTGTTTTTGCTCTTGGTATCATGCCTTACATTTCTGCTTCTATTGTAGTTCAGTTGATGGGAATAGCAATTCCTTATTTACAAAAACTGCAAAAAGAAGGAGCAAGTGGACAAAAGAAAATCACGCAAATAACAAGATGGTTAACTATTGGAATATGTTTGGTGCAGGCACCAGGATATTTAGCAAGTTTACCAGCATTAGGTATTCCGCAATCAGCCTTTTTATTAGGTCAAGGAGGTTTATTCTATTTCTCTTCTGTTATTATTTTAGTAACAGGTTGTGTTTTTGCAATGTGGTTAGGTGAGAAGATTACAGATAAAGGTATTGGTAATGGTATATCATTATTAATTATGGTTGGTATTATTGCAACTTTACCTAAAAACTTCTTATTAAATGCATCTTCAAGATTAGAGGGAAATAACGTCATGTTAATTCTTTTTGAATTAGTAATTTGGTTAGCAATTATTGCAGCATGTATCATGTTAGTAATGGCGGTTAGAAAAATTGCAGTTCAATATGCTAGAAGAACAGCATCTGGAGGATATGAGAAAAATGTATTTGGTGGAGCAAGACAATTTATTCCATTAAAACTTAATGCCTCAGGAGTTATGCCAATTATATTTGCACAAGCTATTATGTTTGTACCAGGTTTAATAGGTAGCTCTTCTTTCTTAAAAGATACTGCATCTGGACAATGGATGCAAACTAACTTTTCAGATATGTTTGGGTTTTGGTACAATTTAATATTTGCTTTATTAATTATTATATTTACATATTTTTATACAGCAATTACAGTACCTACAAATAAAATGGCAGATGATTTAAAACGTAGCGGAGGATTTATTCCTGGTATACGTCCTGGATCTGAAACATCAGAGTATTTAGATAAGATAATGTCTCAAATTACATTACCTGGTTCTATATTCTTAGCGCTTATAGCAATATTTCCAGCATTTATTGTTAAGTTAATGAATGTACAATCTGGTTGGGCTTTATTTTTTGGAGGTACTTCTCTATTAATTATGGTGGGTGTAGCAATAGACACTATGCAACAAGTAAATTCTTACTTGTTAAATAGACACTATGATGGCTTGATGAAGACTGGTAAAAATAGAAAAGCAGTAGCTTAATTTATATACTATGGCAAAACAAGCAGCAATAGAACAAGACGGAACAATTATAGAAGCATTATCAAATGCGATGTTTCGTGTAGAATTAGAAAACGGTCACATTGTGACAGCTCACATCTCAGGTAAAATGCGTATGCATTATATTAAATTATTACCAGGAGATAAAGTGAAATTAGAAATGAGTCCTTATGATTTAACTAAGGCTCGTATAACTTATAGATACTAAATACCAATACTAATACGATGAAAGTAAGAGCATCAGTTAAAAAAAGAAGCGCAGATTGCAAAATAGTGCGTAGAAAGGGTAGACTTTACGTGATTAACAAAAAGAATCCTAGATTCAAACAAAGACAAGGATAATTATGGCAAGAATTGCAGGTGTAGACATACCAAAACAGAAAAGAGGAGTAATATCTCTAACTTATATCTACGGAGTAGGTAGAAGCAGATCAAAAGAAATTTTAGCTTCAGCTAAAGTTGACGAAAGTATTAAAGTTCAAGATTGGGACGATGACCAAATAGCAGCCATTCGTGATGCTGTTGGAACGTTCACAATTGAAGGTGAATTACGTTCTGAAACACAATTAAACATTAAGCGATTAATGGATATTGGATGTTACAGAGGTATTCGTCATAGATCTGGTCTTCCATTAAGAGGACAACGTACTAAGAACAACTCTAGAACTAGAAAAGGTAGAAGAAAAACTGTTGCTAACAAGAAGAAGGCAACTAAATAATAATATAGTCTTTAGTCTTTAGACGTTGGAAAGAATCTGTTTGAAATTAAGGTTTAGGATTCTAGCGACTATTAACTAATACTAAAAGCTAAAATAATATGGCAAAGTCAAGTACTAAAAAACGTAAAGTTATAGTAGATGCTGTTGGAGAAGTTCACATTACGGCTTCTTTTAATAACATCATTATTTCACTTACCAACAAAAAAGGAGACGTGATTTCATGGTCTTCAGCTGGTAAAATGGGATTCAGAGGTTCTAAAAAGAATACTCCTTATGCTGCTCAACTAGCTGCAGAAGATGCTGCAGGTGTAGCAAAAGAAGCAGGTTTAAAGAAAGTGAAAGCTTATGTTAAAGGACCAGGAAATGGTAGAGAATCTGCTATTCGTTCTATCCACAATTTAGGAATAGAAGTAACAGAAATTATTGATGTTACTCCATTACCTCATAATGGATGTCGTCCTCCAAAACGTAGAAGAGTATAATTTATATATTTAATAATTTAATAGCAACTGTATTTTTATAGTTGCTATTAAATTTTTTATACGTAAATTTGCAAACTGAAAAATAATAATCAAGTATCAACAAGAGATTCACGTTTGTCGAAGGATAAGATTAAGACCTTAATTCATAAACACTCTTAAAAAACAATTTAAAATGGCAAGATATACTGGTCCTAAAACTAAAATAGCACGTAAATTTGGCGAAGCTATATTTGGAGAAGATAAATCTTTTGAAAAAAGAAATTACCCTCCAGGACAACACGGAAACGCTAGACGTCGTGGAAAAAAATCTGAATACGCAATCCAATTAATGGAAAAACAAAAAGCTAAATATACTTATGGTATTTTAGAGCGTCAATTTAGAGGTTTATTCAAAAAAGCAACAGCTGCACAAGGTATTACAGGTGAAGTTTTATTACAACTTTGCGAGTCTAGATTAGACAACGTAGTATTCAGAATGGGAATTGCTCCTACAAGAAGTGGAGCTAGACAATTAGTATCTCACAGACATATTACTGTAAATGGTGGATTAGTAAACATTCCTTCATATTCTTTAAAAGCTGGAGATGTTGTTGCTGTTAGAGAAAAATCAAAATCACTTGAAGCTATTGATAGATCTTTATCAAACTCAAGTAATGTATACGAATGGATTACATGGAACAATGATACCAAGCAAGGAACTTATGTTTCTGTACCTGCTAGACTTCAAATTCCAGAAAACATCAACGAGCAATTCATCGTAGAATTATATTCTAAATAATAAATTAATCATATTGGTATTTAGCCAAAGGATTTATTAGTCTTCTTCATACTTTTAAATCGCGCAACTAAATAACAATTAAAACGAAGAGCAAAATGGCAGTATTTAATTTTCAAAAACCAGACAAAGTAATCATGATAGATTCTACTGATTTCGAAGGTAAATTCGAATTCAGACCACTAGAACCTGGTTATGGTTTAACCGTTGGAAACGCTTTAAGAAGAGTATTACTTTCTTCTTTAGAAGGATTTGCAATCACATCTGTTAGAATGGAAGGTGTAGATCATGAGTTTTCTACTATCGCAGGAGTTGTTGAAGATGTAACAGAAATGATATTAAACTTAAAACAAATGCGTTTTAAGCGTCAAATTGAAGATGTAGACAACGAATCTGTTTCTATCTCTATTTCTGGTCAAGAACAAATTACAGCTGGTGATTTTCAAAAATTTATTTCAGGATTCCAAGTATTAAATTCAGAATTAGTAATCTGTAATTTAGATCCTAAAGTAAATATCAACATGGAAATTACAATTGAAAAAGGAAGAGGTTATGTTCCTGCTGAAGAAAATAAAAAGTCTTCTGCACCAATAGGTACAATCTTTACTGATTCAATTTACACACCAATAAAAAATGTTAAGTATAGTATTGAGAATTTTCGTGTAGAACAAAAGACAGATTACGAAAAATTAGTTTTCGAAATCCAAACAGATGGTTCTATTACTCCTCAAGATGCATTAACAGAAGGAGCAAAAACTTTAATTCACCACTTCATGTTATTCTCAGATGAGCGTATTACATTAGAAGCGGATGAAATTGCACAAACAGAAACTTATGATGAAGAATCTCTTCACATGAGACAACTACTAAAAACTAAATTAGTAGATATGGACTTATCTGTACGTGCTCTTAATTGTTTAAAAGCTGCAGAAGTGGATACATTAGGAGACTTAGTTTCTTTTAATAAAAATGACTTAATGAAATTCCGTAACTTCGGTAAAAAATCATTAACAGAGCTTGAAGAGCTTGTAAATGTTAAAGGTTTGAACTTTGGTATGGACCTTTCAAAATATAAACTAGATAAAGATTAATTACTTCATAATTTGCTCCTCAATAATGAGTAGAGCAAGATGAAGCTAAAACAAAAATGTCATGAGACACGGAAAAAAAGTAAATCACTTAGGTAGACAAACTGCTCACAGAAAAGCAATGTTAGCTAATATGGCTTGTTCTTTAATAGAACACAAACGTATTAACACAACTGTTGCTAAAGCTAAAGCATTAAAAGGTTTTGTTGAACCAATGATTACAAAATCTAAGGAAGATACTACACATAACAGACGTATTGTTATGTCTAGATTAAGACAAAAAGAAGCAGTTACAGAACTTTTTAGAGAAGTAGCTACTAAAGTTGGTGATCGTCCTGGAGGTTATACTCGTATTATCAAACTTGGAAACAGACTTGGTGATAACGCTGATATGGCAATGATTGAACTTGTAGATTACAATGAAATCTATAATGCTGATAAAAAAGCGAAGAAAACTACACGTAGAAGTAGAAGAGGTGGTAACAAAACTGTTCCTCCTGCTGTAGATTCTAAAGCGACTAGCGAAGAAGAAGAATAGACAACATATTTAACATGTTAAAAAAAAGGCAAACTTATTTAAGTTTGCCTTTTTTATTTACGTTATATTTTAATGTAATAATGTAATAATGTTAAAATGAAAAAACGAGTTTTATTCTCTATAGTAGTTTTTCTTCAACACTTTACAAATACAATAACTGTTTTTGAGGTGGTAGATGTTAGAGTAACGTAAGTAAACAAATAGATGTTTACGGAAATTAATATCTTAATGTTAATTAGAATATAGAAGCAGAAGTTTTTTTTAATAGGAGAAGTGTGCTTTGTAAATAATTTAAGTTTAAATACGAAAACCTTCGAAGTGAAAATTATGGATTTAATTACTTAGGCTAAAAATGTTTTTGTTTTTTATTCAAAGAATATTTTAATTGTTAAAATTAGTAGTGATGGTTATGTTAAATAACGGTCTCCTAAAACAAATAAAACCTATAATAAAGAAGATTTAGTAGTTGTAGATAAGGTTTATGTTCTTAAATATTGTGTAATTATAATTTAAGAGTTAAACTTTAATGTGCTTACAAAGCAGGTGGAAACTAATGCAAAACTTCTTAAAGATGTAAATTATTTAAAATCGGAAGTTAATATTGTTACTGTATTTAAACCTAAGAAAAGGTGTATTCTAATACTATTTCCGCATAAAAGATCAGAAGTTGGTGGTTATATAAAAGGAAACAAACTTAATGTAAAGTATGAAAGGGATTTAGTTAAAATATTTACCGACTACAATACATTATAGTAAATGTTAACAAGCATTAATAATATAAAGGATAAACTATTTTAGTTTATCCTTTTTTTTGTGCAATTTTGCAAACCAAACAACACTACAATAATTACACAATGAAATACCAATCTCTTAGAAAAGCGCTTATTCTATTAGCAGATGGAACCATTTTTCATGGTAAAGCAGTTGCTAATAAAGAAGGTACTGCCTTTGGCGAAGTATGCTTCAATACTGGAATGACAGGCTATCAAGAAATTTTTACAGACCCTTCTTACTTTGGGCAACTTATGGTGACTACCAATGCACATATTGGTAACTATGGTACCAAAGAAGATGAAGTAGAATCAGATGGAGTTAAAATATCTGGTCTTATTTGTAAGAATTTTAGCTATGATTATTCCCGTGATGCTGCAGACGCTTCCTTAGAAACGTTTTTAGAAAAAAACAACCTTTTAGCAATATCGGATGTAGATACAAGAGCACTTGTAAGCTATATTAGAGATAATGGAGCTATGAATGCTGTAATAACTACAGATGTCGAAAATGTGGAAGCACTTAAAAAGCAACTTGCAAAAATTCCAAACATGCAAGGTTTAGAGTTAGCTTCAAAAGTTTCGACTAAAGAGCCTTATTTCTATGGCGATGAAAATGCTTCCTTAAAAATTGCTGCTTTAGATATAGGAATTAAAAAGAATATCCTTCGTAATTTAGCAAAAAGAGATGCTTACATAAAAGTATTTCCATATAATGCAAAATTCGAAGAATTGAAAGCATGGAATCCAGATGGATATTTCTTATCTAATGGGCCTGGAGATCCAGAACCATTAGTAGAAGCACAACAAGTTGCAAAAGAAATTATCAAAAGAGATTTACCTCTATTTGGTATCTGTTTAGGGCATCAAGTAATTGCATTAGCAAATGGAGTATCCACGTATAAAATGCATAATGGTCATAGAGGGATTAATCATCCTGTAAAAAATTTAATTACAGGAAAAGGTGAAATTACTTCCCAAAATCATGGATTTGCTGTGAATAGAGAGGAAACAGAAGCACATCCAGATCTGGAAATAACACATGTGCATTTAAATGATGATACCGTAGCAGGAATTAAAATGAAAAGTAAAAACTGTTTTTCAGTACAATATCATCCAGAAGCAAGCCCTGGACCACATGATTCATCTTACTTATTTGATGAATTCATTAAAAATATTAAAAGTAATTAATACATTAAAGACAACGGAAATAGAAATTTGTTGTCTTTTATGTTTTACTAAATCGTTATCGAAAAGATTTTAAATAATTCTTTAATTAACGTACTTATTAAAAGAGAATTAAAAAGTAAATTTGAAGAACAAAAACATATTTTATGAGCATTATAATTAATATTCACGCAAGACAAATTTTAGATTCAAGAGGAAATCCAACAGTAGAAGTTGATGTTATTACCGAAAACGGATTTATGGGAAGAGCTGCAGTACCATCTGGAGCTTCAACAGGAGAACACGAAGCTGTAGAGTTACGTGATGGAGGAAAAGCATTTATGGGTAAAGGAGTTACCAAAGCCGTAAATAATGTGAATACTATAATTGCAGAAGAGTTATTAGGTGTTTCTGTTTTTGAACAAAATGAAATCGATCAAATTATGATTGATTTAGATGGTACGCCAAACAAATCAAAATTAGGAGCAAACGCAATTTTAGGTGTTTCTTTAGCTGCTGCTAAAGCTGCTGCAAATGAGTTAGCTTTACCTTTATACAGATACGTTGGTGGAGTTTCTGCGAATACGCTTCCTGTGCCAATGATGAATATTATTAATGGAGGTTCTCATAGTGATGCACCAATTGCATTTCAAGAATTTATGATAATGCCTGTAAAAGCTAAAAACTTTACACATGCCATGCAAATGGGGACGGAGATTTTTCACAACTTAAAAAAGGTATTACACGATAGGGGTTTAAGCACAGCTGTAGGAGATGAAGGTGGTTTTGCACCAAACTTAGAAGGAGGAACAGAAGATGCTTTAGAAACAATTGCAAAAGCAGTAGACAATGCTGGATATAAATTAGGGGATGATGTAATGATTGCTTTAGATTGTGCTGCTGCTGAATTTTTTGTAGACGGAAAATACGATTACACAAAATTTGAAGGAGATAAAGGAAAAGTAAGAACAAGTAAAGAACAAGCAGATTACTTAGCAGAATTAGCAGCTAAATACCCAATTATTTCTATTGAAGATGGAATGGACGAAAACGATTGGGATGGTTGGAAATACTTAACGGAAAAAATAGGAGATAAAGTACAGTTAGTTGGTGACGATTTATTTGTAACCAATGTAGAGCGTTTATCTCGAGGAATTGATAATGATATTGCAAACTCTATTTTAATTAAAGTAAACCAAATTGGTACTTTAACCGAAACGATTGCCGCTGTTAATATGGCACATAATGCAGGATATACTTCTGTAATGTCACATAGATCTGGTGAAACTGAAGATACTACCATTGCTGATTTAGCAGTAGCTTTAAACTGTGGTCAAATTAAAACAGGATCTGCTTCTCGTAGTGATAGAATGGCAAAATACAACCAATTACTTCGTATAGAAGAAGAATTAGGAACAGTGGCTTACTATCCTCAATTGAAAGCGTTTAAAATAAAATAAAACTATTTATTGGTTTAGAATGAAGTGCTTATTTATATAAAATAAGCACTTTTTTTATACTATCAATTTTTTCAATATTAATATTGTAAAAAGCTTTGTTAATTCGCTTTAAAAATCGTGTGATTTTTCGTAATTTAGCATTCCGCAAAACAAATAATATTCAAAATTAAATATGTCAAAAACAGCTACATTAGAAATTGATGGAAAAAAATACGAGTTTCCTTTAATAAAAGGAACAGAGAACGAAGTTGCTATAGATATTAAAACTCTAAGAAGCGCAACTGGTGGAGTTACAACTATAGATCCTGGTTTTAAAAATACAGGTTCTTGTGAAAGTGCCATCACGTTTTTAAATGGTGAAGAAGGTATTTTAAGATACAGAGGTTATTCTATTGAAGAATTAGCTGAAAAAGCTGATTTTCTAGAAGTAGCATTTTTGTTGATTTTTGGTGAGTTACCAAACAAAGAAGAGTTAGAGAAATTTCAAAAAGACATTAAAGAACAATCTGTTGTTGATGATGATATAAAGAAAATTTTAGACGCTTTTCCTAAGTCGGCACACCCAATGGGAGTTTTATCTTCTTTAACAAGTGCATTAACAGCATTTAATCCTTCTTCTGTAAATGTAGATTCTGAAGAAGAAATGTATAAAAGTGTCGTAAGAATATTAGGTAAGTTTCCTGTATTAGTTGCATGGACAATGCGTAAAAAACAAGGGTTGCCATTAGATTATGGAGATGACTCTTTAGGTTATGTAGAAAACATCTTAAAAATGATGTTTAAAAAACCAAACCAAGAATATGTACAAAACCCAATTTTAGTTAATGCTTTAGATAAGTTATTAATATTACATGCAGATCATGAGCAAAACTGTTCTACTTCTACTGTACGTATAGTTGGTTCTGCACACACAGGTTTATTTGCATCTATTTCTTCTGGTATTTCTGCGCTTTGGGGACCACTTCATGGTGGAGCAAACCAAGCGGTTTTAGAAATGTTAAGTGGTATTGAAGAAGATGGTGGAGATACTAAAAAATACATGGCGAAAGCTAAGGACAAGAATGATCCTTTCCGTTTAATGGGCTTCGGACATAGAGTTTATAAAAACTTTGATCCAAGAGCAAAAATTATTAAAGTTGCCGCTGATGAAGTTTTAGGAGACCTTGGAGTAGAAGATCCAATTTTAGATATCGCTAAAGGTTTAGAAAAAGAAGCTTTAGAAGATAAATACTTTGTAGATAGAAAATTATATCCAAATGTAGATTTCTACTCTGGAATTATTTATAGAGGTATGGGAATACCAACAGACATGTTTACAGTAATGTTTGCACTTGGTAGATTACCAGGTTGGATTGCACAATGGCGCGAAATGCGTTTACGTAAAGAGCCAATTGGTAGACCAAGACAAATTTATATTGGAGAAACGCTAAGAGCTTTTAAAGACATAAAAAACAGATAAGATTAAATATTTTTAATCCAAAAAAAGCTTCATAATTTCTTATGAAGCTTTTTTACATATTTACATTATGCTAAAACTAAACGTAAAAAACGAAACATCTAGACTAAGAGCTGTTGTTCTTGGAACAGCAATAAGTAATGGACCAACACCTAGTCTGGCCGAAGCTTATGATCCTAAATCCGCATTACATATAAAGGCAGGAACCTATCCTATAGAAGCCGATATGGTTAAAGAAATGGAAGCTGTTGCTAACGTTTTTAAAAAATATGATGTAACGGTTTATAGACCCGAATTAATTGAAAATTGTAATCAAATTTTTGCAAGAGATATTGCATTTGTAATAGATGATGTTTTTGTGAAAGCAAATATTTTACCAGATAGAGAAGAGGAGTTAGACGCGATACAATACATAGTAGATAAAGTAGATCCGGCTAAAGTTATTCGTCCACCTGAAGAAGTACATATAGAAGGAGGAGATGTTATGCTTTGGAACGATTATATTTTTGTTGGTACTTATAGAGAAGAAGATTATCCCGATTATATCGTTGCTAGAACAAACATGCAAGGTGTTGCTTTTATTGAAAAAACCTTTCCGCATAAAAAAGTAAAGTCTTTTAATCTTAGAAAATCGCAAACCAATCCAAGAGATAATGCATTACATTTAGATTGCTGTTTTCAACCTGTAGGAACCAATAAAGCTATTTTACATAAAGAAGGATTTTTGGAAGAAGAAGAATATGAATGGTTGTTAAATTACTTCGGAAAAGAAAATTGCTTCATTATAACAAAAGAAGAAATGTTTAATATGAATAGTAATGTATTCTCTATTTCGGAAGAAGTAGTAATTTCTGAAAAGAACTTCACAAGATTAAATACTTGGTTGCGTGAAAATGGAATTACTGTAGAAGAAGTACCTTATGCCGAAATTGCAAAACAAGAAGGCTTGCTACGTTGCAGTACTATGCCATTAATAAGAGATTAACTATAAACGACAGTTTAAAAATAAGTTTTTGTATCCTTCTTAATGAGATAAAGTATTTCGATTTTTATCTGTTTTAAGATAGGTATCGAGAGTAACTTATTTGGAATCAAAGCATGAGGATGGAAGCCCGAAAAATAGACTATAACAATTTTCAATTGGATGCTATTTATAGATGAAAATTAGAATTAATTAGTTTAGCTTTGCTCTGCTAAAAAGTAAGATCATGCAACAAACCACAAATACTATATTGATGATTCGTCCTATTAATTTCAGGAGGAATGAGCAAACTGCAGTTAATAATTTCTACCAAAAAGAAGCAGATAATGTATTGCCTGAAACCGAGAATGTTAAAGCGCAAAAAGAGTTTGATGCCTATGTAGAAAAGCTACGTAGTATTGGAGTTCAGGTAGTTGTTATTAGTGATACGGAAGAATTTGACACACCAGATTCTATTTTTCCTAACAATTGGATTTCTTTTCATGAAAATGGAACCGTTGGTATATATCCAATGTTTGCAGAAAATAGAAGAAATGAAAGACGAGAAGATGTTTTAGAGGAATTAGAAAAACAAGGCTTTGTAATTGAAAACATTGTAGATTATACAAGTGCTGAAGACGAAGGTGTTTTTCTGGAAGGAACAGGAAGCTTGCTTTTAGATCGTGTAAATAGTATTGCATATTGCGCTTTATCTGCTCGTGCAGACGAAGCATTGTTTATAGAATTTTGCGAAGATTTTGAATATACTCCAGTAGTCTTTTCGGCAAACCAAACGGTTAATGGTAAACGCGAAGCTATTTATCATACCAATGTAATGATGTGTTTAGCAGAAACTTTTGCTGTAATATGCTTAGATACTATTGATGATAAAAAAGAGCGTAAAAACGTTGTTAAACATTTACAACAAAGTGGTAAAGAGGTTATTTCAATAACCGAAGAGCAAGTCAGTAATTTTGCTGGTAATATGCTACAAGTAAAAGGGACAGACGATCAACGCTTTTTAATTATGAGTCAAGCAGCTCATGATTGTTTAACTCCTGCACAAATTAAGACAATTACAAAACATTGCGAAATTGTTAGTAGTAGTTTAGATACTATTGAATCTTGTGGTGGCGGAAGCGCACGCTGTATGATGGCTGAAGTATTTTTGCCTAAAAATTAAACGCCTCCAGTAGGATTTGTTTTTGGTAACTGTACATAAAAAGTACTACCAATATCTTCTGTGCTTTCTACCCAGATTTTACCGTGATTAAGTTCTACCAACTCTTTACAGATGGTTAAACCTAAACCTGTACCTTTTTCATTTTTAGTACCTATAGTAGTAAAAGAATTATTTTTAAATAACTGGTCTTGATTTTCTTTAGAAATACCAACTCCTGTATCGCCAATACTAATTAAACATTGTCCATTACTAATATGGTTTTGTATGGTTATAGTGTCACCAGATTTACAGAATTTTACAGCATTTGTAAGTAGGTTTTGTACAATAATTTCCACCATACTTCTGTCGGCATAAACAAAATCACGTAAAGAGTTATCTTCTATCGTAATATTTTTCTTTTCCGTTTTTTGTTCGATTAGTTTTAATTTATCTAAAAATACTTCTTGTACGTCAAACAAGCTTGGTTTAGATTCTAAAGATTGCATTTGCGATTTAGACCAATTTAATAGATTGAATAAAAGTAAAGATGCATTATTGGCATTCTCACTCAGTTCTGGTATTAAATGATTAAACTCATCTTTACTTAATGAACCATCCTTTAATAAATCGATAAAACCTTTAATAGAGGTAAGGGAGTCTTTTAAATCATGAGAAACTATTGAAAACAGTTTGTCCTTTACTTTATTAATATCTTCTAGATTTTTTGTCTGATCTAAAATAGCTTCGTTTTGAATATTAATTTGTTTGTTTTTGTCCTCTAATTCTTTAGTATATTTAATACTGTTGTTTCTTTTTAAGTAAATTAAAATTAAAAAAGTAGATACTACTAGTAATGCAATTAATAACGAATAAAAAATAAGGTTTAACCGGTCTATTTTCTTTTGACTGGCTTTCTTTTCTTCTTCATGTTTACTAATTAATGCTTGGTTTTCGATATTACTATTTGAGTTTAAAACTTGATTTTCAATAGGAACTATTGTCGATTTTTTTTCTATTTCTTTAGCAGAGGCATTTTGTTGTTGTCGCTTCTCCACTTTATTTTTAAGATCAAAGTGTCTTCTTTGCCAAATATAAGCTAGCTTAAAATTACTTTCTACAGAATCTAATTTAGCTCTTAAGCCATAATTCTTTATTAGCTGTTCTTCATCTTGTAAAGTTCTAGCTAAAGTAGTAGCTTCATATAGTAGACGTTCCGCAACAATTGGTTTCTTTTCTCTTAAATATAACTCTCCAGAAGTATTAAGTGCTATTAAAGTTCCATGATCATTGTTAATTCTTCTATTTAATCGTAGGCCTTTTGTGATATATTCTTTCGCTTGATCTAAATTGTTTAGGGAAAGATAGGAGCTTCCTATTTTTGTTAGAACATCACCTCTTAATATTGTATCACTGGTATCTATACTTTCTAGTACATTATTGAAATAATAAATGGCTTTTTGATATTCTTTTTTAACGTAAAATAAATCCCCAAGATTTTTATTGGTTTTTATAATTTCTTCTTCCTTACCAAGAGACTGCTCTAAATCAAGTGTTTTTTTGTAAAACGTGATCGCTTGATCATAAGCCTCCATTTTATCATAAGCCGTTGCTAAATTTCTGTAAGCATCACAAAGCTCTTCCTTTAAATCTCGTTTTTCAAGTACATCAATTGCAGATAGAGAAAATTGTAAGCCTTTATCATAGTTGCCTCTTGCTATTTCAATTAAGCCAATGCTATTATTAATTTTTGCAATACCTAAAGTATCTGCTAATGCAATGTAAAGGTCCTTCGATTTTGTGTAGTTATCAATGGCATTAATATAATCTTCTTTTTTTGCAAAAATTAACGCTTTGTAATACGTGATTTCAGCAATACCTGCATCATAGTTTAAATCATTAGATAATTTTTCACTCTCTCTAATAAATTGTAATGCTTTGTTGTAATCTTTAGTGTGGTATAATAACTTAATTATTTGTAAAGACGTATTGACCTTTGTAGTATCTGGCTTCTGAAACGCTAGTTGAATAGTAAGATTGTCGAGTTCCTCGGATTGTGAGAAGCCCAAAAGTGCACTAAAACAAAATAAAAGAGTAATCAGTTTCCTCATTTAATACATTTACAATAGTAAGGTATTAACTAAGAGTCTTTTTTGAGGGAATCAAAAACACTTTGTTAAATTATAATTAGTTAATAGTTATTAAAAAAATATCTCCTTTTTTAGGGATAAGATAAAATTTCTTGAAGGACAAAACTCAATAAAACAGATTTAATAAACTAATTAAAGCGATTTAATGCAGAAAAATTAGATAAAGTGAGCGTTTATTTTGGTGAACAATAATTTTACAGACAAAACACTAAAAACTAGGACTAAAAGAGCCTGTTTTTCACTCTAAAAAACCGAAATCTTATAGCTTTTTGTGTTTTAGTTTATGGTTTTGCTAAATTTTTCCGGCAATAAAATGCTATATTTGCAACCTTAAAATGAAAAGTAAAATGAGCCTTCAAAACACGTTATCCAAGCATATAAAACAAGCCGTAAATTCTATTTATAAAGTAGATTTAGAAACGATAGAATTTCAAGCAACTAGAAAAGAGTTTGCTGGAGATATTACGGTTGTGGTTTTTCCTATGCTACGCGCAATAAAAGGGAATCCAATGCAAATAGGGGAAGCTATTGGTAATTACTTAGTGGAAAATGTGGAAGATGTGAAAGCTTTTAATGTGGTTAAAGGTTTTTTAAATGTCGAAATTAATGAAGGCTATTATGTAGATTTTTTCAACACGATTAAAAGCGATACTACTTTTGGTTTTGTAAAACCTGCTGCAAATGAAAAAGCGGTAATGGTAGAATATTCTTCACCTAATACCAATAAACCTTTGCATTTAGGACATGTACGTAATAACTTGTTAGGATATAGTGTTGCCGAAATTATTAAAGCTTCTGGTAAAAAAGTATACAAAACACAGATTATTAATGATCGAGGAATTCATATTTGTAAATCTATGCTGGCTTGGCAACGTTTTGGAAATAACGAAACGCCAGAATCTACAGGATTAAAAGGTGATAAGTTAGTTGGTAATTACTATGTGAAGTTTGACCAGGAATATAAAAAGGAAATACAAGATTTAATAGCCAAAGGGCAAACCGAAGACGAAGCAAAAAAGAATGCTCCAATTTTATTAGAAGCACAACAAATGCTTATTAAATGGGAAGCAGGAGATGAAGAAGTAGTTGCACTTTGGACTAAGATGAACAATTGGGTGTATGACGGATTCAATATTACGTATAAAAATTTAGGAGTAGATTTTGATACCTTATACCACGAAAGTAAAACCTATTTATTAGGAAAAGAATTTGTTGCCGAAGGTTTAAAAACAGGCGTTTTCTTTGCAAAAGAAGATGGTTCTGTTTGGTGTGATTTAACAGAAGATGGTTTAGACGAGAAAATTGTATTGCGTAGTGATGGTACAGCAGTTTATATGACCCAAGACATTGGTACTGCAATACAACGTGTAAAAGATTATCCAGATGTTGGAGGAATGGTATATACCGTTGGTAATGAACAAGATTATCACTTTCAAGTATTGTTTTTAATTCTGAAGAAACTAGGATTCGATTGGGCTAAAAACCTATTTCATTTAAGTTACGGAATGGTAGATTTACCTTCCGGAAAAATGAAAAGTAGAGAAGGAACGGTTGTAGATGCTGATGATTTAATTACAGAAATGGCTAATACTGCTGGCGAAATTTCACAAGAACTTGGGAAACTAGAAAGCTATTCCACCGAAGAAAAGCAAGAACTTTACAAAACCATTGGACTTGGTGCATTAAAATATTATATACTAAAAGTAGATCCTAAAAAGCGTATTTTATTTGATCCTAAAAGTTCTATCGACTTTCAAGGTAACACAGGTCCTTTTATACAATATACCTACGCTAGAATACAATCTATCTTACGTAAAGCGAATATAGATGCATCTGTAACATTGAGTGCCGCAGAAGTGTCTCTACACGAAAAAGAAAAAGAATTAATTAAACAATTACAGCTTTTTCCAGAGGTAATACAAAGCGCAGCAGCAAATCATAGTCCTGCTTTAGTTGCAAATTATACGTATGACTTGGTAAAAGAATTTAACTCTTTTTACCAAAATGTATCTATTCTTGGAGCAGACACAGCAAATGAAAAAGTGTTTAGAGTACAATTAGCGCAAACGGTTTCAAATACTATTAAAAATGCCTTTGGTTTACTAGGAGTGCAAGTTCCAGAACGTATGTAACAAATTCCTGCGTAAGCAGGAATCCTATTCTTTTTTGTGATTTTGTTTAATGGTTTTTTATTTGGAAAAGTGCGTGTTTGCGTGCTTGTAATTTTGGAAGTAAATTCAGAAGTAGCAAACGTACAATTGTCTTTGTTTAAGTCTTAAATAAGCGATTTTTATGTACGTTGTGAGTTAATAGCATTTTTAATTTTTTTCTTCTGCTTTATTCTTTTCATATACTTGTTTCTGAACTCTTTCTCCAAACCAATAATAAACCTCTTTATCATAAAACAAACCAATTCCGTGCAGAATACCATTTGAGTATGGAATTTTTCGCATTATTGTTTTTCCTGAATCATCATATTCAATCCAAAGTCCATTTGGAAGTCCGTTTTTGAAATGTTTTTCTCTAATGGCCGTATCATTATAAAATGTTGTAGATTTTCCTTCCGCTTTTCCGTTTATAAATTCAGTCAGGCTGTATTGGTTTGGTAAAACTCCCGATATTTTATACATTCCCGATAATAACTTTCCGTTTTTAGAAACATTCATTTCTGTAGAGTCTTTATTCGATTCAAATTTCAAATCACACATTTCAACTTTCTTATATTCTTGAGCAGATATGTGATAAATAAATAATAAAAATAAAATGGTTAATGTCTTTTTCATTTTAGTGCGTTATTTTATTGCTAAAGTTTCTTTCGTATAAAATTGTTTCTACATTTTTTATTTCCAATGCTATGAAGTTAGTTTATTTTCTTCAGAAAGTCAATTAGATAAACTATTTTTGCTTTCATGCAAAAAACGCTTCAAAACTACATTCCAGCGCAAGCTATACCTTATGTTTTAAATTTATTAAAACATGATGATTTGGTGGTTAAGGTCAAAAAAGAACGCAAAACAAGACATGGTGATTATAGAAAATTACCAAACAATAAACATCAAATAACGATTAATGCAAATCTAAATAGCTACCGATTTCTAATCACATTAATTCATGAAATAGCACATTTAGAAGCTTTTACTAAATATGGTAGGTTTATAAAACCACATGGTAAGGAGTGGAAGCAAACGTTTCAGCATTTAATGCTTCCTGTTTTAAACCCAGAAGTGTTCCCAATGGAATTATTGCCTTTATTAGCGAAACACTTTAAAAATCCAAAAGCCACAAGCGACACAGATACGCAGCTGGCCTTAGCTTTAAAGCAATTCGACGAACCAAATGATAAACACTATGTTTTTCAAGTACCTTTGGGTGCATCCTTTAAGCTTTACAATGGAAAAGTGTTTACTAAAGGACAAAAACGAGTTAAACGTATTGAGTGCGTAGAAGTAGTATCTGGAAAAATGTATCTTTTTAATCCCAATGCTGAAGTAGAATTATTAAATTAGTAATATGAATAAAAATAATTATGCCATATTAATGGCTGGAGGAGTAGGATCAAGATTTTGGCCAATAAGTACCAAAGAATTTCCAAAACAGTTTCACGATATGTTAGGAACTGGAGAAACGCTTATCCAAAAAACATTTAATCGCTTAGCGAAAATAATTCCGCAAGAAAATATATTCATATTAACTAATGAAATGTATAATGATTTGGTGTTTCAGCAATTACCTCAAGTAACCAAACGTCAGGTAGTATTGGAACCAGCAATGCGTAATACAGCTCCTTGTATTTTATATGCTTCCTTAAAAATTCAGAAGGAAAATAAAGATGCAGTTATGATTGTTGCGCCAAGTGACCATTGGATTGAAGATGAGAATGCATTCATACAAAACGTAGAACAAGCTTTTCATTTTTGTGCAGAAAATGATGCCTTAATGACACTTGGTATTCAACCAACATTCCCAAATACAGGATTTGGTTATATTGAGTTTGATAAAGAAACTAAAGATGCCATTAAAACGGTGAAGCAGTTTAGAGAAAAACCAGATTACAAAACAGCTAAAGAGTTTATTGCACAAGGTAATTTTTTATGGAATGCAGGAATTTTTATGTGGAGCGTGAATAGTGTGGTTAATGCTTTTAAAAACAATCAGCCAGAATTATTTCAACTGTTTGAGCAAGGTTATGCGGTTTATAATACCGATTTTGAAGACGATTTTATTCTAGAGAATTACGCTAAAGCGGAAAACATTTCGGTGGATTATGCCATCATGGAAAAATCGGAGAATGTATATGTATTACCAGCAACCTTTGATTGGAATGATCTAGGAACTTGGGGTAGCCTTTATGATAAACTAGATAAAGACGAAAATAACAATGCTGTTGTAAATGCTAGAACACTAACCGAAGATGCTTCTGGAAACATGATACGTACCAAAAAAGATAAAATTGTGGTAGTAGATGGTTTACAGGATTATATAATTGTAGATAAAGACGAAGTTTTGCTTATATTTCCGAAAGCAAAGGAACAGGATATTAAAAAAGTACTCCAAAAGGTAAAAGATAATTTTGGTGAGAATTATGGTTAATTATGAGCGAAGAAAATAAATTTAATTTTTCTGAAGAAGAAAATACAGCCAAAGAAAATACAGCTAAAGAAAACATAGCTAAAGAGAAAGCTGTAGAGCAATCTAAAAAAGCTGTACAAGATGATGCTAAAGGTTTATTGCAAAGTATAAAACTTTTTTTTAGCGAGCTTTTAGACTTTAGAGAAGACACCGATAGAGATGCAACTATTGAAGCTATAAAATTAGATATTCCATTTAAAGGAGCAACCGCTTGGATTTTAATTTGCTCCATTTTTGTGGCATCGGTTGGTTTAAATGCAAACTCAACAGCAGTTGTAATTGGAGCCATGTTAATTTCGCCATTAATGGGGCCAATTCTTGGTATCGGACTTTCAGTAGCGATTAATGATATCGACACCTTAAAAAAATCACTGATTAATTTTGGGGTAATGATTTTGTTAAGTGTACTTACCGCATTTTTATTCTTTAAGTTCTTTCCGTTACAAGAACAATCTTCCGAGTTATTAGCCAGAACTAAACCAGATATTAGGGATGTTTTAATAGCCTTTTTTGGAGGTCTTGCCTTAATTATTGCTAGAACAAAAAGAGGAACTATTGCCTCTGTTATTTTTGGTGTTGCCATTGCTACAGCATTAATGCCTCCTTTATGTACCGTTGGTTATGGATTGGCTTATGCTTTAAATGATAATGTTTCCGAAGGATTACAATTTGCTTCTGGTGCCATGTATTTGTTTACTATAAACACCATATTTATTGCTTTAGCAACGTTTTTAGTTCTTAAGGTACTTCGTTTTCCAATGCTTAAATATGCAAACTCTGCAAAACGTAAACGTATTTCTAGATTGGCTTCGTTTGTAGCTATTTTAGTAATGATTCCTGCAGTACTTACTTTTTTAAATGTATTACGTGAAAGTAATTTTACTAATGATGCAAAACGATTTATTTCCCATGAGCTAGAGGCATTACCTAATGCAAACTATATTAAAAAGAATGCTACTTATATTTATAATCCTACCGAAACTTCTACCATAGAGTTAACCACTTTTGGTGCAGATGAAATTCCGGAAGCTACCGTTGCCGTTTTACAACAACGTTTTAATAATTACAATGCTTTAAAAGATGTAAAATTACAAGTAAATCAAGTTAAAAATAGAGTGGTAAATAACCTGGAATATATGGAAGAATTGCGTACTCGCGATTCATTAGATATGATGTCTCAACAACAAAAAATTACATATTTAGAAGATAAGGTTAGACAATTATCTAAGTTTGAATATGATTATATTCCTTTTGAAGAATTAAGTCAAGAAGTGAAGATTAACTACGAAACTGTAGAACAATTTTCTTATGCAAATGTTATAAATTCTAACTTTTCAAAAATAGATACACTTTCGGTTTTTACCGTAAAATGGAACGATTCGCTTACTACACCAGAAAGTAGAATTAAAGATAAAACGAAATTAGAAAGCTGGTTAAAACTAAAGTTAAAACTGGATACTTTGGTGGTGAAGCAGAAGTAGTAGTTTCTTTACGTATTACCTGAAATAGGAAGAATAAGAAAGCGTGATAAAAGCAATATCTAACTACTAAATTAGGTTTTTTTTTTACTGAGACTGAGACTTCAAACTATTTCTTATTCTCTTCCAAATACATTTTACGCACTTTCTTGAATAATTCCGAAGAGTATACAAAGTCTGTTACTACTTCATTATCTGTAATAAATATGTTTTCTTTAGAGCCTTCCCAAGCTTTTAAACCATCTTTTAGAAACACAATTTTTTCACCAATTTCCATTACAGAATTCATATCGTGTGTATTAATAATGGTTGTAATATCGTACTCGTCTGTAATTTCTTGAATCAAATTATCTATAACAATCGCTGTTTTTGGGTCTAATCCAGAATTTGGTTCATCACAAAAAAGATACTTTGGTTTATTTACAATGGCTCTAGCAATAGCTACACGTTTTTGCATTCCACCAGAAGCTTCACTTGGCATTTTATTATGCGCATCCGGAAGATTAACACGTTTTAAAACAAAGTTTACACGATCTTCCATTTCGCTTTTACTTTGCTTGGTAAACATACGTAACGGAAACATCACGTTTTCTGCAATCGTCATAGAATCAAATAAAGCAGAACCTTGAAAAACCATTCCCATTTCACTTCGTAAATCCCGTTTTTGATCTGTGGTTAATTCTGAATATATTTTACCATCATAGGAAATAGTTCCTTCATCTTTTTCAAATAATCCTAATAAACATTTTAAAAAAACAGTTTTACCAGAACCACTCTGACCAATAACTAAGCTGGTTTTTCCATTTTCAAAAGTGGTAGTAATACCTTTTAAAATATGGGCATCTCCAAACGACTTATGTAAATCTTTAACTTCTATCATTAGCTTAGTAGCATTTGGGTTAATATATAATTTAAAAGAATAATCACCACACTGGTCCAAACAAAAGCAGTGGTACTTGCTTTACCAACTTCTAGTGCGCCACCTTTCATATAAAATCCATGAAAGGAAGGTATGGTTGCTAAAAGAAAAGCAAATGCAAATGTTTTAATAAATGCATAAGCAATATGAAAGGGTATAAAGTCGGTTTGAATACCAATTATATAATCATCAATCGAGCTATAACCACCAAAAAAGCAAGCTGCCATTCCGCCAACGATACCCAAAAACATAGCTATAGAAATCACAAAAGGATACAACATAAGTGCAATAAACTTTGGAAAAACTAAATAGTTAACGGCATTAATTCCCATAACTTCTAAAGCATCAATTTGTTCTGTAACTCGCATGGTACCTATACTAGAAGTAATAAATGACCCCACTTTTCCTGCCATTATTATCGAAATAAAAGTTGGTGCAAATTCTAATATTATAGATTGTCTAGTTGCAAAACCAACTAAATATTTTGGTATTAACGGATTGTCAATATTTAATGCAGTTTGTATAGTAACTACACCTCCAACAAAAAAGGAAATAAATGCTACAATACCAAGAGAACCCATTATTAGGTCGTCAATATCTTTAAAGATCAATGTTTTCATTACAGACCATTTTGTTGGCTTGCGAAACATGTCTTTAATCATTATAAAGTAAGCTCCTATATTATGAAGGTATGTCATAAATAAATTTGTTAGTGCTAAAGTATAAAACTATGACGTATTTAACGATAAATTAATTGAAAAAGGAAAATTTAAAAGCTATAAATCTGTATTTTTGAACCTATAAATCTAATCATACTAATATGAAGTCTTTATTATATGTTTTTGCTTTCGCTTTATTTTTTAGCTGTAAAGCACAAACAGAGTACACTGCACAAAAAAATATAGAAACGAAAACCGAATTAAACGCAAGACCTAAATTGGTTGTTGGTGTTGTGGTAGATCAAATGCGTTACGATTACTTAACGCGCTTTTATTCTAAGTTTGGCGATGGTGGTTTTAAAAAATTAATGAATCAAGGTTTTAACTGCAAAAACAATCATTATAACTATATTCCAACATATACAGGGCCTGGACACACTTCCATTTATACGGGAACAACACCAAAATATCATGGCATAATTGCTAACAATTGGTATGATAAAGAAATTAACAAAAAGGTGTATTGTGCAGGAGATGATACCGAAAATTCTGTTGGTACAGAAGCATCAGCTGGACAAATGTCTCCACGCAGAATGAAAACGACAACCTTTGCTGATGAAAATAGATTGTTTACACAAATGCGAGGAAAAACGATTGGGATTTCTATGAAAGATAGAGGTGCCATTTTACCTGCAGGACATACAGCAAATGCGGCATATTGGTTTCACGGAAGGGATGAAGGGAATTGGATTACTAGTACCTTTTATAGAAAGGATTTGCCAAAATGGGTTACTGATTTTAATACTTCGGAAGCTGCAGAATCTTATTTAAAACCATGGAATACATTATATGATATTAATACATATACAGAAAGTGGTGCCGATTTAAATACTTTTGAAGGTGGTTTTAAAGGAAAAGAAACAGCAACATTTCCTTATGATTTAAAAGCTTTAAGTAAAGATAATAGAGGATTCGATATTTTAAAAGCTACCGCTTACGGAAACGCTTTAACTGCAGATTTTGCAATTGCAGCATTGGATGGAGAGCAACTAGGTCAAGATGCTATTACAGATGTTTTAACCGTTAGTTTTTCAAGTACAGATTATGTTGGACATAATTTTGGGGTAAACTCTAAAGAAGTTCAAGATACTTACTTACGTTTAGATAAAGATATAGAACGATTAATTAATGCTTTAGATGCTAAAGTTGGAAAAGGAGAATACACCTTGTTTTTAACCTCAGATCATGGAGCAGTAGATGTGCCTTCGTATTTACAAAGTGTACATATACCTTCAGGATATTTTGATAATAAAGACTTTAAAAGCAAATTAAGTGCATTTATTTCTAAACGATTTGGAGCAAGTGATTTATTAGAAAACATAAGTAACAACCAAATATTTTTAAATAGAGAACGTATTGGATTATTAGGTTTAGATTTAGAAACTGTACAAGAAGCTTTAGTAAATGAGTTATTGACTTATAAAAATATAGATAAGGCGTATTCTGCAACTACCATGCAAACTACAGATTTTACTAGCGGTATTGAAGAATTATTACAAAACGGATTTAATCAAAAGCGTTCTGGAGATGTTTTGGTGGTCTATGATCCTGCTGTAATTTCCTATGGTAAAACGGGTTCTACACATGGTTCTGGTTTAAATTATGATACACACGTGCCTCTTTTATTTTACGGAAAAGGAATTAATCAAGGAAGTACTTTTAAGAAAACTTATATTACAGATGTCGCACCAACTATTTCTGCACTTTTAGGAACTAGCTTTCCTAATGGAGCAACGGGAATTCCTTTGGAGTTTGTGATAGAAGAATAAATAAATTTCTGCTATGGCAGGAATCTAATTCAAAAAGATAAGCGTTTTATAAAGTAGATTACTGCTTTATAAAACGCTTATTTTTTTTAAAACCAATGCTTTCTTTTCAAATCCTTTTTCTAGGAATTTAAAATTCATGCTCCTCCTTAAAAGAAGTAGGAGAGTTACCTATTGAAAAGTAATTTCTAGATTTATAATAAATCATATACGAGTAAGAATTCCTTCCCTTTTAAAGGGAATATGGGTTTCATACTTACTTAGAATGGAAGACGGAAGGGTTGTTACTATAGAATTGTTTAAGTCTTACGAAGGCAGAAATCTAATCTAAAAAAATACTTGGGAATGGTTTATTTTTCAGAAATAAAAGAAACTCCTATAAATTTTTAAGCTTGTTTTCTGTTTTAATAACTAAAAAAATAACAGATCCAATTATTAAAATAGCACTAATTGTTTTTTCTAAATCTCCTTGAAGATTAAAGAAAAAATTTAATGTCGAAATTAGCAAAAGAAAAACGCCAATTATAGTTAATAGTTTTGCAGAGTATTTTTGTGAAAAGTCCCATTTTTGCTGGTTTTGCATAGAGCTACGAGTTCTATAACCATAAAGTGGATTGATTTTTTTTGGAGGAAACAACTGCATGATAATTCCTGTTATTATAAAAATAATGCCAACTACTGCTGGTATTTCTAATATGAAATCTAGAGGTATCATTTTCTATATAGAAAGTAGTTATTTACCAAGTCTATGTAGGTTTGTTTTGCTTGGTCTTGAGTTATACTTCGTATTTGAAATAAAGCGTTCGTTTTAAAGGCGTTTATAATTTCTTTCTTACTACTTGGTCTACTATAATCATTGGTAGCTTTTTTGTAGTAAGCATATAAACGTAGCAAGAAATCTGCAGGAAATGGTTCCTCATGCGCATTTATTCTAGCTACAGCATCTCTAAACGTTATGTCTAATTCTTCAGAAGTCATTATTTTTCTGCTATAATACTTTCACCACCACGAACTTTTTGATTCAGTGAAACTTTAATTTTAGTATCTAAAGGTAAATATAAATCTACTCTCGAACCAAATTTAATAAAACCAGAGTCGTCACCTTGTATTGCAGTATCTCCTTCTTTTGCATAATTAACAATACGTTTCGCTAATGCTCCGGCAACTTGTCGGTATAATACTTTACCATAGTTTGTGTTTTCAACAACTACAGTAGTTCGTTCATTTTCTTCACTAGATTTTGGATGCCAAGCAACTAAAAATTTTCCAGGGTGATATTTACTAAATACTACCTTTCCGTTAATAGGATAACGAGTTACATGCACATTTAAAGGAGACATAAATACACTTACTTGTAATCTTTTTTCATTAAAGTATTCTTTTTCAAAAACTTCTTCAATAACAACTACTTTACCATCTACAGGAGAAACTACGGTGCTGTCATTATTAACGGTATTTCTTTTAGGGTTTCTAAAAAACTGAAGGATTATGTATAAAAACGCTCCAAGCACTGTATATAATACTATTTGAAGCCAGTTTAAGCTTACAAATTTATCTATTAGCAAACAGGAAATTAATACAAGTATAAATGTAACTGTTATGATTTTATAACCTTCTTTATGAAACATATTGTGAAATTCTTAAAAATAAATAAATAAAAGGAGCTGCAAATATAATACTATCAAAGCGGTCTAGCAATCCTCCGTGTCCTGGCATAATTACACCACTATCTTTTACTTTGGCCTGACGTTTAAATTTAGACTCTATTAAATCGCCTAAAGTACCAAAAACGCTAACTATTATGCTTAAAATTAACCAATACGAAAATGTTAATGTATTTGTGTATTTAGCAATAAAATAACTAGATATGCATGCAAATAATAAACCACCAAGAAAACCTTCTACCGTTTTTTTAGGCGAAATACTTGGGAAAAGTTTTTGCTTTCCAAATTGTGAACCTACTAAATAGGCAAAAGTATCGTTAACCCAAACTAATATAAAACATCCTAATAATATGTTAGGGTTATAATCTGAATAATAATTAGCTATAAGAATTAAGAACACAAATGCGCTTGAAATATAAAAGGTAGTAAGTATAAATCTTTTAGAACTAAAAAGTGGGATTTTTTTTTCTGAAAACAAATCTTTAATTAATAATAAAAGGACAAAAATGGTAATTACTTGTAGTATTTGTGTGGCTTCGTCTAAACCAGAAGACGTGTTCATTACTAATTGCCAATAGCCAAAAATAAAATAGATAATAGTAAATACAATGTAAGAGATAAAGCCTTTAAACTGAATGAGTTTTTTAAATTCGGCTAAACAGATAAGACCAAAAACAAAAAACAGAAGTATTAATGCATGTTTATTATACAAAGAAAAGACTAGTAATAGTACATAAATTAATCCTGAAAATGCGCGAATAGCAATGTCTTTCATCTGTTGATTTTGTTTTTTTTAAAGGACAGATGTAATGTCTCTACCGTTTTTATTTATTAATAGTAAATGCATTTTTTTACATTTCATCTTAAAGGTCTTCTAAAAGCAGCAAATATAGGTTTTTTGAACTACTTCCATAGGTTAAGAAGTCTTTTTCATCACAAGATTTAAAGTGTTTAATGGTTGTGATGTTTGTGGGGATTCTTTGTTTGTTTTTCTTTTTAATTCCTTTTAAGCCTTCGCCAATGTTTTCTACAATCTGACTTGTGGTAGAGAATATGATAAAGTTATCTGGTAATTCATTTAGCTTTTTTTCTGCAATTTGATTAGAAGAAATAAGTAAAGAGCCATCATCTGCAATAAGATTTTCGCAAGTGGTAAGCATGTATTCTGCTTCCGGAATTTTTTTTGTTACTTTTAAATTAGAAGAGGAGAACTTGTCTTTTAAATTCTCATCTAGTATAAATGCGTTCGCTTCTTGCCAATTGTTTTCATTAAGAATTTGCTGCATACAATCAAAGACTTCATTTAAATTTTCGCAATACAAGAACTTACCGCCATTAGATTTAAAGTTTATAGTAAACTTTTCATCTATTGGTAGCTTTATTTCTGGCATGTATTTGCCACGTTTGTCCGAATGTAATTCTTCCTCTTGTTTGTCAGATTTGGAACCAAAAATTTTTCTAAAAAGACTCATTTAAATTATAGCAGGTTATGCTTTCGCTATAGCGTTTATCAAAGATAAAAAATCTTAAACTAACCAATGGGTTAATTTAAGATTTTAAATTAATGTTAACATTTTATTTGGAAAAAATTACTTATCTGTAACAGGTTCTTTTTCCGTGTCAAAAGGTCGTTTTCCTAAAAGTTCTTCTAAATCATCTTTAAAAATAACTTCTCTTTCTATAAGTCTATTAGCCAATTTGTCTAGTACATCTCTTTTAGACTCTAATAATTTTAAAGCACGTTGAAACTGCGTTTCAATAATGTTTTTAATTTCATTATCAATTAATTCCGCTGTTTTTTCGCTATATGGTTTTACAAATCCGCCTTCTCCTGCAGGATCGTAATAGGTTATATTTCCTATTTTTTCGTTTAATCCATAAATCATAACCATCGCTTTTGCTTTTTTGGTTACGCTTTCTAAATCGCTTAAAGCACCTGTAGATATTTGATTAAAGACTATTTTTTCTGCAGCACGTCCTCCCATGGTTACACATATTTCGTCTAGAAATTTTTCTGTTCTAGTAATATATGCTTCTTGTGGCAAGTACCAAGCAGCACCTAAAGATCTTCCTCGAGGTACAATAGTTACTTTTACTAGAGGATCTGCATGTTCTAAAAACCAACTTACAGCTGCGTGACCAGCTTCGTGGTATGCAATAGTTTTCTTTTCTTCCACAGAGAATAGGTTGCTTCTTCTTTCAAGACCACCAACAATTCTATCTACAGCATCTAAGAAATCTTGCTTTTCTACTGCCTTTTTATTTGTTCTTGCTGCTATTAATGCCGCTTCGTTACAAAGATTTGCAATGTCTGCTCCAGAAAATCCTGGTGTTTGTTTTGCTAAGAAATCGATATCTAGTCCTTCTACCTTTTTAAGAGGTCTTAAATGCACCTCAAAAATAGCACGACGTTCCGTTAAATTTGGTAGATCAACAAAAATTTGTCTATCAAATCGTCCTGCACGCATTAATGCTTTGTCTAAAATATCTGCTCTATTGGTTGCAGCTATTACTATCACATTGGTGTTTGTACCAAAACCATCCATTTCTGTTAGTAATTGGTTTAAGGTGTTTTCACGCTCGTCATTACTTCCAGACATTGCGTTTTTACCTCTTGCACGACCAATAGCATCTATTTCATCAATAAAAATAATTGCTGGTGATTTTTCTTTGGCTTGTTTAAATAAATCTCTAACACGAGAAGCCCCAACACCTACAAACATTTCCACGAAATCAGATCCAGATAGTGAAAAGAAAGGGACTTTCGCTTCTCCTGCTACTGCTTTTGCTAATAATGTTTTTCCTGTTCCAGGAGGTCCTACTAGTAAAGCTCCCTTAGGTATTTTACCACCTAAGTTTGTATATTTTTCAGGGCTTTTTAAGAAGTCTACAATTTCTTGAACTTCTTCTTTCGCACCTTCTAAACCTGCAACATCTTTAAAGGATGTTTTTACTTCCGTGTTTTCGTCAAAAAGTTTTGCCTTAGATTTACCTATATTGAATATTTGTCCGCCAGCGCCACCTCCAGAACCTCCAGACATGCGTCGCATAATAAATACCCAAACACCAATTAAAAGGATAAAAGGTATTAAACCAATGATTAAATCTCCCCAAGCATTAGAAACGGTTTTGTTACTTAAAATATCGTATTTACCGATTGCTTTAAGGTCGTTTTCAAAGTTTTGCAGATCACCAATTTCAAAACTGTAATTAGGTAATTTGGTAGAACTTGGTATAAAACTAGAAGGTTTAGATTTTTTGTGTACTTCTTTTTCTTGCGCTTCTTTTGTTAAATAAACGTTTGCTTCGTGTCTATTTATTATTTCAACTTTTGCAACCTCATTATCTTTTGCGTATTCAAAAAATTGTGAAGGAGTAATCGTTTTAGCGTCTTGTAAACCACTTCCACCTAAAAATTGCATTGCGATAAATATGGCTATTATGCCACCATAAATCCAATAATAATTAAACTTTGGTTTTTTGCTATTTGTGTTTTTTTCGTTTGCCATTAATTTGTTTAATAGTTAGATTCTATAACTGTTGTTTTTGCGTCTCCCCAAAGACTTTCAATGTCATAATACTCTCTAATGTGTTTTTGAAATACATGAACAACAACGTTTACGTAATCCATTAAAACCCATTCGGCATTATCTAAACCTTCAATATGCCAAGGTTTATCTTTTAAATCTTTGCTAACTTTTTTCTGTACAGAATTAACAATAGCACTTACTTGTGTATTAGAAGTACCTTCACAAACTATAAAATAGTCACAAACTGTATTTTCTATTTCTCGTAAATCTAGAATATTTATATTTTGTCCTTTTACATCTTCAATTCCAGATAAAATTCCTGCAATTAGTTGGTCTGGATTTGTTTGTTCTTTTGTCATTAATAT
Organism: Lacinutrix sp. WUR7; assembly: GCF_016864015.1. Classification (NCBI taxonomy): domain Bacteria; kingdom Pseudomonadati; phylum Bacteroidota; class Flavobacteriia; order Flavobacteriales; family Flavobacteriaceae; genus Lacinutrix; species Lacinutrix sp. WUR7. Next base: position 392,030 of record NZ_CP045067.1, on the reverse strand, counting down.
GAATTAAATTTGTGCAAAGTTATTATTTTTTTAGTTCTTTATACTGATAAAAATCTATAAGATTTAAAACCACTAATATAATGCGTATAATCAAACTTAATGCCATCAACTCTACGAATACTTTTTTAAAGGAATTAAGTAGTGAAGAAGGGGTTGTAGATTATACGGTTGTACAGACAGATTATCAAACTAACGGCCGTGGACAAATGGGAACTTTGTGGACTGCTAATTCTGGGGAGAACCTTATGTTTAGTGTGTTTAAGGATGTATCGTTTTTGAATTTCAATCAGCATTTTTATATCAGTATCACGGTCGCAATTGCTCTTATTAAGACTCTTGAAAAACATCAAATTTCTAAATTAAGTATTAAATGGCCTAACGACATATTGTCAGAAAATAAAAAGATTTGTGGTGTTTTAATTGAAAATAGCATCAAACAAAATAAATTTAAAGATTCTATTATAGGGATTGGACTAAATGTAAATCAAACTAATTTTGAAAACTTACCACAAGCTTCGTCCTTACAATTATTAACAGGAAGGGTTTTTAATGTAGATGAAATCTTGTATGACTTTATTGAAAACTTGAAGCATTATTTTATGCTTTTAGAAAAAGGAGATTTAGAAATACTGAAAACAACCTATGAAAAGTATTTGTTTAGAAAAAAGAAACCTTCTACGTTTAAAGACATAGAAGGTAAAATGTTTTCTGGCATTATACAATCTGTTTCACAAAACGGAAATCTTCAAGTACTTTTAGAAGATAACGTTTTAAACGAATATGATTTAAAAGAAATTAAACTCTTGTACTAAACCGCTTCTGGCATATTAGCAGCTAAAGTTTCAATAAACTTACTAATTGGTTTTTTTATCATCATTCCCATCATTGCATTAAACTCTCCAGCAAAAGATAATTGTACTTCACTTGAGTTTTCTGTAATTTCAATAATATTTGCTGTTAAAGAAAAATCTAATTTTCCTCCAGCTGCTCCTAAAACAACTTTATGTGGTGCTTCTGTTTCTTTCTTTTTTAAGACAATTTCTGGCATACCTTTTAAAGCAAAAAGAAATTTGTCTTCACCTAAAACTTCAAACTTGCTAATGTTTTCTGGCATTAAAGTTTCAAAGTTTTTTATATCGCATAAAAAATCAAAGGTTTCTTGTGCGGATTTTTGAATAGTTGCTTTTGGAGATTGTAAATTCATTGTATTGTTTGTTGTTATTAGTTTACTTGTTTATTGTGTTTACAATATAACATTATTTCTGTTACTTCAAAAAGCGTTCCATTCGCTTGGGTTAGCATTCCAGTCAGATAAAGTTTTTAATTGATCTTCTGTAATATACTTTGTGTCTAAAGCTTGCTCCAATAGATTTTCGTAATTACTTAAGGTGTGTAAGGTTACGTTTTCTTCTTTAAAATTTTCATCTGCAATAGCAAAACCGTAAGAAAAAATGGCAACCATTCCTTTTACGTTTACTTTAGCTTCTCTTAAAGCTCTAACTGCATTTAAGCTACTTTTTCCTGTGCTAATTAAATCTTCAACAACAACAACGTTTTGTCCTGACTCAATAAATCCTTCAATTTGGTTTTTTCTACCATGGGCTTTTGCTTCCGGTCTAACATAAACAAAAGGAAGTCCTAAATATTCTGCAACCAACATACCAATACCAATCGCTCCTGTTGCAACTCCAGCAATTACATCTGGTTTTCCATATTGAGATTCTATATGTTTTCCCATCGTTTCACGAATATAATTTCGTATTGGAGGGAATGATAAAATGATTCTGTTATCGCAGTAAATAGGAGATTTCCAGCCAGAAGCCCAAGTGAATGGGTCTTTCGGACTAAGTTTTATGGCATTAATTTGCAATAAAACTTCTGCGGTTTTTTTGGCGGTGTCTTTGTTAAAAATCATAGTTACAAAACTAATATAAATTTAATTTTAATGCTATTTGTTTTGTGCAAAAAAATGATATTTTTACAAAACTAAACCAAACTAAAATAATGTATCAAGTTTTTGTAAGTGATAAACCTATAGTACTTACTAATATTGTAGAAAAAGAATCTGGTTTTAAAAACTATTTGCTTGACTCTGTGGATATTGTAAAAGTGATTAAAGAGCTTAATACTACTTCTCTAAAAGAGGTTAGGCTTATACACAAAAAACCAGAAAAGCTTCTTAAAAAATTTTTAAAACTGTTGCCTAATGTAGTTGCTGGAGGAGGTAAAGTTTTTAATGATACTGGCAAAATACTTTTTATTTATAGAAATGATAAATGGGATTTACCTAAAGGGAAAGCAGAAGCACATGAAACAATAGAAGAAACTGCAGTTCGAGAAGTTGCAGAGGAAACTGGAGTTGCTGGTTTAAAAATAGTAAAACCTTTACAAACTACCTATCATATTTTTAAACGTAATGGAAAACATAGAATAAAGATTACCTATTGGTTTGAAATGAAAACTAGCTTTACAGGTAAATTATACCCTCAGGAAAATGAAGGTATAACGAAGGTAGAATGGCTAAATGCAGAAGAGAGTAAAAAAGCTTTAGAAAATAGTTATGCTAATATTAAATTGTTAGTTTAAGATATACTTTTTTTTATTGCAGAAAAAAGCACTGCTTTTAGATTTTCATTTATTTTATTATTTATAGAGAATTTCTGATTGACTTCTAATTCCACACCAAGGTAGTTTTTAGGAAATTGTTTACGTAAATAGGTTGTAAACCCATCTGCTTTTCCTAAATACGGATAGTTATATCTTACGTTGAGCGTGTTATCTATCTTTAATATTTCTTTTTTTAAATGCTTACTAAACCCTTTTTCCGAAGCATTTCTAGAATCATATAATAACCCAATATCACAATCTCTCGTTTTGGTATTTAAAATAGGAGTAAAAGAGTGCACAGAGAGATGTACTACTTTTTTGCTTGTTTTTAAATATTTTTTAATTACCGTTTCTACTTCGTCTCTATACTCTAAATAATAGCGAGATATTATTTCTTCTTTTTCGTTTTCGGAAAGGGATTTAGATACCTCTGAAAATAAATTTTTATGATGTAAACTTCGGTTTAGTTCAATTAATAAGCGACTAGTTTCACTATACTCTGAAAAATTAGCCAAAGATTTTAAATAATTAAAAAGATCTAAAGCTCCTAAGTCATAACCACGATGGGAGTTTAAAATAGTGGCAGAATTATCAAAATACGATGGATATGGTTTCGGAATTTTATTACCGCCATGCTCACAAGTTAGTACGAGTTTCATGGTACAAATAGGTTGTTTTCCTGTAAACAAGAAGCTAATTTTCTATACGTTTTTTTGATGTTTTCTTCCGAATAATCTTCGTTTACCGCTTTTAATATTCTAGTCGCTAAAGTCCCTTCATTTAAAATAATATCTAATGCTTCATAATGCGAAGCATCTATATTTGGTTTTGCTAATTGATACAGATGTTTCCAAATGTTTTGAACCGTGGTACTGTCTTCTAATTGAAATAACTCTAAGTATTCTAGATTAGAGATTTTATAGGTTTCCGCATCTTTAATAATCGGATTTAAAATAGCAAACAAATCCTGTTTTAACCATTTTTTCTGGTTCTGTAGTGAACCAAGCCTTTTGTTTACTAGCAGTTTTAAAACTTCAATAATTAATACACAAATAGCAATATCTGCTTTTGGGCATTCTTGAATATCTACCAAACGTATTTCAATAGCGTTTCTGTCAAAACGAGCAATGGCACCTCGAGAGTTTAAAAAATGATGATCTAAAATCTTTTTAGTGTCATGTGGTCTTATGGCTCTTTTTATTGGTTCAAAAATAGTAGCGTAATAATCTAGCTTGCTAAAAACACGTTCGGGAATTACAGAACCAGTCATTTCTGGGATTTCCTTTTGGTTCGTTTTGTAATATTCTAATCTGGTGTCTTTAAAACCTGTCTTTTTTCCTTCTAAAATAGGAGAGCTTGCACATAATCCTGGAATTAATGGTAAGATGACGCGAATTGCTGCGTGTAATTTTTCAAACTCTTTATCATCAAAAAATGGTAAATTGATATGTGTGCTTTGAACGTTGCTCCAGCCATGCCCTTTACAATTAAAAATTCTGTTATAAAGTTCATATACTTCACTATAACTATGTTTCCAAAGTTGGGTGTCTGTTAACGGATTCATTAAAGGATGACATGCCGTTGGTAATAATTGGGAGTCTTCCGATTTTAAAATCTGGTTTATTTCTATAACATTCTTATGAAACAAATTCGACAAGGTATTTAAATCTGCCGTTGGTCCATTGGTTTTTAACTCCACCACATGACCAACCAATTCATTACTCCATGCAATATCTCCGTTGTCAATATCTGCGGAAAGTTTTCCCGCTTTTTTTGTTAATAGGGTATCTACAATAGGAGCAACTTTAAAATTGCTATTGTTTATTAGCATGTATTCTAGTTCTATTCCAAAAACTTCGAACAAATGATATCTTTTACTCATGATTATACTAATCTGTTTTTAAATGCGGTAAGAATCTCAGTGTATACTGCATCGCCATAATGCAAATCTTCTACACCAAAATCAATATTTGGGTTGTCGTTAATTTCAATTACCATTGGTTTGTTATTGACTACTTTAATATCAATACCATATAATCCTTTGCCAATAAGTCGTGCCGATTTTAAAGCCATATCTAAAACCTTTTTTGGTACATCTTCAATTGGTAAACAATCGGCATCGCCATCTTGATCATTTTTCTTCTTTGCTTTCCAGTTATATATTTGCCAATGTCCTTTTGCCATATAATATTTACAAGCGTAAAAAGGTTTATCGTCTATAATACCAATGCGCCAATCGTAATCTGACGGACAAAATTCTTGTGCAATAATAAGATCCGATTCTTTAAGCATCTCATTTACTAAAATGTTGTACTCTTCTTCTGTCTTTGCTTTTTTTACACCAAAAGAGAACGTAGAATCTGGAGCTTTTAAAACACAAGGCAAGCCTACTTCTTTTAAAACCTGATTTCTATTGTCTTTATGAACAATAATTGTTTTCGGAGTTGCAATATTAGCGTTGTTTAAAGCTTCTGCCATATATACTTTATTGCAGCATTTTAAGATGGCATCCGGATAATCAATAATAGCAATACCTTCTTGTTGTGCTTTTCGAGCAAAGGCATAGGCTTCATTATTTACTTCTGTGCTCTGTCTAATAAATAGTGCATCAAAAGAAGATAAACGGGAAAGGTCTTTTGGTTCTATGATTTCTGCATAAATATTCATTTTTTCAGCAATATCAATAAACTTTTTTAAGGCTTTTGCATTACTTGGTGGCGCAGGATCATTAGGGTTTACCAGTATGGCTAAATCGAAATCCGATTTTGCTAATTTTGGCGTATCATACCTTTTTTTTGAAAAATACTGATTTGCAAATTCATGTACACTTTCTAAATGTTCTTCCGGAATCTCCGATTCGGAAATAGCCTTGATACTTTGTATGTTCCATTTCGTGTTATAATTAAATTTAACACGTAAAAAAGGTACCTGAAAGTGTTTGTAAAATAAGCCGCTTAACTCCTTGTATTTTTGCGCTACGTTTTGTCCGAAATAAATACTTAAAGTAAACTCACGAGATTTAATGTTTTTTAAACTTTGCTGAATCACATCTTCAAATTCATCAGATACAATTCTAACCAGTTTTAAAGTTTTTAAATCTACAATGTTTTTAACGGTAGGAATAGCGGAATGCCCTCTAGCTTCCGCTAAAAGCGAAACATAATATCCTTTAGACTGGTAGGAGTAATCTTTACAAAGATTAAAAATTCTAGCCTTTTTTAAAAGGGAGAATGTAGGATTAGTAAGATACTCTTGCGAGGAAATTACCGTAATATTCTCAATCGAAAAATTCCATTTTTCAGGTTGATTGACAACAATGTATTTGTTCATTAAAAGCGATAATCGCGATATAAATTATAAACAAAATTAGATTATTTTTCAATTGGTTTTACAAAAGCATAAAAATATTTTTAATTCTTTTAACGTGCTCTATTTTAGTCGGTAAACAGGATATTGTAAATGTGCTTTTTCGTAGTTTTCACTTTGTTTGTGCAGCCAATCTAGTTGCGCATACCAATTATTAGCAAAATCTTTATCGAAAGATTTTTTGGTGTTAAAAGCGATTTGCAATTTCGGATTTTGATCTAACAAAGTTTTTGCTTTGTCTTCCCAAACATAAGGTGAGAATCCTTCTTTTTGCTGTAAAATAGTATCGAAGAAATTCCAGTTAAAAAAAGAATCTGGCGCTTGTGGTTCTAAGGTTTCTAATAAATAACGAAGTGCTCTTTGATTGGTATTAATCATATAATCTCCTTTACGGAAAGCGATTTTTTCAATAGAAGATTTTACAGAAGTATTATAATGTTGATAATGGCCTTCGTAGGCTTGTTTTCTGGTTTCAAAAGTACCCATTTTATACGATTCGACTTCTAGAATAGTATCGTTTTCTAGTTGTGACATTTCTACTTGATTTAACTTTAATAAATCAATAACGTTCCACCATCCTTGAGGAATGATATAAGCATTTGGAATAGTAACGCTATCTGTTGGTTTAAAATAATTCTGATACGTTACCTCTTTGGTAAACGGTTTTGTATTGTCGAATTTCAATCGGTCTTTTCCTGTTATAGTACTCGGAATCCTTTTTCCTTCAAAACCTTTAAAGTTTAAGATGGAAGACTTGGCAGTATCTACTTTCCAGTTTAAAGGATAGGTTTTATTAGCTAGTAGTTTTTGATGATAATCTTTACGAATTTTTTTAATGTTTTCACCATCAGCTTCCGTAATCTCAATCATACTTTTCATTAACTCATAAGTGCCTTCCGCTCTTTGTTTATATGGTTTTAGCATGTGTGTTTCTACCATCATTCCTAAAGTGTTAAACAAAGTCGTGTAACCAGTCGAGTATCTTGGTGAATCTAGAAATTGACTAAATCCAGATTCTGGTACTTGATTAAATACATTTACATAAGGCGTAATATCCCAATCTTTTTCGGAGAGCTTCTTTTCTAACTCAGGCATCATTTTGGTATGCAGATAATTTCCTAAACCGCCACCAAGTTTATTGTGTTGCGTAAATAAATGAGTAAGCGTGTATTGGTAATCGGCTCCATTGCTAACATGATTGTCTATAAAAACATCTGGTTGTACGAGATGAAAAATTTGCGCAAAAGTTCTAGCATTCTTCGTGTCACTTTTTATAAAGTCTCTGTTTAAATCATAGTTTCTAGCATTTCCTCTAAAACCATATGCTTTTGGTCCGTTTTGGTTGGTTCTAGTACTTGTGTTTCTATTTAAACTTCCTCCAATATTATAAATAGGAATAGTAACTAAGACCGTGTTTATTGGCCCTTTAATTTTTCCGTTAGCAATATCTCTAAATAATAGCATGGTGGCATCAATACCATCCGATTCTCCAGGATGAATGCCGTTATTGATAAATAGAATACGTTTGTTTTTTCTTATTTCTGAAAAATTAAAGTTCGCATCTGGATTTAGGGTTATTATATGTAGGGGTTTCCCGGAATCTGTATTTCCAATAGAATCTAAATGGATTTCCGGATATGCGTTCGATAGATCTGTGTAGTATTTTATAACTTCATTATAGGTTGCGGTTTCTAAACCTTTACTTTTTTCGAAAGTGGTAGTAAATTCATAGTTTATTTTGCTTTTTTCCGTTTTACAAGCTGTAATTAAAAGGAATAAGAAAATTATTTTCTTCATTTTTCAAACGTTTTAGTTCGTTGTTGAAGGACAAATATAATAATATCCACTTGCGTTTCTGTTAATTAACAGTACTTTTGCTCCTTCTAAAATAAAGAGATGACTGAGTTTATAAGAAAAATAGTGCCAAATGCAAAGGATGATGTTTTAGCAGGAATAACAGTGTCTTTAGCTATGATACCAGAAGTGGTTGCTTTTGCTTTTGTAGCACAGATAGATCCATTAATGGCTTTGTCAGGAGCATTTATTATTGGATTAATTACCGCAATTTTTGGAGGAAGACCAGGTTTAATTTCTGGTGCTGCAGGAGCTGTTGCTGTGATTTTTGTGACTATGATTGCAGACGGACACACCAAAGGTATGTTAATGGATACACCTATAGAAAACATGGGTTTTTTCTATCTAATGGCCTGTGTAGTGCTTATGGGAATCATTCAAATTTTTGCTGGAGTCTTTAAATTAGGACGCTTTGTACGTTTAATTCCGCATCCAGTAATGATGGGGTTTGTTAACGGTTTGTCGATTGTTATTTTTATGGCACAAGTAAAAATGTTTTCGCATAAATCTTTACAAGTATCTTCAGCAGGTGTAAAAGAATATGTAAGCACATATATGCAAGGATCTGAACTGTACGTTATGATTGGTTTGGTGTTATTGACTATGGGGATCATTTGGGGTTTACCTAAAATCACAAAAAAATTACCGGCTGCATTAACGGCTATTTTAGTTACCAGTCTTATTGTTATTGGTTTTAATATGGATGTTTCTACTGTTGGATCTTATATTATTGAAGGAGGAGGAACTGGTTTAAAAGGAGAGTTTCCAACACCAAATATGGAGCTTTGGGAAAAATTACCTTTTAATTTAGATACCTTAAAATTTATTGCATTACCTGCGTTTTTAGCAGCTTCGGTTGGATTGATAGAGTCTTTAATGACCATGAATTTAGTGGATGAATTAACCGAAACTAGAGGAAACGGAAATCGAGAATGTGTTGCGCAAGGAGCAGGAAATATTGTTTCTGGTTTATTTGGAGGAACTGGAGGTTGTGGTATGATTGGTCAAACCGTAATTAATATAAATGCTGGCGGACGAGGTAGATTATCCGGAATCATGATGGCAGTTACTTTGCTATCCTTTATTCTATTTGCAGATAAACTAATTGAAATGGTGCCAATTGCAGCTTTAGTAGGTGTAATGTTTATGATGGTTATTGAAACTTTTGCATGGTCCAGTTTTAGAATATTAAAGAAAATACCAGTTTCTGATGCCATTGTACTTATTACGGTATCCTTGGTAACTGTATTTGTCGATCTAGCAGTTGCAGTATTTGTAGGTGTAATTATTTCGGCTTTAGTATTTGCTTGGGAAAATGCTAAGAAAATTAGAGCTAGAAAACGTATAAGAGAAGATGGTACTAAGGTTTACGAAATTTGGGGCCCTTTATTCTTTGGAAGTATTCAAGCATTTAACGATAAGTTTGATGTGAAAACAGATCCTGAAAAAGTAGAAATAGATTTTGTAGAATCTCGTATTAGTGATCACTCTGCAATTGAAGCTATTTTTAATTTAGTGGAAAAATATGAAGCAGCAGGAAAAAGTATCAAGCTGAAACATTTAAGCGAAGATTGTAAGATTTTATTATATAAGTCCAGTCCTAAATTTAGAGATGTTGTTGTGGAGGATATAGATGATCCAAGATACCATCTAGCAGCAAATCCAGAAGACTTTCCTAAACCTTTATCCGAATATAAACTGTAATATACCATTTGTAAACAACTGTAAAACACGATAAAGTGTGATTTAACACCGATTAAACGCTTGGTTATCCTCTGTTTTTTTTATCTTGCAAAATATGAAAACGTGCCTAATAAAGTATTTTTACTTTAGTTTGGTTATTGTTGCTTGTTTAACCGCCCCAGTTTACGCGCAACAGGAACCTGATCTTTCCAAATATATGCTTACGGAAGTAGATAGAGCTTTTGAGCTCAATCAACGCGCTAAGTATGGAGAGTCCATTGAGATTAGTAGTAAGGTGTTAGTGTATGCTAACAAGGTAAATGACGATTATCTTAAAGCCAGTGTCTACAATAATTTAGGGGCTTCTCACTACTATATGGATAACGAATCTGTAAGTTTTGATTATCTATTTAAGTCTAAAGATTTATTCCTAAAATTAAAAGATACTTCCGAAATAATAATTGCCTATAACAATCTTGGCGTTAATTACAGGGCATTTAACAAATTAGAGGAATCTAATGTCTACTTTAAAAAGTCTTTAAATCTTGCTGAAATAAGTAAAGCGCAAGCCGAATTAGTATATCCTTTATATAATATGGGGGTTAATTTAATTGAAAAGGATGCACCAACGCCTAACGATTATAAAGAAAGCTACGGTTATATGAAAAGAGCTGAAGTTTTGGCGTACGAGCATTATCCCAAAGATGCAATTGTAGCCGAAGTGTTGGAGGTTCTAAGTTTCTTGCATCATAAACTTGGTGATGAAGAGAAATCGTTAGAATATTATCAAAAGGTTTTAGATTATTCTGAAAAATACAATTTCTTGGAAGTTCAGTCAGAAGCGTATTCTAATAGAGCTGATATTTATGTAGAGAAAGAAGATTTTAAGAGTGCTTTTTATGTTTTAGAGGATTATATCACAACTAATGATTCCATCAACTCTATGAAACAATATGAGAAGGCGAAACAAATCGAAGCAGACAATTTTATTAGAGAGAATGAACTTAAATTAACACTTGTAGAAAAAGAAAAAGCACTACAAGATCGAGATATCGCCAAAACTAGAATATTTAATGGCGTGCTAATTTTTTTCACTTCCGCTTTATTGCTTTTAGCCTTTTTTGGATATAAGAAAAATAAACAACTCCAGAAAGCTAGAGATAAAGCCGAAAATTTGTCTCGTGAAAAGAGTGATTTTTATTCTGAAATTAGCCATGAATTACGAACGCCTCTTTATGCCGTAACCGAACTATCTAATTTATTACTAGAAGAAGATGTTAGTCCAGATCATAAAGAATACCTAGAATCCTTAAAGTTCTCAGGAAATCATTTATTGTCGTTAATTAATAATGTATTAGAATTGAATAAAGTGGAATCAGGTACCATGAAAATTCAATTATTAGACATGGATCTGAAGAATATTATATCCAATATTATTGATAGTTTGGAATATGCGTTACGAGATAGTTCCAATACTATCCGATTAGATTATGATAATTCTATTCCGGATTTATTGGTAGGAGATTCTTTAAAACTGTCTCAAATATTTATAAACTTAATTTCAAATGCAATAAAATTCACAAATAAGGGTAACATAACGGTTACTGTTAGAAAGGTAAAAGATAAAGGAGATGAGGTTCGCATTTATTTTGAAGTTTCTGATACAGGAGTGGGTATTTCAAAAGAAAAACAGGGTCAGGTTTTTGAAAATTTCTACCAAGAACATGCTAAAATTGAAAAATCATATAAAGGTACAGGTTTAGGATTGTCTATTGTGAAGCGCATGGTGACAGCAATGGGTGGCGAAGTGAGAATTGACAGTGAACAAGGCAAAGGAAGTACTTTTTATTTTGAACTATGTTTTAAGAAGAGTCGTAAAATCAATGTGTCTAGCGAGCAGTTTTCGCTTCAGTTAAATGAGCTTAGAGACTATAAAATTTTGGTGGTTGATGATAACAAGATAAATCGATTAGTGACTAAGCGTGTATTAGATCAACTTAAAATGGAATCTAAAGTGCTAGATTCTGGTGAAAAAGCAATAGAGTTAGTGAAAATAGAACACTTTGATTGTATTCTAATGGACTTACACATGCCAGAATTGGATGGTTATGAAACTACAAAACGCATACGTGAGTTTAATAAAGAAATAGCGATTGTTGCTTTAACAGCAGCTTCCACAGATGAAGTACAGGTAAAGATTGTTAAGTATGAATTAGATGGATATATCCTTAAGCCATTTATTACCTCAGAGTTTATAGAGGTATTAAGCAAAGCGATAAAAAAAGACCGAGTTAATCTTGTTTAACGCGCACGCTATCTGGAACTAAAACGGTATAATCTCCATTATTGCGTATTACTTCTCTAACAATACTAGAACTTATATAAGAGGTTCTTGCTGCAGTTAATAAGAAAACAGTTTCTATTTTAGATAGTTTCCTGTTAGTGTGTGCAATAGCTTTTTCAAATTCAAAATCGGCAGGGTTTCGTAAGCCACGTAAAATAAATTGGGACTTTACTTCTTTACAAAAGTCGATGGTTAAACCTTTATAGGTTACCACTTTTACTTTTGGCTCGTCTTTAAAAGACTCTTCTAAAAATCGCTTTCTTTCTTCTAAAGAAAACATATATTTTTTTTCGGAGTTTACACCAATAGCAACAATCACTTCATCAAAAAGTTTTACACCACGTTTAATGATATCGTAATGTCCTAGCGTTATTGGATCGAAGGATCCTGGAAAAAGTGCTCTTTTCATATTTTTTTCCTGCGAAAGCAGGAATCTCATTTAAAGTTATCAATTGAATTCTTGAATCTCAAATTTACAATTTACTTATGGACTTCTTAATTCTGTAAACCTAAAAAAATAAACTTATTGTTTAAGGATCTACAGTGTAATTTATTCTTCATTCCTACGAAAGTGGGAATCTCTATTTTCAAATATAATAATTTATTATCTGGATACTGTCACCATAAATTACTTACTACTTCAATGCTTCCACAATAGCATTATCAAATAATTCAGGAAGTGTTATTCCTGCAACTGCTGCTTGTTGTGGTAAAATGCTTTGTCTGGTTAAGCCAGGAATTGTATTGACTTCTAATAAATGTGGTTCGCCATCTTTAAAAATATATTCGCTTCTACTAAAACCTTTCATTTTTAAAATTTCGTAAACTTTTTTTGCTAAAACATTTACTTTTTCTTCTTGTTCTTTGGTTAATCTAGCCGGAGTGATTTCTTGCGATTCGCCCAAATACTTCGCCTTATAATCAAAAAAGTCATTGTTAGGTACAATTTCGGTAATTGGTAATACTTTAGTTTCTCCTTTATAGGTAATTACACCAACAGAAACTTCCGTACCATCTAAAAAAGACTCTACAATAATCTCATCATCTTCTTTAAAAGCAACGTCAATCGCATTTTGCAAGTCTTCCTTTTTATATACTTTAGTGATCCCAAAGCTGCTTCCTGCTTTATTCGCTTTTACAAAACAAGGCAGGTCCACTTTTTTTACAATAGCATCTTCATCAATAGTATCGCCAAGATTTATATAAAAGCTTTCCGCGGTTTTAATGCCATAGGGTTTTAAAATACTTAAGCAATCTCGTTTATTAAATGTTACGCTCGCTTGGTACATATCACAACTAGTTTGTGGTAAATTAAGTAGTTTAAAGTAGGCTTGCATGTAGCCATCTTCACCTGGAGAACCATGAATTGCGTTAAAAACACAGTCAAAAGTGGTTTTTTTGTCATCAATAGTAACCGAAAAGTCATTTTTATCTATTGCAAATTCACTGTTGTTTGCATCTACATAAACCCATTTATTTTTAAAAATGTGTATTCTGTAAGCGTTGTATTTATTAGCGTCAAGTAGCTCATAGACAACGTTTCCGCTTTTTAAAGAGATTTCATATTCGCTAGAATATCCTCCCATTATAATGGCAATGTTTTTCTTCATATTAATAACAAACGATGAAAATAATCGTTAAGCTAAAATATCATTAATTAATCAAAAGTAAAAACAGTTCTGTTTTTATATCTTTGCCAATCTAAAATAAGATCATGAGCATAGTTCAATTTATTACCAGTAAAACGTTTTTAAAACAACTAGCGTTAGCCTTTGTAGCTATAGCAGTACTGACTTTTCTTATGTTAAGATGGTTGAGCTATACCACTAATCATGGCAAATTTGAAACCGTTCCAGAATTAAAAGGAAAGTCTATTGCAGTAGCAGAAATAGAGTTAAAAGAGAATAACTTGGTAATGCAAATTCAAGATTCTGCAAATTTTAATCCTAAATACCCTAAGTTTTCGGTAATCGATCAAGATCCTCCTTCTGGTGAAAAAGTAAAAGAAAATCGTAAAATTTATTTAACACTAAACCCTTCAGGATATAGAAAAATACAAGTTCCAGATTTAAGAGAGCGTACGTTCAGACAAGCAAAACCAATGTTAGAAGCCTTAGGGTTTACTATTGGAAAAATAACGTATATTGATTATTTAGGAAAAGACGAAGTGGTACGACTAAACTTTGAAGGAAAAAAAATAAATGCAGGAGACTTACTGCCAAAAACTTCTAAAATAGATATCGTTTTAGGAAACGGAAAAAGACCATAGTCTAAATTAAATCCAACTATTACAAGATAATCGCTTATGTTTATCTTAAGCACAGTCGAAAGACAAAACGAATAATGATAGAAGATTACACACCAGAAAGCCAGAACGAACAAGATGATCTTTATGAGCATCATGCTTTTACTGTAGATAAAGGACAAGCGCCTTTACGAATAGACAAATATTTAATGAATCGCATAGAGAATGCCATTCGTAACAAAATTCAAACAGCAGCCAAAAACGGTAATATTTTTGTTAATGGCGAAGCTGTAAAATCAAGCTACAAAGTAAAGCCTTTAGATCAGATTCGTGTTAAATTTGCGCATCCACCTTTTGAAAACCTTTTGGTAGGTGAAGATATTCCATTAGATGTTGTGTATGAAGATGACGAACTGCTAGTGGTAAACAAACCAGCAGGAATGGTGGTGCATCCAGGGCACGGTAATTATTCAGGAACGCTTATCAATGCACTTATTCACAGATTTGATAATCTGCCAAATAACTCTAGTGAACGTCCAGGATTGGTACATAGAATTGATAAAGATACTAGCGGACTTCTTGTCGTTGCTAAAACCGAAGAAGCCATGGCGCATCTTTCTAGTCAATTTGCCAAAAAAACTAGCGAGCGCGAATACGTAGCGTTAGTTTGGGGAAATATGGATGAAGACGAAGGCACTATAGAAGGTAATATTGGTAGACACCAAAAAAATAGATTGCAAAATACCGTGTATTTGGGTGACGAAGCAGAAAATGGAAAACCAGCCGTTACACATTACAAAGTTTTAGAGCGTTTAGGTTATATTACTATGGTTGCTTGTAAATTAGAAACCGGTAGAACGCACCAAATTCGTGTGCACATGAAACATATTGGTCACACGCTTTTTAACGACGAACGTTATGGTGGAAACCTTATTTTAAAAGGAACCACTTTTACCAAATACAAGCAATTTGTAGATAACTGTTTTAAAATCTTACCAAGACAAGCACTGCATGCAAAAACCTTAGGTTTTGTACATCCTAAAACCAATGAGTTTATGAGTTTTGAGTCCGAGATCCCAGAAGATATCCAACAATGTATCGAAAAGTGGAGACACTATTCCAAGCATGTCGATCATTAATAAATAGATGTTTAAAGAATAGGATTGCCCAACGGAACTAATGTGAAGTTGGGCGTTCCATTTTTATACCTACAAGGTTTTTAAAACCTCGCAGGAAAAAAATGTCGTGCTTTTCGTTAAATCTTTTTTTCGTGTTCTCGATACAATGCTCCTTTGGTCGCATCACTCGAACGGACACAAAAAAGGATATCACTGCAATCACTAACGCAAATTCCATTTCATAGTTAAATTATATTTTAGCATATAAAATTACTATTGCTTCAACTTTCTTTAATTGTGTACTATTTGTAAATTCGTAAAGAAGTTATGAAATAATAAATTATATTATTTTCGTACTTGAAATTCCGACATAGTCGGAAAACATCAAAATTCAGAAATAAAGAACGAAGAGATGAAGATGCGAAGCGCAGCTTCAAGCACGCAATCTCGAAAGAGAATGTTGCTTTAGCAATTTCCTAATTTTGATTGTGATCTTTTGGCTTGGTTTATCCTGAGCGTAGACGAAGGGTTTGCATCAAGGCAAAATGAACATAAAGAAGAAGAAATTATTAACCTTTAATGAGATTCCTGCTTTCGCAGGAAATAAATATGAAACTAGTACTATCTCCAGCAAAGTCCTTAGACTTTGAAACGCAATTACCAACCACAAAAAGCACAGAAGCAACTTTTTTAAACGAAGCAGAACGCTTAAATAAATTACTAAAAAAGAAATCGGCAAAAAGCCTATCTACGCTTATGCATATTTCAGATAATTTAGGACAACTAAATTACGAACGTAATCAAGAATGGCAATTACCGTTTACTAAAGAAAATGCAAGACCAGCAGTCTATACGTTTTCAGGAGATGTGTATAAAGGTTTAAATGCTAGTACTATTCCAATAGAAAAACTAGATACTTTACAAGATACGGTACGTATCCTTTCTGGTTTATATGGTGTATTAAAGCCATTAGACTTAATGCAAGCTTACCGATTAGAAATGGGAACGAAAATGCCTATTGGTAAAAACAAAAATTTGTATGAGTTCTGGAAAAAGAAAGTGACAAAAGCATTAAATGAGGAACTGGAAGACGACGAGTTGTTTTTAAACCTTGCTAGTAACGAGTATTTTAAAGCTGTAGATGTAAAAGCATTAAAAGTACCAGTGATTACTGCGAATTTTAAAGATTTAAAAAATGGCGAGTATAAAGTGATTTCGTTTTTTGCAAAGCAAGCAAGAGGTGCTATGGCAAGATATATTGTAGATACCAATGCCAAAACCATAGAAGATTTAAAAGGTTTTAATTACGAAGGTTATGGTTTTAGCGAAGCCATGTCTACAGAAAACAATTTAATGTTTATTAGGTAGTCCAGTTTCTGCGAAGGCAGGATTCTATTGGTAAATAGTTTTAAAAAAAATGTAGTAATTAAATCTTTACTTTTTTATTCACATTAATTTTATTTTCTGTTCGAACGCGTTTTTTTATTCTTGGTCTTCTAGCTCCAAAAGTACCTCTGTTTATTTTTCCGCGTTTTGTTTTTTTATCTCCTTTTCCCATAAATAATGTTTGTAAATTTGATTTACTCTTAAAATACAAAACTTTTAGCTTTTACTTTGCTATTTTTAATGCTTTAAAAATTATTTAACATTTATGCCTTATTATCTAATAGTAGCTTTACAAGCCTATTGTATTTATCACCTTATTAA
This sequence comes from Lacinutrix sp. WUR7, assembly GCF_016864015.1. Classification (NCBI taxonomy): domain Bacteria; kingdom Pseudomonadati; phylum Bacteroidota; class Flavobacteriia; order Flavobacteriales; family Flavobacteriaceae; genus Lacinutrix; species Lacinutrix sp. WUR7. Next base: position 375,106 of record NZ_CP045067.1, on the reverse strand, counting down.
AAATAGAAATGAATACTATTGGATATTCTTAATTATTTTTTTACCATTTATTGGATGTGTTATTTATTTAATAACCCAAGTGTATAACAAACGTGGTGCAGAAAAAGTGACGAATGAATTGGTAACACTAATTAATCCAACAAAAAAAATAAAAGATTTAGAAAAGAAACTGGAGTTTTCAGAAACGTTTCAGAATAAAATAAATCTAGCAGATGCTTATTTAGAAAATAAAGAATATCAAAAAGCTATTTCCCATTATGAATTAGCATTAGATAGTGATTATAAAAATGATTTTTACGTAATTAAAAATCTAATTACCGCTTATTTTAACCTAAATGATTTTAATCAAGTAGTTCATTATTCAGAAAAAATAAAAGAACATCCTGAATTTAAAAAGTCTAAAGCGCAATTTGTGTATGGTTTAGCCTTAGAGAAATTAGGAAGAATAGAAGAAGCCGAAAGTCAGTTGCGTGCTATTGATATTAGATACTCCAACTATGAGGAGCGTTTTATATTAGCTAAGTTTTTAATAGCAATAAATAAAACCGAAGACGCAAAAGAAATATTAAACGAGATGTATACAGAATCGCAGCACATGACAAAAAGGAACGGTAAAAAATACAGAACCACTTTTAGGAATGTAGAAAAACTTTTAAAAAGTGTATAGTTGTTTCTGTTTGTGGAATGAGAAAAAATAATAAGACATGAGTTCGGAAGATAAAAAAGTAGTTTGGTCCTTACAAAATAATAAACGTACCGAAGCGGAGCGCAATGTTTTTAAACCAACAGGTATAAAGAAAAAACAGCTTTCGGGTAAACAGTATCTAGTCATCAGTGTATTTGTGATTTTAATTTCTAGTTTTTCTCTTACATTTATGGTTGAGGAATCTTCAGAAGTATGTTTTATCTCCAGTTTTTGTTTTCAGTCTAAAGAAAATATTTTTCTATATACACTTTATATTTTTTTTAATATTATTATTGTTTTACTAGCTATTATTGTGGCTTATATTATTGGTAAAAAAATCGGAAATAAAATAAAAGTATAAACGTGTTTCTGTATAAACATCCATATCCGCCATTTATACAAAAAGACACCAAGAAATTAATTGTTGGTACGCTTCCGCCGCCAAGATTTAGTATTGGAGAACTTTTAGAAAAAGATGTGAATTTCTGCTATGGGAGTTATTACAATTCCTTGTGGTTGTATATTGAAAAGATTCACGGTTTAAGTTTGCGTTATGATAATTCCCAAGAAGCAATAGACCAACGTAAAGCATTCCTAATAAAACATCAAATAGGGGTTTGTGATATTGTAGCAAGTGCAGAACGGGAAAAGATAGATGCTTCCGATTTAGGAATGCAAAATATTCAGCTTCGGAATGTGATCGATTATATAAAAAAGTATCCAAGCATTGAAACGCTATTATTCACAGGAGGAAATAGTAAAAATGGTCCGGAGTATTTCTTCCGAAAACACATAAAAGAACATAACATAAAATTAGAATTGGTTTCTAATGAGGTACCAAGAGTGCATCAGTTTTATTTAAAAGAAAGAATAATCAAAACCGTTTCGCTTACTTCTGCTTCAGGATCTGCTAATAGAGCCATTGGTAGCATGCCTTTATACAAACATCTAAAGGCTAGTAATGCTACATTTAATACCTTCGATTATAGAGTGATGCAATACCAAGAATATTTATAGTCTAAAAATATACACGAAAACTTACGTTTGGCGTTATGCCTAACGATTGGTTTTCTACTTTCGAAATGTTATCCTCTGCATCCAAAACATAGTATCTGTTAATCGTATTTTTGGTGTTTAAAAGATTCCAAACAGAAGCGCCAATTTTAGCCTGAATTCCTTCCGAAATTTTTAAATCTTTTGTAGCCGAAAAATCGACACGTAAATAATCTTTTAAAGGATTACTGTTTGGTGCGTTGTAATTAATATTGCCAGCAGAGATGGTGTTGTCATGAGTTGTATAAGGCTTCCCAGAATGCCAGTTTACACCTAGGGCAAACTTGTATTTGTTTGCCGTGTAGGTATTGGAGAAATTAACCGCATGCGTAATGTCTGCGTTATTAGGAAAAGGGTTTCCGTTATTTAAGTTCTTAAACGTATAATCGTTTTTACTATACGAATAACTTAACCACGTATTAAAATGAGTAAACTGTTTATTAATTAAGAAATCCATTCCTTTTACTTGATAGCTTCCTATCGCTTTTTCATACTGAAACTGGTTTTGAAAGCCTTGGCTTCTGGTGGTGATGCCGTCAACTTCTTTATAAAAAACTTCTGCACTAATTAGTAAGTCGTTTTTGTTATAATGTGTTCCTAAAGATGCTTGTTTGCTTTTTATGATTGGAATATCTGTGTTGTTTGCTAAAATCCAACGACGCTTTTCGATACCTAAAAAATCATTTTGTAAATCGATGATTTGTGAGGTAGTCTGACTCTTAAATTCTCCAAGAAGTTCTACTCTAAAATGATTTGCAAACCGTTGGCTAAAACTTATTCTTGGTTCTGCTAAAAAAGCGTCTAATTTAGGAATGTAGTTAAATCGTATTCCTGCTTTTGCATTGGTGTTTTTGTTGTTAGCTATTAATTGGCCTTCAGCGAAAGCGGAATGACTTCTAATAACTTCCTTGATATAACTTCTAAATACGGGATTATTAACGTTTTCTAAATTACTAATGCCTACTTCAAAAAACTGATAGCCAATTTGAAGGTTGGTGTTTTTATTAATATGCCATTTGGTGTCTAGTTTTAAAGCGCTATCAAATACTTTATTTTCTTGAATTAATCGTTGGTCGTTTAAAATGTCAAAATTCTTGGCATCTAATTCGTAGTTAGAAATTGATACGTGTAGGTTAGAGCTTAATTTAGAATGCCACTTTCTGGTGTAGTTAATACCACTTGCCAAATTACGCTGAATAAGTTTACTATTTAAAGACTCGTTAATATTGTTAATAGTAGATTGTTCTTCGTAATCTAAATTATTATGAATGGTTAAAAAACTGATTTGGAGTTTGTCTTTTTTAGAAAGATTTAATAGCAATTTTCCCGAGAAATCATAAAAGTAAAAGTTTTCGTTTTTAGAGATCGTATTATTTTGTTCTTCCTGATTACTTTCAAAATCGGAATCTTGAAAAATGCGTTTAAAATACTGCTTGTAGGTTGGAGCAGTTACTAAATCGGTAAACGAACGTCTTGCCGAAAGTTGTAATTCTGCATGTTTACCAATTGGCGTTTTAGCATACCCATCTGCATGCACTAAATTAAAACCAGCCCCAGCTTTAAAATCATTTTGTATGGTGTTCGATAATTGCATATCTATCACACTAGAAACGCCATCGCCATATTGTGCTGAGGTTCCGTTTTTAGATACATTTACTTGCTTGGTTAAATACGGATTGAATGCAGATATAAGTCCGAAAAAGTGACCAGATTGATACATTTTAATACCATCCCAAAGTATGAGGTTTTGGTCGTGTGTTCCTCCTCTAATATTAATATTAGAAACCGTTTCATCTACACTTAAAACGCCAGGAAGTGCTTGGATAGTTTGCAATACATCTGGTTCTATTAAACCTGGTAAAATGCCAAATTGTTCTGGTCTTATAGTAATACTTCCTGTGGTGTTTTTATTTATTCCTGTGGTTAAATAGTTGGTGATTACTACTTCTTCTAACTTCTGAATGGTAAAAGGTTGTACTTCTTGTCTTACAATGGTAATAAACTGGTTGTTTAATTTGTTGAACTTTAATTGCGTTTGTTTTTCTAAAGCAGTTAGAATTACCTCTAAGTTTTCATTGCTATCCAAAAACACGTCAATATCTTTAATCGTACTATCGGCATAAGAAAAACTAACTTTAAATTGTTGTTCGATTATAGCCAATACTTGAGCTAGAGGTTGCTTTTTGTTTTGTGAAAAAACAGTCGAGTAACCCAAAAAAAAGAAAATTAATAATAGCGCAATTTTTAGCGATTTATTCACGCGATAAAATAATGGTTTTGTTGTTTTTTGTATAGCTTAATTGTAAAGGTTCTGTTATCGATTTTAGTGCAATATCTATGTTTTTATGTGTGAATTTTCCAGTAAATAACGTACTTGTCTCTATATTGGAAGTTTCAAATTTAACGTTGTATTGTCTTTCAAACTCTGCTAAAACTTCGCTTAATGGTACGCTGGAAAAAGCGCTAATATGGTTTAGCCATTCTGGTTGTTTGACGTTAGTAGTTGTAGCTGTTGTCATGTTTCCATTTAATACTAAAAACGAATCGCCAGCTTTTAAAATAGACTTTCCGGTATTGTAGTTTATTTCTACGGTGCCTTCATAACAAACTACTTCAAAATAATCCTTACGTTGTTTTACATTAAATTGAGTACCTAAAACAGTTACGGTTCCTGCATCTGTTTTTACGTGAAACGTGCTGCCTTTTTCTACTTTAAAAAAAGCTTCGCCATCTAGTGTAATGGTTCTGTTTGTATTCCAATTCTTTTTATTGAAGGTAATTTCTGAAAGAGCATTTAAATATACAGACGAATGATCCGGAAGCGCGAAAGTCGATTTTTCAGCATAATCTGTAGTAAAAGAACTATCCAAAGTTGTGGTGTAATAGTAGCTACCCAAACAAATAGCTAGAATAGCTGCGACTTTTAAGATAGGTTGAAACCATTTTTTTGAAACTGGTTTTTTCGCATTTATACCATGTAAGGTGCTTTCTAAAACAGCCTCGGTATTAAACTCTGGTGCTTTAAAACCTTTGCTGTACTTGGCTAGTTTAATTAACGACTCATAATCTTCGAGTGCTTCAAATGCTTCAAGTTCTTTCGGACTTAAGTCGTTATCTAACCATTTTAAAATTAATTCTTCTTTATTCATTGTATGCTATTCAAGTATATAACAAGTAAGGTTTAAAAACTCCTACCTCGAAATTAAAATTATTATTCCTATAAAAACAGAAATCATAATTCTTCAATGTCTTCTCGTAATTTTTTCAAGGCACCATAAATTCGTTTTTCTACAGCTTTGGTGCTAATATCTAAAAGCGATGCAATTTCTTTAAATCGTTTTCCTTCCACACGATTCATTAAAAAGGCAACACGTTGTGCTTCGGTTAAATTTGCAATGGCATTTTCTAGTTTTTTGCGGTATTCCTTTTCTTCCATTAAAAACTCTGGAGACTCGTTAGAATGTTCGGTTGGTTTTATTTTCTGATGTTTTAAAACTACTTTTTGATGTGCAACGGCATTCAGCATTAAATTATTTGCTACCGTATATAAATAGCTTTTCGCTTTTTCAGGAGAAACAGTACTGCAATTTTGCCAAAGTTTTATAAAAGCATCTTGCACTTTATCTTTAGGGTTTAAATGATCCCCAAATTTATAATACAAAAAGTGATGCAAGTCTTTAGCGTATTTGTTAAATAGGCCATTGAAACGATTCTCATTACAGACATTATTGTTTAAAGACTTTTGCATGTATAGTTAAAAAGGTTTCTGCAAAGTAGTAACAATTTTTTTTAAAAGTCAAGGTAGGAGTTTTTTTAACGAAGATGTTATAGTAGTATACAGCAATTAAAAGTTGCTATGAAAAGAAACAATTATTAATAAAAAACGAAACCATGAAAACTATCCACTCGAAATTTCTTCTTTTGCTATTCTTACTTTTTTTGATGTTATTTTCGGCATGTCAAGAAGAAGTAGTAGAAGTAACAGAACCCGATAATGAAGAAACGATTGCACCAAATTCTAATTTGGCTAATTTAATGCGCAATGTAGCTTCTAACGATGGTTCTGGTGATAATATTATCGATTATGCGAATTGCCTAGAGGTTGCTTTACCGGTAACCGTTACTGCAAATGGTGTAACAATAACTATAGAAAGTATTACAGATTATGATGCATTAGAAACTATTTTAGACGCTTTTACAATTGATGACGACGACGTAGAAATAACATTTCCAATAACCGTGATTTTAAGCGATTATTCTGAAATAATTATTAATAACCAAGACGAATTAGAAGCACAAATAGAAAATTGTAATGATGAAGATGAAGAAGATGACGATATAGAATGTGTCGATTTTCAATTTCCTATTACCATTTCCATGTATAATACAGATTTTCAGGTTATAGATACTGTTACCATAAATGATGATGAAGCCTTATATGCTTTTATTGAAAATTTAGATGGAGGAGTTTTAGCTAGTATAAACTTCCCTGTTACTATGGTGTTAGCTAACGGAGATACCGTTGTTGTAGAAAATAATACAGAAATGGAAGCTGCTATTGAAGCCGCTGAAGATACTTGTGATGAAGATGATGATTACGATTGGAATGACGATGATGGAGATGATGATTGTACGGAAGCGTATATTGCGTCTTCATTGATAGAATGTCATTGGAATTATGTTACAAGCTTATATTCAACTTTTGTTGCAGAATATTTTGTCTTTTTAGCAGATGGAAACGTAGAAATTTATAACGATGTAACTGGTGATTTAGTTACTACAGGAACTTGGAGTTTGTCTTCAGATAACGATATTACTTCTTTAAATCTTGATTTTAATATAGAGCCACATGCGTCTTTAAATATAGTTTGGGAAATGATTTCATGTGATGATGATAGATTTGAATTCTTTAATGGAAATAATAATTTAGTGTTAGAACAGGATTGCGAAAATGATGAGATAGAAGATTGTAATGTAAACCTTGCCGAATTAGAAGGCTTGTTATTAGAATGTGATATAGAAGCATCTACTTATGATGCATCTGGTAATATTTTAGATGAAAATTATTTAATGTTTGATGCTAATGGAGAAGTAACTGTTAATGGAGAACCAGCTGTAACAGAATTTGGCTCTTGGTCTCTTTTAGAATCGGGTTCTGGTTATACCTTAACCATTGAAGGATTGACTGTTTTTGATTTGTTAAATGGAGAATGGTTGCTTTTTGGTTGTGATGAAGATGCATTTATCTTTAGTCAGGAAACAAATTCAGGTAATGTAATTACTATGGAGCTCGAGCAAGATTGTGAAGATTGCAATACCCCAGAAGTTTTAATAAACGATTTGGTAATATACATGCCTTTTGCAGAAGAAGCTCACGATTTAATAAGTGGTTTTAACGTAGAAAATATTACCAATACATTTGTAGAAGATAGAGCAGGAAATTCTTCTTGTGCCATAGCTTTTACCGGAAATGACACCTTTGAGATTCCTGTAAATACAGACAGTGAGCTGGAACAAGGAGATAGTTTTTCTATAAGTTTATGGTTTAAAATGCAAAATACAGCGGTTGGAGATTTAGAATTATTTTTTAGATCACCAGGAAATGCAACACAAGGATTTCAATTGGGTGTTTATGATTTAAATACGCCTTTGTTTACAGATAATACAAGTTTTTATCTTTGGGATAATGACTGGAATGGCGGAGTAGATGTAGTATGGGAAAACACCGATTGGCACCATCTAGTAGTGACAGTAGATGCAGATAATACCGTTAGATTATATAGAGATGGAGTGCAAAGAAATATCGATGAGAATTCGAGCCTAAATATTGGTTCTCAAGCTTCAGATAGATACCTTATTGGGGAAGGTTTTGTTGGTCATCTGGATGATTTAAGAGTGTATAAAAGAACTTTAAGTTCAAACGAAGTAGGAGAATTATTTAATTTAGATGGGGAATGTTATACCTGTTTATAAGTTAAGTGTAACGAGTAAATTATTAATGAAAAAGAGGCTTCTTAAAAGAAGTCTCTTTTTTTTATTTTTAATTGTGAAAACTAAAATAGAGACAGTTGTTTTTCAAGGATGTGGTAAATATGCTTTAATTCCAATTAAACAAGCTTTTCCATTAAAGAAAAACAAAATATTTCTTTACTTTTGCAACTATTGAAATAAAAAAAATATGTTTAATAATTTAAGTGAAAAGTTAGATAAAGCGTTACATGTACTAAAAGGGCATGGAAGCATTACAGAAGTTAATGTTGCCGAAACTCTAAAAGAAGTACGTAGAGCGTTATTAGATGCCGATGTTAACTTTAAAATTGCTAAAGATTTTACGAATAAAGTAAAAGAAAAAGCACTTGGACAAAACGTATTAACAAGCTTACAGCCAGGACAATTAATGGTGAAGATTGTTAAAGACGAACTTACCCAGTTAATGGGAGGAGATGTAGAAGGTCTTAATTTAACAGGAACGCCAAGTATTATTTTAATGTCTGGATTACAAGGTTCTGGTAAAACAACCTTTTCTGGAAAACTTGCGAACTATCTTAAAACCAAAAAAACAAAGAAACCTTTATTGGTAGCTTGTGATGTATATCGTCCTGCAGCTGTAGATCAATTACATGTGGTAGGAGATCAAATCAAAGTAGATGTTTATAGCGATAGAGGAAATACAGATCCTGTAGCTATTGCACAAGCAGGTATTGCACATGCAAAAGCAAACGGACATAATGTAGTAATTATTGATACTGCTGGTCGTTTGGCTGTAGATGAAGCCATGATGGCCGAAATATCTAACATCCATAAAGCTATTCAACCACAAGAAACTTTGTTTGTTGTAGATTCTATGACAGGTCAAGATGCTGTAAATACAGCAAAAGCCTTCAATGATATTTTAAATTTTGATGGTGTTATTCTTACCAAATTAGATGGGGATACACGTGGTGGAGCAGCAATCTCTATTAAATCTGTAGTAAACAAACCAATTAAGTTTATTGGTACAGGGGAGAAAATGGAAGCAATTGATGTTTTCTATCCTTCTCGTATGGCAGATCGTATTCTTGGAATGGGAGATGTTGTATCTCTTGTAGAAAGAGCACAAGAGCAGTTTGATGAAGATGAAGCTAGAAAATTACAAAAGAAAATTGCTAAAAATCAATTTGGTTTTGATGATTTCTTAAAGCAAATTCAGCAAATCAAGAAAATGGGGAACATGAAAGACCTTATTGGAATGATTCCTGGAGCTGGAAAAATGATGAAAGATGTAGATATTGATGATGATGCTTTTAAAGGTATTGAGGCGATTATACATTCTATGACAGTAAAAGAAAGAACAAACCCTTCTATTATAGACGCAAGCCGTAAAAAAAGAATTGGTAAAGGATCTGGTACTTCGGTTCAAGAAGTAAATCAGCTATTAAAACAATTCAACCAAATGTCGAAAATGATGAAGATGATGCAAGGTGGTGGCGGAAAACGAATGATGAATGCAATGAAAAACATGAAGTAATTTCATGTTTTTTTTGTTTGAAATATACCCTGGATATAAAATGTGTCACCTCGAGCGCAGTCGAGAGGTCTCATTTCTAATTTGATATTAAACTAGGTATCGACTGCGTTCGACCTGATAGATTTAAAACAACAACATGACAATCTTAGATGGAAAAAAAGTAAGTAACGACATTAAAGACGAAATTACCGATCAGGTAAAAAAAATGGTTGCTAAAGGCGAAAAGGTGCCACATTTAGCTGCAATTATAGTTGGTAATGATGGCGCAAGTTTAACCTATGTTGCTAGTAAAGTTCGTGCTTGCGAACGTGTTGGTTTTGAGTCTACAATGGTAAGAATGTCTAATACTACAAGCGAAGTAGAATTATTAGACAAAATTGAAGAATTAAACACCAATAGTGATGTGGATGGTTTTATTATTCAATTACCACTACCGCCACAAATTAATACGCAAAAAGTATTAATGGCTGTTAATCCAGATAAAGATGTGGATGGTTTTCACCCAATGAATTTTGGTAAAATGGCATTAGATATGTCTACTTTTATTCCTGCTACTCCTTTTGGTATTCTAGAACTTATGGATCGTTATGGTGTAGAAACCAAAGGAAAACACACTGTTGTAATTGGTCGTTCGCATATTGTTGGTAGACCAATGAGTATTTTAATGGGAAGAAAAGGTTTTCCTGGAAACTCTACAGTAACCCTTACACATAGTCACACTAAAAATATTACACAAATTACAAGTCAGGCAGATATTATTATTTCTGCATTAGGAGTGCCAAATTTCTTAAAAGCAGAAATGGTGAAAGATGATGTTGTTATTATTGATGTTGGTATTACTCGTGTTCCAGATGAAACTGCAGCCAAAGGTTATGTAATAACAGGAGATGTTGATTTTGAAAACGTAAGTAAAAAAGCGAGTTATATCACACCAGTTCCAGGTGGAGTAGGACCAATGACAATTGCCATGTTGCTTAAAAATACACTTTTAGCAAGAGAAAGACATATGCAATAAACTGCTTATATTGCAGTATGAATTTTCTGCTTATTTTATTAATAAATATACAGCGAGTAACTATTGGTAGTGTACAACATGTGCTACCAATAGTACTTGTTGTTTTGTTTTGTGTGGTTTTATTTCGTTACGCTAAAAGATGGAATCAAAAGCAAAAAGAAGCCCTATTTCAAACTTTAGGTATTTTTGTTTCTCTAACTATTATTGTTTTTCATAGCTATAAAATTAGCCAAGGTGGTTATTCTGTTTCGGTTGATTTACCTTTGTATTTATGTAGTTTTTTAGCTTTGATTATTCCTGTTTTTACATACTATAGGAAATACTGGATGTATGAGATCCTATTGTTTTGGATTATCGCAGGAACCTCGCAAGGAGTGATTACTCCAGATATTGCAGTAGGTTATCCTAGTTTCGACTTTTTTAGATATTGGATTGCGCACTTGGGCTTACTAACCATTATTTTTTACGCCACTTTTGTTTTAAGAATGCGTCCAAAACTAAAAAGTGTTTTTAAATCACTTGTGGCAATACAAGGCTATTTAATCGCTTCGTTTGGTATAAATGCGTTTTTAGGATCTAATTATTCGTATTTAAATAGAAAACCAGAATCAGCTTCGGTTTTAGATTACTTGCCAGATTGGCCTTATTATATTATAGTTGTTGAGGTTGCTTTAATTCCTTTGTTTCTGCTTATTTACTTGCCTTTTTATTTAACAAGAAAGAAGATTACTTCGCAAACAGCTGATTTATATCTTTAAAAGCTTTAAACTCTAAAGCATTACCAGAAGGATCATTAAAAAACATAGTGGCTTGTTCGCCTACTAAGCCTTCAAAACGAATATATGGTTCAATAATAAAATGTATGTTTTTTTGTTTTAAGTCTTCCGCGAAAGCGTGAAAAACATCCCAATCTAAAACCACGCCATAATGCGGTATAGGAACTGCTTTTCCGTCTACAGCATTGGTTGGTGCTTTTTCAGTAGATTGTGCTTTGTAATGGATAACCAATTGGTGACCAAAGAAATTAAAATCTACCCAATGATCGCTACTTCTGCCTTCTTCGCAATTTAAAACATCTTTGTAAAATGTTCTGCACGCTTCTAAGTTGTGCACCGGAATTGCAATGTGAAAAGGAGAAAGTTTAGCCATTGTTTTCTAGATAGGTTTTCGTAGAACTTTCTAAAAGGGCATTTAGATCTTCTAATTCTTCCGTTGTAAATTCTCTGTACTCGCCAACAGGAACATCTAGTTCGATATTCATAATACGAACACGTTTTAAACTATTTACTTCGTAGTTTAGATATTCACACATTCTACGGATTTGTCTATTTAATCCTTGTGTTAAAATAATTTTAAACTTGTAAGTTCCTAGTTTTTCAACAATACAAGATTTAGTAGTTCTGTCTAATTCTTCTAAGTAAATACCATTAGACATTCTTTCAATAAATGTTTGTGAAATAGCTTTGTCTACCGTTACAATGTATTCTTTATCGTGATTATTGCTTGCGCGAAGTATTTTATTTACAATATCTCCATCATCTGTAAGAAAGATTAAACCTTCACTTGGTTTATCTAATCTACCAATTGGGAATATACGTTTTGGGAACTTTATAAAATCTATAATATTGTCTTTTTCTACTCTAGTATCTGTAGTACAAACAATACCAACAGGTTTATTAAATGCTAAATATGTAAAAGAATCTTTGGTGTTTACAATGGCTTTTCCGTCTACCTGCACTTCGTCATCTGGAGCTATTTTAGTTCCCATTTCTGGTACAACACCATTAATAGTTACTCTTCCAGCTTCAATAAGTCTGTCTGCTTCTCTACGTGAGCAATAACCAACTTCGCTTAAATATTTATTTATACGTTTAAGATTCTCTTCCATTTGGTAAAGATACTATAAGTTTAATCACTAAGTGAAATTTAAAATACTAGACTCTAGCTTAATTTGTAATGTACTTATTAATATACTCTATTATGGTTTCATTGTTTAATGAATGTCCGAAACCTTGCGTAGTTATTAATTGTGCATTTGCATAATTTTGTTCAAAACTCTTAGCGTCTTGATACGGGATAATTCTATCGCGTTCATCATGTATTAAAAGTGCTGAGGTATCAATATTTTTAGTGAAATCTGCGGCAGAAAAATAAGCCGGTAAGTGACCGTATTTTTCTAGAACGATTTCATTCATTTGTTTGTCAACTTTTTTATTGTATCCCATCATTTCTACATAACGATTAAAAACACCTGTAAAGTTGGAAGGAGCTCCTAATAAAACTAGTTTTTCTAGTTCTGTATTTTGGTATTTATGCTGATAAAATACAGTTGCCATACCACCAACAGAATGTCCAATAATGATATCTGGATTAAATTTTTTAGAAACGATATTTATAAATTCGGAATATAGAATAGCGTTGAATTTTTTACTTCCAGAACGGCCATGTGCTGGAGCATCTAGTGCAATAATGTTATAGTTTTGAGTTTTTAAACTTTCAACTAAAGGTTGCCATCTTGTAGCATTGCTTTCCCAACCATGTGCAAGTAATATGGTTTTGTTTTTACCAAGCCATCTATAGGTCATGATATTTAAGTCTTCGTGTTGTAATTCTTCTTTAAACGCAGTGTCTAAAAAGTCGGATTCTTTTTCATTAAATTTCTTTCCTCTAAAAGGCGTTGAGAATAAAGAAAGTGCTAATTTCCCAGCTAGTTTTGGTGAAATATAACTTATTAAGTTAATAAAAAATCCTATTGTTTTTGATAAAAAATTCATGTTAATCTTCTCTGTTTACTAAATCCATAGAAAATGCAGGAAAGCAAATAGCTATATATTCGCAAGCAATTGTAAATGGATTAGAATACTGCACACGCGTATTCTTATTTATTTTAATAGATTGTCCAGCTTCCAAAATTACAACTTCATCTTCAATAATAAATTGTTTTTTGCCTTTAATTATATAGGTATACTCGTCAAACTCTGGGGTTTGAAAAGGTTCACTCCAGCCAGCAGGAGCAATCATACGAGCTATGCTTATTTGAGAGTCCTTGTTGGTCGCTAAACCAAAGTGTTCTTCTATTACTTTTCCGTCTGTTGTAGGAACAACAAATGGAGAATCTTGTAGGGTGTATTTCTTTTTCATAATGTAAAAAAGTCTTTTAATTGTATATACGTAATTTTTACAGAATTGGTTTTATTTTAAAGGCTTACGTTTAATCATTCCTCCTTTTAAATCTTTTACTATACCAATAGTGACAAAGGCTTTTTTGTCTATTTTGTCAATTTCAGTATATAGTTTTGCAAGTTCTAACCTAGTCATTACTGTGTAAATAATGTCTTTGTCGTAATTTTTTCCGTTTACACCAAAACCACCTTTTCCTGCATATATTGTGCAAGCTCTGCGTAATTTTTCGGTAACCATGATTCTAATTTCCTCGTGTTTTTCAGAAATAATAGTGATACCTAGATACTCTTCAACGCCATCTACTACAAAATCTACGGTTTTAGCTGCCGACAAATACGTTAGTATCGCATAAAGTGCTGTTTCAATGGATAATACATAAGCGCCAAAAGAAAAAATAACAATATTTATAAGTAATAAGACATCTCCAACGGTGATCGACATTTTTCTACTCAAGTATATGGCTAAAACTTCTGTGCCATCTATAACACTGCCGCCACGCATGGCTAAACCAATTCCTAAACCTAAAAAGAATCCACCAAACACGGCTATTAGTAGTTTGTCTTCTGTGATTGTTGGGTAATTTACAAAGTGCACTACTAAGGCTAAAAAGGCAATGGCAATGACACTTTTAATGGCGAATTTTTTACCTATTGTTTGGGTTGCTAGTATAAGGAAAGGGAGATTCACTAATAGCAATAAAACACCAAGAGATAACGAGGTTATATTTTGAAGGAGTAAAGAAATACCTGTTGCGCCACCATCTATAAAATGATTTGGTAATAGAAAACCTTTTAAGCCAAATCCAGCAGAGAAAACACCAATTATAATAAATAGGTATTCTTTTATAGCGTGTGAAAACTCTACTTTAATATTGTCAATTACTGGAGTTATTTCTTTTTCGGTATATGGAATAGGGGCGTGTTTCGCTTTAAGCCTTTGCTTAGCTATATCTACTAATAGTTTACCAAATAATGGATTCATAACGCTTTAATGTTAATTCCAGCCTATCATGAAATGTTTAATTTTTGCGGTGTCAGGAATCTGTATTGCTTCAATTTTCTTGTTTACATCCATTCGTAATTCAGAAGGTAGTTCCATTTTGTCAATGGTGAAAAACCCATTTATATCATCTACAAAAACCACTACGTTTCTTAATGTGTTTTGAATACTAGAAATAGTATAATGGTTTTTAATATCCCCAAATGTACTAGTGGTATTTAATCCTTTTGCTGTTTTATATCTTGGGTCTACTACTTGAATGGTAGTAATAGTAGCAGTAGAATCTAAAGCTTGGTTAGGCGAAAGTATTAATAATTGCTTTCCTGTTTTGTCATAGATTTTTATGTCATTGATGCTTCCTGTAAATTCATCTCCATCAATTCGTTTTACAACAGAATCATTAGCATAAATAGCTTCCATATCTTTTACTTGTGTCGAGTCTGTTAAAAGTCCGATATTGGTTTTAGAGATTAAAAATGGGTTCACTTCTTTTTTGCATGAAGTAAAAACGATACTTAATAGGCAAAGTGTAAAAATGGTGTTTTTCATATTTATTTTCCGAGAAAGCGGAAATCTTATTTTTTAATTTCCGTGAAAACGGAAAAGATATGGGTTGTTGTTTTGTGTTTTATTTTATCTGAAACTTTAGCGAAAAGCTACAATACTTTTTTTAGAATTCCGAAAACAGAACGTATAAAAGTTGCGCTTGTAAGTACTTTTACAATCGGATTCATTCTTGTACTGCTTCTACTAGAGCTAGAACGTGTCGCTTTTTTTTGTTCTTTTTCTTTGGCTTCTCTAGCGTCTTCTTTAATTTGTAAAGCTTCGGCTTTTTCAATTTTTTTATGCAACATTTCATAGGCAGATTCTCTATCAATGGTTTCGTTATATTTCATAACCAATTTAGAGTCGTCTAATAGATTGTTTAGTTCTGTTTCTGTTAGTACATCCATTCTACTCATTGGTGCTCGCATCATAGTTGCAGCAAGCGGAGTTGGTCTTCCTTTTTCGTCTAAAGCAGAAACTAAAGCTTCTCCAATTCCTAAAGAAGTTAAAATTTCAGCGGTATCATAATATTCGGTATCTGGATAGTTTTGCGCTGCAAGTTTGATTGCTTTCCTGTCTTTTGCTGTAAAAGCACGCAAAGCATGTTGTATTTTTAAACCTAACTGACTTAATACACCTTCTGGAACATCGGTTGGATTTTGGGTTACAAAGTATAAACCAATTCCTTTACTACGTATTAATTTTACGATGCTTTCAATTTGATTCAATAAGGCTTTAGAAGCTTCATTAAAGATAAGATGCGCTTCGTCAATAAACATAATTAGTTCTGGCTTGTCAGCATCTCCTTGTTCTGGAAAAGTTTCATAAATTTCCGCTAATAAACTTAACATAAATGTAGAGAATAATTTAGGCTTATCTTGAATATCTGTTAATCTAATAATATTGATATAGCCTTTTCCGTCTCTTGTGGTACGGACTAAATCTTCCACATCAAAACTTTTTTCACCAAAGAAAAGCTCTCCACCTTGTTGCTCTATTTCTACCACTTTACGTAAAATGGCTCCTGTTGATGCAGAAGAAATTCGACCATAAGCATCCGAGAATTCTTCCTTTCCTTCTTTGGTAGCGTATTGTAATATTTTTTTAAAATCTTTTAAGTCTAATAAAGGTAATTTGTTATCATCACAATATTTAAAAATAACAGCAACTACACCAGATTGTGTATCTGTTAGGTCTAAAATTCTAGATAGTAGAACAGGCCCAAATTCACTAACAGTAGCTCGTAAACGAACACCTTCTTGTTCCGATAATGACATGATTTCTACAGGAAATCCCTTGGCTTCAAATGGTAAGCCTATTTTTGCATGACGTTCGTCTATTTTAGCATGTCCAGGACTTGGTTGTGCTAAACCACTTAAATCCCCTTTAATATCCATAAGTAAAACAGGAATTCCTTTTTCGCTTAAGTTTTCGGCTAAAACCTGTAATGTTTTGGTTTTACCTGTTCCTGTCGCACCAGCAATTAAACCATGTCTGTTCATGGTTTTTAAAGGTATCTTTACAAAGGCATCTTTAATAGTTTTTCCGTCTAACATTGCCGAACCTAAAGTGATAAAATCTCCTTTGGTTTTGTTCCCTTCTTCTATATGTTTAAAAAAATCATCCTGTCTGCTCATAGTATTCTTCAAAATTTGCATAAAAATAGTAATCTTTAATGTAAAACCTTTTAAAAAATCAATCAACTTTTCAACTAAAAGATCCAAATGCCTTAAGTTATAAGTACCTTGTCTTTTTATATTGAAAATGAAATCCGAAGCTTTTAACTTTAAATATTATGGGCACGATTAAACTTTAAATACTTAAATAACTATCTTTGCAAGCTATGACAAGAAGTGAAAGACAAGAGTTGCTAGATAAAGGGTTATTATTACCTTTAATGGAAGAGTTTTATACTATTCAAGGAGAGGGTTTTCATAAAGGAACAGCTGCGTATTTTGTACGAATTGGTGGTTGTGATGTTGGATGCCATTGGTGTGACGTTAAAGAAAGCTGGTTACCAGAATTACATCCTGCAACGGAAACAGTGCAAATAGCTGATAATGCTGCAAAACACAGTAAAACAATTGTAGTTACTGGAGGAGAGCCTTTAATGTGGAATATGGATCCGTTAACCAATGCCTTAAAAGAAAGAGGATTACAAGTACATATAGAAACTTCTGGAGCGTATAAGTTAACTGGAGTTTGGGATTGGATTTGCCTTTCACCAAAAAAGAATAAACTACCAACCGAAGAAGTATATGCACAAGCGCACGAGTTAAAATGTATTATTTACAATAAAGATGATTTTAAGTTTGCTGAAGAACAAGCAGCAAAAGTAAATAAAGATTGCATTTTATATTTACAACCAGAATGGAGTAAAAGTGATAAAGTGGTTCCGCAAATTGTAGATTATGTAATGGCTAATCCCCAATGGAAAGTGTCTTTACAAACACATAAGTACTTAAATATACCTTAATAAAAAAAGCCTTAGAATAATTCTAAGGCTTTTTTGTATACTATAATATGTGTTTCTTATTTCGTGAACGGTACCGCTACTACTGTGGTATCCCAACCTAAAAACATATCTACTCCTTTATCACTTTCTTTAAAAGCGATAGAAAAAGCTTCAATAGATTTTTTACTTGATCCAACAGGAACCGTAATTCTTGCTACGTCGTTAGCTTCATTATAAAAATAACTTCCCCAAGTGTTTAAATCTTTATTTAAAATGATAGTCCATTCTTTTTCTCCTGGAATAGTTGCTAAAGAATATGTTCCAGCTTTAACTAAAGTACTTCCTAATTTCATATCTGTGTATAACGTGATTTCGGTAGCTTCATTTGCACCAGTACGCCAAACCTTACCATTTGGAGCAAGCTTGTCTAAGCTTCTTTCTTTTAATTGTGGTCTACTATAAACTACTTTTATTAATTTGTCCGGGTTTTTATAATCTGTAGGGAATGCTGCTGCATCCATTGGGCTCTTGTTTAATTCGGCGAAATCTTGCGCGCTTAAATTAAAGCTTACTAGCATAATTAGTGTAAATGCTAAGGTGGTAATAAATGGTGTTTTTTTCATGATTAATTATTTTAAGTTTTCTTAGTAGTCGTAACAAGATGTTTAAATTTACAAATTATGATAAATAGTATTGTTTTTTCTTTGAGTTGATTTCATTTAATTATAAAAATTCATTTTATTGTTATAATATGTAAGTGTTTTAGCGTTTTATGTTTTTAATATGAAACAACAATCGCATATTTGCTTCAGTAATGATAACAACAAAGAATAAAAAATTAAAAATATATAAGTTATGTGTGGAATTGTATGTGCTTTCGACCTTAAACAAAAGAGTGAAGATTTAAGACCTCAGGTTTTAGAAATGTCTAAAACAATTCGTCATCGTGGACCAGATTGGTCTGGGATTTATAGTGACGATAAAGCCATTTTGGCACATGAGCGTTTAGCAATTGTAGATCCAGCTTCTGGAAAACAACCTTTGTTTAGTCCAGATAATAAACTGGTTTTAGCAGCAAATGGCGAAATATATAACCACAGAGAATTACGTAAGCAATTTGAAGGAAAGTATGATTTTCAAACCGAAAGTGACTGCGAAGTTATTTTAGCATTATACCAAGAAAAAGGTGTGGACTTTGTAGATGAGATGAATGGTATCTTCGGATTTGCAATTTATGACGTGGAAAAAGACGAATACTTTATCGCTCGTGATCACATGGGGATTATTCCTTTATATATTGGTTGGGATCAAAACGGAACTTTTTATGTGGCTTCCGAATTAAAAGCACTAGAAGGTATTTGTACAAAAATAGAATTATTTCCTCCAGGACATTATATGTCTAGTAAAGATGGCGAATTTGTAAAATGGTACAATAGAGATTGGAGTGAATACGATGCAGTAAAAGAAAACGAAACAAGTATTGCTGAAATTAAAGAAGCTTTAGAAGCGGCAGTACACAGACAATTAATGAGTGATGTGCCTTATGGTGTATTATTATCTGGAGGTTTAGATTCTTCGGTAGTTTCTGCAATTGCAAAAAAATATGCGCAAAAACGTGTGGAGAGTGATGATACGTCTGATGCTTGGTATCCACAAACCCATTCCTTTGCTGTAGGATTAGAAGGTTCTCCAGATTTAGCTGCAGCACAAAAAGTTGCAGATCATATTGGAACAGTACATCACGAAATTAAATTTACCATTCAAGAAGGTTTAGATGCTATTAAAGATGTAATTTATAACATTGAAACCTATGATATCACAACCATTCGTTCTTCGACACCAATGTATTTAATGGCAAGAGTTATTAAGTCTATGGGAATTAAAATGGTATTATCTGGTGAAGGAGCAGATGAGCTTTTTGGAGGCTATTTATACTTTCATAAAGCACCAAATGCACAAGAGTTTCATGAAGAAACTGTACGTAAATTAGATAAATTACACATGTACGATTGTTTAAGAGCGAACAAAAGTTTAGCTGCTTGGGGAATTGAAGGTCGTGTGCCATTTTTAGATAAAGAATTTATGGATGTTGCTATGCGTATCAATCCTCAAGATAAAATGATTAACGGAGAACGCATGGAAAAATGGGTGATTCGTAAGGCATTTGAAGACATGTTACCAGAAAGCGTAGCTTGGAGACAAAAAGAACAATTTAGTGATGGTGTTGGTTATAGTTGGATTGATACCCTTAAAGAAGTGGTAGATGAAGCGGTTACGGATGAACAAATGGCAAATGCTAAATTTAGATTTCCAATACAAACACCACAAAACAAAGAAGAGTTTTATTACCGTTCTATCTTTGAAGAACATTTTCCAAGTGATGCAGCTGCTTTAAGTGTGCCGCAAGAAGCAAGTGTAGCTTGTAGTACTGCTACTGCTTTAGAATGGGATGAGGCGTTTAAAAACATGAATGAGCCTTCTGGTCGTGCAATAGCAAACGTGCATGACAAGTCTTATGCAACTTCTTAATTTGACGATTTTTCATTAAATAATTAAAGATTATTAACTTCAAAACCTCGCTTCTGCGAGGTTTTGTGTTTTTAAGAGTTTTGCTTCTTAAATAAAAATACATAAATCTATTTTAAGATGGTTTTTAGGAGTTTTAAGACGTTTTTGTGGTTTTCAACAAATGTTAATAATTATTGCGTTCCATCGATAAAAAGCTTTTAAAATGCATCTTATTTTTGTATCTTTGGTTGTATTCAAAAGGATGCTTAAAGGCGTCTTTTTTTATGCGTTAAATAATTAGAAATAGATCATAAACATTATATAAATATGAGCGAAAAAAAAGAAGGATTTAACGAACACGGTTATTCGGCAGATAGCATTCAAGCATTAGAAGGAATGGAGCACGTACGTATGCGTCCATCCATGTATATTGGAGACGTTGGAGTACGTGGTTTACACCATTTAGTATATGAAGTTGTAGATAACTCGATTGATGAAGCTTTAGCTGGACATTGTGATAATATTACAGTTACCATTAACGAAGATAACTCGATTACTACCGAAGATGATGGTCGTGGTATTCCAGTAGATTTACACAAGAAAGAAGGAGTTTCTGCCCTTGAGGTGGTAATGACCAAAATTGGAGCAGGTGGTAAGTTTGATAAAGATTCGTATAAAGTATCTGGTGGACTTCACGGTGTTGGTGTAAGTTGTGTAAATGCATTATCCGAACATTTAACGGCTACTGTTTTTAGAAATGGTAAAATTTGGGAGCAAGAATATTCAAAAGGAAAAGCGTTATATCCTGTTAAAGCAATTGGAGATACAGATAAAAGAGGAACAACCGTTACTTTTAGACCAGACCCAACAATATTTAAGCAAACTTTAGAGTATAATTATGATACTCTTGCTAGTAGAATGCGTGAATTAGCGTATTTAAATAAAGGGATTACAATTCATTTAGTAGATAAAAGAGCAACGAAAGAAGATGGTTCTTTTGAAGGAGAAACGTTTCATAGTGAAGAAGGTCTTAAAGAATTTATCAAGTTTCTTGATGAAACAAGAGAGCCTTTAATGAAAGATGTTATTGCTTTTGAAGGAGAGAAAAATGGAGTGCCTGTAGAAGTTGCAATGATTTATAATACATCTTATGCAGAAAACCTGCACTCGTATGTAAATAACATTAATACGCATGAAGGTGGTACACACCTTTCTGGTTTTAGACGTGGTTTAACACATACACTTAAAAAGTATGCTGACGAGTCTGGAATGTTAGACAAGTTAAAGTTTGATATTGCTGGTGATGATTTCCGTGAAGGACTAACCGCTATTATTTCAGTAAAAGTTCAAGAGCCACAATTTGAAGGGCAAACCAAAACAAAGTTAGGTAACAGAGAAGTTTCGGCAGCAGTAAGCCAGTCGGTTTCTGAAATGTTAACCAACTATTTAGAAGAAAATCCAGACGATGCTAAAATTATCGTTCAGAAAGTAATACTTGCTGCACAAGCACGTCACGCTGCACAAAAAGCGCGTGAAATGGTACAGCGTAAAACGGTAATGAGTATTGGTGGTTTACCAGGGAAATTATCCGATTGTTCTGAACAAGATCCTGCAAAATGTGAAGTATACTTAGTCGAGGGAGATTCGGCAGGTGGTACTGCAAAACAAGGACGTGATAGAGCATTTCAAGCTATTTTACCATTACGTGGTAAGATTTTAAACGTGGAGAAAGCAATGTCACATAAAGTGTTTGAAAACGAAGAGATTAAAAATATCTTTACCGCTTTAGGTGTTACTATTGGAACAGAAGAAGATAGTAAAGCATTGAACCTTTCTAAATTAAGATACCATAAAATAGTAATCATGTGTGATGCCGATATAGATGGTTCTCACATTGAAACTTTAATTTTAACCTTCTTTTTCCGTTATATGAAAGAGTTGATTGAAAATGGTCATATTTATATAGCAACGCCACCTTTATATTTAGTTAAAAAAGGAGCGAAAAAACAATATGCTTGGAGTGATGAAGAACGTATCGCTATTATGGAAGACTTCGGAGAATCTTCAAAAATTCAACGTTATAAAGGTCTTGGGGAAATGAATGCATCGCAACTTTGGGATACTACCATGAATCCAGAATTTAGAACATTACGTCAAATTTATATAGACAATGGTGCAGAAGCAGATCGTGTATTCTCTATGTTAATGGGAGATGAGGTTCCGCCTCGTAGAGCATTTATTGAGAAAAATGCTATCTATGCAAATATTGATGCATAATTGTATTCTTGTAGGTTTTTAAAACCTGCAAAGTATTTGTATCAACAACATTTTAAAACCTGTAAAGTTTCATTTCTTTACAGGTTTTTTTTATATTTAGTATCTATGATATACTCCCGAAAAATATATAGGATTTTAATTGTTTTTAGTATCTTTTTGTTTGCTTGTGAAAGTAAAGAAGAACTAAAAAATAACGCTAAAAATCTGAAGGATTCAGAAATAAATAATCAGCAAAAAAAGAACCTTGGTTTAACTTCTTTTGAAACAGATTCTATTGCCAAGTTAGTGCTTCAGAAAGCAGCCAGATATCCTTTAAATTCTGAAAAAAGAAGGAATGTTTTAGATTCAGCTATAGCAAAACACCCAAAGATTGCATATCTCTATCAACAAAGAGCAATGCCTTTGTATAAAGAAGATAAAGACGAACTTGGATTGCCTTTTCTAGAAAAAGCAGCAGCTCTAGATCCTGAAAAATGGGTAGATTACATGGCTTTTATGAAATGTATATTTTCTAAGAATTACAAAGATGCTATTATCGATTTTAATAAGGCTTTAGAATTAAATGGGGAATCTTATGTGATGGACCATTCCTATTATTTTTATTTAGGATTATGCAATCTGCAATTAAATGCATTTGAAAAAGCAAAAGATTTTTTTGAAAAAAGTATCGCGCAATCCGTTAAAGAAGACGGTGAAGAATGGATTCATTTTACCGATTTAATGTACTTAGGAATTGCTAATTTCGAATTAAATAACTTTGAAGAAGCCATTAAAATATTTGATGAAGCATTACTTCTGCAGCCAGGATTTGCTGATGTAAAATATTATAAAGCAATATGCTTAGGAAGGATTGGAGAAATAGAAAAAGCAGAAAATACGTTTATGGAAGCCAAAGAAGATTTTATAAACGATGATATTATGTACGAAGACAATACCATATATGAACGTTATCCATATCAAGTGCGTAAAAGCTGGTTTGGATTATAGTAAAAGTCGTTAGAAATCATTAATTTTACACTTATAATAAATCAACACAAATTAAAAATATAAAAAATGAAAGTAACAGTAGCAGGAGCAGGAGCAGTAGGTGCAAGTTGTGCAGAATATATTGCGATTAAAGACTTTGCTTCAGAAGTCGTTTTATTAGACATTAAAGAAGGTTTTGCTGAAGGTAAAGCCATGGATTTAATGCAAACAGCGTCCTTAAATGGTTTCGATACAAAAATAACAGGAATTACGAATGATTATTCTAAAACAGCAGGTTCTGATGTTTGTGTAATTACTTCTGGTATCCCTAGAAAACCAGGAATGACTCGTGAAGAGTTAATTGGTATCAACGCAGGAATTGTAAAAATGGTATCTTCTAGTTTAATAAAGTACTCACCAGATACCATTATTATAGTGGTATCTAATCCAATGGATACGATGACTTACTTAGTTCACAAAACTACAGGTTTACCAAAAAATAGAATTATTGGAATGGGAGGAGCTTTAGATTCTGCTCGTTTTAAATACAGATTAGCAGAAGCTTTAGGAGCACCTATTAGCGATGTTGACGGAATGGTAATTGGTGGTCATAGCGATAAAGGTATGGTGCCATTAATTAACAAAGCAGTAAGAAATAGTGTTGTTGTTTCTGAGTTTTTATCGGAAGAACGTATGGATCAAGTAGTACAAGATACTAAAGTTGGTGGTGCAACACTTACCGGTTTATTAGGTACTTCTGCTTGGTATGCTCCAGGAGCTGCTGTATCTGGAATGGTACAAGCAATTGCTTGCGATACTAAAAAAATATTCCCTTGTTCTGCTTTATTAGATGGAGAATTTGGGTTAAGCGATTTATCTATTGGTGTTCCTTGTGTTTTAGGTGCTAACGGAATTGAGAAAATTGTTGAAATTAGCTTAACAGATGCTGAAAAAGCAAAATTAGCAGAATCTGCTGAAGGTGTAAAAGCAACTAACGGGTTATTAGAGTTATAATCCTATTATACGTATTAAAATAAAAACCTCAAAAACAATTGTTATTGAGGTTTTTTGTTTTTAACTTGTACTAAATTAGTAAGTTGTAATACGTAAAAAGGAATAATTTAAAATGAGAAAAATGAAAAAATATCTATTTGTATTATTAGTAGCTTTCAGCTTTTCTGCTGTAGCTCAAGAACAATTATTAGAAGGTGTTATCGCTTCTAAAATGACCATGTCCAGTGAGAGTCCTGAAGTGCAAGCACAATTAGCGATGATTGGCGATATAAATTCTGTAACCTATTTCAAGGATAATAAAACACGTACAGAAGTGAATAACCCAATGACCGGTGAGGCTATCAATATTATTGATTCTGAAGCTAAAAAAATGTTGGTTATGATGAATAACCCAATGGCTGGAGGAAAGCAATATGCGGTAAAAGATATAACGCAGCCTAGCGAAGAAGATTTAAAAGGAATGACCATTACTAAAGGAGATGAAACAAAAAACATTCTTGGTTATGTTTGTAATGTGTATCATGTTGTTATGAGTAAAGATGGTGTGACAATGACAATGGATATTTTTTCTACAGAAAAAATTAATGCAGTAAATCAACAAACAACAACTTTTAGTGATGAGTTTAAAGGCTTTCCTATGTATATGAAAATGACCATGAACCAAATGGGAATGGATATTATTATGATTAACGAAGTTACAGAGGTTAAAGAAGAAATTGTAGATGTAGCTAAATTTAATATGACACCATTAGAAGGCTACAAAAAAGTAGATAAAATTCAAGGCATGTAATTAAATTACAACACTTTAAAGGTTAATTTTAGAAGTCTGAGATGTTTATTAAACACCTCAGACTTTTTTTATAGATATACTATCTTATTTTCTTATATTTGGCGCATGAAAAAGTGGTACATCTGTACTTTAGTTATTGCCTTCACCTTACTAGGTTATATTAGTAAGGAGCAATCCGCTTTGCCAAATCAGAAAATTGTATTGCAATTTTCAGATACTTCTATCACTTCCAATGAAATTGAAAACACGGTTGCTATTGTAAAAAAGCAATTGTTTGACTTAGGCGTCGATAATATTCAAATTCATAAAATAAAAAACAACCAACTAAAAATCACCTATTATAGTGATGCCGATGTTGTTCGTGTAAAGAAAATACTTTCCAACGAAAAAAACCTAGCAATAGATTACACTTCCAAAAGTAAAGGAGAAAAAGTACCTTCAAATAAAGATACCGCTAATTATAATCTGGATGTTTTTAAAATTCAAGATGCTAAGGATGCAAACTCTGGCTTTGATGGTAAAGTTGCTATAGAACCTAAATTAGAAAGCGATCGTTATTCGAATCCAAATGTATATTTTTCAGCTTCTGTTGTAGAAGTAAATGAGATACATGCAGGTATACAGGTTGCCTATAAAGTGAATACAAATATTGCAATAGCAATAGATTATACTTCGTATCAAATACCTGAAGTTAGAGCAGGACCAAATACTAACAAAACTTCATAAAACTAGCTAATTAATTTTTTAACACATACTTGTGTCTAAGAATAAACGAGCTAAAATCTTATTTAAACATTAAAAAAAGTGTCAAAAAACTACGCGTAAACTATATATTTGCACGTTCAAAAAATTGACCATTAAAAATTATTAAAATGCAAAACAAAGGATTAGTAAAATTATTTGCGCTATTGTTTGGTTTGGTAAGTATTTACCAATTATCATTCACGTTTAAAAACAGTAGTATAGAAAGTAATGCAGCGGCTTATGCAAATGGGGATTCTGTAAAAGAAACAAGGTATTTAGATTCACTAGCTAATACAGAGGTGTATAACATCGGGATCGCAAAATATACCTACAATGAGGTAAAGGAAAATGCGATGAACTTAGGACTTGACCTTAAAGGTGGGGTTAACGTTATATTACAAGTTTCTGTAAAAGATATATTAAAAGGATTAGCTAATAATACAGCAAACCCTGTTTTTAATAAAGCATTAGACGATGCTACAGAACTTCAAAAAGATAGTCAAAATACATATTTAGAAGATTTTTATACTTCGTTTGAAGCTATAAAAGGAGATACTAAATTAGCTTCACCAGACATATTCTATACTAGAGCTTTAGATGGTGAGATTGACGGAAATATGACCGATTCTGAGGTGAAACCAGTAATCTCAAGAAAAATTGATGAGTCTATTGTTTCGGCTTTCGAAGTATTACGTAAGCGTATTGATGAGTTTGGTGTAACATCTCCAAATATTCAACGTATGGGAGATTCAGGACGTATTTTAGTAGAATTACCTGGAGTTAAAGATGTAGACCGTGCTACTGCATTATTACAAAGTACCGCACAATTAGAGTTTTGGGATGTGTACAACAAAACGATCTTTAATAGCTTTTTAGTAGAAGCTAATGAAACGATTAAAAGCATTCAAAAATCGAATGAAGTAAATACAGAAGAGGTTAAAGAAACAACTTCAGAAGAAGATAAGATTGCAGACCTTTTAGGAGATGATCCAGATTCTACAGTTGTAGTTGCAAATCCGCTTTTAGACAAGTTAATAGGTTCTCAAGATCCAGCAGCAATTGCTTTAGTTAATATTAACGATAGAGAAATTATTAGTGAGTATTTAAATATGCCACAAGTAAGAAACTTACTTCCTGCTGAACTACGTTATGTGAAATTCGCATTCGGAAAACAAAAAGGAGATAGTGAGTTAGTAGACTTATATGCATTAATTGCAAATAGAGAAAATGTACCAGAATTAGGTGGTGGTGTTGTTGTAGATGCAAGACAAGATTATGATCCTTTAGGAAAACCTCTTGTAAGCATGCAAATGAATAGTAAAGGTGCTAAGATCTGGGAAGAAATGACAGCAAGAGCTTTTACACAAAGAAGCCAAATCGCTATTGTTTTAGATGACGTAGTATATTCTGCACCTGGAGTAACAACAGGAGCAATTGCAGGTGGTAACTCTCAAATTTCTGGAAACTTCACACTGAATGAAGCAACCGATTTAGCAAACGTGTTAAGAGCAGGTAAATTACCAGCTAGAGCAGATATTATTCAAAGTGATGTAGTTGGTCCTTCTTTAGGGCAAGAAGCTATTGATAGTGGTAAAAACTCTTTCGCTATTGCATTAGCATTAGTATTAGTATGGATGTTCTTATACTACGGTAAAGCAGGGTTATTTGCAGATATCGCAATGGCATTAAATATCTTATTAATATTTGGTATCCTTTCTGGTTTAGGAGCAGTATTAACACTTCCTGGAATTGCAGGTATTGTATTAACTATTGGTATGTCTGTAGATGCAAACGTGCTTATTTTTGAGCGTATTAGAGAAGAACTAGCTAAAGGTAAAGACCAAGCAACATCTATTAAAGATGGTTTTGCAAATGCATTATCTTCTATTTTAGATGCCAATGTTACAACTGGTTTAACGGCATTAATTTTATTTGTATTTGGTACAGGACCAATTAAAGGTTTCGCAACTACATTAATTATTGGTATTGTAACTTCATTATTTACAGCAATCTTTATTACTAGATTATTAGTAGATTGGTATGCTAATAGAGGTGGTAAATTAGATTTCTCAACAAGCTTAACTAAAAACTTATTTCGAAACATTAATATCGACTTCTTAAAGAAACGTAAGATCGCTTATATTGTTTCTGGAGCTTTTATTCTTATCAGTTTAGGGTCTTTATTTACAAACAAATTAGATCAAGGTGTAGACTTTGTAGGAGGAAGAACATACCAAGTACGTTTTGAGCAACCAGTTAGTGCTTCAGAGATTTCTGGAATTCTTTCTGCTGAAGAAGTATTTGGAAGTGCAGATGCTAAATTAATAGGTACTAGTAATGATGTGAAAATTACTACTAAATATAAAATTAATGAAGCTTCTTCAGAAGTAGATGAAGAAATCAGACATAAATTATTTAACGCATTACAACCACATTTATCTAACATTAGTTACGATGAGTTTATCAATCTTAACGATGAGGATAAACAAATTGGTGTAATGGAATCTTACAAAGTAAGTCCTTCTATTGCAGATGATATTAAAAGAGCTTCTTTCTGGGCAATTTTAGGATCTCTTATCGTAGTATTCTTATATATCTTATTCCGTTTTAAAAGATGGCAATTCTCACTTGGTGCAGTAGCAGCAGTATTTCATGATGTATTAATTGTATTAGGTGTTTTCTCTCTTACTTACAAATTCATGCCATTTACAATGGAAATTGACCAAGCATTTATTGCAGCAATCTTAACGGTAATTGGTTACTCATTAAATGATACGGTAGTTGTATTTGATAGAATTAGAGAATTCTTCAACGAACATACTACTTGGGATTTTGATAAAGTAATTAACGCATCTTTAAGCAGTACATTAAGTAGAACCTTAAATACCTCTTTAACTACTTTAGTAGTGTTATTAGCAATCTTTATCTTTGGTGGAGATTCTATTAGAGGATTTATGTTTGCATTAATAGTAGGTGTAGTTGTAGGTACATACTCATCATTATTTATTGCAACGCCAATCATGTACGACTCTGTAAAAAGAGGTGGTGCAACAGATGCATTAAAAATTAAAGAAAAAGAAGACGAAGCGTTAGAAGCATAAGCAACTAGCAATTCCATTCTTATTATATTAAAAAACCTTTCCGTGTTATGCGGAAAGGTTTTTTTATTTCTTCTAGTTTCATAATTTGGGCGTTACCCTACTACGTGAAAACTCCGTAGCGTCAGGCTTTCCGCTGTTTCTTTTGTTGCTGGCGTATTGCAATAAAGATATTCTTTCTTAGCATGTCTATATGTGCTTTTGAAAAACCATTCTATCCAAAACAAAAGGATGCCGCATCAATCCTTAACGCAAACCCTTCACTTGAAACGCTTTTTTAATATCAATAATTTTCCATGTAAAGGTGTTAAGTTCTAATTTAGCCTGCACTTCCCTTGGTTTGATCCAGCTTATAATGTTAGTTATGGTATAATTCTGTGAACTGTTACAATAAAAATAAACTAGAAAAACGAGTAATGTGATGAATTTTTTGAAGCTTTTAAAGCTAGTTTAGCAACCGAAAAGGACTAAAAAAAGAATAAACCAAAATACCTAAGATTAGTTGTTTTGTAAAAAGAACTGTTTAAAAATTTAATGGGTACCTATCCAATTTTCAGTTAGTTGCCACAGAGAGTCTTTAAATTGTTCTCTAAAAAAACCAAAATGTTGCACGTCTTCTATTTGTAAATCTTCAGGAATAAGATGCCTTCTATCTACTTTGGTATTTGTGAATTTAGATGCTAACCAATCTACCGTTTCTTTCGGAGCATAACTGTCTCTAGGAAAACTAAGAGATAAAACATTACATTTTATGTTGCTGAATTGTAAGTCGCTAAATTCGCTGAACATGTATTCTGGATGGACTCCCCATTTCCGCCATTGGTATACCACATGTCTTGGAAGATTTTCAAACAAGCCAAGTTTTTTAGCAGGAAAATAACCAAATAGAGGCGTTGTGATTGGTATTAATGCATACCAAAAGACTATCATTCTTAGTCTATAAAATCCTTTAAAGTATTTCCAATAACCAGTTTGCGAAGCAATGGTCACTATAGAATCTACTAAATGTATTTCGGGATTCAAACCTATAAGTTGTCCGCCAATACTATGTGCTACTAAAGTTATTTTGTGTTGTAATTGCTCTTGCTTCGCAAATTTTATAACAGCAGCTTGGTCTAAAGCCCAAGTATATAAATCTGCAGTGTTCTGTTTTATATTTTTGGTTTTAGATTTTCCTATCCCATAATAATCAAAAGTGTAAACCGTAAATCCTAAAGTGCTAAAGTGCGTTGCAAATTTGGAATAGTACTTTTGTAAAACGCCAGTAGCAGAAGAGATAACAATGCTTTTGTTATTTGATTTTTCAGGCGAAAAAATGGTGACACTTATAGTGTGTCCTGTTGTAGTTTTTAATAATGTACTACGAACATTATTTTTCATTTATTTCGATGTATTCTATTCTATCACCAACCTCTAAAAGCCATTTTTCGGCTAATCCAGCATTTATTTCTAAAACATATTGCGCAGGAACTTTAGATGGCAAAGAAGCTTCGTCAAAAGGTACCGCGTTTTCTTGAAAACTTACAATATGTTTATCGTTATCTAAATAGATGAGGTCTAAAGGGATTCTGGTGTTTTTCATATAGAAAAAACGTTCGCGCATGCTAGGAAATACAAATAACATGGCTTGGTTTTCTTGCATAGAATTTCTGTACATTAACCCAGTTTGCACATCGTAATCTGTATCTGCAATTTCTATGTCTAATCTAGTAACTATAGAGTCTGTAGCAGCTTTGTATATAGTAAGATCTCCTTCTTTGTTAAAGGAAACTTCAATAGGTTCTATGTCTCTTTTTTGTTCTTTACAAGCGCTTAAAAATAAGGTTGCGCATAAAATAGTAGTGGTAAGTATTCTAAATTTCATAGGAATTTATTTTACAGCAGTTTTTGGTTTGTAGACAAACATAAAGTATAAACCAATTAAAATAAAAGGGATACTTAACCATTGTCCTGTGTTTAAAGCCCAAGTTGCACGATCGTCTACTTGTGCTTCTTTTACAAATTCTACAAAGAAACGAACCGTCCAAAGTAGAACTAAAAATAAACCAAATAAGAATCCTGTTTGATTGCCTTTATCTGTTTTAGTGTAGAAATACCAAAGAATTAAAAACACAAAGATGTAACTAAAAGATTCGTATAATTGCGCAGGATGTCTATAAGGTACTGCATCTAATAAATTTTGAAATTGCGGATTATTAGCAATAGCATTATATGCTTCTTTTGGCGTTTTCATTCCTGTGAGTTGCATGGCTTCGTATTTGTTATATTCTTCCTGAATAAAACGAACACCAAAAGGCGAATCGGTTACTTTTCCTATGATTTCAGAATTGATAAAGTTTCCTAAACGAATAAATATAGCACCACTTGCAACAGGAATTACAACTCTGTCTAAAATCCACATTAAAGATTTGTAGTTATATTTTCTTCGGTATAAATACATACCTATTATTATTCCAATGGCAGCTCCATGACTTGCTAATCCTTGAAAACCGGTGAATTCAAATTTTGGTACAAAACGGAAAGGTAAAAAGATGCTGAAAAAATCTTGAGAAATAAGTTCCGACTGATAAAAAATCACATGACCTAAACGTGCGCCAAGCATGGTTGCGATAATGGTATACAAAAAAAGAGGATCTAAATATTCTTCCTTTATATTATCTCTTTTAAAGATGCGTTTCATGATTTGTAATCCTAGCAGAAATGCAATAATCCACATAACACTGTAAAAATGTAATTTGAAATTACCAATGATGTCAATTCCTGTTGTAGGATTCCAATCGAATATTAAAAAATGCATAGAATTTATTTTGAAAACGTAAATATAAACGATTCTAAAGACTTAGCTCGTTAAGGAAATACTATTTTTTTAGGAGTCTTCCTTTTCTGGAACAGATAGATTTCTTTACAAGCTGGAAATGACTAAATGAATAACAAGTGGTAGGAATGTAAGATGTTTTTTGATGATGTCATTCCGACTGCAACGGAGGAGTCTTTTTTTATTTGTCCTCCTTTTCCGGAACAGGGTCGTAACCGGACTTTCCCCAAGGATGACAACTAAAAATTCTTTTTATAGCCAGTTTTCCACCTTTTAATAAACCATGTTTTTGCAAAGCTTCTTTGGTATAATGCGAACAGGTTGGCTGAAACCTACACGTAGAAGGTGTTAATGGCGAAATTAAAGTCTGATACACTTTAATTAAAAATAGGAAAGGAGCGATTAGTATTTTTTTCATATTCGTTTTCCACGAAAGTGGAAATCTTATTAATGGCACGTAAATTTTAAAAATAGATTCGCATTTTATGTCAAATTCTCTGCGTTTTATTTTCAGAAAATTCATCTTTCTTTAGTTAAAGGAAAGAGCAAATGCTAATTGTAATTTTCCTAAAATTTCAGATTATTAAAAGAATTAAAACCAAATAACTTTACAGCTTACAATGAATGACTTAATTAATTCACAGAAAAACTTGTACCCTCTTTACCATCTTTAAGCTGAATACCAACAGCGGCTAATTCGTCTCTAATTTTATCAGACATGGCAAAGTCTTTATTTGCTCTTGCTTCTTGACGTAACTGGATTAAAAGTTCTACAGCACCAGAAAGTTTGTCTGTTCCTTTTTCGTCTTTACTCACATTTTCAAGCCCAAGAATATCAAAAACAAAACTGTTTATTGTATTTTTTAAGACTTCTAAATCTTCTTTTGTAATGGTTGCACTTTCGTCTTTAATCTGATTGATATATTTAACGGCTTCAAATAAAGTAGCAATTAAAATAGGCGTATTAAAGTCGTCATTCATTGCATCATAACATTTCTGTTTCCATTCCGAAACATTAAATGTAGATGTGCTAGATGTAGGTAATGTATCTAATGCATTAACGGCGTCTAAAAGTTTGTGAAATCCTTTTTCACTTGCTAATAAGCCATTATCTGTTAAATCTAAAACACTTCTATAAGAAGCTTGCATCATAAAAAAGCGAATGACACTAGGACTATAGGCTTTAGACATAATGTCGTTTTTACCAGAAATCAATTCAGAAGGATTTATATAATTCCCAGTCGATTTACTCATTCTAGCACCATTAAGTTCTAGCATATTGGCATGCATCCAGTATTTTACAGGATCCTTTCCTTTTGCTGCTTTATTCTGAGCAATTTCACATTCGTGATGTGGGAATTTTAAATCCATTCCGCCTCCATGAATATCAAAATATTCACCAAGATATTTGGTACTCATCGCTGTACATTCTAAATGCCAACCAGGAAAACCATCGCTCCATGGAGAAGGCCAACGCATAATGTGTGTTGGTTCTGCTTTTTTCCATAGCGCAAAATCTTGCGGATTTCTCTTGTCGCTTTGTCCGTCTAATTCACGAGTATTGTGAATTAAATCTTCCAGTTTACGTTTGCTTAATATGCCATAGTCGTTCGTTTGATTGTACTTGTGTACATCAAAATAAACAGAACCATTAACTTCATACCCAAAACCGTTATCTATAATAGTCTGAATAAGATCAATTTGCTCTATAATATGCCCCGTTGCAGTAGGTTCTATACTAGGAGGAAGAAAATTAAAAGTGTTTAGCACATTATGAAAATCTACAGTATATCGCTGTACAATTTCCATAGGTTCTATAGCTTCTAATCTTGCTTTTTTAGTAATTTTATCTTCACCAACATCGGCATCATTTTCTAAATGACCAGCATCTGTAATGTTTCTAACATAACGTACTTTATAACCTAAATGTAATAGGTAACGAAAAATCATATCAAAAGACATAAAAGTTCTTACATTTCCTAAATGTACATTGCTGTAAACCGTTGGTCCACAAACGTACATGCCAACATAACCTTCTGTTATTGGTTTGAAATGTTCTTTTTTACCAGAAAGGGAATTGTATATTTCTATGTTTTGTTTTTCTGAAATTTGCATAAAGTAGGCTGTTTCCATGAACTACTAAAAAGTAGTCTCTAATTTAATATAATCTAAAAATTCTCTACGTGTATCTTTTTCTTTGAATTTACCGCCAAACTCACTAGTTACCGTACTAGAATCTACATCTCTAATTCCTCTAGAATTTACACATAAATGTTTCGCATCAATAACACAAGCAACATCTTCCGTATTTAAAACATCTTGTAATTCCTTTACAATTTGAATCGTTAAACGTTCTTGTACTTGTGGTCTATTTGAAAAATAATCTACTATACGATTCATTTTAGATAAGCCAACAACCGTTCCGTTAGAAATGTAAGCAACATGTGCTCTACCAACTATAGGAAGTAAATGGTGCTCGCAAGTAGAATAAACAGTAATGTTTTTTTCCACAAGCATTTCGCCATATTTATACTTGTTATCAAAGGTAGAAGCGCTAGGTTTATTTTTAGGGTCTAAGCCGCTAAAAATTTCGTTGACAAACATTTTAGCAACTCTATTTGGTGTACCTTTCAGGCTATCGTCTTTTAAATCAAGACCTAATGTTTCCATGATATGTCTAACATCGTCCTTAATACTATCTATTTTTTCCTCATTTGTAAGAGTAAAAGCATCTTCACGCATTGGTGTGTTTGTTGATGTACCAACATGGTTGTCTCCTAATGAGTTAAATTCGTCTAATTTGCTATCCAGTTTCATTAAAAATAATAATAATTATAATTTGCAAAGATAAGTAATTCCCGTTTGTTATGGTTTGAATTGAAGTAGAATTAATTTCTAATGGATTTCGGTTTTTTGCTTATTTTTTAACAACTTTTCATGCTAATTGCTTTAAGTTAAGTATTTTGCGATATAAATAAGGTTTTTCTAATTGCTTAAAATATGTCATGCCTTTTTTTTTATGAAGAGATTTTTAGTTATTATTTGTTTATTTGCTGTTCAGCTTGCAATTGCGCAAGGGCCAGGATGTTCTAATGTAGACGCTGGACCTGTGCAAATAAGTGTAGATTGTTCTACAGGTTGTACAGATTTAACTGCTACTTTTCTTGAAACAGGGGAAACAACATTTTATACTATTTCCTCTATACCTTTTTCTGATCCTTTTACTCCGCCATCTTCTTTTTCTTTTACAGGATTATCAAATCAATTATTTTTAACTTCTGATGATATTTGGTCCGATATTATACCATTGCCTTTTACATTTTGTTTTTTTGGGAATCAATATAATGAGATATTAGTAGGTGTTAATGGGGTATTGAGTTTTGAAACTACTTATGCAAATTCTAGTAATGACTTCATTTCTGGGGGTATATTGCCAAATAATTCTAACCCAGGTTTTAGCGAAGCTAATATTTTTGGTGCTGGTCATGATATAGATCCTTCGGCAAGTGGTGGTTCTCATGAAATTGGATGGGAAGTCCAAGGGGTTGCTCCATGTAGAAGGTTTGTTGCATCTTATTATAATGTTCCTCAATTTGGGTGTACGACAGAATTATCTACTCAAATGATAGTTTTATATGAAGGAACTAATACCATTGAAGTATATATAGCTGAAAAACCAACATGTTTTTGGTTGAATGGTAATGCTGTCGTTGGTATACAAAATGATAATGGAACACAAGCATTTCCTGTTCCAGGAAGAAATAATACGAATTGGATAGCAACAAATGAAGCTTGGCGTTTTACCCCTAGTGGAACACCAAACTATACGGTAACTTGGTATGATGGTACTAATAGTCCGGTTGGTAATACGCCAACTATTAATGTTTGTCCAGCTGTAAATGAGACTTTTTCGGTAGAGGTGGAATATACGAATTGTGATGGTTCTACTTTTATAGATATTGATACTATTGATGTTACTGTAAATGCAACACCAACAGTCTTATTAACCAGTAATACTTCGACTTGTTCTGGCGGAACAGCAAGCTTTACTATCACAGGAGCAGCAGGTGATATTGTCGATTATACAGGATTCACAGGGTCGCCCGTAAGTCCGGTAACCTTGGATGCTTCGGGAATTGCAACCATCATTGTAGCAGGAGTAACCACAGATCAAACCATAAATCTAACGAATGTTAGCAATCCAACGACAAGCTGTTCTGGAGTATTAAGTAACAGCGAAACGGTAACGATAAATGCAAGTCCAACAGTCTTATTGAGCAGTAATAGTTCCACTTGTTCTGGCGGAACGGCAAGCTTTACTATCACAGGAGCAGCAGGTGATATTGTCGATTATACCGGAATCACAGGGTCGCCCGCAAGTCCGGTAACTTTAGATGCTTCGGGAGTTGTAACCATCAGCGTAGCAGGAGTAACCACAGATCAAACGATAAATTTAACGAATGTTACTAATCCTAGTACGAGCTGTTCAGGAACACTTACTAACAGTGAAACGGTAACCATAAATGCGAATCCAACAGTTACCTTAAGTAGTAATACTTCCACTTGTTCTGGAGGAACAGCAAGCTTTACTATCACAGGAGCACCAGGTGATATTGTCGGTTATACCGGAATAATAGGTGCTCCAGCAAGTCCGGTGACTTTAGATGCTTCGGGAGTTGCAACCATCACCGTAACAGGAGTAACCTCAGATCAAACGATCAATTTAACGAATGTTAGCAATCCAACGACAAGCTGTTCAGAAGTATTAGCCAGCAGCGAAACGGTTATGATAAATGCAAATCCAACAGTTACCTTAAGTAGTAATAGTTCCACTTGTTCTGGCGGAACGGCAAGCTTTACTATCACAGGAGCAGCAGGTGATATTGTCGGTTATACCGGAATAATAGGTGCTCCAGCAAGTCCGGTGACTTTAGATGCTTCGGGAGTTGCAACCATCACCGTAACAGGAGTAACCTCAGATCAAACGATCAATTTAACGAATGTTAGCAATCCAACGACAAGCTGCTCAGGAACACTTACTAACACCGAAACAGTAACGATAAATGCAAATCCAACCGTCTCATTAAGTAGTAATACTTCGACTTGTTCTGGAGGAACAGCAAGCTTTACTATCACAGGAGCACCAGGTGATATTGTCGATTATACAGGAATCACAGGGTCGCCCGCAAGTCCGGTAACTTTAGATGCTTCGGGAGTTGTAACCATCAGCGTAGCAGGAGTAACCACAGATCAAACGATAAATTTAACGAATGTTACTAATCCTAGTACGAGCTGTTCAGGAACACTTACTAACAGCGAAACGGTAACCATAAATGCAAATCCAACCGTCTCATTAAGTAGTAATACTTCCACTTGTTCTGGAGGAACAGCAAGCTTTACTATCACAGGAGCACCAGGTGATATTGTCGGTTATACCGGAATAATAGGTGCTCCAGCAAGTCCGGTGACTTTAGATGCTTCGGGAGTTGCAACCATCACCGTAACAGGAGTAACCTCAGATCAAACGATCAATTTAACGAATGTTAGCAATCCAACGACAAGCTGCTCAGGAACACTTACTAACACCGAAACAGTAACGATAAATGCAAATCCAACCGTCTCATTAAGTAGTAATACTTTCACTTGTTCTGGAGGAACAGCAAGCTTTACTATCACAGGAGCACCAGGTGATATTGTCGATTATACAGGAATCACAGGGTCGCCCGCAAGTCCGGTAACTTTAGATGCTTCGGGAGTTGCAATAGTAACAGTAACGGGAGCAATCACAGATCAAACGATAAATCTAACGAATGTTACCAATCCAACGACAAGCTGTTCGGGAACACTTACTAACACAGAAACAGTAACGATAAATGCAAGTCCAACAGTCTTATTGAGCAGTAATAGTTCCACTTGTTCTGGCGGAACAGCAAGCTTTACCATCACAGGAACAGCAGGTGATATTGTAGATTATACAGGAGTAACAGGTTCACCGGCAAGTCCGGTAACTTTGGGTGCTTCGGGAATAGCAACCATCACCGTAACAGGAGTAACCACAGATCAAACGATAAATCTAACGAATGTTACCAAT
Organism: Lacinutrix sp. WUR7; assembly: GCF_016864015.1. Taxonomy (NCBI): domain Bacteria; kingdom Pseudomonadati; phylum Bacteroidota; class Flavobacteriia; order Flavobacteriales; family Flavobacteriaceae; genus Lacinutrix; species Lacinutrix sp. WUR7. The sequence continues at coordinate 337,360 of NZ_CP045067.1, read as the reverse complement.
CCAACGACAAGCTGTTCAGAAGTATTAACCAGCAGCGAAACGGTAACGATAAATGCAAGTCCAACAGTCTTATTGAGCAGTAATAGTTCCACTTGTTCTGGTGGAACAGCAACATTTACCATCACAGGAACCGCAGGTGATATTGTCGATTATACAGGGATTATAGGAACACCAGCAAGTCCGGTAATTTTAGGCGCTTTAGGAATTGCAACCATCACCGTAGCAGGAGTAACCACAGATCAAACAATAAATCTAACCAATGTTACTAATCCAACGACAAGCTGTTCCGGAGTATTAAGTAACACTGAAACCGTAACTATAAATGCGAACCCAACGGTCACATTAAGTAGTAATATTTCCACTTGTTCTGGCGGAACAGCAAGCTTTACTATCACAGGAACCGCAGGTGATATTGTCGATTATACAGGAATCACAGGGTCGCCCGCAAGTCCGGTAACTTTGGATACTTCGGGAGTTGCAATAGTAACAGTAACGGGAGCAATCACAGATCAAACGATAAATCTAACGAATGTTACCAATCCAACGACAAGCTGTTCGGGAACACTTACTAACACAGAAACAGTAACGATAAATGCAAATCCAACAGTCTTATTAAGTAGTAATACTTCCACTTGTTCTGGAGGAACAGCAACATTTACCATTACAGGAACAGCAGGTGATATTGTCGATTATACAGGAATCACAGGGTCGCCCGCAAGTCCGGTAACTTTGGATATTTCGGGAGTTGCAATAGTAACAGTAACGGGAGCAATCACAGATCAAACGATAAATCTAACCAATGTTAGCAATCCAACGACAAGCTGTTCCGGAGTATTAAGTAACACTGAAACCGTAACTATAAATGCGAACCCAACGGTCACATTAAGTAGTAATATTTCTACTTGTTCTGGCGGAACAGCAACATTTACCATTACAGGTACTGCAGGCGACATCGTAGATTATACAGGAGTAGCAGGCACGCCAACAAGTCCGGTGACTTTGGATATTTCTGGAGTAGCAATAATCACAGTAGCAGGAGTAATCACAGATCAAACAATAAATCTAACCAATGTTACTAATCCAACGACAAGTTGTTCAGAAGTATTAACCAGCAGCGAAACGGTAACGATAAATGCAAGTCGAACAGTCTTATTGAGCAGTAATAGTTCCACTTGTTCTGGTGGAACAGCAACATTTACCATCACAGGAACCGCAGGTGATATTGTCGATTATACAGGGATTATAGGAACACCAGCAAGTCCGGTGACTTTGGATGTTTCTGGAGTAGCAATAATCACAGTAGCAGGAGTAACCACAGATCAAACGATAAATTTAACGAATGTTACTAATCCAACGACAAGTTGTTCCGGAGTATTAAGTAACAGCGAAACGGTAACGATAAATGCAAGTCCAACAGTCTTATTGAGCAGTAATAGTTCCACTTGTTCTGGTGGAACAGCAACATTTACCATCACAGGAACCGCAGGTGATATTGTCGATTATACAGGAGTAACAGGTTCACCGGCAAGTCCGGTAACTTTGGGTGCTTCGGGAATAGCAACCATCACCGTAACAGGAGTAACCACAGATCAAACGATAAATCTAACGAATGTTACCAATCCAACGACAAGCTGTTCAGAAGTATTAACCAGCAGCGAAACGGTAACGATAAATGCAAGTCCAACAGTCTTATTGAGCAGTAATAGTTCCACTTGTTCTGGCGGAACGGCAAGCTTTACTATCACAGGAACAGCAGGTGATATTGTAGATTATACAGGAGTAACAGGTTCACCGGCAAGTCCGGTAACTTTGGGTGCTTCGGGAATAGCAACCATCACCGTAACAGGAGTAACCACAGATCAAACGATAAATCTAACTAATGTTACCAATCCAACGACAAGCTGTTCAGAAGTATTAACCAGCAGCGAAACGGTAACGATAAATGCAAGTCCAACAGTCTTATTGAGCAGTAATAGTTCCACTTGTTCTGGCGGAACAGCAACATTTACCATCACAGGAACAACAGGTGATATTGTAGATTACACAGGAATCACAGGGTCGCCCGCAAGTCCGGTGACTTTGGATACTTCGGGAGTTGCAATAGTAACAGTAACGGGAGCAATCACAGATCAAACGATAAATCTAACGAATGTTACCAATCCAACGACAAGCTGTTCGGGAACACTTACTAACACAGAAACAGTAACGATAAATGCAAATCCAACAGTCTTATTAAGTAGTAATACTTCCACTTGTTCTGGAGGAACAGCAAGCTTTACCATCACAGGAGCAGCAGGTGATATTGTCGATTATACAGGAATCACAGGGTTGCCCGCAAGTCCGGTAACTTTGGATATTTCGGGAGTTGCAACAGTAACAGTAACGGGAGCAATCACAGATCAAACGATAAATCTAACGAATGTTAGCAATCCAACGACAAGCTGTTCCGGAGTATTAAGTAACACAGAAACCGTAACTATAAATGCGAACCCAACAGTTACCTTAAGTAGTAATAGTTCCACTTGTTCTGGAGGAACAGCAAGCTTTACTATCACAGGAGCACCAGGTGATATTGTCGATTATACAGGGATTGCAGGAACGCCCGCAAGTCCGGTGACTTTGGATGTTTCTGGAGTAGCAATAATCACAGTAGCAGGAGTAACCACAGATCAAACGATAAATTTAACGAATGTTACCAATCCAACGACAAGCTGTTCAGAAGTATTAACCAGCAGCGAAACGGTAACGATAAATGCAAGTCCAACAGTTACCTTAAGTAGTAATACTTCTACTTGTTCTGGCGGAACAGCAACATTTACCATCACAGGAACAACAGGTGATATTGTCGGTTATACCGGAATAATAGGTGCTCCAGCAAGTCCGGTGACTTTAGATGCTTCGGGAGTTGCAACCATCATCGTAACAGGAGTAACCTCAGATCAAACGATCAATTTAACGAATGTTAGCAATCCAACGACAAGCTGCTCAGGAACACTTACTAACACAGAAACAGTAACGATAAATGCAAATCCAACAGTCATATTAAGTAGTAATACTTCTACTTGTTCTGGCGGAACAGCAACATTTACCATCACAGGAACAACAGGTGATATTGTAGATTACACAGGAATCACAGGGTCGCCCGCAAGTCCGGTGACTTTGGATACTTCGGGAGTTGCAATAGTAATAGTAACGGGAGCAATCACAGATCAAACGATAAATCTAACGAATGTTACCAATCCAACGACAAGCTGTTCGGGAACACTTACTAACACAGAAACAGTAACGATAAATGCAAATCCAACAGTCTTATTAAGTAGTAATACTTCCACTTGTTCTGGAGGAACAGCAAGCTTTACCATCACAGGAACAGCAGGTGATATTGTAGATTATACAGGAATCACAGGCTCGCCAGCAAGTCCGGTAACTTTAGATGCTTCGGGAGTTGCAACAGTAACAGTAACGGGAGCAATCACAGATCAAACGATAAATCTAACCAATGTTACCAATCCAACGACAAGCTGTTCGGGAACACTTACTAACACAGAAACAGTAACGATAAATGCAAATCCAACAGTTACCTTAAGTAGTAATAGTTCCGCTTGTTCTGGAGGAACAGCAAGCTTTATCATTACAGGAACTGCAGGTGATATTGTAGATTATACAGGAATCACAGGCTCGCCAGCAAGTCCGGTAACTTTAGATGCTTCGGGAGTTGCAATAGTAACAGTAACGGGAGCAATCACAGATCAAACGATAAATTTAACGAATGTTACCAATCCAACGACAAGCTGCTCAGGAACACTTACTAACACCGAAACGGTAACGATAAATGCGAATCCAACAGTCTTATTAAGTAGTAATAGTTCCACTTGTTCTGGAGGAACAGCAAGCTTTATCATTACAGGAACTGCAGGTGATATTGTAGATTATACAGGAATCACGGGAACACCAGCAAGTCCGGTGACTTTAGATGCTTCGGGAGTTGCAACCATCACCGTAACAGGAGTAACTACAGATCAAACGATAAATCTAACGAATGTTACCAATCCAACGACAAGTTGTTCCGGAGTATTAAGTAACAGCGAAACGGTAACGATAAATGCAAGTCCAACAGTCTTATTGAGCAGTAATAGTTCCACTTGTTCTGGCGGAACGGCAAGCTTTACTATCTCAGGAACAGCAGGTGATATTGTAGATTATACAGGAGTAACAGGTTCACCGGCAAGTCCGGTAACTTTGGGAGCTTCGGGAATAGCAACCATCACCGTAACAGGAGTAACCACAGGTCAAACGATAAATCTAACCAATGTTACCAATCCAACAACAAGCTGTTCTGGAGTATTAAGTAACAGCGAAACGGTAATAATAAATGCAAATCCAACAGTCTTATTAAGTAGTAATACTTCCACTTGTTCTGGTGGAACAGCAACATTTACCATCACAGGAACCGCAGGTGATATTGTGGATTATACAGGGATCACAGGGACGCTAGCAAGTCCAGTAACTTTGGGTTCTTCGGGAGTTGCAATAGTAACAGTAACGGGAGCAATCACAGATCAAACGATAAATTTAACGAATGTTACCAACCCAACGACAAGCTGCTCAGGAACACTTACTAACAGCGAAACGGTAACCATAAATGCGAATCCAACAGTTACCTTAAGTAGTAATAGTTCCACTTGTTCTGGAGGAACAGCAAGCTTTATCATCACAGGAACCGCAGGTGATATTGTCGATTATACAGGAATCACAGGGTCGCCAGCAAGTCCGGTAACTTTAGATGCTTCGGGAGTTGCAATAGTCAACGTAGCAGGAGTAACCACAAGTCAAACGATAAATCTAACCAATGTAACTAACCCAACGACAAGCTGCTCAGGAACACTTACAAATACCGAAACGGTAACAATAAATGCAAATCCAACAGTCTTATTAAGCAGTAATAGTTCCACTTGTTCTGGCGGAACGGCAAAATTTACCATTACAGGAACCCCAGGTGATATAGTAGATTATACTGGAATTACAGGCTCGCCAGCAAGTCCGGTAACTTTAGATGCTTCGGGAGTTGCAATAGTAACAGTAACGGGAGCAATCACAGATCAAACGATAAATTTAACGAATGTTACCAATCCAGCAACAAGCTGTTCGGGAACACTTACTAACACAGAAACGGTAACGATAAATGCGAATCCAAGCCTAATATCATTAACCGGTAATTCCGATATTTGTGAAGGAGATGTCGCTATTTTTACTATTTCTGGCGATCCAGGAAACGAAGTTTTTTATAATATTAATGGAGGAGGAACTCAGCAAGCGATTTTAAATCCTTTAGGCCAAGCACAAATTAGTATTATAAGTGCAGTCGTAAACCAAACAATTACCTTAGAGACTATAATAAATCCCATAACTACTTGTTCTAGTTTGTTAGGAAATACATTAGCTATAAATGTTACGCCGCTAGTTGATGCGTCTTTTAATATGCTTCCAAATTGTAATGGAGCAACGGCAAATGTTACAGGAGATATAGGTGGTGCTTTTAGTTTTAATCCAGAACCAACAGATGGAGCAAGTATAGATGGTGTTTCAGGAGAAGTCATTAATGCTATTCCTAATACAACGTATTCCGTTATGTATAGTGTAACCGGAATATGTAATACAGATACAGAAATAGTATCCTTTTCAGTGCTTCCTTTACCGGTTGTAGATTTACAAGATGAATTTTTAATCTGTTTAGATTCTGAAGGAAATATCATTAATCAACCAAGAATAGATTCCGATTTATCGATAGTAGACTATTTGTTTGAATGGACAGAAATAAGTAATCCATCCGTAGTTTTAGGAACCAATACTTATTACGAGCCTATGGTTTCAGGGGTTTATAGTGTGTTAGTAACTAATACTGTTACTGGTTGTTCTACAGTTGTTGGGGACATTAATACGATAACAACAGTAACTAGTAGTATTATTCCAAGTGGATTAAACGCGATAATTACTTCGGAAACATTTGCAAACGAAAGTATAATAGAAGTCCGTGTGAATGAAGAGCCGGGAATTGTTTATGCATTTAGTTTAGATGGGAATACTTTTGAAAGTAATGGAACAAACGAATATGTGTTTTACAATGTGACCTCTGGAGAACACGAAGTAACGGCTACTGATGTTGCGGGTTGTGGAACGATAAGTATAATTATTTTTGTTGTGGATTATCCGTTGTTTTTTACACCAAATAATGATGGATACAATGATACTTGGCAAATTATAGGTTTAAATAATCCATTGGATGCTAAGGTTTCTATTTATGACAGATATGGTAAGTTGCTAAAACAATTAAATTCAAATAATGAAGGATGGGATGGAACTTTAAACGGGCAAGCATTACCATCCAGTGATTATTGGTTTACATTAGAATATAGAGATCCAAACAATCAATTAGATACTAGGGAAAAAGTGTTTAACGGACATTTTACTTTAAAAAGATAATTGGAAACAGAGGCGCTAAAGGTATTGATTTTATTCTCTTTACAAGGAAATAGAAATAATTATAAAAAAACGGATTAAAACAGATGCCTATTTTTATTCTATAATATAAATGAAGTATTTATTATTTCAAGATAATTTAACTAAAATTTCGCTAAATTTTTCTTAATTTTCCGAATTAATTATAATTAAGTTTCATGATTAGTAGCCAGAATTTAGGTTTTTGTTGCTATATCATTAATATAAATATCTCTTCATGAAAAGATTACTATCTTTATTTAGCTTTTTTCTAGTTCAATTTCTATGCGCTCAAGTGGGAAATCAAATGCCTGTAAGTTCAGGTCCTGGTTCTCATTCTTTAGACATGACTTCTTCTAATGGTTTTAATTTAGATTGCGTAACTACGTGTACAGATCTTACGGCCAGTTTTACAGAGTATGGTAGTACTGATACGTATACCGTTCAAGGAATAGATTTTAATCCACGATTTAATTTTTCAGGATTAGCAAATCAAGTATTTTTTGATGGTGGTGTTTATGAAGATGATCAATGGAGTGTGCCAATAGATTTACCTTTTGATTTTTGTTTTTTTGGAGATAGTTATGATCAAGTACAAGTTGGAGGTAATGGTGTGATACGATTTGATGTAAATGCCGGTGATACTTCCAATTGGTGGTCCTTTAACGAAACCTTACCTAATAATTCGAATCCTACTTTAAGCGAACCTAGTATATTTGGAGCAGCCCATGATTTGGATCCAAGAATAGGGGATCCTAGTTTGCTAGAAATTGGATGGGAGATAAAAGGAGAAGCGCCGTTTAGAGCTTTTATATATAGCTATTTTAATGTACCTCATTATGGAATACCTGGAACTCCTTGTAATAATTTAAGAACCACGCAAATGATGATCTTTTATGAAACAACAAATATCATAGAGGTACTTATTTTAGACAAACCATCGTGTGCTGACTGGAATAATGGAAATGCCGTAATTGGAATTCAAAATAATGCAGGAACAGTAGCATATACGCCTCCTAATAGAAATACAGGCGATTGGGCTACAAGTCTAGAGGCTTGGCAATTTGTACCTTCTGATGGTACGCCATCCGATAATTATACCTTCTCTTGGTTAGATGATACAGGAGCTGTAATAAGTAATAATTTAACATTAAGTGTTTGCCCAACAGTAACTACAACCTATACCGCTCAAGTAGAATACACTCCAGATTGTGGTTTTCCAATGTCTGTGGTTACTAGAGATGTAACTGTTAATGTAAATATTGGAGCAATAATCACAGGAGATTTAAGTATTTGCGAAGGAGAAACTACACAATTAGCAGGAAGTGGAATACCAAGTGCAACAACACCATGGGTTTCTTCAGATACAGCAGTAGCTACCGTAGATAACACAGGATTGGTAACAGGAGTAAGTCCTGGAACAGCAGATATTACCTATTCAGATAATACAGGATGTGTTGGAACAGTAACAGTAACCATTAATCCTATACTATCTCCTTCTATAAGTTGTGGAACTTCTACTACCAGTTCTACACAGTTTAATTGGCCTGGAATACCAGGAGCTACAGGGTATACCATTTCTTATCAGATTAACGGAAATCCGATAGTAAATATTGGAAATATTGGTAATATTTTGACCTATACAGCAACATCCACAGCTTCAGATCCTATTGTAGCAGGTGATAATGTAACAATAACGGTATCCCCATTAGGAGGGGCAGGAACTTGTTTTGAACCTAGTACTTTTTCATGTACCGCTAATAATTGTACTGCCCCAACTATCACAGGAACTTTAAATGCTTGTTTAGGACAAACTACGCAATTAACAGGAAGTGGAACAGCAAACGCAACAACACCATGGGTTTCTTCAGATACTGGAGTAGCTACAATAGATGCTTCCGGTTTAGTAACATCAGTAACTAGTGGAACATCAGATATTACATATACGGATGATAATGGATGTGATGTAACTGTAACGGTAACCATCAATCCAATATTATCACCTGCCATAAGTTGTGGAACTTCTACTACCACTTCTACACAATTTAATTGGAATACCATAGTTGGAACGACATCGTATACGGTTTCGTATCAGATTAACGGAAACCCAGTAGTAAACATTGGTGACATTGGTAATTTTTTAACCTATACAGCAACATCCACAGCTTCTAACCCGATAGTAGCAGGTGACACAGTGACTATAACTGTTACACCAGTTGGAGGAACAGGAACCTGTTTTGAAGCAACAACTTTTACATGTACAGCTATGAATTGTACAACGCCAACAATCACAGGAACTTTAAGTGCTTGTGAAGGAGAAACTACCCAATTAACGGGAAGTGGAACGGCAAATACAACGGCGCCATGGGTTTCTTCAGATACCGCAATAGCTACAGTAGATAATACTGGATTGGTAACCGGAGTAAGTGATGGAATAGTAGGTATTACGTATACCGATGATAATGGTTGTGTAGTAACAGAAAACATTACTATAAATGCAACACCAACAATCACAGGAACTTTAAGTGCTTGTGAAGGAGATACCACACAATTAACAGGAGATGGAACAGCTAACGTAACAACGCCGTGGGTTTCTTCTGATACAGCTGTAGCTACCGTAGATGGAACAGGATTAGTAACGGGAGTAACTAGCGGAACAGCAGATATTACATATACTAATGATATTGGTTGTGATGTAACGGTAACAGTTACCATAAATGCAACGCCAACAATTACAGGAACTTTAAGTGCTTGTTTAGGAGCTACTACACAATTAACAGGAAGCGGAACAGCAAATGCAACTACACCATGGGTTTCTTTAGATACCGGAGTAGCTACAGTAGATGCTTCAGGTTTAGTAACATCAGTAACTAGTGGAACATCAGATATTACATATACCGATGATAACGGATGTGATGTAACCGAAACGGTAACCATCAACCCAATATTATCTCCAGCTATTAGTTGTGGAACTTCTACTACGACTTCTACACAATTTAATTGGAATACCATAGCTGGAGCTACATCGTATACGGTTTCGTATCAGATTAACGGAAATCCAGTAGTAAACATTGGTGACATTGGTAATTTTTTAACCTATACAGCAACATCTACAGCTTCTAACCCGATAGTAGCAGGTGACACAGTGACTATAACTGTTACACCAGTTGGAGGAACAGGAACCTGTTTTGAAGCAACAACTTTTACATGTACAGCTATGAATTGTACAACGCCAACAATCACAGGAACTTTAAGTGCTTGTGAAGGAGATACTACCCAATTAACGGGAAGTGGAACGGCAAATACAACGACGCCATGGGTTTCTTCAGATATCGCAATAGCTACAGTAGATAATACTGGATTGGTAACAGGAATAAGTGATGGAACAGTAGGTATTACGTATACCGATGATAATGGTTGTGTAGTAACGGAAAACGTTACCATAAATGCAACACCAACAATCACAGGAACTTTAAGTGCTTGTGAAGGAGATACCACACAATTAACAGGAGATGGAACAGCTAACGCAACAACGCCGTGGGTTTCTTCTGATACAGCAGTAGCTACCGTAGATGGAACAGGATTAGTAACGGGAGTAACTAGCGGAACAGCAGATATTACCTATACTAATGATGCTGGTTGTGTTGTAACAGAAACAGTTACTATAAATGCAACGCCAACAATTACAGGTACTTTAAGAGCTTGTTTAGGATCTACGACACAATTAACCGGAAGTGGAACAGCAAACGCAACAGCGCCTTGGATTTCTTCAGATACCGGAGTAGCTACAGTAGATACTTCAGGTTTAGTAACAGGAGTAACTAGTGGAACATCAGACATAACATATACCGATGCTAACGGTTGTACTGCAACGGTAACAGTTACCATCGACCCAATACTATCTCCTTCTGTAAGTTGTGGAACTTCGACTACCACTTCTACACAATTTAATTGGAATACCATAGCTGGAGCTACATCGTATACGGTTTCTTATCAGATTAACGGAAACCCAGTAGTAAACATTGGAGATATTGGTAATGTTTTAACGTATACAGCAACATCCACAGCCTCTGATCCTATAGTAGCAAGTGATTCTGTTATAGTAACAGTGACACCAATAGGAGGAGCAGGAACCTGTTTTGAAGCAACTACTTTTACGTGTACAGCTATGAATTGTACAACGCCAATTGTAACAGGAACATTTTCAGCATGTATAGGAGATACTACGCAATTAACAGGAAATGGAACAGCAAGTGCAACAACACCTTGGGCTTCTTCAGATACAGCAATAGCTACAGTAGATAATACTGGATTGGTAACAGGAATAAGTGATGGAACAGTAGGTATTACGTATACCGATGATAATGGTTGTGTAGTAACGGAAAACGTTACCATAAATGCAACACCAACAATCACAGGAACTTTAAGTGTTTGTTCCGGACTTACCTCACAATTAGCAGGAAGTGGAACAGCAAATGCAACTACGCCATGGATTTCATCAGATACGGCAGTAGCAACAATAGATAATGCCGGATTGGTAACAGCAGTTAGTATTGGAACAGCCGATATTACATATACAGACGCTAATGGATGTGATGTAACGGTAACAGTGACTATTAATGCCCTTCCAACAATTACAGGAACTTTAAGTGCCTGTGAAGGAGATACTACTACATTAACAGGAAGTGGAACAGCAAGTGCTACAACACCATGGGTTTCTTCAGATGCTACAATAGCAACAGTAGATAATTCTGGAGTTGTAACAGGAGTAAGTACAGGAACAGCAGATATTACCTATACCGATGCTAATGGTTGTGATGTGACGGCAACAGTAACGATTAATGTAACACCAACAATTACAGGAACGTTAAGTGCTTGTGAAGGAGATGTTACACAGTTAACAGGAAGTGGAATAGCAAATGCAACAACGCCTTGGATTTCTTCAGATACAGCAGTTGCTACAGTAGATAATACAGGGTTGGTGACAGGAGTAAGTAACGGAACAACCGATATTACATATACATCTGATAATGGTTGTGATGTAACGGTAACAGTAACTATTAATGGCATTCCAACTATTTCAGGAAACGTAATTGTTTGCGAAGGAACTGATACGCAATTAACAGGAAGTGGAACAGCAGGAGCAACAACTCCTTGGGTTTCCTCTGATACGGCAATAGCTACAGTTTCTAATACAGGATTAGTAACAGGAGTAAGTGCTGGAACTGCAGATATTACGTATGCCGACGCTAATGGTTGTGATATAACGGTAACAGTAACTATTAATGCTACACCAACAATTACCGGTGTATTATCGGTATGTACCGGAGATAATACTATGTTAACAGGAAGCGGAACGGCAAATGTAACTGCGCCATGGGTTTCTTCAGATACAGCAATAGCGACGGTAGATAATACCGGATTGGTAACAGGAGTAAGTAGTGGTTCAGCAGATATTACGTACACCGATAGTAACGATTGTACCGTAACAGTTACAGTAGCGGTTACAGTGCCAACAATCACAGGGACATTAAGCGCTTGTTTAGGATTTACTACACAATTAACCGGTAGTGGAACAGCAAATGCAACTGCGCCTTGGATTTCTTCAGATACCGCAATAGCTACAGTAGATAATACTGGATTGGTAACAGGAGTAAGTGCTGGAACAGCCGATATTACATATACCGATGCTAATGGTTGTGATATAACGGTAACCGTAACTATTAATGCAACACCAACAATCACAGGGACTTTAATTGCTTGTGAAGGAGATACTACTTCGTTAACAGGAAGTGCAACAGCAAGTGCAACAAATCCTTGGATTTCTTCAGATACAGCAATTGCTACTGTAGATAATGCAGGATTGGTAACAGGAGTAAGTGCTGGATCAGCCGATATTACGTATACAGATAGTAATGGTTGTGATGTAACAGTAACGGTTACTATTAATGCAACGCCAACAATAACAGGAACGTTAAGTGCTTGTGAAGGAGATTTTACACAGTTAATAGGAAGTGGAATAGCAAATGCTACAACCCCTTGGGTTTCTTCAAATATGGCAGTAGCTACTGTAGATAATACAGGGTTAGTAACAGGAGTGAGTAATGGAACATCAAATATTACATATACCTCAGATAATGGTTGTGATGTAACGGTAACAGTTACTATTAATGCCATTCCAACTATTTCAGGAAACTTAATTATTTGCGAAGGAAGTGATTCGCAGTTAGCAGGAAGCGGAACAGCAGGAGCAACAACACCTTGGGTTTCTTCTGATACGGCAATAGCTACAGTTTCTAATACAGGATTAGTAACAGGAGTAAGCGCAGGAACAGCCGATATTACGTATGCCGACGCTAATGGTTGTGATATAATGGTAACAGTAACTATTAATGCAACACCAACAATTACAGGTGTTTTATCGGTATGTATAGAAGATGATACGCAATTAACAGGAAGTGGAACAGCGAGTACTACAAATCCTTGGGTTTCTTCAGATACAACAATAGCTACAATAGATAATACAGGATTGGTAACAGGAGTAAATGGTGGTACAGTAGATATTACGTATACAGATAGTAATGGCTGTTCTGCAGTAGAAACATTTACCGTGGATCCTAGACCAATTGTAGATCTTCAAGATACATTTATTCTATGTATGGATAATGATGGTAATATTGTAAATGATCCAACAATAGAAACTGGTTTGTCTACAGTAGATTATTCCTTTGCATGGACAGAAGCTGCTAATCCTACTACTATTTTAGGTACAGATTCTTATTATGAACCTATACTTGCAGGAACGTATAGTGTGTTTATAACAAATAATAATACGGGTTGTGTAACTGTTGTTGGGGATCCTAATACCATATCTGTTGTAACAAATAGTATTCCGCCAACAGGATTAGACGTTGTAATTCTTTCGGAAACCTTTGCAAGTGAAAATGTGCTTCAAGCAAGTGTAGATAATATTCCTGGAGCATCTTATGAGTTTAGTATTGATAATGGACCTTTTGAAAGTAACGGAACAAATGTATATACGTTTGGTAATGTTTCTTCTGGAGACCATACGATAACTGTTAGAGATGCAGACGGTTGTGGAGATGATGATTTCACCATCTTTGTATTAGACTATCCTTTGTTTTTCACACCAAATAATGATGGACATAATGATACATGGCAAATTTCTGGTATTAATCCAGATGCCGTAATTTATATCTTTGATAGATATGGTAAGTTATTAAAACAACTAAGTCCTACTAGTCTTGGTTGGGATGGAACTTTTAATGGACAACCTTTACCATCAAGTGATTATTGGTTCTCTTTAGAATATATAGATCCTAATGATTTAGAAGATACAAGTGTAAAAGAATTTATGGCTCATTTTACTTTAAAAAGGTAAATTAATATTATAACCATCTAAACTATTGAATAAAATAAGAAAATATCTTTTTAGCATTTTATTAGTTTTCTCTTTTGTTTTTTGTTTTGGTCAACAAAATGGAAGTGATGTAGGTTGTATATCCGCAGATCCTATTTGTAGTTCATCAGAGCTTTCTTTTGAAAACACTTCAAGTAGCTTAACGGCAGAAGCAGGGCCAGACTATGGTTGTTTAAGCACGCAACCTTATCCCGCCTGGTTTTTTCTTAAGATTGGAGAAAGTGGTGATGTCGAATTGAATATTGAACAAAGTAGTACCTTGAATGGTGTTCCAAATTTAGATGTAGATTTTATATTATACGGACCATTTGTAGATGTTTTAGATGCCTGTGATTCTGGTTTAACAAGTTTAAATATAATCGACTGTAGCTATTCTCCTAGTGAAACAGAAATAGCTAATATTGATAATGCCATATTAGGAGAATATTATTTGTTGTTAATAACGAATTATTCTGGTCAATTTGGATATATAACAGTAAATCAAAGCGCTGGTGCGGGAGCTACAGATTGTTCTATTCTTGAAGAAATAGAAGCTTGTGAAGGAGATTTATTAGCGTTAGATGCACAAACTACAGATGCCGATTCTTTTCTCTGGTATCAAGACGATGTTTTAAATCCAGGTTCTTTATTGCTTATTGCGGGTGAAAATGAAGAAGTATATTTTGCAACGACTTCTAATACTTATGTTGCCGAAGTTTTTGATATTTCAGGAAACCTTATAAAAACGATTACTTATGAAGTGTTGTTTTTAGAAAAACCAGTCATTTCAAATGCAATAGATCCTTATGTGATTTGTGATAATTTTGAAGAAAACGATGGTGTTGGTGAATTTGAATTGCATTTATGGGATGATGAAATACTAAATGGATTAGACGCAAACTCCTTTTCGGTTTCTTATTTTTCAAATGAAATAGACGCTCATGCTATGGAAAATCCATTACCTAATTTTTATGTAAACGATTTGCCAAATGAAACCATTGTAGTGCGAATAGATAATACAAGTTCTAGTGCAACGGCGTGTTATGTAATAGGAACTTTAGATTTAGAAGTAATACAGAAACCACAAGTTTCTTTAGAGGATTATTATATATGTACTTTTACTAATGGAACTGAAGAAATTACTAATCCAATAATAGAAACAGGATTATCTGCAGTAGATTTTAGTTTTGAATGGACAGAAAGTAGTGATCCAAATACCATTTTGAGTACCAATTCTTTTTTTGCTCCAACAATAGCAGGGATTTATAACGTATTAGTAACAGATAATAATACAACATGTTCTACAGAAATTGGTGATCCTGGTACTATTTCCATCATTACCGAAGGTTCTCCTCCTGTGGATTTTACAGCTGAAGTAATAACAAATACTTTTGCAGGTAACCATGTGATTGAAGCAAATATTGTAAGTGATAATGATACCGTTTTTGAATTTAGTTTAGATAATGGCGTTTTTGTCAACAATGGAACGAATACATTCTTGTTTAAAGATGTGCTTCCTGGAAATCATATCATAACCGCAAGAGATATTAATGGTTGCGGAAAAGCGACTATAAGTGTTCTTGTAGTTGGTTATCCGTTGTTATTTACTCCTAATAATGATGGTTATAATGATACCTGGCAAATTGTAGGAATTGGTGAATTATTAGATGCTAAAATTTCTGTTTTTGATAGATACGGAAAGTTGCTAAAAGAGCTAAGTCCTGGCAGTAAAGGTTGGGATGGAACCTTTAAAGGGAATCCATTACCACCCAATGATTATTGGTTCTCTATAGCTTACAAAGTGGATAATTATGTAGAAGGTAAAAGTCAAAAAGAATTTACAGCTCATTTCTCATTAAAAAGGTAATAGAACAAAACTGGATATAAAAAAACCTGAACAATTATTGTTCAGGTTTTTTTATGCTTAATGATTATTTCGGTTTATAAGTTAAAGCTAACCGACATGGTTACGTTCGCATTTTTACTATCTAAATTTGCAGTATCTGTTAAACCAACTTGATATAATTGATAGTTTGTTTCTCTTTGCCATTGATCGAAAGTTAGATCTAATTTTAGTTTTCCAAAATTATATCCTAGACCTAAAGAATACCCTGTTAAGTCACCAACGGTTTCTTCGTTTTTATAAGGACTTTCTTCAAATCTAAAACCACCTCTTAAGCTAAACTGTTTTATTTTGTATTCACCACCTATTTTATAAGTAGCAGCCGTAGTTAGGTTGTCGTTAATAACGCTATTTTGATAAGAAAAATAAGCGTCTGAGCTAGGTTTAAATTTAGTATTACTATAATCTTTTACAGAATAATCAAAACTTAGTAAACCACGAGTTCCAAAAACATAAGCCACACTTCCAGTTAATTTTCCAGGCGTTTTTAAATTGTATTGTTCGAATAAGTTAATCACTCTAGGATTTATATTTGCATTGTAAAAAGTGCCTCCACCTTCTAAAGCAATTCCATCATAACTTAATGTTTTAATAGATTGTCTTGTTTCATCTTCAATGGTATACCAAGTTGGTGTATCATAAGATAAACCAATTCTTAGTTGTTTTGCTACTTTTAAAATACCACCAAGTTGTATCGATACTCCAGAACCAATGGTTTTTAAGCTATTTTTAAAACCAACTTCATTAATTAAAGAACCTGCATTGTTATTTTGTTCAAATAAGTAAGTTGTATGCTCGTAGTTTATAAAATGGGTGTTAATATTAACTCCTAAAAATAGATTTTCGCCATATTGGGTAGAAGCGTTAATTGTAAATTTTCCGTTATAACCTGTTGCTGCGTAAGTATACTCTTGTCTGTATTCTCCATCCGCTATATTAGATGTGTAAACGGTGTTGGTGTTGTCAGTTGTTTCCGGTTCTAAAATAAAAGATTGATAACCTAAAAAGTTTTGTTGCTGTTGACTGTTTTCTACTTCTCCTAGAAATTGGTAACTCAATTCGTTGTATAAATTATCATTGTTAGCAATTAAGTTTTCATTAATATTAAAGTATTGGGATAATTCATTGTTAGAAGGGTAAAATACAAACAGCTCTTGGCCTTGTGCATTTTCTAAAAAATAATTTCCAATAGAGTTTCTATTGTTTGTTCCATGTGCAAACCAATCGTTATTGTAATCTTCAATTTTATTGTAAGTAACTCCTAATGTGAATTTTTTCCAATTCGAATTTGCATTTCTATTATTAAAAACAAAAGCGGCTCCAATTTGATTTAAATCGAAATTAGAATCTGAAGTATCCTCTTTACCATTAAAATATTGCGTTTCTGTTTTGTTGTTTTGGTTAGAGAGAGATATAGATATGTGACTATCGTTAAAAACAGAAGATCCTGCAGGATTAATGGTTATAGCACTCATATCTCCACCAAGGGCTCCAAAAGCACCACTTAAGGCTCTGTATCTTGCAGTTCCTTGTACATCATCTTTAGCATAACGTAAAGCATCTGTAATGTCCTGTGCATTAGTTAGTGAAATAGTTATAAAGCCTAAGCATAATAAGATTCCTTTTTTCATGTGTAATTAATTTAATTAGTATAAATAAAACGAGCTAACACCTTTAAATAAATTGGTTTGTTAGCTCGTTCGTATTCTTTTTTTTTTTTTTAATTGAATTTATCTTCTGCTGCTGCTACTGGAAGAACCACTTCTGCTTGAAGAGCTGCTTCTTGAGGAAGAACTACTTCTATTTGAAGAAGATCTAGGTGTAGAATACGTATTCGTTCTAGGTCTAGTAGTCGTTGTATTCGTTCTAGGTTTAGTAGTCGTTGAATTCGTTCTAGGTTTAGTAGTTGTTGTATTTGTTCTAGGTTTAGTAGTCGTTGTATTTGTTCTAGGTCTAGTGGTAGTCGTTGTATTCGTTCTAGGTCTAGTAGTAGTCGTTGTATTTGTTCTAGGTCTAGTAGTAGATTGCGTTGCTGTAGAGTTTCCACTTCTAGGAGATGTTGTTTGAACTCTAGGTCTCGTTGTGTTGTTTCTTCCGGTTATCGCACTACTTCTTCTTGAAATACTATTATATCTGTTTAAGTTACTGCCACGTCTTGAGTGGTGGTATGCAATATTATTTCTACCGTAATAATGGTTGTAGCCATAGTTGTTCCAGTACGGAGAGTTGTAATATCCGCCATATACATAGTATCCACCATAATAAGGAGAACACCAAAAAGGATCATAAAAACCAGAGTAACCCCAACCAGAACTCCAGTATGGAGAATAACCATATCCATAAGGTCTATACCAATTATTATAACCATAACCACCAAAGTTAGAGTATACATTTATGGTTACATCATTAGTGTCTTGTCCCCAGCCTGCATAAGATTGCTGTTCTGTACCATCTTGTTCTGCATAATTACCTTCATAAGAGTCAACATCTGTAAAAACGTCACCATCCTTTTCTTCTTCTTCTGTTATATAGTCATATTCTGTAGCTTGTTCCTTAAAATAATTTTTGTAGTATAAACTGCTATCGTCTTGAGCTACCTCATTATTTGCTACAGGTTCTTGGCTTGTTCCATAAATACCATCATTATCTTCGCTAGCATATTGTGAAGAACCACAAGAAGCCAAAACAAAAGCTATAGCTAATAGCGCTAAAAAAGGCATTTGTGCTTTGGTGTATTTTTTAAATTGCATATCTCTTAAGATTTAATTGTTGAACTATACAAAAATAGTTAGTTTTGCTGAACTATTTCATTATTTAACATAGTCACAATATTTGTGCCAAAACCCTGTATATGAGCAAAAAACTAACAAGTAGAGCAGAAGACTACTCAAAATGGTATAACGAATTGGTTGTGAAGGCTGATTTAGCAGAGAACTCAGCAGTTCGCGGATGTATGGTAATTAAACCTTATGGTTATGCCATCTGGGAAAAAATGCAAGCAGAATTAGATAAAATGTTTAAAGAAACAGGACATCAAAACGCCTATTTTCCACTTTTTGTACCGAAAAGCTTGTTTGAAGCGGAAGAAAAAAATGCAGAAGGCTTTGCAAAAGAATGCGCCGTTGTTACACATTATAGATTACAAAATGATCCAGACAACCCTGGGAAACTTCGTGTAGATCCGGAAGCAAAATTAGAAGAAGAATTAGTAGTAAGACCAACTAGTGAGGCTATTATATGGAGCACCTTTAAAGGATGGATTCAATCTTATAGAGATTTACCATTATTAATTAACCAATGGGCAAATGTAGTGCGTTGGGAAATGCGTACACGTTTATTTCTTCGTACTGCAGAGTTTTTATGGCAAGAAGGACATACCGCACATGCAACAAAAGGTGAAGCTATTAAAGAAGCAGAATTAATGAATAACGTTTATGCAACTTTTGCTGAAAATTTTATGGCAATTCCTGTTGTAAAAGGTGTAAAAACAGAAAGTGAACGTTTTGCAGGTGCAGAAGAGACTTATTGTATTGAAGCTTTAATGCAAGACGGAAAAGCATTACAAGCAGGAACATCGCACTTTTTAGGTCAGAATTTTGCAAAGGCTTTCGACGTGAAGTTTACTTCTAAAGAAGGGAAGAAAGATTATGTATGGGCAACATCATGGGGAGTTTCTACAAGATTAATGGGAGCCTTAATTATGACGCATAGTGATGATGAAGGGTTAGTATTGCCTCCAAGTTTAGCGCCAAACCAAGTGGTTATTGTTCCTATATATAAAACAGACGAGCAATTTGAAGAAGTTAGTAAGATTGCGAATCTTATTAAAAGCGATTTAAATGCCAAAGGAGTTTCTGTAAAATATGATAATAGAGATTCGTACAGACCAGGAGCTAAGTTTGCACAACACGAATTACAAGGAGTACCATTACGTATTGCAATTGGACCAAAAGATTTAGAAAATGGCACTGTAGAGATTGCTAGACGTGATACAAAGACAAAAGAAGTGATTGCAATAGATAATTTAACTTCTACGGTGGAGCGTTTATTAGAAGAAATTCAGAATAATTTATACAAAAAAGCACTAGATTTTAGAGATTCTCACACCACTGAAGTAGATAATTTCGATGATTTTAAAGATATTTTAAAAAATAAAGGAGGATTTATTTCTGCGCACTGGGATGGCACAACAGAAACCGAAGATAAGATTCAAGAGATCACAAAAGCTACAATACGCTGTATACCAATGGATACAAAAGAGGAAGAAGGGAAATGTGTGTTTACAGGAAAACCTTCTAAGCGTAGAGTATTGTTTGCAAAAGCATATTAATTGAAATTTTTTTAAAAAAATATAGCTTAGCTATTGCAACATTTAAAAATAGTTGTATTTTTGCATCCGCAATGGAAACGTTGTGAGTTTTTTGAAAGTAATTGCAAATTTTAAAAATAATTATTGTGGGTTTAAAAATAATAATTATATTTGCAATCTCAAAAGCAAAAATGGCCCGTTCGTCTATCGGCTAGGACGCATGGTTTTCATCCATGTAAGAGGGGTTCGATTCCCCTACGGGCTACAATTTTTTAATAAAAAGAAAAAAACAAACAAATGGCAAATCATAAGTCAGCGTTAAAAAGAATTAGAAGTAACGAAGCTAAACGTTTAAGAAATAAGTATCAGCATAAGACAACTCGTAATGCTATCAAGAAATTACGTGAGTTAACGGATAAGAAAGAAGCAGATGCTTTATTTCCTTCTGTAGTATCTATGTTAGATAGATTAGCTAAGAAAAACGTAATACACGCTAATAAAGCTGCAAACCTTAAGTCAGGTTTAGCTAAGCATGTTGCTGCGTTATAAGTCGTAACTTCTACAAGAAATTATAAGAAGCTTCTCCATTGGAGGAGCTTTTTTTGTTTGCTATATTTTGTTTCATAGTTACTATTTGCGTTAGTGATAGAAACGGTTAGCTTTTGGTGAGCGGACGCTTCGAGCCAAAACTAGTAGTGTATAGCGCAGTGCTACGTAGCTTTAAGATTTTGTTAATAGCTATGTATAAAACTTGTTAAGCGGAGTAGTAAACGCCCAAAGACGTAAAGTAAATATTATATAAGTGCTTATAAAGCGCATAAAAAAAGCCTTGAGAATCATCTCAAGGCTTTTTTATGTATATGTGAAGTGGTTTATCCGTTCATAGAAATTAAAAACTCTTCGTTGTTTCTAGTTTGCTTAAATCTCTCGTTAATGAATTCCATAGCTTCTACAGGATTCATATCTGCAAGATACTTACGCATTACCCACATTCTTTTGATAGTTGTTTCGTCTAATAGAATATCATCACGACGCGTACTAGAAGATGTTAAATCAATAGCAGGGAAAATTCTACGATTAGAAATCTTACGATCTAATTGTAGTTCCATGTTACCAGTTCCTTTAAATTCTTCAAAGATAACTTCGTCCATCTTAGAACCAGTTTCTGTTAAAGCGGTAGCTATAATAGTTAAAGATCCTCCGTTTTCAATGTTACGTGCTGCACCAAAGAAACGTTTTGGTTTGTGTAATGCATTGGCATCTACACCACCACTTAATATTTTACCAGATGCTGGTTGTACCGAGTTGTATGCTCTTGCAAGACGTGTAATAGAATCTAAAAGAATAACTACATCATGTCCGCATTCTACCAAGCGTTTTGCTTTTTCTAAAACAATGTTTGCAATTTTTACGTGCTCGTGTGCTTCTTTATCAAAAGTAGAGGCAATAACTTCACCACGTACATTACGTTGCATATCTGTTACTTCTTCTGGTCTTTCATCAATTAGTAAAATCATTTGGTATACTTCTGGATGATTTGCTGCAATAGCATTTGCAACATCCTTAAGTAACATGGTTTTACCGGTTTTTGGTTGCGATACAATCATACCACGTTGTCCTTTACCAATTGGTGCAAACAAATCCATGATTCGTGTAGAGATAGTCGCTTGCTTTTCGGCAATGTTGAATTTTTCTTGTGGAAATAAAGGGGTTAAATGCTCGAAAGCAACACGATCTCTTACTACATTTGGATCTTGACCATTTATTTTACTTACTTTAATTAATGGGAAATATTTTTCACCTTCTTTTGGCGGACGCACATTTCCTAAAACAGTATCTCCAACTTTTAGTCCGAATAAACGAATTTGTGATTGTGATACATAAATATCATCAGGAGAAGATAGGTAGTTGTAATCGGAAGAACGTAAAAATCCGTAACCATCTTGCATAACATCTAAAACACCTTCACTTTCAATTATTGCATCGAACTCAAAATCTGGTTCTCTGTAACGATTTCTAGTGTCTTTGTTTCCGTTATTTCCAGTGTTTTTATTCTGGTTTTGGTTTTTGTGTTGCGGTTTTTTATTTTCTCTAGGCTTTTCTACTTTTTCCGTTTTGTCGCTTTTAGAATCTGTTTTTTCTTTTTGCGGTTCTCTTTTTGCTTGCGGCTTTGGTCTTGGATTAGGTTTAGACTTTGGCTTAGGTTGTTGTTTTTCTTCTACTTTAGTTTCTGTAGCAACAACTTCTTCACTTTTTACTGGAGCCTTTGGAGTAGGCTTTTGCGCTGCTGGTTTTTGTGTAGCAGGCTTTTGAACTCTTTGTCTTGGTTTTTTTACTTCTGTTTTTTCAACAGGTTTTGCCACTGGTGCAACTGCAGCTACAGCTTTAGGATTTGCAGCTTGGTGATCTAGTATTTGGTATACTAAGTCTAGTTTTTTTAAAGTACGATACTTAGATACGTTTAAAGTTTTCGCTATTTCCTGTAACTCAGGAAGCTTCATTTCTTTTAATTGTGTGATTTCAAACATTATGTTGAATTGAATATTTTGTGTTAGATATAGAATTTGAATTATTTTGAAGAAAAATAGATCTTATTCTGAAGAATTAACAAGGTATAACTGTGAACGTTACATATTGTTATTGCAATTATACGACTTTATTTTAAGTTTTTCTGTTCTTTTTATAAAAGAAACTGTTATTTTTGTACTCAATATTTAAGGAATTTTATGATTCAACGTATTCAAAGTATTTATCTTTTATTAGCCGCAGTTGTTTCTGCTGGTTTAACTTTTGTGTTTAATTTATGGACTACTGTAAATGATACTTTGGTGTTTGCTAAAGATAATATGTTGTATTTTGGATTGTTTTTAGGCTCAGCAGCTTTATCTTTAATATCTATATTTATGTTTAAAAATAGGAAGTCTCAATTTATGTTGGGACGACTTAACATCATATTAAATCTTTTTTTACTAGGATTATTTGTGTATCAATCGCTAAACTTATCTGGAGAGACTATTGTTTCTGAGAAAGGTATTGGGATTTTTCTTCCTATTATTTCTATCGTGTTATTAGTTTTAGCTAATAAGGCCATTAAGAAGGATGAAGATCTTGTAAAATCTGTGGATAGATTACGATAAACCTATCATCTTAGTAGTATTAGTGCGTGAGCCCAAGGTGAAGATCTTGGGCTTTTTTATGGAAAAATTTCTTGCATATTATTATATTGTAGTTATTAATTTCTAAAATTAGTTGCATGAAAAAAAGTATATTAATATCCGTTTTTGTTTTACTAACAATTACTGTATTTTTTACTTCTTGTAGTAAAGATGATCAAGAATTTATTGTAGGTCAAGAATCGTTAAAAGTTGAAGAAATTTCCAATGTTGAATTAATTAATTTAGAGGGAGACAAAATTTCTACTAACTTATTGAAAATTCAATGGGAAAAACAAATGAAAGAGGAAGGTTATTTGGTAGAATTAATTACTTTTGAAATTATTGAAACGTATGATGAACAAAGTAATAAGTTGTACTTTTTAAAAACAACAAGCAAAGATGGTACTATTGAAACTGGTGCATTCTTAATAAATGATGGTAAAGGTACTTATAAATTATGGGCAAAAGAATGCACATGCATAGGTTGTCCTAATGGATGTCGTTTAGAAGTAGATGGTAGTACTTGTACTTGCTCGGGTTGTGGGACTGATACGAGTAAGAAGTGTACTAAATCAGAGACTGTTTTAATTTAACATGATAAAAAAAATAATATAAAAATGCCAAGATGAAAGTTTTGGCATTTTTCAATTTTCAAACTCCACAACCTCTAAATCTTTTATTTTTTCACCATCAATAACAAAACGAAGCATGGTTCTTACTTGTTGAAATCCGTGTTTACCAGACGCTCCAGGATTCATGTGTAAAAGATTTAATTTCTTGTCTTGCATCACTTTTAAAATATGCGAGTGACCAGAAATAAAAAGTTTTGGCGGATTTTTTTTTATCTCGTCTCGTATTCTAATATCATATCTATTTGGGTAACCACCAATATGTGTAATCCAAACATCTACACCTTCACACATAAAACGATTGTTTTCCGGAAATTCCATTCTAGCCTTATTGTCATCAATGTTTCCATAAACGGCACGAAGCGGTTTTAGTTTTTTAATTGCATCGGTTACTTTTAAATCGCCAATATCTCCAGCGTGCCATACTTCGTCTGCTTGTTTTACATGCTTTAATATGGCATCGTCTATATAACTATGTGTGTCTGAGAGTAGGAGTATTTTGGTCATATTTATTTCCCACGAAAGTGGGAATCTTTTATTTTTAGTTGTATTATTTATTCCACGAAAGTGGAAATCTGTTTTTTAGGGATTAAGATTTATAATGTGAAATCTTAAGATTAATTAACTTTTATTTGAAATTTAAAGATAGATTAAAATTCTATCTTTGCCTTTTACAAAAATACTACTTTAACTTGAAATATTTTTTACAACTTTCTTATAATGGCGCCGCATATCATGGTTGGCAAAATCAGCCCAATGCAATTACAGTACAAGAAGTTATAGAAAAAGCATTAAGTGTTTTACTTAAAGAAGAAACAGCTATTGTAGGAGCAGGACGTACAGATGCAGGAGTTCATGCTTCGCAAATGTTTGCGCATTTTAGTACCGAAGTTATTTTTTTAGAAACAGAATTAGTCTATAAATTAAATGCTTTGTTGCCGCAAGATATTGCTATTCAGAATGTTTTTAAAGTAATTGAAGATGCGCATGCTAGGTTTCATGCACAAAGCAGGGAGTATTTGTATCGTGTAGCACTGAAAAAAGATGTCTTTAATATGGATCTGTCCTATTATGTAAGACCTCAATTAGATATAGATAAAATGCAGGAAGCTGCGCAAATTTTATTGCAGTATAAAGATTTTCAATGCTTTTCTAAAACGAATACAGATGTAAAAACGTATAATTGTGATATTATGCATGCCGATTGGAAATTAGTAGATCAAGAATTACAGTTTACTATTAAAGCAGATCGTTTTTTACGTAATATGGTACGCGCTATAGTTGGTACTTTAATACGAATTGGTTTAGGAAAAATAAAAGTAGAAACCATGCATGAAATAATTAAATCAAAAAATAGAAGTGAAGCTGGCTATTCTGTCCCAGCACATGCACTTTACTTAACAGAAGTAGCATACCCAGAGTCTATAAAATATGGCAAATAAAAAACAAGATAAAATATTAGATATAGGACTTTTAAAACGTCTATCGTATTATACAAAACCCTATAAAAAGGTTTTTATAGGTGTATTTTTTGCGGTTATTTTATTAGCAGCTTTTAGTTCTGCAATTCCGTATATAACACAATATGTAGTAGATCATAATGTAACGAATCGAGATCCAGAAGGTTTTCTATTTTTAATAGTAATCATGCTTGGTTTATTAATTGCACAAACCGTGTTTCAGTTATTTTTCATTTATTATGCTGGCTGGCTAGGGAAAAATGTGGTTAAAGATATTCGTGTGAAATTATTTAATCACTTACTTCAGTTTAAAATGAAGTATTATGATAATTCTTCGGTTGGTGTTTTGATTACACGTTCGGTATCGGATATGGAACGTATTGCCGATATTTTTGGCGAAGGTTTGTTTATGATTTTTAGAGATTTGCTTACCATGGTTGTGGTTTCGGCTGTTATGATTTTTATGAATTGGAAATTAAGTCTTATTGTTTTTGCTATGCTTCCGTTGGTGTTGTATGCTACTAGAATTTTTCAGAAATACATGAAACGCGCTTTAGAAGAAGTCCGTACCGAAGTTTCCAATTTAAATTCCTTTGTACAAGAACGTGTTACTGGAATGAAAATTTTACAACTTTTTACTAGAGAAGATACCGAGTATAAAAAATTTAAAGCAATAAACGAAAGACATAAAAAAGGATGGTTAAAAACGGTCTGGTATAATTCTATTTTCTTTCCTATTGCAGATCTTTCTTCTTCTATTACCATCGGATTAATCGTTTGGTATGGAGGTTTAAATGTTGTAGAAGATAACTCTGTTTCTTTGGGGGTTTTAATTGCTTTTACTATGTTTATTCCTATGCTTTTTAGACCATTGCGTCAGATTGCAGATAAATTTAATACGCTACAAATGGGAATGGTAGCAGCTAATAGAGTGTTTAAAATTTTAGATACTACATCGCAAATTGATGATGCCGGAACACAAGTAGTTTCGCATTTTGATGGAAATATAGTTTTTAAAGATGTACACTTTAGTTATGTGGAAGATGAAGAGGTGTTAAAAGGTATTTCTTTTGAGGTGCATGCAGGAGATACGGTTGCTATTGTTGGCGCTACTGGAGCAGGAAAATCGACAATTATAAATTTATTGAATCGTTTTTATGAAATCAATAGCGGGACAATTACTATTGATGGTTTTAATATTAAGGATCTTACATTAGCTTCGTTACGTTCTAAAATAGCAGTAGTTTTACAAGATGTTTTTTTGTTTGCAGATACTATTTTAAATAATATTACTTTAAATAATCCGGAAATAACGGAAGCAGAAGTACAACGTGCAGCAAAGGAAATAGGAATTCATGAGTTTATTATGAGCTTACCTCATGGTTACCATTATAATGTAAAAGAAAGAGGAGCAATGCTTTCTTCAGGACAACGACAATTAATTTCATTTTTAAGAGCCTATGTAACCAATCCTAGTATATTGGTTTTAGATGAAGCTACTTCTTCTGTAGATTCGTATTCCGAGCAATTAATTCAAAATGCAACCGATAAGATTACAAAAGGAAGAACCTCTATTGTGATTGCACATAGATTAGCAACCATTAAAAAAGCGGACAAAATTATTGTTATGGATGCTGGAAAAATTGTAGAGGAAGGAACACATCAAGAACTACTTAAAAAGCAAGATGGTTACTATAAAAACTTATACGAAGTGCAGTTTATGCAAGCGGAAGAGGTTTAAATTATAGAAACTGCTTTTTGAGCAGCTTTCATCTCTTCAAAACCACCAGAAAAAATCATATAGGCAACAAATATTATGATGAATAATATAGAAAGAATAGTTAAGAATATTAGGAATAAAAAGGTTCTTAATATTATTTCCTTTAAGCTTAATTGATATAATTTTTTTAAACAATAAGCAGAATATAGTATTTGAAACGGTAGAATTACTCCATAAGTCAGGAATAGAATAGAGAGATCAAACGTAGCAAATAAAACTGTAATAACAGTTCCTGCAATAGATGATTGAGCAAGAATGTACATGAAAATAACTACATGCTCTGTATAGTTGAATTTCTTTAAATTGAAAAAAACTAACTTAGATAATAAGGCGTAAAATGGAACATATAACATCATGACGAAAGATTGATATTCCATCAGTAAATCCATATTCTTTTTTTGGAGATCCTCTGCTCCATCGGTTGCGAGAGACGAAAAATCTAAATAATCTGGAAAGATTTTATTTAGAATAAACATTTGTATTCCAAGCAGGGTAAGAGCAAGCGCAAAATAGCTTATTACATTTACATATTTTTTTCTAACCCCTTGAATATACCCCCCAATTACATCTTCGGGTTTTGTAAATAGCGTAATAAAAGTTCTTAGAAGTTTATTGTCGTAGTTAAAAAACGTTTCACTAAAATGTTCAAAAAGGTTTCTAATGGTTAACCTATTTCTAATCACTTTCGCTCCGCAACTATTGCAAAAATCATCTTGTTCTTTTAAAAGAGAGTCACAATTTTTACAAGTCATATTAGGCTAGATCTTTTTTTATTAATTCGGCTAGTTCTTCGGTGTCTTTAAACATAACAAATTCCCCACCTTTAAAATAAGATATTTGTCCGGTTTCTTCACTTACTGCCAAAGCTAATGCATCTGTTTTTTCCGTAATACCAACAGCAGCTCTATGGCGTAAACCAAAACGTTGTGGTAAGGTTTTTTCATTATTTACGGGTAAGATAACTCGGGTTGCTTTTACTACATTGTTTTCAATAATAATGGCACCATCGTGTAACGGACTATTTTTAAAAAAGATGCTTTCTATAATAGGTTGCGTCACTTCAATATTCATGACATCTCCTGTTGCCTTTAAAAAGTCTAGGCTATTATTATGTTCTAAAACAATAAGTGCTCCAGTTCTGGAGGCTCCCATTTTTGTACATGCAGCAATAATAACGTCTACATCTGTACCGTCGCTAGTTTCGGTTTGTAAAAATTTAAGCTGTTTAAAGAATTTTTTCCGACTCCCAAAATTGGTAGAACCAATCATAAGTAGAAATTTTCTAATCTCTTGCTGAAAAACAACAATAAGGGCAAACATTCCTACGCTAATAAAACCACCAAGAATATTACTCAACAGTTGCATTTGTAGTGCTTGTGTAATTTTCCAAATGATATAAATAATTACAATTCCGATAAATATATTAATCGCAACAGTACCTTTTACTAACTTATAAACATAGTAGAGAAGTAATGCTACCAAAATAACATCTATAATGTCTACGATGGTGAATTTTAGTAAATCGTCAAATATTTCCAATGGTTGGGGGTTTTTGTAAATTTAGTAAATTAAGATTAATAAATAAATTCGTTTTTAGAAACTGTTGGTCCTTCTGTATCAAAAACACGAAATAGCGATTTAATGCTAATGTATTCTTGAAAACTAAGGTTTCTATTAAAATGTAAGTTTACCGTAAAATCACTAGAATCTAAATCCAACCCATTGGAAACTTTTAGTGTGTTTACATCCGAAAGAATGCCGTCAATAATCGTTTTATTTGTGTTTACGGTTTCGGGCAAAAAAGACTGGATGAATATCTCATCCATACTGTTTACCATAATATTTAATACAAAAATGGTATTGTCAACTTCAAATGCTTCTTCATCGGTATAGGATCTATACATAACATCAGTAAACTCCAAAAAACCTAAGTTTTTAATACTTGTGTCATTACAAGTGTAATAATTTTTCACACCTTCTTTTTTATGGCTAGAATTCTTCTTTTTATTCTGTATAAAAGTTATCTGCGGAATTACTTGGTCTAGCGTTAATCTTTTATCCACATTCACTAACCAATTGGTGGTGCTAATTAAATTTTTTCGATTGAGTTCTAAACTGTCCGGTTTTGTTTCGTCATAGAAAATATAAGCAGGAGAAATGTCTAGAACTTCTGTGATTTCTGTATGGCTAATTTCTGGTAATTGTATCGTTTTTTCAGAACCACAAGAGGTAATTAAAATAAAGGTCAATAAGTAAAATAAATGTTTCATTAGTTGGCAAGTTGTGCTATTAATTTAATGGATTCTGTTGCTTCTTTTACATCATGTACACGTAAAATATTCGCTCCTTTTTGTAAAGCAACCGTATTTAAAACGGTGGTTCCGTTTAAAGCTTCTTTTGCTGTGTTGTTTAGTGTTTTGTAAATCATCGATTTTCTAGAAACGCCTGCAAGTATTGGTAGTTCTAATAATTTTAGTAGTTCTAATTGTTTCAGTACTTCAAAATTATGTGTTGTATTTTTTGCAAATCCAAAACCAGGATCTACAATCATATCTTTAATACCTAGTTTTTTTGCTTCGTTTATTCTTTCCGAAAAATAAAAAAGCAATTCTTTCATGATATTTTTATAATTTGCTTGGGCTTGCATGGTTTGCGGAGTACCTTTCATATGCATCATAATATAAGGAACTTGTAAATTAGCCACAGTCTGCAACATGTTTTCGTCTAGCTTTCCAGCGGAAATATCATTAATTAATGCAGCTCCCGCTTGCACAGACTGTTTTGCAACTTCACTTCTAAAGGTATCTGTAGAAATAATGATTTCTGGAAACTCTTTAATTAGTAATTCAATAATTGGTAACAAACGTTGTAACTCTTCGGCTTCGCTAATATGTGTTGCATTTGGTCTAGAGCTATACGCACCAATATCTACAAAAGTCGCTTCGTTTTTAAGCATCATATAGACTTGCGATAAAATTTCGCTTTCGTTTTTATATTTTCCGCCATCATAAAAAGAATCTGGGGTAAGATTTAAAATCCCCATCACTTTTGGTGTTGTGACATCGATGAGTTTTCCTTTGCAATTTATTGTCATATTCATTTCCTGCGAAAGCAGGAATCTCTTTTTAGGTTATATATTATTTAGTTTCGTAAAAGTATTCGTGGTTGAAGTAAAACTTTAAAACCCGAAACTTTGCACTCTGAACTATTTATGCGAAATTTACGCAAAATTCATTTTGAACTCATCTTGATTTTTTGTTTTTAACCGAAAATGAGATAAAAATTATTTAGATGAGATACTTTTTGAAAGGCATAGTATGGCTATGCATAATAAAAGTAACAAAATATTAGTGGATTTTAATCATTTTTTAGGAAATAGAAAAAAACAATATTAGTTCATCAAATATGCAAGATACTTCAAAACAATATGACGCTGTAATAAATACGTGCAGAAGCTTATTTATTAATAAAATGTCAGATTACGGAAGCGCTTGGCGAATACTACGTTTACCATCGCTAACCGACCAGATTTTTATTAAAGCACAGCGCATTAGAAGTTTGCAACAAAATGACGTTAGAAAAGTAGATGAAGGAGAAGTTAGTGAGTTTATTGGTATCATTAATTATAGCATCATGGCGTTAATTCAGTTAGAAAAAGGGGTTGTAGAGCAACCAGATTTAACTACCGAAGAAGCTACAGCGCTTTATGACGAAAAAGTAGCCATTACCAAACAGCTTATGGAAGATAAAAACCATGATTATGGTGAAGCTTGGCGAGATATGCGAGTGAGCAGTCTAACCGATTTAATCTTACAAAAGTTACTTCGTGTAAAACAAATTGAAGACAACGCAGGGAAAACCATTGTTAGTGAAGGTATTGATGCTAATTATCAAGACATGATTAACTATGCCATTTTTGCAATGATTCATTTGAAGGGGTAAAACTAGTAACTAAATGTCACCTTGAGCGCAGTCGAAAGGTCTTTTCTTGACAAGGAATTTAGAAATTTTCAATAATAAATTTATGAAATACATCACACACCTTTGCAGAATCCTAGTTGGAGGATTATTTATATTTTCAGGATTAATAAAACTGAATGACCCATTAGGTTTCTCCTATAAACTGCAAGAATACTTTAGTGAAGACGTTTTAAATCTTCCTTCTTTAATGCCTTACGCATTAGGTTTTTCTGTGTTTGTTGTAGTTCTTGAAGTGGTGCTAGGCGTGTTTTTATTAATAGGTTACAAACCTAAGTTTACCGTTTGGAGTCTTTTTGCTATGATTGTATTTTTTACATTCTTAACTTTTTACGCTTGGTATTTTGATAAAGTAAAAGACTGCGGTTGTTTTGGTGATTTCTTACCAATGAAACCCATAGAGAGTTTTATAAAAGACTTGATATTACTCGCTTTAATTATCGTATTGCTCATTGGTTTACGACATATAAAACCATTGTTAGGTAAATTTCCGACAACCATATTAGCGCTTTTAGGCTTTTTAGGAAGTCTTTGGTTTGGTTATCATGTGCTAATGCACTTACCAACTTGGGATTTTAGAGCATATAATGTTGGAGCAAATATTGAAGAAGGAATGGAAACTCCTGAAGATGCAGCTAAAGCAGTTGTAGAGTACGCTTGGAAATTTAATGTAAATGGCGAAGAAAAAATTATAACTACCAACGGAAGTTATCCAACAGTAGATGGCGAATATGTAGGTGTAGAAACCAATATTATTGATGAAGGTTATGATCCTCCAATTAAAGATTTTTCTATTGAAAGTGATGACGAAGATTTAACAGAACAATTTTTAAACGAAGAAAACGTAATCATGATCGTTTCTTATAGTTTAGAAACAGCTGAAACGGAAGGCATGCATGCCATAAAAGCAGCAACCGATAAAGCTATTAAAAATGGATATACCGTTATTGGTTTAACAGCATCTGGAGCAGACGTAAAACAAAAAACCAATGCAACGTATAACCTAAATTTTGATTGGTATTTATGTGATGAAAAAGCAATTAAAACTATCGTTCGTGCTAATCCAGGAATTGTAAAACTTAAAAAAGGAACGGTTACGCAAAAAGTACACTGGAATGATATTGACGATTTAGAGTTGCCAGTTGTAGAGAGAAAACCAGGGCGGAGACTATTGTAAAATCTGAAACCATTGCCTATTTTTTAAATGGTGTAGCTTCAACAAAAGAAGTTATTAATGCCTTGAATGAAAATACTATTGAAAAAGTTGATATTATAAAAGAAGGTAAGTTGCTTGAAGATTTCAATGCATCACAAGAAAAACCGGTTACAAGTATAGTAAGAGTGACTCTAAAAACAATAAACCAAGTGATTGTTGATTAATTATTTCTTAAATAAAACAGGTTATGCAATACTCACCTTATTTGGTGTAGTAACTGTGATATTCTTTTTATTTAATATCCTTCCTGGAGATCCTGCACAAATGATGCTCGGACAAAACGAAGACAGCGAGCAATTAGCGTTAGTAAAAGCGAAGTATGGTTTCGATAAACCTATTAGTACACAATATTTGTACTATTTAAATGATTTGTCGCCAATTTCATTTCACTCTAAAAACGAAGATAATTACACCTATTTACGAGAAAACAAATACACAGCTACCAAACTGTTTTCAATAGGGAACACTACAACCGTTTTAAAATTTCCATATCTAAGAGAATCCTTTACCAAACAAGGTAAAAAAGTAAGTCAGGTGCTTGTCGAAACCTTACCAAACACCTTTGTGTTAGCAGTGACAGCCATAGTAATTGCTATGCTACTTGGTGTGTTTTTAGGAATCGTTTCCGCGTTAAAGAAAGATACTTTTCTAGATAAAACTATTCAAATATTTAGTACGGTTGGTATGTCTGTACCTTCCTTCTTTTCTGCCATATTATTCGCTTGGCTATTTGGTTATGTATTACACAAATACACGAATTTAGAAATGACAGGAAGCCTTTATGAATTGGATGATTATGGTGAGAATTTCAATCTGAAATTAAAAAACTTAATCCTTCCAGCCATTGTTTTAGGTATTCGTCCGCTAGCAGTAATTATTCAACTCATGCGAAATTCCCTATTAGAAGTCTTTAACCAAGATTACATTCGTACCGCAAGAGCAAAAGGTTTGAGTGAGTTTCAAATTATTAAAAACCATGCAATTAAAAACGCATTAAATCCCGTAGTAACTGCAATTTCAGGTTGGTTTGCATCCATGCTTGCTGGAGCCGTTTTTGTAGAATATATATTCGGTTGGAATGGTTTAGGAAAAGAAATCGTAAACGCATTAAACACCTTAGACTTACCAGTAATCATGGGGTCGGTATTAATTATTGCAACACTTTTTGTAATTATTAATATTTTTGTCGACATAATCTACACCTGGTTAGATCCAAAAGTGAATTTAGAATAAATTCATTCCCAAGAAATTGGGAATCTTTTTAAAAGATATTAAATCAAAACATGAAAAAACACCTATTCATATTCCTTGTCAGCGTCTTATTTATCAGTTGTAAACCACAAGAAACACCAACACAATTTACCCAAGAAGCATTAAACGATACCTTTATCTCTTTGGGAAATGAAAAAATTTCCTTCAAAAATATTTTAGAAAAACATGAAGGAAAAACCATATTAATTGATGTTTGGGCATCCTGGTGTATCGACTGTATAAAAGGAATGCCAAAAGTGAAAGCATTACAAGAAACTAATAATGATGTGGTATTTTTATTCCTATCTGCAGATAGATCGCTCATAAGCTGGAAAACAGGAATTAATAAGTATCCAGTGAAAGGTGAGCATTACTTTATGCCAAAAGGAATGAAAAGCGTTTTTAGTAAATCTATAGACCTAGATTGGATTCCTCGGTATCTAATTATCGATCCACAAGGAAACATAAAACTATACAAAGCCATAAAAGCAGACGATTCTAAGCTGTTAAAAGCATTAAATTAGTTACTTTTGTAGTTAAAGTAAACTACAAAACATGAGAAATAATATAGTAGCAGGAAACTGGAAGATGAATAATGATCTTTCACAAACGGAAACCTTAATTACAAGCTTAAAAAAACAAACGCAAACATCTACTGCAGAAGTAATGATTGCACCAACATATACTAATCTTTGGCATGCATTTGAAGCCTTAAGACAAAGTCATATTGAGGTGATAGCACAAAACATGCACTTTGCCGAAAATGGCGCATACACAGGAGAAGTTAGTGCTGCAATGTTAGCAAGTGTTGGCGTGCAAACCGTAATTTTAGGACACTCAGAACGTCGTGCATACTTTAACGAAACAGACGAGTTACTAGCAAAAAAAGTAGATACAGCATTAGCGCATGACCTTCGTGTAATCTTTTGTTTTGGTGAGGAATTAGCAGATAGAAAAGCAAATAATCACGAAAATGTAGTCGCATCACAAATCCAAAATGCATTATTTCATTTAGATGCTTCCGCCTTTAAAAATATCGTATTGGCTTATGAGCCTGTTTGGGCAATTGGTACTGGTGAAACAGCAAGTCCGGAGCAAGCACAAGACATGCACGCATTTATTCGTAAAACTCTAGATACTAAATACGGTACAGAAACTGCAAATTCCGTTTCTATTCTTTACGGTGGAAGTGTAAAACCAGCTAACGCTAAAGAAATCTTCTCTAAACCAGATGTAGATGGCGGATTAATTGGTGGAGCAGCACTTAATGCAGAAGATTTTTACGCTATCGTAAACGCGTTTTAATTAAAAAATACACCACCTCGTGAAAACGAGAATCTAAATAATTTGGGCGTTACCAACTTTCGCAAAAGCTACAGTTGGTCGCGCTTTCCATTATATCTTTTTTTGCCATATATAGCAGCAAAAAAAGGATACCATTACAATCGCTAACGCAAGGCATACTAACAAAGACAAAACATACATATTTATGTCTAATACTATTTACCTAGGTTATTACTTTAAAGTAGAACCAATACAACCAGGAACCGAAATTCTAATCGCAGAATTAGGTTACGCAGGATTTGAAAGTTTTGTAGAAACCGAAGAAGGCGTAACCGCATACATTCAAAAAGAAGAATGGCAGGAAGCTATTTTAGAAGATATTCAAATCTTAAACTCAGAAGAATTTACGATTAGCTATACCTTTGATGAGATAGAACAAACCAACTGGAATGAAGAATGGGAAAAGAATTTTAACCCAATTGTTGTAGATAAACTATGTTCTGTTCGTGCACCTTTTCATGAAAAACCGGACACCCAATTCGATATTATCATCGAACCAAAAATGAGTTTTGGTACCGGACATCATGAAACCACACACATGATGTTACAACACATATTGCAAAACGATTTTAATGGTAAAACCGTTCTAGATATGGGTTGCGGTACAGGAGTTTTAGCAATTCTGTCCGAGAAAAAAGGAGCAACACAATTAGATGCCATAGATATCGATAATTGGTGTTATTTAAATAGCGTAGAAAACGTAGAACGCAATAATTGTAATAAGATTTCCGTTTTTGAAGGAGATGCAAGTCTGCTAGAAGGAAAAAGCTACGATGTTATAATAGCCAATATAAATAGAAATATTTTGTTGAACGATATCGAAACCTATGCTGCCGCTTTAAACAAAAATGGCATGTTATTTTTAAGTGGTTTTTATAATAATGACATTCCAGTAATTGAAGCAGCATGCAATAAACATATGTTAAAGTTAGACGAAAAACTGGAAAAAAATAAATGGGTTTCGTTAAAATTCTTAAATTAGTAGCACCAAATTGCCTTAAAAATGAGCACTAAAGAAAAAATACAAGAAGAAGTTCAGGTAGAAACTAAAGCGCTAAATCTTAATGAAATAGTGTTGTATAACGACGATGTTAATACTTTCGATCATGTAATAGATACGCTTATTTACGCTTGTGATCATACTCCAGAACAAGCAGAACAATGCTCTATTCTTGTACATTATAAAGGGCAATGCACCGTGAAAACTGGGGTTTATGACGAGCTAGAGCCACGTTGTACTATGTTGTTAGATGCTGGTTTAAGTGCCGAAATTATTTAAAAGCTTCCCAATTAATTCATCAAATTAGAACATTCTAAATTTTACTCGTACTTTTGTAATATGATAGAAGAACAAGTAATTCTTGTAAACGAAAATAACGAACAAATTGGCTTAATGCCAAAGTTAGAAGCGCATGAAAAAGCAGTATTGCATCGTGCCTTTTCTGTATTTGTATTTAATGATGCAAATGAACTCATGTTACAACAACGCGCTTTAGGAAAATACCATTCTCCAGCACTTTGGACCAACACCTGTTGTAGTCATCAACGCGATGGTGAAACGAATATAGAAGCAGGTAAAAGAAGACTGCAAGAAGAAATGGGTTTTGTAACAGAACTTGAAGAGTCTATTTCTTTTATTTATAAAGCGCCTTTTGATAATGGTTTAACCGAACATGAATATGATCATATATTAATAGGTAAATACAACCAAGAACCAAGTGTTAACGCTGACGAAGTGGCAGCATGGAAATGGATGCCCTTAGAAATGGTTAAAGAGGATATTGCAAATCAACCAGGATTATATACCGCTTGGTTTAAAATTATATTCGATAAATTCTACCAACATATAAACATTGCACAGAAATGAAAGTAACGGTTAGTAGAAAAGCACATTTTAATGCAGCACACAGATTGTATAGAAAAGATTGGAGCGACAAAAAAAATGCGGAAGTGTTTGATAAATGTAGCAATCCAAATTTTCATGGTCATAATTATGAACTAATAGCAAGTGTTACTGGCGAAATTGATCCGGAAACTGGTTATGTAATAGATATTAAGGTTTTAAAAGAGATAATTAGGACAGAAGTTGAAGATGCTTTTGACCACAAAAATTTAAATGTTGAAGTGCCAGAATTTAAAGACTTAAACCCTACTGCAGAAAATATTGTAGTAGTAATCTACAATAAAATAAAAAAACAATTACCATCCCATTTAGTACTAGAGGTTACTCTTTATGAAACCCCTAGAAACTTTGTAAGCTATTCTGGAATATAGATGTCAAATATGCTAAAATATCCAATAAAGTTTGAACCCATTTTAAAAGAAAAAATTTGGGGCGGACAAAAATTACATACCCTTTTAAAGAAAAAAAGTGCTTTACCTAATATTGGTGAAAGCTGGGAAATTAGTGATGTAGATCACGATATTTCTATTGTAAATAATGGCGATTTAAAAGGAAAGACATTAAAAGAACTTTTAGAAATTTATAAAGCAGACTTAATAGGACATAAAAATTACGAAGCTTTTGGTAACACGTTTCCGTTGTTAATTAAATTTATAGATGCTAAAGAGGATTTATCCATACAACTGCATCCTAATGATGCGCTTGCTTCTAAACGACATAATTCTTTTGGTAAAACAGAAATGTGGTACGTTTTACAAGCAGAAGATGATGCCAAGCTAATAGTAGGCTTTAATCAGGAAATGACTCCTGAAAAATATGTAAAACATCGAGAAGCAAAAACACTTCCTGAGATTTTAAATTTTGACAAGGTAGAAGAAGGAGATTCTTATTTTATAGAAGTAGGACAAATACATGCTATTGGAGCAGGAGTGATGCTTGCAGAAATACAACAAACCAGTGATGTTACGTATCGCATTTACGATTGGGATAGAGTAGATAGTAATGGAAATCATAGAGAGTTACATAATGATTTAGCAATAGATGCCATTAACTTCAAATCGCAAGAAGATTTCAAGGTGAACTATGCAAAAGCTAAAAATAAGGTAAATAAAATGGTAGATTGTCCTTATTTTATATGTAATTATATAGAGATATCAGAGACAATAGATAAAGAAAATAAAGTAGATTCCTTTATTATTTATATGTGTGTATCTGGCGAAGTTGAAATAGTAACAGCGCATGACACCGTAAAAATTAAAAAAGGAGAAACTGTATTACTTCCAGCAGCAATTAAAACATATCAAATTTCTTCTAAAAAAGGGAGACTATTAGAAGTTTATGTTTAATTTTGCAGGAAATTAAATTAAAATATTATGGCAAATAAAAGAATCCTAAAAAAAGACATAAACTATGTATTAGGAGACATTATTGAAGCAGTTTATGTTTGGGAGTATGCAAACCCAGAAAAAGACGCAAAAGGAAGTGAAAAAATTATTGATGAAGCTATTGCAACATTTGATGAATTAATTGCAAAAGTTAATGATAGAAGCGTTGAAAACAAAAAGGCTCATTTTAAGGCGATTAACCAAGAGTTAGAATCTAAAGGTCTTGCGTTAATTGAAAAAATTAATAAATTAGGATAAATTTCTAGAAAAAACACTTGCAAATATCATTTACAAGATTATATTTGCATTCGTTTTTCGCCGATGTAGCTCAGCTGGCTAGAGCAGCTGATTTGTAATCAGCAGGTCGTGGGTTCGAGTCCCTCCATCGGCTCTTTAAAAAGCCTCTCATTTTTTTGAGAGGCTTTTTTATGCGTTATACTTTAGGACGAGAAGTTTATCCTGAGCGCAGTCGAAGGGAGTCCCTCCATCGGCTCTTTAAAAAACCTCTCAATTTTTTGAGAGGTTTTTTTATGCGATATGTTTTGGGACGAGAAGTTTATCGGGTGCGTAGTCGAAGGGAGTCCCTTCATCGGCTCTTTAAGAAACCTCTCATTTTTTGAGAGTTTTTTTTATGCAATATATTTTGGGGCGAGAAGTTTATCTTTTAGAACCAGAAGGGATCCTGTAATAAAGAAGGAAAGAGTTGTTCTGTTGGCTATTTTAATCCGCTCTGCTTTTAGATATGCTTTTTTTAAGCATGGTGTTCCATAATGCAGTATTCCTCTTACATATGGCCATAAAAAAATCCCAAACATTTCTGTTTGGGATTTTAATTTTATACTATAAAGTAAACGTATTAGTTTTTCTTTTTTCTTTCTGTTATATAAGCTTCCAATTCTTTACCATATTTAGAAGCCTTCACTTTAGGGGTTAAAACATTGTTTATCGTGTCTAACCATCTTGTTTGTGCATTTTCAATTTCAGATAATGCTAAATAAGGAGCAATTTCATTATCCTTATTCGCTATTGCAAAGTTTACGGTATATAAGTATTTGCTTTTTAATAAATGGTTATACGCTATGGTATTTGCAACAATTTTGGCAGTATCCTTTGCCATTTTTGCTTCAAATTCTTCTTTTATTAGATTCAGGTTTCTGTCATTAAAACGAGACATTACTAATAGATACTCTTCTAAAGCTTTTTGTTGCTTAGAACCTTTAATTTTAGCATCCATTCCAAAGTTTTTCACACTTGTGCTAATTTCTGTAATTCCTTTGTCTGCAAAAAACGAAATGGTTTCATCATCGCTAGTATTTTTGTTTAACTGTAAGAAATACATTTCTGGAGTTTCTAAGTTAGTACTAAAAATAATTGGAGCTTCTCCTTGAACCACTAAAGAGTCTACTGTAATAATGGCAGTGTCTTGGGCTTTTTTAAGGTAAACGGTTCCTTTTTTTAATCCTTTAATATTAACTTTTACAGTTAAATCTTTCTCTTTTCCGCAAGAACAAAGAATTGCTAATGCTAGTACAAATATTGTTTTTTTCATTGAAGCTGAATTATTTCAGAGTTATTTCCGTGAAAACGAAAACATTTTTAGTGTTATTTTTAGATGCGCAAATATGCTATAAATAATTATTATTACCTATAAAACTATAAAATATAGTGCTATCCAGCAGCAGCCATTCTCATTAAAATGGTACAGCCAATTGCGGCTATAGTACCAACAGCATAACCAAAGACGGCTAGAAGCACACCTACTGTTGCTAGTGATGGATGAAATGCTGCAGCTACAATTGGTGCAGAAGCTGCTCCACCAACATTAGCCTGACTACCAACTGCTAAAAAGAAGTATGGTGCTTTTATAAGTTTGGCCACTACAATTAATAGAATGGCATGAATAGTCATCCAAACCACACCAATTGCAATTAATCCTACGTTGTCAAAGATCATGGTTAAATCCATTTTCATTCCAATAGAAGCGACTAAGATGTAAATAAAAATACTACCAATTTTACTTGCTCCAGCGCCTTCATAATCTTTGGCTTTGGTGTAAGATAAAAGGATGGCAATAAGCGTAGCAATACTTATCATCCAGAAAAAAGAGGAGCCTAAAAAGGTAAGCATGTTTCGAGTTCTTTGCGATGCTATTCCTGCAATCAAATTATCGAAAAATGGCGCTAAAAATCCAGAACATAAATGCGCAAAACTAACAGCACCAAATGCTATTGCTAGAATTAACATATAATCGGTTAAGCTTGGGTTTCTTTTTACACTTTCGGTATAAGAAGATACTTTTTCTTTAAGTGCTTCAATAGATGAGGTATCTGCCTTCAGCCATTTATTAATTCGGTCACGTTTACCAATACCAATTAATATAATAGCCATCCAAATATTGGCAACTACAATATCTACAAAGACCATCCCTCCATAGAGTTTTTGGTTGTATTCATAAATTTCTAACATGGCAGTTTGGTTTGCTCCACCACCAATCCAGCTTCCTGCAAGTGTAGATAAACCTCTCCAAACGGCATCTGGACCAATACCACCTACCGTTTCTGGTGAAACCATAGATATTAATAGAATTGCAATTGGTCCTCCTATTATGATTCCAATGGTTCCTGTAAAAAACATAATAAGTGCTTTCCAACCTAAGTTAAAAACAGCTTTTAAATCGATACTTAGCGTCATTAGTACTAATGCTGCGGGAAGTAAATAACGACTAGATACATGGTAAATACTTGATTTATGACTCACTAATTCACCGGCTTGGTCTACAGTTTCCCATTCTGGTGAAATTAAACCAATAGATGTTAAAACAGCAGGAAGCATATATGCCATAAAAAGCCCTGGAACGATTTTATAAAATTTAGACCAAAATCCAGTTTTAATATTTTCGGTATAAAATACAAAGCCTAATGTTAGCATTAAGAAGCCAAAGACTATTGCATCATTGGTAATTAGAGGTGTGTTTTCCATATTAGTTAGTTTATATACGCAAAATACCAAATTAAATGGGAATTTTAAAAGTTTGGCACGAGATTTGAAATATACTTTACAGTTACTACAAGAAGCTTTTTAAAGTGTGGTTACTTTTAATAAAAGTGTAGTAACTAATTTTTGGTTGGTTAGTTAAGAAAAGCATTCTTTGGAATGCTTTTCTTTTTTTATGCCTTTTACTTAAATTGTACTAGAAAAAATAGAGGTGCAATTTTAATTATTGCTTGAGTAGTTCTTTTCTTTCCATCCAGAAAATATCTGATTTATAAAATTGAAGTCTTGTTTTTACAACCTTATCCGATTTGTCTCGTGGTGACTTGCTAATAAATCTGGCTTTAGAATTATTAAAATCTAGTGTGTGTTTTTCGTTAAAATCTATATTTGGGTTTGCAGAAAATGTAATTATATTTTTTTCTGAAGTCCAAGTGCCTTTTCCGTATGTATTAGATTCTGGAGGAATTGCTTGTTTTTGATTGGAATAAGAATGGAATGTAAAAGTACCATCTTGTTGTAAGATAAGTGTATATGTAAACGAAGCGTTTTCAGTTTCTATACTTAAATTGTAATTACCAGCAAGTTTTTCAGATTGTGCAAAGCTGCCTAAACAGAAAGTAGATAATATAACGAGTAGTATATTTTTCAAAATAATTAGTTTATAAATTTCACTATACTTTCAATAACCTCAGGATTTAATTCTCTAAAAGATTCATTATACGATTTCGAGTTTTCTAAATTATCACCTGCTATGGTAAATAAGATATGATTCATATTTTCTATAATCTTAATTTCTGCTTTTGGGGTCGCCTCTTTTAAAAGGGTTGCTTCTTCCGTAGATACTTGTAAATCTTTAGTACCATTAATAATAAGGATTGGCATGTTTAATTCTTTAATTTTTTCAACAGGATTGTATTGTATCCAATTACTCATAAAAGGTTGTAAGCTAATATCAAACATAGAAGCTAATGCAGGTGGATAGTCTGTAGTAGTTTTGTTCTGTTTTAATACGTTAAAAACCTTTTTACAATCTTCGGAAAACATTGGTGCTGTTTTATTTACCTGTTCTAAAATAACAGCATCTATAGTTTGTCCTGCGCCAGCCAAAGAAATAAAACCATCTGCTTTATCTTTCGCTGCAAGCATACCAACCAAACTCCCTTGGCTATGGCCAATGATGTATATTTTTGAAAAGCGATTCTTTTCTTTAAAATAATCTAATACAGAAACAGCGTCCGTAACAAAATCATCAAACATAATGTTTTTGTCTACTTTTCCTTTTCGTATTTGTTTAACGATACGTTTATCATATCTAAAGGTTGCAATATTTTGGTTAGATAACCCTTCGGCAAGTTTTTTTAAGGAATTATTCTTTAAAAAGTTCTGATTTCCATCTCTGTTCGTTGGTCCAGAACCTGCAATAATAATTGCTAATACCGATTTACTATTGGCATTCGGAGTTAAAAGTGTGCCATCTATTAATTCATTAATAGCAATTTCTTCTGCAGTAAAAAGTTTTTCTTGAGCAAAAACGGAACAAGTAATGAATACTGTTAGAATTAAAAATTTGAATTTCATAGGTTGTAATTTTAATAGTTTTGACGGAAACAGCATACCATATAGTATCTATAACGTAAAATTAAATGAAATTAATCTACAAAAAGATAAAATAATCAGAATGTTTTAAAATATAAAAACATGCATTTCGTCGATTATTTAGTGAATTTGGACACCAAATGTTAAAAAAAAGCGTATTTCATCTAAAATAAATACTTTTAAACGTCAAAATTCAGATATAGTTTTATATTTGAAGTGTACTAAAGACACACTTTTAGTACATTGGATTAATTAATTAATATTTGCATTATGTTGTTGATACTAGAGACCCTAAATCATACCATAATATAATATGCAAATTACAAGAACAGAGGTTGAGGGACCTCTGTTTTTTTTATGCCTTATTTTGAAATTATTCTAAAAGTTAGATTGATTCTTTCGCCAACTTCCTTCTTTGTTTTTGGAATTTGATGTACCCAATTTTCTTGCGTGGCACCTTTCATAAGTAACAAACTGCCATGTTCTAGATTTATTTTGCATTTCTGTTCTTTCTTCGTTTTATGTTTTAAATGAAAAGATCGAGTAGCGCCAAAACTTACCGAAGCTATTATTGGGTTTTTGCCTAAAGCTTTTTCATTATCTGCATGCCAACCATTACTGTCTTTTCCGTTGCGATATAAGTTTGCTAAACAAGTAGTGAAATGAACATTGCAAATGCTTTCTATATGTTGTTTAATTTCTAAAAGTTCTTTTGTGAAGACTTTTGGATGCATGGTAATATTAGAGTAGGAGT
This sequence comes from Lacinutrix sp. WUR7, assembly GCF_016864015.1. Lineage (NCBI taxonomy): Bacteria > Pseudomonadati > Bacteroidota > Flavobacteriia > Flavobacteriales > Flavobacteriaceae > Lacinutrix > Lacinutrix sp. WUR7. The sequence continues at coordinate 293,788 of NZ_CP045067.1, read as the reverse complement.
AGGTATTGTTGTTATTTGCATATAATGCAGTAAGCCTTGGTTGCGCATGTGTTTTACCAAAAAGAGTGATGTTGTCTTGTTGCCAATTTATCGTTTTTAATAAGGATTTAAAATAGGTGTCTGCTTCTTTTTTTTGGAAACATTCTGGATAATAGATTGCTTCACCATCCTTTAATTGCAAATTTATTGCTTCGTTAAATAACATAATTTATAGATCCGGAATACGTTTATATTTTTCCTAAATTAGCATTTAAAGATTCTAATATGAAAATTAAGCTTGCTTTTTTACTATTTCTATTGCAATTATCAGCGTTTGCACAATTACCAGAAGGATTTGTTTATGTTGAGGATGTAATTCCGTCTATACAATTAGAACTTCGTTATTGTTTGAATAATAATTTTGTTGGTGAACCAGTAGATGGGTATCATGCGGAGGTTTGTATACTTACCAAACAAGCCGCTTATGCTTTAAAAAAAGTACAAGAAGATTTAAAAAAGGATAGTTTGTCTTTAAAAGTATTTGATGCGTACCGACCACAACAAGCGGTGAATCATTTTTCTAAATGGGCAAAAAATGTGAAGGATACTTTAATGAAACAGCAGTATTATCCAAATGTGGACAAGCGTAATTTATTTAGAGATGGTTATATCGCTTCAAAGTCTAGACATAGTAGCGGTAGTACTATCGATCTTACTATTGTGGATTTAAAAACAGGAAAAGAACTAGACATGGGAACGCCTTATGATTATTTTGGAACGCCTTCTTGGTATCTTCATGAAGGTTTAACTCAAGCACAAAAAGCCAATAGAGCATTATTACATAATATAATGCTTAAACATGGTTTTAGACATTACCCTAAAGAATGGTGGCATTTTACTTTACGAGGCGAGCCTTTTAAAAATCAGTATTTTGATTTCCCTGTGGAATAATTTAATCTTCCTCTTTATACACCTGCAGCCCTAAACCAATTGCATAATTATTTAATCCAGCTTTTAATAGATTGGAATCCTGAATATTCTTCTTGTCGAATAAAACCCATTGGTTGTTATTTAAAAACACACGTTTCACGAAAGTTTTTGGCGTTTTTACTAGATCGGTAAAAGGTAAAAGCGGTCTAAAGGTGGTCGATACTTTTATAATGCCACGCGCTGTTTTTACTTCTCTGTATTTTTTGTTAGGTAATAATTTTCCGGCTTTATCGGTATAGCCTAAAACTTGAAGCGAAACAAACATCCCTTCTTTAGGAATATAAATATTATTGCTAGAAACATCTACTTCAAAAACACTTTCACTAGCTTCTGTAACTCTAAAAACTATTTTATCGTAGGTTAAAACATCACCAGGAAGTCCATCTTCGTTTTCATAAAACTGCACCCGAAATAATGTAGAAAACGGAAGTTTATTCGACGTTTTTGTTTTGCGTTTGCTCCAATCTTTTGCTTCTACTTTAATGGGTAAAAGTAAGGTGTTTACTTTTTTTGCTTTCGCAGGATTATCGTTATCAAAATAAACGGCAATTTCACTTTCTATAGTTGGTAACCAACATTTGTAGTAATCGTCGTGTACGGTTGGTTTTAAGGTTTCTTCTTTAGATTTTCCTTTTGGAGTGTAGCGTAAAAGTACTTCGTCTAAAGCATCTTGAAATGGTAATAGCTCTACAGTTTTTGTCAGATTTACAGTGGCTACTTTATAATCTTTATAGCCTAAAGCTGAAATAAAAAGCGTGTCTATATCAGCATATAGTTTTTTTGTAAAAATGAATTTTCCTTCATCATCGGCAAAAATTCCATGTCCATTTCCAAAGGAAACCGTAGCATAAGATACCGGATTTCTATTTTCTTGATCTACAATCGTTGTTTGACTAAAAGTGATACTGCTTAGTAAGCAGGTAAATATTATAATTGCGTTTTTTATCATTTTGTTTTTTTTCTTCTCGATACAATCCCGAAGAAATATCGGGATCACTCGAAGTGACATGACGATTATGTTTTTGTCAGTTCGAGTGTTTCGACTTTAGGAGAAATGTATCGAGAACATCTTGTTTTAAAAGTGTTAATTTAAAATTTCTTTAAAAAAACACTACGCTTCTTAAAGCCATTTACTTGTTTCTTATAATTTCACTTCTCGATACAATCCCGAAGAAATATCGGGATCACTCGAAGTGACAACTCGAGAAGCTATTTGTTTGCTGCAATCCAGTTATCGATTTTATTTTCTAATAAAGCTAGAGGTACACAACCCGTTTCTAAAACTTGGTTATGAAATTGTCTAATATCAAATGTTGTGCCTAGCTCTTTTTCGGCTTTTGCACGAAGCTCTCTTATTTTAAGTTGTCCGATTTTATAGGATAATGCTTGTCCGGGATTCGCCATATAACGTTCAATTTCTGAAATAATACTCGCTTCACTTTCCGCTTCATTATCTAAAGAATATTGAATAGCTTGCTCACGTGTCCATCCTTTTACATGCATTCCTGTATCTACAACTAAACGGATTGCTCGGTGCATTTCCATACCGAGCATTCCAAAATATTGGTACGGATCGGTATATAAACCTAACTCTTTTCCAAGCGATTCGGTATATAAAGCCCAGCCTTCGCCATAAGCGCTATACCAAAGTGTTTTTCTAAATTCTGGTAAGTCTGGATCTTCTTGCTGTAAAGAAATTTGGTAATGATGTCCTGGAATGGCCTCGTGTAAAAATAACGCTTCATCACTAAATGTATTGTATTTGGTAACGTCTGGAATTGGTGTGTAAAAAATACCTGGTCGTGTACCATCTAAAGATCCTTGATTGTATTCTGCACTTGCTGAAGCTTCTCTAAAAGCTTCTGTACGTCTAACCTCGAAAGCTGTTTTTGGAGTTACATCAAATAATTCTGCTAACTTTGGTTTCATGGTTTCATGAATGGTATTAAAGTTATCTAGTACTTGTTGCGGATCTGTAAAAGGCATGAGTTCTTTATTGTTTCTAACAAAATCAAAGAAGGATATAATGTCTCCTTCATAGCCAACCTCTTTTTTTACAGTTTCCATTTCCGATAAAATTCTTGCGACTTCTTTTAAGCCAAGTGCATGAATTTCATCTGCAGACCTATTCGTCGTAGTGTACTTTTTTATTTGATGGTTGTAATATGCCGTTCCTTTTGGAGTTGCAGAAATTCCGCTAGATGCTCTTCCCGCTTTTAAGTAGGTTGTGCTCATAAAATCGTGCATTTTTTTATATGCAGGAATCACTTTGTCTTTTACCATTGTGGTGTAAGATGCGGTTAGTTTTTTCTTGTCTTCTTCCGAAAAACCTTCTGGGAAATTTTTTATTGGTTGATAAAACAAATGGTTTTCTACATTAGCTTCCGCCATGGCTGCCATTTGCGGAATTACTTTTGTGATTAAGGATTTAGGTAAAACATAACCCGTTTTTATTCCTTCTTTCATATTGCTTTCCGCGGAAGCGAGCCAAAGTAAATAACCGTCTACGCGTTTTAACCAATTATTATAATCGGTAACCGTCTCAAAAGGTTGTGCTCCAGAACCACTTGCAAGTTGCCCGATATTTAAATGCGGCGACCACATTTGATCGATTGGCATGAGGTCTTTTTTAAAAGTTAAGTCAGCAAGATTAATATTAATATCCCAATTTAAAGTGGCTTTGCTTAATTTTTCGGTTTCGTTTAAGTCTTCGTCTTTGTACCTGTTTAAAATATTTTTATAATTGGTATAATAGGCTTTCTGTTTTGCCTTGTATATTGGTGACAAATAGTTTGGCATTTTATCATTATATCGGTTGTCTCCAGCAAATGTTGCAGCTATAGGATTTAGCTTTAAACCATCTTGGTAGTAGGTATCCAACATGTTTTTGAATTCGGAATTCACTATTTTTTTTGTTTCTGAAGTTTCTTTTTTCACTTCGTCTTTACAAGAAGTAAATGCAATACACAAACAAAAAAGAGCTAGAATGTTTTTCATCTTTTAAAAGGTTTCCTTATTAGAAATATAAAGATACATTATAAAATAAAAAAACTGCTAGTGATTGGCTAGCAGTTTTATAGGTAGAAGGAGTAAGAGGTGTTATTCTTTATCTAAATTTTTAGTTAGATTGAATCCTATAAATAATCCAACACCAGCCATAAAGAAAATAGTTGCAGGATAAATAGCGTCCTCATCTAGTGACGTGAAGCTATCTAATAAAGAAGCGATAAAAGTACCTAAGCCAATTCCCATTAATAATAAGGCTAAGTTTAAAATGAGTACTTTCCATATTGGAGCAGTGTGTCCCTTTGCTTTGGTGAAAATACTTGCGTCTGCACCTTTTTCAATAAGTGCTAATCGTTCTTTGTTTCTAGTAGAAAAGTATAAATAAAATACTCCGAAAATTGCACCAAATATCACTGGTAAAATAATTAATTCTGATCCCATAATTGTTTGTTTTTAATTGATTAATTTTATGTGTTCTTATGCTTAAGACGACAACTTTTAAATGATGGTTACAACTTTTTCAAAATATTTTTTACTAGAGGCTGTAACCATGTCTGCTATTTTGTCGTCCAATGCGCAAATGACCACTAACCAAGATCAAATAATCATCCAACAAATCCTAGAAGGAGATACCAAAGCGTTTGCTGTATTGGTAGATCGTTATAAGGACTTGGTATTTACTTTAGCCATACAAATGCTGAAGAATAGGGAAGAAGCAGAAGAAGTTTCGCAGGATACTTTTATTAAAGTATTTAAAAAGTTGAAAAACTTTAAAGGCGATTCTAAATTTTCTACTTGGATTTATAGAATAGCGTATAATACCTGTTTAGATAGAATTAAAAGTAATAAGCGAAAACAAAACACCGTTGTTATTAATGAATTTACAGCACATGAAGTAAAGACTTTAGATAATGCTTTAAGTATTATGGAAGCACAAGAAAGTAAGCAGGCCATTCAAGATTGTTTGCAAATGTTACCAGCAGATGATTGTGCTTTGCTAACCTTATATTATTTTGAAGAACTTTCTTTAGAAGAAATTGGGAAAGTTATTGGTGTGAAAGCAAATCATGTAAAAGTAAAACTATTTAGAAGTCGAAAAAAACTAACTACCATTTTGCAGAATAAATTAGAACCAGAAATCATTGAAAGTTATGCAAGAGAAAGAAAATAAAAACATAGAGGAATTAGTCGATAAGATGATGCATTCGTTATCTGTGGAATCTCCTTCGGTAGATTTTACCAATACTATCATGTCACAAGTGGAAGCTTTAGAAAGTAAAAAAGTGACGACTTACAAGCCTTTAATTCCTGGTTATTTGTGGTTTGTTGGCGGATTTTTGTTAGTTGCAATAACGGGCTATTTATTTCTGAGTACTACTACCGAAGAATCTACTTGGTTTCATGCTTTAGATTTTAGTAAGCTCACTAATAATAACCTAACACAGTCCCTTTCTAGCTTTAGTTTGCCTAAAACATTAATGTATGCTATTCTTTCTTTAGGATTAATGATTTGTATTCAAGTTCCTGTACTGAAACATTATTTTGATAAACGATTAAGTGTGTAATATTAATCGGGATAATACCAAAACGGAATGCTAATGATGGTTCCTAAAGAATCCTTTTCTGGTTTCATTTGTCTTTTTAGTTGTAACGTATGCTTTCCTTTTTTTAAGCTGTCGAGTTCTATTAATGTTTCAAATCCAATTTGCTTCTTTTTGTTTTCCGAAAGGGTATAATCTAGATTATACTTTGTGCTATCTATGGTAACGTGATAAATGCTTTTAAAAGTTTTCAGGTATACTGAGATTAAACTGTCTCCATTCGTTTTTAATTCATTTATAGTAAAAGCACTAGTGCTAAGACCTCGTTTGTCTTTTTTAGGTTTTAAAGAAGGGTGGAATTCAATAATTCGATCTTCAATTCCTTCCACATAAGGGATAAAAAAAGAAAAATATGGTTTTGTAATTATCTTACTAGGAATAGCTGCAATATTTACAAACTCTTTTTCAGGCAATACACTATAGTAATTATTATTACTAGCATATTCACTTGTTGAAATATTAGTTCTTTTTATATAATTAGATGTTTTGTAATAGGTTCCTGTAGATAAAAAAATAATTAGGTACAAAGGAAATAAAAGGACGCTAATTCGTTTACCAAATTTATTGTCTAAAAAATTATAGACCAATGGTCTGTATAAAAAAGAAAGCGTTAAAATGCTAAAAACTAAATAAAAAGGAAAGTAGATTTTAGATAGCCACTTTTTCTTTTTTAAAAATCCTTGGGTTATAAAATCAATAAAAGTTAAAAGAATTCCAAATAAGAATATAATGCCTACTGTATTACCTATTGTATCTAAAATATTGGAAAAAGAACCTTCATATAGATTGAAATAATGCTTCACTAAAACGAATACTAAAGTCAACGTGATGAATCCTATGATGTAAAAAACCATTAAAAAGGAAACCGCAAACATGATACTAGAATAATCTTCTAATCTGGAAATATATCTGTCAAAAGAACCTACTTTTCGTTTTAAATACTTCGTGAATTTTTCAGAATACTTTAGTTTGTCATAATCAATATCGCCAGAAACATAACGCAAACCTAAAGCACCAATCCATAAACCACGTAGTAAAACGTGAACGATAAGATTAAATAGTAAAATGAGAATAATTGGAGCTACACTTGCTATTAGAGCAATGGAGTATACGTTGGTGTTTTGAGTGCTATAGATTAGTTCATCAAAAATATATCCTTTTAACCCAATTAATCCAAAAATAGCAAAACCAGAAATCAGCAATTCTAATTGCCAACTTTCTTGTTGTAATTTATCTAGTAGTTTTTTAAAGACATCTGAAGTGTAATCGTTTCTCATGCACAAGGAGTTGGAATAGCAAGATAAACAAAATATTAGTCTTTAATACGTACGTTGAAAAATGGTGTTTTTATTGGGTGAAAAGGGAAAAAAGGGATAAGTGATAAAGGGAAAAGGGATAAGTGAAAAGTGATAAAGGTTGAAAAAGAGATTTCTCGACATGCTCGAAATGACATAGGTTTCCGTCTTCCGCCGTTTTTCAATTTTTAATATAATTAGTTCTCGATACTAAATTGCAAAAAAGCAATTTCACTCGAAATGACATAAGTTTTAGTCATTAGTCATTAGTCATCAGTCTTCTGTCATTGTCTTGCAGGAGTAATTAGTTTCAGAGATTTCGCGACAAGCTCGAAATGACATGGGTTTCCGTCTTCCGCCGTTTTTCAATTTTTAATATAAATTAGTTCTCGATACTAAATTGCAAAAAAGCAATTTCACTCGAAATGACATAAGTTTTAGTCTTCTGTCATTGTCTTGCAGGAATAATTAGTTTCAGAGATTTCGCGACAAGCTCGAAATGACATAGGTTTCAATCAACAATCAACAATCAACAATCAACAATCAACAATCAACAATCAACAATCAACAATCAACAATCCTAATACCAACGCTTCTTTTTCTTTTTTGAAGCTTCACTTTTACGACCTTTTTTATGCTTACTTCCTGTTTTTTTAGAAGTATGTCTCACCGCTTGTGCTTTAGGATCTAAAGGATACGGATGGTCTTCTTCCACTGGAATCTGTACGTTAATTAATTGCTGAATGCTTTTAACATAGGCTTTTTCATCCGCAGAAACTAAAGAGTACGCTGTTCCAAAATTACCAGCACGACCAGTTCTTCCAATTCTATGTACATACGTTTCTGGTACGTTTGGTAAATCGAAATTAATAACCGCGTCCAACTCGTTAATATCAATTCCACGAGCAGCAACATCGGTAGCAACCAATATATTTACATAGCCATTCTTGAACTTTTTAAGCGCATCTTGACGTAAGTTTTGGTCTTTATCACCATGAATAGTTTCTACTTTAAAGTCATTATTCAAAAGCGTTTTTTCTAACTTATCGACACCATATTTGGTACGTCTGAAAATTAGAATATTTCCTTTTATTGTTTTACGAAGTAAGTGTAAACACAATTCAATTTTATCCTTTTTTGGTACGTAATACAACACCTGACTAACATTTTTTGCAGCAGAAGAAGTTGGCGTAATAGCAATACGTTCTGGCGCATTTAAAATCGTATTTGCAAGTTGTTCTACTTTAAAAGGGATGGTTGCCGAAAACAATAAAATCTGTTTCCCTTCCGGACAAAGGCGTTCTACTTTTTTTACATCATCAATAAATCCCATGTCCAACATAAGATCTGCTTCATCTAAAACCAAAGTTTCCACATAATCCAGATTCAAACAATCTTGTTTGTGTAAATCTAACAAACGTCCAGGCGTAGCAATTAAAATATCAACCCCCTTTTTTAATACGTCTTTTTGTGGTTCTATACTTGTTCCACCATAAATAACCGTACTTGTTAAATTAGTGTTTTTGGCATAGGTTTTAAAGTTTTCCTGTATTTGAGAAGCTAATTCTCTAGTCGGACTTACTATTAACGCACGAATCTTTTTTCCTTTTTTAGATCCTTCTTGCTTGTCGTATAACAATTGTAAAATTGGCAAAGCAAATGCTGCCGTTTTACCAGTTCCTGTTTGCGCAGAACAAATAACATCTTTTCTGTCTAGTACAAAAGGAATTGTTTTTTCTTGTACTAAGGTAGGATTGTCGTAACCAGCATCTGCAATAGCACGTAGCAAAGGTTTGTTTAGTTGTAAGTCTTTAAATGACATGTAATTTATTTTGTGCAAAGATAACCTAAAAGTAATGGAAGTCTTAAAATAAAATTATCCCTTTTTCACTTCCTTCTATACGGTGTAACGAAACCCGTTAATTAAAAACCGAAGTATACTTTAAAGTCACATTGTTTAAATTAATAGCTAGCGATTTTAGCCAGAGTAATTGATTGCTAATCAAATGTGCTTCTTGCAGATTTAATAGGGTTTTAGTATCAATTTGGGTCTGACCAGCTTGAATCGCGATATCTCTTTTTTGCGATAAATAAGCATAGCGTTTTTGCAGTTTTTCATGTGCTTGTGCAATTTCATTTTCTTCGGAAACTGTAAGCGTTTCATTACTCTCTAATTTGGAAGCCGCTTGTTTTAAGGAAGTCGTAATATCTGCAATAATAGTATCAAACTCCTCGGAAGCAGAAGTGGTTTTATGATTTAAAATATAGGTTCCAATAGATGCAATAGCAGAAAGAACCGTGTGGTTTAAGGTTACCATTTCATAAATTAAAGCCGATTCTTTTTGTTTCGATTTTGGATCTTGTGTTAATCTTTGAAAGGCTGCATTTAAATTACTCATGGCCAAAAAAGCCTTCTTTCGGGATAATTTATACGCTAAACTATTTTCCTTTTTGTTATGGTATAAATTCTTAGTGGCTTCTAAGTATTTGCTATTAGAAAGCATAACATCTACAATAACAGTATTTAGGTTTTTATATTCCCAACTTGGGAACAATAAATAGTTGGCTAGAACTGCAATGGTAGCTCCAAGTATAGTATCTATAACACGATATTGAACCACCAAAAATGCATTAGGATCTATCAAGGCGTAAACAAACACAATATTTAAAGTGATAAAAGCAGCGCCAACTTTATAGCTTTGCTGAATTAAAGAAAAAGCAAAAGTTAAGGATACAACAGCCAATACCATATAAACCGTCGTGTTTTTTGTAATTAAAATAATGCTTGTTGCTATTACTGCTCCAATAATGGTTCCTATAATTCTATTTTTAGAACGTTCTTTAGTTAAACCATAATTAGGACGCATGATCACAATGATGGTTAGTATAATCCAATAGGCATTTTTTAAGTCTAATAAACTACCTAATAAAAAGCCGAAAACAATAGCAGTAGAAAGTCGTAATGCATGCCTTAACATTGGCGAATTAAAACTAAAATGCTGTAATAATATATTAAAATTGTATTCTTGCGAGGTTAGAAATTGTTTTGACTCTTGTGTTTTTAACCTTGCTTTTGAATTGTCTTTTACCTTGCTTAATACACGTCTAATGGCTTTGACTTCTTGTACTAATTGCTTTTGGTAATCTTGAAGATTTCGAAGGGTAATTGCGCCTTCACGAGCTTTTGGTAATCCTACTTGGTCGACATATTCTAGTATTGCCTGCTCTGTTTTTTTAGCTGCTTTATTTAATAAATCGATATCTGGAAGTTTTCCTTTTTTTATTAAAAGCTCCGATAAAGTGATGAGGTGATTACCCATGACTTTATTCATTTTTTTGAAAGGTTTTAAATACGTTTTATGCAAGCCAAATAGCGAATCTATTTTAGAATAATCTAAAGAGTTTGCTAATGCCAATTCAAAAATATCGACTAAAGATATAAATATTAAAAGGCGTCGTTCATTAGAATGCGATCTCCCAGAACGTTTTCTGCCTTCAAAAAGTAACTCTCTTAATGTTTCGTGTTTTTCACTTATTTGTGTTTGAAGTACAAATGCTTTTGTGGAAAGTTTTTCACGTTTATTCGGCTTGGTAAGTAGCTTGGCTCTAACTTTTAAATATTTTCCAGTAAGGGATAATGTATCAGATAGTAATTGGTCGTCATCCTTTTTAGGAAACAACCAATTCGATAATAAGGAAACGGTTAAATACCATAAACCTCCTATTCCTAATAAACCAACATGAAGCAACATCGATTTTAAATCTGGCTTTGTAACAGCTAATGCCAATACAATGGCTAATAATCCGGAAAAGGAAATTAACGAAGCTCTAAAACCATACACCGAAATTAAACTAATTGCAAAACTTAAAATAGCAATGGCTATGAGTAGTAAAACAAAAACAGGTTTGGTTATAAAAACAATAAATGTAACCAACATGGTAAGCACAATGCTAATTAAGATCCCATTAATTTTACGTTTTAAACTTCCAGGAATATCACTTGGTGCATTTAAAAAAGTACCAAGAGCAATAGCAGGAGCATAGGCAAATAAGCCAATAGCATTAAAAATAAATAGCGGTAAAACAACAGCAATAGTTAATACAACTCCTCTGTAAAAACTAGAGCCTTTCAGGAATAATTCGGTGGTTTTTAAATAGGATTTTAACTTGTTCTGCATCGTAATGCAAAGGTAGTTTAATTGTTTTTAGCGATGTGAATCTTGTGTTAATTATAACCACAAAAAAGTCCTATTTTTTAGCTTTTGGTTACGCTTATGGTATAGGTTGCAACAATGTCTTCTTCCATTTTTATATGCACATCATAATCGCCTTTGCGTTTAATATGTGTGGTGAAACTTAGGGACCCATTTTCATTTTTTAGATTATAAATAGGAAAGGTTTTTTCCAACTTTCCAGAATACTGAATTAGCGAAATACTATTGGTGTTCCCGTTTTTTAATGTTTTAATACGAAACGGAATTTCTTCGTTTACCTTAGAAAGCACTTGCATTTCTTTTGGGTGTACAGCAATCATTTTATGTGTAAATGTTTCGCCATAGACTAGCGCAGAAGCAACAAATGGAGAAGCTATTAAAGTGCTATCTAACAACCATTTTTTTTGTAACGGATAATGATTTTGTGCAAATAAAACAGGATCGGTTAAAAAGTAACCATCGTTATAATCTTGTATAAAAAAGGAATCATACATCATATAACCACTAGACCAGGTAGCGTCACATAAATACCATTTGTTGTTTAGTTTTACAGCATTCCAAGAATGGTTTGCAAGTGCAAGGGAGGTAATATTCGCTTCAGTAGATCTGCCGTACCCATTAATAATTTCACATTCTATATGCACTAAAAAGCATAATTCTTTAATTAAATAAGCATAACCAGTACACATGGTTTTTTTGTTTTTCAATAGCTTTTTAAAGGCTGTTTTCTTGTACTTGTTATTCCATTTTAGATATGCTACACTATCGTTTTTGAGTTTTTTTCTTTGCTTAGTTACTTTGCTATCTTGGTTCGCATCTCCTTGAATGTTTTTACAAACCCAAGTATAAATTGCTCTAAATTTTTCCACATCTGTTTTTAAATGCGATGTAAGGTGATGCGCAAGCAGCGGCAGATTTTCTAAACTTTTGCCTTCGTGAAGCATCGCAGTATTATCTGCAATCGTGAAGTCGATGTTTTTAAAATCCGATACTTGCGCAATAGCACTATGTAAAAAGAAAATAGCAATATAAAAGAGGATGTTTTTCATAAAAACTATGGGTTTATTTTCTTTTTGAAGCATACACTTTTTTAGATGCAACCTTTCCCATAAGCACAACTGTAGGCATAGACATATCTATTTGTAAATTAATTTCTGAAGTAGCATTTTGATTGCTAATAACTACTTTTTGTGTTTGGTAACCTAGATAGCTAATTAATAAAACATCGCCTTTTTTTAGTTTTTTAGGAAAGGCAAAATAGCCATCAAAATTGGTAGTCGTTCCAATTGCGGAGTTTTCTAAAATAACATTTGCGGAAGGTAATGCCAAACCGTTTTCGTCTAAAATAGTTCCTTTTACTTCTATTTCTTGTTGTTGGTCTATGGTATTTATTTCGGAAGGATTTCCTGTAGATGCTGCTTTTTTAATTTCTTGTGCTTGTGCAGAAGTCATACTAAAAATAGCTAGACACGCTAATCCAATACCACTTAAAATATTTCTGATTTTACTTTTTTCTGGTTGGTATGAATACGTCGTTAATTGGTTGCTGTTAAATCTTCCGCAGGTATTTTCTATTTCTCTAGTTTTAAAATACGCGATAATTTCTGGAGCATTCATTTTGGTGAAGTCAATGACTTCTTTTTCGCAAGAATCGCAAAAACCTCCTTTTGCAGTTGGTGAAAATTTCTGAAAATCTTCAGAACAAGGGCTTGTAATGTTTACGTGGATTTGATTTTTCATGATATAAGATGTTAATGTTAGTATACATCAAACCTATATATTTTATAAGGATTTTAAAACCGACAATTAGTAAAAGCTACTTTTCAATGCGTGAAGTATCTTTTTCAGAAAGTCTGCTAATCACACAGATTCGCTTTTATACCCAATTGGTTGGCAAGCTTACGTCTTCTTAATGTTACTGTGTTCGGGTTGGTTTTTAAAAACTGAATCGGTAATTCGGTTCCTATTGGAATCGCATCAAAAGTAGTTTGGTGTTCCAAAAAGCATTCACTGGAATATGTTTTACTATGGTGCACGAACTCAAATGCTATTACATAAAGAAATGCTGCTACCTTTTTAGATTTCCCTCCTTGAAAAGTACTTGTGGTATGCGAATAATCATCCACTCTTTTGTTGGTCACTTTTGCAGTGGTATAGCTTCCGTGTTTTTTAGTAAGTGCTTGTTCGTAATAATGCAAGATGCTAGAAGGAAGCACATAGAGCATAAAGCCTGTACTTAGTATAATAAAGGTAAATCCGAAAAGCATAAATCCAAAACCTTCTTCGGTTGCTTTACTTCCTAAAAAAGCAAAAAAACCTCCAACAAGAAGAAAAACCAACCAAATACCAAAAAGCCCTAAATGTTGTTTTAGGGCAAATTGTATAAAGTTTTTTCTGTCGGTAAAAGAGAGTTTCAAAAGGGGCTTGGTTATAGAAAGTTATCCGTGAATGGTTTCACTTTTACCATAACTTTTAATCAGTTCGCCTTCAAAATCCAAAAATTCTTGCCAGCGTTTTTCTACATCGATACCTTCTCCATATTTTCTTGCAAAACCAATAAAAGTGGTGTAATGACCAGCTTCGCTAACCATAAGGTCGTGATAGAACTTGGCTAATTCTTGGTCTTTCATCGTGGTAGATAAAAGCCTAAAACGTTCGCAACTTCTTGCTTCAATCATTGCCGAAAACAAGAGTCTATCTACCAATTGCTGATTTCGGTTTCCGCCTTTCATTATAAATTTAGCCAGCTCATTGACATAGGAGTCTTTTTTTACTGGACCTAAAGTATAACCGCGTTCTTTAATAATATTATGCACCATTTGAAAGTGCTCTAATTCTTCTTGCGCAATGATTAAAAGGTCGGTAACTAAATCTACATGTTGCGGATTTAAAGACACCAATTTAATAGCATTGGTAGCTGCTTTTTGTTCACACCACGCATGATCTACTAAAATATCTTCTAAGTTGGATTCAGCAATATTTACCCAACGAGGATCTGTTTCTAATTTAAGTCCGAGCATATTATTTTGTAGCTTTTATTAATGCATCTATTCCTCCAACTACAGGAATGGAAATATTTGTTTTATTTAAGTCGATAGTGACTTTTGTTCCTGGTTTTGGGTGTAGCGTAAATTCTTTATCACTAGAGAATATCACTAAACCTATTTGTTGTCCGGCAGGAATGATTTGATCGTCTGGTTGTAATTTAAATTTTAAATCGTAGAATGCTCCTGGTTTTAAATCTTCGCTTTCGGATATGGATTTCGAATTTTGCGGATCTGCCCAACCACGAGTAATAATATTATCTGTAATGATTTTGGTGTTTTCTTTCCACGGAAGAGAAACCATCCAAACCGATAAATTTGCAGCAGATTTATTACTAGCAACGCTAATAGTAATTTCACTTTCACCAGAAAGATGTACCTCCGATTTTAATATAGGCGTAACATATAATAATCTGTTTTCCGATTTTAAAGCTTGTGCATGTTCTTTTCCTGAGATATTAAAATCATCCACAAAAGTTTCCGTTTTAGGTTTTGTATTTGGAGCATTAATCGATCCTAGGTTTTTTGCTTGTCCTTTTTGTTTATTCCACGTTAAAGCACCTGTTTTATTTCCGCCTTCTTCCAAATAAAGTGTTACACTTTTAGCTTCCGGATTAGGATACGCTTCATAAGCAGTAGGATTATCTTGTTTGTCATGTTCTCTTACAATCCAAGCTTGGGCATCATTTTCTACACCATTATCAATTCCATGTAAATAATGCGTAAACCAACGATTCATCATCGTCATTGGTGGTGGTCCTCCATGTCCGTTTTGATGGTAATACACTTGGGTGTCTAATCCCATTTTTTTCGCTTTTTGATAAATACGATTACTATGTTCTGGCATCACATTCCAATCATTAAAACCATGCGACATTAATAAAGCCGCTTTCATGTTGGACATCTGATTTAAATAATCACGTCCTTCCCAAAATTTATTATAATCTCCAGTAATTCTGTCCATACCGTTTTTCATTTCGGTATCTCTAACGGTTTTATTGTTATACGGACGTTTACTTTCGTCACCACTATGAATAAAATCATACAACACATCAATATCTTCACCCAAATAACCACCTGGAGAACGCACTAATCCGTTAGATCTATAATAATGATAATAGGAAGTATTTGGAGCAATAGGAATAATAGCCTCTAAACCTTCTACGCCTGTGGTAGCAGCAGCAAGAGGAATGGTTCCGTTATACGAAGTTCCTGTCATACCTACTTTTCCGGTAGACCAAGTCGCTTTCACTTCTTCGTTTCCATCTGGTGTTGTATATCCTTTTGCGCGACCATTTAACCATTCGATAACGGCTTTTGGTGCAAGCGATTCATTTTGTCCGCCAACCGTTGGACTACCTTGTGATAATCCTGTTCCTGGCGAAGACGAATGTACCACGATATAACCACGAGGCACCCATTTTCTAATATGAGAATTTGAAATTATTGGACGTTTTCCTCTTCGTACCACTTCTGGATGTACACGCTCTTTTGCGGTTTCCCCAAGTTCATGTTCTACATCCCACATCACACCAGGAAGATCTGCTGCAACACCTGCAAAATACGGACTAGAAACATAGACCACAGGTAATTTTAAACCTTCAGTATCTGTTTGTTTTGGTCTAGTAACGGCAACGTGCATTCTATCTAAGGTAGTATCTCCGTCTGTGTTAAAGGTAGTTTCTACCCAAAGATCATGACGAATCCATTCTTTATAATCGCTAAAGCCTTCTACTATTTGTGCTTCTCCGTTTTCAAAAACAGGAACCGTTTTTTCTTGTGCAAAACCAATAGTAATTGCTAAAAATAAGAGGGGAAATAATCCCAATGCATGTTGTCTTTTTTTCATAATAACGCTTGTCATAATTTGTTGTACAAGTTAGTTATTTTTTAGGAATAGGGAAGTGGTAGAATGTTAAGGGTTTTTTAAATGTTTTGGGTTAGTAGGTTAGAGAACTAGTAATTATTTTTATACGGTGTTAGGCACTGGCTTATATTGTCTTAGTACTATTAGAATACTTTAATTATAGATTTGTCAAGTTTAAAATTGTCAATAATATAAGATTTAACCTTAGTCTCGTCATTATTTTTATCAATAATGTAATCTAATTTTTTAGAGAATTTTTTGTCTTCTAACAAATTAATAAGTTTTTTTAGATCTGGTTTAATTTCCTTCTGTCGACCATATATTTCTTCGAAACGTAATTTATAAAGTATAGGAGTAAATAAAATTAAATAATCCTTATTTCTCAAGTGATTTAAATTTTTAATTAATATTTCAAGATCTTCTTCTTTTTCATAAAAAAATGGATGCCCAAAAATATTTTTTATTATTTCACGTTTACGAACTTTATACTTTTCATTTAGTAAAAAATATTCATTTAAAATATTTTTATTTGAATTAAAAAGAGCATTTTTTAAACAAATATATTGAATTGGGAAATAACGAAAGTTGGAAAACTTAGATTTTAAATCACTAATAAATGATTTTTTTTTGAAGTTTTCTAAAAATTCCTTAGCAAATGGAATAGGGGTTGAGTTGAAATCTAGACGATTAAATCTAAATTCCTGCATCACATAGATTAATGGATCTTCGAATTTTGTTTCTGTAGAAAATGAATTATAAACATCATCATCTTTATCACTATCATTAAAATTTTCAAATTTTTGACTCTCGTGAATCAATTCTAGATAGAATGAAAGTAAGACTTTATCATTGTTAAATTTGTTTTTATCTAATAAAACAGCAGTGATGCATCTCTTGATTGCTTGTTTCAATAAATCATTTTCAAAATGTTGAGAAAGTAAGAAAAAAGGTGAATTTTGTGGATTCCTGTAGTTTTCATTTTTTCCAGCTTTTGATTCTTTGTCTAAAATCCTATAAATTGAAATTTTAACTATTTCTTCAAATGTTGAAATACTTACGTTCTGTATAGTATTAAAAATTTGTAAAAAGAAGGTTGAAGATTCTTCATTTTCCTTAAGTTGATATTTAATTAATTCGTCAATGATTTCGTTATCTGCCTGGTCCTTATCAATTAAGTTAATTAATAACTCTAAAACGATATGCCAGTAAGGGCTTATAATATACTCTTTTATTAATTTATCTCTTTCAGCTTTTTTGTGTTTCTTTTCTATATTTGAAAATATCCAAAATGCTGTAAAATATTCAAGAAATGTTTTATGGGTAAAATTATTATCAAAATATAAAGATCGCTTTTGTGCATATAATAGAAATTGTTCTGAAAATAAATCTGAAGTAAAATCATCAGCAATCTTGAGTTTTTCTGTTAAACTTTCGGCTACCGTATTTTTTGCTCTTTGATATGTTACTTTCCCATCTTTTTTGCTTAGTTCTTTATATTGCCAATAGGCTAAATCTGCAAAAACAGTATCTTTTCGTTTATAAATGTCATCAGAAATGTTTATTTCCATTCCCTTACTCTGATCCCATTTGTCAACTAAGGTTTTAGTACATGACTGATATATCTCAAGCTTTGACTCTGGGACTTTTAAATTGTTTCTATATAAAATGACTATTAATGAAAGCAATAAAGGATTAGATATTAGTTCACTATCTATCATTTGTCTTTTTAACAAAAAATCATCAATTTCCTTTTTTCTTATTTGCTCATCATCTTCTTCAACTAAATACCAATTTTTAATATATTCTTCTATTTGCTTGTCGTCAAAATTGTTTATGGTTAATTTGAGTAGTTCTTCTTCCTTTAATGCTACGTCATCGTAACCTATTATTCTCGAGGTAACTATTGTTCTTGCATTTTTGTGCTGGGCGATAAAGTTTTCTATATCATTTTTAATTAATAATTTATCATTAAGATCAAAAATTTCATCCAGACCATCGAAAATTACTAGAGTATTCTTTTCTGCTAATATTTTTTGAATATCTTCAAATAAAACATTTGGGAAGCCATATTCAATTTCTAATAAAAAACGCAAATATTTTATTAGCCCTTCATTTTCATCTTTTTTAAACGCATGATATTTTCTCAATTCAATCCTAAAGGGAATATAGTCTTTGATTTTTTTATTGTCAAATAAAAATTTTTCACTTTGAATTAATTTTAAAGAGACAAATTTGGTAAAAATAGATTTTCCACTACCAGGATTTCCAAGTATTATTAAGTTTTTATCAAAATTGAATATTTTAGTTAGGGAAATTTTATTGTTAGAACTAAATGATGGATTTGTTTTCCGCAGAATTTCCAGATTAGATTCATTTGTTGAAAATGTTGGTTGAACAAATAAATCTTCTAGTTTTTTCCTTTTTCCTTTTTTTATACTTAAATCTAATCCTAAGCCCATAAAATTCAATTGGGAATAATTATTTATTAAGCTTGATTTATATTTATCAAAAAAACTTAAAAAGGAAAAGTTGTTTTGAAATTTAGACTCTATTAAGCCTTTTAGTTTTTTGACTTCTTCGAATGATAAAGAAGAAATCTCTAGTACTTCTTCAATTTTTTTATTAATTCCAATACTAATTAAATAAATCTCTTTATTAGATAATATATCGCTGAAATATTCATCCCTATAAAGTTCTTCTCTTAAAAGATTAATAAACTCTAAAATGAAATCGTCTGGTAATGTTTTAATATCAAATTTTTCTTCAATAACTTTTAAATCGACTTTTGAATTCAAAAAGAGTAATTTAATTAGTTCATTAAATACATCAATATGCTTAAAGAAATATTCTATATTCCCTCCTAAAGCATCAGGATGATTTGCTTGTAAAGAAATAGATGCTTTATTGACTTTATCATAAAATCTATCATTGAAAGTTTTTGAAGTAACTTTGGTGTGTAATGAATCAAAACCTTTGTCTAAAAGCTTATTCCCTAACCATGTACTAATTGATATTAATGCTGCTGTTTCGATTATCATAGTTTTTTTTTGCTTGTGCCTAACGTGTGCGTGTATGATTAGTGGCGTGTTTAAGCACCTAATTTAGTAAATAAAAAGCGAATAGAAAATCCGCGAGGATTTTCGTAAGTAGGCTATAACCAAGCAATTAATTATACACGGTGTTGTAAGTAGTGCTTTTTTCATTCAGCTTGGTTTTCCTATGTTTTTTATTTAGTTCAAATGTGAGCGTTGGCAAGACATACTCTTTTGCAATTTTTGGCGTAGCGTTGGCTGTAGCGAATTGCGAATGTGTATGGCTTTTTTAGCGTTGGCTTAATTTATAATTTCTAATATTCTAACGTACTTATCTAATCCTCCAATTTTCACAGTATCTCCTACAG
Source organism: Lacinutrix sp. WUR7 (assembly GCF_016864015.1). NCBI lineage: Bacteria > Pseudomonadati > Bacteroidota > Flavobacteriia > Flavobacteriales > Flavobacteriaceae > Lacinutrix > Lacinutrix sp. WUR7. The sequence continues at coordinate 274,392 of NZ_CP045067.1, read as the reverse complement.
ATTTTCCATTTAAAGCCACTCCTAATGGTGTCTTTATATTTATTTTTTGAATTCCATTTGATTTTTCAACTTTAGATACAATTTGGTCAACTAAATGAACTTTCAAATCTTTGTTAATATTCAAATATTTTACTTTCACTTTACTATTGACCGTAATAGTTTCTTTAAATAATGTTGTCTGAATTTCCTCTTTTTTAGTAACAGCTTCTATGGTTTCTTTTAAATCCGTTTTAAGATGTTGAGTAACTTTAGAAAGTTCATTTTCGATTATTGTGATATTATCTGTAAACGCTAATCCTGTTTTTGATTTATCTTCAAAAATTGATGGACTACTGTTTTCGATACTTCTTATAAATTCAACTAGTTTTTTTGTTTCCTTTTGTGGGTTTCTCCACCAATTTGTGCTCCATATTCTATGAAATACAAAACCGTGTCCTTCAAGAATCTTTTGTCTGTGACTATCGTGTAAATATGCTTCTTGACTAGAATGATAAGAAGCTCCATCGCATTCTATTGCTATTTTTGGAAGTCCAATATGTTTTGTGTCGTAAACCATATCAATTCTAAATCCTGCAAACTGAAGTTGAGGAATTATATTTTTTTCGTCAAAATGTTTGGTTAGAGCTTCATAAACTTCCTCCTCAAATGGTGATTCAAGGTCTTCATTTAAGTTGTCGATTGTAGTGCTTTTTGTAGAATTTTCTGCTAGTGTATTTAAGACAGAAATTCTTGCTTCGTTGTCTTGTTCACTAACAGCTTTTGAGTATGCTAAATAGGCATATAAAGCTCCTCTTCGGTTGTTTGAACCTTCATTGATTAAATGCTCTTTATAATTTAAAAATACATCTTCTGGAATGGAAGAACATACATATACTTTGTATTTCGCTCTTGTTACAATAACATTTAAAAGTTTGTATCCTTTTTGATGATTTATTGAACCAAATCTTTGAGCAAATTTACCTTCCTTGTTAATACCATAAGTAGTTGAGAGGATTATGACATCTCTTTCATCTCCTTGAATGTTCTCTAAATTTTTTACAAAAAATCCGTTTTCTTCGAGTTCAACTATTTTGTCATTAAAATCTCTATATTTTTCAAATTTTCTTCTTTCATTAATTTTACCTAAAATTAGGTTTCTTTGATTGATGTTGAAAGTTGCTACTCCAACTGTTGGATATTCTCCGTTTGGAAGTCTTGAAATATTGTTATCAATAATCGACAGAATTGTTTCAGCTTCTGCGTCATTGGAAGTGTCAGAATATGTGCCATTTACGGGAACATAATTTATTGGAATGTAATCAAAACTGTTTGGAAGTGGTTTTAACCTTTGATTATAAAAGGCATAATTAGAATAATCAATTAGGTAAGGGTGTCTTGAGCGATAATGAAAGTCTAAATGTTTTTTCTCAAAACCTAATTCGGATGCAAAATCAAGAAGTGATTCACAATCTGAAAGTGAATTGCTTATATCGTTTTTAATTTTATCTATTTCGTCTTCAAATTCATCTTCATCATCAATCAAACCGTCAAATACTTTGCTGAAATAATTTGAAGGTGGCATTTGGTGTTCATCTCCTGCAATGATAATTTGTTTCCCTTTTAAAAGTGCTGGTAAATTATCTTCTAATTTTAATTGACTTGCTTCATCAAACATAACAATATCAAAATATTGATTTTTGCCTTTAAACAGATTACTTGCTACGTCTGGTGTTGTTAGAATTATTGGAAAAAAAGTTGTAAATAAATCCATATCCAACCTTATTATTTCTCGTAAGGATAAGCGTTTATGTCTTTTACCTGCTCGTTTGTTGTATAGATTTTCGACAGCTAAATTTGAATTCTTATTGTCAAAATCTCTAGTTGCATCTATTTGTTTTGAGAACCAATATTCTCTAATATATTTAATCTGTTCTTTTTCAAGTTCAGACAAAGATTTTCCTAATTCAATATGGTCGTTATCATTTGTTGGTAAATCTGTATTCGCCGAATTTACAAGCATAGAATTAAGATAGAATATTAAAAATGTTTTTCTCCAATTTGTTTTTTCCTTTAATTGGTCAATGATTAGTTTATTATCTGGTGATAATGAATTGTAGAATTGAAACCACTTAAATTCAATTGAAAAAAGGTCTTCTTCATTTGCAAAAAAATGTTCTTTTGAATCTAATAAAGTCTGAATTTGAGAACTTAACACGTTGTGAGAATCTCCATTCACTTCTTTGTTAGTCCAATTTTGGTCTTCTATTTTTGTTTTTAAATTACTGAAATTTGTTTTTATTGTTTGTAGTAGTTCTGTGTCAAATTCCTTTTCAGTTGATTTAAGTAAGTTTAAGAATTTGTACTCATTTTCTATTTTTGATTGAAACTCTTTGTCAATTCTCTCCGTAATTAACTTGTAATTTTTGAGAATATCTTGATTTTCTTTAATTGATTTAGAAAAATTAATACTTTCAAAGTCTTTGCTATTATTAGTTTTTAATGAATAATCTTCAAAAAGTGTATTTATTGTTTGTTGGTCAGTAAGTGTAGTTTTCTTTTCTTTTGAGAAGATAGAAATAGTTTTAAATAAAAATCCATTTGTTTTTTCTTCATCAAAAAAGTCGTTGTTTGTTTTGTGTTTCGTTAGGATATTTAGGATAGAATTATCAACATCACTTATTGAAGTTTTTTGCAATTTAAATTGTTCATTTCTAATTTTATAATATTCTACCTCATAGCTTGAAATGTCATCTAAAATTATTTTCAACTCTTTCTTATAGATTGAAAAATCTTCTTCAATCTGTTGTTCTATAATAAATGGATTGTCTCCAACTAATTTTGCAGAATTGATAAAAGAAAGGTTTAAATGAGGTTTAAACTCGTCATGTAAATTTTGTCCTTTCCTAATTAATTCTAATAACTGATTTAGTTCAGATGATTCATAACTAAATGTATCTTTTACTAAATCAAGATTGTATTCTTCTGAATTGTCCTTTAATTCTGATAATAGTGAGCCGACAATATGAGTCCAATTTTTATTACCGACTAAATTGGCTCCTAATTTTTTGTGTTTCTTATTTATTGAATCAATTAAGTTTCTTGACTTTTCAATTATGTTGTCTAAAGTTTCTTTGGAATGAGTATATCTATATCTGCGATATGAGGAATTATCAACTCTATCTCTTACAGAATCAACTGCGACTCTTCTGTCTTTAACAATATCTTTTAAAAGTACACATTGATAATTAAGACCCTTTTCATTTAGGGCATTGTGCAACACTTCTAAAGCTGTGCGTTTTTCACAGACAACAATTGTCTTTTTTTGATTCTCTAGTGCATTTACTAAAATCGCTGTAAGCGATTGACTTTTTCCTGTTCCTGGTGGTCCTTGAATTAAAATGTTTCGAGAAGCTTTTAAAGAATGTAAAATCCCTTGTTGTGATGGGTCAGTTTCGACTGATGATATTGGTTGAAACGTATGTTCTTCCATATCCTCAAGGTCAATTGTAGCACCTTTTAATTCTAGTAAATTCGAATAATCGTGAATAATATTTTGCTTCTGAACCTCAAAAATTGAAAAAAGTCCGCCAAAGTCTATAAATGAATTATTAGATGTTAATGGTAACTTTTCGTAATGCTTTTTTTCTGGAATAGATTTTATTTGATTCAGTTTTTTCTCAAATGTTTCACGAAGGTCATCTGGAATTGAACTGTTTATTGATTCTATGATATTTACACAAATATCTAAAAGCTCACTTTTATCAATTAAGCCATCATCTAAAAAATCTGTTGAAATTTGGTTAATCTCAATTTTGGAATCATTTTGTAAATGATTTATTAGAACCTCGTTTATATAAATTGGGTCGTCTTCTGTTCGCAGTATTTCCCAAGTATTAAATTCTTTTGTTCTTCTTATTCTTAATGACCAAATTAAAATAGGTGCAACTGTTAATTTGTTATCTGATTGGTCACGTCTTACAAGTATTGGAAAACCAAAACCGAATGTATTTATCCCTTTTTCTGATTCGATTGCATCTGTTTGATTGATAAGATTTTCAAAAGACTTTGTAATTTTTACTAATTGCGTTTGGTCATCTTCAAAAAGCGAATTCAAATCGGGAACATTATCTTTCCAACTAATTTTAAATTTTAAAGGTAATTCGGTTAATAATGCATTAATAAAATTTGTGGGAAGGTTTTCGTCAATGTGAGATAATCGTGTTAGGTCAAACTTGTACCTTGAACGAGCTGGAATTGCATTTAAATGTACTCCTCTTCGGCTACCAACTTTTAGTCGGTTTTGTAATTCAATCAGTAGCTTTTCCGTTATCTCCATATTTTTTTGGTTGATTTTCAGAGGTTCAAAATACGCACTTTTTTTTAATTCAGATTATGGTTTTCCTCACTTGGTTGAGCGTTGGCAAAAAAAACAGTTCTTTTAATTTTTTTAGCGTTGGCATTTCGCGTTGGCAAAAAAATAAATGTGCTGTTTGTGGGTTGGCTTTTTTAGTTCAAATGTTCAATTTTAGCTCGATTTCCGCATTACTTACAACGTGTTATATACTTACTTTTATTAATCCTATCCCTATAATAAATCAGGTTATACTAAGTTTAGGTTTACACGTCTAACAAACCTACAATTTTTCCTACGTATATGAAATACGTAGTTCTACGTATATTTATTTTGTAAAACCAAGTTACAACCCTCTATTTATTAAACCTTACGGTTTTCCGTAACGGTAAATAAAAGGCATAAAAAAAGCCCCTAAAAAGGAGGCTTTTTTTATATAAATATATTGTTGCTTTCGTTATTCTTTGATCACTCGATGTGTAGTGGTTTGATCTCCTATTTTTATCTCTACCAAATACACGCCTGCAATACAACGAGACAGGTCTATTTTACCAGCGAAGCTATTTTGGTTTTTATTATAGATTACTTGTCCCAAAAGGGTATACACTTGTATGGAAGTTATTTTTTTAGTAGCTTCAATATGTACCATATTATTCGTAGGATTAGGGAAAAGCTTAACCAGGCTCTTCGTTTCGAATTCTGGATTGGATAATAATGGCGTTATATCATATACCAATACTTGACCAGAACCTGTTCCGTTAGCACTGCTTCCCCAAACACCACATGCAACGGTTGTGCCATCACCAGAAAGCGCAACTCCTCTTCCTAGGTACTGTCCTGTGTTTTCTCCATCGATATCATTTCCAATTTGCTCCCAAGAACCTACATTATTTTTATATAGACGAACATGTCCGGAACTGCTTCCGTTACCATCATTGGCATAAGCACCAATAGCAACCAAATCTCCATTCGCACTTAAGTCTAATGAAAATCCTGAAAAATCAATTCTAGCTTCTCCATCAATATCATTACCAATTTGCGTCCATGTGCCATTTATATTTTCTAAAATTCTAACATGGCCGGAGTGTAATCCGTTTCCACCATTTTCATGTGCGCCTATTGCTACTATATTTCCATTAGAAGATAAGGAAATAGCAAATCCTGAAGAATCTCCTGTGTTTTCTCCAAGAATGTCTGCGCCTACTTGCATCCAAGAACCGTTATTGTTTTCATATACACGAACGATACCTGCATCATTTCCGGGAGCACCAATTGCTACAAATGCACCATTTGACGATAAGGAAACGCTTCTTCCAAACTCTTGCTCTGTGTCTGTACCATCGATATCATTTCCTATTTGAACCCATGCATTATTAATATTCTCATAGATACGAGCGTGTCCAGAATTGTAGCCATTTTGACTATTCTTAAAATCACCAACAGCCAAGATATTGCCATTAGAAGATAAGGAAATAGTACCTCCAAAGTGGTCGCCATAAGCCTGCTCTCCATAAATATCATCGCCAATTTGTGTCCAAATGCCATTGGTATTTTGATAAACTCTTGCCAATCCTAACGGATAAAAAGTACTGTTGCCAGCACCAATTGCTAGAATGGAACCATTTGCGGATAAGGATGTGCTATATCCTATTCCTGCGTAAGGCTGCATACCGTTAATAGCTGTACCCACTTGCATCCACGTATTATCTATATTTTCAAATACGCGTACATGACCAGCATAATAACCATTCGTGTCATTTTCAGGTGCGCCTAATGCGATAATTTTTCCGTTAGAAGAAAACGATATGGTTCTACGTCTTCCTAATCTGTCGCCTTCACTTTCGCCATTTATAGGGTCTCCTATTTGTGTCTGACTATAACAAAATAAGGGTATAAGAATAAAAGCGAAACAAAAGAATGGTACTATGGATTTCATAAAGAAGGCGTTTTAATTTGTTATGGATATTTTTTTGGTTGTGTTCAAAATTCGCGAGGGTTTTGGTAAGTAGGAGCGTACTAGCAAAGCATTATACCTTTTGATTTAGTACGTTTTATTGTTTTTCGTTAGTCTTAAATATTTGTTTTTTCCGAATGTGATGAAATATAAAGGATATAAAAACCCGATTGCTAGTATCCAAATTAAAAAGGACAAGTTCATATTTAGCGCATATTTTCCAAGATAATACACTAATGAGATTCCTAGTAATGCTGGGAAAATCCAAGTGCCATATTTAAAACCACGCAACTTTAAAGATGTTGTTTCGTTTTCAGAGACAATCCATTCTATTTTCGGACTTCGGCACCAATCTATTTTAGCATGTATTTCGTGTTTTCCAGATGCAACCATAAATTCTTTTGTTTCCCCGTCGTCTATTGTACCAGCTACTTCTCCGTCTATATAAATCCCAATGGTGCGGGCTTTATTATTCCATTCCGAATTTCTTTCTATTCTAATTGTATGCATGGGTTTCCGTTTTGTATGCGAGGGTTTCCGATAGGAAAATGAGAGGTAACAAATTTAATTTTTATGCTGTGTTTCGTTTTTTAAAAAGCGTTAGCAATCAAAAAGATGATTATAATTGGGATGGCAAAAACCAAAAGCGGTAAGAATAAATTTAGAATGGATTTTCCAATTGATAATTTTTGAACTTCCGAAACGCCAACTACACATAAAACGATCATCCATATCCCTAAAATGATTCCTAAAATCATAGATCCATAAACAAGAATATTTGGAATAAGTCCGGCACTGGTAATATCTCCATCGGATTTAAATATTTCGTTGCCATAAATTCCAATTTGAGGAACAAGTAGTAATAACGATATTGCTGCTGGTGTCATTGCGTATGCAAGTATTCGTAAAATGGAGGTAGTATCTCCTTTTCCTCCTAACCATTGGCCTGTCCAACTAAGTAATGCCGCATAAATATAATAGGAAATCCAGCCTAAAAGTCCGCCTAGTATAATACTCAAGCTTAAAATTCCCCATATAGACATGGTATCGCCCATATCTTTCATAGATGCTCTGTCAAATGCTCTTGAAATTCCTGCAAGTACTAAGAGTAATTTTACATATTTATCATAATGGTTGTCATTTATAAATTGGAAAACTTCTCTAGGCTTCGTCCATATTTTTGAAAATATTTCTTTATCCGTTAGATTTTTACTGTTATGTATATTGTCTATTTGGTTATCCATGTCATTAATTTTTGGGTGTAATATGCATTGATGTAAATGGTTTCTGATAATGAAGCGCAATCTGTTATATACTTAATGTTACTAATCCTTTGCTTTAAATTAATAATAGTAAGTTGATGTTTGCATGCTTAACAAACTTACAATTTTTCTGAAACTAAAAAAGATGTGTAGATACGTTTTTTTAGTTTCAAACGGCAATATAAAACAGGCTAGAAACGAAACGTTACGGTTTTCCGTAAGTGTGAATTAATGGTATAAAAAAACCACCAAAAGAGGTGGTTTTTTAGATTGTTAAAAGGTGTTTTATACTGCTTATTTTTTCATGAATTTAAAAGAATTTCCTTCTTCTAGTTTTAAAACATAGAAGCCATTCGCTAGGTTTTTGATGTCTAACTTTTGGTTTTCAGAAATAAAACCACTTTTCACTTCTTGACCTAAAGTATTATAGATAGTGTAGTCTTCGGTTTTTGTTAGTCTATTAATTTGAATATAATCTGTAGCAGGATTTGGAAACAATGTAACTTTATGGTTTTGCGTAAAATTATCTGTAGATAAAACAGCTGCATTTAGAATAGTTACATCGTCAATTATTGTGAAATAATAATCTCCATCAAAAGTGAATTTTAGTCTACATTGTGATAAGTTAGCAACTCCTTGAGTCGAAGTTGCTGGTAATGCTAAAGTCAAAAATCCTTCTAAATAAGGAGATGCTTGTGATGTAGTATAAGCAACCGAAGTTCCCCAAGTCGTTCCATCATCAGAAGAAAAGGAAAAAGTGAATTCCGAAGCAATAAAATTTCGATATTGGGAATAAAATTTCACAGCTAGAGGTACATCTGTATTTCCTGTTAAATTTATTCTTGGCGAAATCAGTTCTCCTTTATGTCCAGATGGTGATGTGCCCGTACCGAATGCGCTAGGTGTACCACCATTGTCCATAAAGTCAGAATCAAAAATAGCGATACCATTAGCCTGTGATGGCGCGTTTGTTGGCGTGGGTGCAGAATATGCACCTTGAGAATAGCCAAGTGTATTTCTTGTCCAATAAGCTGCTCCAGGTGTTACGGCGCCATCGGTATCATTTATAGAAAGTGCTGTCCAAGTGGAGTTAGAATAATTTCCTGCAGTTCCAGTTTCTATAAAGTCATTTTGAAATTCAGCATTCGCGACATCTACAGAAGCGTCTACTCCCCAATAATTTTGAGCATGTATATTTGACGTTAATGTGATAAATAATAAAATAAATACGTAATTTTTTTTCATGTTTTACCTGTTTTTTTAGTTCGTTATTAGGAATAATAGGTGTTTGGTAAACCTATGTTTTTTTTTCACAAAAAAATCAGGTATAATTACGTGATTTTGGGTTAATAGGAACATAAACGAATAGAAAAACCACCAAAAGAGGTGGTTTAATATGTATGCGAAAGGGAACTTATTTTTCTTGACTTTCTTTTCGTGTTTGTTTAAAATAAAATACTAGTTTTACATAAATTAAAAATTAAAAATCATGAAAAAAATTTACATTTTATTTATTCTTTTAGCACAAGTGACTTATGGTCAAATAAGTATTGGGCAAGAAAGTACCTTTAGTACAGATAATAATTTTGAAGGTTGGGATAATTTAAATACATCGTTTACTCCTGTTTCTGTAGCTGGTGGGTTTTTGACAGCAGGTGGATCACCATCTATACTTCCAGGAACGTTACCTCCTAATAGATTAATTATTGACAATATAACTTGGGGAGGAAATTATACTAGCGTAGGTGTTGGTGGTATTAGATTTGAAGCAAGGAATTTGTCTGGTGAAGATATGGATTTAGCAATTCTTTTATTTGATAACGGAACAGGAACAAACATCACAATAGCGGAGTCTGGAAGTGTTACGGTGCCTGCTTCTGCAACCAATTTTGAAACGTATACTATTTCATTATTACCCACACAACTAACCGTGGATGGTCCAAAGAGTCTTGATGATTTACTTATAGATGTATTAGGGCTTTCTATTACTCGAATAGACGATAATGGTGATGGTACAGAAAGTCTAGATTTTGATAATATTAAAGTGCTTTCTGTTGCAGAATTATCTCTAGAAAGTTATTTATATAATGATTCTTCTGTTCACGTGTTTGTGAATGCTGGAACTTTAAATGTTACATCTTCTAATAGTACTATAAAAACGGTTCGTATTTATAATATTACTGGTAAATTAATTAGTGAATCATTAGGAAACAAAGCGAATGTTAGTGTCTTAAGTAATGGTGTTTATATTGCTGTTATTCAGGACGTCAACAATCACGTAATTTCTAGAAAGTTTATAAAATAAAATTGCTAAGAACTTACTGAAAATAATGTTTTAGGTTAGTACTAATGTCATTTTAAAGAGTGTGTATAGCGCACTGTTTAAAATGACATTATTTGTTTAAGAATAGTAACTTCATCTTTGATTCGGAAAGAACTAAACGAAATCTAAACATTCGTTATGTGGGTTGTGTGCGTTACCGTTTCTTGTGCTTTAGCAGCATATCGTTTATCTATTTCAAGCGGTTTCCAAAGTGTCTTATTAAATAAAGGAGAGGTCTCTTTTTTTTTATTAGTCATTACATGGCTGTTATTGCAAAAATAAACAGGAGCCTGCGCATTTAAACTGCCCGGTTTTTAATCGTTTTAGTTGCATCTAAATCCTTTAGTTCTGACATGTGTAAATCCATTAAAATAAAATCCTACGTTTCCTTTTTAGCATATTCCTCAGCTAAAATACCATTCGCAACATGTTTTGTGGCAAGGCCCATTTATTAAGAATCTCTTCGGCTAAAAGAACCGTTTTGCTTGAACAAAAACGCTAATACATTATTTTAATTTAAAACGCATTACTACAGGCAAGTGGTCTGATGCTTGTTCAAACTGGTTGAGTACTTTTCCATCTACATAATGGATGGTGTTTTTGCTGTAAAAAATATAGTCGATACGTACGTCTGGTTTTTCGGAGTTAAATGTGAAAGCATAATCACTATTTGTAAATGCTGCATTTCCAATACTGTTATTTTGTAATATGTTTTGAATCACTGCATTTTCGTCATTGGCATCACTATTAAAATCTCCTAATAAAATGGTAGGATTTGTAGCTGCATAACTATTAAATAAATCCATAACTGTATGAAACTGGTTTACCCGTGTTTGTTTATCAAAAGCTTCTAAATGTACATTGATAATAACCACTTCTTTATTTTCTATTTGCACTTTTACTACTTGGGCTAAACGATCTATATAAAAAGCATCGCGATAAAACGGACTCGTTTTTACACGTTCTAAAACCATTCTCTCTTGGCTATTTATTTGGTATTTACTTAGTATAGATTGCCCAGAAATTACTTTGCCAAAGTGCATAGTAGGTGGCCAATACGGAAAAGGAACATAGGTTTCGTCCCAGTTTACAGCTTCGGCTTCATAGGTATAACCTAAGCTTGCTATTTCGTTATGCTGATTAATGTGATACGATCTGGATGCATCATAATCAATTTCTTGAAAAGCAATAATATCTGGATTTACTATTTTAAATTCTTGTAATACCTTTTTTAAATTAGCATCAAATAATGTTTTGGGTTTCTCCACAGCAAGATTATTGGTCATACCACTTAAATAGCCAATGTTATAGGTGATTATGCTGTAAATAGAATCGGTATCCGTAATAGAACTAAAATCGTTGACTTCTAGTTTTTGGTATTGGCTTTCTGGTAATGTAGCTGCAGAAGCCCAAAAGAAAAAAATCCCAGAGCATAAGGATAGTATTCCTAGAGATATGAGTGTTATTTTAATTCCTTTTTTCATGTTTTCTTTCCGTGAAAACGGAAATATTTTAATTTGTAATCTTTCTCTTTTTTGAAAATAATCTAATTTAAAGACTTTGCTTTTTCAAATTCCTAAAAGTAACAATCATTCATTTTATGTTAAAAAATGCAATTGTTTTAGGTAAAGATACGTATTCTGTAGAAGGAATCGCCTTTTGCTTAAGTCGTTTCCCTTTTTAAGGATTAATATTTAAACGAAGTCTAGACGTTTGGTAATTGGATGATTTGATTTTGTTTCTTCTGCCAAAGCATTATAAAGCTTATCAATATTTAGAGGCTTCCACAATACTTTATTAAATAATTGATAGGTCTCATTGTTTTCACTAGTCATCACATCTGCTGTTATAGCAAAAACAGGAGTCTGCACATTTAAACTGCCTGTTTTTTTAATCATTCTAGTTGCATCTAGACCATTTAGTTCTGGCATGTGTAAATCCATTAAAATGAAATCATACTTTTTCTTTTCTGCAAGAGAAACAGCTTCTAAACCATTAACAGCATGTGCTGTAGTAATTCCCCATTTAGAAAGAATCTTTTTAATTAAAACCGCATTCATTAACGTGTCTTCTGCTAAAAGAACGGTTTTGTTTGTTAACTGAGGATAAATTGTTTTTTCTTTAATTAATACCTTGGCAGATTTTTCTAGTTTAAGAGTAAAATGAAAGTCGGAACCTTCTTGAACCTTACTTTTTACTTCTATGTTACTATCATGAAGTTCGACTAGTTTTTTAACAATAGCTAATCCTAAACCAGTTCCGCCTTGTTCTCTTGTCATTACAGGTTTTATTTGCGAAAAGCTTAAGAATATTTTTGAAATATCTTGTTTAGAAATTCCTTCTCCCGAATCTTTTATACTTACTTGTATGGTATCGAATTTAGGATCTTCTTCTACTAGTTTTAAATTAAAAGATACTTGGCCTTTTTCGGTGAATTTTATAGCATTTCCTATAAGATTACTAAGTATTTGAGATAATTTGGTTTGGTCTAAAAGATAATTCCTGTCTTTTGGAATGGTATTATTTAAAACTAAACCTAGCCCCTTTGTTTTTGCAACGTTAAGATGTAAGTCAATAATTTTATTAGATAGTTCATAAAGATTGGTACTATCTATCTCTAAAGTGGTTTTTTTAGAATCTAGCTTCGTGAAATCCAGCACATTATTAACAATGTTAATTAGATTGTCGGATGCAAATTGTAAACTTTTAATAAGCGATTTGTTTTCATCCTTTACTTGGTCATCTAGAATAGATATTATAGTGGTTATAGCATTTAAAGGCGTTCTAATCTCGTGACTCATCACCGATAAAAAATCTTGTTTTAATTTTACGTCTTCTAGTTCGTCTTGATTCTTTTTTTCGATGACTCTTTGACGTTCATTTTGCAATAAAGCCTCACTTTCTAACACATTCATTTTATTGATTAAGTTATAGTTTTCCATAACTTGTTGTGTTTGTGTGTTCATTATAGCCTCTTTTTCTTTGAGGTATAATTCTAAATATTTAAAAGATTTGGAGATGTTGTCTTTATCTTTATAAATACGATATAACAAATGATAACCTTTAATTCTGGCCATTAAAATGTTGTAAGCTTCAGCTAATTGAAGCCCTTTTTTTACTGCTTTTTTTGCTTTTTTTAATTGATTAGATTGGAAGTGTAATTTGCCTAATTTATTGTAAGCCATGCAGGCTCCCATGATTTCAGCCACTTTACTGTGATAGTCTATAGCGTTTGAAAAGTCTATTTCGGCATTTTTTAAATCCCCAAGTTTAAGGTGAATTTTACCGCGACCATAAACAGCAAAGGCAAGCCCTCTGGTGTCTCCCGTTTGCTTTTTTAATACGATAGAATGCTCTATCATTTTCATGGCAACACTAGGTTTCTGTCTTTTTAATAATAGTCCAGATAGGTTGTTAAATACATTAGATTCTAAATTTAGATTCCCAATTTTTCTGGCATTTAGTATTGCACACTTGTACGCAGAAAAAGCGTTTGCAGGATCTCCAATATATTCATAAACCGTTCCTATAGCTTTTTCTACTTTAGATTGGCTTTCAAAATCATCAAATTTCTTATAGATACGAAGGGCTTCTTTTAAATAGATTAAGCCTTCGTGATAGTTATCTGTTTTGTAATGAACACTCCCAATATTGTATTTAGCATCTGCAATACCACGTTCATCTTGTAAAGATTTAAAACAAATAATGGCTTCTTCTGAATATTGATTGGACTTTTTGTAGTCACAAGTAATCATATAATAGAGAGAAAGCTGGTTTAAACTTTTTCCTATTAAGGATTCATTATCTATTTTTTTACTTAGATAAAGTGCTTTTTTAGCTAAAGCAATACTCTCGGGTAGGTTGGAGGTACGCCCAGAATAGGCGTTGTTTAGAAGTGTATTTACTTCTTTAATTTGTTGTAGGTTGTTGATAGTCATTGGGTAACTAGCTTTCAGTTTGCAAAACTAGTAAAAAATTAATAATTAGTGGTGTTAAGGTTCTTAAAGTTTTCTTAAGTATTTAAATTATTGATTTCCAGGTTTTTACGTGTATTTTGTTCTGTTTTATAAAGTTTTTAAAATGAATTAATAGAATTAAAAAACCACTTCTTTTTAGAAGTGGTCTTTTAATAGAAAATATTTACTCCATGGTAATCACTAAATCATCTTGTTTTACCATGCTTCCTTCTTTTAAAGTTACCGATTTAATTTTACCAGACTTAAATGCATTTACTGTCGTTTCCATTTTCATGGCTTCAATAACAAAAAGCGCATCGTTTTCTTTTACTTCTTGTCCTTTTTTAACCAGTATTTTATAAAGAGATCCTTGTAAAGGTGCTCCAATTTGATTGGTGTTTGCAGGATCTATTTTTGCGTTTTGTTCAATTTTAATGTTTAAAGACGTGTCTAAAACATCGACAAATCTGTTCTCTCCATTTACTTTAAAGAAAACGGTTCGCATTCCTTCGTCATTAGGAATACTAATAGAAAGAAGTTTTATTATAACGGTTTTTCCTGGCTCTAATTCGATTAATATTTCTTCGCCAAGCTGCATACCATAAAAGAAATTCTTTGTAGGTACCAACGCGATGTTTCCGTAGCTTTTATAATTTTCATGTGCTTGTTCAAACACTTTAGGGTACAAGGTGTAGGATAAGAAATCTTCTTCTTCTATAGCTCTTGTAAATCCTTTTTGAAACTTCTTTTTAAAGGCTGCATATTCTATGGTAAAATCTATAGGTTCTAAATGCGCATTTGGTCGGTCGGTATAGGCTGTCTTATTTTTAAGTATAATTTTTTGAAGCTTTTTAGGAAAGCCTCCAACCGGCTGACCAAGATCTCCTTTAAAGAAATTAATTACCGATTCTGGAAAAGAAATTTCTTCGCCTCGCGTCATGATATCTTCCGGAGTAAAATTATTGGTTACCATAAAAATAGCCATATCACCAACTACTTTAGAGCTAGGTGTTACTTTTATTAAATTACCAAACATGGCATTTACTTCGCCATACATTTTTTTAACTTCATCAAAACGGTCTCCTAAACCTAAAGCGGTTGCTTGCGGACGTAAATTAGAATATTGTCCGCCAGGGATCTCATGTTTAAATACTTCTGCAGTTCCTGCTTTTAAACCAGACTCAAAAGGATAATACATTTCGCGAGTGTCTTCCCAGAAATTAGAAAACTGATTTAAACTAGACATCTCAAAATCATGTGCACGATCTTGGTATTTCATCATTTCTACCACGGCATTAAAATTAGGTTGCGAGGTTAAACCAGACAAACCACCAAGTGCCACATCTACAACATCCACTCCAGCTTCAATAGCTTTTAAATAAGTTGCTGTTTGTAAGGAAGAAGTGTCATGCGTATGTAAATGAATAGGAACATTTACGGTGTCTTTTAAAGCCGAAACCAACTCGGTTGCTGCATACGGTTTTAATAAACCGGCCATATCTTTAATAGCAATCATGTGTGCACCAGCATTTTCTAAATCTTTTGCTAGTTGAGTATAGTATTTAAGATTGTATTTGGTTTGTGTGGTATCTAAAATATCTCCAGTATAACTAATGGCTGCTTCTGCAATACCACCCGTTTTATTACGAACATAGTTAATACTAGGTTCCATGGCTTTTACCCAGTTTAGGGAATCGAAAATTCTAAAAATATCGACACCATTTTCCCAAGATTTCTCGACAAATTTCTCGATTAGGTTATCTGGATACGCTTTATAACCAACGGCATTAGAACCGCGTAATAGCATTTGGAATAATATATTTGGAACCGCTTTACGTAATTCGCGTAGGCGTGTCCAAGGACTTTCATGTAAAAAGCGAAGGCAAACATCAAAAGTTGCTCCTCCCCAAACTTCCATACTAAAGGTATTCGGATGATTTTTCGCAAAACTTTCAGCAACTTTAAGCATGTCAAAACTTCGCATTCTGGTTGCAAGTAGCGATTGATGCGCATCTCGCATCGTGGTATCTGTATAATGTATTTTCTTATCTTCTTTTAACCATTGGCAAAAGGCTTCGGGACCAAGTTCGGTTAGTAAATCCTTCGTTCCTTTTGGATACGGAGCAGAGCCACTAAATTTTGGTGCTTTTGCATTTCGGAATATTTTACTGTCGTCTTTGAATTTTACATCTGAGTTTCCATTGACGCTAACTTCGGCTAAAAATTTCACCACTTTAGAAGTTCTGTCTTGTGGTAGTTTTATTTTAAATAAACTAGGCGTATTTTGAATAAAGTTTACGGTGACTTTTCCGTTTAAAAAATCTTCATGCTGAATCACATTTTGTAAAAAATGAATATTAGTTTTCACACCACGAATACGAAACTCTTTTAATGCGCGAACCATTTTACGTGTTGCGCCATCTAAACTTCTACCATGCGCAGAAACTTTTACCAGCATAGAATCGAAAAACGGACTTACTTGATAGCCTTGGTAAATACTACCAGCATCTAAACGAATTCCCATTCCGGATGCACTTCTATACGTCGTTACATTACCATAATCTGGAGTAAAATTATTTTCAGGATCTTCTGTAGTTAATCTACATTGTAGCGCAAAACCATAGGTAGCAATGCTATCTTGGTCGTACATTTTTATTTGCTCGTCCGATAATTTATAACCACCAGCAATAAATATTTGTGTTTTTACCAGGTCAAAACCAGTAACCATTTCGGTAACCGTATGTTCTACTTGAATTCTTGGGTTTACTTCAATAAAGAAAATATTATCTTCTTGATCTACCAAAAATTCTACCGTACCAATATTGTTGTAATTGACTTCGGAAGTAATAGCAATGGCATATTTGTATAAATCTTGTTTTACTTTATCGGAAACATTAAAAGAAGGTGCAATTTCTACTACTTTTTGATGACGTCTCTGTACCGAGCAATCTCTTTCATATAGATGACGAATATTACCATGTCTATCTGCTACAATTTGTACTTCTATATGCTTCGGGTTTTCTACATATTTTTCTAAAAACATAGTACCATCACCAAATGCATTTAATGCTTCGTTACTAGCAGAAACAAAATGCTGTTCTAAATCTTCGGTATTTCTAATAATTCGCATACCACGACCTCCACCACCAGAAGCAGCTTTTAGCATTAAAGGATAACCAATAGTCTTGGCTTCGGAAATTGCAATTTTTAGCGAGCTTAGTTTTTTCTTGTTACTTTCAATAATAGGAACATTACATTTTACCGCTATTTTTTTCGCTGTAATTTTATCTCCTAATGCATCCATAACTTCTGGATCTGGACCAATAAAAATAATACCGTTTTCGGCACACCTTCTTGCAAATTCGGAGTTTTCAGATAAAAAACCATAACCAGGATGAATAGCGTCTACATGCTTCGCTTTTGCTAAGTCTATAATCGCTTCAATATCTAAATATGGTTTTAAAGGTTGATTATCTTCGCCTATTTGATACGACTCGTCGGCTTTATTTCTATGTTGCGAGTATCTATCTTCATAGGTGTAAACAGCAACTGTAGCAATATTTAACTCGGTACAAGCACGAAGTACTCGAATCGCAATTTCGCCTCTATTGGCAACAAGAACTTTTTTAATTTTCATTATATGGTGGTAATTATAGTTGTGTTATTTTAAAATGTATGGATTTCCGGTTTGGTAATTTCTAATCACAAAATCTAAAGCAGCTTTTAGTAATTCGCCCATGTTTTTTGCGCGTTTAAATCGCACATCGCCTGTTAAAGTAAATAAGCCTGTTTTTAATTCCTGAACTTTTTCAGGATTAGAAATATTGTCTTTTTTCATGCATTGTATTAAAAGCTTTAAACGTTTTTGTTCACTCTTTGCACGTTTTGCTAAAAGAGAACGCTCTTCGTTTTTATATTGCTCTATCGACTCTTTCGCTAAAAGCTCTAAACTCATTTTTACAAACGGATTGTTTTCTTTTAAAAACTGCGGTTTATACACTTTAACATTCCCTTCATAACTCTGCTGATCAAAATCGACAGCACGAATACGGTATTGTTTTCTATCAAAATCGTAACTAATTACAATAACATAGTTGTACGAACGCATATCTCCTAATAGCCTAACAAAACAACGTTCATTGAACTTAACAAACTCTTTTGCTAATTCTCTTTTATCTTGTTCTGAAATGGTATCTAAATGCTCTTTTATGTAAATGTCGCCAGGGATTCCCGAAATATGTTCCTCTATTAAAGTGTCTTTATGGACTAAAAAGTTAATGTGATTTGGCGATAAGATATCTTCCAATTCTAATCCGTAAATACGCGATGCATCAGCCTTTTTTATGTAAAGAAAAAGATAGTTGTCGTTTAATATATTTCTAACTTTTATACGGAAAGGTTTACTGTTTCCAAAGGTGCAAAAATCGATACTATCAATATTTAAATAGGGTATAATCGTGTCGCTTCCATCAGAATGTAAGATGGAATACATTTGCTTTAAGCTACGATGTATTTCTTCCCGTTCATGTTCGGAATAGTAACAGCTAATCCATAAGGTGTCATTTCCTTCCGCATCAAAAACTTCTATAGCACCTTGAAACCTTAATAAATCATCATAATAAATAGGGATTTTTATGTTCCTACCTTGCTTGGTAAGATATTTCGATAACGCTTCTGTTATTGGAAACGCTGGCTTTTTCTTAGAAATTAACTTTTTGTTCATGGTAATTTGGTAAAGGCTATAAGGTAATTGTTAATTCTGAAAAATACAATGCGTGCATAGTATTTTTTTAAACAAAAAGGTAACTATGTTTAATGGAATTCCATTGCATGCATAGGATATATTTACGTTGTTTTTGTATGATGTAAAGTACAAAATCTGAAACGTAAAATCCACGATTAGTAATTACATTTTAGCAGAAATTGATTTTAAGTAAAAGAATGGTTTGTATGTTTAAAATAATTTTACCTTTGCATTATAATTATGAAAAACAATAACTTAAATATTATTTGTAAGAAGCACGCGAGGTTTAATCTCGAAGGCTAGAACGTATATATTAATAAATATTTAAAAGCGTTCTATTTTTATAGAACGCTTTTTTTTATACCTAGTAGTAAAATGAATTTTTTAAATCTGATTTCCATTAATGCCAATAAGAATGCACGTATTTATATGTGTAATAAGGTGTTTATTGTCCAATATCAGAGCTTTTAAAATTAGTTAGAACTTAAATTTTTAATCCCTTTGATTCATTATAAATCAAAGGGATTTTTTTATACCCAGTATTATGAAAAAAAGAATCGCATTATTATTAAAAAACGAGCAACTACTTACCGAACTTAAAAGCTATACCCATGTTATGCTTGGTTCTTTTGTAATGTCTGTAGCCTATGTAATATTTATTATACCTCACAATATTGTGCCAGGCGGAATTTTAGGTTTGAGTATTGTTATTAATCAGCTTACAGGAATGTCTATTGGTTTGGTAGCGCTACTTATTAATATTCCTTTGTTGCTTTGGGGAACAAAAGTACTTGGTAGAAAAACGGGAATTAAAACTGCTTTTTCGATGGTTTTAGTTTCTTTTTATATCGATGTTTTTTCACAGTTTTCAGAAAATAAAATCTTTGTAGAAGATGTTTTATTGTCTTCTGTATTTGGAGGTGTTATCGTTGGGTTCTCTGTTTTTATGGTAATGAAAGCTGGAGCAACAACGGGAGGAAATGATATCTTGGTTAGAATTTTGGCTACCAAAATAAAGCTTCCGTATAGCAAACTTATTTTAATGGTAGATGGAGTTGTTATTTTCTTCGGAATTCTAGTTTTTGAAGATTTTACCATGGCAGCATATAGTATTGCAGCAATTATAGCAATTAGTAAAACGATTGCTTATTATATAAAACAATCTACAACACATATGACGGTGTTTGTGTTTTCTAAAAAGAACTTACGTATTCAAGAAGCTTTTTTAAAACATAAAGATTATACCAAAACCATCTTTAAATTGATTCATCACGACTCTCAAGGAAAACTGATTTTAATTACTAAAAACACCAAACAACTAGAAGCTATTAAAGCAGTGGTTTATAAAGTAGATGCAGAAGCAGATATTAGTGTTTTAGAATCGAATACAGAATCTATTTAAAACAAATAGAGAGGTAAATAGGAAAGTAATTAGAGAAATGAAATCACTTTTTAATAGAAGTGGTTTTACTTTTCTTTATTTAAAACCTCTTTTACTGCTTGTCTATATTTTACAGGATTGCCAGCTTTTTTAATGGCTTTGTATGTTTTTTGCGGATTGGAAAACGATTGTGAAAAGAATTCCCAAAAACCAAGCATCTTCATTTTTATTGGCGTAGGACCAGAAAGGTATTCGTCATATTGTTGGTAAATGGTATCGTGAAATTCGGAAAAAATTTCCCATCTATTTTTAGGATATTCTGTCGTGTTATTTTTAATCATGCTTGGTAAAAAAGGATCTGCAATTAAACCACGACCAATCATAAAATGATCAATACTAGGAAAACGAGCTTCCATTTTCTTAAAAGCAGCAACACTGGTAATGTCTCCGTTGTAATATAACTTGTGTTTAGTACTCGTTATACATTTTTCAAAAGCATCTAAATCTACAGGACCTTTATACAACTGCTTGCCAATTCGGGCATGAATGGCAATATTTTTAAGCGGATATTTATCTAGAATAGGGAAGGTGTCTAAAATTTCTTCGGCATGATCATAACCCATTCTCATTTTCATGGAAACGGTAATATCGGTTTCGTTGTGTGCTCTTTTTAAAATGGCATCAATCTTTGTCGGATTGCAAATTAAGCCCGAACCCATTCCCGATTTGGTAACCATTGGGTACGGACAACCTAAATTCCAGTTGAGTTCTTTGTAGCCTAAACTTTGCACGTATTTTACAACAAACAAAAATTCGTCGGCATCATTAGTCATGACTTGCGGGATCACCTCTAAAGTGGTGTTGTTTTCCGGTTGTAAATCTAATTGGTAGGATTGCTTGATTTTTAATTTGCCGTTTAATCTAATATAAGGCGCGTAAAAAGTGTCGATGCCTCCAAAATAATGATGAAACGCATTACGAAACCTAAAGTCTGTAAAGCCTTGTAATGGCGAAGAAAGTAATGTTGTACTCATAGTTTATGCTTGCCGCAAATATAAGCGATTAGTTTTTGTTTTATAGGTGTGTTTTAAAGTTTCGTTGCATGTGTTTGTAAAGGATTCGTTGGTTGTGTTTTTGTTTTTAACGAAGTGACTTGTAATTGTTTGTAAGGGATTTAGTGTTGCGTTATTACTAGCCTTTCCTTGTCAATCTGACATTTGTTTAAATGAAAAAATGACAATTATTCTGAAAATCTGACAGAAATATTCCAGATTGTAAGAAGTTTTTTGCATAGTAATAGGAAGTATTCATTTTGGTATTTTATTTGTAATTATACTATCGAAATCGTAGTATTTCAAATTTGAAAAAATGTTTAATTTAAATTTTTTAATTATGAGCAATTTAGTTAATGTTCCTAAAAACGGAAGTTTAGCAAACACAAATTCAAATGCAAACTTCCCAACATTGTCCAATTGGTTAGAGGATATCTTTAATAGAGACCTACCATCTGTATTTACTTCCAATTTTAATACAGGAATTACTTTACCAAAAGTAAATATCAAAGAAACAGCCGATGCCTTTATGGTAGAAATGGCAGTTCCGGGTCTTAAAAAGTCGGATTTCCATCTCGACCTCGACAATCAAGTTTTATCCATTTCTACAGAGACCAAGGAAGAAAATGAAACTAAAGAAGAAAATTTTACACGTAGAGAGTTTGGCTACTCTTCGTTTAAAAGAACCTTTACTTTGCCCGAAAGTGTAGATGATGAAAAAATTGATGCGAACTACAAAGACGGTATTTTAAGTATTTTTTTACCCAAAAAAGAAGAAGCCAAACAAAAGCCTGCCAGAAGCATTAAAGTTTCATAATTGCATTCCTGAAATTTAGAGTGAAATGTTAAGAATGAGGCTGTTTTTTAGCCTCATTCTTATTCATTAATTTTTAATTATTAAAAAGAATACGGTTATGCCAAGAAAATTTAAACCTGGAGATTGGGTGAAAGTTAAAGGCAAACTTTCCGCTCCAAAAATGCAAGTAATCAAATATGTTTCAAAAAGAGATTGGATTTTTGGTTTGGTTAATAATGATTCTTATTTGGAATGTGTTTGGTATAAAAGTGGGGAACGAAAATTAAAAGTATACCACCAAAATAAATTGATTAAAGTGGCAGAAACTGGTGGTTTATTCCAAACATTTTTGATGCCTCCTAATTTAAGTTTAACTTAAAATCTAAAGTGATGAAAAAGTATTTGTTATTGTTTATGGTTGGATTATTAAGTGTTAGTTGTAGCGGACAAAATCAGGAAACAGAGAAAAAGGAAGAAAAGCTAGTAGAACAACCAAAAGGTTCATGGAAAGTGGATAAAGAGTTTGATGAAAATGGAAATTTAATTAGATATGATAGTATTTATTCTTGGTCTTCTAGTAATAAGTTCGACAACCTCTCTTTGTCAGAACGGGATAGCCTAACGGAATCTTTTAAATCCAAGTTTTTTAGAAACTTTTCGGAATTTGAAAATCAAGGGTTTGAATCTGTTTTCTCACCAGATTCCCTTTTTAGCAAACGTTTCTTTAATGATGATTTTTTCGAAAGTGATTTTGGTTCAGATTTTATGGATATCGATAAAATAAGACAGCAAATGATTACTAGACAAAAGAAATTTTTAGAGAAATACCAATCTAAATTAATCCAGTCGGAAGACGAAAACTAAATAGTTTTCGTCTTTTTTTTATTTTTTTATTTTTTAAGGATTAAACCTTTCTAAATTTTAATAGTCTTTATACCATACTATAAATTTTAAAATCTAACTTTTAACAAAAATGAAATATTTAATAATCGCACTCTTAACACTTTTAAGTTTTAATTCTTTTGCATCCAATAAAAAAAGTTTTCCAGCAGATACTACGCAAATAAGCAATGAAAACGTTTTGTATAAAGTTTCACAAGACGGCAATTATGTGCACCTTAATATAAGTACGACCGATAAAAAGACTGCAATGTCAATAATTAGAAATGGTC
The DNA here is from genome assembly GCF_016864015.1 of Lacinutrix sp. WUR7. Lineage (NCBI taxonomy): Bacteria > Pseudomonadati > Bacteroidota > Flavobacteriia > Flavobacteriales > Flavobacteriaceae > Lacinutrix > Lacinutrix sp. WUR7. Next base: position 251,422 of record NZ_CP045067.1, on the reverse strand, counting down.
TTACCATTTATTATGACATTAAGGGAAAGAAAAAAAAGAATGTCTACGTTAAATATCCAACGGGTGACCAGCCAAAACAATTTGTACAAGGTTCACGAAATATGGATCCAAATACTATAGACTTAAATAGTATGATTGAAAAATTACCTGCAGAGGCAGCGTATAGTTCTTTTGAAGAAAGTCAAGTGTTTAATAAAGATTTAAATACTTTAGATATTGCGATAGAAACGAGCTACACAAACTTAAATCAATTATTTGAATTTTCCATTAAAATTCCAAAATATAGAATAGATCCCAAAGAAAATGGTGATTTTTCTAAATTATCGATAGGTGTTGTTACTAATAAAAAAGAAGGATCTAATAGTAAAGATAGAGGTCAAGGTCAAGACCAAGGAATGCGAAGTGGTGGCGGTGGTCGAGGAAATGGTGGTGGCCGTGGTGGAAATGGCGGAGGACGTGGCGGAATGCGAGGCCAAGACGCACAAGGGCCTAGTGCAGGAGCAGAAAAAGCAACTGTAGATTTTTGGTTTGATGCGAACTAAACACATAGGTATTCTAAAGGTGTTATGATTTACGCACTTTTGTTAATTATATCGGCTAATAACCGAAGTTAAATTACTTTTTTGATAGCTATAAGTAATAAAAAAAACCACCTCGAAAGGTGGTTTTTTGTTTCCGCGAAAGCGATAAAAAATAATAATTTCTATTCATGAGATTCCTGCCTTCGCAGGAATTTGTTACTTAATCATTTCGTAACTACGTTTAATAAAATTAGTTAACTCTTCTCCTTTTAATAAGCCTTGAGAAAGTCTCGCTAAATCTAAACTTTGCGTAATTAAACGTTCTTGTTTCTTTTTCGTTTTGGTGTTTAAAATTTCGTTCACCAATTCAGAATTTACATTAACAATAAGGTTGTGCATTTCTGGCATACTACCAAACATTTGCATTCCGCCTCCACCAGTTTGCTGCATCTCTTTCATTCTACGCATAAACTCTGGTTGTGTAATCATAAATGGCGTAGCATCGCTATCCATTGCTTCTAATTGCACCATGAATTTTTCAGAAGGAATAGTTTTTTTCAATAACTCCTCTAAAGTTTTCTTTTCGTCTTCACTTAATTTAGAAATAGTAGTGTCTTCTTTCTTGATTAAATTATCAATATGATCACCATCTACACGAGCAAAAGAAATGTTTTCTTTCGAGCTTTCTAATTTCTGAATTAAATGCGAAACGATAGGCGAGTCTAGCATTAATACTTCGTAACCTTTCGCTTTTGCAGCTTCAATATAACTGTGTTGCTCGTCTTTGTTAGAAGCATAAAGAAGTACTAATTTGCCATCTTTATCTGTTTGATTTTCTTTTGTTTTGTTGAATAACTCTTCATATGTATAGAATTTTCCATCTACTGTAGGATATAATGCAAATGCATCTGCTTTTTCAAAGAATTTATCTTCGGAAAGCATTCCGTATTCAATTACAATTTTAATATCATCCCATTTTGCTTCAAAATCTTCACGATTGCTGTTAAACAATGATTTTAATTTATCTGCAACTTTTCTAGTAATGTAAGACGAAATCTTTTTTACTGCACCATCTGCTTGTAAGTAAGAACGCGATACGTTTAATGGAATATCTGGCGAATCAATTACACCACGTAGCATCGTTAAAAATTCTGGTACAATACCTTCTACATTATCGGTTACAAAAACCTGGTTTTGGTATAATTGAATTTTATCTTTTTGAACGTTTAAATCGTTCGTCATCTTTGGGAAATATAAGATTCCTGTAAGATTAAAAGGATAGTCTACATTTAAGTGAATATGAAATAATGGATCTTCAAATTGCGAAGGGTATAATTCGCGATAAAATTCGGTATATGCTGCGTCATCTAAATCTGCAGGTTGTTTTGTCCAAGCTGGATTTGGATTATTGATAATGTTATCTACGATTGCTTTTTCTGGTTTTGCGCCTTCTGGTGCATCTTCTGGTAAAGCAACTTCAATTTCTTTTGTTCCAAATTTAATTGGAATAGGCATAAACTTATTATACTTATAAAGTAAAGTGCTAATTCTAGCTTCTTCTAAAAACTCTGTAGAGTCTTCTGCAATATGTAGTATGATTTCTGTACCTCTATCTTGTTTGTCAGATTCTGTTAAAGTGAATTCTGGGGATCCATCACAAGTCCAATGTGCTGCAACGCTTCCTTCTTTATGCGATTTAGTAATTAGTTCTACTTTTTCTGCTACCATAAAGGCAGAGTAAAAACCTAACCCGAAATGACCAATAATTCCAGAATCTTTTGCTGCATCTTTATAATTGTCTAAAAATTCTTCCGCTCCTGAAAAAGCAATTTGGTTAATGTATTTTTCAACCTCTTCTGCAGTCATTCCTATTCCTTGATCGATAATATGAAGTTTTTTTCCTTCCTTATCAATTTTCACTTCAATGATTGGATTACCATATTCTGCTTTAGATTCTCCAATACTTGTTAAGTGTTTCAGTTTTAAAGTTGCATCCGTACCATTACTAATTAGCTCACGTAAAAATATTTCGTGATCACTATATAAGAACTTCTTGATTAATGGGAAAATGTTTTCTACTGAAACATTAATATTTCCTTTTGCCATAATGAATTATATTTTTTTTATTTCCGCGAAAGCGAAAATCTGGTTATTTTTTGTCACTTCGAGTGCTTTAAGCTTTGCGTGAAGTGTATCGAGAAGTTCTCGGTATTTCCGAAAAAGCCGCAACTCTAACTGACTAATTATTATTAATTTGCTTTCCATGATATAGGCAACAAAAATGCCAATACTTTAAAAGTGACAAACTGACATCATGAAATAAAACTTTAAAACCAGAAATAAGGAATAATATTTCTAATTTTATAAAAAATGAATCTATAGTGAATTTAGAATATGATTATGTAATTATAGGAAGTGGCTTTGGAGGATCGGTAAGCGCTTTACGACTTTCTGAAAAAGGCTATAAAGTATTGGTTATAGAAAAAGGAAAATGGTTTAAGGATAACGACTTCCCAAAAACCAATTGGCATTTAAAAAAATGGCTTTGGGAACCTAAAGCTAGTCTTCATGGTATATTTAAAATGACCTTTTTAAATCATGTAACAGTGCTTTCTGGTGTTGGTGTTGGAGGAGGTTCATTAGTATATGCGAATACCTTGCCGATACCAAAGAAAGAGTTTTTTAATACAGGTAGTTGGGCAAATTTAAAGGATTGGGAAAAGGATTTAAAACCCTTTTATGATACCGCACATAAAATGTTGGGAGCAGCTACCAATCCAAAATTATACGAATCGGATTTATTAATTAAAGACCTTGCCAAAGATATTGGTAAAGAAGCACATTTTGAAGCTACAAAAGTTGCTGTGTATTTTGGAAAAGCTGGGAAAAAAGTAGCAGATCCTTACTTTAATGGTAATGGTCCAGATAGAACAGGTTGTGTGTTTTGTGGTGCCTGCATGACAGGTTGTAGGTACAATGCGAAAAATACATTAGATAAAAATTATTTGCATTTAGCACAACAATTGGGTGCTAAAATTATTGCAGAAAAAGAAGTTTTTAATGTTTCGACTTTAGGAAATAAAGATGGTTCTGATGGGTATAAAGTAGATTTTAAATCGAGTATTGGAAAAAAAAGTAAAGCAAGTGTAACTACCAAAGGAGTGATTTTTTCTGGAGGTGTTATGGGAACCGTTCCTTTATTATTAAAACTGAAAGCATCTACCTTACCAAATTTATCAGACGCGGTTGGAAAAAATATTAGAACCAATAACGAGTCTTTATTATTGATTACTTCTACAGATAAAAAACCGAAAGATTTTTCTAAAGGAATTGCTATTGGTTCTATCTTGCATACCGATGAAAATAGCCATTTGGAACCCGTTCGTTATGGAGAAGGTTCTGGTTTTTCTAAAATGTTAACAATTCCAACTATTCATAATAAATTTGCGATTTTTCGATTACTCGGAATTATAGGATTGTTTTTTAAACAGCCTTCCCGATTTTTTAAAACCATCCTTTCCAAAAACTATGCAAAACGAACGACCATTCTTTTGTTTATGCAAACCTTAGATAGTACACTACAGATTAAATTAGGAAAGTTTACCAAAATGAAAACCGTTAAAGAATCTGGTCCAAAACCAAGTGCTTTTATTCCTGAAGCTATGGAAATAGGAAAAAAGGTAGCCAAAAAAGTAAACGGGATTCCCTACGCTAATTTTACAGATTCTTTATTAGGATCGCCAACCACTGCGCATATTTTGGGAGGCGCTGTTATGGCAGAAAATGCATCCAAAGGAGTGATTGATAAACACAATAATGTTTTTGGTTATATAAATATGTTGGTTTGTGATGGGGCGATGATTTCGGCAAATCCTGGTGTAAATCCGTCCTTGTCTATTACCGCAATTTCAGAACATGCTATGCGTAAAATAAAAGCTAAAGGTTAAAGAATGATTAGCTAGCATGGATGACTTCGTAAAAAGACTATTCTATAGTTTGTAAGAAAATTTTCACTATTACAATCTGTTTTTGTTAAATTCATATTATAGATTAATTATTATGAGAATACTACTTTTAATGTTTAAATTGCGGCACCTTATATTGTTATATTAACAATACAGTTGGGTTTAGATTTTTAATTAATAGCACTATGTATAATTCTAAAATAATAGGACTTGGTCACTACGTTCCTGATAATGTAGTTACAAACGATGATTTGTCTAAAATGATGGACACTGACGATGCTTGGATTCAAGAACGAACAGGAATAAAAGAAAGGCGTTGGGTAAAACCAGGATCTGGTGAAACTACTTCATCTATGGGAGTGAAAGCTGCTAAAATAGCTATAGAACGAGCTGGAATAGATAAAGATGATATCGATTTTATTGTATTTGCAACTTTAAGTCCGGATATGTATTTTCCTGGTCCAGGAGTGCAAGTGCAACATGCATTAGATATAAAAACCGTAGGGGCTTTAGATGTAAGAAATCAATGTTCCGGATTTGTATATGCAATATCTGTTGCAGATAATTTTATTAAAACAGGAATGTACAAAAATATTCTTGTCATTGGAAGTGAATTGCATTCGCATGGTTTAGATAAAACAACAAGAGGAAGAGGTGTTTCTGTAATATTTGGTGATGGAGCAGGAGCAGTGGTTTTAACAAGAGAAGAAGATGCTAATAAAGGTATTTTATCTACACATCTACATAGTCAAGGAGAACACGCAGAAGAATTAGTACTTGTTGCACCAGGAATGGGAAAACGTTGGGTTACTGATATTTTAGCAGATAATGATCCTAACGATGAAAGTTATTACCCGCACATGAATGGACAATTTGTATTTAAAAATGCAGTGGTTCGTTTTAGCGAAGTGATTATGGAAGGTTTAGAGAAAAACGGATTAGCCAAAGAAGACATAGATATGTTAATTCCGCATCAAGCGAATTTACGTATCGCACAATTTATTCAGAGAAAATTTGGATTAGGTGATGATCAGGTATTTAATAATATTCAAAAATACGGAAACACAACGGCTGCATCTATCCCAATTGCTCTAACGGAAGCTTGGGAAGAAGGAAAAATAAAAGAAGGAGATACGGTAGTACTTGCTGCTTTTGGTAGTGGTTTTACTTGGGGAAGTGTAATTATAAAATGGTAAAATTCCTGCGAAATCTGGAATCTCATATAGAATCCAATAAAAAATAATTTAGGTCTTCATTGGAAGTCATAAAAAAAATCCGAAAACTTAGCAATTTCGGATTTTTTCTTATTGTTATTTCATATATAACAATAACTTCAATTAATATATTCTATTAAAAGGACTAATTCAAACATAATATAATAGTTGGTAGTTGTTTGAGTTAAACGGAACATATTTTCTTTTATTGTGTTGATTTTCAAGTTTTAACGAATTTTAACACTTCTTGTAAGAAAAAACAAAAACCCAAAGCAATGACACTTTGGGTTTTCTTAATTTAATAACCAAACATTAACACTAACCATCAACTATTATGAAGGTTATTAAATTTTGTTTTTATAACAATCTTCTTCTTATAATAAAGGTTGTTAGTTTCTATTACTATAGACGACTATTTTTACGTCTTGTTACTGCTTTTAGCACTACTTAACAAAATTTAACATTTTGAAATAAGATTATATGAATAAGAAAACCTTAGTATTTGGAGCTTCCTTAAAACCAAATCGATACTCTAATATGGCATTACGAAAACTGGTGAACTACAAGCATGAAACTGTTGCGTTTGGTATGAAAGCAGGTGAAGAAGCCGGAGTGATTATAGATAGCGTTTTAAAGCAATATGAAGGAATAGATACGGTGACTTTATATTTAAATCCTACACGACAAAAAGCGTATTACAACTATATCCTTTCTTTGAAACCCAAGCGTGTGATTTTTAATCCAGGAACCGAAAACCCAGAATTTTATGCTATTTTAAAAGAAAATAATATTGCTTTTGAAGAAGCTTGTACCTTGGTTTTACTTTCTACAAACCAATATTAATTGGGAGTTATTTTTTCTTAATAAGAAGTAATCCTAGAAAGGTTAAGAATCCATTTAAAATTAGAATAAAGAAACCAAATTCAAATCCAAACCACTTCAAACTATTCACACTTATTATATACGATAAGATAGGAGAAAGTATGGCTATAATTGGCACCAATTTATCTTTCACTTGCCATTTGGTAAATAGTCCAAAAGCATACAACCCTAAAAGAGGGCCATACGTATAACCAGCAAAAACAAAGAGTTTAGCAATAACACTTGCGTCTTTAATAAGATACTTAAAAGAAACAATTACAAGTATTAAAACGAAAGAGATTAGTATGTGAATACGTTTTCTTATTTGTACCTGTTTCTCCGGACTATGCTTCTTTTCAATATCTAAAATGTCAATACTAAAAGAAGTTGTTAAAGAGGTTAAAGCAGAATCTGCACTACTATATGCTGCAGCAATTAATCCTAATAAGAAAAACGCAAAAACACCAATGCCTAAGTGGTTTTTAGCTAGTAAAGGAAATAAATCATCTTTATGTGCATCAATACCATTCTGTTGTGCGTAAACTGTTAATAATAAGCCTAAACTTAAAAAGATAAAGTTTACAATAGTTAATACAATGGTGAACCAAAACATGTTTTTTTGTGCATCTTTCAATGTTTTGCAGGTTAGGTTTTTTTGCATCATATCTTGATCTAAACCAGTCATTACAATGGCTATAAATGCTCCAGAAATAAATTGTTTCCAAAAGTAGTTTCCAGATTTAAAATCGTCAAAAAAGAAAGTTTTACTCAAATCACTATCTAATACAAAACGTAGTACGTTGCTTCCGTTTAAATCTAATGCATCACTAACAAAATAAATCGCTACTCCAACGGCAACAAGCATAAATAAAGTTTGTAATGTATCTGTCCAAACAATCGTTTTTATTCCAGATTTAAAGGTGTACAGCCAAATTAGAAGTACCGTAATGGTAACGGTTTGCCAGAATTCTATGCCTAATTCATCAAACAAAATGATTTGTAAAACGTTAGCAACTAGAAATAATCTAAAACTTGCACCAATAACTCTAGAGATTATAAAAAAGGAAGCTCCAGTTTTATACGAATAATTACCAAAGCGTTCCTCTAAATAGGTATAAATAGAAGTTAGATTTAGTTTGTAATATAAAGGAAGTAAAACAGTACCAATTACAGCATAACCAACAATGTATCCTAAAACGACTTGCATATAACTAAATTGCGAGGCTTCAATCCAACCAGGAACCGAAATAAAGGTTACTCCAGAAAGTGATGCGCCAATCATACCAAAAGCAACTACATACCACGGAGACTGTTTGTTTCCTTTAAAAAAAGCATCGTTTCCAGATTTTTTTCCAGTTAAATATGAGATTAAAATAAGTACACCAAAATAGGCTGCAATGAGTAAAATGATTTGTGTAGCTGACATAAAATTTATTTAAAGGAGGCAAAATACAAATTACTTTAACAGATACTCAAACAAGTTGATAATAAATATTAAATTCGCAACCATGGAATTTTCTTCAAAATTATTAGAAAGCGCAGTAAACGAAATGTCACAATTACCAGGAATTGGTAAGCGTACGGCATTGCGTTTGGTTTTGCATTTGTTAAGACAGCCGGAGGAGCAAACTTTAAAACTGTCTAAAGCATTAGATAATATGCGTTCTAATATTAAATTTTGTAAATCTTGCAATAATATTAGTGATGTAGATTTGTGTGAAATATGTGCAAATCCGCATAGAAACCAAGAATTAATTTGTGTTGTAGAAGATGTAAAAGACGTCATGGCAATAGAAAACACAAGTTCTTTTAGAGGTTTGTATCATGTGTTAGGTGGAAAAATTTCCCCAATGGATGGTGTTGGTCCTCATGATTTAAACGTTACTTCATTAGTAGAAAAAGTAAAATTAGGAGAAGTAAAAGAACTTATTTTTGCATTAAGTTCTACTATGGAAGGAGATACCACTAACTTTTACATCTTTAAACAAATTCAAGATTATAACATTGTAACCTCTACCATTGCTCGCGGGATTTCGGTAGGAGATGAGCTAGAATATGCAGATGAAATCACACTTGGAAGAAGTATTATTAATAGAATTCCGTTTGAAGCTTCTTTAAAATCTTAATCTTTCTTATTTGAAATTATCTATAATCATATTAAATTATAATGTACGCTATTTTTTAGACCTATGTCTTCAAAGTGTACAAGCAGCTATTTCAGATATAGATGCCGAAATCATTGTGGTAGATAATAATTCACCAGATGATAGTTGTGAAATGGTCAAACAAAACCATCCACAAGTAAAACTTATTGAAAATAAAGAGAACTCCGGTTTTTCTACAGGAAATAATATTGGAGTAGCACAAGCAAAAGGGGAATATATCTGTATATTAAATCCGGATACTGTTGTTGCAGAAGATACTTTTACTAAAATTCTAAGCTTTGCAGAAAAACAAGAAAAGCTTGGTGCAATTGCCTGCCGATTAATAGATGGAAGCGGAAACTTTCTTCCGGAGAGTAAACGCAATGTTCCCGTTGTGAAAGTTGCTTTTCAAAAAATGATAGGAAACTCTAAAAACTATTACTCTAATCATTTAAAAGAAGACGAAGTAGGCGAAATAGATATTCTTGTTGGTGCATTTATGTTTCTGAAACGTAGTGTGTACAATGAGGTGAAAGGTTTTGATCAAGACTATTTTATGTACGGCGAAGATGTAGATTTAACGTATAAAATATTAAAAGCAGGATTTCAAAATTATTATTTTGGCGAAACTACAGTTATACATTATAAAGGAGAGAGTACATTAAAAGATGCAGAATATGCCAAGCGTTTTTATGGCGCTATGCAAATTTTTTACATCAAACATTTTAAAAGCAATTTGTTTTTTAATGCATTAGTTTGGTTTGGTATTGAGTTCGCAATCCGATTTAGAAAAGCGCCAGCAATAGAACCAAAAGTAGTAAATAATTATGCGGTTTTTGCTTGTGATTTAAATCCGAAAATAGCTTCAAAACTACCATTTAAAGCATATCAAATAAAAGATGTGAAAAATGTGAAACCAAATGCAGAAGTTATTTTTGATGCAAATACCATTAGTTATAAAGAGATTATTTCCCATATTGTTTATTTGCAAAAAAATAACACACATACTTTTAAAATTATTCCAAAAAACTCTAATTTTATCATTGGGAGTAATGACTCGCAAAACCGAGGAGAAATTCTTCATTTTTAATAAAAAGACACTTTGTAAAATTTTAATGAATATGGAAAGAAATCATTCGTTTTTTATTAATTTTGCAAAACAAAAATAAAAACTAAGGCTTACATTATAGATATGGCAAGATTTGAACTAAAATTACCTAAAATGGGAGAGAGTGTTGCAGAAGCAACAATTACCTCATGGTTAAAACAAGTTGGTGAAACTATTGAAGAAGATGAAGCAATTTTAGAAATTGCGACAGATAAAGTAGATAGTGAAGTACCAAGTGAAGTAGATGGTGTTCTAGTCGAGATACTATTTAATGTAGATGATGTTGTTCAAGTAGGACAAACCATTGCTATTATAGAAACAGAAGCAAGTGCTTCTGCAGCTGCTTCTGCGCCAAAAGTAGAAGCTGAAAAACAAGAAGCTCCAGTGCAAGCTGCTGCTGAGGTTGCAAAAACGGTTGTTGCAGCACAAGAAACTACAGCTCCTGTAATTTCTAGTGGCGAGCGTTTTTATTCTCCTTTAGTAAAAAACATAGCAAAAAAAGAAGGAATAACACAAGCAGAATTAGATACACTTCCGGGTACAGGAAAAGAAGGACGTGTTACTAAAAATGATATTTTAGCATACTTACAAAATAAAGGAACACAGCAAACGAACACAGTTGCTCCAGCACAATCTAATGTTGTTGCTCCAGCGGCTAGTAATACTGCAAAATCAAAAACACAAGCTGCTCCTGCAGTAGTGAGTGGAGAAGATGAGATTATAGAAATGACCAGAATGGGCAAGATAATTGCACATCACATGGTAGAATCTGTACAAAAAAGTGCGCACGTACAAAGTTTTATTGAAGCAGATGTTACTAAAATCTGGAATTGGAGAAAGAAAGTGAAAGACGGTTTCATGAAACGTGAAGGTGAAAATTTAACCTTTACCCCAATTTTTATGGAAGCGATTGCAAAAGCACTTCGTGAATTTCCAATGTTAAATATCTCTTTACAAGGAGACACTATTATTAAAAAGAAAAATATCAACCTTGGTATGGCTGCAGCTTTACCAGATGGTAATTTAATTGTTCCTGTAATTAAGAATGCAGATCAGTTAAATCTGGTTGGTATGACTAAACAGGTAAATAGCTTGGCTAGGAAAGCGCGCGAAAACAAGTTAAAACCAGATGATATACAAGGAGGAACATACACAGTAACGAATGTTGGTAGTTTTGGTAGTATCATGGGAACTCCAATTATTAATCAACCACAAGTAGGAATTCTTGCTTTAGGTGCAATACGTAAAATGCCAGCAGTTATAGAAACTCCAGAAGGAGATTTTATTGGTATACGTTACAAAATGATTATGTCGCACTCTTATGACCATAGAGTGGTAAACGGTGCGCTTGGTGGACAGTTTGTATTAGCTGTAAAAAATTATTTAGAGGCTTGGGATTCTAATCGCGAGATATAAAAATTCCTGCGAAGGCAGGAATCTCAAAAAGAGATTTATAATAATAGATTAAAAACAAAAAGCACCATTTTATAATGGTGCTTTTTGTTTTTATAATGAAATCGGCTTATTTGTAATGTAATTGTAACGTTTCAATTAATTGTTTTTTCGTTTTAATATTGGTGTACAACGAATCGTCAATCTTTAAAATTGGCGCTTGTATTTTAGATTTTATATTATTCGTTTTAAATTCTTTAAGTAAGCCTACCAAATATGTTGAATCTTGGTCGATATTAAATTCTTTGTAGTTTATTTTATTATTTGCTAGAACGTCTTTGGTTTGGTTACATAATAAACAATTGTCTTTAGTGAATAAATCCACCGTTTTAGATTTTAAAGAGGCATCTATTTTAAAATGAATGCCTGCATCGTCTTTTTGCATGGATAAGTCAAAACGAACTTCATTTACAACCAAAGTATATTTGTAGTTCGATTCTGTGTTTGCAAGTTTAACAAGCGTTATCATTCTAACCTTAGAGTTGGCAGGAATGTTTTTTATAATAGGTCTTGCGCTGCTTCGTCTGTAGCCAGTAGCATCTACTTTTAAGAAGATGTCATAAGCAATATTGTTGCTGTTCACAGCAAAAAGCTCTACCCGTTTACCAGTAACTTTTTCTTCTATACTAACAAATTCGTGCTTGTTTTGTGCAATAATATTTAAAGGTAAAAGGAGTGTGAAAACACAGAGTAATATAAATCTCATTAAAAGTGATTATTTAATGCTTTAATTAATTTGTCTCTGCTTTCTAATCTATTATAGATTGAATCTTCAATTTCTATAATGGGAACAAGTGACGTTTTATCGTTTTTTCTGTTTAAAAGCTCTTGCTGTATTTTTTGATAGTACTCTTTGTCTTCATCAATATTATATATAGTATATACAATGTTATTGTCGCTAAATAGCTTGATGGTATTATCGCATAAATCACAATAATCTTTTACAAAAACTGTAATCGGTTTGTTTTTTTTGTTTTCATCAAAAGTAAAGGTAATAGGATTTATTCTTTTTTCTTTATCATGACCAATTTCATTAACTATCACACCAAAAGTAACGTTAGAGTCCTCAGAGATTCTAATTAACGAAGCCATTTTTACTTCCGATTTAGCTGGAACCGTTTTTGTAACCATATTTTCTGCTGATTTTCTAAATCCAACAGCATTTATTTTTATGAAAACCTCATAATCTGTATTGCTTGAATTAACAGCGTAAACATTTACTTGTTTTCCTTTTTCCTTTTTTTCAATAGAAATATGGGCATGGTTATTTTGAGCAAAACTTAGTGTAGATAGAAAAAAAAGTAAAAAATAAAATGTGGTTTTTTTCATTATTAGTTTTAAATTTAAAAAAAAGATAAATATAATAAAAAGTATATTTGCAGAAACCATTCCAAACTAATGAATTTAAATTTAATAAAGCCTATCTGTTTTTTCGACTTAGAAACAACAGGAATTAATATATCAAAAGACCGAATAGTAGAGATTTCTATTTTAAAAGTTTTCCCTGATGGAAAGCAGGAAAGTAATACGTGGAAAGTAAATCCGGAAATGCATATTCCTGAAGAAGTAACTGCAATTCATGGTATTTCAGATGAAGATGTAGCAGATATGCCAACATTTAAGGAACTAGCAAAAGAGATAAATAATGTTATTAAAGATTCTGATTTAGGAGGATTTAATTCCAACCGTTTTGATATTCCGCTTTTAGCCGAAGAAATGCTTCGTGCAGATATAGATTTTGATATGAAAAACAGATCATCTGTTGACGTACAAACTATTTTTCATAAAATGGAACAACGTACGCTAGTTGCTGCATATAAGTTTTATTGCGATAAAGATCTAACCGATGCACATAGTGCAGAAGCAGATACCAATGCAACTTTTGAAGTTTTAAAAGCACAAATTGAAAAATACGAAGAACTAGAAAATGACACCAAGTTTCTTGCAGAGTTTAGTTCTCGTAAAAAGTTTGCCGATTTTGCCGGATTTATAGCTTATAATAAAGAAGGGGAAGAATGCTTTTCTTTTGGGAAGCATAAAAACAAACGCGTATTAGATGTTTTAAATACAGAGCCTGGTTATTTTGGCTGGTTGTTAAATGCAGATTTTCCGTTGTATACTAAAAAGGTGCTTACAGCAATTAAGTTACGAGCATTTAATAATAAGTTGGATTAATAAGGCTACAGCCCCAGTTTTCATGTAATGAAAATTAAGGTTAACGACTGATAGATATATAGTAGTAAAATAAAGATAAGTAAAATCACAAGAGTAAGCGTCTAGTTCCAAAAGCGAAGCGGTCTATAATCTCGATACTTAAATTTAAAATAATAAGATTTTCGCTTTAGCGGAAATGAAAATTAAGATTTTCAATGAAAATAATCTGCATAGGAAGAAATTACACAGACCACATTAAAGAACTGGAAAATGAAAAACCAACAGATCCTGTGGTGTTTTTAAAACCAGACACTGCTATTTTATTAAAAAAGCAACCGTTTTTTATTCCTGATTTTTCAAATGATGTACATTATGAAGTAGAGGTTTTAGTGAAAATCAATAAAGTAGGTAAGCACATTCAAAAAAAATTCGCACATAAATATTACGACCAAATAGGACTAGGAATAGACTTTACGGCACGTGATTTACAAAGTCAATTAAAAGAAAAAGGCTTGCCTTGGGAGAAAGCAAAATCTTTTGATGGTGCAGCAGTAGTGGGAGATTGGCTAGATAAAACACAGTTTCAGGATGTGGATGATTTAAATTTTTCACTTCAAAAAAATGGAAGCCTAGTACAGCAAGGGAACACAAGCCTTATGCTTTGGAAAATAGATGAAATTATAGAATATGTGTCAAAATATTTTACTTTAAAGATTGGAGATATTATATTTACGGGAACTCCAGCAGGAGTTGGCAAGGTCATTGCAAATGATAAACTAGTAGGATGTATAGAAAACACGCAAATGTTTTCAATAACAGTAAAATAAATGGAACAACATTACAAATTATTTCGAGTTCGTGAATTAGCCGAAGGAGATCAAGATTTTATTAATATACTAGCACAAACTTTTTTAGAAGAAGTTCCTGCAGATGCACAAACTTTAAAAGAGTCTGTTGAAAATAATAATCATCTAGCAACGTATCAAACTGCGCATAAGATGAAACCAACTATAGATATGTTTGAGTTGGGAGTACTTGACGACTTGATAGAAGTGCAAGATTGGGGGAAACATGAAAAAGCAGGAGTAGATATACTTCCGAAGTTACAAATTGTACTTGCGGCAGTAAAGCAAGCTTCAGACGAAATTCGTTCCGATTTTAATTTATAATGCAAGCAGAAATAATAACCATAGGAGACGAAATTCTTATTGGTCAAGTCATAGACTCCAATTCCGCATTTATTGCAAAGCAACTAAATAAAATTGGTGTATCTGTTTATCAAATAACTTCGGTTCAAGATGATAAAGAGCATATCATAAAGTCCTTACACGAAGCAGAAGAAAATGCAGATATCATTATTATTACAGGAGGATTAGGTCCGACAAAAGATGATATTACAAAAAAAACGATTGCAACGTACTTTCAAGATACGCTGGTACAAAACGCAGCAGTTTTAAAAAACATTGAAACGATTTGGGAAAAATATATTAAACAGCCACTTACCCAAGTTAATATAGATCAAGCATTAGTGCCAAGTAAAGCAACCGCTTTAATGAATACGGTTGGGAGTGCACCAGGAATGTGGTTAGAAAAGGGTAATAAAACCTTTATTTCGCTTCCAGGAGTACCTTTTGAAATGGAATCATTAATAGATAATGAAGTAATTCCAAGACTTCAAAAAAAATATAAATGTCCTTTTATTCTCCATAGAACGTTACTGACTTATGGTATAGGAGAAAGTAGTTTAGCCGAAAGAATAGAAGATTGGGAAGACAATTTGCCAAAACATATCAAATTAGCATACTTACCAAATTCAGGAAAAGTACGTTTACGTCTTTCTGCAAAAGGAGATAATAAAGAAGAAATTATACAAGAAGTGGATGAGCAAATTCGTTTATTACTTCCGCAAATACAAGAATATTTTACGGGTTTTGAAGACCAAGAAGAAACTTTAGAGGCCCTAATTGCAAAAAAACTAAGTGCAAATAAAAAAACTTTAGCAACTGCCGAAAGTTGTACCGGAGGAAAAATAGCAGAACGAATTACAGCAATGTCTGGAGCATCGGCATACTTTAAAGGAAGTATTGTAAGTTATGCAACACAAATCAAAATAGAGGTGTTAAAAGTGCCAGAAGCACTTATTGAAAAACACTCTGTAGTAAGTGCAGAAGTTGCAGAAGCAATGGCAATGAATGTGTTACAGTTGTTTAAAACAGATTATGCAATTGCAACAACAGGAAATGCAGGTCCAACAAAATCAGAAAGTGAAGAAGAAATAGGAACCGTTTTTATCGCAATTGCAACAAAAAACACTGTTTATTCTGAAAAATTCAGCTTTGGAAAACCTCGAATTAAGGTCATAAATAGAGCTGTAAACAAGGCTTTTGAAATGCTTCAAAAAGAAATTTTAAAAAATAGATAAAAATAAGATTGGGGAAACGTAAAGAATTTGTATATTTGCACCTCGTTTTGAAATAACAATAATACATTTAGAACAATGTCAAGAGTTTGTGAACTTACAGGAAAGAAGGCAATGGTTGGAAACAACGTGTCTCACGCTATGAATAGAACTAAACGCACATTTGATGCAAATTTAATCAAAAAACGTTTTTTTATTCCAGAGGAAGATAAGTGGATTACATTAAAGATATCTACATCAGCATTAAAAACTATTAATAAAATAGGTATATCTGCTGCATTAAAAGAAGCAAGAACCAAAGGTTTTATAAAATAATAGCCGCATTTAAAAGCTTAAGAAAATGGCAAGAAAAGGTAACAGAGTACAAGTAATATTAGAGTGCACAGAGCACAAAGCAACTGGTTTACCAGGAACTTCTCGTTATATTACGACTAAGAACAAAAAGAACACTCCAGATAGAATGGAAATTAAAAAATTCAATTCTACCTTAAAGAAAATGACTGTTCACAAAGAAATTAAATAATATTCTTTTATAGAATACTAAAACTATACGTCATGGCAAAGAAATCCGTAGCATCATTACAAACAGGATCTAAAAGATTAACAAAAGCAATAAAAATGGTTAAGTCTCCAAAAACAGGAGCTTACATGTTTGTTGAGTCTGTAATGTCACCAGAATTAGTAAGCGACTTTTTAGCAAAAAAATAAGTTTACTTTTAAAAAAGATATTTTAAAGCTGCTTTCTTAAAGAAAGCAGCTTTTGTTTTATATTTACATTTCATATTAATGACAATATTTCAGTAACTTAAAAAAGGCTCGACTATTGTTATTATATTTTGGCGTTACCTAAAGGTCAGGCTTTCAGTTATACCTGCCTGTCGGCAGGCAGGTCTTTTTGCAGAAAAAGCAAAAAGGTTAAGACTATTGAAGAATAGTCGAACGGCTGCAATCCTTAACGCAGAAATACGTGAAGTAACCGCTTCACCACTAAATAACAAACAACTAAAAAAGAATGAGTTTTTTTAAAAAAATATTTTCTTCCGATAAAAAAGAAACACTAGACAAAGGTTTAGAGAAATCTAGCACGAACTTTTTAGGTAAATTAAGTAAAGCTGTAGCGGGAAAATCTAAAGTAGATGATGCTGTTTTAGATAATTTGGAAGAAGTACTTGTGTCTAGCGATGTTGGTGTAAATACGACATTAAAGGTAATTACACGAATTGAAGAACGAGTAGCAAAAGACAAATACTTAGGTACCGACGAACTTAATAAAATACTACGCGAAGAAATTGCAGCCTTATTAAGTGAAACCAATACTGGTGAAGAAACAGAATACACCATTCCTAAATTACCAAAACAAGCAGATGGTAGCAAGACACCTTACGTACTTATGGTTGTAGGTGTAAACGGAGTTGGTAAAACAACAACCATTGGTAAATTAGCTTATCAATTTAAAAAGCAAGGACTTAATGTAGTGCTTGGAGCAGCAGATACTTTTAGAGCAGCAGCAATAGATCAATTACAAGTTTGGGCAGATCGCGTTGATGTGCCAATGATACGTCAAGAAATGGGAAGTGATCCAGCTTCTGTAGCTTTTGATGCTTTAGAATCTGGAGTAAAACAAAATGCAGATGTTATTATTATTGATACTGCTGGGCGTTTACACAACAAGATAAACTTGATGAACGAGCTTACTAAAGTAAAACGTGTCATGCAAAAGGTAGTAGGAGATGCGCCACATGATGTGCTTTTAGTTTTAGATGGTTCTACAGGTCAGAATGCTTTTGAGCAAGCAAAACAGTTTACAGCCGCTACAGAGGTAACTAGTTTAGCAGTAACCAAATTAGACGGTACGGCAAAAGGAGGAGTGGTTATTGGTATTAGTGATCAATTTCAAATTCCTGTAAAATATATCGGAGTAGGAGAAGGTATTGAAGATCTTCAAGTATTTAATAAATTCGAATTTGTAGATTCATTCTTCAAATAAAAATAAATATCCACATATAAAAAAAGCCTTAAGAATTTCTTAAGGCTTTTTTATTATAAAAGAACGTCTTTTTATTGTTTTGTAAGCCTAATGGTTATAGGTAAATCTGAAGCTCCACAACCTCCAGTACCATGGTATAGCTCAAAGAATGTGAATTCTAATACCGAATCATCACAAACATTATAAGGTTGGTCTTGGTTAGAAGGGCCTAGTATAATACTGGTTGTTGCTCCTTGATCACAAGAATAAGATAAAGTATCATTTATTCCTACTTCTACTAATCCAGAATTGGTTAATTGAAATTCAAAATAAGTGTCATTTAGAAAAGCGTCTGGGTAATAGGTGAAATTGAAATATCTTCCATTATTACTGCCTGCAGTAATGTAAACATATTGTTCTCCTACTATAGGACCTTGTCCACCTGCGGTAAATGCACCATCCGTTATAGATTCTATTAAATAATCTCCTTCTAAAAAGGTAGCATCTAGAGAAGTCATCGTTTCTGTTGTAATTACTAAAGCATTTGTATAATTACTATAACCGGCAGAACCACAATTAGCTCTTACATATACTTCATAAGTCGTATTTGGTAATATATTATCGGTAAGCGTAAAATACGTATCCGATGTATTAATTACGGTTCCAGTACCTAAAGAAAAACCAGATTCTCCATATTCAACTTCCCAAGCTGTTTCATTAACACCACTCCAATTAACAGTAAATTCACAGGTGCTTACTCCTCCAATATGTAAGTTTTCAGGTGTTGTACATGAACTCTGAGTTGTAATAGTTGTAGGTCCTACAACAGTACCAAAATCGGAAGTACCACATTTAGACTGAATATATATATTATAATTTGTTTGCGGATTTAAATTTTGAAACTCAAAATAGTCAGAAGAAGTATTATAAGTAGAGCCTGTTCCGGGTGTGAAACCTTGCTCTCCAATTTCCAAAAACCATGAACTTGGAGTTGTTTCATCAGTGTTTTCCGTATTCCAATTTATTGCAATAGAGTTTTCAGTTGTATAATTTTCAAATATGTCAATTGCTTTTTCACATATGGTAATTGGATCTTCATTGTCTCCGCTTCCAGAATCATCGCTACTAGAGCAACCTAATATAAATAACGAGATTGTAAATAATAAAATATTTTTTTTTATAAAATATGTATAAGATTTTTCAGACGCTAATATAGAGATTGCATCTAAATAAAAAAAACGGAAGATTTATGGCTGTTAATTGGTAAGAGCGTTTATCTTTTCCCAAAGCGCATTATCAAAAGTAGAAAGCGCAAAGTTAGAGTTATCTGCCGCTTCTCCCATTCTAATAACCACTAGTTTCTTACTAGGTACTACATAAATCTTTTGGTCATTTTTTCCTAAAGCCGCATACATGTCGTTTGGCGCATTCGGAATTAATGATCCTGGAAATTCTATTTGTGTTCCTGGTAAATGGTAACTTGTTTTTCCGTTTAGCCACCACAAGTAACCATAAGCTTCATTTATACTTTGTGAAGTGTTTGTAGCTTGGTTAAGATAATTTGGAGATACAATTGGCGTGTTTTCCCATTTCCCGTTAGCCGAAATCAACAAACCAAAACGCGCCATGCTTCTGGTGGTACTCCAATAGACACTTAAATCGCCTAAAGGAATCCAGCTTCCAGACATGCCAATTCTGTCTTTTAATTTGTTATTAAAATAACTTGACCACGTTTGGTTACTCGCTTGTGCAACTACTTCTTGCATTTTTACATACACATTATGATAGGCCCATCTTTGTCCGGCATCTGCAACATATTGTAGGTTTTCTGGTGCAACGTTATCGCCTAAACTATCGTCTAATCCAGAGTTCATAGATAATAGGTTTTTGCAAGTAATTAGATTCTCTTTGTCTAAAGGAGCACTTGTCCAACCAGTTCCTAAATAATCGGATACTCTATCATTTATATTGAGTAATCCTTCGTCTTGAGCTATTCCTGTTAGTGTAGTGGTTAACGTTTTTCCTGCGCTGGCCCAATACCAACTAGATGTCGATGTGTGATTATTCATGTATTCTTCTACAACAATTCTTCCGTTGTAAAGCATGATAAAACCTTTCGTGTTTTTTTCTTCTAAAAAATCTAATAACGGCTGTAAGTGATCTTCATTCCAACCAATTTCAGAAATAGAAATAGTTTCCCAAGTATTTAAAGTAATAGGAGGAAAATAGGTTGCTGTGTTATTATTGTTATCCTCTGCTTTTACTTCATCTGAAGTTGCACAACTAAAAAGTATACCTATTGCAAATAATAATACGTATGCATTAGTTTTCATAGCGTTGAATTTAATTTAAGACTGTTAAATATCTAAAAGGTTTAATTAAGATTGTATCTTTGCAACCTGAAATTTAGAAGAAGTATAATTAACGAAATTCCCGCTTTCGTGGGAAAAGAATATGAGAACAAAGACGCTTAAAAAGAATAAAATCAACGTGGTAACTTTAGGATGCAGTAAAAATGTATACGATAGTGAAGTGTTAATGGGACAATTAAAAGCCAACGGAAAAGAGGTTGTTCATGAAGAGGAAGGTAATGTAGTTGTGATTAATACTTGTGGTTTTATTAATAATGCAAAGGAAGAAAGCGTGAATACGATTTTAGATTTCATGCAGAAAAAGGAAGCTGGAGAAGTAGATAAAGTATTTGTTACAGGTTGTCTTAGTGAAAGATATAAACCGGACTTACAAAAAGAAATCCCTAATGTAGATGAATATTTTGGTACTACAGAATTGCCACAATTATTAAAAGCTTTAGGAGCAGATTATAAACACGAGTTAATTGGTGAGCGTTTAACGACAACACCAAAAAATTATGCATATTTAAAAATTGCCGAAGGTTGTGATAGACCTTGTAGTTTTTGTGCTATTCCTTTAATGCGTGGAAAACATAGAAGTACACCTATTGAAGAAATTGTTATTGAAGCTGAAAAATTAGCGGCAAAAGGCGTTAAAGAACTTATTCTTATTGCGCAAGATTTAACCTATTATGGTTTAGATTTATACAAGAAAAGAAACTTAGCAGAACTTTTGGAAGCTTTAGTGAAAGTGGATGGTGTAGAGTGGATTCGTCTGCATTATGCTTTTCCAACAGGATTTCCATTAGATGTTTTAGATGTTATGAATCGCGAACCTAAAGTTTGTAACTATTTAGATATACCATTACAGCATATTTCGGATAACATTCTTAAAAGCATGCGTCGTGGTACAACCAAAGAAAAAACGACTAAGCTTATTGGTCAGTTTCGTGAAGCGGTTCCAAATATGACGATTAGAACAACGCTAATTGTTGGTTATCCAGGAGAAACCGAAGAGAATTTTCAAGAATTAAAACAATGGGTTCAAGACATGCGTTTTGAACGTTTAGGTTGTTTTACGTATAGTCATGAAGAAAATACACATGCTTTTAATTTAGAAGATGATGTGCCAGAAGAAGTGAAAATCGATAGAGCGAACCAGATTATGGAAATGCAATCGCAAATCTCTTGGGAGTTGAATCAACAAAAAATTGATCAAGTTCTTAAAGTGGTTATCGATAGAAAAGAAGGAAACTATTTTGTGGGTAGAACCGAATTTGATTCTCCAGATGTAGATAATGAAGTGCGTATTGATGCTACTAAAACCTATTTGAAAACAGGAGAATTTGCAACCGTAAAAATTATCGAAGCAGAAGATTTTGATCTTTATGGTGAGGTAATTTAATATAGAAATATACTTTTAAAAAAAAGGTAAGCTAATAGCTTACCTTTTTTTTTGTTTTTTTTGATCCATTATTTATTTCCTATTCCATGTAAATAAGTATTTGGTAAATAGTGCGTAAAAACGGTTCTTTTAAAATGCTAATATTAGAGAGCTTTCAGTATTTGATATGGTGATAGAGATACTATATTAAAATAGAAACAAGTCTTTTTACACATAAAATGGGGATGCAATAGTTTTAATTGTTAATGCTATTTTATATAACATCTGTATTGTAAATCATTATTTTTCTAAATTCTCAACAATAGCTTCAAAGTATCTATCTGCAATTTCTTTTGCTCCTAATTCGTTGTAATGTAAATTGTCTGCCATATACGAATCTGTCCAATTGGTAGACATATTCACAAGAATCACTTTAGAGGAATCATTGGTTTGCTCCATAGCAATTGTGGCAAGGTTTTCAATAAAAGAATTATAAACGATTGTGCTTGCTGGTGTCATGATATTCGTTTTTCCGGGAGCAATTTGTTCTAAAAATATTGTGATATTCGCATTGCTATTTTGTAGGATATCGATGGTTTGGTTAATATTTTCTATTACTTGTTCTAGAGGTATCTCTCTAATTAAATCATTTCCACCAATTCCCAATAAAACAACATCTGGAGTTCCTAAATCTTCAAGAATATCTGGGATATTTTCTAAAACATCTTTGCTTTCAAATCCGCCAATGCCTTCGTGGTCTGAATCAAAATGCTTTCCTAATAATAAAGGATACGAAGTTTTATCTTTTTGTGTACCAACATAATCAATATTCCATTGGTTAGAAATTAATTTTTTCCATAAATCATATCGGTAACTAACAGAGTTGCTAGCAGCACCTTCCACTCTAGAATCACCTAATGGCATAATGGTAATGGCATTTGATGTAGCTTTGTTTTGTAAAGAAGTATTATGTATTTCTTCCGTTTTATGACAATCTTGAAAAGCTAAAAAAATGGATAAAATTATAAAAGGAAAAAGAATTGCTGTTTTTTTCATTAAAAATAAATTAAGATCTAATAGTTTTAAAAGATTAAAGGTAAGTTTTTTACCTTTTATTGTGATTTATTTTTATGAAAAAGTGAAATAGAATTTCTAAAAACTATTTATTGAAAAAGTTTAGGATGCCGTTTTTTTAAGTTGCTTGTTTATTTTTTTTATAGCGGTTTCTATAGATTTCTCAGGTTCAATAATGTTGTATTCTCCCCAAAATGAGGGGTCTGAAAAACCAGAAGCTTCATCACTTAAAATTACGGTTGATTTTAATTTTTTATCAGGAGTAGAATTTCCAGTTTTATTATATTCCCAATCGGTAACTGCCATTTCACTATTTAAAGAATATACACTATTAAACAATTTGCCTTTCCAGTCGACTTTAAAGGTTAGCTGAATATTACTATATCCAAAGTGCCATTTTCCATCTTTTATTCTATAGTCTACTCGGTAATATGCTTCGGTTGGAAAAACTTTTGCTCGGTTTGGCTTTTTACGAACAAACATAGCACTAGCAAGTTTTTTGTTTTTCACATTTAAATTATAAATAGCACTGGTTAAAGAAAAAGTTTCCGCATCTATATAAAGTTTTCCATAGTATAATGGGTAATCGATTTTAGGATTTGGCTCAAAAGCAACCACGTACACTTTCTTATTATTTATTTGTGTTGTATTATTAAAAGTAAAAAGGTATTCTGATAAGTTATCTTCCGTAAAAATAAATTCTGGATATTTAATCACATCTGCATATAATGCGCTTAATGGTCCACCTTGTAGTTTTAAAGCTAGGGTATCTAATTTCGAGTAATTGGTGTTTTTTCGAGCCTTTATAAGTTTTATTTCATCCTTTTTATTAGAGGTGTACGGTTGTTTATATATTTCTAGAACAGCTTCAGAAAGAGATGCGTTTTTCTTCCTGTTTTTAATCGTTTCTCTATAGAAAGCAGTCATGATAGCTTGGTGATTAATATAGTTGTCTCCTTTGGTTTTAAAAATTAGTCTAACCAAAGCTTCTGCATCTTTTGGCGCTTTTAAACTAATTTCATCTAATACAGTAATTCGTTCTTCTAATTTAATTCTATTCTTTTTGTGTTTTAATTCAGAGAGTGCAATAACCTTTGTTTTATACCCTAAAAAAGCAATATTTAAGTCTTTATTTAAATACATATTAGGTACTTTAAGTGAAAATTCACCTTCATTATTTGTTATAGTACTAATGTTGGTATCCAATAAATTTATATCTGCAAATACTAAGGCTTTATTTGTGTTGCTATCCATCACAATTCCTTTGAATTCTGTAAAACTCTGATTTTTTTCTTGGGCTTTAGTTGTATTACAAAAGATTAATAAACTAAATAAGAATAAAAGGGCATTCCAATTTTTGAGGTGAAATTTTCCGTCCATGGTTTTAGGTATTAATTAATTACCTTAAAAGGTATCAAAAATTAACCTGTTTTCCGTATATTTTATGTTAATTTTAAGAGTTTATATACACTAAAGAATCTTATATTTACAGAAGATTTTTTCATACAAATTATGCCAACAAATACTATTTCTTTTAAAGACACAAACTACTTTTCCTCACTTATTTGTGACTATTTAGAAGAGAATAAAAAACTACAACCTTTTTATAATAATTTTCCGAAGGTGGAAAATTTTAAAAAGCAAATAGAAGAGAAAACAGCATCTGTAAAACCGGAGTCTAGAATTATTTTATCTGAAGCCTTAAAAACGCAATATAAAAACACCGAGGCTTCGCTATTAACGCTTCAAAACATCGAAGCTTTAAGACTAGAAAACACATTCACCATTACCACTGGGCATCAATTAAACTTGTTTACAGGGCCTTTGTATTTCTTATTTAAAATTGTTTCTGTAATCAATCTTGCGAATCAATTAAAACAAGAATTTCCAGAGAATAATTTTGTTCCAATTTATTGGATGGCAACCGAAGATCACGATTTTGAAGAAATTAATTACTTCAATTTTAAAGGAAAAAAAGTACAGTGGAACAGAAATGCTTCTGGAGCAGTTGGAGAACTTTCCACCGAAGGATTAGATAAAGTATTCGAAGTTTTCTCCAAAGAACTTGGTTCCGGACAAAACGCAGATACATTAAGGAACTTATTTCAATCGGCATATCTAAAACATGATAACCTTGCAGACGCAACACTTTACTTAGCAAATGCTTTATTTACCAATTATGGTTTGGTAATCGTAGAAGCTAATAATAAAAATTTAAAGCAATTATTTATTCCTTATATCGAAGAAGAGCTCTTAAATCAGACTTCTTTTAAAACGGTATCAGAAACCAATAAACGACTAGAAGCATTATCCAGCGTTAGTAAAATTCAGGTAAATCCCAGAGAAATAAATTTATTCTACTTAAACGAAAACCTAAGAGAGCGAATCGTTTTTGAAGACGAAACGTATAAAGTACTTAACACAAATATTACCTGGAGCAAGAGCGAGATATTAAAAGAAGTCTCCAACTTCCCGCAACGCTTTAGTCCGAATGTTATCATGCGACCTTTATATCAAGAAGTAATTCTGCCAAACCTTTGCTATACAGGTGGTGGAGGAGAACTTGCATATTGGTTACAGTTAAAAGATTATTTTGAAGCTGTAAAAGTGCCTTTTCCAATGTTATTGCTAAGAAATTCAGCTTTAATAAAAACAGAAAAACAAGCAGATAAATTACGTAGGCTAAACATCTCTAACGAAGATATCTTTTTAAAGCGAGACGCCTTTATTAATAAAAAAGTAAGACAGATTTCTAATATTGATATCGATTTTTCCGAACAGCTAAAACAACTACAACTACAATTTAAAGACTTATATAGCTTAGCCGAGAAAACAGATAAATCTTTTATTGGCGCAGTTGCAGCACAAGAAAAAAAGCAAATTAACGGATTACAACATTTGGAAAAACGTTTGCTTACCGCACAAAAACGCAAACTAAAAGATCAAGTGGAACGCATGACAGAACTTCAAAACGAACTGTTTCCTAATGCTAGTTTACAAGAACGTAATACCAATTTTTCGGAATTGTATTTAGAATTCGGAGAAGCATTAATTCCAAAATTAATAGCAGAACTAAAACCGTTACAAGGAGATTTTACCATTATTACGATGTAGTTTGCAGTCGCAGTCGCAGTCGCAGTCGCAGTCTCAGTATTCACTAGACAGTAAACATTTTTTTTGCACTATTTTTCCAATATAATTTCAATTTTTTCAGCAACTCCTTTCAAAGACCTCCAAGAATAATAATAACTACAAATTGAAGTTTAGAACGCTCCGTGAAACTTCGTGCCTCTGTATGTCTCTGTGAAATAGAAATTCAGTGTGCAGTAAGTAGTCCTCAGTCTTTGGTCTTCAGTCTTCCATAATCTGTCCTCAGTCTTCCTATCTCATGTCCTCATTTCTAATCACACACCTTCCATTTTCTAAAAACAAAAAAGTTTAAAATTCTCTTAAAAAAGTTTACGTATCGTTCCCGATTAAAAAATCAATTCCTATTTTTGCGCATGCAACACAACAAGGTACTTATATTAGATTTCGGATCGCAATACACACAACTAATTGCGCGTAGAGTTAGAGAGCTTAACATCTTATCTGAAATACATCCATTCAACAAAATTCCAGCAAACATAGAAGATTACAAAGCAGTAATCCTTTCTGGTAGTCCAAACTCGGTACGAGGAGAAGACGTATTACATCCAGATTTATCTAAAATTAGAGGGCACAAACCTTTATTATCTGTTTGTTATGGTGCACAATACTTAGCCCATTTTTCTGGTGGTGAAGTAGCACCTTCTAACACTAGAGAATATGGTAGAGCCAACTTAAGTTTTGTAAAGGAAGACGAAGCATTTTTTAGCCAAATCTCTAAAGGAAGCCAAGTATGGATGAGTCATAGTGATACCATTAAAACATTACCAACCAATGGTGTGCTTTTAGCAAGTACGCATGATGTAGAAAATGCAGCCTACAAAATTGAAGGTGAAAAAACATACGCAATTCAATTCCATCCAGAAGTATATCACTCTACAGACGGAAAACAACTACTAGAAAATTTCTTAGTTCATATTGCAGGTTTAGACCAAGATTGGACACCAGATTCTTTTGTAGAAGAAAGCGTTCAAGCACTAAAAGACAAATTAAAAAACGATAAAGTAGTACTCGGTTTATCCGGAGGCGTAGACTCTTCCGTTGCTGCAATGTTACTACACAAGGCTATTGGTGAAAACCTATATTGCATCTTTGTAAACAATGGTTTACTTCGTAAAAACGAATACGAAAGTGTATTAGAACAATACAGCGGTATGGGCTTAAATGTAAAAGGAGTAGATGCTTCGGCACGCTTTTTGGATGCACTTGCAGGATTGAGCGACCCAGAATTAAAGCGTAAAGCAATTGGTCGTGTGTTCATTGAAGTTTTTGATGACGAAGCACATCAAATAGAAGACGTAAAATGGCTAGCCCAAGGGACCATTTATCCAGATGTTATAGAAAGTGTTTCTGCAACAGGCGGACCAAGTGCAACTATAAAAAGTCATCATAATGTAGGTGGTTTACCAGACTTTATGAAGCTTAAAATTGTTGAGCCTCTTAAAGCATTATTTAAAGACGAAGTGCGTCGCGTAGGTGCATCTATGCAAATGGACAAAGCCTTATTAGGTCGTCATCCATTTCCTGGACCAGGACTTGCAATCCGTATTTTGGGAGATATTACTCCAGAAAAAGTACGTATTTTGCAAGAAGTAGATGCTGTATTTATAGACAATCTAAGAAAATGGAATCTATACGATAGCGTATGGCAAGCAGGAGCAATCCTACTTCCAGTAAATAGCGTTGGTGTTATGGGAGATGAGCGTACATACGAAAAATGTGTGGCATTAAGAGCAGTAGAAAGTACCGATGGTATGACTGCAGATTGGGTAAATCTACCGTATGAGTTTTTACAAAAAACCTCTAACGAGATAATAAATAAAGTAAAAGGCGTTAATAGAGTAGTGTACGATATTAGTAGCAAGCCGCCAGCAACCATTGAGTGGGAATAAATTAACAAGTCACTTCGAGTGATTTTTGAAGAATGAGAAAATTGTATCGAGAAGTTGGGCGTTACTTTTTGCTCATCCCTACATGGTTTTAAAACCTTGCAGGATCACAAAAAGTCAGGCTTTACGTTGCAATCTTTTTTAAGAAAAATAAAAAAGGATTTACACTACAATCCTTAACGCGGGAATACATGAAAAGGTAAGTAGTTAGATGTAAAAAAGGAAGGTTTAATAATATAGTAGCTAATCATTTACATTATGGAAAATAAAATCAATTTAGTTGGATTTGCAGCAATCATGTTACTATCATTCGGAATTACGTATCTTAATTTGGAGGATCTAAGCTTGGAAGAAAATTACAAAGCGTATATTCAAATAGGTTTAGGGATTATTTTACTCCTAACAATTTATATAAAGAAGAGGAATGCGAGTTAAAGCATATACAATATTATAGTTTTTGGTAGCATTACCTGCTTTTTACGCATTTCCATTCGATGTAGGAATGCCCTATAGTCAAAGTCATAAGAAGGAAAAAGAAATAAATAACTTAAGCAAAACGTTATTATAAAGTGCTCTCCAAAGAGAAAAAGAAAACAAATTTTTAAATGAAGAATTTAATATACATATTCAGTTTCGTTTTATTATTCAGTTGTGCAACAACAGTACAAGCGCAAAACTATAAAACACATAAAGTAAGATCTGGAGAAACCATTGAAGGCATTGCAAAGCAATATAATGTAACCCCTTATGATATATATGCATTAAATCCGGATGCCAAAAAAGAATTAAAGAATAATGCCGTTTTAATCATTCCAAATTCTAAAATAGCAACACAGCAAACAACCACCACCACCGTAAGAGAGTTTGTAAACTTTAAAGAGCATAAGGTAAAACGTAAAGAAACCCTTTATAGTTTAGCCAAAAAATATAATGTGGAGCAGGACGAAATAAAAAAACACAATCCTTCATTATACTCCGAAAATCTTCGTAAAGGCGACCGAATTAAAATTCCGGTTTACAAAACAAAAACCGTTGTAGAAACCGTAAAAACGACTAAAGATTATACGGTTTTACCAAAAGAAGGAAAATGGCGAATTGCTTATAAATTCGGAATTACAGTAGATGAACTAGAAGCATTAAACCCTAATATGGTAGCGACACTAGATGTTGGACAAGTAATTCAAGTGCCAATCCTAGAAACAGCGGAGGTAAAAGAAATAGACGAAAGATATTCGTACTATTCTGTGTTACCAAAAGAAGGTTTTTATCGTTTAAAAATTAAATTAGGATTAGAGCAAGAAGAACTAGAAGCTTTAAATCCAGAATTAAAAGAATCAGGATTAAAATCAGGAATGGTTTTAAAAATTCCGTTTAATGCTTCCGTGACAGCGGTAAACTCTGGGATTGAAGGAGAGCTTTTAACAGGAGAAACTATTTTAACATCTAGTCTAGTAAGTCATATTAGAAATTACGAAACTAAAAACATTGTTATCCTATTGCCTTTTAGATTAAACAGAGTAAATGCCGATTCTGTTTATGACGCTAAAAAGCAAATTGAAAATGATAATTTTTTAAGACCTTCTTTAGATTTTCATTCGGGAGTTTTAATGGCTGTAGATTCGCTTAAAAAACTTGGAATTTCATTAAAAGTCGATGTGTACGATACTAAAAATGAATTAAGTGAAGTATCTCATTTATTAAGTTCTAAAAATATTGAAAATGCAGATGCAGTTATTGGTCCGTTAATGCCTAATAACTTTGCTCGTGTGGCTTCTGAATTGAAAAGAAATAATGTTCCTGTAATTTCTCCTAATTTAAAGGATTTAAAATTATCAGAAAATGTATTTCAGTCCATGCCTTCTTCCAATTTATTAAAAACAAAAATGATAGATTTTGTTAAGGCTGATAGCACTAAAAGTCATGTAATTGTAATTGCTGATGCTAAAAACGTTGCAACAAGTAATGCTATAAAAAGAGAGTTTGGTACTGCATCGCAAATTCATTCTAGAAAAGATAAAGAAGGAAAAGATTCGTATTACGTTTTAGAAGATGATATCATTGGTAAATTAAAACCAGGAAAAAACATCATCTTTTTAGAAACCGAAAACTACACTTTTGTATCTAACGTTACCAGTATTTTAAACTCGTTAAATAATGAAGAACACAAAATTGTTTTAGCAACAACAGATATGAATGCTGCTTTTGAAAATGATGAAATTTCAAACTATCATTTATCGAATCTTAGTTTTCATTTTCCAACCGTTTCCAAAACGTATAACGAGGACGATAATAATGGTTTTGTAAAACAATATAAAAATAAGTATGGTGCTACACCAAACAAAACGGCAGTTAGAGGTTTCGATTTAATGATGGATGTTGTTTTACGTCTTTCCGCTTCAGATAGCATGTACAATTCTGTAAATGAATTTCCGTTAACGGAATACATAGAAAATAAATTCGAATACAAAAAACATCTTTTCGGTGGTTATTACAACAATACCGTTTACGTTGTTAAATATGATGATTTAAAAATAGTAGAAGCCAAATAAAATGTTTTTAAGATTCTTGCTTATTAGTTTTTGTTTCCTCACACTTCATAAAGAAGCGTCTACAATTGCTTGGAGTGCATCGCGCCAACTTTCTTGGAACGATTTTAAAGGGTCAGTAAAAGCAGATACCGATGCGGTAGCAACAACAGCTTCTGGTATCACCTTTAGTTATTCTATAAAAAGAACGAATAAAAAGGAAGTCGTAGGTTTTAAAACCAAGATATTCGCGCATTTTTATCCGGAGAAATCATGGTATAAAGCAGCACTTGCAGACAACCACATATTAGCACATGAACAGTTTCATTTTAATATTACAGAGTTGTACGCAAGAAAGTTTAGACAACGAGTTGTGCAATTAGATGCATCGCCTGCTTTAAATAAGCAACTCGATAAAATACATCAGGAAATTAATCAAGAACTTTCTAATCTTCAAAAACTGTATGATGCAGAAACCGATTTTTCTAGAAACTACGAGATGCAATCCCATTGGCAAAATCACATTGAAGTGGAATTAGCCAAATTAGATAACTTTAGCTCTAAACAATAGGTATGCAATTACAACCAGATAGAGAATTTCTTGTGAAACTCGCACATACCAAAATGCCTTTTGGTAAGTATGAAGGTCGATATTTAATAGATTTACCAGAACATTATGTGGTTTGGTACCACAACAAAGGGTTTCCAAAAGGGAAGCTTGGTGAAATGCTAGAAACTGTGTATACTTTAAAATTAAACGGATTAGAAGGATTGATTAGAAATATACAGAAGAATTTTTCTAAGCCGTAAGGATTTGGAAGTCGGTTTTATGTGTTCCTCAAGTTTATGTTTTATGGAATTTATTCTTTAATTCCCTGTTCGCGTTTAAACTGTTCTAAAAAAGTTCTTGTTTCTGTAGTGTCTTGCAGTTCAAGTTCTTCAATAATCCGCAACACTTCACTTTTAGAATATACTTTTTCTATTTTCTTTTCTTGAGTAAAATCATATCCTACAGATTGGAACAATTCATCTGACCATCTGTTTCTAATACAATCAATTACCAGATGTACACGATTTGTTTGTCCGTTATTTGCTACACTATGCGGAAAGTTAACGTTGGTGTACCAAGCTTCACCAGATTTCATGATAATTATATGATCATTTAATATAAAATGAACTTTTTCATTCGTAATAACAGGAATATGTATGCGGAAAAAGCCGTCCTCATAACCACTCTCATGATCAATGTGTGTCTTAATAAGTCCGCCTGGAGGAATATTCATTAGTCGAATAGTTTCTTTTTTGCATAAAAAAGTAGCTATTACTTCTTGAAAATAGGAACATTCTTTTAGGGCAATTGTATCCTTATATTTTTCAATATTACCAGGGATTGCTGCTATCCTATTTAATTTTCCTTCCATGGAACGAAGGGGCAAAATATAATTTTCACCGTTGTAGTTTTCTGGGATATAGTTTTTTAGAAAATCAAATTTCATGCACTTTTCTAGATCTGCCTTAAGTAGCGAAGTGTTAAACTGAAATGGTAGCATAAAGGATGCGTTCTTTGGAGAATAGTAATTCATTTTTTTTTGAATTTATGGACACAATGATAATTTGGTGTATCTGTTTAGTAAATCATATCAAGAGTGAAACTAATTTAGTATTTTTTTTACGGAATTAGCAAAAGAAGAAATATCCTTTTTTTTTGCCATGTAGTATTTGTTCTCGTATAGGATGTAAATCTTTGTAATTTCATAATTGTTTCGAAACGAGTTATTTATAGTTAATTGCTAATGGGTTTAAAGAAGTTGTGTCTTTAATATTGCTGATTTTATTTTCTTCAAAGTTCCCTTCGTTTGCAATAAATCGATGGAATAAATTAGGTAGATACAATTGTGACTCTGCTAAAAGAATAGTTGGTGTATTCGCTTTTCCTTGTCGTTTGAAGGTTAAGGTAAACCCAATAACGTCACAACTAATTACTGTTATGATTTTCATAGGTTAATGTTATATATAATTATCTCTTCTAAAAATGTTAAGCTTAGCGTATTTCAGTGGCAAAGTCAAGTCTAAAAACGCTCAAAACGATTTAGAAATTCGTCTTAAAAATAAAACAGCAAACCCGTAAATTTTCAAACTTAAAATTGTAAATTTGCTCGCGTTTAACAGCGCAACATGACAACTACAACAAAATACATATTTGTAACAGGAGGAGTAACATCTTCCCTTGGAAAAGGGATTATTGCTGCATCCTTAGCGAAACTACTTCAAGTACAAGGTTACAGAACAACAATCCAAAAATTAGATCCTTATATCAACGTAGATCCAGGAACGTTAAATCCGTATGAGCATGGCGAATGTTATGTTACAGATGATGGCGCAGAAACCGATTTAGATTTAGGGCATTACGAACGTTTTTTAAACGTACCAACTAGTCAAGCAAATAATGTGACTACAGGACGTATTTACCAAAGTGTAATAGAAAAAGAACGTCGTGGTGAGTTTTTAGGGAAAACGGTTCAGGTAATTCCACATATTACAGACGAGATAAAAAATAGAATCCAAATTCTAGGAAATTCTGGTGATTACGATGTAGTAATTACAGAAATAGGAGGAACTGTTGGTGATATAGAATCGCTTCCTTACATAGAAGCTGTGCGCCAACTAAAATGGGATTTAGGAGATAATAATGCTATTGTTATTCATTTAACATTGGTGCCTTATTTATCTGCTGCTGGCGAATTAAAAACAAAACCAACCCAACATAGCGTAAAAACATTAATGGAAAGTGGTGTTATGGCAGACATTCTTGTTTGCAGAACAGAACACGAACTACCAAATGAGTTACGCAAAAAACTAGCTAAATTTTGTAACGTAAGAGAAGAAGCGGTTATTCAATCTATTGATGCTTCTACTATTTATGATGTACCAAATTTAATGCTGGAACAAGGATTAGATAAAGTAGTTTTAAAGAAACTAGCTTTAGAAAGTCATACGCCAGACTTAACCCAATGGAATAAATTTTTAACAAGACATAAAAACCCAAAAACCGAAGTAACTATTGGTTTAATTGGTAAGTATGTAGAATTGCAAGATTCGTATAAATCTATTTTAGAATCCTTTATTCACGCAGGAGCAGAAAACGAAGTAAAAGTAAATATTGAGTCTGTTCATTCGGAGTATTTAAATAAGGACAATGTTAAAGTAATGCTATCACATTTAGATGGTGTTTTAGTTGCTCCAGGATTTGGAGAACGTGGTATTGATGGTAAAATAGAAGCCGTAAAATATGTACGTGAAAACAATATTCCTTTCTTTGGTATTTGTTTAGGTATGCAAATGGCAGTTATAGAATTTGCTAGAAATGTTCTAAAGTTAGAAGATGCAAATTCTTTTGAAATGGATCCAGAAACTAAAAACCCAGTTATTAGTTTAATGGAAGAACAAAAAACCATTACAGATAAAGGAGGAACCATGCGTTTAGGTGCTTGGTCTTGCAATCTTAAAAAAGATAGCATTGTTGCTAAAGTGTATAAAACCGAAGCAATAAAAGAAAGACATAGACATCGTTACGAATTTAACAGTAAATATAAAGAACAAATTGAGGCTGCAGGAATGATAGCCACCGGATTAAACCCAGAAACCGGTTTGGTAGAAATTGTGGAAATACCAGAACATCCTTGGTTTGTTGGTGTACAATATCATCCAGAATATAAAAGTACTGTTTCTAATCCGCACCCTTTATTTGTAGCATTTGTAAAAGCGGCATTAAAACATAAAAAAAATAAGTAAAGTGTCACTATGACACAAATGTAAGAATGGATTGCTTTTTGAGTAATTCACTTTCTAGACTAGAAAAGTTTTAAAACATGCTAGTCTTAATTAATATAATATGGAAGAAAAAAAACTAGACCTTAATTCGATAATTGGATTCATCCTAATATTCGGAATTTTAGTGTACATGATGTACATGAACCAACCAACTCCAGAAGAACTTGAAGCGCAAGAAAAAGCAAAACAAGAGCAAGTGGAAGCAGAACAACAAGCAGAAACACCAGAAGATGTTTTGGTTACTACTGCTAACGATTATTCTGCAGCAACCGTTACAGACTCTACGCAATTAGTAGCACTAAACAATAAATTAGGTGCTTTTGCTTATTCGTCTACTTTGCCTTCCGCTACCAATAAAGAAACATTGGTAGAGAATGGAGTGCTTTCTTTAAAGTTTAGTAATAAAGGTGGTTATCTTAGTGAGGTTAAATTATTACCTTTTGTAGATTACGATTCTATTCCTATTTATTTAGTAAAAGATAACAATACTGCTTTTAATATTAGTTTTAATACTTCAGATAATAGAAATTTAAATACACAAGATCTATTTTTTGAACCAACAGTTACTAAAAAAGGAGAAAACACAGTAGTTTCTATGAAACTAAAAGTGTCTCCAACACAATTTTTAGAATACAGATATGAGCTAGTACCTAATGATTATATGGTGAATTTTACTATTAGATCACAAGGGTTAAGTAACGTGGTAAATGGTTCGCAAAAAATTAATTTAGACTGGAAACTGAAAACGTTCAGACACGATAAAAGTATTGCTTACGAAAACAGATATACGCGTTTAACATACCAACACGAAGAAGATAAAATTGATAAGTTAAGTCCTTCTGGTGATGATGAAGAGATTCTTGAAGACGTAAACTGGCTATCTTACAGACAACACTTTTTTAGTTCTATCTTAGTTTCCGATAAACCTTTAAAAGATGTAATAATAACGTCTAAAAATTTAGTTTTAGATGAAGAAATAGACACTGTTTCTACTAAAATATTTACTACAAAAATACCGTTAGAGTTACAAGCAGGAGAGTTTAATCAACCTTTACGATTTTATTTCGGACCAACAGATAACAAGGTTCTAAAAAAGTACGATATTGGTTTAGATGATAGTATTCCTTTTGGATGGGGTATTTTTGGATGGATTAACCGTTTCCTTTTTGTACCATTATTCTCATTCCTTAGTTCCTATTTACCTTACGGAATCGCTATTGTTGTAATGACGGTTTTAATTAAATTATTACTATCTTTTGTACAGTACAAACAATTTTTATCGCAAGCAAAGCTTAAAATTATTAAGCCAGAATTAGATGCGATTAAAGAAAAGTACAAAGACAACAAAATGAAAATCCAACAAGAAACCATGGCGTTGCAAACAAAAGCAGGAGCAAGTCCTTTAAGCGGATGTTTACCAGCTTTAATCCAGCTTCCTGTGTTTTATGCACTGTTTCAATTTTTCCCTTCTGCATTCGATTTAAGACAGAAGAGTTTCCTTTGGGCAGACGATTTATCTTCTTATGATGTGGTTGCAGAGCTTCCATTCCATATTCCTTTCTATGGAGATCACGTAAGTTTATTTCCAATATTGGCATCGATCGCTATTTTCTTTTATATGAAAATGACTACAGGACAACAAATGGCTACACAACCTGCACAAGAAGGTATGCCTGATATGCAGAAAATGATGAAGTATATGATTTACTTCTCTCCATTAATGATGTTATTTTTCTTTAATAATTATGCGTCTGGATTAAGTTTATATTACTTTATTTCTAATGTGATTAGTATTGGGATTATGCTTGTTATTAAGAATTACATTTTGGATGAAGATAAAATCCATGCTAAAATTCAAATAAGTAAAGCGAAACCTAAAAAACAGGGTAAATTTGCTAAAAAGATGTCTCAAATGATGGAAGAGGCAGAGAAACAAAAACAAGCGAAAAATAAGAAGTAAGATAAACTTCTAATAAAATAAAAAAAGCTGCCATATGTTTTTAAAACTTTGGCAGCTTTTTTGCTATAACAGTTTATTGATTAGATGGTTGTTCTAACAATTTTAATTATATACTAACGTTATTTTAAATATGAAAAATATACTATTCCTTTTTGTTTTTTTACTTTCAATTATTGCTTCAGCGCAAGATGTAAATCAATTAGATGCCCAAGGTGAAAGACATGGTGTTTGGAAAAAGAATTATGAAAATACAGATGTTTTACGCTATCAAGGAGAATTTTTTCATGGTAAAGAAATTGGTGTATTTAGGTTTTATAAAAATGTAAATGGTAAAGCTGTTTTGGCGGCCAATAAGCAATTCAATAAGGATAATAATATTGCAGAAGTGTCCTTTTATGCTTCTACAGGAAAATTAATTAGCGAAGGCCAAATGAATGGAAAATTATACATTGGGACTTGGACGTACTATCAAAATAAAACAAAAAGCATATTAAGTAAAGACACTTACAATGATAAAGGGGAATTGCATGGCCAACGTTTTGTGTATTATGATGATGGTGTTTTAGCCCAAACAGAAACCTACGTAAATGGGAAGCTTCATGGTCCTTCTATTTGGTATACTGAAAAAAGTATTGTGGTAAAAGAGTATGTTTATGATACTGGAGAATTACATGGTCCAGCAACGTTTTATGATAAAGCGGGTGTTATGGTCTTACAAGGGCAATACCAAAGAGACAGAAAACATGGTGTTTGGAAATACTACGAAAATGGTAAGCTTGTAAAAGAAAAAGATTTTACTAGAAAGAGTAATAATCCGTATAAAAAATAATTACAATTAGGTGTAAAATATAAGCTCCTTACTTGCGTAAGGAGCTTTTTTTTTAGGTAGTCATTTTATTATGAATAAGCTATTAATCAATCTAAATGAAAAGTGTTACCTAAATAGTGAGGCTAAATTAATATTTTTTTAGTTTTAAGAGAGTAATAATTTATTTTTTCGACTAACGGTATGTTTTTTTAACAAAGCATTATAATATGTTTTAATACCATTCAATTTTTTTTATTCGTAATTTTGTAGCATGAAAAGAGTAATAGTAGGACTTTCAGGAGGAGTAGATTCAAGCGTTGCTGCTTATTTATTAAAAGAGCAAGGTTATGAAGTAATTGGCTTGTTTATGAAAAACTGGCATGATGATACGGTAACTATTTCTAACGAATGTCCTTGGTTAGATGATAGTAATGATGCCATGCTTGTTGCAGATAAATTAGGGATTCCTTTTCAAACAGTAGATTTAAGTGAGCAGTACAAGGAGCGTATTGTAGACTATATGTTTCATGAATATGAAAAAGGAAGAACACCAAATCCAGATGTACTTTGTAATAGAGAAATCAAGTTTGATGTCTTTATGAAAATTGCTCTAGAGCTTGGTGCAGATTATGTTGCAACAGGGCATTATTGTAGAAAGGGAACTATAAATACTAACGGAAAAGAAACCTTTCAATTGCTTGCTGGAGCAGATGACAATAAAGATCAATCGTATTTTTTATGTCAGTTGTCACAAAACCAATTAGCAAAAGCATTATTTCCTATTGGCGAATTAAAAAAACCAGAAGTTAGAGAAATTGCTGCAAAATTAGATTTAATAACAGCAGATAAAAAAGATTCTCAAGGTTTATGTTTTATTGGTAAAGTACGTCTTCCAGAGTTTTTACAACAACAATTAAAACCTAAAGAAGGGGTAATTGTAGAAATACCAGAAAGCAATGCTTCTTTTCATAAAGTAGCACCAAGTTTTTCTAATAAAAAGGAAGAGTTGGTATATTTATCTGAAAAAGCAGATTTTAAAGTTGCAGATGGTAAGGTGGTAGGTAAGCATCAAGGAGCACATTATTTTACTAAAGGACAACGTAAAGGACTTGCCGTTGGTGGTACTGTAGAACCTCTATTTGTTATTGATACCGATGTTAATGATAATGTTATTTATACAGGACAAGGTAAAAATCACCCTGGTTTATATAAAAGAGCACTTTTTGTGTCTAACGAAGAAATACATTGGGTGCGTGAAGATTTAGCACTGCAAGTAGATGAAAGCATGGAAGTGTTGGCTAGAATTAGATACCGTCAAGATTTACAAAAAGCTACTTTACACCAAGTAGATTCTGGAATGTATGTAGAATTTGAAGAACCGCAATCTGCAATTCAGGAAGGACAGTTTGTAGCTTGGTATCATGGTGATGAGCTTTTAGGTTCTGGAGTTATTTCCTAAATAAATGCATGTAAATATTTTAAGCCTTTTTTTTAATGGAAGAAAGGCTTTTTTATATCAAAAGATTAAAAGTAATAAAATGTAAACTAATATTTCATCGTGCATGTTTCTATTGGTAGAGTGTAATCAAATTCTTAAATTACCATTTTAAAAAACAAACTTTTATGGCAAATAGAATCACACAGTTATTCCATATAAAACACCCTATAATTCAAGCAGGAATGATCTGGAATTCTGGATGGAAATTAGCATCAGCAGCAAGTAATTCTGGAATTTTAGGATTAATTGGAGCAGGAAGTATGTATCCAGATGTGTTAAGAGAGCATATTCAGAAATGTAAAAAAGCAACAGATAAGCCTTTTGGTGTAAACGTTCCAATGTTATATCCTAACGTAGAGGAGATCATGAATATTATTGTGGAGGAAGGTGTAAAGGTTGTATTTACTTCTGCAGGAAATCCGAAAACATGGACCAAATGGTTACAAGAAAAAGGAATAACAGTTGTGCACGTTGTAAGTAGTGTTAAGTTTGCATTAAAAGCACAAGATGCTGGAGTAGATGCTATTGTAGCAGAAGGTTTTGAGGCTGGAGGACATAATGGTAGAGACGAAACAACAACGCTTACCTTAATACCAATGGTGAAAGAGCAATTACAAATACCATTAATAGCTGCAGGTGGAATTGCCACCGGACAAGCCATGTTAGCGGCAATGGTTTTAGGTGCAGATGCGGTTCAAGTTGGGAGTCGATTTGTTGCTAGCGTAGAAAGCTCAGCACATCAAGCATTTAAAAAAGTAGTGGTGAATGCGAAGGAAGGCGATACACAACTTACATTAAAAGAACTCGCTCCAGTTAGATTGATTAAAAATAAGTTTTATAATGAGCTTCAAGAACTTTATAAAACATCTCCAACTCCAGAACAACTTAAAGAATTACTAGGTAGAGCAAGAGCAAAAAGAGGTATGTTTGAAGGAGATTTAGAAGATGGCGAATTAGAAATCGGACAAATAGCAGGATTGATTCATGATATTAAAACAACAGCGCAAATTGTGGAAGATATGATGCAGGAGTTTGAAGCTGCAAAAACAAAGGTTCTTAACTTCTAAAATACGTATAGTACTAAATTATCTAATCAAAAATAAATATATAAATGTTCGATTTTATTCAAATAATAATTCTGCTGTTTTTTTGCAGTGCTATTTTATTTCTTATTTCAAATGCAAAAATACGCACAGTTATTTCTATAATACTGAGTACTTTTTTTAGTCTAGAATGCTGCTCTTTATATTATGGTGGTAGTCTGATAGATTATAAGTTTTATCAGCATTCTAATTTTAATGATGTTTCAAAAAGTATATCGTTTTTCTGGAAAGAAGCAATTTTCTTAGTCCTATTTACAATAATAATCTTTCTTCTTTTTAAATTTATCTATACTAAGTTTAATACTAAAATTAAAAAAACGTACGTAATTGTTATTGCTATAATAACTTTTATTCTATTAAATATTTCGGATAGCGTTTTTAATAATATTTATAAAATATTTAAACTTAATAATGTTACCGAAGTTACTCTAGATAATGCTTTAAGCAAATTAAATATAGACGAAAAAGACTATGTATATTCCAAAGATATAAAGGCTGAAAAAGGTAAAAATATTGTGGTTATTTCTTTAGAGTCATATGAAAGAGGATTTCTAGAAGACGATTTAAAAAAATTAACCCCCAACTTAAATGCTTTTAAAAACAAGTATAGCTATTTTAATATGAATCAAGGAGATGGTAGTGAGTGGACTACAGGATCCATGTATACCTATCTTACAGGAACACCTATGTTTTTTAAAGGCCAAGGAAACGCCATTTTTCAAAATGCTATTGCTTCAAAAATAACAGGAATTAGCCATGTACTTGATAAAGCTGGGTACAATCAATTGTATTTAATAGGTAATCCTGAGTTTTCAGGAGTAAACGATTTGCTTAAAACATATGGTATTAATCATTTTGAACAATCCTATTATGATCAAAAATATGGGGATCAATCTTTTGGAATTCATGATTTCGATTTATTTTCCGAAGCAAAAGAACAAGTCTTAGACCTAAACAATAAAAATGCCCCTTTTGCACTTTACCTTTCTACTATTAGTACACATTTACCAAATGGAAGGTATGATGAAAGAATGGAGAAACATGTATCAAAAAAGGAATCCGATTTTGAGTTTATGGTTGCTTCTGTAGATTTTATGATACAAGATTTTATAAAATTTTTAGATACTAAAGGGATTTTAGAAAACACTACTTTTTATATATTTCCAGATCATTTAATCATGGGAAATAGTATAAATGTTTTAGATAAAATGGATAAGGAAAATAGATCTTTATTTTTATTGACTAATGCAAATAGAGATAACCTAAGTGCTATAGAAGCTAACCAACCTATTGAGCAAATAGATCTTCCTCGAATAATTTTAGATGGAGCTGAAATTAAACACAATGCTAAATTTTTAACCGACTATATAAAAGGAAACAAAAAAGCTTTCATTGAAAATAATAAGAAGAAAATTTTAGCACTAAATCAAGCTTCAATTAGTATTAATGGATTTAATAAAGATTTTAAAATTAGTTTAGAAGATTTTAAAGATTCACTAACAGTAAATACCATAAAGATTAAAACTAACGATAATT
The DNA here is from genome assembly GCF_016864015.1 of Lacinutrix sp. WUR7. Classification (NCBI taxonomy): domain Bacteria; kingdom Pseudomonadati; phylum Bacteroidota; class Flavobacteriia; order Flavobacteriales; family Flavobacteriaceae; genus Lacinutrix; species Lacinutrix sp. WUR7. The sequence goes on along the minus strand of NZ_CP045067.1, from coordinate 210,512 downwards.
CCCTTCAATTTGAATCGGATAGTTTGTCAATAAATGACTATAGATATCATGCTTTTGTTTTTGATGAGCACATGAGAGTTATACATTATAAAAGAAAAAATGATAAAGTTTTTAGTAATCATCTAGATGGTAGAGTTAATATTTTATTGGATATAAAAGATGTGAATCATATTAATGTGTTTTTAAGGAAGGGAGGTCTTATCAGCAAAGCAAAAAAGAATTATACAAGTGAGATAGAAATTCTAAAAGAAGACTTAGATAATTTAAAACTACTTGGTGAATATGATTTTAAAAATGAAACTATCGCTGAAAACAAATATTTTAAATTAAATAATACGGAAGGTACATTTTATGTTACAAGCGCTTCAAACTTATCGTCTGTAAGTAGTGTTCCTTCTTCCATAGTATTAAATGGTAGAAAATTAAAAATTTCTAAAGGGTTAAATGTTATTCAATTACATAATCCTAGCTGGACCATAACCTATAGCGTTGATAACGGAAATATTAATAAACTGTCAAAAATAATTAAAAAATTAAAACAAGAAAAAAGACAATTTATTATTGTTGCAGATAATGTGGAAGACATAGAATCTGCTGAATTAAGATCTGAATTAAAAGAATTAGGACTTAATAAACTAAATTATATTCATAAAGGTTATTCCTATATCTCGTACTATGAAAACGGAATATTTGTGGAGCAAATGGATGATGAAACGCTTTTTTCGCAAATAAATATTAAGCAAGATGACAAACATAAAAAGGAAATTAATACTATAAAAAAGGATCCCTCTAGATTTATTGCGCATGCAGGTGGAGCTGTAGATGGTAAAACATATACCAACTCTTTAGAGGCTTTAAACTATAACTATAGTAGAGGTTTTAGGTATTTTGAACTAGATTTTATTAAAACAGTAGATAATCATTTTGTTGCTGCCCATGATTGGGGAAAATGGAAAAAAGATAATTTCTTTAAACCAGAAGATTCTATTTCTCTAGAAACATTCATGAGTGTTAAAAATAAGGGTAAATATACCCCATTATCTATGGTCGAAATTAATGCATGGTTTAAAAACCATAAAGATGCCATTCTGGTAACAGACAAAGTGAATACTCCTAAAGAATTTGCAGACGCATTTGTGGATAAGAATAGACTAATGATGGAGTTGTTTTCTAAAAAAGCAATTATTGAAGCAAACAATAATAATATTAAGTGTATAGCAGCACCAAGAATTTTTAAAGGATTAAGCATCAATCAAAAAATACAACTTATAGAAGATAATAATATTAAATATATATCGGTATCTAGAAAATCCATAATTAGTAATAAAACGTATTACACGACACTAAAAGAATTAGGGGTAAAAATATACGCATATCATATATCCTTTGAAAAATGGAAAGATGAAAACTATACACTTTTAAACGAAATGGAATTTATCTATGGAATTTATGCAGATAATTGGAACTTTAACGAGTAACCTTTTATTCCAAAGCATACACCTTCATTAATTCATAAATTTTATTCGCATAGCAAAAACCGAAGCACTACTTTTGCCAAATGGTATTACAAGATTATACAAAAGAATTTAAATATAACTGGAAACTTGCAGCTCCTGTAATGCTAGGTATGCTTGGTCATACCTTTGTTCAGTTTATAGATAATATTATGGTTGGCCAACTGGGTACTGCAGAATTAGCTGCGGTTTCTCTGGGTAATAGCTTTATTTTTATAGCTATGTCTTTAGGTATTGGTTTTAGTACTGCAATCACGCCTTTGGTAGCTGAAGCAGATGCTGCAAACGATTTTAAACAAGGGAAATCGGCTTTTAAACACGGTTTATTTTTGTGTACCGTTTTAGGTATTTCACTATTTTTTATGGTGTTTTTTGCCAAACCGCTGATGTATCTAATGAAACAACCGGAAGAGGTTGTTGCCTTTGCCATTCCTTATTTAGATTTGGTCGCTTTTTCTTTAATTCCGTTAATTATATTTCAAGCGTTTAAACAATTTAGTGATGGTTTATCTATGACTAAATACCCCATGTACGCAACCATTTTAGCGAATGTTATTAATGTGGTTTTAAACTATTTACTGATTTTTGGTAAGTTTGGATTTCCAGAACTTGGTATTATTGGCGCAGCTTATGGTACTTTAGTATCACGAGTGGTCATGGTGATCTACTTATGGTGGCTATTAAGAGGAAAAGAAAAATCGAAAGATTATGTAACCAATATTAAATTTTTCGTGTTAGAAAGTAGCATGATGAAAAAAATTATTGGTTTAGGAACACCAAGTGCTATGCAAATGTTTTTTGAGGTTGCTATTTTTACAGCAGCAGTTTGGTTGAGTGGGTTACTTGGTAAAAATCCGCAAGCAGCAAACCAAATAGCCTTAAACCTAAGCTCTATGACCTTTATGATTGCAATGGGTTTAAGTGTTGCTTCTATGGTACGCGTTGGTAACCAAAAAGGATTACAAAATTATGTGGAACTGCGAAGAATTGCCTTTTCATTATTTTTACTAGGTATTATTTTTGCAACTTGTTTTGCTTTGCTCTTTTTTGCATTTCGTAATCAATTACCTAAGTTATATGTCGATTTTGATGATGCCAAAAATTTAGTAGACAATACCGAAGTAGTTGCTATTGCGTCTAAATTAATGCTTGCAGCAGCCATTTTTCAAATCAGTGATAGTATTCAAGTTGTAGTTCTTGGTGCTTTACGTGGTTTGCAAGATGTAAAAATACCAACCATCATTACCTTTGTTTCCTATTGGCTAGTTGGTTTTCCAGTAAGCTGGTTTTTTGGTAAAGAAGAAGCTTATGCTAGTTTTGGTATTTGGTTAGGATTACTTGCAGGATTAACAACAGCATCTATATTATTGTTTATTCGTTTTAACTATTTGACTAAAAAGCTGATTAATGCTGAACGTTAATGTCAGGTGGAGCGCTGTCGAAACCTATTCGTTCTGGACAGCGCTGGAACAGACAAAATATTTATATTTGTAAAAACAAAACTAGACAAATGACACTTCCTAAATTTATACTTGGTGACAATACAGATCATCCAAATGCAATCTTTGTAATACACACAGAATTTCCAATGTTTATTATCAACTTGGAAGATGATGAGGTAGAATGGTTAGAAGATTTTGATCAACACGATCAAAAGGAACTAGAACTAGAAACGGAGAATCTAATAACAGAAGCGACTGCTTTTTACGATAGAGAAGTAGCGCGTTACGATGAATAACTGCGTTAAGGATTGCAGTGAAAATCCTTTTTTATTTTTCTTAAAAAAGATTGTAGCGTAAAGCCTGACTTTTTGCTAATCGGAAAGACGAATACTAAATTTGGCAAAAAAGTGCAAAAAGGAACGCCCAAAAAATAGAAAATGCTAGACCAACTGATACAATACGATAAAGAATTATTTTTATTTTTAAATAATTTAGGAACGCCAACTTGGGATGCTTTGTGGTTATTGATAACCAATAAGCTCACGTTTATTCCTTTATATGCTTTGTTGTTGTTTTTAATCTATAAGCAATTCGGGTTAAAAACATTAGTCTTTTCTGTTTTGCTAATTGCACTTATGGTTACGTTTACCGACCAAATAACCAATCTTTTTAAACACGGTTTTCAGCGTGCTAGACCTTGCCGACAAGAAGGTGTCATGGAACAAATGCGCTTTATTGCAGAGCGTTGTGGACCTTATGGTTTCTTTTCTGGGCATGCATCAAACACCATGGCAGCAGCAGTTTTTTCAGGTTTGTTACTTAGACCTTATTATAAAAAACTCATTTTTATGTTACTTCTTTGGAGTGCAATTGTGGCATATAGCAGAATTTATGTTGGCGTGCATTATCCTTTAGATATTCTTTGCGGAATGACTTTTGGCGCACTATCTGGTTTTATGTTCTATAAAATAATGAACTATATTATTAAACGCTTTGTTGTGTTAGAGCATGTTTAAATAAGAATATTAGATCTATATAAGACCTGAGTGTTTAAAGCGTGAAGGTTGACCTATTTTTTAGTCAGCACATAATAATCGCACATCAATCTGCCATTATATTTTCTAGAGTCTGTGGCCACTTTGTTTAGATCGTAAGTTGCTACTTTTTCTATAGTATATATGGTATTTAATTTTTCCTGATCTTCCGGTTTTATACCATTTGCTAACATACCAAAAGTATTCTCTTTTGGGAAGTTATACGTGCTATCTTCATTTTTTATTTCTGGAATCTTTGCTCCGAATTGCCAAATCATTTCTGGCGAAACATAATTAAAGCAATATACTTTTAATTGCGCGGCTGATGCTTCGGCATTTAAATTAGAAATAGGTTTGTAATTGCTACTAGTTAATACATTGCTTAGCGGTAAAGCAGTTAGTAAAACGGAAGCGAAGAATAATACGGTGTATATAAAGACTTGTTGCATGTTTTTCTTTTTTAAATGCATTAAAATCAAAACGCCGAGCGTTACTAAAACGATAGATGCCAATACATACCAAAACCAATAACCTGTTAAGTTATCCTTTAAAAATACATAAGCTATAACAGGAAAAGCGATTCCGATACAACCAATTAGTCCGAAATTAAAATAGACAGGTATTGTTTCTTTTTTATCTTTTAAGTCTTTAAATCTTCGGATTAAATATTCGATATAAAAACCAATGTTTATGGACAACGGAATTAAAACAGGCATGAGATAGCGCGATTTTTTTTCCGGAATTATAGAAAGTAAAACAACGGCAAGTATAGTCCATAAAAAACTAAATCGGTAGGCTTTTTTGTTACGCACTCTATTTTTTAAATACGGATAAAGTAAGCTTATAAATGCAGGAATGGTCCATAAACCACTTTGTGTAAAAAAGCTCCAATAATAGTAAAAAGGTCTCACATTATAACTCGACCAATTACCAGTTTCTTTTTTTGTAATGGCTTCAAAAGTAACAGGATCTTGCAGTCTTACATATATAAACCACCAAAGTCCAATGATCGCGGTTAGGATAATAATACTTACATACGAAAATGCTTTCGTTTTAAAGTTCTTATATTTAAAAGTGAATCCATAAGCTATTAAAAAAGGTAGTAGTAATGCATACATAGAAACAGGACCTTTACACATAAAGGAAAGCCCTATAAAAACACCAGAAATAAGCGTGTGTTTCCAGTAGTTCGTTTTTTTATTAAAAAGTTGCAGCAAATGAAAAATAGCAACTAGCATAAAACCATGTGCAAAAATATCCCAAGGTGCTTCTATAATAATTCCTATTACATAAAAAGAGCTAATGGTAATTAAGGCATTTATAAAACTGTGCTGGTTGTTTTTAAGTAGTACCTGTGATAATTTATAAACAAAAGTCCCAATAAGCATTACCATAATTACAGCTGGTAAACGCAAACCAAAAACGCTTTTGATACCGAAAATAAAACTGGAAATAGCAGCTAGCCAAGTTGGTAAAGGCGGTTTTTGGTAACGAGCAACACCATTCATTGTGGTTAATAGCCAATTGTTGTCTACATGCATTTCACGAGCAGTAATAAAATTTCGTGCTTCCATGATAGAAACAGGAATGATTTCCAGGTTTGGTAAAAGCATAATGGCTACCAATACGCAGATACTAATTATTGGGAATTTTTCAAGTGTTTTCAATAGGACTCTTTTTTAATAGCATTAAATTACGACTATAAATTACGGCACCAAAAAGCTGACCAACAAATAATACTGGATCTCTTCTAATAATAGCATAGGTTAAAATTAAAATAGAGCCAATTAAACTTAGTAGCCAAAAACCTAAAGGTAAAGAGGATTCTTTTTGTTTCTCAGAATATAGCCATTGAAATACAAAACGTAACGTAAAAACTACTTGCGAAACAATACCTAAAGCCAATAGCCAAAACGGAATTGCTTCGTTTTTAAACAGACGTTCTACGTCAATAGTATTGTTGTTAAAATAAAATATAGAAATAAAAACAGGAACTAAAAGTAAAAACCAACGCATTACTTTGGGGAATTTCTCCCATTGCTTTTGCAATTGTAAATTTCTTATATAAATAAAATAGGTGAGTCCTTGTCCTAGCATAATGGCAAAATCGTCACGTAAATAACCATATACAAATAATAAAAAGGAAGCGAATAAGCTTAATGTCCAGAATAGTGTAGGTGTCGTTACTTTTTTTTGTTTTTCGCTAGTAATCCATTGTATTATTAGTCGAGAAGAGAATAATAGTTGTGCTGTAAATCCAATGCTATATATTATCCAAGTACTCATTATACCAATTTAATTATAAAATGTTGTGTCAAAATCGTAGGTATTTTTAAATTTAAAAACGCCGTGATTAAATCGCATAGCATCGTTACGGAATTTATGAACAAGGTATTAAAATTTAAATAGAACAAGATGACAGGCTATGTTTTATGGTTAAATAGGTATTAACCTTGTTTTGCAACTTTGTAATTAATGTATTTTTTCTTCATCCATAAATAGGCAAAGCAATCTGCTAGCGGACCAAGTAATCGGTTCCATACACCAAAATTTGCTTGACCAGCTATTCTAGGAAAGTGTTGCACAGGAATTTGAATTACTTTTCCATTTTGCAATAAAATCATTGCTGGTAAAAATCGATGTAAACCTCTAAACATAGGAATACGTTTAGCGTAATCTGTTTTTATCACTTTTAACGGACAACCAGTATCGTCCATTCCGTCATGCGTAAAACTTCTTCTAATACCATTGGCAATTTTAGACGACATGTTTTTTACAAAACTATCCTTTCTGTTGGAGCGTACTCCAGTGACTAAATCGTAAGGCCCAATATGTTCTAAAAGTAAATTAAAATCTTCAGGAGCAGTTTGTAAATCGCTGTCTATATATCCAACTAGTTCTGTTTCTGTATAGTCAAAACCTGCTTTAACTGCTGCACTTAAGCCTCTGTTGGATTCGAAAGAAATAAATGAAAATTCTGGGTTTCTATTACAAATAGTCTCGATTAATTCTTGACTTTTGTCTTTAGACCCATCATTTACAAATAGAATTTTGGTTTTTTTTGTTGCTATTTTGGTATAAGCAAGTAATTCTTTTTCTACACGAAATAGATTGTCTTCTTCATTATAAACAGGAACAATGATGGTAAATTGAAAATTCATATAAACGTAACTTAATACTGCAAATGTATTCTTTTTTGGTCAATAGAAATTCTTTGTAAAAAAAAATCTGTTTCTTTGTGTTATAAATCTTTTATAGGTAACATCTATAACTAAAACTTGATAGGCAAGAATAAGGATTAAATAGATGTTACATGTGACTTTTGAAATATTATAGATATAAACACATGAAAATTTTAATAACTGGAGCTGCAGGTTTTATTGGCTCGCATACAGCAGAACGTTTACAAAGCTTAGGCCATGAAGTTATAGGTGTGGATAACTTTTCATCTTACTATAGTTTAGCATTAAAGAAACTAAACGAAAAGGCCCTTGCAGAAAAAGGGATTACGATAATTAATAAAGATTTGCGGGATACAGATTTAGCCGAAGTTTTACCAAAAGACATCAACTATATCTTTCACTATGCCGCTCAACCAGGAATATCTAAAACATCTACCTTCGAAGATTATTTTAGTAATAATATTATTGCTACTAAAAACCTGATTGATTATGCACTCACTTTAGACCATTTAGAATTATTTGTAAATATTGGAACCTCTTCTATATACGGATTAGAGGCTACTTTTCCAGAAACGGTTGCTGTAAAACCAGCTTCCCATTATGGTGTTACTAAATTAGCAGGAGAGCAATTAGTACTTCAAAAAAGTAGAGAAAATATTTTTAAATCTTGCTCTTTACGACTGTACTCTGTAATAGGACCTCGTGAAAGACCAGAAAAAATGTACACCAAACTTATTGCTTGTGCTTATAATGATACTGCTTTTCCATTATATGAAGGAAGTGGAAGTCACTTAAGAAGTTTTACCTATGTTGGTGATATTGTAGATGGCGTGGTTAGTGTTATTACTAATGAAGAAAAAGTAAATGGCGAAATTATTAACCTTGGTACAGAAGTAGAACATACTACACAAGATGGTATTGAAGCTGTTGAAAAAATTATTGGTAAGTCTATAAAAATTGATCACGTAGATGCTAGAGCAGGAGATCAATTGCGTACCAAAGCTAATATTGATAAAGCTAGAAAGTTATTAAATTACAATCCGAAAACAACCTTATTAGAAGGTGTGGAAGCACAAGTGAATTGGTATAAGGCTAATTTTTTGTAGGTTTTTGTTGTTGTGAACAAAGCGAAGAATCTCCTTAAGATTTCTATAGGTTAAAATATATAATAATATAATAAAGATAAAGCACCGTTTTAGGACTGTGCTTTTTTTTGTATTTAAAGAAAGGTTTTGTACCTAATCTACTCTGTTATTACTCGGATTCATTATCAAATGATAGGCCAATTCTAGTGCATTCTCTTTTTCTTTTAACGATAAGGTAATTGGTAGTTGTGCTAATCCAATTAGTCGGCGCATGACTTCAATACCAGTTATTTGGGATAAAAGTTCAGAATCGATAGTATTCGGATAGTTTTTTTGAATGGTAGAAAGCGCTGTTTTATTTTTAGCGATTAAAATAGCATGTGCAGCTAGAACTCCAAGATCAAATTCTGGGAAACCTAAAAAGCTAAATTCCGGGTCAATAATATACACCTGTTCCTTTTTTGTCATCCAACTTCCAGGATAAAAGTCGCCATGTATTAAAGTGGTTCCGTCCGATAGGTATTTACTTCCAATCTCCTTAATTTTTGCTTTCAGTAATGCATCTTTTTTGTAGGCAGTAGAAAGGTTTTCTAATCCGGGTTGTATTTCATTTAACGAAAATCCATTGTTTTCCATAAATGGTAGTTCAAAAATATGCTGATAATTCAATAGACGTAAATCTTTATTTTTCGGATAGTCTTTAGGTGCCTTTGCGTTATGAATATTAGCAACAATTTGAACCAGTAATCCCAGTTGCTTTGTTTCCAATGTTCCCGTATTATACAAATACGTCATGTCTTCACATGCGCCTAAATCTTCAAGAATTAGTAAATAATTTTCGGCATTATATTTTAAAATCTTTGGAAAGTGCTTATTCAATAAAGCATTGCTAGAAATCGTTTTATAAAATTGATATTCCACATCAATACGTGCAATAGGTGCTTCAATATCTTTATATTTTTGAACAAATGGTCTAGATTGTTTTAAAATAAAGGAACGTAAATTAGTAGTAACACGTAAAACTACATTCATATTTCCTTCACCAGGCTTGCTTACTTTGATAATGTGTTCTTCTGTAGTATTAAAAAAGCCAATCTTTTGTAAAAGGGCTTTAATTGCTGCTATGGGAGTTTGTTGATCAATAAACATAAACGTATTCGATTATAAATTTTTTAAAGCGTTCCAGAAATTAGCTTTCATTGCAGGAACGTCTATTTGGGTATGTATGCCAATGCTGCGTTTTGTGTTTTCCGGAGGCGTTGCAAAGGGTTGTATGGTAGACAATTCTGGGGATGCCAAAGCTTCAATTATTGCAACATCCCACATAACCCATTTTTCTTTTTTGGGATCCTCTTTCGTCCACCAACGATCATAGGTTTCCCATCTGTTTATTAAATAACTGGCAACGCCTTTTTTATTTTTTAAATGGCGATTGACTTCTTGTTTTGTGAAAATTAAATGCTGACTAGTGGTCGCCGTCATTACGTCAAGATCTAATGTTTTGGTGTTGAGTAAAACTTCTACAGCAATAGGATCATTCCCAGAGTTGAATTCTTTTTTATTATACACATTGGTATCTGGAGTATGCCAAAAACCAAGATAATGTACTTTCAGTTTCGGAATTATGGAAGGGTCTTCTAAAATAGCGGAAGCTATATTTGTAGTGGAACCCAAAATAACGACATGCAATTTTTGATGCTCTTTCATTTGATGGGCTGTTTCAATGATAACGCGAGAAGCTTCGGAAGGAGCAGGCTTTCCATATTCCTTTAAAGGCGTATTACTTCCCAACGGAAGCGCAATTCCTTTCACATCCATTAATCGTATAATTTCTTCATTAATGATTTGGCTTTCCATAACCGTGTTTTCTGAAGCTAATGGTGACGTATGAAACTGAGCAGAACTTATTGCGTGTAGATTAAATTTAGGCTGTAAAATAGCGCTTACAATAGCGAATAAATCATCTACTTCATTTGCCGTATCTGCATCGATGATTACATCTATACTTTTGGCAGTATCTTGTGCTTTCACATTCAGAAAACAAAAAAGTAAAAGTCCGTTAAAGAAATGAAAAATCATTTTTTTAACAGAATTATTTAGATATGATTTTTTAAATAATGTCATTATAATATTTTTATATCCTTTATTTAAAAAGGTCATTTTTTGATGGTTTCTATATGATTCGAACGCTTATGATACAGTTGTTTGTTCCATTTTAATATCTAAAAAAAACCATAGCAAAATGCTTGCTGTGTATGAGTCGTAAATTTTGTGTTTTATTACTAATATTAAATTATAAAATATAGAAAAACAAAAAACACCGTTTTATAGTGGTGCTTTTTTATTAGCTAGAATAATCCAAACAGAACAGCTTTAAAGGAGTTCGCAAATAACTTGTAGTGCATTTTCTAATATAGAAATAGAAAGAGTAGGCGTGTTTATTAGATGAGATTCTCCATCTATTTGTACTTGAAAGCTTGTGTTTTCAGAGTTTCTAATTATAAGGTTTTTATCTTGATAGGTTTTTACTTCTTTTAATACATGTTGTTTTTTAAACAAGACTAAAAATCCAAATAAAAGCGCTTTTAGCTTTCCAATTTTAGAAACTATTAATATATCTAATAAGCCGTCTTTTAACGAAGCTTTAGGTGTAAGACTAACATTATAACCTAGCTCATTAGAATTGGATATAAATACCATAAAAGGAGCTGCTAACTCCGTTTTATCATTAATGATAAGCATCGCATTATTTTTTTTAGTGTTTAACGACTTAAAAGTTGCCTTTACATAGGTTAGGAGTTTTCTGCTTTCTGAAAGTTCGTAATACTTTACAACTTGTGCATCAAATCCAATACCTGTATTGCTAAAAAAATAATGCTCATTCATACAACCAACATCGACTTTACAAATATTTTGGTTTTTAATGGTTTGAATAGCATCTGCTATTTTTTGCGAGATTTTTAAATGAGATGCTAAGCCATTTCCAGAACCAATAGGTATAATACCAAGAATAATGGGCTGGTTCACTAAACAAGATGCAACTTCATTAATTGTACCATCGCCACCACAAGCTATTATGATGTCCGCTTTTTCTGCGATAGATTCTTTTGTCAATGAAATGGCATGCTTTTTATATGCGGAATGCTTTATAGTTACGCTATAGTTTTCAGTATTAAAAAATGTTTGAAGATAAGCAAGTGTAAAGCTATGCTTGCCTGAACCAGCAATTGGATTTACTATAAAATGTATACGTTTCAACTTATTTTATTTTAAGTCCGTTATTACTATATAAATAATCTGCTACTTGATAAAAAGCAGTTGTTTCCTCTAAAAAAGTGTTGTTTATAGGTTTTGGTATTAAAGCATTAGTTTCTTTATTCCAGCGGTATTGTGTTTTAGTTTTTTGATCTCCTAAAACCATAAGCGAATCTCCTTTTAATAAGCCTAATTTTCTGTAGTTTCCTATAAATGCGCGTTCGTCTTTTGGTTTCATCTGTAATACATTTTTACCAAAAAGATTCGAATCGTACTCCCAGTTGAGTAAATCAAACAACGTAGGAAACATGTCTATTTGAGAACATAGCTGATTTACTTTTTGTGGATTTTGATTTGGGGCATTAAATATAAATCCTGGGATATGATAATTGGCAACATCCAATTCCCATTTTCCTGCACTGGCAGCACAATGGTCACTCATAATAACAAAAACGGTGTTTTTAAACCAAGGTTTCGTTTTTGCATTTTCTAAGAAAGTATGAATAGAAAAGTCTGTGTATTGTATTGCTCCATCTCTTTCTTGACCAGAAGGGATAGCAACTTTATTATCTGGATATGTGTATGGCCTATGGTTGGAAGTAGTCATCACAAAGTTGAAGAATGCTTTGTTATCAGCATAAGATTTGTCCGCTTCGTTTAAAACCTTATTAAATATATCTTCATCACAAACGCCCCAAGCATTTTCAAAAGTGACTTCGTTATTTTCAATATTAGTCCGTGTTGTTTTAATAGTGTCGTTTAACAAAAATCCTCTTCCTCGATCTACAATATTAAAACCATTACCACCAAAGTAGGTGTTCATATTATCAAAGTACCCATCGCCTCCATAGAAGAAACTGTTGGTATAGCCTTTATCTTTAAACACTTCAGCTATCGTGAATAAGTTCGTGTTGTTTTTCCGTTTTACAATACTTCTTCCGGGTGTTGGAGGAATAGAAAGTGTTATGGCTTCCATACCTCTTACGGTTCTGGTTCCTGTAGCAAATAGGTTGGTAAAGAATATACTGTTGTCTATTAATGTATCGAGGTTTGGCGTAATATTTCTTGTGCTACCAAAATATTCTAAACGTTTAGCGCCTAGACTTTCGATACAAATAAAAATGACATTGGGTTTTATAGGTTTGTTTATGGTGTCTGTGTTGCTTACATTTCTAAAAATAGCATTTTGGTTTTCTATAAAGTGATTACCACTTTTGGAGTAGCTGTTTTTAACGATATCAAAAGCTTTCTTCGTATTTATGGTATTATAAAATTCGGTATAGGAAAGTTCGTTATTTCTAAAAGCGGCAAAAAAGGAATAAATACCCGTTTTTGCTATTTCGTTGTTATATCTATTCTCAAATTGTTCAGCATTTTTATTCGTAACAAAAAAGCCAAATAATAAAGGGATAATTAAAAGTATACTTGTGGGTGCTATTTTATGTTGGAAACTGTCGCTATTGTTAAAGGTTTTAATGAAAACATCTCTCTTTTTTGTAAAATAGAATAACAAAAATAGGATAGAGAAAATACCTAGAAGTAGTATTGGTATTGGGTACGACTCGTTAATATTTTTTAAAACTTCGCTGGTATAGATTAAATAGTCTACAGCAATAAAGTTAAATCGTCTGCTAAACTCTTCCCAAAAAGCAATTTCAGAAAAAAATGAAAAGATAAAAATGAGTAGACCAAGTACAAATGCAAAGTAAGTAATTCCTTTATCTAAGACAGATCCATACCATTTTGTAGGAATGAAAAGTAAGTATATGGCATAAGGTAAAGTAAAAAAGGAAACCGTACCAATATCGAATACAAACCCAATAAAGAATGTTTTTAGTATGCTAAGGATGGAGGTTTCTACCTCGGAATAATTCCAAATAAAAAAGCTAATTCTTATGACAAAGGAGAATGTTAGAAATATTAAAAGGTAAGTTTTTAATACGGAAAAACGGTTAGGAAAAAGGTTTTTAAACATTTTGTGTAGGGTTGTTTTTTAGATTTTTATGAGCTATAAATAGAAGTAAAGTCATGAGTAGGATGGATACTATGGAAGCGTTTAACGTACCAAGATCTAAACCTCCTTTGGATATAGGTTTTGTTAAAAAATCACCAAAGGTTGCTCCAAATGGTCTAGTGAATATAAATGCAATCCAGAATAGGACGATCTGATTTATTTGGGTCAAATAATGTAAAGAGACAACCACTACAATAATTAAGGAAGTTACTAATGCACCGTGTAGATAGGTTAAACCAATAACATCACTCAAGTAATCGCCAAAGGCTGTGCCTAAGCTGTTAGAAAACAAAACAGCGATCCAGAATAATATTTCTTTGTTTTTATAGAAAATCGGATAGACACGTAAGTCTTTAAATTTTCGATACCAAAAATAGAGAACTAGTAGAAGTCCGATAAGCAAGATTAGGCTTCCAAAAGTGTATCCTAAATGCAGGCTTCTATCTATAAAATCGGATATTTCGGTACCCAATGTTGTTGTAGCAATAATGACTAGCCAAAAATAAATTGGGAGGTATTTTTTTGTGTGTAATTGTATGATTAGGACATTAATAAAAAAGACTAAAGTGATAAAAAGACTAGTTAGGTATCCCAGATTTAAGGTCATTGAAAGGTAATCGCCTAGTGTTTCACCAAGTGTTGTAGCAACAATTTTCATGCACCAAAATAGCATGGTTACTTCTGCAACTTTGTTATATTTCTCCATTAGTAAAACATTGTTTTAATAAAAATTCTTGCGAACTTTTAATTAGTTTTAATTAAAGAACGTACTTAAAAAGGAGGTAATTATTTTGCTGTAGTTCAGAATAAGTTATCTGAACAAATTTGTAGATTTACAAGTGTTTTTTCTTGTATTCGGAAGGTGTTAATCCTTTGGTTTTCTTGAATGTAGAGTTAAATGTGGCTTTCGAGTTAAAACCAACTTCATTAGCTAAGGCTAGAAGTGTATAATGAGCATATTGGTCGTTTTTAAGGAGTTTAATGAACGCTTCTACGCGATATTCATTTACAAAATCCTGAAAATTGGTATGCATATGATTGTTTAATATTTCAGAAATATATTGTCTTGGTATTTGTAGTTCTTCTGCCACTTTATGAATAGAAAGTTTGGTATCTGTAAAAGCTTTGTCCTTTTCCATTTTATGAATAAGGGCTTTTTTGTATTTTGTAATTTGCTCCGGATTTAGATTCGAGTTTTTATATTTGATCGCTTTTTTGTTTGGTAATGCATCTTTAGGAGAAAGGATAAGTTTTAATGTTATCGCATAGAATAAAAAAGCAATGACTACTAGTAGATAGCTTCCAAAATTAGCATCTGTAGAAATGATAATTTCTTTAAAATGAAACCAACTTAATATTTCATTTACGATAGAAAGACTTATTAGTAAAATTAATGGGATGATAAAATAAAGCATCCATTTCCTGTCTTTACTTTTAAGTATTAAAAAGCTAGTATAGGCCAAATAACTTAAGAATGTAATTTCTACAAATAGTTCTAAAAGCTCTATAATTATGTTTTCTTCGAATACATGAATCTCTAAGACTTCAATAAAAAAGTAAATAATATTAGGAATAAAAAATAGGTAATCCCTTTTCAAGAAAGAGGATTCTTTAGATACGTGATATTTAATAAACAGAAATAGAAAGGTGATAAATAACGATTTATCAAAGAAGAAAAAATCTTGGTATTTTAGAAACATATTGTTGTAATCATCTCCAAGAATATATAATATTACAGAAATAATACAACCAATAAGTAAATAAAAAGCTGGTTTTAAATAGCTCTTTTTATTCTTAAAAAGCACAACTAATAAAAGTAAACCTTGTAGTAAAGTAACTATTTGTATGGTGTTAATCATGGTTGTTTTTTAATCCCAATAAATAATCTGCCGCAGCAAAAGGGGTAGTTTTGTTATCCTCAATAAGTTGCAGCTGTATTTGTAGAGCATCTTTAATATCAGGATTATTAAAAAAGTTGCTTTTTAATTGCGCTTCAATAGTTTGAATAAGCCAAAACTTATTCTGTTCGTTCCTATTGTGGTTTAAGTACTTGTTTTTAGTGGTAATTGCGATGTAGGATTCAATGATTTTCCAGATTTCATCAATGCCTTCATTATGCAAAGCGCTACATAATGTTACTTTAGGTTGCCATTCCGAATCTTTTGTAGGATAGAGGTGAAGCGCTCTGTTAAATTCTACTTTAGCAATTTTAGCACTTCTTGCATTGTCGCCATCAGCTTTATTAATAGCAATAGCATCTGCCATTTCTATAATTCCTCGTTTTATACCTTGCAATTCGTCTCCAGCTCCAGCGAGTTTTAACAGTAAAAAGAAATCTACCATACTATGTACCGCAGTTTCACTTTGACCAACACCAACAGTTTCAATAATAATAGTATCAAAACCAGCAGCTTCGCAAAGAATAATAGTTTCTCGTGTTTTTCTAGCCACACCACCAAGAGATTCTCCAGAAGGCGAAGGTCTAATAAATGCATTTTTATCTTTTACCAAGTCTTCCATTCTAGTTTTGTCACCAAGAATACTTCCTTTGGTTAGCGAACTACTAGGATCAATTGCTAAGACAGCAACCTTTTTTCCTTGACTTGTCAAATAGGTTCCAAAAGCTTCAATAAAGGTGCTTTTTCCAACACCAGGAACTCCGGTAATACCAACACGAACCGAATTATTAGCATGGGCTAAACAGGCTTTAATTATGGTATTTGCTTTTTCTAAATGGGCTGCGTTTTTACTTTCGACTAAAGTAATTGCTCGACTTAATGCGGTAATGTTTCCTTTTAAAATCTGCGAAACTAAATCGGCCGCACTTGGCTGTGCTTTTCGTTTTTGTTTAATTTTATTTATAGAACTAACATTGGTTATTTCGCTTACGGAAACACCTTGTTTTTCTTGCAATGCAGATTTCTTTTGTTTTGCCACTTTTTTGATATTCTTAAACTCTAAAATTTCGAGCTATTTTATAAAGGAATAAATGTAAGGTTTAAGTACCTAATTTAGCAAATATAAACGGAATTTAAAATAGGATAAGATTATAATTGTTTGGATATCATGAATACTAAAAAACTAACTTTCTCACTATTATTCATTTGTGACATTTCCATTTATAAACGTTTTTAAACATTTTATTTCGCTTAATGCACTAGTTTTAGTCTGTAAAGGATTTTTATTGAGTATTATAAAATCAGCATACTTTCCTTTTTCTAGAGAACCTATTTTATCTTCCATATTAATTTGCCAAGCAGCATTTATGGTTAAAGCTTTTATTGCTTCCATTACGGTTATACTTTGGTTTTTACCTAATGTATCTCCAGAGATTGTTTTACGCTCAACAGCAGTTTGTATGAGTCTAAAAGGATTACTTTCAAACATTGGTTGGTCGGCGTGCAAAGAGTATTTTATGTTATTATCTTGTATAGTATGAATTGGTAATATCTTTTCGGCTCGTTGTTCTCCTAAAATATCCGCTTTTAAAGCATCCCCATAATAATACAAATGATTTATATGAAAACTCGGCGTAATATTTAACCTTTTCATTCTATCCATGTTTTCTAACGGAAATAATAAACAGTGTTCTAATCGATGTCTTGATGTTGAGAAATCCAGTTCGTTTTCCAGTTCTTCAAAAGCATCCATCACTTCATTTATAGCCGCATCTCCTTGGGTATGCATTGCAATTTGCCATCCTTTGGAATGCTGTTTTCTAATAAAGTTTTTTAAACTATCCTTTTTAATCAAGGCTTTCCCTTTACTATTAAGAGGAATATGTAATTTGGTATTTGTGAGTTCAGTGTTTAGATAAGGTTCACTTAGGTACATAGAACCAATGTATGGCGAGCCATCATACCAATGTTTAATTCCTATAATATCATAAAAATCATTTCTCTCTTTTATCTGTTTTGGTAACAAATGTGCCATGTCATGTCGTAGGTACATAAAATGTCTAGGTCTTTGTTTTCTTTTAGGAAGAATGCCAATCTTGTCTAATAAACTCCCAATTAATTCCGGTTTGTTATTGGATAAATGATTAAATAATAAAAGTGGTTTTTTATCCGAAATAGTAATTCCTGCAGATACAATAGTTGTGTTTCCGTTTTTGGCATAGTCAGACATTACTTTAGAAGCTGCTTTTGAAAGTCTTTTTGGTGTTAAAACTTCTTTCTTTAGGATGTCGAAAAACGGTTTAACCGCTTGTTGTTCTACTATTAAACCATTAAGGTTGCCTTTTTTATCTTTACCATAATAACTATGATTTGTTGGATTAGGTGTGTTTTTGTGGATGCCTACAAGTTCAAAAGCCTTAGTGTTTGCCCAATAGTTATGTAAACTCTGACTAAAAAAGAGAACAGGATTTTCTGGAGCAATGCTATCTAAGTATGTTATAGATGGAGGAATTAAATCGGATATTAATATTGGATCAATTCCTTTACAGATTATCCACTCTCCTTTATTTGTTTTTTTTACGATGCTTTCAAAATCCTTCCAAACCTCGTTGTTAGAATGGTGTTTAAATCCGGATAAATCGTGCATTTCAGATAAAAACATACTTATAGAAAAGTGGGTATGCGGATCAATAAATCCTGGTAATACAGTAGCTCCTTTTAAATCTACAATAGATTCGCTCTTTGAGATGTGTTTTTCAAGTTGCTTGGCAGTACCAATTTCTACTATTTTTCCATCTTTAATAAACATTGCTTCCGCAAAAGGTTGCTGTTGGTTTAATGTTATAATGTTACCATTGGTATAAAGGGTAGGAGCTGTTCTTTTAAAATCTTGAATAAGGTATAGGTAAGAAAGAAACAATAAACCGATAAGGAATAGGCTTATTTTTAGCAGTTTTTTCATGGATAAAACTTTAGTTATTACAACAGCATTGTATAAATGTATAATTAATTATTGAAATGATTATGAATCACTAGTATGATTTAAAGAATCTAATTCATCCATGAGTGTTTCAAATAATTTAAAAATATTAGATAAACTTTCGAAATCTTTTTTTCGAATACCTCCTTTAAAAATGAAGCTTTTCCCATCTAATTTTATGCTTGGATTTTTACTATCCATTAAACATTGTGTTTCTACATTTTCAAGAAGCAATTCCGAAAAGTTACTTTTTTCACCTCTAAAATTATACGTTTCAGATCTGGAGATGAAAGTGAAAAATTGTGATTTACTAAGCGTACAGGAAAGGAAATTAGATTTTAAATCTGTTTTTCTAGCGTTTATAGTTATTGTTGTGATCCTTCTATTCCATTTTACAGATACATGAATAACCCAACTATTATAATTTTCAACAAAATGAACATCTCCTTTTAGAAGTGTTTTCATGGAGTTAATTATAGGTTGGGTGAATTTATGTTTTTCTTGCAAATGGTTTTTTAATGTTAATCAACAACGGGTAATTGGGAGGGATTATTTATTTCAGCGGCACCACAACCATGGTGTCATCCCAAGCCATTGTTAAAGATAAATTGTCTGTAGAATTATCAAAACCAATAGTAAACTGCTCCACAGTTGTATCTATTTTTTTTACGGGAACACTAATATTAACCACATCAAATTCGGGAACACGCATAGGTTTCATTTCCATATCTACGCCCCAAGAATATTGTTTCGAGTTAAACATGACATTCCAAGTGGAGTCATGGGGTATGGTCCAAACTGTATATTTTCCAGCAGGAAGGGAATCTTTACCTATTTTTAATGGTTTATTGGTTTCAAAAGTGGTAGCTTCATTAGCTCCAGTTCGCCAAACTTGATTATAAGGAACAAGTGCGCCAAAAACTTCGCGATCTCTTTTAGAGGGTCTATTATAAAAAACTTGTAGCTTAATATCATCTACTTGAAAAGTCACCGTTTTTTCCGGACTTAATCTACTACTAAATAAACCATCGTTTTTATAAGAATATATAGAAACTGCCACTACAGCAACTACTAACACGCCGATAACCCATTTTAAAAAGGTATTCATTTTTACAAATTTTTTAATATAAATTAAGAATGTAAAGATACTTTAAAGTAAGCATCTTTAAAAAGCTAATGCAAATTTCTTACCAATTATTAAAAAAAGATTACCTTTTTTGCAACACAATCATTTTTTAATCGTCTTTAAGGAGAACAAACCAAAAACCAAAACTAAAAAGCGTGTTTCAAACAGAAATTATTGAAAAATGCAAACAGAACAACCGACTAGCACAAATGCAGTTGTACAACCAGTATTGCAATGGTATGTATATAGTTGCTAATCGATTTGTAAAGGATGCAGCAGAAGCAGAAGATGTAGTGCAGGAGGCTTTTATTAAGGCATTTGCAAAACTACATCAATACAAAGCGGAAGTTACTTTTGGTGCTTGGTTAAAACGAATTGTTGTTAATAAAAGTATCGATTATTTAAAATCTAAAAAGCAACAAGTAGTTGCATTAGAAGAAGTGCACTTAAAAGTAATAGATACTGCCAATGATGACAAATGGTTAGTAGATGACACAACAACGGTGACAGAAGTTAAAAATGCGATAGATACGTTACCTGAAAAATACAAATATGTGATTACGCTTTTTTTATTAGAAGGTTATGATCATCAAGAAATCTCAGAGATTTTGAACATATCGCAAGTTGCATCTAGAACCCAATTATCTAGAGGAAAACAAAAATTGCAAGAATTATTAAAACACAGAAAAGATGGCACAAGATATTAGAGACTTATTAAAGCAAGATTTGCAAGAGCAAAATAAAAATATGCCAGAAAATCACGAAGCTAGATTTCTTGATAAACTTAACAAGGCAATGCCAGAACAGCAAAAACCTAAATTTAATTGGTTACAAATTGCTGCAAGTATTGTATTGTTTGTTGGTTTAGGTTATGGAGGCTTTAAGTATTTTAATAATCCAGTTTTACCTGTAGATAATAATACAACAGTTGTTGCTACTAAAAGCTTAGGAGATGTGTCTCCAGATTTAAAAAAGGTAGAAGATTATTATTTAGCTAATATTAATCTAGAACTATCTAAAGTGAAATTAACACCAGAAAACAAAGAAATGTTTGATGGTTATGTACAACGTTTAGAAGATTTAAAAAAGGAATACAGTAAGCTATCTGTAGAGTTAACAAAAAATGGTCCTGACGAGCAAACCATTAATGCACTTATCGATAATTTGAAATTTAGATTAAACTTATTACACCGATTAAAAGAACAATTAAAAACATTAAGTACGTTGGATACCAATCCAGATGTAATTTAAAAAGATATACAAAAATGAAAAAATCAAAGAATTTTCACGAACACTTATACCATAAGAATAACGTGAGTAAAAATTTAAGAATAACAATCCTGACCCTTTTTGTCGCTATAAGTACTATGGCACAACAAAAACTAGAGAAAATATCACAATCGATCAACGTAGATAAAGACGCAATAATACATTTAAATACAAGTCATACCAATATTGAAATTGAAACTTGGAACAAAGATGTTATTGAAATTGAAGCATACATAGAAAGTGATATACTATCTAAAGAAGAATTGCAAAAAGCCTATAATGCTTGGCAAGTAAAAGTAGATGGTTCTAAAAAATCAGTTACCATTGAAACAGAAGGAGTTTCTAACTCTTGGTCTAACGAAGGGATTGCGCTTTTTGATGAAAACTCCATAGATGCCCTTAAAGAACTAGAGTTTAAACTGGCCGATTTACCAGTAATGCCATTGGTAGAAGGTTTAATGGAGTCTTTACAGATAAATAATATGCCGAAAATGCCAAACCTTCCTGATTTACCAGATGGAATGAATAACTTTAATTTCGACTATGAAAAATACCAAGAAGAAGGGGAAGATTATCTAGAAAAATGGAGCAAGGAATACGAAGATAAATATGGTAAGGAGTATTCTGATAAGATGGAAAACTGGGCTAAAAACTTTGATGATAAAGATTGGAAAGAATACGAAAAGAAAATGGAAGCTTGGGGCGAAAAATTTGGAGAACAGTTTGGAAGTGAATTTGAAAAAAACATGGAAGAATGGGGAGAAGAATTTGGAAAGAATTTTGAAAAAAAGATGGAAGCTTGGGGGCAAAATTTAGAAAAAGCAATTGAAGAAAGCGATTTTGAAGAAAATATGGAAGCTTGGGGAGAAGCTCTAGGGAAACGTATTGAAGCATCTATTGAAAGATCTTTTGGAGAAGAAGGAGATAAGAAAGATGAGACGCATGAAGATTTATTTTCTAGTTCTAAAAAATCGAACTTAAAAGTAAAGAAGACCATAAAAATTAAAATGCCTAAAAAAGCAAAACTTAAATTGAATGTAAGGCATGGTGAACTTAATTTAGCGTCGGTAATACACAATTTAAAAGCAGATATTTCGCATTCTAGTTTAACAGCAAATACCATTGATGGAAGCCAGACTTCCATCAATGTTTCGTATTCTCCTGTTAAAATTACAAATTGGAATGCTGGCGAATTAAATCTTAACTATGTAGATCAAGCACGAATAACTGCTGCTACTAGTTTGGTTTTAAGTGCAAATTCTTCCAATGTTATGCTTAAAAATATTTTAAGCAATGCCATTATAGATGGTAGTTTTGGTGATTTAGTTATCGGTAATATTTCTAATGATTTTAAAAATATTAATCTGGTTTTAGAAAACAGCGAAGCCAATGTGAAACTGCCTCAAGGAGATTATAACTTATTTTATAAAGGCACAAAATCTTTATATAATAACGAAAGTACTTCTAGTAAAACCATAAATAGTGACAGTAATAAAACCATCGTTATTAATGCAAAATATAGCAATGTAGTAGTTGAAAAGTAAACATCTATACACCTTTAGTATTTGTCAAACGGAATGTGTTTCCAATTCTGAAATACATCCAAAAGAACCAATTATCTCTTTTTAAACTTCATGCATTTATGTTTACTTTTGAAAGAAAGTAGATTCAATGCATTCTGAAGATTTCTTCTTATTCTTAAAAAGCATCCACAAAAAACCGCTTCGTGTATTAGATGCTACTATTCCAAATTCAGATTATATTTCAATAGATTTATCGGAAAACAATTCCGATTTAAATACGTTTAATGTTTCTTCTTCGCAAGATTGGCAAGGTTTTATACAACACTATTTAAAAAAGCATAATAAAAAAGTTGCTTTTGGTGGTTATGCTGAAAAGCGAAATATTTACAAACGAAGTACTTATTTTAAGTCCCAAAATATAGAGGAAGAACGAAACATTCATTTAGGCATCGATTTATGGATTGCGGCAGGAACAAAAATATACACACCTTTGGATGCAACCGTTCATAGTTTTAAAAACAATCCTAATTTTGGGGATTATGGACCAACTATAATTTTAAAGCATAGTATTAAAGATCAAGTTTTTTATACCCTTTATGGTCATTTAAGTGTGGCATCTATACAATCTATAAAAGTAGGTCAACTTTTAAAAGCGGGAGCATGTATTGCAACTTTAGGAGATGCAACAGTTAATGGCGATTATGCGCCACATCTACACTTTCAAATTATAAGAAATATGGAAGATTATATTGGTGATTATCCTGGAGTATGTAGCAAAAAAAATCTGAACAAGTTTATAAAAAACTGTCCAGACCCTAACACGTTACTAAAGCTTGGTTATTGATTAATTAGTATTTTAAAATTGGCGACTTCATTTTCTATAGATGTAATGGTTATAAAGTATAACGCTTCTTCTAGATGTTGCACAGGAATAGCTATTTGGTTTGAAATAGTATGTATATCTTCTATTTGTTGAATACGTTTACCATCGATACTGTGAATGCTTATGTTTTTAATTTCTGAAGCAGTATTTGTTTTGATATAAAGCACATCACTTACGGGATTTGGAAATACTGAAAAGCTTTCACTAAAGTTGTTTTCTTCGGTAGTAAGTGTTGCTAATATAATATTGTTTGCAGACCCTATTATATCGATACCACTACTATTTCCTACACCAGTTCCATTAGGGTTTCCATTGGATGCTAAGTCATGCGTAATCAATATGTTTTCTGTGGCTGCTACAACCTCAAAAACAGCAGTAAAAACGGTTGTTGTTCCAGTTACGTCATTGGATAAAGAACCAGCAGAATATCGTATCACCCCAGATTCTGAGGTGATATTTTGTATTTCATTTAAATCCGTATTATCTGGAGTTAAACTGTTTAATTGAATGGCAGAATTATTGTAATTTAAATATACTTGTACCACTCTGTATGGTGTTGTTCCTGCAACTGCCTGCAAAGTGTATGTAAAAGTTTGTCCTACCGTTACTGGAGGAACTACATCTACATTAGCTACTACATCTACTGTTTGTGCAGTAAGATGGATACTACTAACCAAAGTTAGTAATAAGAACATTTTTATCTGAATTGATTTTAATGTTTTCATAATTTCTATTTTTTAATCGTTTTGTGTTTCGCTAGACAACCCATAGTTTCCAGATAATATTCCATAGTCTAAAAAGTTGACGCTTAAATTTTCATCAAAATCTGCACGGCTGTCATATCCCATCTGAATGGAATTTAAACCGTATGTGCCAGATAGAATCCCATAGTCTAAATAATTGATAGTGTTATCATTATTAATATCTCCAGCTAATAATTGGCTTACAGTTTCTGTTTGATTACTTATTAAAGAAACATTTAAAAGGCGTTGTAAATACATAGGATGTTTTACTAATACTTTATAATTTCCTGGAAGAATTTCTGTGCTTAGTATTATATTTCCAAAAGCATCTGCTGTTTCGCTTAAGCTGTAAGCAGGAGTTACTAAATCATTAACGTTATATATAATAACCGAATAGGTACCAGAATGATCTGTTTTACCCTGTAAAGAAACATTTAAGTTTAAACTATAGGTAGAAGTAACCGTTATTGTTTGCACACAAGTTAGTGAGTCATTTCCTGCAGCATCTGTTGCCGTCCATGTTATGGTTGTTTCCCCTAAAGGATAAGGATCTGTTAATAGTAAGGCATCATTTCTTATTCCATTATAGGTAAAGGTGCTTGGGCAATTGTCTGTTGCTGTTGGTTCTGCAATAGGTATCGTTGCTTGAGTGACACCTTCAGCGACAAGTTCTTCTATATTTGAAGGACAAGTAATTACAGGTAATTCGTCGTCTGTAATCGTTATGGTTTGATTACAAGAAATAGAATCATTACTGGAAGCATCTGTTGCAGTCCATGTAATAATAGTATCACCAACAGGGTAAGGATCTGTTAATAGTAATGCATCATTTCGTACGCCAGTATATGTAATTGTACCCAAACAATTATCTGTTGCAGTTGGTTCTGTAATAGTAACTATAGCGTCACAAGAAGCGGTATCCGCAGTTTGTGTAATATCTAAAGGACAAGTAATCACAGGTAATTCATCTTCATAAATCGTTATTGTTTGATTACAAGAAATAGAATCATTTTCTGCAGTGTCTGTTGCAGTCCACGTAATAATAGTATCACCAACAGGATAAGGATCTGTTAATAATAAGGCATCATTTCGTACGCCAGTATATGTAATAGTTCCAATGCAATTATCTGTTGCAGTTGGTTCTATGATGGTAACCAAAGCATCACAAGAAGCGGTATCCGCAATTTGTGTAATATCTAACGGACAAGTAATAACAGGTAATTCGTCGTCTGTAATCGTTATGGTTTGATCACAAGTAATCGAATTATTACTAGCTGCATCTGTTGCAGTCCATGTAATAATAGTATCCCCAACGGGATAAGGGTCTGTTAATAATAAAGTGTCATTTCGTACACCATTATAAGTTATAGTAGTGGTGCAATTATCTGTTGCAGTTGGTTCTATGATGGTAACCAAAGCATCACAAGAAGCGGTATCCGCAATTTGTGTAATATCTAACGGACAAGTAATTACAGGTAATTCGTCGTCTGTAATCGTTATGGTTTGATCACAAGTAGTCGAATCATTACTAGCTGCATCTGTTGCAGTCCATGTAATAATAGTATCCCCAACGGGATAAGGGTCTGTTAATAATAAAGCGTCATTTCGTACACCATTATAAGTAATAGTAGTGGTGCAATTATCTGTTGCAGTTGGCTCTATAATTGTAACTAAAGCATCACAGACAGCTGCATCCGCAGTTTGTGAAATGTCTGTAGGACAAGTAATAACAGGTAATTCATCATCCGTAATTGTTATTGTTTGATCACAAGTAATGGAATCATTACTAGCGGCATCTGTTGCTATCCAAGTAATAATAGTATCCCCAACAGGATATGGATCTGTTAATAATAAGGCATCATTTCGTACACCATTATAAGTAATCGTTCCTGTGCAATTATCTGTCGCAGTTGGATTGATGATTGTAATTAAAGCATCACAAGCAGCTGCATCCGCAGTTTGTGAAATATCTGAAGGACAAGTAATTACAGGTGATTCGTTGTCTGTAATCGTTATGGTTTGATCACAAGTAATCGAATTATTACTAGCTGCATCTGTTGCAGTCCATGTAATAATAGTATCCCCAACGGGATAAGGGTCTGTTAATAATAAAGTGTCATTTCGTACACCATTATAAGTTATAGTAGTGGTGCAATTATCTGTTGCAGTTGGCTCTATTATGGTTACAAGCGCATTACAAGAAGCGGTGTCCGCAGTTTGTATAATGTCTAACGGACAAGTAATCACAGGAGGTTCGGTATCTTCAAGAACGGTCCAAATAAATGTTTCTGTAGCATCGCTACTACCAAGTTTAGAAACCGTAACAGTTACTTGATGTATACCATCGCTATTTAATCCTCCAGTTGTAGCACTAGCATCTATAGTGCCAAAAATTAGCCCATTAGTTGGTTCAATTTGTAATCCACTTGGTTGTCCGATAATGGAATAGGTGAAGTTTTCAGAAGCGCTTCCGCCATTAGCAATAGCAGAAAAATCTGAAATTTCTAAAGCACAATTGGTAATATCTGCAATAGGATCGATACTGATATCCGAAGCTTGTAAGGCAAGAATTTCAATAGCATTTACCATTGGATTTTCTAAGATTCTAAAAAATTCAATTTCTAAAATTCCATCTAATACAAGTACGTTTTGCTGAATCAATCCTGCAACTCTATTACCATAAGTTTCAGAAGGGTCAAAGTTTTCTAAAAATCTTTGGTTTTCTATATCTACACTATATAATCGTTCTCCAGGTTCCGATGTTCCATTATATAGGTTTGCGACATAAAAATTCACAATATAATCGCCATTGGGTACCGGAATAGAAAATATCATAGGAATAGAAGAAGCACTAATACTCCGTTGTGAATTCATAACGGTTTCATAAGTAGTTTGGTCTATATAGTTAGGAATGGATGCATCTTTTAAGGAGTAATCTAAAGTAGAAAGTACATATCTAGATCCAGAAGAAACAGAATAGGATACGCCTGTATAAGTTCCATTAAGTTCATTAAATTCCCAATCTGGACCAGAATCATTTGCGGCTACTAAAGGGCCTCCAGCATTTATTCTAACTATTGGTGAAAATGCATCTGTGATTTCTCCTGTTAAATTTATTGGAATAGAAGGGTTGTTTCCTGAATGTACAATTTCTACAGAAGCGCTCTTTCCTCCTAAAATAGTATTCGAAATAAAGTGAATAGGAATTTCTTCACTGGTTCCTGCATTAATGGTTAATGGTAAGGATATATTACTTGAAAACATAGCAGCGTCTGTGCCAGAAAAATTTAGTGCAGTTATGGTAATAGCATCATCTGTTGGTCCTCCCTCATTATTTACGGTTATATGTTTTGTTCTTAATGAATTGGTAGTAGGGGTTAAGCCAAAATCTAAAGGATTTGGATTGGAAGTTAATATGCCGTTTTGGTTTTCATACACTTCAAAATAATCCCAAGTAGCCGTAAAAGGATTGGAATCATTCCCAGATGCATCTTTAGCTGTGGAAACCATACCAATAGCTAAACCTTGATTGTCTGTGGCATCTAAAAAGTTTAATGGCAAGCTAATAGGGCTGCCTAACACCACTAGTGTTTGTCCGTCATCTATGGAATAAAATGGTTGTGCTGTATTTGCGGAAGGATTTATACTAAAGTACAAACCTACAGAACCTGCATTTAATATTCCGGGAATATCATAACTATTGTTCGAGGTAATAACACCATTGTCTTCTAATAATACTTGTAAGCCATTTTCAGAATCACTATTACTAACGCCATTCATTAAAACAAGCTTCAGGTAGTTGTCTTGATCGCCATTACCAAAACTTATACCATAAGATTGATGATCTATAGGAGCTGTTTGCGAACCGCTAATCCCGAAAAAAGGAGACTCTATTTTAGAATGAATGGTAAACGGATTAGAATTGGTATCTACATTAACACCAAATTGAAACCCATTTTTTTGGTCGTTTGTTACGGTATCACCTCCAGTAGTTAGATCTACAGTGGCTTTTCCAGCAGCACCACCAAAAGATAAATTCTCTTCTACAAATTGTGTTAAATAATCTGTAGTTCCAGAAGGATCTAGCATTAAGCCAGTAAAACCTAAACCAAATAAACCAGTTCCTGGGTCATTATTCCAAAAAGGTAAATCTACAGGGAGATTGGTGGTTAAACCATTATTTGCATCCAAAGCAAATACATCATTAACATCTAATACGCCATCGTTGTCATCATCTGTGTCATTTAAATCGGAAATAAAATCCCCATCATTATCATTTGGTTTGCTTCCTTGTGAGCAAATATTAGTGCCGTTATCTAATTCATCCTGATTAGAAAATCCATCTCCATCGTTATCTGCAAGCGCATCATAACCTGGCTCTCCAGGTTGTGTGCAATCTAAATCGGACGGTTCAAAAACAGTAATGTTATTTGCACCGTAGGTTGCTGCCCAAACGGTACCCGGAAATATATCTGTATCTCCTTGTGCTGTAACATCTAAAGGTAAAGCGCCAAAACCACTAAATACAACTTCGTGCTCTAAAACACTATCTCCAGCAGCATTTAACACATATCTATTAATGTCACCATTAAAGGAAGCTGTTAGTATATTACCTTGCATGATGCCACCAAAATTACTAGCAGTATATTCCGTTATTCCATTAGTAGAAGAAGGGCGAAAATCTAGAATGTTAATTTTTGAACTACCTACAGGTTCATCGACTAGGTATTCTGCTAAACGAGGATCATCGGGGAAATCTGCAATAGTAAAAGAAGGATTGAAATATCCTGAAGTACCTGCTATAAGCGTTTGTAAGTCATTAGTGCTTGTTGCTACCCAGGAACCATTTATATTTTGGTATGCTATGATATTCGCTCTAGAAGGAAATGCATTTATAGGAATTGGGTGTCCGCCATAATAGGTTTTATTGGCATCATTAACTGTCCCAACAAAATGTAAAGGATCACCAATCAAACTACTTCCAGACTCATTCATTTCATTCGTTATATAATGATTTAATGGATCGTAGGTTACTGTACTTTCATCTCCTAATAATGTATTTGTTGCATTATCGTAAATTTTAGGAACACCTCCCCAAAGGGAATTTGGTCCATTATCTGAAGTATAAATTCTTCCGTTTTCTGTAATAACAACATCGTAGGCATTTCTAAAACCAGGAGCAAATAGTTGAATTGGACCTCCTGCTTCAGGAAAAGCCTGATTTAAACTATTATGCCCTCCAAAAGGATCGTTGATATCAATGGTTGCATCTCTTAAAGGGTGTCCAACTGGATACGGAAATTCGGCATGTGTTTTATCGATATCTAATCTTGTTGGGTCATTTAAAGTGGGTAAATCATAAACGTAATCCGTATTGTTTCTAGGATCTGTATATACAGGCATTTGGTCTAGTTGCGAAAGATTGACTATTAACATAGAACCAGATAAAAAATATTCTGGAGTACCAGCAAAATTATTACTTGGTGCCCCTTTATTCGTGTTACCGCCTTGCACAATTAAAAGATAAGTGCTTCCAGAGCGTTCAAAAATATCCATGCCGTTTATGGCATGGTTTTCTTCACAACGAGGTAAGCCTCTAATTAAATCGACTTTATTCCAAGTAGAACCATTCCATTCTAATTTAGATAAAATACTAGAATTCGTGTCTAAGTTGGTATCGCTTCCAGCACCTCCACCACCAAATAGGTAGTCAGATGAGGTTACATAAAGAATTGGATTTGTAGAAGTTCCTGCAGTAGCTATCCCAGTAATTAAACGCTGTTGTGTCGTATTCGCAATACCAGAATCATCATGATTAACAATTCCAGTTTGAATAGCAGTAATCTGTTCTGTAGTTGATATGGAGTAGGTTCCATTTCCAGATGTAGCAGCATCTCTATTTATAGTGTATGCCCAAATTTTACCATCTTGTTGTGCAACATATAATCGGTTGTCTGGACCAAATTCTAAAGAAGTAGGGTTAAGAACCGTTTCTCCAACCAAGCCAGATGCGCCAAAACTAATAGTTTGCGCAAATATATTTGGTGAAAAATGAAATGCAGAAATTAAGATAAATAGCACAAAATTTCGCTTTAATGCAAAGTAAAGCTTCATAATTTTTTTTCGTTTTTTATTAAGTGCTATTAATCGAAAAAAATGTAGGAGTATTTGTTGCTGTTTAACAACGATTTAAATTTAAGAAATATTGAATAAACTACCCTATAAAGCGAAGTATATTCGTTGAAACGGAAGAAAATCGGTTGTTTTGTTTGCGTGAAAAAAAAGAATTATTAAATGAAAAATTTATTCTTCATTCATTTTCTTAATTGCGGCTATTCTACCAACAAAAAAAGCAGCAATTACAGCAATTATTCCTGAAATTACAGACCATGCTGGATGTGACATTGCAAAAGAGCCACCAATAGATCCTAAAATGATTATTCCTGCAACAATATATGCGGGAACTAGAGAAGTTTCTGAAACTGCTGTTGAAGCTATCATACCACCTATAATACCAAAAAAGTGAGCTACAATAACTAAAATCATTGCTCCAGTAGGTATTAAATGCATGTTTTGTTTTATGGAATCTGGATCCATAGGATTTGCTCCTGGGGGAAAGGTGAAAAATTGAGGGCCTAAAATGTATAATAAAAAGATTACTAGCCCAGAAACAACTAGACCAACAGCAATAGCAAATGCGTTTCTCATATCTTCAATTTTTGGTTTGGTTTTTTAAAGATACAAAAAAAATATTGTTAAAAAATTGCGGTATATTAGTTTTTGACCAGAAAGAACAGAGGTGCAAACAAAAATTATTTCATATTTATGGGAATGGAAAGCATGGTTTTTTTCCAAGAAATCTCTAATTGCACACTGTTTGTATTTAAATAAATAAAGTTTGCAGATAGATTAATCGCTGGTGTTAATCGTTTTTTGGATGCTACAGTTACTTCGCCTACAATTAAACTTTTATCCAATTTTTTACTTGTGCTGCCTGTGTTTTTATAAAATACAACAAGCCAGTCGTTACCAGGAAAAGATGACATTAATGTATTGACAGGTTTCCAATCATTACCAGGGAATCTTAATTTGGATTTTTTTGGCTTCCAATCGTTACCAGGAAATTTTACTAAAGAATTTTTAGGATTCCAATCATTACCTGGAAAAACATTTATAACATCGTTTGTTGGTTGCCAATCATTGCCCGGGAAGTTGGCTATAGTGTCTTTTGGCTTCCAATCATTACCCGGAAAGACATACAAAGAATCGTTTGCAGGTTTCCAATCGTTACCAGGAAAAATGAGCAGTAAATATTTTCCAGCTTTAATATTTATATTATTTATAATAACATCTTTATTAAAGGCTATTTCTGTTTTACCATTAACATTTTGTTTCCATTGTTGTTTATACTTTTCTATGTTTTTCTCTGAATGCCATTGCAGCTTTGTTGGTTGTTGGGTGCTAACTTTTAATTCTGTAGCACCAATTTTTTGAATCGTTGTTGTTTTAATCAGTTGCTCTTGCGCACTTGCAAAAGAAGAAATACATAGAGCAAAAAGCGCGTAATAAAGAATGTTGATTTTCATAATATTGATTTTAAAAAATAGATTGTTTAATCCTTATAGCTGTTTTTCTATTTGTGTATATATTCTACTATATCATTTTTAATTGGAAATACAGGAGGAGGGCTTTGATTCCCTGGGAGTGTCGGGTTTGTGATTTGTCCAACTGCGGAATTTACAGCATCTTGATTGTCTGCAGGAGCTCGAGATAAAATAAGTTTCCCTTTTCTATCATAGTTTTCTAATAAAGAAATAGTTGCTAAAAAAGCCTCTAGTTTTGTAAACTTAAAATTAAAATAAACATTTTTTAGTCCGTTACTTTTATAAGTACCAATAATCTTAATCGTGTAAAGCGGGATACTTTTTTCATAAGGTTTTAAATTGGAATCTTGTAACAGTACGGTAGCGTACTCTTGTTTTAACGTTTTTACTTTAAATGGTTCCATTTTATAATCATCTGTTTTAATATAAAAATTCAGATAGTCTAGATTAAATAAAACGTTGTTTTCATTTAGAGAAATCGTATTCGGAGCTGGATTATTTAAGGTGATTTGTGCAGATACATTTATACTTAGAATAAATGCAACAATCAATAATAAATTTTTCATGGGTTAAATAGTTATAAATTTATAGATGTTATAGCGTTGGTTATTGATATACTAAACTTTAGATATAGTATGATTCATTAAAACGCTCACTTATTAATAAAAAAAATCCTGATAGGTTAACATCAGGATTTTTTTATTTCTACAAAGTCTATAGATAGACTAGTAATAACTATTTATTTGGTTTCTATATTTTAAATGATTTTTTATTCATCAATTAAAACCCATTCCCCTTTTGCTATTAAAGGTTCTGCTTGTTTGTATTTTACGGTTTTATTTTCCCCACTCATAACGTGCTTAATAGTAACTCTGTCGTTACGTCCAACTTTTGGTTTGTCGCGTACAATAGTTTCTACTACTTCTGGTTGACGTTGTGTATTCCCAGCAGCTCTACTTTGTGCAGAACGTTCGTCCATGTTTGGAATTTCTTCTTTTTGCGTTTGTAAGTTTTCCTTTGTACGCGTTTCTTTTGCTTCTTGAATATTAGATTCTTGCGTTGGCAATTCTCCTTTAAATAAGAAAGAAATTACATCTTTATTTACTTGATCTATGGTTGTTTTAAACAACTCAAAAGCTTCAAATTTATAAATTAATAAAGGATCTTTTTGCTCATGAACTGCTAACTGCACCGATTGTTTTAACTCATCCATTTTACGTAAATGCGTTTTCCAAGCATCATCAATAATCGCTAGTGTGATGTTTTTTTCAAAATCGGTTATTAGTTGTTTTCCTTTTGTTTCATACGCTTTTTCAAGATCTGTAACAACTTGTAAAGATTTTACACCATCTGTAAATGGTACTACTATTCTTTTAAATTTATCACGTTGTGTTTCGTATACATTTGCAATAATAGGGAATGCTATTTCTGCATTACGGTCCATTTTTGCTCTGTAATGATCAAAAGCAGCTTTATATACACGTTGTGCAATATCTAGAACAGGAAGCTTTACAAATTCAGCTTCAGTGATAGGAGAACTCATAGAGAAATAACGAATCAATTCAAATTCGAAATTCTTAAAATCGGAAGCTCCTTTATTTGTTTCTGTAATGTTTTCCGCGGTATCATAAACCATATTGGCTATATCTACACGAAGACGTTCTCCAAACAAAGCATGATATCTTCGTTTGTAAACTACTTCACGTTGCGAGTTCATGACATCATCATATTCTAGTAAACGCTTACGTACACCAAAATTGTTTTCTTCTACTTTTTTCTGTGCTCTTTCAATAGATTTAGAAATCATAGAATGCTGAATCACTTCGCCTTCTTCTAATCCCATTCTATCCATCATTTTGGCAATACGTTCACTACCAAAAAGACGCATTAAATTATCTTCTAACGAAACATAGAACTGTGAGCTACCAACATCTCCTTGACGACCAGCACGACCACGTAATTGTCTGTCTACACGACGAGAATCATGACGTTCTGTACCAATAATTGCTAAACCACCTGCTGCTTTTACTTCGTCAGATAATTTAATATCGGTACCACGACCAGCCATATTGGTTGCAATAGTTACTTGTCCAGATCTACCAGCTTCGTCTACTATTTCTGCTTCTTTTTTATGTTGTTTTGCATTTAATACATTGTGAGGCACTTTACGAATAGAAAGCATTTTTCCTAAAAGTTCTGAGATCTCTACATTGGTTGTACCAATTAAAACAGGTCTTCCTGCTTGTGAAAGTTTGGTTACTTCATCAATAACCGCATTGTATTTTTCACGTTTTGTTTTAAATACTAAATCTTGTCTGTCATCACGGGCAATTGGTTTGTTTGTCGGAATTTCTACAACATCTAATTTGTAAATTTCCCAAAACTCACCAGCTTCTGTTACCGCAGTACCTGTCATACCAGAAAGCTTTCTGTACATTCTAAAGTAGTTTTGAAGGGTTACCGTTGCAAAAGTTTGCGTAGCATCTTCAATTTTCACATTTTCTTTAGCTTCGATTGCTTGGTGTAAACCGTCAGAATAACGACGACCATCCATAATACGACCTGTTTGCTCGTCTACAATCATTACTTTATTATCCATTACCACATATTGGTTGTCTTTTTCAAAAAGAGCATATGCTTTTAGTAATTGGTTCAATGTGTGTATACGTTCCGATTTGATTCCGAAGTCTCTGAATAAATCTTCTTTTTCTTCTGCCTCTTCCTCTTTACTTAATCCTTTTGCTTCAATTTTAGCAATTTCAATACCAATTTCTGGCATCACGAAAAAGTCCGGATTATCTTTTCCAGAGATGTATTCAATACCTTTATCTGAAAGTTCTATTTGATTGTTTTTTTCTTCAATTACATAGTACAACTCAGCATCTACCTTTGGCATTTCGCGGTTGTTGTCTTGCATGTAATAGTTTTCTGTTTTTTGAAGTAGTTGTTTAACACCTTCTTCACTTAAAAACTTAATTAAGGCTTTGTTTTTAGGAATACCTCTATAGGCACGAAGTAATTGAAAACCACCTTCTTTTTCATCGCCAGCAGCGATTAGTTTTTTTGCTTCGGCTAAAACACCTGTTAAGTATTTACGTTGTACCGAAACAATATCTTCTACTTTTGGTTTTAAGGCATCAAACTCATGTTGATCTCCTTTTGGTATTGGACCAGAAATAATTAATGGTGTTCTTGCATCATCGACTAAAACCGAATCCACCTCATCGACTATAGCATAGTGATGTGGACGTTGCACTAAATCGTCAGGATTATGTGCCATATTATCA
This sequence comes from Lacinutrix sp. WUR7, assembly GCF_016864015.1. Lineage (NCBI taxonomy): Bacteria > Pseudomonadati > Bacteroidota > Flavobacteriia > Flavobacteriales > Flavobacteriaceae > Lacinutrix > Lacinutrix sp. WUR7. Next base: position 175,673 of record NZ_CP045067.1, on the reverse strand, counting down.
CGTAGGTAATCAAAACCAAATTCGTTGTTGGTACCATAAGTAATATCTGCATTATATGCTTTTTTTCTAGCTGCAGAGTTTGGTTTGTGGTAATCTACACAATCTACACTTAAACCATGAAACTCAAAAATTGGAGCCATCCATGCGCTATCCCTTTTTGCTAGGTAATCATTTACGGTTACTAAGTGCACACCACGACCAGCTAAGGCATTAAGATACACAGGAAGTGTTGCTACTAATGTTTTACCTTCTCCAGTATGCATTTCGGCAATTTTACCTTGGTGCATTGCAATACCACCAATTAATTGTACATCATAATGAATCATGTCCCAAGTAATCGCTTTTCCAGCAGCATCCCATGAGTTTGCCCAAATGGCTTGATCTCCTTCTAGTGTTACATAATCATGTTCTCCAGAGATTACTCTGTCAAACTCATTTGCAGTAACGGCAATAGAAGTGTTATTTGTAAAACGTTTAGCCGTTTCTTTTACAACCGCAAAAGCTTCTGGTAAAATATCGTTTAATACGTCTTCTGTTACTTTATAAACATCGTCTTTTATAGTATCTATTTCTAAATAAATGTCTTCACGTTTGTCAATATCCTCTTCCTTTTCTGCTGCTTCTAAAAGAACATCTATTTTAGTTTGAAGTGGTTTACGTGCTTCCGCTATTTTTTCTTTAAAGAAATCTGTTTTTGCTCTAAGTTCATCGTGAGATAAGGCTTCTAGAGCTGCTTCAAAGGTTTTAATTTTATTTACTAAAGGCGTTATGGACTTTACGTCTTGCTTAGACTTGTCTCCAACAAACATTTTTAGTACAGAATCTAAAAAATTCATGCGTGGTATGTTTTTGTTTTTTATATCCCTTTAAACATAGCTTAATGGGATGTAAAGTTTTTGATTGTTATTGTGTATTTATTGAAATCCTAAATGAAAAGGATATCAAAGATACGTTAAGTTGTTATTTTATTTTAGTTATAGCCAATAAAAAAAGCCTCGATATGAGACTTTTTTATTGATAATTTTTTCGATATTAATACTCGTCCTCATTCCAGAGGTAATCTTCGTCGGTTGGATAATCAGGCCAAATTTCTTCAATAGAGTCGTAAGAGTCTCCTTCGTCTTCAATTGCTTGTAAGTTTTCAACAACTTCTAAAGGTGCTCCTGTTCTGATTGCGTAATCAATAAGTTCGTCCTTTGTTGCTGGCCAAGGTGCATCACTTAAATAAGATGCTAGTTCTAATGTCCAATACATTTCTAAATTGTTTTTATTTTTGCAAAAATAAATTTTTAGTTTAGATAGTCAAGAAAAAAGTGAATTATTTTTTCAATAAATTAAAAGAACGTCAATTTTAACTGTAAGCTACTGGCTATTAAAGTATTTTGCAGTTGTTACTAATTGCAGATGAAAAATGCTATTGCTTTTCAGGAATCCATTTTACTTCGTCTGCCTTTAAATCATAAGACAACTTTCGTGCCAAGACAAAAAGATAGTCTGATAATCGGTTTAAGTACATTAAAGTAGTTGGTTCTACCGTTTCGATGTCGTTTAATGCCGAAGCTAAACGCTCTGCGCGTCTGCAAACACAGCGTGCTATGTGACAGAATGACACGGTTTGGTGACCACCAGGAAGTACAAAGTGCGTCATCTGAGGCAAGTCTTCGTTCATGGTATCCATTTCCTTTTCTAGCAGCTCTATGTTTTCGTTAGAAATCTTAGGAATGTTTAAACGTTCTTTTCCATTTTTAAGCACTGCTTTTTCTGGATCTGTAGCTAAAACGGCTCCTACCGTAAAAAGACGGTCTTGTATATGGATAAGAATTTCTTTGTATTTGGTATTTATGTCTTGATCTCTAATTAAACCAATATGGGAGTTTAGCTCATCTACGGTTCCATAACTATCAATACGAATATGGTGTTTAGCGACTCTGGTACCTCCAAAAAGTGCCGTAGTACCTTTATCTCCTGTTTTTGTGTATACTTTCATGTATGCAAGTTAAAAGTTATAAGGGAGAAGGCAAAAGAATGGTCGTTAAAAGTTGTGTTGTTAAGTGTTAAAATAAGAAGAGGTTTGTGGGATTTTGGTTGTGGTTTTACCCTAAATAATCTCGATTTCAGCTCCTTCCTTTAGCTAAAGGAAGGTGGTTTTTTGTTGTAACAAAAAAGCGGATGGTTTGACGTAAAAGGCGTAGCACTTTTATAGATGTAAATAAGAAGGGAGGTTTTTTGAATCTTTAACACCCCTAAAGTCCCCTCAAGGGGACAATTAGTTATTGCTAAGTATAATATTTTAGGTTTGATTGTTTGTTTTGGGGTTGTTATTAAACACCCCTATGCGCTTTGCTCGGTATCTTCAATAAAAATATATTTTCACTTCAATAACCCTCAAGGGATATTTCTTGCGTGCTTACTCGGTATTTAAAACACCCCTAAAGTCCCCTCAAGGGGACAATCCTAGCGAGTATACTCTAATTGTAAAATTAGCTCTTGTTTCATCTAGAATAATAAAAAGACATTCGATTTCAGCTCCTTCCTTTAGCTAAAGGAAGGTGGTTTTTTGTTGTAACAAAAAAGCGGAAGGTTTGCCCTAAAAGGCGAAGCGCTTTTTAAAATGTAGCATTAAAAAAACGGATAGTCTACATATTGGCAGCTTAAAAAGGACCTGTAGGATTTTCCCGCAATAAGGATTGTAGAGGTTAGCTTTTGTAAAACTTCCATAAAAGGTTTTACAAAACTAGTAACGGAAAGCCTGGTTGTTTTTGGTTTTTTTTACCAAAAACAAATTGCCCAAATAAGAAAGAGATTTCTCGACAAGCTCGAAATGATAATATTCTAAAACCAAAATTACCTATTTCTAGTATCACTCTCCACCACGCCATCTCTTAAACGAATTACACGATGTGCATGCGCTGCAATTTCTTCTTCGTGGGTTACCATAATCACGGTGTTTCCTGCTTTATGGATTTCATCAAACAAGCCCATGATTTCTAATCCTGTTTTAGAGTCTAAGTTTCCTGTTGGCTCATCGGCAAGAATAATGGAAGGGTTGTTTACTAAAGCTCTACCAACTGCAACACGTTGTCGTTGTCCACCAGAAAGTTGGTTTGGTCTATGGTCCATTCTGTCGGCTAAACCTACATCTGTTAAAACTTCGGCAGCACGCACATGACGTTCTGATTTCGATTTCCCAGCATAAACCATTGGTAATGCCACATTATCTAAAGCTGTGGTTCGTGGTAATAGGTTGAAGGTTTGAAATACAAAGCCAATTTCTTTATTACGAATATCTGCAAGTTGATCGTCAGACATCTTACTAACATCTTGACCGTTTAACAAGTAGCTTCCAGAGGTTGGTGTGTCTAAGCAACCTAAAAGATTCATTAATGTAGATTTCCCAGAACCAGAAGGTCCCATAATTGCTACATAATCACCACGTTCTATATTTAAATCGATTCCTTTTAAAACATGTACGGTTTCTGTTCCGAGTTTAAAATCACGAATAATATTTTTAATTTCAATAACGTTGCTCATCTTTTATTTTTTGTTGCTACAAGTTAAAATATTCTATAAAGGTAAGACGCATTTTAATAAAAGTTGTTACACTCTAATGGTAAAATGTTCTTTTTCTTGTTCTTTACGGAAGCATACGAATCCCCAGAAAAAGGTATCTATAGTTACGGTGACTTTTTGGTGTTTTTTTATTTCTTCCCAAGCTTCTGTCATGGAAGGAGACCAGTGAATGTCATCAAAAATAAGTACTGAATCATTATGAATATTATCCAGTAAAGTTTCAAAATAGTTTAAAGTCGCTTCTTTTTGATGGTTTCCGTCGATGTAAATAAGGTCGAAATCTTTGTTTTTGATTTTGGCTAATTCCGTTTCAAAATCATTCACTTTTAAATCGATGTTTTGCAAGTTAAAAGCATCGAACTGTTGTTTTGCTATTTTTGCGGTTTCTGGGCAACCTTCTATAGTTAGTATGTTTGCATTTTTATTTCCTAAGCTTAAAGCTGTGGTTGCTAATCCTAAGGAGGTTCCTAGTTCTAGTGCGTTATTAATTGGAAAGTAATTTGCAATGCGGTAGAGTAGTCGTGCTCTTTTTTTAGTGATTCCTGCGGTTTTTGCAATTTTTGAAATGGGTCTTTGATCGGATCTAAACACGCGACTTCCAGCACCAAAGTCGGTTACAGAAATGGTTGTATTGTTTTGGTATAGTTTTTCTCTGTATTGTTTTAGCGTATGGTAATCTTTAAATTTTGTTTTGTTGTAAAAACATAAGGTTACTAGTTGGTAAACAAACGGAGAGTGTATACCATGTTGGTTGGTAGATTTTTTTAAGAATTTTAAGTATTGTTTTATTTGGTATAGCATGGTTTTGGGTAAAGAGACAAAGGTAATAAGGGGGAAGACAAAAGGCAAAAGTTAAAAAAGATTTCTCGACAAGCTCGAACTGACAATTTCAACTAACAACTATTTCGTAAAAGAAATCAAAGACGGAAGAGTTTTAGCATTGGTTCTCGATACAATCCCGAAAAAAATATCGGGATCACTCGAACTGACAAATGTTTTAGTGTTCCGTAATCTGTTAAAAAAGATTTCTCGACAAGCTCGAAATGACAATTTCAACTAACAACTATTCCGTAAAAGAAATCAAATACGGAAGGGTTTTAGCATTGGTTCTCGATACAATCCCGAAAAAAATATCGGGATCACTCGAACTGACAAATGTTTTAGTGTTCCGTGTTCTGTTGAAAAAGATTTCTCGACAAACTCGAAATGACAATTTCAACTAACAACTATTCCGTAAAAGAAATCAAAGACGGAAGGGTTTTGGCATTGGTTCTCGATACAATCCCGAAAAAATATCGGGATCACTCGAACTGACAAATCATCAAACTGCGACTATAAACTGAGACTGCAAACTGTAAACTAATTCCCCCCTTCTAATTTTTCCATAAGTTCAAACCAACGTGCTTCTTTGGTTTCCATTTCTGTAATGATATTTTGTAATTTATCAGAAAGTTCGGCTATAGCATCTTGCGATAAAGTTTCGTCCAGGAATTTTGCTTCTAATTCCTTTTTGTCAAACTCTAAAGCTTTCAGCTTGCTTTCCATGTTCTTATATTCTTTCTGCTCGTTGTAAGAAAGTTTATTGTTACTTTCTTTTTTCCAAGATTTCTTTTCTTTTTTATCGTCGGAGCTTTCTGCTATTGCTGGCTGACTGTCTTCGTAGGTTCTAAAATCACTATAGTTTCCAGGGAAATCTTCTACAACACCTTCTCCTCTAAAAACAAAAAGATGGTCTACAATTTTATCCATAAAATACCTGTCATGCGAAACCACAATCAAGCAACCAGGAAAATCTAGTAAGAAACTTTCTAATACATTTAGGGTCACAATATCTAAATCATTAGTAGGCTCATCCAGAATTAAGAAATTCGGATTCTGAATTAAAACCGTACACAAATACAGTCTTTTTCGTTCGCCACCACTTAGTTTTTCAACAAAGTCGTATTGCTTTTTTCTGTCGAAAAGAAAACGTTCTAAAAGCTGTTGTGCACTTATTTGTTTTCCTTTTTTTAATGGAATATAATCCCCAAATTCGCGAACTACATCTATAACTTTTTGGTTTGGTTTTATATCAATTCCGCTTTGCGTATAGTAACCAAATTTCACCGTTTCTCCAATCACGATTCTCCCAGAATCAGGCTGTGCTGTTTGTGTAAGAATATTTAGAAAGGTGGATTTTCCAGTTCCATTTTTACCAATAATACCAATGCGTTCCCCTTTTTGGAAGTTGTATTCAAATTTGTCTAATATTACTTTGTCTTTAAAAGCTTTCGATATTTTATGAATCTCGATAATTTTGGTTCCAAGGCGTTCCATGTTTAGCTCTAGCTGCATCTCATGATCATTTCTGCGTTGGTGCGCTCGGTGTTTTATTTCGGTAAAATCATCTATTCTAGATTTCGATTTGGTAGTTCTAGCTTTTGGCTGTCTACGCATCCAAGTCAACTCTTTTTTGTACAGTTGCTTTGCTTTACCTGTTTCTACCGTTTCTATGTTGATGCGTTCTTCTTTCTTTTCTAGGTAGTAGGAGTAATTTCCTTTATAAGAGAATAATTCGCCTTGATCTAATTCTATAATTTCATTACATACACGCTCTAAAAAATAGCGATCATGCGTTACCATAAAAAGAGTGATGTTTTCTTTTGCAAAAAAGGATTCTAACCACTCAATCATTTCTAAATCTAAATGATTGGTTGGCTCATCTAGAATTAGTAAATCGGGTTTGTTAATTAGGGCATTCGCCAAAGAAAGACGTTTTTTTTGTCCGCCAGAAAGCGTGCTTACTTTTTGGTCAAAACCTTCTAAGTTTAGCTTGAATAAGATTTGTTTGTATTGCGTTTCAAAATCCCAAGCGTTATGTATTTCCATGTTCTCAAAAGCTTTTTGATACGCTTCTTCGTCTTCCGGATTTAAAAGTGCTTTTTCATAAGCTTGAATCACTTTTAGAATTTCATTATCAGAACTGAAAATAGTTTCTTCAATCGTTAGATTTTGGTCTAAAATAGGTTCTTGCGGTAGAAAAGAAACCACGATATCTTTTCTAAAAATTACTTGACCAGCATCTGGTTCATCTAATTTTGCTAGAATGTTTAGGATAGAAGTTTTTCCGGTTCCGTTTTTAGCTACAAAAGCTACTTTTTGATCTTTGTGAATACTAAAAGAAATGTTTTGAAAAAGCGTAAGCTCTCCATACGATTTCGATATATTTTCTACGTTGAGATAATTCAAATTATATGTTTTTTACAAATAACGTACAAAAAACCAAAAAAAGTTCCATAAGTTTTTATATTCCTCTTGAAAAGTTATATTTGTTACAAAACATTAAAATTCAAAAATGAAGAGATTATTTCTTGCGATTTCTCTACTAATTACTGTGTTTGTCAGCTCTTGTATTCCGCATAAAGACACATTATATATTCAAGATAAAGGAACTTCCATAGATTCTTTACAAACTATAGTAGAGCAACAGAAACCATATCGTGTACAAATTAACGATATCTTAAACGTTCGTGTAAAAGCCTTAGATCAAGATAATGTACAAATTTTTAACCCTATAGGAAATGGAGATCTAAATGCAAGTGGTGTAGAAAGGTCTTACTTTGATGGGTTTACTGTAGATCTGCATGGTAATATTAGGATTCCAACATTGGGTAAAATGAATGTTTTAGGATACACTACCGAAGAGATTGAGCAAATGATAGAAAAAAAGCTATTGGCAGAAGAGTTTAAAGAAACCGCCAATATCTTTGTAACGGTAAAACTTACCGGATTAAAATACATTACCACAGGAGAAATAGGAAGCACCGGAACTAAAATCTTGTTTCAAGAACGTGTAAATATAATTGAGGCTATTGCAAATTCTGGCGATATTCCAGTAACAGGGGATAAGAAAGATGTTTTAATTATTAGACAATATCCACAAGGGCAAAAAATTCACCATCTAGATTTAACAGATATTAATGTGATGCAATCTCCGTATTATTATATCCAACCCAACGATATGATTTATGTAAAGCCATTACGACAAAAAGCTTGGGGAACAGGAACCAATGCTTTACAAAATATTGGAGCTCTTGCAACTGTTTTGTCTGTAATAACTACTACTATATTATTATTACAACGCATATAAATTATGGCCTACAACGAATTTGATGATATAGAAAGTTTTGAATCTAATCATGTTGCTTTTGACTTTAAAGGCTTCTTATTTAAAGTTATTAATTTATGGAAGTTTGTGCTGCTATGCATTGGTGCAGCATTAATTATAGCGTATTTAATAAATGTAAGAAAACAAAACGTTTATAAATTAGACTCTTTAATTAGTGTAGAGAACGATCAAAACCCTTTTTTTACAGCCAATACTAGTATCTCTTTTAATTGGGGAGGTGTTTCCGGTAAAATGGGAAAAACCATTACCACTTTAAAAACGAGAACCCATAATGAAAAGGTAGTAGACTCGCTTCAGTTTTATATGGATTACCTGGTAGAAGGTAAGTATCGAAAATTGGATATTTACAAAAAGGCGCCCTTTCGTGTGGATTTAGATCTTTCTAAACCGCAGATACTTAATAAGTATATTGGAATTCGTTTTCTAAACGCTACCGAATTTGAAGTTTTTACAGCTTATGAAGGAACTAGCGGGAGAGGACAACGTTATGATACCAAAAAATTTGTTTCTGTTACTACACCCTCCGGTGTTTTTACAAAGAAGTATAGTATAGGAGAACCTGTTGTTTTGCCTTTTTTTAATGGGACACTGCAACTTAGAGAAGATAAAATAATAAAACCACAAACCGAATTTTATATCTTGTTTAAGAATTTTGACGGCGTTGTACATTCTTATAAAAGTAGTATTAATGTAGGTTCGTTTAATTCCACAAATTCACCAGTATTAAAGTTATCATTAGCAGGTACTAATAAAGCAAAAATAGTAGATTACTTAAATACTACTGCTGTTATTTTAAGTCGCACCGAATTGGAGCGCAAGAATTTATACGCTACCAATACGATTAAATTTATAGATAGTAGTTTGGCCGCTGTAGATACGAGCTTAAAAGACTTTACTCAGGAAATGAATACCTTTAGAAAGAAAAATAAGGTGTTTGATGTTGGCGCTGAAATGACCGATATTTCAGGGAGATTAAAAACCTTTGAAAGCCAGAAAGAGCAGGAGCAAACCAAGCTGAATTATCTAAATAGGTTACAAAGTTATTTACAAACCAAAACAGACTATACCAATATAGCAGCACCAACTTCTGTAGGTATAACCGAAGGAAATATTTTAAGTAGCGTTAAGAAAATAACAGGTTTAGCTATAGAACGAAAAAGTTTAGAATATACTACTCGTGAGGAATCGGAGATCTTTAAAAATATTGACCGACAAATAGATGCAGAAAAAAATGTCCTGCTGGAAACGATTAAATCGACCATTAGTACTATTAATATTCAATTAGGAACGATTAATAGGAACATTGCAAATATGAATGCGAAGTTGAGTGGGCTTCCTGAAGATCAACAAGAATATTTAAAGATTCAGCGAAAGTTAGATATTAGTCAAGAAGCTTATGATGTGTATATGCAAAAGCGAAGTGAAGCGGCTATTGTTAAAGCGGCTAATATTTCGGATATTACTATTGTAGATGAAGCAAAAGATATTGGAGGCGGAAAGATTGGTCCTAACACCTCTCTAAATTATATGATGGGATTGATGCTAGGTTTCTTTATTCCTTTGTTCCTCATCTTTGTGATTTTCCTTTTAGATAATACCATTCATGGTTCGGATGAAGTAGAACAATTATCGAATATTCCTATTCTAGGCTTAATCGGTAAATACAAATACCATAATAATTTAGTGGTTTTTGAAAAACCTAAATCGGCAGTAGCGGAATCTTTTAGAGCCATTCGTTCTAGTTTACAATTTTTCTATAAAAATAAAATGAAAAATGAAAAACAAGAAGGCGGTAAAACCATTATGATCACTTCTTCGGTTAGTGGGGAAGGTAAAACCTTTTGCTCTATTAATATTGCTACCGTATATGCTATGTCTGGGAAGAAAACCATTTTATTAGGACTGGATTTACGTAAACCAAAAATATTTGATGACTTTGATTTAACCAATGAAAAAGGAGTAGTAAATTATTTTATTGGGGACAGTACTTTTGATGAAGTAATCAATCATACCAAAATAGACAATTTAGATGTAGTTACTTCAGGGCCTATACCCCCAAATCCTTCCGAATTATTAATGAGTGATAAGATGGAAGATTTAATCAAAAGGTTACGTGAAGAATATGATATGATTGTATTAGATACACCTCCTTTAGGTTTGGTAACCGATGCTTTAGAATTGGTACAGTATGCAGACGCTTCTATTTTTATGGTGCGTTTAGACTATACCAAAAAAGGAATGTTGCAATTAATTAATGCTAAATATCGCGCAGGAGAGGTGAAGAATATTAGTATTGTACTTAACTTTTACAAGCATAAAACCAATCATAATTACGGTTATGGTTACGGTTATGGCTATGGATATGGGTATGGTGTTTACGGAAATTCGTATCATGAAGACGACAAGAAATCATTATTTAAAAAAGCTAAGGCTTTTATAAAAAGTATTTAATATATTCGTTAACGCTATTAATCAATAAAATACATAATGAAAATGCATAAGATAACCGTTATCGGTTTAGGGTATGTTGGATTGCCTTTGGCAGCAGAATTCGCTAAAAAATATCCGGTAGTTGGCTTTGATATCAACACCCTTCGAGTGGCGGATCTACAACAAGGAAGAGATAAAACCTTGGAGGTAGAAACCGAAGACCTTAAAAAAGTATTGGTTACCAATACCAAAGAATCTAAAGGACTTTATATAACCAATAATCCTGAAGATTTAGCAGCATCTAACGTTTTTATAATTACCGTTCCTACGCCAACAGATGCTTTAAACAAACCTATTTTTACGCCACTTGTAAAAGCCAGTGAAACGGTTGCAAAAGTATTAAAAAAAGGAGACATTGTTATTTATGAATCTACAGTATATCCTGGTGTTACCGAGGATATTTGTGTGCCTATTTTAGAAGCACAATCGGGTTTGCAATACAACGTTGACTTTTTTGCAGGCTATTCCCCAGAACGTATTAATCCAGGAGATAAAAAACATACCGTTACTAAAATATTAAAAGTGACTTCTGGTTCTACACCAGAAATCGCTACCGTAGTAGACGATTTATATAAATCGATTATTACTGCAGGAACCCACAAAGCACCATCCATAAAGGTTGCAGAAGCAGCAAAAGTGATTGAAAACTCGCAACGCGATATTAATATTGCCTTTGTGAATGAGTTGTCTAAAATATTTAGAATCCTTGATATCGATACCAAAGCCGTTTTAGAAGCAGCAGGAACCAAATGGAATTTCATCAACTTCACACCAGGATTGGTAGGAGGGCATTGTATAGGAGTAGATCCTTACTATTTAGCGCAAAAAGCAATTGAGTCTGGTTATAACCCAGAAATTATTTTAGCAGGCCGAAAAATGAATGACAGCATGGGGAGCTATGTGGCGCAAGAAACGGTGAAACTAATGATTAATAAAGGAGCAACTATTAAAGGAGCTAAAGCCTTGGTTTTAGGGATTACCTTTAAAGAAAACTGTCCAGATATTAGAAACTCTAGAGTAATAGATATTATTAACGAATTAGAAACCTACCACGTAGATGTAGATGTGTTTGATCCTTGGGCTTCGGCAGAAGAAGTAAAGCACGAGTATGGTTTTGATTTATTATGCTCTAAAACAGAGATTAGTGATAACTATGATGCTATTATTTTGGCGGTTAGTCATAATGAGTTTCTGAAGATAGATATCGAAAAGTTAAAGTCACCAATAGGGGTCATATTTGATGTGAAGTCTTTATTGCCCAAAGAAATGGTAAACGGAAGACTTTAAAAGGTTTTAGCATTGCGAAAAGCAAAGCGATAAATCATAACTGGAGTCTAAAAAATAAATGCGATGTCATTTCAAGCTTGTCGAGAAATCTCTTTGGAACGGATGACTAAAACCAATGTCATTTCGAGTGATCCCGATATTTTTTTCGGGATTGTATCGAGAACAAGTATAACAAAAAGCTTCGTAATGACATCTAAACACTAAAACCAATGTCATTTCGAGTGATCCCGATATTTTTTTCGGGATTGTATCGAGAACAAGTATAACAATAAGCTTCGTAATGACATCTAAACACTAAAACCATGTACAATAAACCATACCACACCCAAGATTTATCTAATTTTAGTTTCTTAGTAACTGGAGGAGCAGGTTTTATAGGGTCTAATCTGGTAGCATACCTATTACAATTCGGCGCAAAAAAAGTACGCGTATTAGATAATTTTTCTAATGGCTATAGAGAAAATTTGACCGAGTTTATGGACAACCCAGCATTCGAATTATTAGAAGGTGATATTAGAGATCTTGCCACCTGTAAAAAAGCGATGTTAGATATCGATTATGTATCGCATCAAGCAGCATTAGGTTCTGTACCTCGTTCTATAGCAGATCCTGCCACTACGAATGATGTTAATATATCTGGGTTTTTAAATATGCTTATCGCATTAAAAGAAAGTACTAGCGTAAAACGCATGGTATATGCAGCATCTAGTTCTACCTATGGCGATAGTAAAGCATTACCTAAAGTAGAAGAAACTATTGGTAAACCATTATCGCCTTATGCGGTAACGAAATATGTAAACGAATTATATGCCGATGTTTTTGGAAAAACCTACAATACCGATGTAATAGGTTTTCGCTACTTTAATATTTTCGGACCAAAACAAAGTCCGAATGGTGCCTATGCCGCAGTAATTCCATTATTTATGCAAGCCTTAAAAGATGGAGAAGCACCAACTATTCATGGCGATGGGGAGCAAACCAGAGACTTTACTTTTGTAGCAAATGCAGTACAAGCAAACGTAAAAGGCATGTTTGCTAGTGAAGCAGCAAGTAACGAAGTATTTAATATAGCTTGCAACGAGCGTATTAGTGTGAATTACTTATGGAATACTTTAAACCAAGCAGCGAACACGAATATAAAAGCTATTTATGGTCCTACACGTCAAGGCGATGTAAGAGATTCTTTAGCCGATATTTCTAAAGCCGAAAAACTATTGGGATATGCCCCAGAGTATACGGTAGGAGAAGGCTTAGCATTAACTTGGAAGGTGTTTAAAGACTAATGTTTCTATTAGATTAAAATACACGAATCTTTTAAAATAAAAGATTACGTTTTCTTATATTAGCGATATGTATCCTATGGATTATATTATTAGCATTCAAACCCTTTCATGGCATTAGAAACTAGAGTTTACCAAAAAGAACGTACTATAAAAGTTGGCGCGCTTTTAAAAGCAAGTCTTCAAGATATCTATACTTCGCGCTTTTTAGCTAGACAATTGGCAGAACGCGATATTAAAGCGCAGTATAGGCAATCGTATCTTGGTATTATTTGGGCGTTTATAGCGCCATTAACCACGGCATTCGTATGGATTGTTTTAAATAAAAGTGGTACCATACGCTTGTCAGATACTGGTATTCCGTATCCTGTCTATGCTTTTTCTGGGACTTTAATCTGGTCTATTATTGTTGCTTCTATTAATTCGCCTATGGGGAGTACCAATGCTGCCAAAGGAATATTAAGTAAAATTAATTTTCCAAAAGAAGCTTTAATTCTCTCCGGTATATATAAACTCCTTTTTGATAGTAGTATAAAAGTAGTACTCTTATTGGTGTTTGTTCTTTTTTACGGGGTGGGTTTACATTGGTCTATGCTATTATTCCCGCTAGCCATATTAGGTGCTATTGTTTTAGGTACTACATTAGGCTTATTTATTACTCCATTAGGTTTATTATATAAAGATATTGGTAGAATTATTAGTATGGGGATGCAATTTCTTATGTACATTACACCTGTAGTATATGCCATACCTAAAAGTGGTTTGATGCGTGATGTTATGACGTGGAACCCGATAACACCTATCGTTTTAACCGCACGCGATTTAGTAGTGGGGATGTCTCCTACACATCTAAATTATTTTTTAATTACACTGGTTGTTTGTATTCCTTTTTTGTGTTTAGGTTTGGTGATTTATCGTATTTCTATTCCAATTATTGTAGAACGTTTAAGTGCCTAATGGAAACAAGAGTGCAGGAAGTCCATGAAATAGCAAACGAAAATAGAAATCCAAAATACATACATGTCTAACAATAACAATACAATACAAACAGATCCAAAACGTGAAAACGAAGTGCTGGTTGAGGTACAAGGCTTGGGTAAAAAGTTTTGTAAAGAACTTAAAACTAGCCTTTGGTATGGGGTTAAAGATTTAGTTAGTGGTATTCGCGGTAAAAAAATAGAAAGTGTACTTAGACCTAAAGAATTTTGGGCAGTAAAAGATATTAATTTTGAGTTACGCCGTGGAGAATGTTTAGGTTTGATAGGGCATAATGGTGCAGGGAAGTCTACCTTATTAAAAATACTAAATGGTTTAATAAACCCAGATGCAGGAAGCGTAACCATGCGCGGGCGTGTATGTGCACTAATAGAACTTGGTGCAGGTTTTAATAGTATATTAAGTGGGCGAGAAAATATTTATAATAATGGTGCTATATTAGGGTTTAGCCGTAAAGAAATAGATGAAAAACTAGAGGATATTATTGCCTTTGCAGAATTAGAGGAATTTATAGATATGCCAGTACAACATTATAGTTCGGGTATGAAAGTGCGTTTGGGATTTGCAGTTGCAGCAGAAATGGAACCGGATGTGTTGATTATAGATGAGGTGTTGGCTGTTGGTGATATTGGGTTTAGAACAAAATGTTTAAATAGAATTGGAGAATTACTGCCTTATTGTGTAACTATTTTTGTTTCTCATGCAATGCCACAAGTAGCGAGAATAGCGAATAAAATTTTATTAATGAATAAAGGGCAAACTCTTGTTTTAACAGAAAATATATCTTTAGGTATACAGAATTATTATAATTTGTTTTCAAAGAATGAAGGAAAAGGAATAATAGCAGGTAATAATAAAGTGAAATTTGAAGATTTATTTATCAATAGCGTTAGGTATAAACAAAAATCTATTGCTGTAAAATATAACGAACCATTAGAATTGATATCTAGTTTAAGGGTTGAAAATGAAGCGACAAGGTATTTTATTAGTTATGGTTTTATAGATGTTGATACTAAAATAGTGGCAAATGTGTTTTCTGAAATAAGTGAAATCAAATTTAGTAAAAAAGGTGATGTTGAAATAAAAACAGTTGTTGATTCAGTATTACTAGGTGCTGGTATTTATACTATTTCTATTGCTATAAATCAGATATTAGCATCAGGAAGTAGAGGTGAGATTTATTATTATAATAGTAATATAGCAAGTATTTTAGTTACAGATGTTATTTCTGCGATAGCTCCTGTTCAATTTTTAGCAGAATGGTCTGAATCAAATTAATTGGATATGAGTTTTTTAAAAAAAACAAAAAAGAAAATAATCTATATTCATATAGGTTTTATGAAAACAGGAACTAGTGCTATACAATCTTTTTTAGTGCAAAACTCTTCGTTTCTAAAAAAAAACAATTTGTATTTTCCAGAAGTTAATAAAAAGGCAATGAATTATTTAGGTTTTTCATTGTTAAATGAGGTTCCTCCATACGTACATCATCAATTAGATGTTGACAGAGTTACATTATACAAGAATTTAAAAACTGAAATAACCAAGGCTAAAGAAGATAATATTATAATAAGTACTGAAGCGTATTCATTAATGTCAACAGATTTTTTCCTAGGAGATAAAGCACCAATTTTACTAAAAGAACTATTAGAATCTAAGAAATTTCAGTTTAAAATCATTGCTTCAATTAGGCCACAAATGGATTATGTGATTTCTCAATATAATCAACATATAAAAACACATAACTTTTATAGTCTATATCATGGAGGTATCAATAAATTTTATGAAGAAAAAAAAGAATTATTTAATTTTAATACGGTTATAAAACGATGGGAAAGTGTTTTTGGTAAGGAGAACATTATTCTTAATGTTTATGAAAAACAAAATGATAGTGTAAGCACATTTTTAAATTCTTTTAATATTGACTATATGCCTCAAAAAGAAGGGGGCAGAAAAGATGTTAATTCCAAAATGTCTGATAAAGGACTTCAATTTATGAATTTTGCTAATAAGTTTGATGTAATTAAGCAAACAGCTAAACAAAATTATTTATTAGTAGATATAATAGAGGACGTATTACAGGAAAATAAAAAAAGTAAAACTCTTCCTGAAGAACTAATAAATACTATAAAAAAGGATTGCGAAAAGTGTAATATGGCTTTGTCTAAGAGATATTTTAATGAGAATACAGATTGGTTTACTGAAGATTTTAATAGTATAGAAAGAGCAAAAGTTAATGTGGATAATAATTTAAATATAGAGGAAGTTGTAAAAATAGCAACTGCTATTTGGAACCATTATCAAAAATAGAACGAATGAATAAAAGAATTATTTTTTCCTGTGTATTAGATTATACACCAGTTATGGCAGTTCAGAGTTATATATGGTTAACAAATTTGTTTGCGGTAGACATTATGCCAAAAGATATCTATGTACATTTAGTTACAGAGGTTCCTCGTGACTTTATGGTGTATTTAGAAGCTAAGGGAGTAAACGTTGTTAAGAAAACTCCTTATGATAGTAGGAATAAGTATTGCAATAAACTAACACAGTTAGAAACATTTTTAGATGTAGTCGATTACGATTATGTCTTTTTAATGGATTGTGATACCGCTGTAATCAATTTAGAAAATATTGAGTTAACCAATGAGGTTTACGCTAAAATTGTAGATTTTCCTAACCCTCCTTTACCAATTCTACAACGTATATTTGATAAAAATGAATTGCAGTTACTACCAGTAGGAACTGCATTTTCAATACAAGGAGAACAGGTAACGGATTGGAATAATTGTAATGGTGGTTTATATATTATAAAAAAAGACTTTTTAAAAATATTAGCACCAAAATGGATACATTATGCTAAAGTATGTATTGAGCAAGAAAGTTTGTTTACGCCAAAATATAGTAAGCATGCAGATCAAGTAGGTTTTGCTTTAGCACTAACCAGTTTAAGTAAAAAAGTTACACATCTTGGTATAGAATGGAATTATCCAATTCATGTAAATAATTCTATAGAGGTAACTCCTAAAATAATTCATTTTCACACTGAAATAGATGAACATCTTCAAGTAAAAACAAAAAATAAAATTGTAGTTGCGGAAACCTTGAGGATTATTAATTCTAGAATTAATTCTAGTTTAGAAGAGAATTTAAGTAACTCTTTGTTTTGGGATTATAGGTACTTAACTTGTCCTAGTCTAGGTAGTGGAGTAGGGTCAAGAGGTGAGGTTTTAGAGTTGAAAATAAATTTATTAAAACATTTAACCTATGGCAAGAAAACGGCTACTATAATGGACATTGGTTGTGGAGATTTGGAATTGATGAAAGATATGCCTTTTGAAAATTATCTAGGTTTAGACGTGTCTGAGGAAGCGGTTAAAATGGGGAAACAAAAAAGGCCAGACTGGGATTTTAAAACTGTTCCTATATCAGATAGTTCAATTCAAGAAGTGGACATAACCATGTGCTTTGATGTGTTAATTCATCAAAGTGATGCTAATAATTTTAAGGTTATTGTTGAAAAACTAGTAAGTAAGGCTAAAAAACGTATAATTATTGGAGCGTATAATGAAGCTCCTTCTTTCGGTTCAACAATTACCCATTTTCATAATGCAATCTTTAATGAAGTTTCTCAATATAATAAATTCAGTGAGCTAGCAATTGTAAAAACGTATAGAGATGTCTCTGTATTAGTTGGTACAGTCCATGAAAACACGCATCAAAGAGATATTGTTTCGACGAATTTAAATAAAGCATATAAGCAAGTTAATCGACCAGACTTGTTGCAATATATAGTTGATGTTTCTAGGCATCATTTAGGTTTTTATACAGCACATTATCCACGGGTATTTGAATATACTTGGATTATAGAGCAATTAGAAGATAAAAAAGATATTACTGTTTTAGATATTGGAGCAGGAGTATGTCCAGTGCCATTATGTCTTAATGATATGGGGTTTCATGTTACAACTGTTGATTTGCATCCAACGGTACGAAAACTAGAAGATAAAGCAAATTGGAATGAATGGGGGTATTTAGATTATAGCGTATTTAATAAAGCAATAACTTCAAAACATCAAGATTTTACTAAAGTAAGATCTTTAAAAAAGTTTGATTGTATTTATTCTATTTCTGTTATTGAACATATGCCTAAAGCAATTCGAGTGAAAATGTTAAAACGCGCTTCCAAATTATTGAGAAAAGGAGGTGAGCTTTTATTAACTATTGATGTAGCTCCTAATACCAATGATATTTGGAATTACTCCGAAGGGAAACTAGTAGAAAGTCAAGAGGTTCACGGAACAATGGAAAGTTTTAAAAGGGAAATAATAGCTGCTGGTTTTAAGATTATTTCTGAACATATACAACGAGATATTTTTGAATCAAGAACAGATGTTTGGTATATAAAAGCAACTTTAGAAAGAAAAAGTTTTTTATGAATAAACAAGTAATTTGCATAACCGGAATGCATCGATCGGGAACTTCGCTTTTAGCTTCTTGGTTATTTGAGCAAGGTTTAAAAATGGATGTTGGTGGGTTAGTTGCAAGTGCTGTAGGAAATAAAAAAGGGCATTTTGAAGATGAAGAAATAATGAAATTTCAAGCACAATTAATAAAAATTGCAAAACCAGAAAGTAAGGGATGGGTTGTAAAAGATGCTATACAAGTGCAAGGCTTTAAAAAAGGTGTGCAAGGAATTCTTAATAAAAGAGAATCGTTTAATCAATGGGGTTGGAAAGACCCTAGAAGCGTTTTACTTTTAAATGAATGGAATACAGCTGTAAATGATTTGAAATATATTTTTATTTGGCGTGAAGCAGATGCGGTTATTAATTCTTTGCAAAAACGAAAGAAAAGAAGTAAACATCCGTTAGACCAAATAAGTCTTAAACACTGTTACCAAACTTGGTTGCATTATAATAAAGAAATTATTGATTTTTATACTAAAAACCCTTCGAATTGTGTGTTGATTAAATTAGATGATTTTTTAGAAAATGATAAAAAAGTATTTGATTATTTAACCAATGCGTTTGAATTAAATTTAAACTATAAACCCCTAAATACTATAGTGGAAAACACAATGTTTTCAGAAAAGACAAATAATATTATAAAAAAAACGTATAAGTTTTACTTTAAACCAGAGTTGGTTGAAGCGCAATTATTACAATTAAGTTTATCGTTTTAATATGCCTAAAGTTTCCATAATCATACCCAACTACAATCACGAAGCTTTTTTACAGCAGCGTTTAGATACTGTGCTTAATCAAACATTTCAAGATTTTGAAGTTATCTTATTAGATGATGCTTCTACAGATAGTAGCCCAGAAATTTTAATGCAATATAAAACACATAGCAAAGTTAGTCATGTTGTTATAAATAGTGAAAATTCAGGAAGTCCATTTAAGCAATGGCAAAAAGGAATAGAACTAGCTAAAGGAGATTATATATGGATTGCCGAAAGTGATGATTATTGTGCGTTGCATTTTTTGGAAACCTGTTTAAAATCATTAACTAAAGATGTTGGGTTGGCATACACGCAGAGCATAGATGTTGATTTTGAAGGAAAAGAAACTTCCCATAGAATACGTTATACCAAGTCTTTTAAACCAAATATTTGGAAAGATAATTTTAAGATGCCTGGTTTTGATTTTAACGCCAAGTATTTAATAATAAAGAATGTTATTCCTAATGCAAGCGCTGTTGTTTTTAAAAAAGAAACGGTTCATGCAGGTTTTTTTAATGAAGCTTTGCTAGCTATGAAAATGTGTGGCGACTGGTTTTTTTGGTTGCAATTGGTATCTAATACGAATGTTACTTTTGTTAGTCAAGATTTAAACTTTTTTAGACACCATAAGCAGGTAAGTCGAAATCATTTTAATAGTAATAAAAAAAAAGTGAGACTGCTTGAAGAATCTGTTATAAGGGAGTATTTAAAAGAGAAACAAGGGATTGAAAATAAAGTATTAAATAATAAGCTGCGTGTTAACTGGTTTAAATTACACACAAAGAAAGACTTGTTTGCTAGTAGTTTTTATAAATTACAAAACTCTTTTACTAAAAAGGTTGTATTCGCTTTTCAGTTTATATGCTTTAAGCTTAAAAAATATTAATTAATGAACATTGCCATTTTTTCACCCAATCAAAACCCATATTCTGAAACTTTTATTCAGGCGCATAAAAAGTATCTTAAAGGAGGTGTGTTTTACTATTATGGAAAGCCTGGGCGTGTACAGCTAGAAGGTGTTTCTTCTTTAGTCAACAAATGGGCGTTATTACGATTTCGTATTATTCGTAAATTAAAAAAGTATTCCTTTTCTTATATAAAAGAACAATCTGTACTTACTTCTTTAAAAAATAATGCTGTAGATGCTATTTTGGTGGAGTATGGTACGCATGCGTATGCCTTATTATCCATTTTAAAAGCGAGTGGTTTGCCTGTAGTAGTGCATTTTCATGGCTATGATGCCAGTGTACATACGGTAATAAAAGCATGTAACGATTATAAAGAAGTTTTTAGTTTAGCGACAAAAGTCGTTGCTGTTTCTAGAAAGATGGAGCAGATGTTGTTAGCTATAGGTTGTCCTAAAGAAAAACTGGTGTATAATGTGTATGGCCCACAACCAGAATTTGAAACGGTGCAACCAACGTATGCCAAAAAACAATTTATAGGTATTGGTCGTTTTACCGATAAAAAAGCACCATACTATACTATTATGGCTTTTAAAGAAGTAGCTAACAAACATCCAGATGCTAAGTTGTTATTGGCAGGAGATGGGATGTTGCTAAATATGTGTCAGAATTTAGTAAGACATTATCATCTTGAAAATCAAGTACAGTTTTTAGGTATCATTACACCAGATGCATATAGAGAATTATTAACCGAGTCCTTAGCCTTTGTACAACATTCGATTACTGCTGCAAATGGCGATATGGAAGGAACACCATTAGCGGTTTTAGAAGCAAGTGTTGCTGGATTACCAGTTATAGCAACGAGACATGCAGGAATACCAGATGTCATTGTAGATGGCGAAACCGGATTGTTGTGTGAAGAACAGGATGTTACCGGAATGGCTAATAATATGCTTCAACTGTTAGAAGATAAAGCATTTGCTATAAAAATGGGCACTTCTGGAAAACAACATATTTTAGCACATTTTAGTATGGAACACCATATAGCAGTTTTGCAAGACATTTTAGAAGGTGCTATGACACAGACTATTTAAAAAATAAAAAACGGATACTGCAGTATCCGTTTTTGTATTTCTACCGATACTTATGTTACAATACTTCTAAGATTTGCAATGCATTAAACGTTCCGTTTTTTAACGGATATTGTATGTTATTAATTTCTTGATAGAAAGCGACTTTTAACAAGTAAAAACTTTGTCCTGTACCTGTTGCGGGAGCCGCAGGTGTTAAGGTTATTGTAGAAACTGTACTATTAATAGGAAGATTTTCTACATTACTTGTTTGAAAATCTTTTACTTCTGTCGCAAAATCTAGGTTTAAAAAACCAGCCGTAAATTCTACATGCGTGGCACCTTCTGGTACTGCTAGCCTTTGCGTTGGAATAAAATTATTAATAACCACCTCTCCGGTAGCGGTATCTAGAATATAATCGGATAGCAATACTTCGGAAAGACTGGATTTTCTATTAAAATTAAATCCTCTTAATGGTATTTTACCATCTGGTGTTGCTATGCCCACTGCCACATTCCGTTTTCCTCTAACAGAGGTAAGATCGAAATTTTTGACTTGGGTCATTACTTGCGTTACTCGGGATGCTAGTTTACTATCTTTAGCATTTGCTAGTATGTCAATAATAGCACGACGCAGTATTTTACCACTGGTTGCACTAGCGCCAAACTCACTATTGTTTTCTCGCGTTCTCTGAAACGCAGGATCTTTTTGTATGCGTGATTTACTTACACCACCTTTGGTGCGTACACGATACCCATCTTCTGTTTTGTAGAAGTTTACATCATCTAATGTTCCTTCTATTTTAAATAAACTTTTGTACTTCGCCATTTTATTATCATTTATGTATGCTTTCTACTTTTTAGTGCATACTGGTTTTACATTATTAATCATTACACAGCCGTTTATTAAAGGTGCACTTAAGCATGAGCTCCTGCTTAAAAAATCAATAATAAGCGCTATTGTAACTTTCTTGGCGCTAATGTAGTGGGTGTTTGTTTTTTGTGTTTTGGTTTCGAGTGGTTTGCTTGTTTTTTGCGGGTCTTCGTATTTTATTTTTGTTAACACCTTGTTTGTGTGTTTTTTGATGCTTTTTCATGTTTTTGGTGTGTTGTATTATGGGGACTAGTTTACACGGACTATCTATGGCGTATCTACGGAATATCTACGGATTATCTATGGGTCATCTCGTTGTTGACTATTTGTAGTAGGATAATTCTAAAAACAGGCATAGCATTTGTGTTAAGTTGTTTGTTATTAGTGTTTGGCATGGGTTTTTTTAAATATTCTCTTTTTTTTAACCGAATTATTTTTTAGCTTAGTACTATGTGATTCAATGAAAATTCCACAAATAATGAAGAATATACCCACAACGATCCCAAGATTGTATGAAGCAAATATGTATATATCCGAAAGAAGTTGCTATCTTATTAGGTAAGTCTTTAACTACGGCTCAAACTTTGGTGCGTACTATAAAAGATGTACATGGCAAAGACAAACATCAAGCGTTAACCATACGGGAGTTTTGTGCATATATGGGTTTGCCGTATACAGATGTCTTTAACATGATTAATAGGGTTGTAGTAGATAAGGAGCTTGCTTAAAACTGTTTTTTCTTTTCCTTGCCTTTGATTCTTTGTTCTATACTTTAATTACTTATTGCCTACAATGGATTCTTTTATAATCTACCTTAGTTTTTTTTCTTTTTAGCCTTCGTTTTCTTCTGACTTTGTATATTGGTAGCGTAAATAGTATTTATGTCCAAACCAGCTTTAGTATCTATTATTATTCCTACTTTTAATCGTGCCCATTTGATTGGAGAAACGTTAGATTCTGTGTTGGCACAAACCTATCCAAATTGGGAATGTATTGTGGTAGATGATGGCAGTACGGATGGTACTAAAAAACTTATAAATGCTTATGCTACTAAGGATGATCGTTTTCAATATTACA
The DNA here is from genome assembly GCF_016864015.1 of Lacinutrix sp. WUR7. NCBI lineage: Bacteria > Pseudomonadati > Bacteroidota > Flavobacteriia > Flavobacteriales > Flavobacteriaceae > Lacinutrix > Lacinutrix sp. WUR7. The sequence goes on along the minus strand of NZ_CP045067.1, from coordinate 152,732 downwards.
AACGACCAGATAGCTATTTGCCAGGAGGTAATGGCGCTAGAAATTATGGGTTTTTAAAGAGTAAAGGAATTTATATACAGTGGTTTGATGATGATGATGTAATGTTGCCTGAATTTTTAAATAAAAAAGTCTTGACTTTTAATCAAAATTTAGAAATGGTTATCTGTTCTGGAAGTTACGTGAAGAATGACTTATCACACATAAAAAATATTGATGTTAGTTTGCATACTTCTTTGTTTAAGGACTATGTTTTATGGCGAGCAGAAATTTTAACACCTTCGGTTTTGTTTAGAAAATCCTTTTTAGAGGGTAAAGTCTTATTTTTAAATAAAATATACAGAGGCCAAGAAACGGAGTTTTTTTCTCGTATGTTTTTTAAGCTTTCTATAGAAAAGTTTAAGGTTTTAAATACTCCTTTGTTTTTATATAGACAGCATGAAACCACTAAAAGCACCATTAATAAAGGTTATTTTCCCAAGTTTAAATATTCCCAAAGTTATATTTATATACATAATTTTAAACGATCTATAGATTTAAAAGATAAAGATTTGATTAATCATTGTTTTCAGACTCTTTTAGTTTATTTTTTTGCTAGTATTAAAAATAAAGATTCTAAAACAACAGATTATATTTATAAAGAACTTTCAGAAATCTTAAAATCTAATTATTTTAAAGTGTATATAATGTTTAAAAGTGTAGGAAACGTATTAATTTTTTTGAAAAGAAGTAGTTATCTTGTAGAGAAACAATTTCAAGATATACGTTTATGAAAGAATTACCTTTAATTTCTATAATCATCCCAACCTATAATCGAGCTCATATTATAGGGGAAACCTTAGACGCTATTATAGCCCAAACATATAGTCGTTGGGAATGTATAGTAGTAGATGATGGGAGCACAGATAATACCGATGAGGTGTTAGAGCGTTATATAAAAAAAGATAGTAGATTTCAGTATTATACCAGACCAAAGGATAGAAAAAAAGGTCCTTGTAGTTGTAGAAATTTTGGCTTTGAAAAAAGTAAAGGAGACTATGTTAATTTTTTTGATAGTGATGATTTATTAAAGGCAGACGCGTTTGAAACCTGTTTAACTAATTTTTTAGAAGAAACAGATGGTGTAATAATGAATAATGTTTTAACAGATTTTAATACAGGGAAACATTTAAGTAGCAATTCCATTCAATCGGCTAATTTATTAACCGACTATTTTATTGGAAAAATCACCTTTTTAGTTTGTGGCCCCCTTTGGAGGCGTTCATTTTTAGAGAAACAACCTTATTTATTTGATGAAACCATTAGGAATGTGGATGATTGGGATTTTAATTTACGTATGTTATATGCAAATCCCCAATTGATTTACCTAGATGACATATTAATTTATTATAGAAAAAATCATGGTTCTTTTTCTGAAGAAGTAAGGAAACTAAATAAAGAAGAAATCTTATCTGATTTTAAGGCAAGGGATAAACAATTAAAACTATTTAAGGATTTTGGTTATGACATTAACCACCAAATTAAAAATTATATTATTACTCGATATTCTAAACATTTGAGAATTGCGTTACGAGAAAATGCTGCAGTAAGGTCACTATTATTTAAAAAACTTTTAAAACAATCATTAGCATTTAGTTATTACATTCAAGCCGTAAGGTTTAGTTTTGGATATGGGCTTTTTATTTATTTTAAGCGTGGAATGAAATATTTAAAGTTTAATACTAAATAATTAGAAATGAAGAGAGAGTTGGTTTCAGTGATTATTCCGACCTATAATAGGGCTGCTTATATTCGTTTTACTTTGGCTTCCATTGCAAAGCAGACTTACACGCATTTTGAATGTTTAATAATTGATGATGGGAGCACAGATAATACGCGAGATATTTTAATTGATTTCTGTAAAAACGATAGTAGGTTTACATATTTTTTAAGGCCTAATAATTTATCGAAAGGTGCTAATTCATGTAGGAATTTTGGAATATCAATGAGTAAAGGGACTTTTGTTTCGTTTTGTGATGATGACGACTGTTGGGTCTCTAATAAATTAGAATTACAATTAAATATTTTTAAAAAGCATACCCATATTTCGGTTGTTACTGGCGATATTGCTTATATTAATAGTGAAGGGGTGTCTCTTAATAATGTGAAATCTCATTGGCCAAATAACCATGGATTTGTTTTTAAACAGTTTTTGATTAAAAATAGAACGTCTATGGTGACGCCTATGATAAAACGAGGCGTTTTTGAAAAGGTTGGAAATTTTAATACTGATTTTGTTATTGCCGAAGATTGGGAGTTTTGGCGTCGAGTAAGTTATTGTTTTGATTTTTATAGTATTAACGAAGTATTGTGTTTTGTTAGGTTGCACCCTGAAAACATGACCAAAACGAGAACAGGAAAACCTTTTGAGAATTATAAATTGTATAGGAAATTGACAAAATCTTTGTTAAAATGGGGTAAGTATCGATTTGAGCCTGCTGATTACAATTTAATATATAAAATAGAATGGCAACGATATAGGAAACTAATGGCTAATCATTATCCTGGTGTTTTGAGAAAAATCGAGTTTTTATTTCAAGTCTTTTTGCGTAGTATCACGGATGGATTTCATTTAATATATTTAATATGTAGATTTAATAGGTAAAAGAAATATAAATAATATTTTTAATCCTTATAAATATTCATATAAAACTTGGGATTGTTATAACACTAAAAGTTATGCCATAATTAAAATTTGGTTTTGAAGAACTCTACAGAAAAAGGCTAAACATGTAAGTTTTTTAAAAGCAAAAATATATATTCGCATGAACAATTAATGTTTAATAATAGGTGTTTGTAATTCATATGCTATTCTAAATAATTCATTATTGTATGTTAAATTTTAAAATTATAATAGCTTATGTCAATTAAGGTTGTACAACTATTTAGCACTTATCCATTGTTTTTTCAGCCTTATATACCACCAGTAGTGGAATTGTTAAAAGAAAGGACAGATTTAGATTTTAAAATTCTGCATTTTGAAGGAGAAGGAGGAGAGAAAGCAATCAAAGCACCTAGCTATCGAAACAGGCAAATTAAACATAAAATTAATGCGATGCTTTCTAAGGATAAACGTACTTTTTTAGAGCGGTATTGTTTAAAATCGGAAATAGATGTTTTACACATTATGGATTCCTTTTTATTTGAAAAGGTTCTAGGTTTACTAGACTTACCTAAAGAAAAGAGACCAAAGATAGTCATGACCATGCGTGGTGACGACACCTATGTAAAGCCTTTAATTTTTGATAAATGGAAAGGATTCTACGAAGAACATGCTAAAAAAATAGAAGGGTATATTGTAATGAGTACCAACCAAAAAGAACGATTAATCGCTTTGGGGGTTGATGCTCTAAAGATACATATCATTCCTGTATCGATTCAATCTACTTTTACACCTGTGATGAAGCAAAAAGACGAAAAATGTATTCGAATCGTTTCTATGTTTCGACTAGTTTGGGAAAAAAATATAGATGGTAATTTACGAGTAATAAAATATTTAAACGATAAAGGCTATAAAGTAAGATATGATCTTTATGGTGCTGGTTATAAGATTGGCGAAGCCATGTTTTTAATTCAGAAATATAATATTCAACACTGTGTTTTTATGCACGATAAGCTTTCTAATAAAGAACTATTAAACACCATTACCTCTTCCGATATTTATTTGCAACTAAGTCATTCGGAGTCCTTAGGTATGTCGGTTATTGAAGCTCAATCCCTAGGAATTCCTGCAATAGTTGCAGATTCTGGTGGATTGCCAGAAACCATTGCTATTGGTAAAAGTGGGTATTGTGTAGATGCTTGGGATGCAGATGCTGCCGCAGAACATATTATTAGTTTATGGAAAAGCTCAACGCAATATCAGGAGTTTTCAAAAGCAAGTATTGTACATTGTGAAAATCGATTTTCAAATGCCTTAGAAGTAAAAAATGTAACGCAACTATATAAACAATTAGCTGCTTTATAATGGCGTTTGAATTAACTAGAAATAAATACCTATTGAAGTATTCAAGATGATAAAAAACTACATTCAAATATTTTTAGCAGCCTTTTCCAAAGTATTCGGAAGAGGCGTGACCTTTAGAAGACGGTTGTTTGTATCGCAGAGGATTTTAGAAAAAAATTATCCAGTAGGTAGCGCATTTTGTTTTTTACAAGTAGGTGCGAACGACGGAAAAAGCTTCGATTTTTTATACGATTTTGTAATTCAAAGAGAAGTTTCTGGTGTCGTTATAGAACCCATTAAAGCGTATTATAATGAGCTTTGTGAAAATTATAAAAATCAAGATAAAATTGTAAAAGTTAATAAAGCCGTACATAAAACAGCAAAAGTGGTTACTGTTTTTAAAGTGGAAGATTCTAAATTACATGGCTATCCAGATTGGACCAAAGGAATCGCTTCTTTTAATAAAGAACACCTTACGAAATTCGTCTTTTTAAACGAAACACATATTATAGAAGAACAAGTAGCTGCAGCGTCTTTAATGGATATTATTGGAGATAGTAAAATTTTTAGTTTTAACTATTTACAAATAGATACCGAAGGCTATGATTTTGAGGTACTGGATATGTTAGATTTTAAAAAACATAAACCAGCAATTATAAAAGCCGAATTTGTAAACTTACCCGAGGCTCAAAAACAATCCATGCGTACCAAATTGTTAAATAATGGCTATTATGTTTTTAATGAAGGTATTGATTTAGTAGGGGTGAATTTGCGTAAAATAAAACTCTAATGGTTATACCTAAAACAATTCATTACTGTTGGTTTGGCGAAAAAGAGAAGCCCAAAGTAGTAAAAGAGTGTATTGCTTCATGGCGAAAAATCTTAGTAGGTTACGTCATTAAAGAATGGAATGAAACCAATGTAGACCTTAGTAACCCATTTGTAAAATATGCCTACAGACAGAAAAAATGGGCTTTTGTTTCCGATTATATCCGATTAAAAATTTTACATACGCATGGCGGAATTTATTTAGATACCGATATGTTTTTTTTAAAACCAATAGATAGTTTTTTAAATAATGATTTATTTGTTGGTGCCGAGGAAGATCGATTTATTAGCTGTGGAATTATTGGTGCTATCCCAAATCATCCCTTTATTCAAAAAGGAATAGAGCGTTATGATACTATGGATTTAACGAATATCGAGTTTCATAAAATAACCATTCCTAAAATTTTGACTGCTAGCTTTAGAGCTTATTATAATTTTTATGAAAAATTTGATAAGTTAATAACAATAGATAAGGTGCTTGTTTGTCCTAAAAATTATTTTTATCCCTATAGTTATGAGGATTCGGAAATCACAAATCGATATATGGATTTTAGAACCTCAGATACCTATGCCATTCACTTATGGAATAAATCTTGGATGGACCATTCGGAGTTTTATTATTTAAAAAAAAGGCAGTATTTTAAAGCTTGTAAAACGGCAATTACCAATTTGAGTACAGGTACAGAGGCCCTAAACGTAAAGTATGTAAAAATGCTGGGTTATAGTATAAAACAATCGTTTAAAAAGAAATAATTTCAATTGGTTTATGAATAAGCAGCAGGAACTCCCTTTGGTAAGTGTAATTATTACTACGTACAATCGAAGTATATATCTAGAAGAGACGCTGCATTCTATTGCCAATCAAACGTATGTGCAGGTAGAAATTCTGGTGATCGATGATGGGTCTAAACCCAAAATTGCTTCCGAAAATCAAATTATTTGTAGCCAATTTAAAAACTGTACCTACGCATTTAAAGAAAATACAGGGCAACCAGATTCTAGAAATTACGGGATTCATAAAGCAAAAGGAATGTATATTGCCTTTTGTGATGACGATGATTTTTGGCTATTAGATAAATTAGAAAAGCAAGTTGCTATTTTAAATACCCATCCAGAAATTGGTTTGGTAACGGGAAATATAGAATTTGTAAATGCAGATGGTGTTCGTTCCGGACGTGTTATCGGACAAACTGGCAATCATGGTTATGTATTTAAAGAATTTTTATTAAAAAATAGAACCACATCCATTACACCTGTACTACGAAAATCGGTATTTGATAAAGTAGGTTATTTTAATCCAGATTTCACCATTTTTGAAGATTGGGAATATTGGCGACGTGTCGCTTTTTATTACCCTTTTTATGCTTTGCAAGATGTTTTAGCCTGCGTACGAAAACACGATTCCAATATAACACATACTTCTACAACAGATCCTTATGAGCAATACATGCGCTATCGCGAACTTACAAAAACACTGTTGGTTTGGGGTGAGCAACGATTCTTAAAACAGGATAAACAACTTATTACTAGTATAGAGGCAGCACGCTATAAACAAATTTTACGAAATCATTGTTTGGGTTTAAATCAGAAATTGCGCCTGCTTAATAAAATTACTAGAAATAGTGTTTCTGATGGGTTTTATTTTGTTTATTTGTTTCTGAAGTATTAATACTTCTTATTTATTTGTAAGAATAATTAAATGTTTAAAGTTTGAATTTTAAGAGGAAAATAATCCAGTATTCTTCTAAAAAAGGCTTTTCAAGAATGACTTATTTATGTGCGGATTTCTAGGCGAATTTACTTTTTATAACCATAGCGTAACCGATGCTGTTTCTTTTGAAACGCTTTTAACCTTATCTAAACATCGTGGTCCTGATGCTAGTGGTGTAAAGAGAGGTTCTGGTTTTCAGTTGGGTTTTAATCGCCTTGCCATCTTGGATGTTTCTCCTTTAGGGAATCAGCCTAAGGCGAGTCCGAGTGGTCGGTATCACGTAGTATTTAATGGCGAAATTTATAATTACAAAGAGCTGGCAGAAACCTACGCCCTTAACAACTTGGCATCTACATCAGATACTGAAGTCCTTATTCATTTGCTAGATAGTCAAGGTGTAGAAAAAACAATCCAGCTTCTTAATGGCATGTTTGCTATTGCTATTATAGACACTAAATATGATTGCCTGTATCTTACTCGTGATTTTGCCGGTATTAAACCGCTGTTTTATGGTCTTGCTAAAGAAGGTGTTGTTATGGCATCACAATTTGATCAGGTTTTTAAACATGCTTGGTTTAAACAAAATCTAAGCTTGTTACCAGAAATTGTAAAAGAGTATTTTGGTTTTGGTTATATGCAAGCACCAAATACTATTTACAAAAATATTTTTCAAGTGCATCCAGGAGAGTTGCTTGAAATAAATAGACAAGGAGCTGTGGTAAAAAAAACAATCGTTTCTTTTAGCAACAAACAAGAGACACCACCAAAAAAACAAACCGAACTTTCTACGGTTTTACAAACAGCTGTTGCCAAACAATTGGTAAGTGACGTGCCTATTGCTACTTTTTTAAGCGGAGGGATTGATAGTCCAATAATTAGTGCCTACGCAAAAAAACACATGCGTAGCATAGAAGCTTTTACCTTAGAAGTCGATAACCCGAAACTAAACGAAAGCGAGATTGCGAAAAAATATGCAGCACATTTAAAAATCAAACAGCATATTGTCGCGGTTCAAGAAAAAGATTTATTAGCGGAAATAGATGCGCATTTTGATGCGTTTTCCGAACCTTTTGGGGATTATTCTAGTATTCCTACCTATGTGATTTCTAAGGAAGCAAAAAAGAAACATACGGTAATGTTATCTGGCGATGGAGGGGATGAGCTGTTTTTTGGATATCCTAGAATGCTAGATGTGTTGCAAAAACGCTGGTGGTTTAAACTCCCATATTTCATTAGAAAACTCTTGGCGCAAGTTACCAATACACTCGGGCTTACCAAAACTTGGGCTCCCTATTTTAAAACCTTTAATGCCTTTATAACCAATAAACATACAAAAATTCCTGCAGCAACCTTAGATGCTGCTTTTCCACATACGTCCTTTTCTAAAGCAATAAAAACACTGTATTCCTTTACCAATTCGGGTACGCAGTCCTTGTTACACCAACTGCGTTATAATGAGTTTTATGCCCACATGCAACGTGTTTTAATAAAAGTAGATCGTGCTAGTATGGCAAATAGTTTGGAAGTTCGTGTGCCTTTTTTAGATAAAAATAGTGTGGAATGGGCTTGGAAGCGACGAGGAGAATTAAAAAGCAAACAAGATTTAAAAAAGGATTTAAAAAGACTATTAGCCAATGAGGTGCCAGAATCTTTAATTAACCAAAAGAAAATGGGATTTACGGTGCCATTAAATCATTGGTTGCATGAGCATTTAAAAAATGATGTGATGGAAGTGGTTTTTAACACCCCTTTTTATGGAGAACAGATTTTAAATGTAACCGTATTACGTGACTACGTACACGATTTTTTTGAGAATAAACACGATAATGCTTGGGGAGTTTGGCATATATATGCTTGGCAAAAGTGGGCGAATACACATGTGAAAAACGTAAATATGCATACCGTAAACTCTAAATAAAGGTACTTTGAAAGAAAATATACATTGGATAGCCCGATTACGAACTACTACAACCATAGCGGTGATTTTATTACATGTTGCCTCAAAGATTCTTTATAAATACGGTCAAGTTTCTACAGAAATATGGCTAACAGGAAATTTTTACGATAGTGGTGTTCGATTTTGTGTTCCTATTTTCTTTATGCTTTCGGGAGCTTTATTGTTGGATAAAGATTATGAGCTATCTGTGATTTAAAAAAAAAGATGCTTCCGAATTATCCCACCACTCGTTTTTTGGAGTCTTATTTACATCGCTTATAGTGTCTTTGTGGTTGGCGATAACAATATTTTATTTTTCGATCTGGTAAAAAAAATCATAAGAAACCTATTACATGGCAGTAAGTTTCATTTATGGTTTGTGTACACATTACTTGGACTGTATTTATTTATCCCTATTTTAAGAAAATGGGTGAAGCAAGCACATAAAAAGGAATTCCATTATTTTTTAATCCTTTGGTTTGCTACAACCCTCTATGCGATTCCTGCATTAAAATTGTATTTGCCAAACTTAGAACTGGTTAATTTTTCAGGCTATCTTGGGTACCTGGTTTTAGGATATTATTTGTCTAAATTAAAAATTAAAAATAAGATCCTTCCGTCGTTATGTATTGTGATTGGTGTAGCAATTACTTTTTTTGGGACTTATTATTCCACTAAAACAAATGGCGATTTTGAACAATATTTTTACGGGTATCTTTCTCCAAATGTGATGCTAAGTGCAATAGGTATATTTCTATTGTTTAAAAGTATTTCTTTTAAAAGTAATATAGCGGAAAAGGTCTCCTCTTTTATTTCGAATCATAGCTTCGGAATTTATTTAGTACATGTTCTTGTACTCAGTGTAATGAGTACTTACGGAATCGATTGGAAATTTATGCATCCAATTTTTAGTATTCCTATTACCAAAGCGATTTGTTTATTAATCTCTAGTTTGATAATTTATTTACTACGAAAAATAAAATATGCAGATTATATTTCAGGATAATTACCTCATAAAAATAGTGTAAATAGCTGCTGTGTAGTATTTAAAACCGATTAATCCGTTGTTATTATTATCGAAGTTTTTTCAAAAAAATTCTGGTAAGATTTATTTCTCCAATCCTCCTTGTTCGAGCTAATATCATCAAAATAAATAGTAGCTGGTTTATGGTTTAATTTTGAAACAATACAATTCTCTTCTTCCGTTTGAAGCAAATAGGTATAGCGCTCTTGTAGTTCTGTATTATAAGCGCTAGCATCACCAGAAAGAACATTAGAAAAAGCTGTGCGGATATTTGTATTAGATGCTATGGTGCAGAAAAAAACTACAAACAAACCAAACTGTAATTTTTTAGTAATGTGAGTGTTTTTTAAAAGTTGCTGGTGCATAATAGAAATAGCAAAAAATAGACAGCCTATTAAGAAATAAAAAGCGATCATGTTAATTGTTCTTCCTGGAGCCACATGAGATAAAGCCCAATACGAAGGGAAAAAACCTATAAAAGGGATAAACAGGACAGCTGTAAATAAAAAGTACGGGTTGCTTTTAAAAATTGCCGAAACATTCTTGGAAACGTGTTGGCAGATGGTATTATAAAGTAAACCTACTAAAAGAATAACAACAGGCAGCCAAATTATACTATAATTAAAAGTAGTTAAAATAGTTCGCTTAATTGAATCTATAACTTCATGTTTTACAGCTATATTGGCAGATCGTATTGCATTACCAGGAGCAAGCAAAACAACAAGCGAGCAAATAATACAACAAAACAAAAGAATAATTATAGGTTTTGGAGCTCTTTTTTTAGTGTAAAGCCAATAGATACAAATACAAAAAAGTAAGTAGTTTAATAATAGCATTGCTGTTTCATTAGTACCTATTATTAATATTGCTAGAAGCATACATGCTATTAGGTGTTTGGTTGCCTTCGTTTTTAAAAGTCGGTTTAAAAAACCTATAAAAAAAAGAGTCAAAATATTCGATATTTGGTAAGACATAGATGCTGGTAACCAATAAAATGCTTGGACTACAGAAGGCATCATAATCAAATAAATAATAAAAATATAAATAGTGATTTTATGATTATCCGTGCGCTTTAAAGAAGGTAAACAACAGCGTACCGCAAAGCTTATAGAAATTATAAGGGATACAATAACTAGCATTGGAATTATTTTGTAAACCGTAAAAGGATACCTTACAAATTCGGTTATGGTGAGTAAAGCAGTAGCTACATAGCGTCCCGACCAATTAATATAAATAGATTTCTGTGCCGTTAAATAATCAACTCCACCTTTAGTTGCCAACGTATAATCGAAATCATCTCCAGAAGGATTGTTATAAAATGAAATAAGAATTAATGGTAGCAAAATAAGAAAACCAATAAAATATATCGTTTTATAATTATTGGTTAAATCCATTAACTTATGAAAGTTAAAAGGCTGGTTATTTATTTTTTGAAACATTAAAACAAAGGGTTTTTATATTCCTATCACGAATTGATGACGAATAGCAATGCAATTTAGATAAATTCTTTGGTTGATGTAGATTATTATTATCGAAAATTTTGTAATCTATTAATCTAGTTTATATTTGTTACGCAAATGAATCAGATCAAAACCAATATACTTCCGAAAAGACATCTTTTTGCGAAGACAAAAAATGAAAAAGCTGTAGATTACAAAGCCATTTGTGTTTTTGTTGCTACAGGTTTTTTTATGGATGATGATAGCTATTGGATAAATGAAAAATGCTTACTTCCAGGACATAAGCATAGCTTAGATGCTGATGGCTTATTAGTAAAAAGTGAACCTTGGTTTCCATGGCATTATACTCCTAGAGATATTACTTTTGAGCAAGCGTTAGAAGAATATATAGCTTTATTAACAACGATTACCAAAGAACAAGTAGGAGACAACCCTGTTATATTACCGTTATCTGGAGGTATTGATAGTCGAAGTCAAGCTCTTGTTTTAAAAGGTTTAAAAAATCCAGTACATAGTTTTAGTTATTCTTTTCCAGGAGGTTATCCAGAGCATAAAATAAGTGCCAAAATAGCCAAAACCTGTGGTTTTGCATTTAAGGCATTTCAAATTCCTAAAAGTTATTTATGGAATAGCATCGACGATTTGGCAAAGCTAAATGGTTGTTATTCCGAATTTACCCATCCCAGACAAATGGGAGTTCTAGACGAATTAAAACAAATGGAAGGTGTTTTTTCTCTCGGGCATTGGGGAGATGTACTTTTTGATATTGGTGCGCCCGAAGACACGAAAGAGGAAGAGGTGATTCCTTTATTGCAAAAAAAAATGCTGAAACCTGGAGGTTTAGAATTTGCGGAAAGCCTTTGGAAAGCATGGGATTTAGAAGGAGATTTTAAACCGTACTTCATTTCTAGAATTGAACGTTCGTTGTCTAAAATTAAAATTGATAATATTAGTGCGCGAGTACGTGCTTTTAAAACATCGCAATGGGCACACCGCTGGACCACTACAAATTTATGTGTTTTTGAAGCCGCGCATCCTATTAGTATGCCATATTACGACCAAAGAATGCTAGAATTTATTTGTACCATTCCGGAAGCTTATTTAGCAGATAGACGTTTGCAAATTGCGCATTTAAAACAAGACAAAGCTTTAGCAAATATTACCTGGCACGAACAAAAACCATTTCATTTAAATAACTACCAGTATAATAAAGCACCATATAATTTGCCCTATCGTGTGTTTCATAAGATAAAACGAGAGGTAAATAGTCTCCTTGGAAATCCGTACATTCAACGTAATTTTGAATTGCAATTATTAGGAGCAGAAAACGATGCACAATTACAAAAGTATCTTTTTGATCCCTCTTTTTTAGAGTTTGTTCCAAAAGCTGTAGTTTCCGATTTTTATAATAAATTTAAAAATGTAAATACCGTGTATTATTCCCCTCCAACGTGTATGTTATTAACCTTATCCCTTTGGCATAAACATTTTTATAATACATAACCTATGAAATTATCTATAATCGTTCCCGTTTATAATGGCGAAAAATTTATTGAAAGATGTTATAATTCCCTACAAAACCAACAACTGCATACCTTAGATTATGAAATTCTATTTATCGATAATAATTCTACAGATACTTCTGCTGCCATTATTAATCGCATAGTTGCCCATAATGCTAAGGTGAAACTTGTGTCGCAGCCAGAACAGGGAGAAGCCCAAGCTAGAAATATGGGAATTCGATCTGCAAAAGGGGAATATGTGTATCAGTTAGATGTGGACGATGAAGTATTTCCGAATGTTTTAAAGCGAATGATAGAGGTTTTAGATGCCTATCCTAAAATGGATGCCGTTTTTGGAAAGATGCTTAAAACGGATAAGAATCTAGCAACGATAAACCAAAGCTTAGAAGAAACGCATGCCGTTCGTTTTGAAGAAAAGCCTTTTTGGGGCCTATTATGGTTTTCTAATTTAGGTACGGTTGTTGGCGAAGGTGCTTTTATGCATCGACGTTCTATTTTTGAAAAAGTAGGATTGTATACCCAACAGTTGCCAATTATTGGTACCGATTTAGCTTTCGATGTAAAGCTAGGAATGACTTGCAATTTGGCATATCTAGACAGCTATATTTACTTGTATTTTAAGCATGAAGTATCTTTAATACAAGGTGTTAAGAAAAAAATGCCTAGAGCCTTTATGGTTTGGCCGCGTTTGGTAAAAGAACACCTACCATTTTATTTAACGCAAGAAACACCAACTAAGTTTAAAACAATACTTTTTAGTCAGCTTTTTCAATCTATGGGTCGGCAGTTGGTTTTTACCAAAGGACTTTCTAAACGGTATCAATTAAAACAACAACTAACCAAAGAAATAGAAGTCATTTCTATTCCTTTAGCGATTCACTTATATTTAACAATATTAGTTATCTTGCCAATAGAGAACTTACGTAAAGTCTATGGTTACCACGTGGTACCTTATGTGGTGAAACAGCTTGTAAAATAAAAAAAAAATACTATTGAAACCGCTACATTTTATTAAACATGCCTTTAAAAAGTTGCTTTTGCTTGGTTTTTACAAACGTTATGTTGTAAAGGATTTGCAGATTCAAGAAGATATTATCCAAACCTTGCAGGTTCGTGGTAGTAAAGCTCAAAGTAAATCCTTAGAAAAACAGTTTCAGCATGTAATGCTCTATTATCCAGATTACGCTTATATCTTTTTTTGGCGAATCAATAAATTAAAGTATCGTTGGAGGGGTTTATTTTTGGAAAGCATTCCTTGTAAAATTTTTAGAAATACTAAAATTGCTGGTGGTATGCTTTGCTACCATCCCTTTGCCACGGTTATTAATGCAAAATCTATTGGTACAAATTTTCAATTTAGAAATAGCTTAACTATAGGGAACAAAGGGAATGATAACAGCTTGCTTCCAACCATAGGAAATAATGTAACCGTAGGAGCCAATGTGGTTATTATAGGAGATATTACTGTTGGCAGTAATGTAATTATAGGAGCAGGTGCTGTTGTAGTAAAAGATGTGCCTTCTAATTGTGTCATTGCTGGAAACCCAGCACAAATTATTAGAGGATTAGATGAAATCTAAAAAAATAAAAATACTTTTTACGATTTCTAATTTTGATACCGCCGGAAGTGGTAAAGTGGTGTACGACCTTGTACAGGGTTTGGACAAAACTAAATTTGAAGTAGAAATCGCCTGCGGCAGCAAGGATGGTGCTTTTTTTAAGGTTGTAGAATCCCTAGGTTTGCCTATTCATGTTTTTGAAACCAAAACTCCTTATAAACCATATTCTAGTTTGTTGTTTCGAATTTGGAAGATTTCTAAATTCTATAAAAAACAGCAATACGATATCGTGCATTCTTGGCAATGGAGTGGGGATTGGACCGAAGCCATGGCTGCAAAATTAGTGGGTGTAAAATGGATGTACACAAAAAAAGCAATGGGTTTTAATGGTAAACATTGGCGAATTAAAAGTTATCTAGCCGATTTTATTGTTACTATTAATGATGAAATGCGTGCATACTTTCCAAATAAAAAACAAGAAGCATTAATTCCGTTAGGGATTGATACAGATTATTATAGTCCTAATTTATTTGCAGATGCTCAAAAAGATACTACCGATAAGTTTCATGTGATAACGGTTGCTAATTTGGTGCCTGTAAAAGGGATTCAGATTTTAATTCAAGCGGTATCCGATTTAAATAACCCTGCAATTCAACTTAGTGTTTTAGGGGATTATGATAATCCTTACGGACATACTATGGTAGCATTAAGTGAGCAGTTAGGGATGCAAGAGCAAATTCGATTTTTAGGAAAACAATTGGATGTTAGACCGTATATTGCGGAAGCAGATTTGTATGTTATTCCTACCTTAGATGAAGGAAGAAAGGAAGGTATGCCAATGGCTTTAGTAGAAGCGATGAGTATGGCTGTTCCAGTTATAGGGTCCGACATAACAGGTATTAATTTTGTGTTGAAAGATTTTAAAGAATTTTTATTTCCCGCAGGAGATGTGCAAGCATTAACTTTAAAAATAGAAGAAATGCGAGCTAAAGATTTGCGAACACGCAAAGAAATCGGACAAGATTTACGTGCCTATTGCGAGGCGCATTTTACTATGCATGCCTTTATTACAGCACATGAATCGTTATATACTACTCTTTTATATGGCGAATAGATTTAAAAAACATGTTATTGTAGTTGGTAGTGCTAGAAGTGGTACGAGTTGGTTAAGTGAAACCTTGGCACAACCTCTTCGGTATAGAATGCTATTTGAACCAGAGCAGGAATCGCAAACCAAACATGGTCACCTGCTTTGCGATAAATGGCTGACCGAAAAACAAGATTCTTTTGAAGCCTTTAAATACTTAACTAACGTTTTTAAAAACAGCGTAGATTGCGATTGGATTGCTCAAAATAGCAACCGAAAATTTAAACGTCATTTATGGCCTTTTGTAGCTAAAAAATATATCATTAAATTTGTGCGATGTAATTTGGCAGCCCACTATATGCATGCCGAATTTGGTATTCCTGTAATACATATTATTAGAAATCCGTACGATGTGATACGCTCGCAACAGCAAGTGAGATTCCCTTGGCTTTACGATTTAACTCATTTTGTAGAACAAGAAAAACTAGTCCAGTTAATTCAAGAGGTTTATCAGTACGATATTACGCAATATAAAAATCTATCGGAAGTTGCTATTTTAACCTTACGTTGGTGTATCGAGAATGTAATTCCTTTAGAAGTCTTTACCCCTTATTCTGGAAAAGCTACCGTTGTACGTTATGAAGAATTGTCTAAAAATATAGATATGTTTTATGAATTGTGTACAACCTATCATCTAGAGCCCGTTCCCAATCTGCAAAAGTATTTTAAGCAACCATCCTCTAAAACACACCCAGAAGGCGCTATTTATAATAAGGATGCTAAAAAGAACGCTTTACCTGAGGAGGTTTTGCTAGAGATAAATCAAATATTAGATGTTTTTAAATTAACGCTTTATGCCAGACGTTTTTAATTTGCAACGTTATGTTATTTAACTCCCTAGACTTTGCTTTATTTATACCTATTGTGTTTGCGCTTTATTGGATGTTGCAAAAGCATAGTGTGAAATGGCAGAACTTACTAATAGTTGTTGCTAGTTACGTGTTTTATGGCTGGTGGGATTATCGCTTTTTGGTACTTATTCTTTTTAGTACACTTGTTGATTTTTGGATTGGCAATTATTTAAAAAAAACGACAGATACTTCAAAAAGAAAAATCCTGCTATATACTAGTGTTTTTGTTAATATTGGACTTTTAGGATTCTTTAAGTATTATAATTTCTTTATAGATAATTTTTCAGCTGCTTTCTCCTTTTTTGGAAGCGATATACAGCCAAACTCTTTACATATTATTTTACCTGTAGGAATTAGCTTTTACACCTTTCAAACCTTAAGTTATACGATTGATGTGTATCGAAAAAAGTTAGAACCTACTAATAACTTTATCCAGTTTGCAGCTTTTGTTTCCTTTTTTCCGCAGCTTGTAGCGGGTCCAATAGAGCGTGCAACACATTTATTACCACAGTTTAAAAAGAAGCATACTTTTCATAGTAAAAATGCCATAGATGGTTTACAACAAATACTATGGGGTTTATTTAAAAAAGTGGTGATAGCTGATAATTGCGCGCAGTTTGCAAATGATATTTTTAATAACTACCCAGCATATTCTTCGACAACTTTATTATTAGGAGCTTTTTATTTCGCTTTTCAAATTTATGGTGATTTTTCAGGCTATTCGGATATAGCGATAGGAACGGCTCGTTTGTTTGGTTTTAATTTAATGCAGAATTTTGCATTGCCCTATTTTTCTAGGGATATTGCAGAATTTTGGCGAAGATGGCATATCTCTTTATCCACCTGGTTTCGAGATTATATGTATATTCCACTAGGAGGTTCTAGAGGTACTAAAGGAAATCAAATACGTAATGTGTTTATTATATTTTTAGTCAGTGGTTTTTGGCATGGTGCTAATTGGACCTTTATTGTTTGGGGCTTTTTAAATGCATGTTATTTTTTACCAGTTATGCTTTCTAATAAGAATAGAGTACATACGAATATAGTTGCCGAAAATAGTTTTTTACCAAGTATAAAAGAGATTCTGCAAATGGGGTTCACCTTTTTTGTTACCATGATAGCATGGGTGTTTTTTAGATCGGAGAATGTGACAACCGCATTTTTATATATGAAACAAATGGGGACTTTTTCATTAAACTTTATGGAAAAAATCCAGCTAGAACGTTATGCATTTGAAATTGTGCCATTAATTGTACTACTTTTAATTATAGAATGGTTTACTAGAAAACAGGAGCATCCTTTAAAGGAAACAAAGCAACCAATACTTGCGAGTTTAATACTTATGCTACTCATTTTTGTGTTTGGAAGTTTTTCTAAACTGCAAGAGTTTATTTATTTTCAGTTTTAAATATGAAAAAATTTATATCTCATTTTATAAAGCTTTTGTTGCTATCTGTACTTCTACTTATAGCCTTAGATTTTGTGTATACAAAAATGTATAGTAGCTCTATTTATAATAGAAGTAAGGTCTCTTGGGTGAATAATATAAGTAATGAAATGCCTTTGGATTATGCCGTTTTTGGTTCTTCCAGAGCCGCTTTTCATATTAACCCTAAACAAATATTACAAACAACAAATCAATTAGGTGTAAACCTTGCTTATCCAGCAGCAACTAATTTAGAAATAAAATTAATGGTGCAGCATTTCTTGAAAACGCATCCAGTGAAAAGGATTTTTATCCAAGTAGATAAGTTGTATAATACAGAAACTATAGATCCCATTGCGATAACACCATGGATGCCTTACATTAGAACGGATTATGTATATAATGAAATAAAAAAACAGGATGCTTTAGCTTTTTTTAAAAAGTACCTACCCTTTTATAGGTATATGCTTTATGATTCTAAATTAGGCTTTAGAGAGCTTTCTATGGGGTTTGTGAAAAATAATAAAATGGAAGAAAACCTTGGGTTTTTAGGGATTAATGGAACGATGAAGAAAGAGGATACGTTTCGTATAAAAGCGTTGGTAAATAAAAAAAATATACATCTATTAGAAATCTTAGAAATTTGTAAAAAAAATGAAATTAGCTGCTATTTTTTTACAGCACCTTATTACCAAACCGATTTTAATACGGAAGTTTTAAAAGAAAATCTTCCAAATTATATTGATTTTTCTAAATCTATTAATAATATTAGCATGTTTAATGATTATCAACATTTAAATTTACAAGGCGCAAAGGCTTTTACCGATTTATTTCAAGGAGCGTATTTTGAGAACAAAAATTAATTTAGATATTAACTAACTATGCTATTTAATTCCGTAGACTTTGCGATTTTTTTACCAATAGTTTTTATAGGCTATTGGTTTGTAACCAAGCGTTCACTTTCCTTACAAAATATACTTATTGTTTGTGCTAGTTATCTGTTTTATGGGTGGTGGGATTATCGTTTTTTAGCTTTAATTGCTTTAAGCACTCTAGTCGATTTTATAGTTGCTAGACAATTACAAAAGGAAACCGTGCGTAATAGAAGAAAAGCACTCCTTTTTGTTAGTTTATTTTTTAATTTAGGCATGTTAGCCTTTTTTAAATACTTTAATTTTTTTATAGAAAGTTGGGTAGACGCCTGGCAACTGTTTGGTATAGAAATGCAAACGTCGACCTTAAAAATTATACTTCCAGTAGGTATTAGTTTTTACACCTTTCAAACCTTAAGCTATACCATTGATGTATATAGAAAGAAAATAGCACCAACCCATAGTTTACTTCAATTTGCAGCATTTGTGTCCTTCTTTCCGCAATTGGTAGCAGGACCTATAGAAAGAGCTTCACATTTACTACCTCAGTTTCAAACCAAACGTGTTTTTAATAGTGAATTTGCTATCAGCGGATTTTATCTTATCATTTGGGGACTGTTTAAAAAAGTAGTAGTAGCAGATAATTGCGCTTATTTTGTAAACCAGATTTTTGATGGTGCAGGAAACTATTCTTCTATGGAATTATTTATAGGAGCGGTGCTTTTTGCTTTTCAAATATATGGTGATTTTTCAGGGTATTCCGATATTGCTATTGGTGTATCTAGATTATTTGGCTTTGATTTAAAGACTAATTTTTCATTCCCTTATTTTTCAAGAGATATTGCCGAGTTTTGGAGACGCTGGCATATTTCTTTATCTACATGGTTTCGCGATTATTTGTATATTCCTTTAGGAGGTTCTAGAGGTACTACTTGGCAAAATGTTAGAAATGTATTTATCGTATTTTTAGTGAGTGGCTTTTGGCATGGCGCTAATTGGACCTTTATAGTATGGGGAGGTATTCACGCTATCTTGTTCTTGCCTTTATTACTTTTAAAATCTAATAGAAAGCATATAACGTCTACAAAAATAAACCTACAGCAACTACCGATGTTAGTACTAACTTTTGTGTTTGTAACTTTTGCATGGATCTTTTTTAGAGCTGATAGTGTAGAAATAGCCTATACTTTTATAAAGGAGATACTTCGTTTTAATGGTAGTTCGGTAGTCCTATTTTATAAGAGTTCTAAAATGGTATTGTTTAGCGCTATTATTGTATTAAGTATTGTTATCTTGCTCCTGTTTGAGTTTTTAGCAATTCAAAAAAACAAAAAGGAAGTAACTTTAAACGTATATACTGCTATAGGTATTGCCATTCTTATTTGTTTTATGGGAGTTTTTAAAAATCCATCGGAGTTTATCTATTTTCAATTTTAATGATGCTATTATTTTTAAAAAGAATCGGTTTTATCCTGCTAGTTTTTATTAGTGTTTCCACTATTGTTTCTTTTGGAAGCTTATGGGCGTTACGTCAATCTTCTTTTTATAAACCTTCTTTTTTAGTGAATGATATAACGGAAAAAGACTTTGATTATATCGTGTTAGGAGCAAGTACAGGATTGACTACATTAAATACGACCGTTATTGATTCGGTTATTCAAACTAAAGGAATCAATCTGTCTATGGATGACACCGCTTTATCTAGTCAGTACTTAATGTTAGAACATTTTTTAGCGCAAGGAAAAACTGCGAAGTTTTGTGTTTTGGCACCAAGTGCTACTAGTTTTGATGCTAAAGATCTAGATATTAGTGATAATGATTATCGGTTTTTACCGTATATTAATGAAACGTATGTTTTTCAGTATTTTAAGCAGTACGCTAGTACTAGAGCAAAGTTGATAAGCAATTCGAAATGGTTACCTATGTTGGGCGTTTCTTATTTTAATGTGGAAGTGTTTTATCCTTCCTTGTTTACTAGTATACAGTCCAAAAAGAGAAATAGATTCGATGCCAATGGGAATTATACCTATCCAATAAAAGATAATAAGCATGCTGTTATTTCTGAATTTAAAGCATTTCCTGTTTCTTTTTCAAATCCTTATGTAGCGAAAATAAAAGCCTTATGTATGGCTAATAATATAGAACTGATTTGTTATTTTTCGCCTATAAAAGGGCGAAAAGTGATTACGGAAATCAGTGATTTTTCAATCATTAACCATAGCGATTTATTAAAAAACGAAGCTTATTTTTATGATGTCTTACATGTAAATACAAAAGGAAGGCAAATTGCGAGTACACATTTTGCCAATGTATTTCAAACTTTATTAAAGTAATTATACCTGATTAATGAAAGACCAATTAAAAATAGCTATTTATTCTGGAGATATACCAAGTACTACTTTTATAGAAAGGTTAATACAGGGATTATCAAATACCGGGAATAGTATCTATTTGTTTGGTTTTGTTAAAAAGAAAACAAAGTATCCGGATTCGGTTTCTGTTTTTGGGTATCAAAACACGAGATTACGGAAGGCTTTACATTATCTAAAATATAGTTTTTTATTATTCTGCTTTAAGCATAAAGAAAAACGAAAACTAGATCGTATTTTAAAAGGACAATCTGAAAACGTACTACTTGCCAAGGTAAAAAGCTATCCTGTGTTATGGCATAAACCAGATGTTTTTCATGTGCAATGGGCAAAAGGTTTAGCAGATTGGATTTGGGTGCAAGAATTTGGAATGAAACTAGTGCTTAGTCTGCGAGGCGCACACATCAATTATTCTCCTATTGCGGATGAAAAATTAGCGGCAATGTATAGGGCATATTTTTCAAAAGTAGATGGTTTTCATGCGGTATCTAAAGCAATAGGTTTAGAAGCGGAGAAATATGGTGCAGCAAAAGAAAAGATTCATGTGGTGTATAGTGGTTTACCATTTGAAGAGGAAAAAAAGACAGTAGCAAAACACAATGAAATTTTTCAAATAATTTCTGTAGGAAGAGCGCATTGGAAAAAAGGCTATACCTACGCATTAGATGCTTGTAATATATTAAAAGCACAAGGACATAAATTTCACTATACGATTGTTGGTGGTACGAACGATATTGAATTTGCTTACCAAGTACATGATCTTCACCTAGAAAATGAAGTACGCTTGATAGATAATTTACCTTATGCCAAAGTGCAAGCACTCATGCAGCATGCCGATTTACTGTTGTTACCAAGTGTAGAAGAAGGTATTGCAAATGTAGTTTTAGAGGCCATGCAAAACAAAACCTTAGTGTTAACTACTAATTGTGGAGGTATGGATGAGGTTATTAGCGATGGCGTTAATGGATTTATTGTGCCTATACGCGACTCGGAAGCCATAGCAACAAAAATATCAGAAATAGTAGCCATAACAGAAGTAGCAAAAGAAGCAATACGTAAAAAAGCATTACACACTATTAAAAAACAGCATAGTGAAAACCAAATGGTAGATCAAATGTTAACATTATACCAAAGCATATACCATGACCAAGCATAAAACAGTAAGACCAACTATTGGTATTGTTTTATCTACAGTGCCCAGATATTCGGAGACCTTTTTTAGAAATAAAATTAAGGGCTTACAGGATAATGGTTTTCGTGTTATATTATTTGTGGATTATTTAGAGGTGTCCGATGGCACTTTTGGCTGTAAAGTTGTTGCTTCTAATGCTTTTAATAAAAATATATTTAAAAGGATTTGGTATAGTTTTTTAGCTTTACTAAAATCTTTTTTTATGCATCCCAAAAGGAGTTATACTTTATATACACTAAACAAGAGGGATGGTGTTTCTTTTCAAGAAAACACGAAACAAGTGATCCTTAATCAGTTTTTTCTTAAAGAGGATGTAGATTGGTTGCATTTTGGGTTTGGTATGTTAGCAGTGAAAAGAGAAAATGTTGCAGCAGCCATGTGTGCAAAAATGGCTGTTAGTTTTAGAGGGTATGATTTGTATTTGTCGCCATTAAAACATCCTGGTTGTTATGATGTGCTGTTTACCAAAACGGTTAAATATCATGTGTTATCGCAAGAAATGAAACAGGAGTTATTTCGTTATAAAATCCCTTCCAATACAATAGAAGTGATTACTCCAGCAATAGATCTATCCTTTTTTACCGCAAATACCATTGTTGAAACGAAAAACAGAGTAGAACTTGTAACTGTTGCACGATTGCATTGGAAAAAAGGATTGGTGTATACTTTAGAAGCTTTAGCGCTTTTAAAACAATTGGGAATTGCATTTCATTATACAATTATAGGCGATGGAAGTGAAAAAGAACGCCTTGTTTTTGCTGCGCATCAATTGGGGCTTAAAGATAATATTACGTTTACAGGTAAATTACCGCAAACAGAAGTAAAGAAACACGTAGAAGCCGCTAGTATATATGTGCAATACAGTATTCAAGAAGGATTTTGTAATGCCGTTTTAGAAGCGCAATCCTTAGGTTTGTTATGCGTGGTTTCTAATGCGGAAGGCCTAGCAGAAAATGTCTTAAATGGCAAAACAGGTTGGGTGGTACCAAAACGAAATCCAGTACTTTTAGCAAATAGAATAGAAGCAATATTAAAATTATCGGAAGCAGAAAAACAAAAAATAAGAGAAAATGCTATTGCTAGAGTACATAAAGAGTTTGGTTTACTAAAACAGCAAGAAGCATTTGTTCATTTTTATAGTGAAAATTAAGAAGTTAAAGCCTCCTTTTTTGTTTTGTTGTATAGCTTTTACGTAAACAATACCGTTTTTTAATTCATAATATCTATTATTGTACTACTATAAAATTAAAAGATACTATCTATACGTAACTATGACACAATATGAATTCCTGCGTTGGTTCACTTTTCCTATAATGACCACACATTTAGTAACCGTTCGCAATGACATAAAAAGATTGATAAAAGGACATAAAATTAGTAGCGATAGGCTAAATATTTTAGATGTTGGCGGACGTAAATCACCGTATACCATTAATTTGCCTGCAGCAGTTACTTTACTAGATGTACCTCAAGAAGAAGGAACGCGAGAAGCGCTTAATTTGGGCTTTACTAATGAAATTCTTAACAATATTCAAAAAAAGCGTAGTAATATAAAAGATGTTGTTATTCAAGATATGACAAAATCTACACTGCCAGATGCTTCTTATGATGCCGTTGTTTGTATTGAAGTTATAGAACATGTGGAAGCAGATGATATCTTCATAAAAAACATAGCTAAAGTAATAGCTTCGGGAGGTTGGGCATATTTTACAACCCCTAATGGCGATTATATAAAAAACGAAGGGCCTAATAAAAATCCAGATCACGTTAGGCATTATACACGACTAGAATTGCAAACGCTATTGGAGAAATATTTTGATAAAGTAGATGTGCATTATGGTGTAAAAACAGGGAAGTACAGAGTGCAAGGTTTAAAGAGTTATAGTTTAAAAAAACCAATACAAACGCTGCAGTCTGTTTTTTCTAATATTATCAATAGATTACAATCTAAGGGAGTAGCAGATACCGCTGAGGAAACAGCGCATTTAATTGCTATTGGGTATAAGTGAAATAAGGAATAAAAAGGTTTTGAAATCCAATATCAAAATAATAATTATTTTAAAAATAAAATATGTTTAAAAAATCATTTTTAGGAGTTAGAAAAGCTGTAAAAAAAATTGTGAAATCTAAACAAGAAGTGAGGCATGCTCTTGTTGGTGCGCCGAATGTGTGGAAATATACTCGAGAATTTCAGTTTAATTTTCTTTTAGATCAAGGACTGCAAAAAACAGATAAGTTGATGGATATAGGTTGCGGAACGCTTAGAGGTGGTATTCCATTGATTCAATATCTAGATAGCAGTAATTATTATGGTATAGATGTAAGAGCAGAAGTTTTAAATGAAGGAAGAAAAGAGGTTAAAGATGCTAAGCTTGAGAATAAACAACCTAATTTAATTTCATTTACTCACTTTTCAGACTTAGAAATTGAAGCAGAATTTAATGTTATGTTCGCTTTTTCAGTTTTAATTCATTTAGAAGATAAAATTGCGGAAAGCTGTTTTCAATTTGTCTCTAAATCCTTAGTGGCAGGAGGGGTTTTTTATGCAAATGCTAATATAGCAGATTTTGAAGATGGACAATGGGTGGAATTTCCAGTTGTTTTTCGTAGTCAAGAGTTTTATAATAATTTAGCAGTTAAAAATGGTTTAGAATTGGAGGTTATGGGAGATTTACTCTCATTAGGGCATAGCACTAAAAAGAATTCTGATAAGCAACAAATAATGTTGAAATTCACAAAAATTTAATTGGTTTAAAATTGATTAAAAAATTTGTTAATGCCAATTAGGTTTTTAAATCTAAAAAAGAATATAAGATTATAACTTTTTAAATTAAAAAGGTTTTAGCGATAATTATAAAGAGTCTTGTCTTCTGTGAAACGAAATTATAAAAGCAAATAAAAAAACAAATCTCTTGAAAATCCTCCTATTTCATACCTATAACAAAGGGTATCTTTCTAGTTTTTTTCATGAATTATTAGTGAAGTTAGTTCAAGAAGGACATGAAGTGGTTAGTTTTTCATGGAAAGCATCCGTTAGCGAGCAATTTATAGACGGCGTAAAAGTTATTGTTAAAAAAAAGAAAGGCTATAAAACCAATTATCTTAACGTATATAACATAATCAAAAAGGAAAAGCCAGACGTTATTCTGTCCAATTTTAGCTATGTAAATCCTGCACTTTTATTTGGTAAGCTATTTGGTGTTAAAAAAAACATGGTTTGGTTTCATTCCTTAAACGAGCAAATAAAATCTAGTAAGAGGAAAGTTTTTATAAAAAAACAGTTTCTAAAATTAGCAGATGTCGTTATTGCGAACTCTTATTTAACCAAAAAAGAGCTTCATGCGTTGTATGCCGTATCTGAAAATAAAATACAAGCCATTCCTTTTTGGAGTACTATTTCGGAACAAGAAATGCAACGCTCTGAAATTAAATTTACAACAAACAAAAATGTAGTCAAGATTGGTTGCCCAGGAAGAATAACAATAGACAAAAATCAAAAAGTAATTGTTGAAGCGCTTTCTAAATTAAAAGCGACTTCTAATTATGCGTTTCACTTGTACTTTGCTGGCGTAGGAGAAACTCTTCCTGATTTAAAAAAACAAGTAGAAGCATTAGGACTAACCAACGAGGTTACTTTTTTGCAGCATTTATCTGCTAACAATATGCTGCATTTTTACAAATCTCAAGATGTTATTATTTTACCTAGTTTACACGAAGCATTTGGTCTAGTATTAATAGAAGCGATCTCTTTAGGTACTCCTGTTATTGTATCTTCGCAATTTGGAGCGTTGTCTTTTATAAAAGATGAAAATAAACTGCTTTCTGAAATTACTTTTGATCCTAAGTCTGCAAAAGAACTTCAAGAAAAATTAGGTCCCTACTTAGAGAAAAAAGGATTACCAAAAACCTATTTTAAACAACTATACCAGGATAATTTTAATAAAGATATAATTTTTAAAAGCTTTCTGGAAAGTATTCAAATAAAAGAAAAAAAATAAAGCTATAGGTGTGTTTACTTGCACCATTAATACTATTTCAAAAATTAAAGAAACGTAAATTGAAAATTTTAATACTTTATACCTATAACCAAGGCTTGCTTTCTAATTTTTTTCAGGAACTTTCTGAAAAAATGCATCAAGACGGTTTTGAAGTGGTTAATTTTTATTTAAAGCATCAAAAAGATTATTTTGTTCAAAATGGTGTTTCTATTTATGGGGATAAAAAGGAAGGGTATTTTAATACATATTTTAAAATATATAAATTCATAAAAAAGGAAAAGCCAGATGTTATTATTTCCAACTTCAGCTATATTAATCCTGCTGTTTTAGCAGGGCGATTATTAGGTGTGAAATATAATATAGCATGGTTTCATACCGCTTATGGGCATACCAAACCTAGTTTTATTAAAGTCCGGAATAAGACCATGTATTTAAATATGGCAAGCTTAGTATTAGCAAATTCTAAAGGATTACAAGAAGAAATGCATACCGTTTACAAAGTGCCAAGAAATCGTACTAGACGTGTTCCGTTTTGGACTAATATAGGTGATTATAAAGCTTGTGCTAAAACGTTACATACTTTAAACAAAACAAAGGCTTTTAAAATTGGCTGTCCGGGACGATTGGTGTCCGATAAAAATCATCAAACAGTTATAAAAGCAATACGTGCGTTAAAGAGTGATAGAAAAGTGGAATTATATATTGCGGGTAATGGCGCTTATAAGCAAGAATTAGAAGCTTTAGTAGAGCAACTAGAACTAAATAAACAAGTAGTGTTTTTAGGAAACTTATCTACTATAGAAATGGTTGCCTTTTATAAAAGTATGGATGTTGTGGTATTACCTAGTTATCACGAAGCATTTGGCTTAGTGTTTATCGAGGCTATAGCTTTAGGTACTCCTGTTATTGTGTCTTCCAAATTTGGAGCTTTAGATTTTATTGATAAAGAACAGTTTTTATTAAATTCCATAACCTTTAATCCTAATGCTGTTGCAGATTTAATACCCCGCTTACAAGTGTATGTGGATCATAAAGGTTTAACAACTAATTATTTTAGAGATTTATATGCGAAAACTTTTAAGAAAGAAGTAATTTACCAATCGATAAAAAATATTATTATACATCCAAAGACTATAGATTAAACTGCTTTTATTCCTTTATATGCTATTTTACTTTTTAAAATATTTACAACCAACCCATTATTTCCAACTATTTACAAAAGCGAATACCTCTGTTTTTCCCATTGTAAAAAGTTTACCGGAATCCGTTTTATCTCAGTTAACCCTAGACCAAACGTATCCATCTGCTATAGCGCAAGATTATGACTTGTCTTGGCAAGCAGTACAAAAAGGATATATAGGGTCAGCCCCAACGTATACCACTTTTGAAAAACTGTCTGTACATGATAACTATCATTTTATACGTAAGTATTTTAATAAAGCATGGGTTTTTTATGTTTTAGTATTACGTTTGTTTTCTTTCAAAAATCCTTTTAAAGAAATTACAGCTTGGTTAAAAACGCGACAGGTACAACGTGTTTCTATAGGAAGTAATCCTATTGTTTATAGCGATTGGGAAACTTTTGAATCGGCATTAATAAAAGAAAATCAAAAGGTAAGTGTGGTCATCCCTACGCTAAATCGTTATGCTTATTTAAAAGAGGTGCTAAAAGATCTGGAGCAGCAAGACTACTCTAATTTTGAAGTTATTGTTGTGGATCAATCGGAACCTTTTCATCCGGATTTCTATACCGATTATGCACTGGATATTAACCTAGTTAGACAAGAAGAGAAAGCGCTTTGGTTAGCAAGAAATAACGCCATTAAGAATGCAAAAGGAACTTTTATTGCATTATCTGAAGATGATGTGCGTATAGCTCCTAATTGGATTTCTAGTCACTTAAAGTGTTTGGATTTTTTTAAGGCTGAGGTATCTGCAGGTGTTTTTTATCCGGAAGGAAAACAAATCCCAAAAGATAGATCCTTTTTTGCCATAGCTTCGCAATTTGCTACAGGAAATGCCATGCTTTATAAAAGTGTTTTTGAAACGGTAGGATTGTTTGATAGACAATTTGAAAAACAACGCATGGGAGATGGTGAATTTGGTATGCGTCTTTATTTAGAAGATATAAAAAGTGTATCGAACCCAATAGCATCTTGTATAGATGTAAAAGCTGGAACTGGAGGTTTACGTGAAATGGGAAGTTGGGACGCTTTTAGACCATCTAACTTTTTTGCACCAAGACCAATACCAAGTGTATTATACTTTTTTAGAAGTTATTTTGGGAATAAAGCTTCCCGTTTAGCAATGCTACGTATGGTGCCTTTGTCTATATTTCCATACCAATTCAAAAAAAACAAACCCTTATTAGTATTAGGTGTTTTACTGACTATATTTATTTTACCTATCGTGTTTTATCAGGTTTTTAAATCTTGGCGTTTAGCAAGTAAAAAACTAAAAGAAGGGAATTTGATTGCAAAGTTGTAAGTTGAAAAGTGGAAAGTGAAAAGTGAAAAAGTAGAAGAGAGAAGAGGGAAAAGGCATAAGGGATAAAGGTAAAAAGTAAACCTATGTCAGTTCGAGTGAAATTGTTTTTTCTACAATTTTTTATCGAGAACAAGTTTAGCAAGGAGTTGTAAAAAACTCTTCCGTCTTTGATTTCTTTATGGAAATCAAATCCACCTTCCCTTAAAAGAAGGGAAGGAGCTTTGTGATTAAGGAAAAGACATAAAGTAAACCTCTGTCAGTTCGAGTGAAATTGTTTTTTCTACAATTTTTTATCGAGAACAAGTTTAACACGGAGTTGTAAAAACCCTTCCGTCTTTGATTTCTTTATGGAAATCAAATCCACCTTCCCTAAAAAGAAGGGAAGGAGTTTTGTGATTAGGGAAAAGGCATAAAGTAAACCTCTGTCAGTTCGAGTGAAATTGTTTTTTTTACAATTTTTTATCGAGAACAAGTTTAGTAGGGAGTTGTAAAAAAACCTTCCGTCTTTGATTTCTTTATGGAAATCAAATCCACCTTCCCTAAAAAGAAGGGAAGGAGTTTTGTGATTAGGGAAAAGGAATAAAGTAAACCTCTGTCAGTTCGAGTGAAATTGTTTTTTTTACAATTTTTTATCGAGAACAAGTTTAGCAGGGAGTTGTAAAAACCCTTCCGTATTTGATTTCCTCTGGAGGTTTCATGAAAAATAAAATACATTTTGCTTTGAAATTAGCGCGTGTCGCTCTAAGGGATGTTTTTTATTATAAGTTTTATATTAGCAGATTGCCAAGTGCCAATGCCAACAACAACAACAACAACACATTAATAATGAAGAATACCATATACCATTGAAAAATAAACACATACTAATAGTTACTTCTGAGTTTCCACCACAACCTGGTGGCATAGGAAATCATGCGTATCATTTAGCTTTGTCTTTGTGTGCAGCAAACTATAGTGTGCAGGTTATTGCAGACCAACGCTCCTTAACAGGAGAAGAGGAAGCTGTATTTGATGAAGCCTTACCTTTTACCGTAGTTAGAATACAACGATACAAACAACGGTTTAAAATGTATTTAAAACGCATCGTGGCGACCAATAAAATTTTTTCTAATGCTTCACATGTTATAGCAACTGGTAAATTTTCACTTTGGAATGTGGCATTTATTAATCTATTTAAACCAAGAAAAACGTTGGCCGTAGTGCATGGTAGTGAGGTTAATTTTAAATCTGTTCTATTACGAAAGTCTATAGATATGGCTTTAAAAAAAATGGATACTATTGTTGCTGTCTCTAAGTACACAAAAAGCTTCATGTCTCATTTAAATAAAGAGGTTGTGGTTATCCCAAACGGTATTCAGCTTGAAAATTGGGGAACAGAAAATCTACCTGAAATTATAGTTAAAGGTAATCCTGTATTAACAACAGTTGGTAGAGTTAGTAGTAGAAAAGGACAACTACAAGTGATTCAACAAATCCCAGAACTATTAAAACAATTTCCAGAACTGCATTATCATTGTGTTGGTATTCCTACAGAAGCAGCTGTTTTTCTTGAAAAAGCTAAAAGTTTAGGGGTAGCGAAACATATTACCTTTCATGGCAGCGTTACCGATGCTATGTTAAAACAAACTCTTTTGCAAACCGATGTGTTTGTAATGCTGAGTGCCGAAAGTGAAACAGGAGATGTAGAAGGTTTTGGCATTGCTATTTTAGAAGCAAATGCTTTAGGTATTCCAGCTATAGGATCTTTAAATTGTGGTATTGAAGACGCTATTAAACCTAATGTTTCCGGTGTTTTAATAGATGCCGAAAATACGGAAGCATTTAAGAAAGGAATAGGAAGTATATTACAATCTAAAGAAACGTTTACTATAGAAGCAAAAAAATGGGCCAAAGAACATGATTGGGCCACAATTATTAAACGTTATATTGCTTTACTATCATGAGAACATTAACGATTATTTCGCATACAGAACATTATAAAAAGCCAGATGGAACTATTGTTGGCTTGGGTTCTACGGTTACAGAAATAAACCATTTAATAGCTGTTTTTGACCGCGTAATTCATGTTGCCATGCTGCATGAAATTCCGGCACCATCAAGTGCATTGCCATATACTTCCAATAAAATAACATTTGTTGCATTACCAGCTGTTGGAGGAACAAAAATGAAAGACAAATTAGCGATCCTTTTTCAAGCTCCTAAAATAGTTGCTACTATTAAAAAAGCAATCCACCAAACCGATTATTTTCAATTTCGAGCACCAACAGGAATTGGTGTTTTTGTTATTCCGTATTTACTGCTTTTTAGTGCGAATAAAGGATGGTTTAAATATGCAGGAAACTGGAAACAAGAAGATGCGCCATTAGCATATCGTATGCAACGTTGGTTATTAAAAAAGCAAAATAGAAAAGTAACCATAAATGGTATATGGCCAGACCAACCAAAACAATGTCTTACTTTTGAAAATCCATGCTTAACAGATGCTGAGGTAGCGCTAGGACAAAGCATAATTACGAATAAAGTGTTTGATACTTCGTCTCTTCATTTTTGTTTTGTTGGAAGATTAGAAGAAGAAAAAGGAGTAGGCGTATTCATTGAAGCTTTTAAAATGCTATCGGAAATAGAAAAGCGTCGTATTAGTACGATTCATATTGTTGGTGACGGAAAAGCAAAGCAAAAATATATAGATAGTACTAAAAATAGTGGTTTACCCTTTCAATTTCATGGTTTTTTGTCACGTGATGATGTTCATAACATATATAAAACATCCCATGCCATTGTGCTGCCATCTGCATCCGAAGGTTTTCCAAAAGTAATAGCAGAAGCTATGAATTATGGCTGCTTGCCTATAGTTTCTAATGTTTCATCTATTGGACAATATGTGCAATCTGATGTGAATGGGTTTTTATTAGATGCTATTTCTGTAGATAGTCTTGTGGTTGCTTATAGAAAACTGTTATATTTAAATACGATGTTTTTTAATACAATGGGTCAAGCCCAAGGGGCATCACAAAACAAATTTACCTATTCGTACTATAATAGTAGAATCACTAAAGAACTATTATAATAATTGATTGCCTCATTTTTAGTTTATTAATGCTTGTTAATTTGCAAAACATTAGGTCTAACAAAAAAAAAATTTTACATTTATCGCAAAGCTATCCAATTAATTTATCTGAATGATTTTAAAAAAAGTGTCATGGTTCTTTAAACGACACCATTTTCTATATATAACGCGCTTTAGGTTGCTTTCCAGAAACTCTAGTATTCCAGATATTGCTAGTTGCTCTTATAATCAAAGTAATTCAGAAAAAGACATACCTAACAACTTTAAAGAAGTTAATACTACTATTTTTAAAGAAGGTAAGTCCACTTCAGATCTTGACATGGTTAAACAGTTGAGTATTTGGTTGCAAAATAATATTAAAGGCGGCCCAGGATTGAGTGAACCTTCTGATGCAGCTTTAAAAATTATGCTTGCCGGAAAAGGTGGAGTTTGTAGTGATATGGCACAGATTTTTAATAACTTTTGTGTGATTAATAATCTTAAAGTTAGGGAATGGGGGAACACAAGAGCGCCTTTTAATAAAGAGTATGGCGGACATTCCTTTAATGAGGTTTTTATTAAAGAATTGAATAAATGGGTGCTTGTTGATGTATATGGAAGTCTCATTTTTTATGATGAAGCATCTGTACCATTATCGGTATTAGAACTTTACCAGAGGGTGCGAACCAAAAAGGAAGTAACATTTAAAAGCTTTGCAATAGATAAAGAAGTGGATCATGCTAATGTTTTAAAAAATTATTTAGATCCCGATACTACACCATTTTTAATTTGTAATTATTCCAATAAAACCTACGATGCCTTTTTAGGTCTATTCAGACCACATATTCCTGTTTTTATAATACACTTTATGGTGTTTCTTTTAGGGAAAAGCTATCACTATCGATTTCCTATAGATGATTATAAAAAAATATATTCCTAAGTACCTATGCTTAATATTTCATTACCGATTGTTTCATTGTGGTTTTGTTATCTTATTTTTACTTTTTATATAATTTAGTAATTAATTAAACTTTTTTGAAGACTAATATTACCTATATAACAGTTGTTGGATTCCATATTCTTCTTGGAATACTTATCTATTTGAATGAAAGTTTAGCGAAGGTGTATTTTTTATGTGCATTGTTCTATTTTCTTTACCGTGTTATTCTTTCGCCAGATCATTTAAAGACTTTTGAAGTATTAAAAGCATGTGCTTATTTTGTTGGAGCAGAGGTGTTTTTTAGAACTACCAAAGGGGCTTTTTCTTATGAAGCGGCAAAGTATTTGGTGATTGTATTTATGGTTATAGGTATGTTTTATAAAGGGCTTTCTGGTAAAGGCTACCCTTATTTTATTTATCTCATGTTTTTAGTGCCGTCTATTTTTGTAGCCTCTACCACGCTTAGTTTTGATGCTAATTTTAGAACGAATATCGCTTTTGTACTTAGTGGTCCGGTTTGTTTGGGGGTTGCTGCCCTTTTTTGCTATGATAAAAAAGTAAGTATAGGCCAAGTACATAAAATACTTTTGTATATGGTTTTGCCTATTATAACCAATACGATATATATCTTTTTTTATAACCCTAGCGTACGGGATGTGATTTCTAATACTGGTTCTAATCGAGATAGCTCTGGAGGGTGGGGAGCAAATCAGGTGGCTACTATTTTAGGTTTGGGAATGTTTGTTATGGCAGTACGAATTTTCACAAAATCTCCGACTATCTTTTTAAAAGCTTTAAATATTGTGTTGTTTTCGGCGATTTCCTTTCGTGCTATTGTGACCTTTAGTCGTGGAGGTGTTATTACAGGTATTATTGCTATTCTTGCTTTTTTGGTGATGTATTATTTAAAAGTATCTGTTAAGCGAAAAAGTGAAATTGTAATGATGACTTTAGTATTTTTATTTACTATGATAGGAACTTGGGTTATTAGTTCTAGCCAAACCGATGGGTATATTGATATGCGATATGCGAATGAAGATCACTTAGGACGAGAAAAAAACGATATAACCACAGGGAGAGGAGAATTATTTGCAGAAGAGTTAGATGGTTTTATGTCTAATCCTTTTTTCGGAATTGGTTCTAGTAGGGCTAAAGATGCTCGAATAGAAAAAGATGGACAAGGAGTTACTTCGCATAGTGAAACTAGTAGACTGTTAGCAGAACATGGTATGTTTGGTGTTGTTATATTATTGATATTGATTTTTAAACCCTTAGAGTTTCGATCTAGAAATAAAAACAATTATTTTTTCTATGCTTTTTTAGGCTTTTGGTTTGCTACGGTAAATCATTCTTCTATGCGACTAGCAACACCTTCCTTTATTTATGCTTTGGCTCTATTAAACGTAACTTATGAAAAAAATCCTATACATAGGAAACAACTTAAAAAACAAGAAGTCTAACACATCTACGATTCAAGTTTTAGGAAATTTGTTAGAAAAGGAAGGGTACACAATGTATTACGCATCTTCAAAAACGAATAAGGTTTTGAGATTGCTAGATATGGTAAAGTCCTGTGTAAGCTTATCTAAAAAAGTCGATTTTGTACTTATAGATACCTATAGCACTACTAATTTTTATTATGCACTAATAGTTGGTCAAATTTGTAGGGCCTTAAAATTGAAATACATTCCAATATTGCATGGAGGGAATTTACCTTCTCGATTAGAAAGTAGTCCGTTTTTATCTGATTTAATATTTAAAAATGCATATAAAAATATTTCACCTTCCCTGTATTTATTAGAAGCTTTTAAGAAGAAAGGCTATGAGAATATAGCATTTATTCCGAATACCATCGAAATTGAAAAATACCCGTTTAAAGCACGAAACTTGGTAAGCATAGACCTACTTTGGGTGCGATCTTTTTCTAAAATATACAAGCCAAGCTTAGCCATTGATATAGTAAAAAGATTAAAAGAGGAAGGGATACCTGCAACGCTTTGTATGGTTGGTCCAGATAGTGATGGTACTTTGCAAGAAGTGAAACAATTAGCCAAAACCTTAAACGTAGCCGTTACGTTTACAGGAAAGTTACCCAAAGAAGAATGGATATCTATGTCTGAAAACTATACTGTTTTTATAAATACAACGAACTTTGATAATATGCCCGTAAGTGTTATAGAAGCTATGGCATTAGGTTTACCTGTGGTTTCCACAAATGTTGGAGGAATGCCTTTTCTAATTGAAAATGGTAAAGAAGGTATACTAGTTGAAAAAGGTAATATAGCGGATTTTGTTTCTGCTATAAAAGGATTGGTAGATGCACCAAAGAAAGCTGAAATAATAGCTAATAATGCAAGAAAAAAAGTAGAAACTTTTGATTGGGAAATGGTGAAAATGAAATGGTTCAAACTACTTGTGTAAATGCTTGGATTTTTATCTTAACTTATTATCTTTACCTTAAGGTTTCCCTAACTATATGACTAAGAAAAAAGACATTCATTTCAATATTTCAGAAAGAAAAATACTCCTTCGTGTTTTCGATTTAGTGTTTATTTTTGCTGCACTATATGGTATTGGTCATTTTTTTGAATTTGATTATTTTTATATTACTAGTAAAAATTGGTCTTGGAATTTAATCTTGGCGTTGTATATTTCTGTTTTTGGAACCGTATTTGAATTATACGATTTACAAAAAGCAAGTAAGTCAGAATCGGTACTTGCTAATATTGTTTTAACCTCTTCTGTTACCGTACTGTTTTATTTATTTACTCCATATTTCACGCCTTTTCTTCCAGAGAACAGAATTCAGGTTTTTTATTTCTATTTGGCAATAAACGTAGCTTTAATTATTTGGAGGCTGGCTTATATTAATTTTATAACCTCACCAAGATTTTATAAAAAGGCACTAATAGTAGGAGAAATTTCTAATATCCGACCAATAATGGATGCCTTTAGAGGGGCTGATCCAAATTATAAAGTTTTAGGGTTTATTAATTGTGAAGAAAAAAGCACAGAAACCATTAATATTAAAGGCATTAAAGAGTATCAGCCAAACCAGTTATATGAAATTATTGCTAAAGAAAACATCTCTGAGATAGTTGTAGCTAGTTATAATTCGGAAACCATTACTCCAGAAATTTATCATGATTTAATAACCCTTTTAGAAAGAGGTTTTCCAATTAAAGAATATACACAAGTGTATGAAGACATGACCTATCGTGTTCCTGTGCAATTTGTTGGGAAGGATTTTTATAAGTATTTTCCTTTTAGTAGAAGTAATCAAAATAAGTTGTATCAATTTTTTCATCGTTTTTTTGATATGTTTTTCTCTATTATTGGGATTGTATTAGGTGTTGTTATTTTGCCATTAATATTATTGGGTAATTTAATAGCTAATAGAGGTTCTTTGTTTTATTTACAAGAACGTGTTGGTAAAAATGGCAATACTTTTGAGATCATTAAGTTTCGAACCATGATAAAAGATGCCGAAAAAAATGGCGCAGTTTGGGCAACTAAAAACGATGCTAGAGTAACGCTGTTTGGTAAATTTTTACGCAGATCTAGATTAGATGAAATACCTCAATTTATTAATATACTTAGAGGAGATATGAGTTTAATTGGTCCTAGACCAGAACGCCCTTACTTTGTACAAGAGTTGTCTCAAGTAATACCCTTTTACGAAACAAGACATATTGTGAAACCCGGACTTACAGGTTGGGCGCAAGTAAAAGTTAGATATGGTTCTAGTGTAGATGATAGTTTATTAAAATTGCAGTATGACTTGTATTATATTAAGCATAGAAGTTTCTTTTTAGATGCTAATATTATTGTTAAAACCTTAAGTACTATGATCTTCTTTAGAGGGCAGTAGTGGAGGGGATTCAAAAAATAAATTCCAAATTCCAAAAAAAGGAAATTCCAAAAAGGCTAGTTTTAAAATAGCTGTGCTTTATAATCAGACGCTCCAATTCTGTAAAAAAGGAATACACCTCTCTTTAGTTTAAATGATGAGCGGTTAATTACCTGCTTTTAGTAAAATAATACACGACATAGACGTATCTAATTGCTAAAGCTAGTAGCAATGGAATAAGTCCGAAAGCAAATCTTTGCACGCCTGTTATCCAATGAAATCCTAATAAACACAAGAGTATAATTAGCAGTTTCATGTATTTAATAAACCAGGCTTTTGGTTGTGCTTTTAATATTTGAGCTATTACAAATACGTTTAGAGCGAAAGCCCATAATAAGTTGTAGTTGTTAGCAGTTGTAGTATGATCTGTTGCAAACCATAATAATAAAATTAATACACCAATACTTCCAGTAATTAGAAAGATGCTAAAGTCTAGCCATGTACTTCGTTTGCCTTTTTTATTGTCGGTATAAGTAATAAAAAGTATGAAAACCCCTAATACCCCAAAAACAAATATCGGACTACTAAAAAAGTGTTTTTCTTGCTTTTCTTCTGTTTTACTATAAATTGTATTCGATTTCTTTACTAAACTTGTGTTCGTGCTTTTTAAGGTAGCCGTTTCAAAAAACGAATGTATATATTTGGGTAAAAACATGTACTCATATTGCGTTGCTGGTCTATCAATTATAGAACCTAGTGCAATATCAATTCCAAGGCTTCCCCAAGAATTCCAATATAAATTTTGTTGTATTAAATCTCTAAAAGTACTTTCCTCTAAAGTTTCAATTTCATTAAAATGAATATTGTTATGGGTTATTTCTTCTGCAACATCTCTTATTTTTGTTGCACAATTATCATAAAAGAAGTCGTATAAATACTCTCTGTTTTGTGGTAGCGCGTTGGTTTCTAAAAAAGCATGCATGTCTTGCTTTTCTTTGGTAGTTAAATCTAAAACTTGTTCTCTAATAGATCTGTTTTGGCTTTTGTAAAAACCGATAACCGCATACGTATTGCTAAAGCCTTGTGAGTAAAGCAGTTTTCCTCTTGCAAAATTTAAGTAAAAATTTGGGTCGTTAAACGGAAACCTTCCGTAATCATAAACCACATCGCTATACGGCGTTTTAACACGAATACCATTATGTCCAAAAGCATCGTTTAGGGATGTTCCTGGTCCAATAGTTAAAATACTTATTTCGGTATTATCGTATCCATTTTGTGCTTGAGTAAGTACAAAGGAGAAAAGGAATAAAACTATATATAGTTTTTTCATATACAAAACTATCTAAAACAACTAAAATCAACTTTTAAAGAAAACACGTTAGAGTATAAGGCAACACTTTGGTCTCCAATATCTGTAAAAGCGTAATCTACCTGAATGCAATTGTATTTAAAACCAATTCCAATGCTTGGTTGAAAGCTCGTTTTTTCAGAATTATCTAATTGCAATTCATTTTGAA
Organism: Lacinutrix sp. WUR7; assembly: GCF_016864015.1. Lineage (NCBI taxonomy): Bacteria > Pseudomonadati > Bacteroidota > Flavobacteriia > Flavobacteriales > Flavobacteriaceae > Lacinutrix > Lacinutrix sp. WUR7. The sequence continues at coordinate 115,014 of NZ_CP045067.1, read as the reverse complement.
AATTACCAACACCACCTCTTAAGTATACCATGTCTAAGTAGCCAACTTCAAAACCAGCAGAAGGCGTAATACTTGCAAATGACGTGGAGATTAAGTCATTATTTTCTTCAAATCTAATATTTAAATCTACCTCTGCAAGGATAGAAAAATCATAACGATATATGAATTTTTTAGCAACACCAAATTGTAATTTAGGTATGGTAAGCTCTGTTGTTTCTGGTAACTCTTGATTTTGTCCTTCTACGGCATCTTGTACTTTGGCAAACTCATCTTCATCAATAGCCCAAGAATTAAAAGTGGTTGTTATGTCTCTAGCCATAAGTCCGAATTTCCATTCATTCTTCGATTCAAACTGCACCGCTGCATCTAAACCAAATCCCCATGAATTGGCGAATTTACCAATAACACGACGGATTACTTTTGCATTTATACCATAATTAAAACCCGGAATAGGAAGCTTTCTAGAATAGGAGAAAGTTACCCCATAATCTGCAGTAGAGAAGGAGCTAATTCTATCATAATTAATATCTCCTTGAGCATCAATTAATTGTGTTGTATTTAAAATGTCATCTACAGCAAAACGAATTAACGAAACACCAATGGCGCTATTATTGTCTAATGGCATAGCAAATGCGGCATAATCATAACTCGCAATGTTTGCAAAGTAACTAGAGTGCATTAAAGCTAATTGTTTGTCTTCAATATTTACTAATCCAGCAGGATTCCAGTAGCCCGAATTTACATCCTGAGAGTATGCAGTTACTGCGTTGCTCATTCCTAAGGCAGCAGCATCGACACCAATATTCATAAATTCATTTGAATATTTTCTTACTGTTTGTGCCGAAATAGTCACACAAAAAGTTAAAAGTAATATAGTTAGTAGTCTTTTCAAGGATAATTTTTTTTACAAATATGCCATTATTTTTCAACATATTAAACTTGAAAAAGCAATAGATATTGTTTAATACCTTTTATACTTTGATTATTATGTTAAATAAAAAGGTGGTTTTTTCTATACGAATTATTATATATCTAAGTATAGCCGTAGGTTCGATTGGTTTTTATTAGGAATTAGAACAGATAAAACAACATTTAATTGTAATAAAAACAGCGTATAAATTGTGTAACTTTTGTTTTAGACGAAAATAGTTTGCTATTTTTACAACTTATATCAAATTATGCAACTAAAAAGCTTCATTCCGAATTTTATAACCTTATTAAATTTATTCTGCGGAAGCATTGCCGTTCTATTAGCAGTAAATAATTTATTTGTTGCTTCGGCAGTATTCGTGTTTCTTGGAATATTCTTTGATTTCTTTGACGGGTTCTTCGCTAGAAAACTAAATGTACAAAGCGAATTAGGTGTACAATTAGATTCACTTGCAGATATGGTAACTAGTGGTTTGGTTCCAGGTGTAATCATGTACAAACTACTTTCTTTGGCTTGTGAAGGTCCGGGAATACAATTTTCTTCTTGGAGTTCTTTTATGCAATGGGAAAGCTTTAAGATCGTTCCATTGGCATTAGTAGGTTTGTTTATTACCATGGCTTCTGCCTATAGATTGGCGAAATTTAATATAGATGTTGAACAACAATCTTATTTTAAAGGTTTACCAACGCCAGCAAATACATTGCTTATTATTTCTTTACCGCTTATATTAGAGTTTCAAAATAGCGACGCTATGAATGCTATTATATTAAACAAGTGGTTTTTATTAATAGTAACGATTTTAAGCTGTTACTTACTAAATAGTAACATAAAACTCTTTGCTTTAAAATTTAAAAATTACGGTTTTAAAGACAATGCAATGCGTTACATCTTTTTACTTTTAAGCTTGGTGTTTTTGGTGGTGTTGCATTTTGCAGCAATTCCTTTAATTATTTTGCTTTACATTATTTTATCTTTATTAAACTCTAAAAACATTTAACTAATGGCTGGAATTATTTTTACTTTATTCATGCTAATCATGCTTCAAGCAGTATTAGGCTTTGATAACCTTTTATATATATCCTTAGAATCTAAAAAAGCACCAGAAGCAGAACAAAAAAGAGTTAGAAAAGTTGGAATACTTATCGCTATAGTTTTACGTATTGTCTTATTATTTATATTAGTATCTATCATCGATTTTTTTCAAGACCCTTTTTCTTTTTTAACAGGAGGTATTGAAAATATTGTGCATTTTGCATTTAACGGACATAGTATCATAGTGCTAGCTGGAGGTGCGTTTATTATTTATACGGCAATTAAAGAAATTTGGCACATGATTTCTACATCTGGACTTACGGTTGCCGAAATGGCATCTGGTAAAAGTACCAAATCAGCAAATGCGGTTATTACCAGTATTGTAATTATGAACTTGGTTTTTTCTTTCGATTCTATCTTAGCGGCAATTGGTCTTACTAGCGAAATAGAAAATAGCACAACGGCATTTATTGTTATGGCAATAGCCATTGTTATTAGTGGATTGCTAATGTTAATAATGGCAGATAAAATTTCGACATTCTTATCTAAGAATAGGATGTATGAAGTATTAGGGCTTTTTATCTTATTTATAGTAGGAATTATGCTAGTTACCGAAGGTGGCCACCTAGCACATTTAAAACTCTTTGGAAACGAGATTGTACCTATGAGTAAAACAACGTTCTATTTTGTGTTATTTATTTTAATCGTTGTAGATGTGGTGCAGGGGAGATATCAAAAACGACTTACAGCAGAGAAAGCCCTAAAAGACGCAAAAGAAGTAAAAGATATTTAATCGTTTTCCTCCGTGTTTCTTTTTTTCGGACTACGCTTTGCCTTTTTTAGACTTTCATTAAGCATCCATTCGATTTGACCATTAGTGCTGCGGAATTCATCCGCAGCCCATTTTTCAATAGCTTTGATCATATCTTCATTTATTCGTAATGCAAAAGCCTTCTTTTTAGCCATTTAAAGTATTCGTTTTCTTAATAAATTTATCTGTAAATATATATATTATTGATTTAAAGTACCTGTATTTAAAACAGGAGACGCCTCTTTATCGCCACAAAGTATCACCATTAGATTGCTTACCATTGCAGCTTTTCTTTCATCATCTAAATCTACAATATTCTTTTTGCTCAATTCATTTAATGCCATTTCTACCATGCTAACAGCGCCTTCTACAATTTTATGTCTTGCAGCAACTATAGCTGTAGCTTGTTGTCTTTTAAGCATCGCGCTTGCAATTTCTTGTGCATAAGCTAAATAACCTATTCTTGCTTCTAACACTTCAATTCCTGCAATAGATAAACGTTCGTCAATTTCTTTTTCAAGTGCTTCACTAACTTCATTTACACTAGAACGTAACGTAATATCTTCTACATGACCTTCGTCTGCAAAATTATCATAGGGATACATACTCGCTAGTTTTCTTACCGCTGCATCTGTTTGTACTCTAACAAAGTTTTCATAATTATCCACATCAAAGGATGCCTTGTAGGTATTAGTAACGCGCCAAACTAAAATAGTACTAATCATTATTGGGTTTCCTAATTTGTCATTTACTTTTAAACGTTCACTGTCAAAATTACTAGCTCTTAAAGAAACAGTTCTTCTGCTGTACAATGGGTTTACCCAAAAAAGGCCGTTTGATTTTATACTACCAATATATTTTCCGAATAAAAGTAAAACTCTAGAATTGTTAGGGTTAACAAGAACAAATCCTTTAAATAATATAATAGCAACGATTAGTAGTAATGCATGTTCCGGATTTTCTGTTGTAAAAGTGAAATAGATACTACTAATAATTAAGGCAATAGTTATTGCTAAAATGAAATAGCCATTAATTGGTCTGATTATTTTTTCTTGGTTCATATAGTTTTATTTAAAATGATATTATTTTGATATCATAAAGATATGAAATGTTTTAATGTAAAAGCTATTTTTTTCTGAAAATAAAAAGAAACTTATATTTTAAAAGGAAAGAAATAGGAGGTGTTTCTGAAATATTTCCTGGCTAATTAGCCTTATTCATAGAATAGAAACGATTTATTTTACGAAATTTTTTAGATGCACCTTTTGCGAAAAAAAAAGTTTAAATTACAAGGAATTACTTCGGAATAGAACAAAATCACATCATTTTGGTTTCCGAAGCATTTCATTAATCTTATAAAAAATGAAAAGAATATCACTATATGAAGAACGTTTTACACACTAAAAGAGTAAGAAATGCTCAAGCTTTAATATTTCTGTTTTTCTTAACTACAATTAATTCTTCTAGTCAAGAAAAGGCCATTACTGCAAACGTAGAAGTAGACCGTTATGGAAATTTATATGTTAATAATACCATTTCAAATTTAGATAAGCAGATAGATACCATAGTTGCAAATGGTGGAATATTGCTTCATAAAGATCAAGCATTATTAAAAGGAAACGTTAAGATGGGTAAAGTCTATTATAAAAAATACCTACCAAAAACGAATGATTTTAGTTTTACAATAAACTTATTAAAAGAGAAAACAGACAGTTATAGAATGACTAAAGATTTCTTTTTAGCTTCCATTAGTTATCTAGTAACTTTAAAAAAAGATTTTGGTGAAAGAAGGGCATTTAATATAGAAACTAAACTACCAGAAAAATATACACTAATATATCCTAGTAAAGAAGATTTAAAAAAAGCTCATTTATACCCTCCGCCAATTATAGCTGGTGATTTTTACAATAGTAAAATTGAAGGGTTTGACGTTTACAACTTAAATAGGTTTAAAGAAAGTCAAGGAAAAGTAAAAGATATATTAGGTGTAATCAATGATGCTTACAATTTTTATCTACAGTCCTATCCAGAGCATAATAGAAAACCAAAAATAATATTTGTTCCATTTATTAGTAAAACCCTTTTAGGGAAAACCTTTGATAATGTTATTCTTTTAAATTCTAAAATGTTAAAAGATACAGCAAGACTAGAAAAACGTTTGCTTGCACATGAGGTTGCTCACTTATTTTGGGGAGTTACTGGTTTGCGTTTTAAAGAGTCTGTTTTAACAGAAGGAATTGCAGAATATATGTCTTTAAAATACCTAGACTTTAAAAATGAAGATAAAGAATTAAAAAGTTTATTAAACAAAAAAGGATATAGAAGTGAGGGTTTTAGAGAAGCTAGCTTAGTTTCAAAAAAAATAAAAAAAGAAGATAAAAAGGTTATTAGTTATAGTTTTTCAACACTTTTGTTTTTATATAATGAAAAAGAAAATAAGAGCTTCTATACTGATTTATCTAAATTTTATAAGGAAAAAGCTACAGGTAATACAACTGTTTCTTTAGATGAACTTCAAGAGTTTTTAATGCAGAAAGAGTTACGTTTGATAGATAGTAATACACTTCCAGATTTTTTTATAACGGAAACCGATAATAGTTTGATTATTAACGGATTTACTATAAATGACACTAAAGTTGAAGTTGTAAAAGAACTTATAGATGGCTCTAAAGAAAAACACTCTTTAGCTTTTTCTTATAAAAATGACACATATACTTTTTCGAAAACGAATCTAAAAAAAATAATCATAGATCCAGATTACAAAGTTTTACAGTTTTCAAGATTAAATGACATTTGGCATAAAGACGAAACTTCTTATTCTAGTAAGAATAGATATTTTAACTTAATAGACGTTAACCCTAAAGTATTAGCAATTTCAGATCAGTTATTACGTTACTTAGTAACAAAAGATAATTCGATTCTAAAGAATTTAATCTGTGAAGAAAATGTATGGCTAACTAATAGTTATAAAGCGTTAAAAGACGAAATTTATAAAGACATAGAAGGGGATATTACTATAACAGGAGCTTCAACATATTATAGAGAAGGAGCAAAAAGTATGAGTATTAAAATGGTATACTTTACTGAAGGTTCCAACACGTCTAAATTAGTTTATTTAAGACTGTATTTAGATGAAGGTTTGAATTATGTACAAAAGTTAAAAAAGTATTAGAAACACTTTTTGTTTTTACTTAACAGTAATTGTTGCGAGCTCGTCTATCTAGTTATAGAGATATTTGTTTTATGAAATAATAAGTGGAGAGTTTGACTTAAAATGCGAAGCTATTTTATAAATATCAAACTCCTCTTTCTTCGAGTTTTCAAAAAAGAAAACTAGAATTCATTTTCCTCTTAAGCTTAAGAGGAGAACCTTTTACGAGTATAATTATTACTATTAAAAAAAAACACTAATTAATTGCTCCTCTCTTTAACTAAAGAGAGGTGTGTTTTATGAAATAAAATTCGGAGAGTTTGACTTAAAATGCGAAGCTATTTTATAAATATCAAACACCTCTTTCTTTCAGTTTTCAAAAAAGAAAACTAGAATTCATTCTCCTCTTAAGCTTAAGAGGAGAACCTTTTACGAGTATAATTATTCTTATTAAAACAAAAACACTAATTAATTGCTCCTCTCTTTAGTTAAAGAGAGGTGTGTTTTATGAAATAAAATTCAGAGAGTTTGACTTAAAATGCGAAGCTATTTTGTAAATATCAAACTCCTCTTTCTTCCAGTTTTCAAAAAAGAAAACTAAAATTCATTCTCCTCTTAAGCTTAAGAGGAGAACTGTGTAATTTATAGGAATTATGGTTAGTATGAGAATTTGAGATTTATTTTGAGTAAATAATCAATTCCACAAGAGTAATAATAATCAAATCAGCCTTAGGCTGTTAGAAATCTAGCTTCGTTCTACGTAATTCAAAATTCTGACCTAGATATACTTTACGTACCATTTCGTCTGCTGCAAGTTCTTCTGGTTTTCCTGCTTTAAGAATACCACCTTCAAACATTAAATAGGTTCTGTCTGTGATAGCAAGTGTTTCTTGTACGTTGTGATCTGTAATAAGAATACCAATATTCTTTTTAGTCAGCTTGGCTATAATACGTTGAATATCTTCTACAGCAACTGGGTCTACACCTGCAAATGGTTCATCTAATAAAATGAAATTTGGATCTGTAGCAAGCGCGCGAGCAATTTCTGTACGTCTACGTTCCCCACCAGAAAGTAAATCGCCTCTACTTTTACGGATATGCCCTAAACCAAACTCTTCAATAAGCGATTCCATTTTGTCATGCTGTTCTTTCTTGCTTAATTTGGTAAGTTGCAATACACTTAAAATATTATCTTCAATGCTTAATTTTCTAAAAACGGAAGCTTCTTGCGCTAGATACCCAATTCCGTTTTGAGCACGCTTGTACATTGGGTATTTGGTAATATTGGTATCGTCCAAATATATATTTCCACCATTAGGTTTAATCAGTCCAACAATCATATAAAACGAAGTCGTTTTTCCTGCACCATTAGGTCCTAAAAGTCCAACAATTTCTCCTTGATTTACTTCTAAAGAAACGTCTTTCACCACTTTTCTTCCGTTATAGGACTTCATTAAATGTTCTGCTCTAAGTTTCATGGGGTATATTTATTGTTGTTAAAAATAGTAAAAACCAAAATACTATGGTATGTACACTAGTACTTTAAGTAAAGTTTAACCTTGTACTTCTTCTAAAAGATCCCAATATTCGTATGCTTTTCGTAAATGCGGAATGACAATAGTACCACCAACTAAATTAGCAATACTTAAAGACTCTACTACTTGTTCTTTGGTTAATCCTTCTTTATGGCATGCTTCTAAATGGTATTTTACACAATCATCACAACGTAAAACCATAGAGGCTACAAGGCCTAGTAACTCTTTTGTTTTTTTATCTAGAGTGCCTTCCGCGAAAGCGTTAGTGTCTAAATTAAAAATACGTTTGATTACCTTATTATTATCTGCTAGAATTTTATCATTCATTTTAGAACGATATTCATTAAATTCGGTTACTATATTAGACATGCTTTTTAATTTTATTATCTGAAGATTTTTTTGCTTCGTTTTTTACTACAATTTTTGAAATATAAATACTTACTTGATACAGTATTAATATGGGTATGGCAACAATGATCTGACTTGCAATGTCTGGCGGTGTTATAATTGCCGAAAGAATTAGTACGATTACTAATGCGTATTTTCTATATTTTTTTAGGAATTGAGGCGTCACTAAACCTACTTTAGTTAAAAAGTAGATAATAATAGGAAGCTCAAAAATTAATCCGGAAGCGATAACAGTTGCTCTAACTAAACCAATATAACTAGCTAAATCGAAATCGTTATGTACTTCTTGACTTACCGAATAGGTACCTAAAAAGTTGATGGATAATGGCGTTACTATATAATAACCGAAAAGGACTCCTAGAAAAAATAAGAAAGAGGAAACAATAATAAAACCTTTTGAGTGTTTCTGTTCGTTTTCATGCATTCCCGGACTTATAAAAGACCACAATTGATAGAGTATATATGGAAAAGAAACAATAAAACCAGCATAAACCGAAGTCCATAAATGCGCAGAAAATTGTCCGGCAAGGGTTCTACTTTGAATTTCAAACGGAAAGCTTTCTCCGCAAAAAGAGGAGTTTTCTATTCCTATTAATTGACTTGCGCTGCATAACCATCTGTAGGTTGGGAAAGACATTTCTTTTGGTCCAAGAATAATAACGTCAAAAATAAAACCTTTAAACAAAAAAGCCACAATACCACAAAGTACTACTGCAATACTGATGCGAACTAAATGCCACCTTAAATCCTCAAGATGATCTAGAAAAGACATCTCGTTTACATTTTTTTTAGCCATTATAAAATTCCTTCTCTTATTAAATCATGTACATGTACCACTCCTGCAAATTTACCATTGTCTTCTACTAGTATTTGCGAAATGCCGTAGGTTTCCATAACATCCTTAGCTTCCACAGCCATGGCATTAGCATCTATTCGTTTTGGATTTTCACTCATAATGTCTTTTGCAGTAAGTTTAGAAAAATCGTCCACTTTGCTTAACATTCTACGTAAATCACCATCGGTAATAATTCCTATAATTTTTTCATCTTCGACAACCGCAGTTACACCAAGCATTTTTTCGGTAATCTCTACAATTACTTGTTTAATACTTGTGTCTGGCGAAACTTTAGGTTTTTGGTTTACCGAAGATATATCGTGTACACGTAAATATAATTTTTTACCTAATGCACCTCCAGGATGATATTTGGCAAAGTCTTTACTAGAAAAACCACGTAATTCTAATAAGCAAACCGCTAAAGCATCCCCAAGAACTAGTTGTGCCGTTGTACTTGTAGTAGGAGCAAGGTTGTTTGGACAAGCTTCTTTTTCTACATAAGCGTTTAAAATATAATCTGCTTGTTGCCCCAAAAAGGAATCTTTATTTCCTGTAATAGCAATCATTTTATTACCAGCATTCTTTATTAAAGGCACAAGTACTTTTATTTCTGGTGTGTTTCCACTTTTAGAAATACATATAACTACATCATCTTTAAGAATTAATCCTAAATCTCCATGAATGGCATCTGCCGCATGCATAAAAATGGAAGGCGTACCTGTGGAGTTTAGTGTAGCAACAATTTTTGTAGCAATAATGGCGCTTTTACCAATTCCTGTAATAATAACCCTACCTTTTGCGTGGTACATAAGGTTTACGGCAGCTGCAAAATCATCATTAACTAAACTAGATAAATTTAAAATTGCTTTGCTCTCTAACTCAATAGTTTGCTTGGCTGTAGATATAATAGAATGTGTATTGCTCAAAATTTATGAGTTTTTTAAGTTGTTGCTAGTAAAGATTTTTTTATCTTTAATGTTGGTCAATATTATTACAATTTTCTTACAGTAAAAATGTGATGCAAAGTTAACTAAAAATTAATGAGCTTGATTATATACACTACTAATTAATAGCAAAAATAAATTAGTGTATTTTTATTATAATTTTAATATTAAAAACAATACATGTCAATTATTGAAAAAGACTTACACGTCTCCCTAAAAAAGTATTTTGGATTTAGTAAGTTTAAAGGATTACAAGAAGATGTAATACAAAGTCTTTTGTCTGGCAAAAACACATTTGTTATCATGCCAACAGGAGGAGGTAAATCTTTATGTTACCAATTACCAGCATTAATGCATGAAGGCACAGCAATAGTTGTTTCTCCTTTAATTGCTTTGATGAAAAATCAAGTAGATGCCATACGAAGTGTTTCTGAACACGATGGTGTTGCTCATGTTTTAAACTCTTCCTTAAATAAAACGGAAGTAAAACAGGTAAAACAAGATATTACAGACGGCGTTACTAAGCTATTATATGTAGCTCCCGAATCTTTAACAAAAGAAGATAATGTAGAGTTTCTTCGTTCTGTTAAAATTTCATTTATGGCTGTAGATGAAGCCCATTGTATTAGTGAATGGGGACACGACTTTAGACCAGAATACAGAAATCTGAAAAGTATTATTGAGCGTATTGGTGATAATATTCCAATTATTGGTCTTACCGCAACTGCAACACCAAAAGTGCAAGAAGATATATTGAAAAATCTTGGTATGCCGGATGCTACCACTTTTAAAGCATCCTTTAATAGACCCAATTTATATTACGAAATACGTCCAAAAACCAAAACTGTTGATGCAGATATTATCCGTTTTATTAAACAAAACGATGGTAAATCTGGTATTGTTTACTGTTTAAGTAGAAAACGCGTGGAAGAACTTGCGCAAGCTTTACAAGTAAATGGTATTAAAGCAGTACCCTATCATGCAGGTTTAGATGCCAAAACAAGATCGAGACATCAAGATATGTTTTTAATGGAAGACATTGATGTTGTTGTTGCTACCATTGCTTTTGGAATGGGAATTGACAAACCAGATGTTCGTTTTGTAATACATCATGATATACCAAAAAGTATAGAGAGTTATTACCAAGAAACAGGAAGAGCTGGACGTGATGGAGGAGAAGGACACTGTTTAGCTTACTATGCTTATAAAGATATAGAGAAGTTAGAGAAATTTATGTCTGGAAAACCAGTAGCAGAACAAGAAATAGGTCATGCTTTATTACAAGAAGTTGTGGCATTTGCCGAAACTTCTATCTCTAGAAGAAAATTTATTCTTCATTATTTTGGTGAAGAGTTTGATAATGAAACGGGTGAAGGAGGCGATTTAGATGATAATGTTCGTCATCCTAAAAAACAGCAAGAAGCAAAAGAACAAGTAAAACTAGCATTAGAAGTTGTAGCTAGTACGAACGAAAAATACAAATCTAAAGATTTAGTAAATGTTATTACAGGTAATGAAAATGCCTTAATAAATTCGCATAAAACAAACGAACAACCCTTTTTTGGTAAAGGTAAAAGTCACGATAAAATTTATTGGATGGCTTTAATAAGACAAGCACTTGTTGCAGGATTATTAAAGAAAGACATAGAAACCTATGGTGTTATTAAGTTAAAAGATGCTGGTAGAGATTTTATTAAGAATCCGACGTCTTTTATGATGACCGAAGATCACGTTTTTAACCAAACAACAGACGATTCTATAATTACTGCAGCCAAAGGAAGCGGCGCAGTTGCAGATGCCACATTAATGGCTATGCTAAAGGATTTAAGAAAGAAAAACGCAAAGAAACTTGGTGTACCGCCATTTGTTATTTTTCAAGATCCATCTTTAGAAGATATGTCTTTAAAATATCCTATTACTTTAGAAGAACTTTCTAATGTGCATGGTGTTGGTGATGGTAAATCTAAAAAATATGGTAAAGATTTTATTGCCCTTATTTCTAGTTATGTAGAAGAAAACGATATCATTCGTCCAGACGATATGATTGTTAAATCTACAGGAATGAACTCTGCATTAAAACTTTATATCATTCAAAACGTAGACAGAAAATTACCATTAGATGATATTGCTTCGGCAAAAGGCATGGAAATGGCTGCATTTATAAAAGAAATGGAAGCTATTGTGTTTTCAGGAACCAAGCTAAATATTGATTATTGGATTAATGATCTTTTAGACGAAGATCAGCAAGAAGAGATTCATGATTATTTTATGGAATCGGAAACGGACAAAATAGATGCTGCCATTGATGAATTTGATGGCGATTATGATGACGAAGAACTACGTCTTTACCGAATTAAGTTTATTAGCGAAGTCGCGAACTAGTGTAAGGTTACTTTATATAATGTGTTAAAAAATATGGAAGAGTAAGTTCTTCACGCTGTCTTTTCTTAAGAAAGGAGTCTGAAAAAGGAATTACTCTTCATTTTTTACCGTAAAAACAACTTCCTTTTTCTTAATAATAAGGGTTAGTTGTTTCATTGTAGATCTCTTTAGGTTCTCGACAGCCGATTTTTCAATCTCAAAATCAATCTTGGTAATATAAGCATCTAATGGTGTAGCTGGTTCCGATTCAAATTCTAACATATCTGAATTTAGCTCTAAGGTATAATCATTTCCTTCAATGATAATTTTAGCACCTTCCTTTGTTTTGCTTTTTAAGCGTCCAATAATGAATGTTTGTAAGTAATAGTAACCGCCAAGTTCGTTATATCCAACGTAAATTAAATTGTTGTTAGAAATCCCTAAAGGCACATCTTCACTAGATTTGATTATAGTTTCAATATATTTATCATCTTCTAATTTGTTTTCTTTCTGTTTACTTCCAAATAGCTTCGAAAAAACGCTCATATTATTTATTAATTTGATTTCAAAGCTAAGAAAATTTTAAGTGAATTTATAAACGAATAATGTCTTTTGTGTGGAATCTTCAGAGTTTTGCTTTATAATTTTCAGTAATTACAGCCTTTATTAATTGTAAAAAACTGTATCAAAAATAAGGATACCTATCCTATATCATATTACTTCAAGTATTAGATAATAATAGAAATACGTTTGCAATAACCTATGGACTAGATGTTATTAGAATCACATTATGCCTGTAGTTCTTCAAAAATTCTTATTCGTTATTCGTAAATCTCAAATCATTGCCTATCTTTGCACTTTATTAAAAAACAATAAGATGCAAGACGGATTATACGCAAAATTTAATACAACTAAAGGCGAAATATTAGTAGCTTTAGAATATCAAAAAACACCAGGAACGGTAGGTAACTTTGTTGCTTTAGCAGAAGGGGACTTAGAAAACAATGCAAAACCACAAGGAACTCCTTATTATGATGGTTTACAATTTCATAGAGTAATTCCAGATTTCATGATTCAAGGAGGTTGTCCTCAAGGAACAGGAACAGGAAATCCAGGATATAAATTTGCGGATGAATTTCATCCTGATTTAAAACATGATACTCCAGGAGTCTTATCTATGGCAAATGCAGGACCAGGAACCAATGGGAGTCAGTTTTTTATTACACACATTGCAACACCTTGGTTAGATAATAATCATACTGTTTTTGGTAAAGTAGTAAAAGGACAAGATGTAGTAGATGCTATTGCACAAGGAGATGCTATTGAATCATTAGAAATTGTAAGAGTAGGAGCAGAAGCGGAAGCATTTAATGCAGTGGAAGCTTTTAGAACTTTTGAAGGTTCACGTGAAAAAATGTTAGCAGAAGCTAAAGCAAGTCAAGATGAAGCTTTAGATAAAATTGCAGCAGGATTTAAAAAAACCGAAAGTGGTTTACGTTACCAAATTTTACAAGAAGGTTCTGGAGCAAAAGCAGAAAAAGGAAAAACAGTTTCTGTACATTATAAAGGACAATTAGCAGACGGAACGGAATTTGATTCGTCTTATAAAAGAAAAGAACCAATTGAGTTTCCATTAGGAGTAGGTCAAGTTATTTCTGGTTGGGATGAAGGAATTCAATTGTTAAAAGTTGGTGACAAAGCACGTTTTGTAATACCTAGCCACTTAGGTTATGGTAGCGCAGGAGCTGGAGGAGTAATTCCACCAGATGCAACTCTAATTTTTGATGTCGAGTTAATGGATGTGAAATAGAAAGCACTCAAAATAAATTTAAAAAACGTCTCATTGTTAAATGAGGCGTTTTTTTTGTTAGATACCACTCGATGAAACATGTTATTTTTCCTTCAATAAGAGGATATTTCGGTTGAAGTGCACAGTGCTATTTTTTTTTAGATTAAGGGCTTAAATTATTTTTTGTACGGTCTTTAAATTCCTAACTTTGAATCCTAATTGTATTAATCCCAAATCTATACAGTATGAAAAGTGTTAAAAAAATAGGCCTATATTCCGAAGTTTTACGAGAGCTTAATTATGCATTCGGAAATATTTTTCTTTTCGATGGTTATGTGGTTTCCGAAATAGCGGAAGGAATTGTTTTCTCGTGGGAAATGCATGGTGAATGCATTACTATGGATTTGGCTTCTTTTTATGGAACCGATGGCTCCGATTTAATTTTCATTTCTAATCGCGTGAATTCCTATTCTGTTATGGCTGCAGATTGGAGTAAGTTTTTTAAAAATTCATATAATTTACAAAGTTATTATGTGGTTGGTCAAGCGAAAGGCAGCTTAATAAATATCATGTTTGAAAAACTTTTTTTTAAATCTGAAATCAGAAAATTCACAAATATTGAAACTGCTGTTACAGTTGCAAAAGGATACAACTCTAAAGGTATAGAAGCTTAGCTTTTTTTAATTAGAATAAAATAGTAACAATATTTAAAAATTATCGTCTCATTAATATAATGAGACTTTTTTTTGCTCTATATGTTATTCTAAATCCATCAAAAATGAAAACTAAAATTGTAATATTCTCCTTCTTGCTAGCAATAGTTGCTGTAAGTTGTTCCAAAAATGTAAACTATACTCCAGAATTTATTAAAGAAACATCGGGTAAATACCTGTTTAACCAAGATGATGTTATTGAAGTATTTTATGAAAATAATAAACTGTTTTTAAAATGGCGTGGAGCAGATAAAATAGAACCAGTAATTATAGATAGAAATACTTTTTTTATAGTAGATCTGTATAAAAAACTACGTTTTGTAAAACATCCAGAAACAAACAAACAGTATCTGTCTATTGTTGCAGAAGATAATGAAAACAATATTACTTACGATTATTTAAAAGTTACAGATACTTTTAAAACACCAAGTATGTATTTAAAAAATGGCGATTATAAAAATGCGCTTGCTGGTTTTTTAGAGATTAAAAAGCAAGATTCTACAAGTGTTCTCATTAATGAAAAAGAATTTAATGCACTTGGCTATGGATTGTTAAGAGAGGAAGAATACCAAAATGCTATAGATGTGTTTCAGATGAATGTGGCATTATACCCAGAAAGCGACAATGCTTACGACAGTTTAGCAGATGCCTATTTGCGCAGTGGAGATAGCTTGGAAGCTTTTAATAATTATAAAAAAGCATTAACGTTTAACAATCGAAATAATAGCGCCAAAAAATTTATTAAAGCTTATTCTGAAAAGAAAAATTAAACTTGAGCATATTAATTATAATGATAAAGCATCTCTTTTGAGGTGCTTTTTTTATATTTAAGGATGATACATTCAGACTTAGAAAAACTTAGATTTCCTATTGGGCCATTTCATTGTCCAGAGCATATAACAGCACAACATATTGAAGAATGGATTGCTGTATTAGAACATTTTCCTAATCGCTTAGAAAATCTAGTAACCTCCTTAAATGATGTGCAATTAGATACGCCATATCGACCTGAAGGTTGGACTATTAGACAAGTAATACATCATCTTGCAGATAGTCATCATCATAGTTATATCCGTTTTAAATGGGCTTTAACAGAAGACAATCCTGTTATTAAATATTATTACGAACAGCTTTGGGCAGAATTAGACGATGCTAAAAATGCACCAATAGAAATGTCTATACACCATTTAAAAGCCATTCACTTTAAACTGGTGTATCTATTGAAAAGTTTGAGCAATGCAGATTTAAACAAGTGTTTTATACATCCAGAACATAATGAAGAAGTGCCTTTAAAAAAGAATATAGGTATTTATGCTTGGCATAGTAAGCATCATTTTGCACATATTGAGAATTTGATGAAGGTAAAGGGATGGTTGTGATAATTGTACAGCCAGATGTTTTTAAAAATTATATTTTCATTGCTCTTCTATTCTTAAATAAAAAATAGAAGTTTAATTTGCTAACCTCATTAACTTAAGGTGTCTATTTATTGAAGGCTCTCTTTAATTTGGATACAATAAATAGGTTACCTATAAAGCTATTTTAGAACTTTATTTTTGGGAAATCTTGTGCTACTCCGGTTCCGTCAACATAATAAGTTATCATAGTGTTCTTTTTAACTTTTATTTGCATTCTAGCTCGAAGTAATGAATATTTACCAACTTTAAGTTTTTTATAAGTTCTTCCGTCTAATTTTTTCTTTTGCCTATCTTTTCCCAACCATCCAACTCCATATCTAACTTTAATAGAAGCATCTTCGGGAGCTTTAAAAAAAGCAACACCATTCGCGTTAAAAAACTATTCTACTGTTTTCCATTTTCCTTTTTTTACAAATACTTCTCTAATTGGTGACATAATTCAGTGTATTTTTTTGTTATATAGCTACATTTTTACTGGATTTTATTTTAAAACTAATTAATTATAAATTAGTGGTTAAAGGTGCATTTGTACTTGAAGGTTTTATTGTGCTTTTAAAGGTCACTGGGTGCACATCCTTAGAAATTGTATAATTTGATTTTGACAATTCCCTTCTGGAGATATGAAGTATTTTGTCGATTTTATTCTTCCTAATAATGAGTAATTTACAGCCTTCATTGGAAGGTTGGCTAGGTGCTGGAAGTTTACGTGTTCGGTTGGTGTGTTCTGTTGGTCCCAAAGGTGTTCCCTGTATTAATAAGGGTTTATGATGTTGCCACCAATCCCTTTTATTAGAGGCCTCGTTCAGTGGTTTTGAATAAGGAGGGATTTCCAAAAGTTTTACGTCATTGCCTTCTTCTTGAATTATTCTAATTGGTTGGTTCACACGAGCCCCAGCCTTAATTGCTATTTTTACTAGATTATATGCCCCAAATTCTCCTTTATATTTTTTGGATGTATGATATCTCAAAGGGTTTTCGGAATAAAAATCGGTGTAATATTCCATTCTATTATTTTTCCATTTTAAACGGATTTCAGAGCTGATATGATCATGGCCACAAAGCAATAAATCAATTGGTTTTTTACTTCCTTCGAGTCCACATAGCAATTTTAGAAAATTCTTAATATCTCCACGAGAAACACCATTATCTAGTAACTCTTTATTTGATCCAAATTTAAAAGCACTAGAATTTGTTAACCAATTTGGAAATCTAGCCTTTACGTTAGCCTTGGCCATTTTATTACTAAGTGGATGATGCCCTAAGGGGTCCATAAATAAATGTTTTTTATGTCTTCTAATATAGTTTACGGTTTCAAGTTCATCTGCTTGTGCATGTTCCGTTTCTCTAAAATAATGTGGATACTCATTTCCAAAGGTGTTTATTGGTGGTGCATGCATTCCTACTATAATAATGCCGTCCGTTGTTTTAATCTGCTTTAAGCGATTGTATGCTAGGGAATCAGGACCTTTTGAGTTTGGGGAGTGTCTGTTCTGAAAAGCTTCTTCATTACTATCTCCAAAACCGAAATTTGTAGTAAATGCGGACCAACTGTCCCAACTACCGTCAGGACTCCCAAGATCAGGACCTGTATCTAATAATATTAATTTATGCTTATCCAGTAGCACCTGGTAATTCATACTTTTATTTATGTATGATTTGTAATAGCTTAAATAATCTTTCTTCCAAAACTTTGTTTTGGTAGCTGGAATTGCTTGTTTAAAAGCTGTGTCTCTGGAAATTTTTATTCTTCCTTCATCACCGTTGTTAAACTTTTCGGGATTACCACCTTGAAGTATTCTAGCCTCTTTTTTACTTAAATTATATGGGCCATATTGTTTTACATCTTTATCTGATACAATTGGAATATCTATTCTTTGATATACTTGGTAAGGATTTACCCTATAATCATGGTTGCCAAGACTTGTAAAAATAGGAACAAGTAATTCTTCCTGATTATGTTCTCCTTCAGGATATGGAGATCTTCCAAGCAAAAGATCTTTAAAAAATTTAAAATTACCACCCGCCGATTTATTATCCGTTCCTTCAAATAGATAATCTACCAAATCACCAGTTGCAATTATACCGTCAACAATTCCTTCTTTGTACATAGCATTCGCATATCTAATGAAATCTCTAAAACCATTGTTCCAATTGTTGAGGGCAGTAATTCCCGCGTCTATCGTTTGTGAATGTGCAGGGTGTTTCCTTTTAGCTTCATTAAATTTATTTTTAAAATTGTCAATTCGTTTCGATACATGAATATCTGTAGCATGGAGGATGCCAAAATCTTCCCAACTCTTTCGAGAATAAATACAATGAGGACTTAGATTGTAGAATGTGTTTGATTCGTTTTTGCAAACTAAGTCATAGAGTTTTGGTGCATGATCAAATCTGGGGCCACCTAATAAAACCGTAGAGGATAGATGTAAAGTGATTTTTTTTCTTTTACTTAATCCAAGAGGATTCAAGCTTCGACTTGTTTTTCCTATTTTTAAGGAAATAATCTTGTCTTTTGCGTTTACTTGTCGCAGTGCAATTCTTCCTTTTATTATTTTGTTAATTCCATCCATGCCACCCAGCTTATTGAACGATTTTAAATCTAAAGATAACTTTATGGGCAGATTTGATAAATCTGTTTTTGTGATTCCAGGACTTCCAATTAAAGGACATGAAAGTCGCAACCAAATCGGTTTTTCATTAATTGATTTATTATAAATGGAGATTCCTCGTTCAAAAAAAACTAATTCCATTTGAGCACTTAGCATATTACTAGTTACGGGGTATCCATAGGTCTTTAATTTTGAGGAGGTTTTCCAATCCTTATATATGGAACCGCTAATAGAAACTCCTCCATTTGTGTGCGGAACATATATGATTTCACCGCTTTCAAAAATACTTTTTGGAAACCCTTCAACAGTCCTTTTTTCATTTGATTTTGGAAAACCTAATTCTCTTCTTCTTGTAAACGTACTCCTTCCAAATTCCCCTCTTGATTTGTATTTTTTTAATATACCACCATGAACTTCGAAAGTGCCTACGGTATGATGGGTATAAATTCTACCTCTTTGAAAATCTTGAAAGTAACCTCCAAAATCTACTTTGTTTACTGGTGAAGTTTTAGTGCCGAGATTTAAGCCTCCTGTTATAAGTTTTAAATATCTTGTTTTGATTTTTTTCGAGGCAATTTGAATTGTATCTGCCATGATTGGAATGGTTTTAATAATGTTTTTAGAGTTTTAAAAACACACGTACTACAACTGTTAACAACCCTTTACTTTGTGTTAACCTTTTCTAACTTGCACACAACTCTTTTTATGTCAAGCATTAGTGTTTTTCTAAAATACAAAATTTCAAGATCATTTAATACTTTATGTTTAAAAAATAGACATATAAAAGCTTAACCTTCAGTTAATTAAGTTTTATTAGAGTTAAAAGCACACTGTTTTATTAACTTTAAGAATTTACCATTTATAAAATTTAGAAGCAATAATTAGAACCCAACATACAGTTTCTTTTAATTAATCACTTTCATTTTATAATAATCCATCCAAACTCGTATTCTACCAACAAACATTTTAAGATAGTTTTCGCTTAAAAATATATTAGACCAATCAAATCGTTGTGCTTGTACGCCTAAATAGAAAATAAATATAGAAGCTCCAGCATCTGGTATTAATGCCATTTCTTTATCCGATAATTCTCGTTGGTTTCTATATCCCTTTAAAAAACTGGCTACTTTTTGCTCGGATATATCTTTGTTGCCTTCCATAAAAAATAACAGTTTACAAAAATAACCTACATCCAGAATGAATAAACCATTACAGAAGTAGTTAGAGGAAAAGTGTGCATTATAAAACCTTCCGTTTCTAGATTTATTTTTTAGGTAAAGGACTAATAATTTCTACATTTTGAAATGCAATTGCTCCTCTTATAATTCCTGCAATAACATCTTGTAAAGCTTCAATGATTTGCATTTTAAGTTCGCTTTTATGGTAAATCATACTTACTTCTCTTGCTGGTGAAGGATCATTAAAATAGTGTATGTTTTCTTTCGCTTTATCTTGCATGTCTAAAGTGTGTAAATAAGGTAATAAAGTCATGCCTAAACCTTCGTTAGATAGCTTTACAAGTGTTTCAATGCTTCCGCTTTCTAATTGAAATTGGTCTTCTTTATGATCCTTAAACGTTTTACATAAATTAATAACACCATCTCTAAAACAATGTCCGTCTTCTAGTAAAAGCATGTCATCAATCTCTAAATCTGAAGTGCTAATTTTCTTTTTGGTGTGTAATCGATGACTTTGTGGAATGTATCCTACAAAAGGTTCAAAATAAAGGACACGTTCTTTTATGTTTTCGTTTAGTAAAGGTGTTGCAGCAATGGCGGCATCTAAATGCCCTTCGTTAATTCTATAAATAATTTCTTCGGTAGTAAGCTCTTCAATAATAAGCTTCACTTTTGGATATTTTTTTATAAATGTTTTTAAAAACATAGGAAGCAGTGTTGGCATGACAGTAGGTATAATTCCTAATCTAAATTCGCCACCTATAAATCCTTTTTGTTGGTCTACAATATCTTTAATTCTATACGATTCGTTAACTATGTTTTTTGCTTGGTTTACAATCTTTCTACCAACGTTTGTAAGTTCTATAGGTTTCTTGCTTCTGTCAAAAATAAGAATATCTAATTCGCTTTCTAGCTTTTGTATTTGCATACTTAATGTTGGTTGTGTAACGAAACATTTTTCGGCAGCTTTAGTGAAATTCTGATTTTCGGCAACAGCCAATACGTAGTATAATTGTGTAATTGTCATCTGTATCAATTTAGACTATAAAAATATAAAAACTATCAATAAAACTTATACTGAAAATCATTAATTATTGAATAAATTTGTAGTACAAAATAAAAACAAGAATTATGACACTAAATAGTATAGGATTAGACTCAGAAATAACAAAAGAATTAGCGACAGATTTAAACGGATTGTTAGCTAATTTTCAAACGTATTACCAAAATTTAAGAGGTATACATTGGAATATTAAAGGGAAAGCATTTTTTAATCTTCATATTAAATTTGAAGAATTATATACAGATGCAAACATGAAAGTAGATGAAATTGCAGAACGTATTTTAACTTTAGGGGAAACTCCTCTACATACTTTTGCAGATTATAGTAAACATGCTAAAGTTCCTGTAGGAAAAAATATCTCTGTAGATACGAAAGCAGTAGAATTAATAGTGGATTCTTTAACAGAATTATTAAAATTAGAACGCGCTATTTTAGTGAAGTCTGGAGATGCTAATGATGAAGGAACAAACGCTATGATGAGCGGTTTTATCTCGGAACAAGAAAAAACTATGTGGATGATGAAAGCTTGGTTGAATGAAACCGTCTAAGTAAATAGTTATTCCCTGAATAACTAATTGATAATAAGTGATAAAGCCACGGAAATTTTATTTTTCGTGGCTTTTTATTTTTTTATAAGTATTAAATACGAATCGTAATATTTAAATCTTCTTTTACAATAAGTTTTGCAACATCAAAAGTTGGTGGCCCATAAAGAATTGGGTTGTTAGACATGCCGTAGTTTTCTTTAGGCATTCCGTTTAGTTCAAAATCCATTTTTTTATTATCATTCTCATCGTGGACACACATAATAGCATAGGTACCAGGAAGCACATTTTTGTACGTAATGGTTACCGTATTTCCCTCAATGGAAGTTTCTGCGGTTTGAATTCCTTCCTTTCCTTTCATAAAAGTGTTTACATCATGTAAGGAGGATAATATTTTTCCATTCGTGTTTCTAATGTTTTCCACAGTAACAGTAATGGTATTTCCTGTAGTTTTATTTTGTGCTTGACTACTAAAAGCGGATGCCATAAATAGTGCTATTAATACTATGGATTTACTTATAGATTTCCATTTGTTGTTTTTCATTAAAAAGTTCATGGTGTATGTTTTTATTGGTTACCATGTAAAGGTGCTATAAATAAGAAGGATTTCTAAAAAAGGATTACCCAATTGTTTGTTTCCTAGGATGAATTGTAAAATGTGGAATACTAATCTTATATATTGAATGCTATAACAGCCCTTTTGCTTTAATTTCTAGATACTTATTTATGGTGTTGATGGTCAGTTTTTCTGGGGCTGAAAGTATGGTTTGAATACCATACTTTTGTAATTCCTTTACCATTAAACGTTTTTCAAAGCTAAATTTTTCAGCAATTGTTTTATGATAGATGCTTTGCAGGTCTTCTGCATCTTCAGCAATAAGTGCATCTAATTCGGTATTTTCAAACATAATAACAACCAACATATGCTTTTTAGAAATAGCTTGTAAATAAGGTAGTTGTCTTTTTAAGGCACTTATATGTTCAAAGTTAGTATATAGAAGTAGTAAGCTTCTATGTGTTACTTTTCGTTTTATTTGTGCATAAAGCAATCCGAAGTCGCTATCCGTAAATTGTGTGTTAATGTTATATAAGTTTTCTAAAATTTTATTGAGATAGGTGAGTTTATGAATGGCTGGTAAAAACGTTTCAATAGTTTTTGAAAAGGATAACATGCCAACTTTGTCATGTTTTTTTAAAGCGACATTACTAAAAGCTAAAGTAGAATTAATAGCGTAATCTAATAACTTTAAACCATCAAAAGGCATTTTCATTACACGTCCTGTGTCAATGATGGAGTAGATTGGTTGCGATTTTTCATCTTGATATTGGTTTACCATTAATGCACCACGTTTTGCTGTGGCTTTCCAATTCACCGTTCTAAAATCGTCACCAGTAACGTAATCTTTTATTTGTTCAAATTCTTGTGTGTTTCCAATTCTTCGAATCTTTTTAAATCCAAATTCCGTTAAATGATTACCAATAGCAAGGAAATCATATTTCTGCATTTGTATAAACGAAGGATACACACAAACCATTTGTTCTTTTTGAAACTGGTACTTTCGTTTTACAATTTTTAATTTAGAAGAGGCGAAAATATTCAAGCTTCCAAAGAAATATTCGCCACGTTCTACAGGACGAACCGAATAGCTAAAATCATGAATCTCATTTGCTATAAGACTAACTTGATACGAGAAATCTCTTTTTTGAAACTGTATAGGTAACTCATCAATTACATCTAAATACACTTGAAAAATATAACTGTTGGTAATCGTTATTGGAACTGGGTTTGCATCACTATTAGAAAATTTTTCTGGAAGTAAACGTCTTGCTTTAATTCCGTTTTTAAAACGATAGAGTAGCAGTACATCGACAAAAAGTAAAATAGCAATAAGTATGGTGACAATCCACGCAATAGGATACAAAATTTTAATCCATAATGACAGCAAAAAGCATGCACTTGCTATTGCCATGTAGATGTAAAATTGTTTATGTATGTATAACGATTTAATAAATTTCATAGGTAGTTTTCGCTTTTCTAACGAGGGATTTCTACAGATTGTACAATCATTTCAATAACTTGCTCTGTGGTCATGCCTTCCATTTCGCGTTCTGGTGTTAAAATAATTCTGTGATTTAATACCGGAGTTACTGCTTTTTTTACATCTTCAGGAATTACAAAATCACGACCTTGAATGGCAGCAAAAGCTTTTGCCGTATTTAGTATAGCAATAGATGCTCTTGGCGATCCTCCTAAATATAAATGCGGATGGTTTCTAGTCTTAGCAACGACTTCTGCTATATATTTAATAATTTTTCCTTCTACTACAATAGCTTGTGTTTTAGATTTAAACTCCGAAAGTTTTTTGGCATCTAAAATGGTTTGAATGCGTGTTTCTGGTTGTTCTCCTTTACGTTCATGATGGGTTTCAATAATTTGTATTTCTTCTTCCAACGTTGGATATTCTACTTTAATTTTAAAAATAAATCGATCTAATTGTGCTTCTGGTAAAGCATAAGTTCCTTCTTGATCAATTGGGTTTTGTGTTGCTAAAACCATAAAAGGAGATTCAAAGGTATACGTTGTTCCATCTACGGTAGCTTGGCGTTCTTCCATACTTTCAAAAAGTGCCGCTTGGGTTTTTGCTGGAGCGCGATTAATTTCGTCTATTAAAACAATATTAGAAAAAATAGGACCTTTTTTAAACTCAAATTCTGAAGTCTTCATATTTAATATAGAAGTTCCTAATACATCACTTGGCATTAAATCTGGTGTAAATTGTATACGACTAAAATCGGTTTTTAGAACCTTAGAAAATAGCTTTGCTGTTATGGTTTTTGCAATACCAGGAACCCCTTCAATAAGCACATGTCCATCTGCTAATAAAGCTACAATTAGCAATTCAATAAAATTGGCTTGCCCAACAATTACTTTGCTTAACTCTTGTTTAATATTTTCTACCGTTTGTTTTAATTCTTCTAAAGGAATTCTATTATCAAAGTTTATGTCTTGGTTTTCTTCCATGTGTTTTTAGATTTAAATGCCTCGATTAACGTATTTAGTTTTTGGAGTTCTATTTTATTAATTTCTGTTTTATGCTGAAGGGTGTCTATGGTTTTAAAAAGAAGTGTGGTTTCTGCAATTGTATTATTACTTCTCGCTGCAAGATTTTCTAAAAAAGTAGCGTCTATAGTTGCAGTATTTAAATGAAACTGGCTTCTAATAAATTCTAAAAAATGACTGACTTTATGATTTGCCATTTCTGTATGTTTTTCTTTTTCATAATACATATTAGCAATAGTTCTTGTGAAATCTATAGTTTGGTTGCGTAAGGGTTTAAGGATAGGAATAGCGCGTTGCTTACGTTTTCCGTCAAAAATCACATAGATAAAAACGGCAATAAGCATTATGTAATACGCCCATTTTAGTTCTTTGGTATGGAGCATGACATATAGAGGCGAAGAATAATACTTCTTTCCAGACTTGTAGTATTGGTCTATATATATGGTTTCGGAAGGATTTATATACGATAAAATTCCTGCTGTATAATTCTGGTTGGGAGCAATAAGTAGAAAATAATTGGTGAATGCCTGCGGAAAAGTACTCAGTATAATCGTGCCTTCACCAAAAGATTGTTTAATAGTATTTATATGTTCTTCTTCTAGTTGAAGTGTAGCGTTAGAAGCATTATCTATTACTGAAACGACCTTGGTATGTAAAGTATCAATTTCTTTATAATAGTACATGTAATTTGCTTTTTCAAAAGTATATAAGCTATCCTTTTTTAGTTGCTTATTCTTTAACTGAAACTGATAACTATTCTTCAAATTATCAAAATTACTAAGTACAGACGTTTTAATATTTAAGGTATCTAGTAGTTTTCCGCCTAACTGTTCACATGCAATAAATAACGTGTTTCCTTTAGCGGTCCATGCTAAGAGCTTGTCCAGTTCTGCATCTCCAAAAGCGAGGTTGTTGTTAATAAAAACGTAAGTTCCTTGTATGCTATCCTTTTGTTCTAAAAATTCAAAAGGAGTTTTATCGACTTCAACAATGTTTTCTTTTTTAAAAATACGTTCCATTTGTTCTTGAAAAACATACGTTCCAAAAGGTATTTTATGGTATGACGCATAGCTAGGAAACCAATTTACTTTTTGTGGTTTTGTATACTCTAAAACCACAATAGAAAGTATTGCTAAAACCGTAAGAATGATATATAGTTTTCCTCTGTTATTCAAGGTTTAATGTTTTTATGAAGTGTTTCAAATGGGGATTTTAGTTTTTCAAATCGTAAGGCATCTACTTCAAATTCACCATACCAAACATAATCATAGATTTTGGTAATGTCGGCAAATCCAGATTGTAAACTTTTAGTTTTAATTTCTGAAAGGTAATCTTCATTGGTTTTTTGTTGCTCCCACGAGATAATGTTGCCTTCGGTTAATTTTTTAAGAGATAATAAATAGTAATACCGAATTGCTAATCGGTAATTTTGTTGCTGTACTGCTTCATGAATTAACGCAAGTATATCTTCGTTTTTAATGATTTGTTCCTCTTCTGTAAATGCTACAGTCGCTTGATTCTGTTTACCAGTAATGATATTTTTTGAGTTTATTTTTAAAAAGAATTTTAGTAGTAAAAAAATAAGGAAGGCTAGAAGTAGATACGGAACTACTTCAAATATAAATTTTAAAATTCCGGTAGCATTACCAACACCAAAAATCCATTCAAAAATTTTAGTTATTATATTTTTAAACCATCGAATTATCTTATTTAAAAAGTTTTCTGTTGGAACGGTTTCTGTATAATTAAAATTTTTGTCGTTTTTATATTTGTTTAAATCTTCTTTATGGATTTGCTGCTCCGTTAATTTAGAGTCATCATATTGCACGTTTAACGTGTCTTGTTGGCAAAAAGCCCAAGAGGAAATAAGTAAAAAACAAAGAAGTATTTTAGTGAGCTGCATTTATTCTTCTTTCTTTCCTAAGGATTGAATACGTTCTAAAGTTCCTGTAAAGTTTAGTTTTTCGTTCAAATTAAAATATATAAAAGCCGAAGCGACCGTTAAGATTAGGTTTAGTAAAAACTTAAAAAGGTAACTAATAACATTTAACAGGATATATATTGGGTCGATTATTCCTGTCATTTTCTCTGGGTCTATTTCACCAGAAAAAACACCCATTTTTACAATACTATAAATTGCTGCAGGAATACCAAAAGCGTAGCTAGCAATCATAATAATTAATCCTATAACTATAATAGTTGCAAAGGTGATCCAGAATTCATTTTTTATAAGATTGAAGCTGTAGCTATAAGACATTGTGGAGTCTTTATTGGTAAAAACATAAACGCAAAAAACAATAAACATTGGAACCATAAAATAAAAGACTGGTAGCAAACAAAACATCATGGCAACTATTAATGTAATCCATTTTAAGATGCTTAATCCTAAAAAGCCCCAAAAGGTTTCTTTTACTTGTTGTTTCACTTCTAGGATGTTTACATTTCCCTCGTTTTCTATATATGATTTTATATAATGTAGTACAGCAGAATCGGCAAAGGTATACGCTAATAAACCAAAGATCATAAACATAAATAAAGAACCTAAAAGTAATGGTAAATTGCTAATATTTGCCTGTTGTCCAATATTAAAATTAAACATTTCACCAGCAGAGTAGACATAAAATGAAATTGAAATTAAGAATAATACTAAGTATATTCCAGAAACTTGGAAAATTGTTTTTATAAAAGGCTTAAATTCTTTTCTAATAAAGCCAAAAGTATCCGTTAGAATATCTCCTAATTCCCGTTGCTTTTTAAATTCTATTAATTTCTTCATACTTGTTTTAAAGTGTTTAGTTGTTTTTCTAGAGTATCTTTTAAGTGTTTTCGTCTATGTAATTTTATTGGGTAAATTACGTAGTAAAATACTATTAATGCTAAAGAACTAGAAATAATAAATATCGCTAGCCAATCTGGCATTTCGGTGTGTCTGGTTACAAAGCCTTCCAAAAATCCAGCAATAATAAAAAAGGGGATAGTACTTATTAAAATCTTTAAACCGTTTTTTACACCACGTTTAAATGATTCTAGTCTGGTGTATGTTCCAGGAAAGAGCATGCCGTTTCCTAAAACTAATCCTCCGCAACCAGCAATAATGATAACAGAAATTTCTATTGTGCCATGAATCCATATGGTTCTAGCAGATTCCCAAAGTAGGCCTTGTTCATAAAAGAAATATTGAAAACTACCAAGCATGATTCCGTTTTGCAACATAATATATAAAGACCCCAGGCCTAATAATAAGCCATAAGCAAATGCCATGAGTGCTACTTTAATATTGTTTAAGGTAATTCCTAAAAACATATTAAACTCACCTTGTTCCTTATATACAGCCATTGGATCTCCTTTTTCAATATTTTGAAGGGTCATGTTTACGTAACTATCACCTAAAAAAGAACGCACAAAATCCCCTTCGTTCGCTGCAGAATACGCGCCAACAATAACAAATAAAGCAAATACTAAAAAAGCAATAAGAAGTTCCCGAAGATGTTGGTAGAACATGATGGGGAATTCGGATTTAAAAAAAGAAATAATGCGGTTTTTAGATTCCTTTTTTGTCTTATAAATCTTTTGATGTGCTTGTGAGGCTAACTGATTTAAGTAGCGTTCTGTATTGCTATTACTGTAAAAAGTATTGGCATAACTTAAATGATCTGTGATTTCTATATACAAATCTGATAACTCATCTGGATTAATATATATATTATTTGAAAGAACCCTTTCAAACTTTAACCATTTATCTTTATTTTGCTTCACGAAAGCAGCTTCACGCATAGGAGGTGTAGTTTGCTTTCAAAGAAAAGAAAATATGGAAGAATTTCAAATTGAAACGGCTCAAAATGTTGTTATAAATCAAAACGTTGCAAATATAGGCGATAGAATGCTGGGTTATCTTATTGATAGTTTTGTGATTTTCTTGTATTTAATGCTTGTAATCCTGCTTTTAATAAGTTTGGATTTGGATATGGGCGATTTATGGGCCTTATATTTATTAGTATCTTTACCCGCTTTTCTATATTATGTGCTGTTGGAAACTTTTTGGGACGGAAAAACCATCGGGAAGTACGCTATGAAAACACGTGTGGTGAAACTAGACGGTTCAAAAGCAGGCTTTTCTAATTATTTTGTACGATGGATTTTACGTCTTGTTGATGTCGTTTTAACTTCTGGAGGAGTAGCAGTATTTACTATTTTAATAAGAGGTAATGGACAACGAGTAGGAGATATTGCAGCTGGGACGACAGTAATTAGTGAAAAGCGTAACATAAGTTTAGAGGACACTATTTTAAAAGACTTGGAATCTAATTATGTGCCTAAATATAGCCAGGTAACCATTTTTACCGATACGGAAATGGAGACCA
Organism: Lacinutrix sp. WUR7; assembly: GCF_016864015.1. Lineage (NCBI taxonomy): Bacteria > Pseudomonadati > Bacteroidota > Flavobacteriia > Flavobacteriales > Flavobacteriaceae > Lacinutrix > Lacinutrix sp. WUR7. The sequence continues at coordinate 86,269 of NZ_CP045067.1, read as the reverse complement.
TTAAAAATATGTATGAAAATGCAAAACGCAACGGACAGCATCATGTTATTATACAATTATTTGATAGAATTGTGAATGTAATGCAAGTAATTCCAACAGAAAAACCAATTGATTTTGTGGAGATTGTTATTAAAGACTATAATTATTATACGCAAACCATGTAAGTTGTTTTACCTATCTCGATAGTAATCGCTATTGTAGAAAGATTTCATAATACAAAAAAAAACTATGTTTTATATCATCGATATTTTAGGAACCATTGCCTTTGCTATTTCTGGAGTTCTAATCGCTATGAACAAAAGAATGGATCCTTTTGGGATTCTTATCATTGCATTTGTAACCGCAGTAGGAGGAGGTACTTTACGTGATATTCTTATTGGGCAAACACCAGTTGCTTGGATGACCAATATGACCTTTACCTATGTGATATTGGTTACTACCTTTTTGACGATACTTTTTAGAAGTAAGATTAATTACTTAAGAACATCGTTGTTTTTATTTGATACTATTGGAATTGGTTTGTATACCGTTGTTGGAATAGAAAAAGGACTTTCGGCAGGACTACATCCTATAATTTGTATTGCGCTTGGTACTATTTCTGCATGTTTTGGAGGAGTTATACGAGATATTTTATGTAATGAAATTCCTGTAATTTTTAGAAAAGAGATTTATGCCACGGCTTGTATTCTTGGAGGACTTACTTATTTTTTAATACGAAAATTTCCAATAGAGAATGATTTTGTTTTTGTTATCGCAGGAGTAGTTGTTATGATAGTAAGGCTAATTGCGGTTAAATTTAAAATTAGTTTACCTAACTTATATAAAAAACAGTCGGAGGCTATTTAGAAAGGTAGTCTGTATTCCTTTCTCTCTTTAGTTAAAATGAAGTGCCTTTACCTTAAAAATAAAAATTCGGAGCGTTGTATAAAACATGCTCCGAATCTTACTTATTTATTTACGTGTCTTCTTTTATTCCGTAATAGGAAAACCTCTGTCTTTCATTAATGCTTCAATTTTAGCATCACGACCTCTAAATAATCGATATGCTTCCGCAGGATCCATAGCATTTCTAGGAGCAAATAAATATTTCACTAGTTTGTCTGCTGTTTCTTTATCGTAAAAACCATCAGGAGCTTCCGCAAAAGCTTCCGAAGCATCGCTAGTTAAAACATCTGCCCACATATAACCATAATACGCGGTTGCATATCCTTCCCCAGAAAAAACATGTCCGAAGTGTGGTGTTCTATGACGCATTGGTAATTCTTTAGGCATTTTTAATTCCGCCAAAGTTTCTCTTTCAAAAGCATCAATATCTATATCTGTTGGATCTGCAAGATGTAATTTCATATCTATTAGAGCAGAAGCTAAATATTCTGTGGTACCAAATCCTTGATTAAAGGTAGCCGCTTTTTTAATTTTTGTAACTAAAGACGCAGGAATAGGTGCTCCTGTTTTATAGTGGACTAGAAACTTATTAATGACTTGATCTGTAGATAGCCAACGTTCTAATAATTGCGATTGGAACTCGGTATAATCTCTAACGCCTCCGTTTAAAGTAGGGTATTTTACGTTAGAAGAAAAGAAGTGTAATGCATGTCCGAATTCATGAAAGAATGTAGTAGCATCATCCCACGAAACAAGCACAGCTTCTCCTGGCGCAGGTTTTACAAAGTTAGAATTGTTAGATGCAAGTACATTGGTTTCGCCTTCAAAATTAGTATAGCTCCTGTAGGTTGTAGCCCAAGCACCAGAGCGTTTTCCTTCACGCGCAAAAGGATCTAAATACCATAGGCCAATATGTTTTCCTGAGTCTTTGTCGGTAACCTCCCAAACATGTACATCTTCCTGAAATACAGGAACAGTACCTTCTTTAACAGTAGTGAATTTATAGTTAAATAACTTTTCGGCAGTAAAGAATAATGCTTCCGTTAATTTATCTAATTGTAAATATTGTTTTACTTCATCACTATCCAGATCGTATTTCTTTTTTCTTACTTTTTCAGCATAAAAGCGATAATCCCAAGGTTCTATTGTAATGTTATCTCCATTATCATTGGCAACGGTTTGCATATCTGCAACCTCTTCTGCAACTCTAGCAATTGCAGCAGGCCAAACAGCCATCATTAAATTCATAGCGTTTTCTGGCGTTTTTGCCATTCTATCTTGTAAACGCCATTCCGCATAATTGGTATATCCCATTAAAGCGACACGCTCTTTACGTAATTTTAATATTTGTGCTATAATAGCATTGTTGTCAAACTCGTCTCCGTTATCTCCTCTAGAATAATAGTGTTCCCAAACCTGCTTACGCAATGCACGATTGGTAGCGTAGGTAAGAAAAGGATCCATAGAAGATCTTGTGTTTGTAATGGCGTATTTACCATCTTGCCCTTTATCTGTAGCTATTTTTGCTGCGGATTTTATAAAACCTTCCGATAAACCATCTAATTGATCTGCATTTAAATAGGTCACATAATTCTCTTCGTCATGCAAAACGTTGTCTGAAAACGTATTGTATAAAGACGAAAGTTCTTTGTTAATAGCTGCGTAACGTTCTTTTTTTGCAGGATCTAGGTTGGCGCCATTCATCTCATACTTTTTATAAGTAAGATCTACAACACGTTGTTCTTGTGGTTCTAATGGTGTTACTTGCGATGCATCATAAACGGCTTTAATACGTTGGAAAAGTTTTTCGTTTTGTGTTATTTTAGAACTGTATTCCGATAATTCCGGAGCTAATTCTGCTTGAATACTTCTAAATGCTGGCGAAGACATATTACTACTTAAAATGCCGTAGTAGTTAAACACTCTATCTAATGTTTTTCCGGAAGCTTCTAAAGCAGCAATGGTATTGGTGAAGGTTGGTGCTTCGGTATTATTTGCTATTTCGTCAATATCTGCTAGGCTTTCGGTCATCCCAAATTCTATAGCTTCTTTAATGTCTGTAACTTTCATTTTATCGAAAGCGGGAACGCCTTGATACGGACCAGTCCATTCTTGTGTTAATATATTTTCGCTCATTTTTGTAGGGTCTTGTTTTTCTTCTTGTTTGCAATTGGTAAACGTAATTAAAGCGAAGATGCCTATTGCTTTTATGTATTGCAAAGGTTGGGGTTTTTTCATTTTCATTTATTGGTTTAAGGTTTTAAAGATACAGATTGCTAGATTGATTGCAGTACTATTTAATATTCGTTTTTTTAGTATTCGGTATGCAGTCGCAGTATGCAATAAGTAGCATACAGTATTGAAATAATATTAAAAAATTTCTAATTTGGTTAGAGTTTCTTCGTGGGACTCTGTGAGTCTCGGTGAATCTCTGTGAAATAATTATTCAACATCCTCTTGCAGCAACTACTCGATAATTTCTACCTTTGTAATATATACATTGTGTAAAGGCCATTCTGCATTGTCGGTTTCTTGTTTTGCTATTTCATCTACGACATCCATGCCGCGAATAACTTTTCCGAAAATGGTATAATCGCCATCTAAGTGATATGCGCCATCTTTTTTCTGAACAATAAAAAACTGATATGGAGAAGCTAGTTTATACGGGTTTTCAATGGCTCCGCTTGGCATGCTTAAAGATCCTCGGTCATGTTTGTATCCGCGTTTAGTATCTGTTGGAAGCAAATATTTACCTATTTTTTTTCTTTTTCGTTTTACTTTAGGATCATCAGTGTTACCACCTTGAATGATGAAGTTATTTACAATTCGGTAAAACTGTGTGTTATCAAAATAGCCTTGTTTGGTTAGAAAGATGAAATTTGCACGATGAAATTTCGTTTTATCATAGAGTAGGATGTCTATATCTCCAAAATGGGTAGAGATTCTAACTTTATTTTCTTTGTTATGCTTTTCATATTCTAAAAAGAACTCCATAGCATTCTCATCTGTTAGCAGCGGAAACTCTCTTACGGGTTCTATTACAGAATCTTTTTTAGCGACTTTTTTTTCTTCGGAAGTATTTTGAACTATTTTTGAAGGCTTCTTTGTATCTGTTTTTTTATCTTCACAATTCAGAAAAAGGAAACACATAACACATAATAATATAAGTCGCATAGATGAATTTTAATCAGTTTTTAAAAGCAACATCAAAAATAAGCAATTTAGCACTTCCAGCCGAAGCATCGCAATTTAAAATGTCGCCTCCTTTTAGAGAAGCACTTTTAAAGGAGCAACAAGGCAAAATAAAAAACGCGAAACAATCTGCCGTTTTTGCATTGTTTTATCCGGATTCACTACAAGAAACAAAGTTTGTTTTAATTTTAAGAAAAACCTATAAAGGGGTCCATTCTGCGCAAGTAGGTTTTCCTGGGGGTAAAGTAGAAGAGGAAGATAGTGATTTGAAGCACACCGCTTTACGGGAAACTGAAGAAGAAATTGGAGTACCAATGCATACTATTGAAACCCTAAAGGCTTTAACACAAGTGTATATTCCGCCAAGTAACTTTTATGTGCAGCCTTTTATTGGTTATAGTAATACGACACCTCATTTTGTTAAGCAAGAAAGTGAAGTGGAGGCTATCATAGAAGTATCTCTTGCTCATTTTTTAGATGAGCGAAATGTGATAACCAAAACGGTTTCAACGTCTTATGAAGAAGATGTGGATGTTCCAGCTTTCCAGCTTAATAATCATGTGGTTTGGGGGGCAACGGCAATGATGCTAAGCGAAATTAAAGACTTGTTAAAACTAGTCTTGTAAAGGCTTAGTTTTATTACATTTGTATTCTAATTAAAAAGCAAAACATATTTATGGGTTTATTTGATAAAAATCCTTTTGGTCATAATCTTTTTATTAAAAAATGGCTGATTCGTATTTTAGGAGCGATTTCACATAGACGATTTCGTGGATTTAATGAACTGCAAATTGAAGGTTCCGAGATTATTAAAAAACTTCCAGATACAAACGTTTTGTTTATTTCTAACCACCAAACCTATTTTGCAGATGTAGTTGCAATGTTTCATGTATTTAACGCGAGTTTAAGTGATCGAGACGATTCTATAAAAAATATTGGATACCTATGGAATCCTAAATTGAATTTATATTATGTAGCTGCAAAAGAAACCATGAGTGCTGGTTTGTTGCCTAAAATATTAGCTTATGTTGGTTCTATTAGTATAGAACGTACCTGGAGAGCTAAAGGCGAAAATATAAACAGACAAGTAAAAATGAGTGATATCTCTAATATTAGTAAAGCATTAGATGATGGTTGGGTTATTACTTTTCCGCAAGGAACAACAACGCCTTTTAAGCCTATTAGAAAAGGTACAGCACATATTATTAAGAAATACAAACCTATTGTTGTGCCAATAGTGATTGATGGTTTTAGACGTAGCTTTGATAAGAAAGGATTACGTATTAAAAAGAAAAATATCATGCAGTCTTTTGAAATCAAAGAACCTTTACATATTGATTATGAAAACGAGAGCATTGCAAGTATTGTTGAAAAAATAGAATATGCTATAGAGCAACATCCTTCCTTCTTAAAAGTTATACCACAAAAAGAACTTGCTTTACAAGAAGAGCTTAATAAGAAACGTAAATGGAAAGTTAAGGAGTAAATTTAAAATTCTAATTTTTTTAATTCTTTGTAATTTCTATTTAATCGTTTTAATAGAATACCATATACTAAGTAGTAGAACAGTAGTAAAACACCTACGGTAACTACTAATACAAGAAAGACTCCTAATGCCATGCCGGCGTAAAACTTAAAAACGTCACCATTTGCAGTAGCTTTTTCAATGAGAGATTTAGTACGTGCATCATGATTAATAGCGTAAGGCAGCATTACAATGATACTAAATACCATAAATGCTAAATTAAAACCAACATACTGTTTAACGGTGCGTCTGGTTTTAAGTATGTTCTCCATTAATTTGGTAGTATTATCTGTACTGTTTATTGTTCTATAGTTTATATAAAACTTATAAAAGAAATACCCTAAAACGGAATATGAAATAACAGAAAGCACTATGAATAGTGTGCTAGATTCCAGGCTTGTAATCTGATCACTGTTTCTAGTTGTTTTAATAATGGTTGCAAAAATTAGCCAAAAAGCAAATTCTAGTATACTTATTATAAAAATCCATTTTACTATTGAAGAAGATTTCTTCAATATCATACTGTAGATTTCATTATACGAAAGTTTAGGATAACGTGCTGTACCCTCTTTCTTCCAGTCTTTTTTTAATAATTCTAATTCATCCATAGTTTTACGGATTTAAAATGGTTCTTAATTTGTTTTTCACTCTATTCATTTTCACTCTTGCATTTACTTCACTAATTCCCATTGTTTCACTAATTTCTCTGTAGTTTTTGTCTTCTAAGTATAAAAAGACAAGTGCTTTTTCAATGTCGTTTAATTGGTGCACCGCTTTGTATAGTAGCTTTAATTGTTCTTCTTCTGTATCATCATACTCATCGGCCTTAATTTTAAACTGTATAGCGTCAAAGTCTTGTGTGCTTACTCTGCGTTTACTTTTTCTATACAGTGTAATTGCAGTGTTTAGTCCAACGCGATACATCCATGTACTAAATTTAGCGTCACCTCTAAATTTAGGGAATGCACGCCAAAGCTGTATGGTTATTTCTTGAAACAAATCATTATGTGCATCTTGATTGTTGGTATATAACCTACAAACTTTATGTACAATGTTTTGATGTTTTTCAAGTTGCTCTACAAAACTATGTTCTAACTCTTTATTCAATTTGGTGGTTTAGTTACTCTATAAGTAGCATTAATTTAAAAACGTTACAATATAAGATTAAGAATATTTAAAAGTAGTGTTTAAGAGGCTAATTTTGTACCTTTGTTTTCCTAATTTTTAGTCTTCATTTATGAATATTCCTGAGTCAAAAAACCTTAGAATTGTTATTGTTGGTGGTGGCTTTGCTGGAGTTAAACTAGCTAAGTCTTTAAAAAATAAAAAAGTACAAGTCGTTTTAATAGATAAGCGTAATTACCATACTTTTCAGCCTTTATTATATCAAGTGTCTAGTGCCGGATTAGAGCCAGATTCTATTGCATATCCTTTACGGAAAATTATTAAGAAACATGAAAATGCTTTTTTTAGGTACGCCGAAGTAGAACAGATTTTTCCGGAAACGAAATCTATTCAAACCAATATTGGAAATTTGAGCTATGATTATTTGGTGATTGCTACTGGTACCAAAACAAATTATTTTGGTAACGCTGCTGTTAAAAAATATAGTATGGCCATGAAAACCATTCCGCAAGCTTTAGATATTAGAAGTTTAATGCTTCAAAATTTAGAAAAAGCGGCTATTTCTAGTTCCGATAGTGATAGAAAATCTTTTTTAAACTTTGTTATTGTTGGTGGTGGACCAACAGGAGTAGAGTTAGCTGGTGCAATTGCGGAGCTTAAAAACAACATTCTTCCTAGAGATTACAGAGATCTAAATCCTAAGGATATGAATATTCATCTGTTAGAAGGTAATTCAAGAGTATTGCCACCAATGAGTGAGCATGCTTCTAAAAAGGCGGAAAAGTTTTTACTGGATCTTGGCGTGCAGGTGCATTGCAACACTTTTGTGACGGATTATGATGGAAAAACAGTGAAGACAAATTCAGATTTGAAATTAGAATCGGAAACATTAATTTGGGCTGCAGGTGTCACAGGAAGACCTATTCAAGGATTAAAAGCAGATGTGCTAACCGAACGCGTAAATCGTTACTTGGTAAATACCTATAATCAAATTAATGGCTATGCATCTATTTTTGCTTTAGGGGATATTGCCTTAATGAAAACCGTAGACTATCCTAATGGACATCCTCAGGTTGCGCAACCAGCAATTCAGCAAGGCGAACTTCTTGGTAAGAATTTAATGAATCTTATAAATGGTAAACCTCTAAAAGAATTTGTATATAAGGATAAAGGTTCTATGGCTACTATTGGAAGGAATAAAGCGGTTGTGGATTTAAAACGTTTTAAGTTTGGCGGATTTTTCGCTTGGTTTGTTTGGATGTTTGTTCACCTGATGTCTTTGGTAGGGTTTAGAAATAGAGTGATTGTTTTTTTTAATTGGGGGTATAATTATATTAACTTTGATAAAGCGGCTAGATTAATTATTAGACCATTTAAAAGGGTAGATTAATTGTTTAGTTTGTAAGTTGTAAGTAGTTCATTAATAGCGTTTTGACTTCCTTAGATAGATTTTATCTATCATTGCTTTTTAGTGATGAAAATAATCTGTTTTCGAATCCGGAATTTCAGTGTATAACTTTTTGGTTATGGTTTAGTGTTTAACTAATCCATCCATTCTCCTCTGTGTGGTTTTAAGGTGTCTCTAAAGATTTTTTTGTCTTCTTCATTGATAACCATAAAAGCAATGGTATGTAGTTCATGAATAATTTCATGACCAACTAAATCTACGTTTGTAGTCTGGTTTTGTATGTATTCTTTTAAATGGATTTCATGATGCTGGGCAGTTTTTTCTGCTGCAGGACCTCTAAAATCCCAGATAAGTTTTAGTTTACGCATTTTGGATATATGTTTTGTTTTCTGCAAATTTTTTAAAGTCTGCTAAATATTTTTCAGATTGTTTTTTAAATGCTCTAGGCATTAATAATAGCATCATTCTAAATAGAAATGTGGTTGGTGAAAACTCGTTTTTATTTATCCACTTCGTGTGGCCCTCCGGCGTTTTTTGAAAACTGTTTTTTTGTGTGTTACGCATTCCTTTTGTTTCGTAAGAAATAGAAATCTCATGAGGTAAATTCATGTGCGTAATGGTTTCAATAAGTTCCATCTTACGTTTGTTTATGGTGTAATTTAGTTTCATTGTATTACCAACAGTACCTGGTGTGCCAGAAACATGTTCAAAGCTTACAAGGTCTTTTTGCCAATGTTTCATGTTATCGGCATTTAGAAAAATTACAATAAATTTTTCTAAAGGAATTTTAATAACAATTTCTGTGGTGTATTTCATTATTATGAAATGATTAAATAGAGTATAAAGATAGTTTTTTTAGTATTTTAATAAAGTAAAAGTATATATAATATAAGTGTTTTAAACCAAAAGCAATTTTTTAAAGGCAACCTTGCCTGCATTTTATAGCTTATTTTAAGTGTAATACTAAATGTAAAAGGAGCGGTAATTAAAACTTATTAATGCTTTGTTAATACAGCTTGTTAAATAGGTTTATATTTCTATTTTTGCAAGAACCTATATATTATATATTTATCTGAATTATGAGAATTATTTTAACCCTTTTCTTTTTAGTATTTACCTTAAGTTTTCAAGCACAAGATAAAAGCAGTGATGTCCTTTTTACAGTAGATCAAGAACCTGTTTATGCTTCAGAATTTATTAGAGTGTTTAATAAAAATTTAGACTTAGTGAAAGATGAGTCTCAAAAAGATGTAGATGCATATTTAGATCTTTTTGTTAGCTATAAGCTAAAGTTAAAAGAAGCAAAGGCCCTAGGTTTTGATACCATGCCTAAGTATAAAAGAGAATTAAATAACTATAAAAGTCAACTTGCTAAAAACTATTTAACAGATAATAAAGTCACAGATGCTTTAGTAGAAGAGGCTTATGAGCGTGTCTCTAACGAGGTAAAAGCTAGTCATATTTTAATTAAAATAGATGAAGATGCTAGTCCTAATGATACATTAGCTGTTTATAATCAATTGCTTAAATTAAGAGAGCGAGTAATAGCAGAAGGCTATAAAGCTGTGCAAAAAGAGGTGCATAATGGTAAAACCGTTTATGCCGAAGATTTAGGTTATTTTTCAGGATTTAAAATGGTTTATCCTTTTGAAAACGCTGCATATAATACAGAAATCGGAGAAGTTTCATTGCCATTTAGAACCCAATTTGGTTACCATATAGTACAAGTTTTAGATAAACGTAAATCTAGAGGGCAAAGAGAAATTGCGCATATCATGGTTAACCTAGATAAGGAAGACGCAGAAAGTAGAATACAAGATATTTATAAAAAATTAGAACAAGACGAAGACTTTGCTTCTTTAGCAAAACAATTTTCTGAAGATAAAAGTACGGCAGATAAAGGAGGAAAGTTGTCTCCTTTTTCTAGTGGGGAATTACGTTCTCAAGAATTTGAAAATCAGGCTTTCGCTATTGAAAAGGAAGGAACTTATACAAAGCCATTTAAATCTAGCTTTGGTTGGCATATTATCAAGCTCATTAAAAAAATAGAAACTGCTCCTTTTGAAGATATGAAGTCTACGCTAGAGGCTAAAGTAAAGAGAGATAGTAGGTCTAAGTTAATAAGTACCTCAAGAATAAATGAATTAAAACAACGTTATACCATATCTAACGTAGATAAAGATTTAGCATATTTTACATCTATATTAAATACAGAGTATTATAAAAGTAAATGGAAAATCCCGTCTAACTTTCAACCGGAGAAAGCATTTGTAAAAATAGAAAACAAGCAATTTACCTATTCCGATTTTTCAAATTTTTTAATTAAAAATCAACGTAGAAATGCAAAGCAATTACCATTTAGTACAATTGTTGCAAATGCATATAATTCATTTTTAGAGGAAAACATCCTTGCTTATCAAGAAGAAAATCTAGAATTTGAAAATCAAGATTTTGCAAATATACTTGGCGAATATCGTGACGGTTTGTTGTTATTTGATTTAATGGAAAAAGAAATCTGGAAAGCGGCAGCTAATGATTCCGTAGCTGTGCAAGAATATTATACAGCAAACAAAGAGAATTACTTTTTTAATGAGCGTGTGGATGCTGTTGTAGCTTCTTCCGCAAAAAAGAGGGATATAAGTAAAGTATCTAAATTACTGAAAAAAGGAAAAACTATTGAAGAGATAAAAAATACGGTGAATACGAAAGACCAAATTAATGTAATATTTACTTCAGGCATAATGGATGTAGAGCATCAAGCATTACCAAAAGACTTTTCGTTTACTAAAGGTGTATCCAAAATATTTAACCATAATGGCTCTTATAGTGTTGTAAAAGTTAATGAGGTGCTTCCAAAGGCATTTAAAACATTCCAAGAAGCTAAAGGTAAAGTGTCTAGCGATTTTCAAGATGAAAAAGAAAAAAACTGGTTGGTAGCACTAGGAAATAAATATAAGGTTATTATAAATCAAGAAGTACTAAACACGGTAAAATCTAAATTAAATAAATAATTGAAGTTCAAATCTTACATATTAATTTTCGCTACTTTACTTCTATTGTTTTCTTGTGATTTTTTCCAAGAAACAGATAATAGAGTTCCTGTAGCGAGAGTGAATGAAGCTTATTTGTATAAAGAAGATATACAGGATTTAATTTCTTCGGATGCATCTAAGCAAGACAGTATTGTTTTAATAAATAATTATATTAACGGTTGGGCAACTCAGCAATTATTGGTGCAAGGCGCAAAGTTAAATTTAAATGAAAAAAAACTAAATCAATATAATAGGTTAGTAGAGCAATATAAAAATGATCTATACTCCAAAGCATATTTAGAAGCACTTGTGAATAGAGATTTAGATACTGTAGTTTCACAAGAAGAAGCAGAGGCTTATTATGTCGATAATAAAGAAGCTTTTAAATTAAATGAAGTGCTTATTAAGTTTCGCTATATTAATTTGGATGAAAAAATGCAAGAAGCAGATGCCATTGAAATAGCTAAAAAATTTAGAAGATTTGACACAAAAGATAAAAGAGACTTAGATTCTATATCGATTCAATTTAAATCCTACTCGTTAAACGATTCTATTTGGATAAGATGGAATCAAATAGTAGGGAAAATTCCTGTAATTAATACAGATAATAAAGATGAACTGTTAAAAAAAACTAATTTTATACAACTCAAAGATTCATTAGGTTTATATTTGATGCAAATTAATGACGTACTATTGCAAAATAGCACTGCTCCTTTGGAGTATGTAAAGCCAACAATAGACCAAATTGTTATTAATAAAAGGAAATTAGAAAAAATAAGAGAACTAGAAAAGGATATAACAAAAGATGCAATTACAAACAAAAAATTTGAAATCTACAAATAAATTGAAACACCTATTTATATTAAGTATAGCAGTATTAATTACAAACGTATTAACTGCACAAGAGATCATAGAAGATCAAGTAAAAGAAGAAGTTGTTAGTGATAGTGTCAAGACATTTCTATCTAATCAAGCTACAAAAATTGATGGTGTAGCAGCAGTTGTTGGTGACCATATTATATTAGAGTCTGATATAGATAAAACCATTTTACAAATGAAAGCACAAGGTGTATCTACAGATGATATTCCAAGATGTCAATTATTTGGTTCGCTTCTAGAAAATAAACTATATGCACATCATGCAGTACAAGATAGTATTGAAGTATCGGATGCGGAAATAAGAAGTAATGTCGATTATCAAATTCAACAATTCTTATCTCAAACAGGTGGAAACATGCAAGAGCTTCTTGACTTTTATAAAAAAGACGATGAAAAGAGCTTTAGAGATGAAATGTTTGAAATTAACAAAAGCAATGAGCTAGCAAAACGCATGCAAAGTAGTATTGTGGATGAAGTTGAAGTTACACCAGAAGAAGTTAGAATCTTTTTTAATAAAATACCAGAAGACGAAAGACCAACATTTGGGACAGAACTTAAAGTGTCTCAAATAGTAATAGAACCAAAAGTAGCGCCAGAAGAAACGCAAAAAGTAATCAACAGGCTTAAAGAATTTAAATCTGACGTATTAGAAAATGGAGCAAGTTTCCGTTCTAAAGTAGTATTGTATACCGATGATAAAGCATCGGTAGCAAAAGGTGGTTTATACACTTTAAATAGAGAAAAACCACTAATGGTAAAAGAGTTTAGAGATGTTGCTTTTGCATTGCAAGAAGGAGAAATCTCAGACCCTTTTGAAACAGACTTTGGTTACCATATTATTCAATTAGAAAAAATTAGAGGACAAGAATTTGATGTTCGACATATTCTACTAATACCAGAAGTTTCTGAATCTGCAATCACTGAAGCTAAAGAAGCTTTAGAAGATGTACGTCAAAAAATAGTAAGTGGAGAAATTACTTTTGAAGATGCAGCAAAGAGATATAGTGACGAAAAAGAAACGAGAAGTGAAGGCGGATTTTTAATAAACCCAGCAACGCAAGATTATAATTTCGAATTAACTAAAATTGATACCGAATTATACACGCAAATTCAAGATTTAAAAGAAGGTGAAATAAGTTTAGTGCAAACAGAACAAGACAGAACCGGAAAAGTGAAGTTTAAAATATTACGTGTTACAGATAGAGTAGATGAGCACGAAGCAGATTACTCTCGCGATTACTTAAAAATTAAAGAACTAGCTTTAACAGAAAAACGTTTTAATGCTATCGGGAAATGGCAAGATGAAAAAATCTTGGATACCTATATTAAAATTAATGGAGAGCATAGAGATTGCGATTTTACTAGTAACTGGTTAAAGAAATAATATGTCTGACGTAGCAGCTGTAGAACAATTTGTAAAAAAATATAAAAACTTAAAGCAAGAAATTGCTAAAGTTATTATCGGACAAGATGAAGTAGTAAGTCAGATCCTGATATCTATATTTTCAGGAGGACATGCACTTCTAATTGGTGTACCAGGTTTAGCAAAAACGCTAATGGTAAATACAATTGCTCAAACCTTAGGCTTAGATTTTAAAAGAATACAATTCACTCCAGATTTAATGCCTAGTGATATTTTAGGTAGTGAAATTTTAGACGAGAACAGAAACTTTAAATTTATAAAAGGTCCAATATTTGCCAATATTATTTTAGCAGATGAGATCAATAGAACGCCTCCAAAAACACAAGCAGCACTTCTAGAAGCAATGCAAGAAAGAGCAGTTACTGTTTCTGGGCACCATTATAAATTAAGTTTACCATACTTTGTTTTAGCAACACAAAATCCAATTGAGCAAGAAGGAACTTACCCATTACCAGAAGCACAATTAGATAGATTTATGTTCGCTATACATTTAGATTATCCGTCTTTTCAAGAGGAAGTGCAAGTGGTAAAAGCTACAACGTCTGATGTGCAAGCAAAAGTAAGTGCGTTATTTAATGCAGAAGAAATTATTGGTTTCCAACAACTTATTCGTCGTATTCCAGTTGCAGATAATGTAATTGAATATGCCGTAAAAATGGTTGCTAAAACAAGACCGGATAGTGATACTGCAGCCCACTTAGTAAAAAGCTATATCGATTGGGGAGCAGGACCAAGAGCTTCTCAAAACTTAATATTAGCAGCAAAAACACATGCGGTTATAAACGGTAAATTTTCTCCGGATATGGAAGACGTTCAAGCAGTAGCTACCAGTATTCTTCGTCATCGAATTATCAAAAATTATAAAGCGGAAGCAGAAGGTATTTCCGAAGAGCAAATAATTAAAAGCTTATTTTAATTTATTCTTCTTACAAGAAGCCACTTTTATAGTTTCCTATTACCCGCTTTTCTTCTAAATATTTCCTCTATAATATTAATTTAGAACTGTTATAAATAGATTGTTTAGCAATATTTCGAAGTTCATTTATTAATTTACTATTTTTCACTTCTTAAATTATCGTATTCGTAATAAACAGTTCTATATGTGTCTTTTTGTTGGGGTATATTTAATCATTCCAGCATATCTTTAATTATTTTTTAAACTCTCCTAAATTTTGTAATTTCGCTTGATATTTTAAAAAATCAACCCTTTTATCTTTTTTACAAATGAATATTTTTTCATTAATATAATTTGAGTATTAGCGAAGCCAACGAAAACGTTTGATATATGACATTTTCTCAAATGAAATAGCATTTAATTAAGATTGAAAAAGAATTATTCCAGTTATATGAACACGTATAAAGATTACCTTAAAGAGATTGAAGACAGAAAAGAATTAGGTCTTCATCCTAAGCCAATTGATGGTGCTGAATTACTTAGCGAAATCATTACTCAAATTAAAGATGTAGATAATGCGGATAGAGAAGAATCTCTAAACTTCTTTATCTATAATGTTTTACCTGGTACAACAAGTGCTGCAAGTGTTAAAGCAAAGTTTCTAAAAGAAATCATTTTAGGAGAATCTACTGTGGAAGAGATTACTCCAGCTTTTGCTTTAGAGCAATTGTCGCACATGAAAGGAGGACCTTCCGTGAGAGTATTATTAGATTTAGCTTTAGGAGCAGATGCTGCTATCGCAAAAGAAGCTGCAGCCGTTTTAAAAACACAAGTTTTCCTTTATGAAGCAGATACTTCTCGTTTAGAAGATGCATTCAATAATGGTAGTGAAATAGCAAAAGACATTATAGAAAGTTATGCTAAGGCAGAGTTTTTTACAAAGCTTCCAGAGCTAGACGAAACAATAGACGTAGTTACTTATGTTGCTGGAGTAGGTGATATTTCAACCGATTTATTATCTCCAGGAGGAGATGCACATTCCAGATCCGATCGTGAGTTACATGGTCAATGTATGTTCGAGCATAATAAAGACATGCAAAATGAATTATTAGCTTTAAAAGAACAACATCCAGATAAGCGTGTCATGCTAATTGCAGAAAAAGGAACAATGGGAGTTGGTTCTTCTAGAATGTCTGGTGTAAACAATGTGGCTTTATGGACAGGTGTTCCTTTTAGTCAATATGTACCATTTATTAATTTTGCTCCTGTAATTGCAGGGACTAATGGTATTGCTCCAATTTTCTTAACAACAGTTGGTGTAACAGGAGGTATTGGTTTAGATCTTAAAAACTGGGTACAACAAAAAGATGCAGAAGGAAATACCGTTAGAGATGCAGATGGGGAACCAATATTAAAAGAAATGTATTCTGTAGCTACAGGTACATTTCTTACCATAAATACAAAAGAGAAAAAACTATATAACGGAGATAAAGAACTTAAAGATATTTCTGCAGCATTTACACCACAAAAAATGGAGTTTATGAAAGCAGGTGGTTCTTATGCTGTTGTATTTGGTAAAAAATTACAAACATTTGCGGCAAAAACCTTAGGTATTGAAGCTCCTCAAGTATATGCTACTTCTAAAGAAGTGACTATTGAAGGACAAGGTTTAACAGCGGTTGAAAAAATATTTAATAAAAATGCAGTAGGAACTTCAGGAGCAACTTTACATGCTGGCTCTTACGTTCGTGCAGAGGTTAACATTGTAGGTTCTCAAGATACTACAGGCTTAATGACTTCTCAAGAATTAGAGATGATGGCTGCTACAGTTATTTCTCCAATAGTAGATGGTGCATACCAATCTGGTTGTCATACTGCTTCAGTTTGGGATGATAAGTCTAAAGCTAATATTCCAAGATTAATGAGCTTTATGAACGATTTTGGTTTAATTACCGGTCGTGATCCAAAAGGAAAGTACTTTCCAATGACAGATGTTATTCATAAAGTACTTAATGATATTACTGTAGGTGATTGGGATATCATTATTGGAGGAGATTCACATACACGTATGTCTAAAGGTGTTGCTTTTGGAGCAGATTCAGGAACCGTTGCCTTGGCATTAGCTACAGGTGAGGCTTCAATGCCAATTCCAGAATCCGTTAAAGTAACCTTTAAAGGACAAATGAAATCGTATATGGATTTCCGTGATGTGGTGCACGCAACACAACAACAAATGTTAAAGCAGTTTGGGGGTGAAAACGTATTCCAAGGTCGTGTGATCGAAGTACACATCGGAACACTTACTGCAGATGAAGCCTTTACTTTTACAGATTGGACAGCAGAGATGAAAGCAAAAGCATCTATTTGTATTTCTGAAGATGATACCTTAATCGAATCTTTAGAAATCGCAAAAGGTCGTATCCAAATCATGATTGAAAAAGGAATGGACAATGCGAAACAAGTACTTAAAGGTCTTGTAGATAAAGCAGAAACTAGAATTATAGAGCTTAAAACTGGTATGAAACCATCTTTAAGACCAGATGCTAACGCTAAATATCATGCAGAAGTTATTATTGATTTAGACCAAATTGTAGAACCAATGATCGCGGATCCAGATGTAAATAACGATGATGTTTCTAAACGTTATACACATGATAATATTAGACCATTGTCTTACTACGGAGGAACTAAAAAAGTAGATTTAGGTTTCGTAGGATCTTGTATGGTGCATAAAGGAGATATGAAAATATTAGCGCAAATGTTGAAAAACGTAGAAGCGCAATATGGTAAAGTGGAGTTTAAAGCACCATTAATAGTTGCACCTCCTACATATAATATTGTAGATGAATTAAAAGCAGAAGGAGACTGGGAAGTTTTAGTAAGATACTCTGGTTTCGAATTTGATGACAATGCACCTAAAGGAGAAGCACGTACAGGATACGAAAACATGTTATACTTAGAACGTCCAGGATGTAACTTATGTATGGGGAACCAAGAAAAAGCGGCACCAGGAGATACGGTAATGGCGACTTCAACACGTTTATTCCAAGGTAGAGTTGTAAAAGATTCTGGAGAGAAAAAAGGGGAATCCTTATTATCTTCTACACCAGTTGTAGTGTTATCTACCATTTTAGGAAGAACACCTACGATGGCAGAATATGAAGCTGCAGTGGATGGTATTGTTTTAACAAAATTCAAGCCATCAACTAAACAATTAGTGAGATAATCAACAGATTACCTTACAATAAATCAAAATCCCGAGTCTTAGATTCGGGATTTTTTGTTTTAAACGCATTTCTATTAATACTCAAGTATCCATTGTTGTGTCCATAATTTGGGCGTTACCACAAGGGTCGGGCTTTCCGCTATATCTTTTTTTAACATCATTGTAAAAAAGGAACAATAGGATAGCATCTTAAATAAACCTTTTAATACGTATTTAGGTACTTATAAAAAAAAAGGATGCCACTGCAATCCCTAACGCACTAATTCTAGAGTATGAGTAATGTCCCCTTGAGGATTATTGAAATGAAAATATATTTTCATTGAAGATACCGAGCGTAGCTCATAGGGGTGTTTTTAACAGTAAAGCATATAAAAAGCCCGAATCTTAGATTCGGGCTTTTTGTGTTTTATAAGTTTCCGAATATTGAAAAAAAACTCCTTTTTATTTCGAAGAATTATAGTATAGAAAAAACTTATTTTAGTATCATTATTTATATGTTAATTCCGTTTTTAAAGTCATTCTACATTTTGTATCTTAGTAGGATAAAATTAAAACAAAAATACTATGGCATTCGATATTGATATGATCAAGAAGGTTTATGCTCAAATGGCGGAACGTGTAGATAAAGCACGTGAAGTTGTTGGTAAGCCGTTAACACTTTCAGAAAAAATATTATATAATCATCTTTGGGATGGAAGTCCTACAAAGGCATTCACAAGGGGTACAGATTATGTAGACTTCGCGCCAGATCGTATTGCTTGTCAAGATGCAACTGCACAAATGGCATTATTGCAATTTATGCAAGCAGGTAAACCACAAGTAGCAGTACCAACTACGGTACATTGTGATCACTTAATACAAGCAAAAGACGGAGCGACATCAGATTTAAAACACGCAAACTCGGTAAGTAGTGAGGTGTTTGATTTTTTAGCTTCCGTTTCTAATAAATACGGGATTGGTTTCTGGAAACCAGGAGCAGGGATTATCCACCAAGTAGTCCTAGAAAATTATGCGTTTCCAGGAGGAATGATGATTGGTACAGATTCACATACAGTAAATGCTGGTGGATTAGGTATGGTTGCCATTGGAGTTGGTGGAGCAGATGCTGTTGATGTTATGGCAGGAATGGCTTGGGAACTTAAATTCCCAAAATTAATAGGTGTTAAATTAACTGGAAAACTTTCGGGTTGGACGGCACCAAAAGATGTGATTTTAAAAGTTGCTGGTATCGTTTCTGCAAAAGGAGGAACTGGAGCAATTGTAGAATATTTCGGAACAGGAGCTACTTCGATGTCTTGTACAGGAAAAGGAACGATTTGTAATATGGGAGCAGAAATTGGAGCTACCACATCAACATTTGGTTATGATGATTCTATGGAACGTTATTTACGTGCTACCGATAGAGCAGATGTTGCAGATGCTGCAAATAAAGTAAGAGAATATTTAACAGGAGATGCAGAAGTGTATGCAAATCCAGAACAATACTTCGATCAAGTTATTGAAATTAACTTATCGGAATTAGGACCATTATTAAATGGACCTTTTACTCCAGATTTATCTACTCCAGTTGGTAAAACAATGAACGAGAAAGCAAAAGCTAACGATTGGCCACTTCAAGTAGAATGGGGTTTAATAGGTTCTTGTACAAACTCTTCTTACGAAGATTTATCCAGAGCATCTTCTATTGCACAACAAGCTTTAGATAAAGGTTTAAAAATGAAAGCAGAACTTGGTATTAATCCAGGATCAGAACAAGTGCGTTATACAGCGGCTAGAGATGGTATTATAGGAATCTTTGAAAAATTAGATGCTAAAATATTTACGAATGCTTGTGGACCATGTATTGGACAATGGGCAAGATATAGCGATCCTAAAAATGCACCAAAAAATAGTATTGTACACTCGTTTAATAGAAACTTTGCGAAACGTGCAGATGGTAACCCAAATACACACGCTTTTGTGGCCTCTCCAGAGATAACGGCTGCTATTGCAATTGCAGGTAGATTAGATTTTAATCCGTTAACCGATAAATTGATTAATGAAGATGGTCAAGAAGTAATGTTCGATGAGCCAACAGGATGGGAATTACCGCCAAAAGGATTTGCAGTGGAAGATGCTGGCTATTTAGAACCAGTTGCAGATGGTAGTAAAGTGGAAGTTTCTGTTAGTCCAACTTCAGAACGCTTACAATTACTTACACCATTTGAACCATTAGGAAATACTATTAATGGCGCGAAACTATTAATTAAAGCTTTTGGTAAATGTACCACAGATCATATTTCTATGGCTGGACCATGGTTGCGTTTTAGAGGACATCTAGATAATATTTCTAACAACTGTTTAATTGGAGCTGTAAATGCTTTCGGTAAGAAAACAAACTTTGTTAAAAATCAATTAACTGGCGAGTTTGGCGGAGTGCCAGATACAGCAAGAGCTTATAAAGCAGCTGGTGTAAAAACTATAGTAGTTGGAGATCATAATTACGGAGAAGGTTCTTCTCGTGAACATGCTGCTATGGAACCAAGACATCTAGGTGTTGCTGCAGTTATTGTAAAATCTTTTGCACGTATTCATGAGACAAACCTTAAAAAACAAGGAATGTTAGGTTTAACTTTTGCTAATGAAAACGATTACGATTTAATTCAAGAAGACGATACATTCAACTTTACCGATTTAAATGAATTTGCACCTGGAAAACAATTAACACTAGAGATTGTTCATGCCGATGGAAGTAAAGATGTAATTAAGCTAAACCATACCTATAACCAACCACAAATTGATTGGTATAATGAAGGTTCTGCATTAAACTTAATTAAAAAAGAAAACAATTCTTAAAAGAAAATAATAATAAATGAATTAAAAACTCCTGAAGCTATTCAGGAGTTTTTTTGTGCTTATTTGTAAGTTTTTATGCCAAATAGCGACAATTAATTAAATACTGTAAAATATAATACCTATGAATTCACTTTGGTTTTTTGATGATGTAAATCTATTTAAAGTACTATGTCCTCATAAATTCAAGGCGTATAAGAACAATCATAGTTTTGATGCTTATAAGAAAAAGGATTATATCTATTTTGAAGAAGATTCTGCTAATAAAGTATATCTCATTGAAAAAGGAAAAGTAAAGATTGGTTACTACAATGAAGATGGAGAAGAAGTAGTAAAAGCCATTCTAACTAGAGGAGAATTGTTTGGAGAAAAAGCAATTCTAGGGCAATTAACCAGAAAAGAATTTGCGCAATCGGTAGATAATTTAACTTCTATTTGTCCTATTGGTGTAGATACTATGCATGATTTAATGCGAGACAATCAAACCTTCAGTTTTAAGATATATAAGTTTATCGGATTTAAATTTCAAAAACTAGAACGAAGACTACAACTACTTTTATTTAAAGATACCAAATCACGTTTAAAAGAATTTTTAAATGAATTATGTGATGAATATGGTTATAACTGTCCTAAAACAGGAGATCACGTCATTAAACATCCATACACACAAAAGGATATTGCTTCTTTAATAGGAACTTCAAGACCTACCCTTAATATACTTTTAAATGAATTAAAAGAAGAGAAAGTGTTAGATTTCAACAGAAAAGAAATAAGAATTTATAAAAAAAGTGCTTAGTGTTAGCTAGCTAACATTTTATTGTTGCTATAAGATATAATTTTGAATTATTAATAATAAAATTATAAAGCAATGATTAGAAAAACAATTTTAGCAGTTATGGTATTAGGGATTTTTGCCACTTCATGCAGTAGTGATGACGATAACAACAACACTCCTTCAACAGCAGATTTAACATTAGACCTAGCAGGTTTAGAAGCATTAGGATCCGATTTCGTTTACGAAGGATGGATTATTGTAGACGGTTCTCCAGTTTCTACAGGAACTTTTACAGATGTATCTTTTCCAAAAACATTTACTGTAGATGCTACCCAATTAACGGCAGCAACAACATTTGTATTGTCTATTGAACCAGCAGTAGATGCTGACCCTGCACCAGCAGCAACAAAAATTTTAGCTGGAGATTTTTCAGGAAGTTCTGCAAATGTAAATTCTAATTTAGTAGCAGATTTTTCGACAGCAACAGGAACATACATTTTAGCGACTCCTACAGATATGGATGATACTAATGAAGCTAGTGGTGTTTGGTTTTTAGATAATACTTCAGGAACAGCAGTAACTGGTTTAGACTTACCAACACTTGCAGATGGATGGAAATATGAAGGTTGGGCGGTAATTGACGGTACACCAGTAAGTACAGGAACTTTTACAGATGCGGCAATGGCAGATGATAATGCAGCAACTTCCCCATTTAAAGGAGATGCTGGAAATGGACCAGGATTTCCAGGAGAAGACTTTTTACAAAATGCACCAGCAGGAATGACATTTCCTACAGACTTAAAAGGAGCAACAATAGTTGTTTCTGTAGAGCCTAGTCCAGATAATAGTGCAACACCATTTACATTAAAACCATTAGCACACGTGGTTCCTACAGACGCAATGAACCATACAGCAATTGCAATGGGAGCAGGACCTGTAGTATCTCTTTCGGGATCGGTAACTAGATAATAATATTAAAGGTTTAATCCTTGTTTTTTTGTTAGATTTGAAGCGTTGTTTAATTATTAAATAACGCTTCATCTTTTTTATATTATGAAAAAAATAAAACTTAAAAATGTACTCTATTTTGTAATCATTGCGCTAATGATAATACCGCAAACAAGAAAGCCTATTCAAGTAATGTTGCATAAAGGTTTGGCTTTGTTTAGCCCTTCTGTCAAAGCGGAAGAAGATAGCAAGGTGATACACTATGCTAGTTGGGAATTACAAGATGTAAAAGGAAATACGGTTAACTTTAAAGATTTTAAAGGCAAAGTAGTTTTAATAAATTTTTGGGCTACTTGGTGTCCGCCTTGTATTGCAGAAATGCCTAACCTTCAAAAGTTACAGGATGCTTATAAAGATAAGGTGGTGTTTCTATTTGTTTCCAATGAAAAAAAGGAAGTAGTAAATGCGTTTTTATTTAAAAATAAGTATTCATTTAATGTATTTACTCCTACATCAGAAAGTTCCGAATTTAATATATCCAGCATCCCAAGAACTTTTTTAATAAACAAAGAAGGGAAAATTATAATAGATAAAGAAGGTGCTGCAAATTGGAATAGTGAAACCGTTAGAGAAACAATTGACGAATTATTATCGTTTTAATGCGTATAATAGAACGAAATCGAGGTGTTCGTCTAAATTTGTGCGCACGAGAAGATTCGAACTTCCACAGACTAATGTCCACCAACCCCTCAAGCTGGCGCGTCTACCAATTCCGCCACGTGCGCAAAATAAAAAACTAATATAAATAAAAAAAAGTTAAGCGAATGCTTAACTTTTTTTGTGACCGGGCTGGGGCTCGAACCCAGGACCCTCTCCTTAAAAGGGAGATGCTCTACCAACTGAGCTACCAGGTCATTGTTTAATAACAATTTATGTAATACTAAAAAAATGATCATACTCTATTTCTAGAGATATATAAAAAAAAACCACTAATTAAAAATTAATGGCTTTTAGTGACCGGGCTGGGGCTCGAACCCAGGACCCTCTCCTTAAAAGGGAGATGCTCTACCAACTGAGCTACCAGGTCATTATTTCAAATAACAACATATAATATTGTTGTTAGCGGGTGCAAATATAAAATGTTTAATTAATAAAACAATGGTTTTTCAAGAAAATTTTAAAGTTTTTTTGTTTTTTTGTATTCTCATAAGTGTATGTTTTTAATAATCAATTTATAACAGAAAATGATAATAGTTTTACTTGGGTATATGGCATCTGGAAAATCCTATTTTGGAAGAAAAATAGCAGATATTCTAGAATATGAGTTTATAGATTTAGATGATTTTATTGAAAAAGAAGAAAATACAACTATTAGTAGCCTGTTTTCCACCAAAGGAGAGATCTATTTTAGAAAAAAAGAACACGATTCTTTAAAAAAGCTAATTGCTACCAAAAACAAAATTGTAATTAGTTTAGGAGGAGGGACACCTTGTTATGCTAATAATATGGATTTGCTTTTAAAGGATGCAAATGTAAAAACACTTTACTTACAAGTGACAATACCTAACTTGGTAGAAAGAGTCTTAAACGAAACCGATAAAAGACCTTTAATTGCGCATCTTAAAACAAAAGAAGCATTAACAGAGTTTATTGGTAAACACCTTTTTGAAAGACTTGGATATTATTCGCAAGCAGAATTTACTATTGATGCTAATAAAAAAGAAAATGAAATAGCAGAATCTATTTTAATGCAGTTATTTTAAAAAGGCTTCAAAATTGTTTCCTTCTAAGACTACGTCAATATGTTCATGTAGTGAAGTAGAAAGCGAAATCCCTTTAAAATCTGCTTTAACAGGATATTTTTTATGATTTCTATTTACAAGGACTGCCGTTTTAAATTGTTTTAAGGGCACATCTAAAAAATGTTTAACACCATAAACTAAGGTGGTACCACTATTTAATACATCATCTATTAAAATCACAGACTTATTGGTGTAATCTTTTGCAGGTATAGAAGTACTAATTTTATTTAAAGGATTTTTTTTATCAATAATAACCTTACATAATATTGGCTTTATTGTAGATATTTTAGATAATGCAGTTTTTAGTTTTTTTGCTAAAATATAACCGTTACTGTCTATACCAGCTAAAACAACTTCTTCTTCATTAACATTGCTTTCATAAATTTGATAAGCAATTCGTTTAATTTTATGATTAATTTCTTCGTGAGTTAGAATACTGTTCTTTTTGCTAACCATTATTTAGAGTTGTTTTTTCAAAGATAATTGAGATTATTTAAATGTAATAATTTTAATCTTCATTTTCTTCATTATAATCGGTAATATCTCTTCTGTCCTTTTTAGTAGGCCTTCCAGTTCCTCTTTTTCGGTAATACTCTTTAGAGTATTTTAAAAGTTCTTGTGCTTCAAATGCTTCTTTAGGCGTGATATCTGTTCGGTAAATATCAACTAGTTTTGCGCCAACTCTATTTGGTGGTATATCATTAACTTTTAATTTATAGTTTATTTGGTTTTTTCGTACCTCAATAATATCTGTAGCATATACATCTCTACTTGGTTTTGCTGCATCACCATTAATTTTAATGTGCCCTTTTTTACAAGCTGTTGTTGCTATGCTTCTTGTTTTAAAATACCTAACACACCACAAAAATTTATCTATACGCATATAACTTATTATAAAAAACTACGTTAATGTTCTTGTGCAAAATTAGTTTAAAATTGTATCTTGCAGGCAAAAAAATAGTAATAATGAAATAACCAAAAAGATTTTTAACTATTTAGAATCTAATGGTATTCCATTTTTCAAAAGAAAAATTAAAAAATCACAAATGAAATTAACAAAAATTGCATTAATAGTATTTGCATTAATTATAGGAGTTGCAGGTTGTTCTTCAGATGATGATTCTTCTACAACTATTTCATATAGAGATAGAACAGAGGTTTATGCTGAAGATATCTTAGAAATAGAAACATTTTTAGAAACGCATTATTTGAATTTAGAAGATAATGCATTTGATTTTGTCGATCTATATAATCCATCTAATGATGATTTTGAAATTGTATTTAGCGCCTTAGAAGATGGTTCTACAGAAACCGCTTTAATAGATATGCCCCAACTTAAATTCAAAATGGTAGAAGATCCTGCAGAGGAAGGTTTGTTTTACAAACTTTATTACTTAGAGATGAGACAAGGTTTAGGGAATGAAGTGCATTTTATAGATAAAGCGGTATTAACCTATGAAGGAAGTACAACGGAAAGTTTTGTCTTTGATAATGCTATAAATCCTACAAGTTTTGAGCTTACTACGGTGTTAAGTGGTGGTGTTGTTACTGGCTTTAGAGAAAGCTTAATTGAGTTTAAAACAGCTACTAGCTTTTCTGAAAATAATGACGGAACATTAGCTTATCATGAACATGGTATTGGTGCTGCTTTTTTACCTTCAGGTATTGGTTATTTTGGACAAACGTTAACGACTGTTAGTAGTTATACACCTCTTATATTTAAATTTAACGTATTTGATCGTGTTTTGTTAGATCATGATAATGATGGTATTCCTTCTTTTTTAGAAGATTTAGACAACGATGCTAACGTGTTTGATGATGATACAGATGAAAATTCTGCTCCTGACTTTTTTGATGCAGATGACGATGGAGATGGTACAAATACCATTGATGAAATTGAATTGATTTCTTATGAATTAGATGATGATGGTTTGCCATTTTTAACTAAAGCGGATGCACAAAACCATTTTGATACTAGCGATCAAATAGATGCAAATGAAGTGCTTATTGATATTCAATTTGACTTTAGTGATAATACATACACACTTAATACATTTGTTGCTACAGATTCTAACGGTAACGGTATTCCAGATTATTTAGACGATACGTATCCTGAAGAATAAATTCAGAAAAGACTAAAATAAAAAAGCCACTTTCTTAATAGAAAAGTGGCTTTTTTATTTTGGTGATTTAAAATTATAATAAAATAGAAAAACTTAGTATCAGTTGATCTGGTCTAGTGTCAATTTTATCAACACCTTCTCCTTCTAAAAGATTATTACTAATAAAAGTAGCTTCGTTTTCACTAAAACCTCTTTCGTATCTTAAATCAATTCCAATGGAATTAAAGCTTACTCCAAAACCAAAATTTAAGCCTACTGTAAAATCATTTTCTACTTCACTAATAGTAACTCCATCAAATTCAGTATCTAAAATATATTGCAAAGAAGGTCCGGCAAAAGCATTAAAGAACTTTAAAAACTTAACACCAACTAATAATGGAGCATCAAGTTTTTGCATAATAAATGCGTCACTATCATAATCACTTTTTGTTTTGGTATATACCAATTCTGGTTTGAAAAATATTTTTCCATCTATTTTTCCAAATACACCAACATGAAAACCAACATTTCTTTCTGGGTTTTCATAAGTAGTTTCAGTAGATTCAAGATACTTTCCATTAGCATTATAATTTACACCTGCTTTAATACCAAATCCAGATCCTTGTTGTGCGCTTGAATTAAAGATAAAGGCAAAAAGCAAAAGACCTGTAATTAAGACATTTTTCATAATAATTCGTTTTATTGATTTCTTATTAAAACGAAGATACAAAGTAATTATTTTCTTTTACAAATGTTTCAATAGCTTTTATACAGATTGAAATGTAGTAGAAATTGTAATTTTATTAAATGTTTAAGAAGGTATCTTGTTTAGTTAATTATATTTGCCACTTCTTAATATGTTAAAATGAAATTTGAATTAAAAGGAAAAGATGCACAAAGTAGTGCAAGAGCAGGAGTAATGACGACAGATCATGGTGTAATAGAAACTCCAATATTCATGCCTGTTGGTACTGTAGGGTCTGTAAAAGGTGTGCATCAACGTGAGTTAAAAAACGATATTAATCCAGATATTATTTTAGGGAATACCTATCATTTGTTTTTAAGACCAAAAACAACCATTTTAGAAAAAGCTGGAGGACTGCATAAGTTCATGAATTGGGATAGAAATATCTTAACAGACTCTGGTGGGTATCAAGTATATTCACTTTCAGCAAATAGAAAAATTAAAGAAGAAGGTGTTAAGTTTAAATCGCATGTAGATGGATCTATGCACATGTTTACTCCCGAAAATGTAATGGAAATTCAGCGTAGTATTGGTGCAGATATCATCATGGCTTTTGATGAATGTACGCCATACCCTTGTGATTATAACTACGCGAAGCGTTCTATGCACATGACACATCGTTGGTTGAATAGATGTATAAATCATTTAGAGAAAACACCTTTAAAATACGATTATAACCAAACATTTTTCCCAATAGTACAAGGTAGTACGTATAAAGATTTACGTCGCCAATCTGCAGAGTATATTGCAAATGCAGGAGCAGAAGGAAATGCCATTGGTGGACTTTCTGTAGGAGAACCAGCTGATGAAATGTATGCCATGACAGAAGTGGTTACAGAAATCCTTCCAGAAGACAAACCTCGTTACTTAATGGGCGTGGGGACTCCAATTAATATTTTAGAAAACATTGCCTTAGGTATTGATATGTTTGATTGTGTGATGCCAACACGTAACGCAAGAAACGGGATGTTATTTACAGCACATGGAACGATGAATATGAAAAATGCCAAATGGAAAGATGATTTTTCTCCAATTGACGAAATGGGAATTACCTTTGTAGATACAGAATACAGTAAAGCGTATCTGAAACATTTATTTTCCGTAAATGAATTGTTAGGAAAACAAATTGCAACCATTCATAACCTTGGTTTTTATATGTGGTTGGTTCGTGAAGCTAGAAAACATATATTAGCAGGAGATTTTAGAACATGGAAAGATATGATGGTAAAACAAATGGATAAACGTCTATAATAAATTTAAACACTTAATACCCCTTCCCTTTGGAGAGGTTAATAGAGGATGAAAATACTTGATTGGTACATATTAAAACGCTATTTGTCTACATTTTTCATGATGTTGCTACTCTTTATTCCTATTGGAATAACAGTACACCTTGCCGAAAAAATTGGTAAAATTCTTGAAAATGATGTGCCTATTGGTGAAGTCCTACTTTACTTTGTAGATTTTACCATTTACTTTGCACATTTACTTTTCCCGTTATTTTTGTTTTTATCGGTTATCTTTTTCACCTCCAAACTTGCAAATAATACAGAGATTGTAGCCTTTTTAAGTTCCGGAGTTTCCTTTACCAGATTTTTAAGACCTTATTTAATTGGTGCTTCTATTGTTGCTGTATTTGCCTTGATATTAGGGTTGTACTTAGCGCCAGAAGCAAGTAAAGGGTTTAATGATTTCGATTTTAAATACTTTAAAAAAGGAAAGAGCGCAGCAAAAACACAAAATGTTTTTCGGCAAATTAATGATAACGATTATATATATGTAAGTAGTTTTAATATTAAAGAAAAACTAGGACAAAACTTCACTTTAGAGCATTTTGAAAACGATAAAATGATCTCTAAAATAGAAGCGCAAAGTATACGCTATATTGAAAAGGATTCTACGTATAGATTGATTAGATATGTAAAGAGAACTATTGGAGAACACGATGATATTATAGTAAAAGAAAAAAGAAAAGATACTTTGTTTTCTTTCGATTTAGAAGATTTAACTCCTGTCGAGTATATTGCAGAAACACTTACCTATGGAGACTTAACAAAGTTTATTGCTAAAGAAGAACAAAGAGGATCCTCTAATATTGGACGTTATAAATTAGTAAAGTATAGAAAATGGAGTTTGCCAGTTTCGGTATTTATATTAACCATTATAGCAGTTGCAGTATCTTCTATAAAACGTCGTGGAGGAATGGGAGTAAACCTTGCTTTCGGTATTTGTATTGCAATGATATTTGTGTTTTTCGATAAAATCTTTGGTGTTATGGCAGCGCAATCCGACTTTTCGCCAATACTAGCAGTATGGTTTCCTAATATAATCTTTGGTGTTCTAGCTACATACTTATTATACCATGCTAAACGATAAGCTAAAAAATTACCTGCACTTACATGTACTGGTCTTTATTGCTGGGTTTACCGCAATACTAGGTGAGCTAATTACCATTAGTTCGGTGCCATTAGTTTGGTTTAGAATGGCAATGGCAAGCATATTAGTAGGTGTTTACGTCGCTGTTTCTAAAACGAAAATAA
Organism: Lacinutrix sp. WUR7; assembly: GCF_016864015.1. Taxonomy (NCBI): domain Bacteria; kingdom Pseudomonadati; phylum Bacteroidota; class Flavobacteriia; order Flavobacteriales; family Flavobacteriaceae; genus Lacinutrix; species Lacinutrix sp. WUR7. The sequence continues at coordinate 56,935 of NZ_CP045067.1, read as the reverse complement.
AAATTTCTTTAAACGATATAGTAAAGCTGTCTATTGCAGGTGTAATTATAGCTTTACATTGGATTACCTTCTTTGGAGCCATAGACGCTTCCAACGTTTCTATAACTTTAGCGATGTTTTCTACTGGAGCTTTTTTTGCTTCATTAATAGAACCTTTAATTTACAAACGAAGCGTTATTTGGTACGAAATACTCTTTGGTGTCATTGTAATTATAGGAGTGATTATTATCACGCAAAGCGAAATGAAATACATTAACGGAATCATTTTAGGTATCACATCTGCTTTCCTATCCTCATTATTCGCCGTACTTAACGGAAAATTTTTAGAAAAACACAGTGCAACTACCATTTCGTTTTACGAATTTATAAGCGGAGTAGCCTTTATAACCATATTTCTTTTAGTTTTTTATGATGGTTTTTCCCTTTCCTTTTTTCAATTACCTACATCCGATTATATATACTTATTCATTCTAGCATCTATTTGTACGGCCTATGCATTTATAGCTTCCGTATATGTAATGCGATACATAAGTCCATATACGGTTGTACTTACCTATAATTTAGAACCTATTTATGGTATTATTTTAGCAATCTTACTTTTTCCTGAAAAAGAAAAAATGACCACAAATTTTTATTATGGAGCATCTTTAATTCTTGGAGTAGTGCTACTTAACGGCATTTTGAAAAATAGGAAAGCTTTAAAAGCAAAGAAGATAAAAGAGTAAACAAAAAAAATACGTAATTTTGCACACTAACTATTAATTAAACTTAAATTCAAAAATGGAATATTTAGAATTTGAACTACCTATAAAAGAACTAGAAGATCAATTGCAAAAATGCCAAATCATTGGTACTGAAAGTGATGTAGATGTTACGGAAACTTGTAAGCAAATTGAAAAAAAACTTTTAGAGACCAAAAAGGATATATATAAAAATCTGACACCATGGCAACGTGTACAAATGTCACGTCATCCAAATAGACCGTATACTTTAGATTATATTAAAGCACTTTGTGGAGACTCTTTTTTAGAGCTTCATGGTGACAGAACCTTTAAAGATGATAAAGCAATGATTGGTGGTCTAGGTAAAATTGGAGACCAAAGTTTTATGTTTATCGGACAACAAAAAGGATACAATACAAAAACTAGACAATATAGAAACTTTGGGATGGCAAATCCAGAAGGGTACAGAAAAGCGTTACGCTTAATGAAATCTGCCGAAAAATTTGGTATTCCTGTAGTTACGTTATTAGATACTCCTGGAGCTTATCCTGGTTTAGAAGCAGAAGAACGCGGACAAGGAGAAGCTATTGCTAGAAATATACTTGAAATGACAAGGCTAAAAGTGCCAATTATTACCATTGTTATTGGTGAAGGTGCTTCTGGTGGTGCATTAGGTATTGGTGTTGGAAATAAAGTATTAATGCTAGAAAATACTTGGTATTCTGTAATATCACCAGAATCTTGTTCTTCTATCTTATGGAGAAGTTGGGAGTATAAAGAACAGGCTGCAGATGCATTAAAACTTACTGCTACAGATATGAAAAAACTTGGTATTGTAGATGAGATCATCAAAGAGCCACTTGGTGGAGCGCATCAAGATAGAGAGAAAACATTTGCTTCTGTAAGTACGGCTATTCTTAAAAGTTTTGAGGAGTTTAAAAACTTATCACCAAAAGAATTAGTAAATCAACGTATGGAAAAATATACAAACATAGGAGTTTATAAAGGCTAGTCCGTATAAAACCACTTGATAAAAAAATCTGAAGTTAGACGCTTCAGTTTTTTTTATGCTTATTAACAATATTTATTACTTATTAACAGTTAAAATGTTAACTACCTGTGAAGATTGAACTATCTTTATACGTACTAATATCTCAACAATTTATTTACATTCGCTTACATGAAGCAACCAAATCAAGTAAAAGGCTATCCAGTCGATAAGAGTACAATAATCAATCTTGAAAGAGGGAAAATTCCTCCGCAAGCTCTTGATTTAGAGGAAGTTGTGCTTGGCGCAATGATGATCGATAAAAAGGGTGTAGATGAAGTTATTGATATTTTAAGTGCAGATGCTTTTTACAAAGAAGCACACCAACATATATTTGAAGCGATATTTCAACTCTTTGAAAACAGTGAGCCAGTCGACTTATTAACCGTTTCTAGTCAATTAAAGAAAAATCAAAAGTTAGATTTATCCGGAGGAGATTTTTACCTTATTTCACTTACGCAAAAAGTGTCTTCTTCCGCGCATATAGAGTTCCACGCACGTATTATTTTACAGAAATTTATTCAGCGTAGTTTAATAAAAATATCTTCAGAAATCATTGAAGATTCGTATGATGAAACACAAGATGTTTTTGATTTATTAGATAGAGCAGAATCTAAATTATACGAAGTAACACAAGGTAATATTAAGAAATCGAGTGAAACTGCTCAAGACTTAGTAATTCAAGCGAAAAAGAAAATTGAAGAAATATCCAATCAAGAAGGTTTAAGTGGTATTGCTACAGGATTCAATAAACTAGATAAACTTACTTCTGGTTGGCAGCCTTCCGATTTAATTATTGTAGCTGCTCGTCCAGGTATGGGTAAAACAGCATTAACCTTATCTATGGCTAGAAATATTGCCGTAGATCAAAATGTACCAGTAGCATTCTTTTCTTTAGAGATGGCTTCTGTGCAGCTGATTACGCGTTTGATTTCTAGTGAAACCGGATTGTCTTCCGAAAAGCTAAGAACAGGGAAACTAGAAAAACACGAATGGGAACAATTAAACGTAAAGGTGAAAGGTTTAGAAAAAGCACCTTTGTTTATTGATGATACACCTTCACTTTCTATTTTCGATTTACGTGCAAAGGCAAGACGTCTAGCATCACAGCACGGTATTAAAATGATCATGATTGATTATTTACAATTAATGACCGGTGGACCAAGTCATGGTGGAAATCGTGAACAAGAAATCTCGATGATTTCTAGAAACTTAAAAGCATTAGCAAAAGAACTAATGGTTCCTGTAATTGCACTATCGCAATTATCGCGTGCTGTAGAAACGCGTGGAGGAAGTAAAAGACCTTTACTATCCGATTTACGTGAATCTGGAGCGATTGAGCAAGATGCCGATATTGTAAGTTTTATTTATAGACCAGAATATTATAAAATTGATGAATGGGATGATGAAGAGCGTTCACCAACTGAAGGTCAAGCCGAATTTATTATTGCGAAACATAGAAATGGTGGACTAGAAAATATTCGTTTAAAGTTTATTGGACACTTAGGTAAATTTGATAATCTTGACGATTTTGATTCGCCTTTTGAGTTTCATTCTAAAATGAATGCAGCTGCAAACGATGATACTTTCATATCTGAAAACTTACCATCACCTAGCGATGCATTTGGTGCTCCTGATGATTTTGATGATAATGATGTACCTTTTTAAACTAAATTTGTAATAGCTAGAGTAATAGAAAAATAAGAACCTACATGTTAAGCGAACGCAGAACCACCAACATACTACTATTAATTATAGTGATACCAATTTTATTTTATTTATTAAAAGTATTGTCTTTTATATTTATTCCGTTGGTGTTTGCTATGTTTATAGCATTACTGTTTTTACCATTAATGCGTTGGTTAGGGAAACGTAGAGTTCCAAAAATAGTAAGTATAATTATTGTCATTTTATTAATTGGGATTGGATTAAAAGCAGGAGTAGAGCTTATCAAATTATCTAGTAAACAAATTATGGCTAGTGATACTGCTTTTTTTGAAAAAGCGGAAGTTAAAATAAATGATGCAGCACAATACCTAGAAAATACTTTTGGGGTAGAGATGCAGAAAGACAAAAACATCTTATCGCAATTTATTCAAAAAGAAAACATTGGTACAACCGTTGGTTTTTTACGTCAGTTTTTAACCATGTTACTCATGACGGCATTCTTTGTGGTACTCTTATTAGCAGAGTCTATTAACATGCAGGATGTTTTAAATAAGATGGTTTTAAAGAAAAAACGAACTTCTCTATTAGCATACGGTAAAATACAGAAAGAACTAAATACCTTTATAAAAGTAAAGTTTTTAGTTAGCTTTTTAACAGGTCTTGGTACCGGTTTAGCTTGTTATTTCTTTGATGTTAGTTTCCCAATCTTTTGGGGGCTTTTTGCCTTTGCAATTAATTTTGTGCAAATGGTTGGCTCTTTTATTGCAGTCATTGCACTTTCCATTTTTGCGTTTATAGAACTAGATCCAACAAGTACTTTGTTTTTCTTTGTACTTGCTATTACAGGAGTTCAAGTATTATTTGGAGCTATTTTAGAACCTGTTTTTATGGGAAAATCATTCTCCATAAATATTATAACAGTCTTAGTGATGTTAATGTTTTGGGGATTTCTTTGGGGAATTCCAGGACTTATTATGGCTATTCCTATTACTGTGTTTCTTAAAATTATCTTCGAACAGTTTCCTAGTACTAAAAAAATATCTGATTTAATTTCTTAGAATATTACACGCGGTTTTCATTATCTTTAATTCTCAAAATTAAAAGATAATAAGTTCATGGTTCATGGTACGCATAATGCTGTAGAAGACAGCAGAAATAAAGACATTCAAATTTATATTAACGGAGAATTCTACCCAAGAGAGGACGCTAAAATTTCGGTTTTAGATAGTGGTTATCTTGTAGGAGATGGAATCTGGGAAGCACTACGATTACACAAAGGGGTTCTCGTTTTTCTAAAAGATCATTTAGATAGATTGTGGCAATCTGCAGCAAGCGTTGGTATGCAGTTTCCTTTTACTAAAGAAGGATTGATTGAAGAAGTCTGGAAAACCTTAAACAAGAATAATATGCAAGACCATGTGCACGTGCGTATTATGATTACTAGAGGAATTAAAAAAACACCATCTCAAGATCCTAGACTAACTATTTCTGGACCAAATGTGGTTATTTTACCAGAATACAAAAAAGCGTCTCCAGAAAGTAAAGAAAAAGGAATCACTTTATTTACAAGTACCATTCGTCGTGGTTCTCCAGATTATTTAGATCCTAGATTAAATTGCCATAGTAAACTGCACGAAGTACAAGCACTTATTCAAGCCATTGAAGCTGGAGCCGACGAAGCTTTAATGCTCGATGTCAACGGTTTTGTTGCTACTTGTAACGCCACTAATTTTTTCATTATAAAAGATAACGAAGTGTATACTTCTACCGGGCAATATTGCATGAATGGTATTACCAGAGCAAAAGTTATTGAAGCGTGCAAAATAAATAATATTCCATGTCATCAAAAAGACTTCTCTTTGTTTGATGTATATGGTGCAGATGAAGCTTTTGTAACTGGAACATTTGGAGGCTTAACACCAGTAACAAAAATTGATGGTAGAATAATAGGTGAGAAATCTTATGGCGATTTTACTAGAAAGCTAAGCGGTTTATATAATGAGCTTATAGATAAAGAAGTTGCAGATGGAAAAGACTAAACGCATCTGTTTATGGTCTGGGCCTAGAAATATTTCTACCACTTTAATGTATAGTTTTGCACAAAGACAAGATACAAAAGTGGTGGATGAACCTTTATATGCCCACTATTTAAGTAATACCGATGCAAAAGACTATCATCCAGGAACCCAAGATATCTTATATACTTTAGAACAGGATGGTAATAAGGTGATAGCCGAAATGATGACCAATACTTCCAGTCCTGTTTTCTTTTTTAAAAATATGACACATCATTTATTAAACTTGGATAGAGGTTTTATGAAAGAGGTATACAATGTGATACTAACGCGAGATCCTGTAGAAATGCTTCCTTCGTTTGATAAGGTAATCCATAATCCAACTATAGAAGATGTTGGTTATGCCAAACATACCGAGTTGTTAGATTATATGGAAACAAATAATATAAAACCAATTGTTTTAGATTCGAAACGTGTTTTATTAAATCCGAAGAAAGTTCTAACCCAATTATGCGATTTTATAGGTATTCCTTTTGATGAAAACATGTTGCATTGGCAAGCTGGAGCTAGACCAGAAGATGGTGTTTGGGCAAAATATTGGTATGCAAATATTCATAAATCTACGGGATATTTAGCCTACAAACCAAAGACCGAAACTTTCCCAGAGCATTTAAAACCGTTATTAAACCAATGCAAACCTCATTATAATACATTACTTAAATACGCTATTGGTTAAAATTATATTAATGCAGGTTTTAACGTAATAATTTTAAGTATCTTTCTTGCAATGAAAAAAATAATCACATTAATTCTAATACTTTTAGTAACACACACTTATGCTTCTTACATTCTAATTCCTATGGATGCAGAAACGCAAAAGAACCATTTAAAGGCCTACGGAATTACCTATTGGACTTTAGAAAAACAGCTAAAAGTAAAATGGCTACTTAATTATCGTGGGGGATCTTTTCTTTTACCAGATAGTCAGGAAATTCAGCGCGAATGCCAAATACGAGGCGTTTCTTTCGAGGTTTTATCTAACGCTAAAGCGGAAGGTATTCTAGAAGAAATTAGTAGTCCGAGTAAAAACATGGAAGCCATTGTATTAGAAAAAGCACCAAAAATTGCAGTCTATACACCAAGAGGAAAATTACCTTGGGACGATGCAGTTACTATGGTTTTAAGCTATGCTGAAATTCCTTATGAAACCATTTACGATGAAGAAGTTTTAAACGATGCACTTTTATTGTATGATTGGTTGCATTTACATCATGAAGATTTCACAGGACAATATGGTAAGTTTTATAGAGCATATAAAACGGCTTCCTGGTATATTGAAGAAAAAAAAGAAGCAGAAGCACTAGCTACTAAATTAGGATACGATAAAGTTTCACAAGAAAAATTAGCCGTTTCCTTAAAAATACGAGACTATGTAATTGGTGGCGGATTCATGTTTGCCATGTGTAGCGCAACAGATAGTTTTGATATTGCACTTTCTGCACAAGGATTAGATATTTGTGAACCTATGTTTGATGGCGATGGAAGTGACGCTAATTATCAAAATAAAATTGACTACAGCAAAACCTTTGCATTCAAGGATTATACCTTAGAGCAAAGCCCAAATGTGTACGAGTTCTCTAGCATAGATATGACCCAAAAAAGACGGATTTCTAAAACGGTAGATTATTTTACGTTGATGGATTACTCGGCTAAATGGGATCCAATTCCTAGTATGTTATGTCAAAATCACACGGCATTAGTTAAAGGTTTTATGGGACAAACCACTTCTTTTACACGTGAAGAAATTAAAAGTAACGTTTTGGTTATGGGAGAAAATAAATCGAATGGAGAAGCAAAATACATTCACGGTATCAAAGGAAAAGGATTTTTCACCTTTTATGGTGGTCATGATCCCGAAGATTATACCCATCGCGTTGGGGATCCTAAAACCGAATTAGACCTGCATCCAACTTCCCCAGGTTATAGACTTATCTTAAATAATGTGTTATTTCCTGCTGCCAAAAAGAAGAAGCAGAAAACCTAGTATGAGATATCTTCTTCTTTGTATTTCATTGCTTATGTTTCAATTGTCCTTTTCTCAAAAGGATGAAATTGTAGATTTTGGTCAAAATTTAATTCACGAAAATAAACTAGATGAAGCAATAACCTATTATGCTAAACGCTTAGTAGAACCTCGTAGTGAGGAACAGAAAATTCATTTGCTTTTAGGATTTGCAGAAGTGTATAAACTTAAACTAGATTATAACACAGCTAGTGATTATTACATTAAGGCTTTTGAGAGCATTAAAAATATAGATGATAAGCAGTTAAAGTTTTTATACCATGTAAAAATGGCAGAGTTTTTTAGGAAGAGAACCATGCTAGCCGAATCTGCAGCTCAGCTTGATAAAGCAGCACTTATTTTAAAGGGGAATAAGGTGGAAGATCTTTATTTAGCTAAATATTACAATCGTAAAGCAGCACTTTTTACAGAGTTTTATCACATACAAGATTCTACACTTTTTTATGCCAATAAATCACTGGATTTATCAAAAAAAATAAAGGATAAAGATAATGTGTTTTATTCTTTACTTGAAATTGCAGGTGTTTATGAACGTAAAAAAGATTATAAAACGGCAATACGCTATTTAGAGGAAATTATTGATGTTGCAAGAAGTAATAATATGGAGCAACAGGAAGCTGATGCTTATATAAGTTATATTATGGCTTTATCAAGAAGCAATCAATTAGACAAAGCATTGAAAATGGCTTTATATGCAGCCGATTTTTCTAAAAAAAACAATTTATTATACAATGAAATAATCTTTAATGAGAATATTCAAAACTTGTATTTTAGACTTAATAATACAGAAAAAGCATACGAGTATTTAAAAGACAGATTAGCACTTACTACGAAGTATAATGAAATACAAAAGGAGGAATTGTTATTAAATGTAGAAGCGCAATATAAACTAACAGATAAAGAAAATCAAATTACCATTAATAATCTCGAGATTATTAATCAAAAGAAGGAATTAGCTTCTAACCAAATAAAATTATTGGTTAGTATTGGTTTACTTATAGCGGTGATATCTTTGGCATTATTGATTTCCTACTTCTTGAAAAAGGAGAAGAAGAGCAATAAACAATTGAAACATTTATCTCAAGAAAATCAGTTTTTATTAAGTGAAGCCAATCATCGTATTAATAATAATTTGCAATTAGTTGTTATTTTAATTTCCGATCAATTAAAGAAATCTAGCAAGGATAACAATTTTCAGCTAAAAAATATTTTAACTAAAGTCGAAGCTATTTCTACATTGCACAAACATCTGTATAAAAATGAGGACATAAGAACAGTAGATGCATGCAGTTATTTAAACGATGTTAAAAAGAGTTTCTTTGCATTGTTTGCAGAAAATAATATTCAAACAAATTTTAAGATTGCTTCTGTAGATATTCCTTCAGACTATGCAATGTATTTAGGGTTGTTACTTTCAGAGTTATCTATAAATTCTATAAAACACGCTTTCCATACGCAAGAAAATAAAGGAATCAATTTTGAATTGAAGCACAACGATAATTGGCTGTCTTTTCACTATTCCGATAACGGAACGACTTCATTAAATAAAACAATGAAACCCAAATTGGTAGATAAAATCTGCCGACAAATGGAAATGGATTACAAGATTACTACCGAAAACGGATTCTCATTTTCACTAGTTAAAGAACTACATAATGACTAATATAAAAAATACAAAAATACTTATTGTAGAAGATGATGTGTTTATTGCAGAATACATTGCAGAATTACTTCAAGAAGAAAACTTTACGAAGACCAAAATAGCGAAGAATAAAGAAATGGCCTTGTTAGAAATGGAAAATTTTTCACCAAATATCATATTAATGGATATTAATTTAAAAGGTGTAAACGATGGAATAGCACTTTCTAATGCTAAAAATAAAAATGCTATCATTATTTTTATAACCGGGCAACATGATTTTGCATTAATGAATGAAGCCTTAAAAACAAATCCAGATGCCTATCTAACCAAACCCGTTAAAAAAGTAGATTTGTTAGCCTCTATAAACTTGGCTTTACAAAAAAAGCAAGTGAATATGTTTCAGTTCAAAGATGGTTATGACACGGTTAGTTTAGATTATAACGATATTAAATATATAATGGCAGATGGTAATTATGTGAATATTCAAACGACTTCAAAAAAATATACCATTCGTAAATCTTTAAATACCATTGCAGAACAACTGCCAGTAGCTATATTCAAACAAACGCATAGATCGTATATCGTTAATAGTAATAAGATACAACGTGTTACGGCAAATTTTGTGCGCATTAGTGAGATAGAAATCCCATTATCTAGATCCTTTTCTAAAAAATTTTAAGTAGCCGTTTACATACAAAATAGCGCGTTTCAACCCTTTTTATGTGTATTTCATGGGTTAAAAGTTAGATTTGGAGTCTTAAAAACCTAACAAATCTATTTTACATGAAATCAAAATTTTATTTTTTTATATTGGTGTTTTTATGCCAAATTATGTCTTACGGACAAACACTTGATCAATCGAATACCGATAGTCCTTTTGCTAATGATCGTGAAGGATGGGGACAAGGCTTTACCGCGGGATTGGATGGTACATTATCTCAATTTAATTTTCAATATTATAATCTTGATAATCCTCCTTTGGCTTGTGAGTTAAAGATTTATGAAGGAGGAGGTAATTCTGGGACACTTTTAGCTACGGAAGCATTTACGTTAACTGCTGCATCCGATGCTGAATATGAAATTTCTATTTCAACAACAGTAAATGTCACCTCTGGACAACTATATACCGCATATATTACAACAGTAGATGGAGTATCAAAAATTGAGTTTGGATTAACTAGCGGTGCTACTTATGCAGATGGTCTTCTTTATGCTTTAGATGGAAGTACCATTACTGGTTTTGATTTATGGTTTAAAACTTTTGTTGTAGAAGCACCAGATGCCCCAACAGCTAGCGATCAAGCATATTGCATTGGAGCAACAGTTGAAAATTTAGAAGCAACAGGAAGTAACTTACAGTGGTATATTAGTGAAACAGAAACTACAGCCTTAAACACAACAACGGTATTAGCAACAGGAACTTATTACGTTTCTCAAACCATAGATGGTATTGAAAGTAGTAGAACTGCTGTTAATGTAACTATTAATAATGCACCAGATGCACCAACAGTAACAACACCAATAATTTATAATCAAGGAGATACAGCGACTCCGTTAAGTGCTACAACAGCTGCTAATGGTACTGGTTTATTATGGTATACAGTAGCAACAGAAGGAGTTGATTATGCATCCATAACACCAAGTACTGCAACATTAGGAAATACTTCTTATTGGGTAGTTAGTACAAATGATGCAGGTTGCGAAAGTGAACGAGAAGAGGTTGTTGTAACCGTTAATGATCCGTTACCAGCTACACATTTAAATTTTGACGGATTAGATGTTGTAGATTTAAGTGATCATTTAACAACTCATTTTGTTGGAAAAGATGCTGTTACTCTTGAGGCTTGGGTTAGACCAGAAACGAATACAGGATTTGGGACTATTGTTAGTAACTATTCTTTCCCAATAAATAATAGTGAATTTCAAATGCTATTAAGAAGAGATGGTAATAACTATGTTGTTGCATTAAATATACCAAGTTTTGCAATTTTAACGGTTACAGCATCTAATACAGTAACAACCAATACTTGGCAACATGTTGCTGCAAGTTATGATGGATCTACCGTTAGTATATATGTGGATGGAGTTTTGATAAGTTCTACAACTGCAAATGGAGCATTTGGAAATGTATCTTCTAATTTTGTAATTGGCGGTAATGCTAGAACAGAAGATTTCATTGGTGATATAGACGAAGTTAGAATCTGGGATGTTGCAAGAACTGCATCGCAAATTGACCACTTTAAGTATTGTGAATTACAATCTAGTGAAATTGGCTTAGTTGCATATTATCCATTTAACCAAGGAGATAATGCTCAAGATAATACAGCAGAGTCTATGCTTACTAATGCATCTTCAAATGCAATAAGTGGTACGTTAATAGGTTTTCCATTAACGGGAACAACAGGTAATTTTTTAGCGGGTTCTCCAATGCTTCCACAAGCGTTGATTGTAGAGCAACCTCAAGATCTAACATTTTCTGATACAGATAATTCTGTATCTTTTAGCATTGTAGCTTCAGGTGTTGCTTCATACCAATGGGAGTATTCTTTAACAGGAGAAGCACCAGGTGGTTCTCCTGCTCCAGAAGGATGGATGGAATTAGATGATTCATTAACAGACCCTGATGTTTCTGGTGCAACAACGCAGACTTTAACTTTTGCAGGAGACAATTTAGACACACTTACCATGCTTAAATTTAGAGTAGTATTGAATGGACAATCTAATTGTTCTACCATTTCTAATGAAGTTATAGCTAGTCAAACATTAGATGTTAATCAAATCGATATGCAAAATAGCATTCGTGTGTATCCTAATCCAACAAACGGAGTACTTACTATTTCAAACACATTAAATACAGACTTTGAAGTAGCGGTATATGATATGAATGGGCGTGCATTATTACATGAAAATTACAATCAAGAGAACAATCATTTAGATCTTTCTAATTTTAGTCAAGGCATCTATCTGTTAAAAATAAAATCGAGATTTGGGGAAATTTCGAAGAGAGTGATTAAACAATAGCATTAATCATTTGTAGGTAGAAAAAGGTCGTAGCAATACGGCCTTTTTTGTGCTTAGAAAACAATATAAAATGTCGTTTACATACAAACTATTGCACTTTAAATCTATTTATTTATATATATGCAAAGAACAATTAACTTTACAGCCGCTATTAATTAATAATCCGTTATTGAGGTGATTTCCTATATTATTAAACAGTGTCATAGATAATATGTCACTGTTTTTTTTTTAACCTTTTTTTTAATATTATAATGGCGTTCTATTCTCGCTCTTTTTAAAGAAGAGCAAGAATTGGCAGGCTTTTCGTTATATCTTTTTTTATTTATTATTCATGCATTTTGCGAATACTACGCGAAATACAGGAACAAACATAAAAAAAGGATGCCACTACAATCCTTAACGCAAATCCTAACAAACCTTCATCTAGGGAAGAAATATAACAAACACAATAGGGCAATTAAGCATGGCGCTTTCGAGTGCATTCATTTTTAAGGGAATAATTTTAAGGATATAGCTTTTATTTACATAAATTTACGCCACCTACTTACTTCTATGGATACAGAAAAGCAGAATAGCTTTCAGTTCCTAAAATAAGAAACAAAAATTGCGAAAATAATCCCTAGATCATGAATTTATTATTTGGTTTCCTTGTTAGTTTGATTGGATTGGCTTTTTTATTATGTAATACATTTCTATTTGTAACCAATAGTAATATGCGCAAGAAAGTCTATAGCATTTTTCTAATATACCTAATAGCCTTGTCTACCATAGAAATTGCTTGTCATATTATTGGATACCTACATCCCAATTTAAATTTATTTATCTCTCATTTCTATTTTATTTTTCAATTCGCTTTTTTAAGTGCCCTGTTTTATAAGCTTTTTAAAGAAAAAATATGGAAGCAATTAATAGTTGTAATTTTTGGTATACAAATATTAATCTTAGTTTGGATGTATGCCGCTAATCCCGAATTATTTTGGACGTTTAACATCTATGAAATAGTTTCTACATCTATAATTTTAGTCGTATACGCTTTGTCTTTTATCATTAAAAACCTGGATGTACAACATAATTATTTTAATTTTTCTATTGGTCTAATTTTGTATTTATGCTGCAGTATTACCATATTTTTATTCGGAAATTTAGATTTAGTATTATATGAAAATCCGTATATTGATATATGGATTTTCAATTCCGTATTTTATATTATTTTTCAAAGTATGGTTTTTAGGGAATATCTATTTTTAAAAAAGCACTAATATGGCAACTAAAGAAATTATCTTAAACAAAATTCAAATCCTTATTACAAACAATTTTAACACTCCAGAAGAAGCTTTTCATTTCTTTGATAAAGATAGTGACGGTAAACTTTCCAAAAGTGAAATCGTAAAACTACTTAAAGAAGCAGAAATTAACGGATTTATTCGTGGTTTAGTATCTTCAAAACTTATTGAAGGCTATGATAAAGATGGGGATGGCTTAATTAATTGGGAAGAGTTTAAATTTGCGATAGATGAAATAACAGACGATTCTAAATAATACATGAAATTTTTTCAAAAAGAAATTAAACTCAAACCTTATTCTAGAGGATTTCATCTCATAACAGAGCAAATAGAATCCACACTACCCGAAATGAGTGACATTCAAATCGGACAATTACAGGTTTTTATTAAACATACTTCTGCAAGTATTACCATAAACGAAAATGCAGATCCAACGGTTAGATTAGATTTTGAAAGTCATATCAATAAAATGGTTCCAGAAAATCTGCCGTATTACAAACATACTTATGAAGGAGATGATGATATGCCTGCACATATTAAAGCATCTTTAATGGGAACTTCGGTTCAAATTCCAATAACAAACGGAAAACTAAACCTAGGGATTTGGCAAGGTATTTATCTTTGTGAACATAGAAATCATGCTTCCGGAAGACATGTAGTCTTAACTGCCTTCGGAAACTAATTGTTCTAAAATTCGCTCCACACCAAAATCATCATTATTCGTAGTTTGATAATTCGCAATGGCTTTAATATTTTCATGCGCATTTTCCATAGCATAACTATAACTTGCTCCTTGTAACATTTCAAAATCATTATTGTAATCGCCAAACGCCATCGTTTCTGCAGGACTTATATTGTGCTTTTGTTGAAGAAAACGTAAAGCATGCCCTTTGTTAGATTCTGCTTCCGATATATCTACCCAATGATTTCCAGAAACTACTACGTTATATTCCGGAGATAAATGTTTCACAAAAGGATAAATATTTGCTTCCGAATTGGTAGCATGATACAACGCGATTTTAATCACTGGATCTTTAATTTCTTCTATAGAATCAATAATAGTATAGTTTGAATAGTATTCCGAAAACACTTGAATCATATCTGAAGAAGCTCTTTTTATATACGCTTGGTGTTTCGTGCAAAACATAGGAAAAGTATTTTCTATGCTATTTACAATTGTAAAAAGTTTAGTAAGGGTTTCATTATCCATTGCATTAGATAGAAGTAAGGTGTCTTGCTCTAAAACTAATCCACCATTTTCTGCAACAATAATAATGTCTTCCACAATAGCTGCTAGTTTTGTGGTAATACTATAATAAGGTCTTCCGCTAGCTGCAACAAACAAAATGTTTTGCTTTTTTAATTCTTTAAAAACATCAAAAAACCTGCGGCTAACTTCATGATTGGAATTTAATAAGGTACCATCCATATCTGTAATTACCATTTTTACTTGCGTCATATATTCTCTAATTTCTTTACTCTAGTATAACAAAAAAAAACCGAATCCATTAAGATTCGGTTTTATTAATTTTTAATGTGTGCCTAAGTGACAGCCGCAAGCACCTCGAGTAAAACTTTCACTGTCTTCATTCCAAGGAAAACCTGCGTTGTATTTGTTGTTTTCCCAATAAAACGGCGTTCGCTTTTTCGAATAGTTTCCAATTTCATCCATAGTTGCAGAATCGTATAAACGACCATTAATCATGGTGTAAATAATGCTCTCCGAATTTCGAATATCTTCCAACGGATTATCGTCCATAACAATTAAATCGGCAAGCTTTCCTTCTTTTAAAGAACCAATATCGGCATGCATTCCTAAGTAATCGGCACCATTTATAGTTGCAGCTTTTAGTGCTTCATGGTTAGTCATGCCACCTTGTTGTAACATCCATAATTCCCAGTGTGCACCAAGACCTTGTAACTGTCCATGCGCTCCAAGATTTACTTTTACACCAGCATCAGCCAAAGCTTTACAGGTTTCAGAAACTAAAATGTGACCGTTTTTATACTCTTCTTCCGGAGCCATAGTACGATGTCTAGATCTAGAATCAATAATGCTTCTAGGCATAAATTTCAGTAATTTTTCGTTTTCCCAAACATTGGTATGCTGATAGAAATATACTTCCCCATTTAATCCGCCATAATTTACAATCAGTGTGGGCGTATACCCAACATTACTATTTCCCCAAAGTTCTAAAACGTCTTTATAAACGGGAGCAACAGGAATATTATGTTCCACTCCAGTATGACCATCCATAACCATAGTTATGTTATGATAAAATGTAGATCCACCTTCGGGAACCACAAATATTCCCTCTTCACGAGCGGCTTGAAGTACTTGCTGACGCTGCTCTCGTC
The DNA here is from genome assembly GCF_016864015.1 of Lacinutrix sp. WUR7. Lineage (NCBI taxonomy): Bacteria > Pseudomonadati > Bacteroidota > Flavobacteriia > Flavobacteriales > Flavobacteriaceae > Lacinutrix > Lacinutrix sp. WUR7. The sequence continues at coordinate 41,095 of NZ_CP045067.1, read as the reverse complement.
TTGGCTGATTATAACTTTTAACCGACAATGCACCAAATGCTTTTGTGCGTCGAATAGAAGAACGCGCATCTTCTAAATTATTAATAGTTGCCTTAAAATCACCATCTGCACCATATAGTATAAATCCAGTAGAGTAGAGGCGTGGTCCTACTAAAGTTCCATTTTTTTGTAATTCGGAAAGGGCAAAAACGGTTTCCGAATTTGCAGAAGGATCATGAGAAGTAGTCACACCAAAAGCTAAATTTGCGTAAAATTGCCAATGTTTTTGTGTGGTTAATCCTGCACGAAATGCGCCAATATGCGCATGTGCATCTACCATTCCTGGCATAATGGTTTTCCCAGTAACGTCATAAACTTTTGCTTCGGAAGGAATCGTGATTTCTGAAGCATTTCCAATAGCTTCAATTCTATTATTTTTTATAATAATAATTCCGTTTTCAATAACTTGATCGCCTTCCATAGTAATAAGTCGTGCACCTTTAAATGCAATTATTCCTTCAGGTTTATCCGTTTTTACAACCATATTAATTGTAATTCCCGTTTCTGTTAATTTGGTTTCTTCGGAAGCTTCCGCTGTAAAGTAAGTATTTCCTAAAGTCCAATGTACTTTTTTACTTTCTTTTGACCAATGTAAATTGATCCCCGCATCTTTTGAAAGTTGCGTGATAGGAACAAATTTTGAAGTATCTGTTAAGTCTATAGCTTGACCAGATTGTGGCATTGGTGCCATATATACTTTATGTAAATGAATAAAAGCGATCCATTTTCCATCCGGACTTGGAACTAATCGATTACCACGTTCCGATTTAATTAAAATACGTTCCTCTTGTCCGTTTAAATCAACACTTTTTAATTCTTTAGTTAGATTACCACCAAACATGGGACCTTTTTGATATATAATGCGGTTATCTTCCGCATTAAAAATAGGGAAATTTCCTTCTTTGGTAATAAACTGAATATTATTTCCATTTACATCCATAACATACAAACCTGTGTTTTTTGCAAAAGTCCTTCCTTGAGCAATATTTCCTGATTGTTTTTTAAACACAATTTGTTTTCCGTTTTTAGAATAAGCAGGAGTTCTATAGATTCCTTTTTCTTTGGTTAATTTTTTAGAAGTTCCTCCGTTTGCAGAAATAGCGTGAATACTTCCAAGGTTTTCATCATTCCAAGTAACATAAGTGATATTTTTTCCATCGGGAGAAAAGGCTGGTTCAAACTCAAAATCGGTTCCAGAAGTAAGTCGTTTCGGAGTTCCATTTGGCACTTTCATGGTCCATAAATAACCTAGCGCATTAAAAACAACACTCTTTTCGTCAGGAGAGGTTACCAAATGACGAATCACTTTAGCGTCAAAAGTGTCTGGTGAAACTGGAGTATCCACTTCTATTGCTTTGGCTATTTTAATGGTTGCGTCTGCTTGAAAAGGAATATTTGTTACTTTCAAAGTGTTGGTGTTTATGCGATTTATTTTTCCGCCAGACCAAAACACAATATCTTCATTATTTGGCATCCAACTAAAATTAGTATACACGCCAAAAATAGCCCAAGCTTCTTGTTGGTCTTTATTCAATGCATCATAAATTGGCCGTTCTTCACCAGTTTCTAAATCATGAATATATAACACGGTTTTGGTACGAACACGTTTTACGAAAGCTAGCTTTTTACCATCTCTTGAGATTTGTGGTCTCGCTGCACCACCAGGCCCACCAGTAATTCTTTCGGTTTTACCAGTTTCCATATCGTATGCATTTATAGCATAGATTTGTTGGTTAGGATCTTTGTTATACTGAAAAAATCCGCCAGGATAAACATCTTCACTGTAATATAAATGTTTTCCATCCGAAGATAGACTGGGTTCGTTTACATCCTGTTGATCATTTTTCTTTTTGGTAAGTTGCAGTCCGCTTCCACCAGATTTATGATACATCCACATTTCTCCAGCACCCAAAGATCGTCTAGAAGAAAAGTGTTTTCTGGCGATTAGATAATTTCCATCTGGAGTCCAAATAGCATTATTCAAAAGTCGGAAACTTTCTTTAGTGACTTGCTTTGCATTACTACCATCTATATCCATAATCCAAATATTATCACCACCACCTGCATCACTTGTAAATGAAATCTGTTTGCCATCTGGACTAAAACGCGGTTGGATTTCAAAAGCCAATCCTTCTCTTAAAATGGTAGCTTTTCCTCCTTGAATAGGCATAATGTATATATCTCCAAGTAAATCGAAGGCGATTTTTGAACCATCCGGACTCACATCCAAATTCATCCAAGTGCCTTCATCTGTGGAGAGTTGGAGTTCTTTAAAATCCCAATTGCCTTCTGGATTCGAAACATCCCAAGTCGCTTTTTCCTTTTCATTATCTTCTTGACTAAAAGCGGTAATTGTAAAGACGAGGAATAGGATGGGAATAAGAGATATACGATTCATGAGATAGCTGTTTTATACCGAAAGATACTTATTATATTTCAAAACGTTTGTTTTCAAAGTTTTGAAAAAAAGCAAAAAAAAATCCGAATCAATGAAGATTCGGATTTCTTTATAAGCGAAATATGTTATTATTTAGGCAAATGCCTTATTTTACTTTATCTACAATTGCTTTGAAAGCTTCTGGGCTGTTCATTGCTAAATCAGCTAAAACCTTACGGTTTAATTCGATATTGTTAGCTTTTACTTTTCCCATGAATTGTGAATAAGATAAACCATGTTCTCTAGCTCCTGCGTTAATACGCGTGATCCATAGTGCACGAAATGTTCTCTTTTTTACTCTACGGTCTCTATACGAATATTGCATCGCTTTGTCAACCGCATTTTTTGCTACTGTCCAAACGTTTTTACGACGTCCAAAGTAACCTTTTGCTTGCTTAAGAACCTTTTTTCTTCTGGCTCTCTTCGCTACTGAATTTACTGATCTTGGCATAATTTTAATTGTTTTTTGTAGTAGGCGATCAATTTAATGATGCTTTATTTGTTGCCTAACTCCAGGGTTATTAATTTGTGTTAACCTATTAAAACGATATTACTTAATACGTAACATGATTTTAACGTTTCTCTCATCTGCTTTATGTACTAAACCATCATGAGTTAATTTAAGCTTACGCTTTTTAGACTTCTTTGTTAAGATGTGACTCTTAAAAGCGTGCTTTCTTTTTATTTTACCAGTACCTGTAAGCTTAAATCGCTTTTTAGCACTAGATTTTGTTTTCATTTTAGGCATTTTTTCCTAGGTTTTTTAATTTCGCTTATTATTTTTATGCTAAACTCGTTTTAGCATAGATGCAATAGTATACACTATTGTCTATTTATTCTTTCTTGGAGCGATAAACATAGTCATACGTTTACCTTCTAATCTTGGCATTTGTTCTACCTTCCCTAATTCTTCCAGATCTTGGGCTAATTTTAATAATAAAATTTGTCCTTGTTCTTTGAAAATTATGGAACGTCCTTTAAAGAATACAAAAGCTTTTAATTTAGCTCCTTCCTTTAAAAACTTTTCGGCATGTTTCTTCTTAAATTCATAATCATGATCATCCGTTTGGGGACCAAATCTTATTTCTTTAATAATAACTTTTGTTGCCTTAGATTTTAAAGCTTTGTCGCGTTTCTTTTGTTCATAAAGAAACTTCTTATAGTCCATAACTTTACACACAGGTGGTATTGCTTTAGGCGAGATTTCAACAAGATCTAAACCTTGTTCGTCTGCTATTGCTAAAGCTTGCTTTGTTTTATATACACCTACTTCAATATTATCTCCTACTAACCGAATTTCTTCAGCTCTAATTTTAGAGTTAATTCTGTGTTGGTCCTCTTTTATTACTCTAGGCGAGGATGATCTTCTTCTACGTATTGCTATGACTTTTATATTTAAGTTAAACTTATTATTTTAAAATTGCTTTAATGTCTTATTCACTTCTGTTGCAACAATTTCTGAGAATGCTTCTACACTAATCATGCCTAAATCTTCTCCTCCATGTTGTCTTACAGAGATTTTTCCTTCTTGCTCTTCATTTTCACCGACAATAATCATATATGGGATTTTCTTCATCTCCGCTTCACGGATCTTTTTCCCCATCGTTTCATTTCTATTGTCTATCAATGCGCGAATTTCGTTATTTTCTAGCAAACTTAAAACATTTTTCGCGTATTTTTCATATTTCTCACTAATTGATAACACAATTACTTGATCTGGCATCAGCCATAGTGGGAAATTACCTGCAGTATGCTCTAGCAAAATAGCAATAAAACGTTCCATACTTCCAAAAGGAGCACGATGTATCATTACCGGCCTGTGAAGCTCGTTATCACTACCTTTGTAGCTTAATTCAAAACGTTCCGGTAAGTTGTAATCTACTTGAATCGTTCCTAATTGCCACTGTCTACCAAGGGCATCTTTTACCATAAAGTCCAATTTCGGACCGTAAAAAGCGGCTTCGCCAGTTTCTATAACATAATTTAAACCTTTGTCAATTGCGGCATTTAAAATAGCTGCTTCTGCTTTTTCCCAGTTTTCATCACTTCCAATATATTTTTCCGGAGTTTCAGGATCTCTTAAAGATACTTGTGCCGTAAAGTTTTCAAATCCTAAAGAACCAAAAACATAAAGTACTAAATCAATAACATCTTTAAACTCTTTGTCTAATTGATCTGGAGTACAAAAGATATGTGCATCATCTTGCGTAAAACCTCGTACTCGAGTTAAACCATGTAATTCACCACTTTGTTCGTATCTATATACCGTACCAAATTCTGCAAAACGCTTTGGTAAATCTTTATAAGACCATTGTGTACTATTGTATATCTCACAGTGATGCGGACAATTCATTGGTTTTAATAAAAATTCTTCACCTTCTTTAGGCGTAGTTATGGGTTGAAAACTATCTGCACCATATTTTTCATAGTGACCAGAAGTTACATATAATTCTTTCTGACCAATATGTGGCGTGATTACCATTTCATAACCAGCCTTCTTTTGTGCTTTTTTTAAGAAATCTTCTAAACGTTCTCTTAAAGCAGCTCCTTTAGGTAACCATAATGGTAAACCTTGACCTACTTTTTGCGAGAAAGTAAAAAGCTCTAATTCTTTACCAAGTTTTCTGTGGTCTCTCTTTTTTGCTTCTTCTAATAATTCTAAATATGCAGTAAGTTCTTTTTGTTTAGGGAAGGAAATACCATACACACGTGTAAGTTGTTTGTTCTTTTCATCACCTCTCCAATACGCCCCAGCAACAGATAGTATTTTAACTGCTTTAATTATTCCAGTGTTTGGTATGTGTCCACCGCGACATAAATCCGTGAATGTATCATGATCACAAAAAGTAATAGTACCATCTTCTAGATTTTCTATTAATTCTGTTTTGTACTCATTACCTTTATATAAAGCTAAAGCTTCTGCTTTAGAAGCGTCTCTCATTTTAAACTCATGTTTACCACGAGCTATCTCTATCATTTTGTTCTCAATAGTCTTGAAGTCCTTTTCCGAAACAACATGCTCGCCAAAATCTACATCATAATAAAATCCATTATCAATCGCAGGACCTATAGTTAGTTTTATTCCAGGGTAAAGACTCTCTAATGCTTGTGCCAGTACGTGAGCACTAGAATGCCAGAATGCAGTTTTCCCTTCATCATTGTTCCATGTATAAAGAATCAAAGATCCATCGGTGGTTAACGGGGTCGAAGTCTCAACTGTTGTACCGTTAAAACTAGCCGAAATAACATTTCTAGCCAAACCTTCGCTAATACTTTTAGCAACATCCATAGGAGTAGTGTTCTCTTCAAACGCTTTTATGCTCCCATCAGGCAAAGTAATCTGTATCATTGTGTAATATTAAATGTAAGTGACAAATATAATAGTATAAAAATTCACTCACAATATATATATAGGTATAAATTTAGAATTATGAAAAACCGAGCTATTAGAATGTGTTATATAATAGGAGTAGTACATCCTTTTTTTGTGTTCTTATAAAAGGAGTGCGTTTTATATATCATTTTTTGGGCGTTCCGTTATTTACCTAAAGGGGTAACTAACGTCAGGCTATCCGCTAAATCTTTTTGTTACCTTATATATAGAGTAGAGAAGTAGTCT